>CAVQSC010000039.1:0-7421 GCA_963715375.1 uncultured Actinomycetota bacterium | reverse complement strand
AGGCGGCCAAGGCGGCCGAGCCCGTCGAGACCAAGCCGAGACCCGCCCGAGGCCGAAGAGGCCCCGATGAAGACGCTGGTCGGCTACGGCCCGCGCACCGTCGAGGCCAAGCGCCGTCCCCGCAAGGGCGGCGCCACCCCGGCGACCGACGCGGGCGCGGCGACCCTGATGCAGGTGCAGGGTTCGTTCGCCCCCGGCGGCGCCCAGTCGCAGGCCGTGGTGGAGGCCGACGAGCCTGCCGTCCCGGCTCGCGCGGCCAGGACGAGCGCCCCCGCGGAGTCCAACGTGCAGGTGCTCGCCAAGCCCCCTGTGCGCAAGCTCGCCAAGGACCTCGGGATCGACCTGCGCTCGGTCACCCCGACCGGCCCCAACGGCACGATCACCCGCGCCGACGTGGAGGGCTTCAGCGGGGACGCGGCCGCGCCAGCCGAGCCGGCAGCCTTCGCGCCCGCCGTCCGTTCCGGCGAGCGGGAGACCCGTGAGCCGATCAAGGGCGTCCGCAAGATGATGGGCCAGGCCATGGTGCAGTCGGCCTTCACCGCGCCGCACGTCACCGAGTGGATCACCGTCGACGTCACGAAGACGATGAAGTACGTCGAGAAGCTCGCGAGCCACCGCGACTTCCGCGACGTGAAGGTGTCGCCGCTCCTGGTCGTGGCCCGTGCGTGCATCCTGGCCGCCCGTCGTACGCCGGAGGTCAACGCGACCTGGGACGACGCCGCCGGCGAGGTCGTGTTCAAGAACTACGTGAACCTCGGCATCGCGGCCGCCACGCCGCGGGGCCTGGTCGTCCCGAACGTCAAGGACGCCGACCAGATGTCGATGGTCGACCTCGCCAGGGCGATCAACGCGCTGGCCGCGACCGCCCGTGAGGGGAGGACCCAGCCGGCGGAGATGAGCGGCGGGTCGTTCACGATCACGAACGTCGGGGTGTTCGGGGTCGACGCCGGTACGCCGATCATCAACCCGGGCGAGTCCGCGATCCTGTGCTTCGGCGCGGTCCGCAAGCAGCCGTGGGTCCACAAGGGGAAGATCAAGCCCCGCGACATCACGACGCTGGCGCTCTCGTTCGACCACCGGCTCGTCGACGGCGAGAAGGGCTCGCGCTTCCTCGCCGACGTCGCCGGGATCCTGGAGGACCCCGCGAACTCCCTGATGTTCTAGCGCTTGCGCAGGGCCTGGACCTTGGTCGCCACCCCGGCGACCTTCTGGGCCACGCTCATCGCGATCGCCGGCACGTTCATGCCCTCGGGCTTCATCGGGTGCATGATCGCGTCGGTCCCGCCGTCGACGAAGAGGGTCGCCCCCACGACCAGGCTCGCCTGCTCCGAGAGCAGGAAGCCGATCGTGGCGGCGACCTCCTCAGGGCGTCCGGGGCGGCCGACCGCGCTCGGGTAGGCGTCGGCGAACACCCCGAGCTCGGGGTCCTCCCGCAGCTGGTCGGTCATCGCGGTGGCGATCAGGCCGGGGGCCACGGCGTTCACCCGGATGCCCGCGCCGATCCAGGCCGGCTTCACGCCCTCGCGCCGGGCCCACCACGCCAGGGCGGCCTTCGTGGCCGGGTAGACGTTCACCGCCTGCTGCCCGTCGGCAAGCCGGCGTGCCTTCTCCTCGTCGTGCTCCACGCAGGCCCCGGCGACATCGGACGCCCATCCGGGCTGGCAGGTCACGGAGTTCGAGGAGAGCAGCACGACGGCCGGGTGCTCACCGTTCTCGGCGGCCCGGGCCAGCAGGGGTCGCAGCCCCGTGAGTACGTCGACAGTCCCGAAGTAGTTGACCGACACCACGAGCCGGGGGTCCACCCCGGTCAGGCCGGCCACCCCGGCGCAGGGCACGAACCCGGCGATGCCCTCGGGCGCCAGCTCCTCGACCCGGCGCACCACCTCCGCGCGGCCGTCCGTCGTGGACAGGTCCGCGGTGATGTCGGTGGGCGAGCGGTCCACCCCGATCACGCGGTGCCCCTGCTCGCGCAGCAGGTCCGCCGTGGCGGCGCCGATGCCGGAGGCGGCCCCGGTGACGACGTAGGTGCCCATCTCAGCTCCCGTCCTTCAGGCGCAGTACGCCTGCGAGTGTGGCGACGTAGGCCGACCCGTCCGGGCCGAGGTAGATCGCAGCGTAGTGGTTGTTCCACTGTGTCCCGGTGCCGGTGAGCCGGCGCCAGGCGGTCCTGCCGGTCCGGACGTCGATCGCCGTGAGGTACCACGGGTCGGCCGGCTCCCCGGCGGGCTTCGTGTACACGTAGAGCAGGCCGTTGGCCAGCGAGGCCTTCGGCACCGAGGTGGGTGCGATCTCGTTCGAGGTCCACCGCACCGAGCAGCCGTCGCGGCGGAAGTCCACGCGCGCGATGCCCGGGGTCGTCGTGGCGCCGTTCATGGTCGAGGCGGGCCCGGTGTAGCCGTAGTTGTTCTCCACCAGCACCGCCCGGCCGACCGCGACGATGCTGTTCTCGGTCGCGCTCGCCCCCTTGCGCAGCACCGGCTGGGCGCACACCCGGCGGTGGCGGCGCGGGTCGGCGCTGCGTTTGTAGGCGAGCACCCGCATCCGCGGGTCGGCGTTGTCGGTGATGGCGACGAGGTCGCGACCGACGAGGGTCGGTGTGGTGCCGGAGCCCTGCGACAGCTGGCCGGGCTTCTGGACCGACCCGCGGTCATAGGTCTCCCGCCATGTGACGACCGGGCGCCCACCACGGCCGCTGTCGAACCGGTACATGGCGTGGTCGCTGACGATGAACACGCCACCGGTCTCGTCGGTGGCGAAGGAGTTGACGATCTTCTCGCCGTCGAGCCGGATGCTGCGGACCCTGCCGGTGCGCGGGTGGACGGTCCCGACGCCACCCTCCTGCGTCACGAACCAGATCAGGCCGTCCCAGTCGGGGAGCAGCGCCACCAGGCAGTCGTCGCCGGGCACGGCGCTCGAGACGTCGTACCTGCGCTTCAGCTCGAACCCGGTGCCGACGGGGGTCTCGGCCTGGGCCACCACCCACACCTCGGCGTTCGTGGTGGCGATGACGGCGCGGTCGCGGTGGTCGAGGTAGAAGTACGCGCCGGCGCAGATGTCCTCGAGCGGGCTCTTCTCCGGGTTGGGCTTGCGGGGCGGCAGCGGGTGGGCGGCGAGGACGTCGAGCGTCTCGGGGTCGAGCAGCATCAGCCGCGACCCTTCGAGGCCCCCGCAGAGCGCCTCGATCCGGCCCGCCCGGTCGAAGGCCATGGTCGCGCACTCCTCGACGCCGTAGGTCGCGCTGGTCAGCTCGAGGTCGCGTCCGAGCGGGCCGGGTCCGGCGTAGGCGTCGGTGGCGTAGCCGTCGTTGTGCATGCTGTTGCGACCCTCGGCCGCGAGGAAGGGGTGCTGCGGCACGCGCCTGCTGCGGACCGGGTCGGGCGTCGCCGCACGGCCCTCGAACTGCGGCACCGTGGAGTCCATGCGGACCGGGCGGGATGGGCACCGCGCCCGTGGCCGGGACGACCGGGACCGCGAGGGCGAGCAGCGTGGCCGTGGCGAGCAGGAGGCGGCTGCGCCGTGTCGCGTGCGTCATGTCGCCTCCAACGAGCGCGTCACCGAGTGGTTACGAGTTTCGGGACTCGTTGAACTCTTCTGCGAGGGTGACCCGCCTTCTTTACGATTGACGCACCATGCGTTCCTCTGCCCGCCCGCCGCGCCCCAACTCAGCGCAGCGTGCCTACGACTTCGCCAAGTGGGCGATCCTCAACGCGGTGTACCCCGCGGGTGAGCTGATCACGGTGACCGCTCTGGCCCGGGAGATCGGGCTGAGCCGCACCCCCGTGCGCGAGGCGTTGCTGCGGCTCGAGGCCGAGGGGCTCGTCCGGGTGGAGCCGGGTCGCGGTGCGGTGGTGGCGTCGTTCAGCCCCCAGGAGGTGGAGGACGTCCTCGAGGCGAGGATCCTCGTGGAGAACTACACCGCGGCGAGGTCGTTCGAGAACCGGGAGAAGTTCCTCTCCGAGCTCTTGCAGGTGCACGAGGAGACCAGGCGACGCCGCCGCGAGCAGGACACCGCTGGCTTCACCGCGGCGGACCGGCTCTTCCACGAGATCATCGTCGACGGAGCCGGCAACGAGGTGCTATCGGAGATGTACCGGTCGCTGCGCGAGCGGCAGACGCTGTTCACCTCGACCATGGTGCGAGGACGTGCGGACCGGATGGAGGCGGCGATCGCCGAGCACGACCGGATCGTCGAGAAGCTCCAAGGCGACGACGAGGACGCCTTCATCGAGGTCGTGAACAGCCACCTGCAGTGGTCGATCGCGCTCGCACGCACCTCGACGAACTGAGAAGCGGGCGGCCCACCCCCGGGCCGCCCGCTTCTCAGCTCACTCTGTTCACCAAGCCGTCCCCCCGGATAGCTCGTGTCACCAAAGGTACCCGCGGCGCCGGGTCAGGTGGTGCACAGAACTCACACGGCTCGGATACAGATCAAGGGGTCATCCGCGGCTTCGCAACACCTTCTCCACAAAGCCGTCATTTCGCTGCGACCTGGCCGATCCTCTGGTATCGCGCCGTGCGCTGCTCCACCAGCGTGGACCGGTCGCGCTGCCACAGCTCCGCGAGCTCGTAGCTCAGGACCTCGCCGAGCCGGGCGCAGAACTCCTCCGGCTCGTCGGCGGCGTCGGGCTTCTCCACGACGATCCGGTCGACGATCCCGGCCGCCCGCATGTCCAGCGACCGCACGCCCTGGGCGCGGGCCATGTCGGGGGCGTGCTCGATGTCGCGGTGCACGATCGCGCTCGCGCCCTCGGGCGGCAGCGGCGACAGCCAGGCGTGCTGGGCGGCGATGACCCGGTCTGCCGGGAGCAGCGCCAGCGCGCCGCCGCCGGTGCCCTGACCGAGAAGCAGCGTGAGCGTCGGTGCGTCCAGGGTCACCAGGTCGGCCAGCGACCGGGCGATCTCACCGGCGAGGCCGCCCTCCTCGGCCTCGACCGACAGCGCCGCGCCGGGAGTGTCGATCACGGTCATGAGCGGGAGGCCGAGCTCGGCGGCGAGCCGCATGCCGCGACGGGCCTCGCGCAGCGCGCCCGGTCCCAGCGGGTGCGACTCGGTCTGGCCCCGGCGGTCCTGGCCGAGGAAGACGCACGGCGAGCCGCCGAACCTGGCGAGGGCGATCAGCAGCCCCGGGTCGGCCTCGCCCTGGCCGGTGCCGTTCAACGGGATCACGTCGGTCGCGGCGTACCGCAGCAGGCGTCGCACGCCGGGCCGCTCGGGCCGGCGGGAGCGGGTGATCGACTCCCAGGTGTCGACGTCGGGCACCTCCTCGTCGACCGGGTTCGGGATCTCCCCGAGCGCGGTCCTGGGGGCGAGGAGGACGGTCAGGGCGCGGTCGAGGATCGCGGCGATCTCGGTGGGAGGGACGACGGCGTCGATCAGGCCGTGGGCGTACAGGTTCTCCGAGGTCTGCACGCCCTGCGGGAAGGGTTTGTCGTACAGCGCCTCGTAGACCCGCGGGCCGAGGAAGCCCACCAGCGCCCCGGGCTCGGCCACGGTCACGTGGCCCAAGGAGCCCCAGCTCGCCATCACCCCGCCGGTGGTGGGGTTGCGAAGGTAGACGAGGTAGGGCAGTCCCGCGTGCTTGTGCGCCGCGATCGCCGCGGAGATCTTCACCATCTGCATGAAGGCGACCGTGCCCTCCTGCATCCGGGTCCCACCCGACACGGGGGCCGCCAGCAGCGGCAGCCCCTCGACGGTGGCGCGCTCGATGGCGGTGACCAGGCGCTCGGCTGAGGCGACCCCGATCGAGCCGGCGAGGAAGCGGAACTCGCAGGCGACCACGGCGACGCGACGTCCGTGCATCAGGCCCTCGCCGGTGACCACCGACTCGTCGAGCCCGGTCTTCTCCTCGGCCGCACGCAGCTCGGCGGCGTACTCCTCCGAGATCGGCCCCCGCACCGGTGGGGTGTCCCACGAGCTCCAGGAGCCCTCGTCGAGGACGAGGTCGATCAGCTCGGTCGCGGAGAGTCGGTCGCTCATCTACGACATTCTGCCGGACCGCCCGGCAGGGCTATTGACCGTTCGCCGACGGTACGAGCAACCTCAAAGCGGACGACAGCACGCAAACCGATCCAGAGCAGCCCCGAAACGGGGGAGACATGGTCAATCTGACGACGGACACGTTCAAGGTCCCGGACGACCTGACCGGTCGTGACGACCCGCGGGCGCTCTACGTTCGCTCCTACCTGCACATCCGCCGAGGCGTCGGAGTCATCGGCCTCGCGCTGCCGACGCTGCTGTTCCTGATCGACTGGCTCTTCCTGCTGCGAGCCGACGCGGTGGTCCGGGGGTCGCTGAGCGCGTACTACCACAGCCCGGCGCGCGACCTCTTCGTCGGCAGCCTCTGCATCGTCGGGGTCCTCCTCATCACCTACATGGCCGCGCAGCCCACGAAGGCGGACTACTGGCTGAGCACCCTCGCCGGCGTGGCCGTCCTCGGTGTCGCCTTGCTGCCGACCGCTCGGCCCCACCTCGGCGAGGGGGCGCCCACGAAGCTGCAGGAGACCTTCGGGGAGACGGCCGTGGCGGCGGTCCACTTCACGAGCGCGGCGATCTTCATCCTGTCCCTCGCGGCGCTCTGCTTCGTGTTCGCCCACAGGGAGAAGCAGTACACCCAGCGGCAGAGGCGGGTGCTGTTCCACCGGGGCTGCGGGGTCCTGATCCTCGCCGCGGTCGCCTGGGTGGTCGTCGGCGGGATGGTCGAGGCGACGATCCTGGGTTTCACCGCGTTGTACGTGGGCGAGGTCGTGTCGGTCTACGCCTTCGGGGCCTCGTGGCTGATCAAGGCGCACGACCTGTCCCGCGAGCTCTCCGAGAAGCTGTCGAACACCGAGCCTGTCGGGCCCTGAGAAGGGCTCGACCACCGGTGGCATGGTCCGGGCCACCGGTGGCCGAGGTCTGCGGGTCAGAGCACCTTGCTCCAGCTGCGCGAGCAGACGTCGAGGTCGACCTTGACCTGCTCACCGCGGTCCACCACGACCGGCACCTGCTCGAGCACCCGGCCGTTCTTCTCGCACGAGAGCGTCCAGTTCTCGATGAGGCCGGGCACCTCCGTCGAGTCCACGACGGTGGAGTCGAACAACGTCGCGGTCAGGGTGTACGACGGCGTCGCGGATGCGAAGTTGATGACCCGGAGCACGTAGGTCCCCGGCTCGGGTGCCGCGACCTCCGCCTGCTCCTTCGAGCCGGGCGCGTTGCCGGAGGAGGTGACCTGGGTCAGCGAGCCGTCGGCGTTCTTCCGGTACACCTCGAGGTCGAGGTCGTCGGGCATCGGCCAGTCCAGGTCGACCTGGAGTACGTCGATGCCGGTCTCGGTCATCGTGAACTCGTGGTCCACGTGCTCGCCGATCGCGGTGGCGCCACCCTCGTAGGTCTCGGTGCGCACCGGCTCGTCGGAGGTGATCTCGACGAGCTTCTTCTGCACC
>CAVQSC010000038.1:0-13421 GCA_963715375.1 uncultured Actinomycetota bacterium | reverse complement strand
AGGCGCGCACGGCGTCTTCGAGGTGACGCGGTGACCCGGCCGGTCTGAGGCCGGCCGGCGCGCAGGTCTGGACTGCCACCGAGAAACCAGGCAGGGTCGAGGTGACGGACAAAGGGGGACACCATGCGCACACACCGCCTGCTCCTGCTCGCACCCGCCGCCCTGCTGGGGCTCGGGGCCACCGCCGCCGCCGCGGCCACGATCGACGGCACGGCACGCGACGACTCGCTCACCGGGACGGCCGAGGACGACACCATCCACGGCCGGGCCGGTGACGACTTCGTGCGGGCCCGCGCCGGCGCCGACAAGGTCTTCGGCGGCCCGGGCGCGGACAAGGTGGAGGCCGGCGCGGGTGACGACGTGGTCCACGGCGGCCCCGGCCGCGACTTCCTCGAGGGAACCGGCGGGAAGGACAACCTGTACGGCGGGCGGAACCACGACACCCTCTTCGGCCAGGCGGGAGACGACTGGCTGAAGGGCGGTCGGGGTCGGGACACCGTGGCCGGCGGGGACGGGGTCGACGTGCTGCGCGGCCAGGGCGGTGACGACACGTTGTACGGCGGCGCCGGGGGCGACCACCTCCGTGGCTGGGACGGCGACGACTCCCTGACCGACTGGGTGCCCACCTCGTTCGACGCAACTGCGCCCGACGACGATGACGTGCTGCGGGCCGGCGACGGCAACGACTTCGTCGGCGTGACGGACGGGGAGGACGACGTCCGCGCCGGACGAGGGGACGACGTGGTCAAGCTCGACGACGACGACGCTGCGGACACGATCCACTGCGGTGCGGGAGACGACGAGGTCTCCTACTACGGCCCTGCCGACCCGCTCGACACCCTCTTCGACTGCGAGACCGTCACCGTGGTGCAGTAGCCCCTCAGCGACGGCTCACGGGCTCCCGTCAGGGGCGCCGCCTGCCCTTCGCGGGCCCGGGGATCGTCGGGAGCACCTGCGTCTCCGCGTCGGGCGAGGGTTCCCGCGAGGACTCGGGGCCGATCGGGGGCGTCGGTCCCGGCGGGTCCCCGCCGGGGCCGGGACGGTGGCAGCAGCCGGAGCTGGCGCCGGACGCGCTCGTCGAGGTCCATCTCCCGGAGCAGCCGCTTCACGGTCGACAGCACGGCAGCGTTCAGCTCGAGCACCTGGGCCGTGGTGCCCGCCGTCAGCAGATCCTCGTGCCGGGCACGCGCCTCGTGCAGACCCTCGAGCGCCTCACGCAGCGCGGGCACGTCCGTCGGCACCAGGTGGGCGGTGGGCTCTGCCTCGTCGTGCACCAGCTGTCCGAACGCGTCGACGCCGGCGCCCATCTCGCGGAACGTCTCGGCGAGCCCGCGCAGCACGTCCTCGGTGGTGTCGTCCTCGGCCCAGGCGGGGTCGTGCGTCGCGTCCATCAGCGCGCGGAACATCCCGCGGATCGCCACGGAGGAGTGCTCCAGGGCCTCGAGCCCCTGACGCAGCCCGGGTCCCACGTCGGGGGTGCCCACCGCCCGGACGTTCAGCCGACGGCCCTGCTCGGCGTGCAGCAGAAGGGCGCCGACCCGCGGGATCTCGTGGGTGATGCGTCGTGCCTCCCCCAGCCAGTCCCGGGCAGCGGCGCCGATGTCTCCACCCCCGGTCACCAGGTCGGTCAACTCGTCGGCCGCGCGGTTCAGCAGCTCGCTCACGGAGTCGGCGAGCCCGTCGATCGCCCGTCCCGCGTCCCCGCTGGCCACCTTGGGCGGGAACAGCAGGTTCGCCACGATGCCCACCGCGGCACCCACCAGCGTCTCGGCGATGCGCTGCCACGCCGCGGACCCGGCGCTCAACGAGCCGACCCCGAGCACGAGCATCCCGCTGATCGCGACCTCGATCAGGTTCGCGCGCAGCCGCAGCGCCTGCCCGATGGTGATGGACACGAGGATCAGCAGGCCGAGGCTCCACCACTCGAGCGGGACGACCGCCGCGAACGCCACTGCGACCGCGACCCCGGCGACCACGGCCACCACGCGGTCGAGACCGCTGGCGAGCAGCGACACCGGGGTCACCTGCACGACCAGCATCGCGGTCAGCGGTGCGAGCAGGGGTTGGCTGCCCGGGAAGAGCCACGTCGCGACGACATAGCTCGCGACCGCGGCCACCGTGATGCGCAGGGACCACAGCAGGGCCCCGCGGCCGTCGTTCCGCAGCCGCGTCATCCCGCGGGAGAGACTCCGTCGCCACCAGTCGCGCACGTGGTCATCTTGCTCGACACGTCGGCGTACGACCAAGCAGGGCCGCGTCGCGCCGGTCGTCCGGCCCGACAAGGGCAGGCGGGCCGGGCGCTACTCCGTCCCCGCCGCGGCCAGCAGCCTGCTGCCGAGACGACGGGCCGCCTCCCGCAGCTCGGCACAGCCCGCGATGCGGTACGACGCCGGGATCGCGACGAGCTGCTCGGCGTACCAGAGCGGGTTGCTCGTGCTGCCGACCAGACGCGAGGTGCACTCGTCGACTGCCTCGACCCTGCCGAGCGTGCGCGGCAGGCAGCGCCCCACGGCCTCGGCGGGGGCACCGATGACGACCTCGACGTCGTACTCCCACCCGACCGCCAGGTGCTCCTCCAGCATCGCGACCGGGTCGAGGTCGGGGGGCGGGCTGAAGCCGGCGTCGAGGACCTCGACCTTGCGGATCCGGTCCACCCGGTAGGCACGACGGGCGTCGCTCGTCCGCGAGTGGCAGAGCAGGTACCACCGTCCGTGGCGCACCACGACCGCCCACGGCTCGACCTCCACGAGCCACTCCGACCCGGCCTCGGAGCGGTAGTCGACCCGGACCCGTCGCCGCTCCGAGCAGGCCTGGACGAGTGCGGAGGTGGTCTCCGGGTCGGGCCGGGCCGCAGCGCGGTCGGGGACGGGCGCCGTCGTACGGCGGACCGCCTCGGCCTGGGCGGCCACCGGCGCCGGGAGGGCGCGGACGAGCTTGCCCAGCGCGCTGCCGACCGGGTCCGTGGGATCGCCCGCGTGGTGGTGGCCGTCGAGGACGGCCATGACCAGGCCCAGCGCCTCGGTCGCGCTGAACAGCAGGGGCGGGAGCCGGAGGCCGCGGCCGACGCGGTAGCCGCCGTAGCGGCCGCGGACGGACTCGACCGGGATGCCGGCCTCACGCAGGATGCCGACGTAGCGCCGCGCGGCCCGCTCGGAGATGCCGAGCCGGGCGGCCAGCCGCTCCGCGGTGATGCCCGGGCTGTCCTGCACCAGCTCGAGGGCCAGCAGCGCCCGCGCCGTCGGGCTCGCGTCTGCCTTCACGCCACTCCCCCATCCGGAAGCCGAATGTCCGGAAGGGAGCCTAACCGTCGGGAGGCGACCAGGGACAGCCCCGCGTGCCGCCCCTGACGGAGGCCTCGGTCAGCCCCGTCGACGGTGCGGTGACGGTGCGACCTCGAGGCCGAGCCATCCGGCGAGATCCTCGATCTCGGCGAGAACCGCGGCCGTCATGGACGTGGTGAACCGGACGTCCTCGTGGATCGCGTTCACCACGAGGAGGCCGGCCTTGCGGTCGGCGGTGGCGTCCAGCTTGCCGACGAGCCGGTCGCCGTGGAGCACCGGCAGGGCGAAGTACCCCCAGCGACGTTTCTCCTTCGGCTTGTACATCTCGAGGATGTACTCGAAGCCGAAGATCTGCTCGGCCCGTACCCGGTCGTGGATGAGCCGGTCGAACGGCGAGAGCAGCGCCGTACGGCCCTCGAACGGGCGGCCGAGGTACGCCGGGTGCACCCGCCAGGTGCCCGGCGTGCCCTCGACGACCGCCTCCTCACCGGCGTCGCCGACGTACGGTGGCTCCCCCGGGATCACCGGCCCGGTGGACCGGGCGATGCCGAGCGCAGCGAGCCGTCGCTCGTCGCGGTGCCGGACGGCAGCCTCGAGGTCGAGCGTGGGCAGGCCCGGCGGGAACACGCGCTCGGGGAGGTCCCAGTAGCGCTGCCGTCCCTTGCGACCCGCGATCGCGACGTCCCCGCGCAGCGCCAGCATCTCGAGCATCTTCGTGATGTTGCGGTTGTTGGTCCACCCGGAGGACGGCCAGCGCTCGACGCTCGTGTCCGGGATGTCCCGCGACAGCAGCGGCCCCTCCTTCTCCAGCAGCGCGAGGATGTCGCGACGGAAGGACTCGTTGGCCGCGAGCCACGCCGCAGCGGCGGGATACATCTCCGCGTCGCGGACCTCGGCGATGACGGCCGGCAGGTCGCGCGGCGTCCGGATGTAGGCGACCGTCTCGACGAGGGTGCGGTCGCGTTCGACGGCTCGGGTGAGGTCGCCCGGGTCGTAGGCCGAGCCGAGCCGGCTCCACAGGACGAGGTCGGCGCTCGGCGCGATCGCCGCAGTGGGGTCGATCTGGAGCAGGGTGAGGCGGTCGACCACGTCGACGACGTCGCGCGGGCGCCGAGCATCCAGCATCTGCGCGTGGACCGCGATCCGACGGGCTTCGTCCTTGGTGAGACGGTGGGCGACCATGCCGCCGACCCTAGCGTCGGTCGCCATCGCGGCTCCTTCCTCAGAGCCGGTCGAGGAACGCGCGCGACCGCTCGACCACCAGTGCGGTCGCGTCGGCGTCGTACGACGGCAGCGAGCTGTCGGTGAACAGGTGCCGGTCGCCCGGGTAGACGAACAGCTCGGCGGTCTCGGGCCCGGCCGTGGCGACCAGCTCGCGGGCGGCGTCGAGGTCGCCCTCCAGGCCGAAGAACGGGTCCTGGTCCATGCCGTGCACCTGCACCGGCAGGCCGACGGGCCACGGCCCGACCGCCCACTCGCCGCTGACGGGCAGGCAGGCCTCGTAGAGCAGCGCGCCGCGCGCGCCAGGCCGGGTCTGGGCGAGCCGCTGCGCCGTCCCGACGCCGAAGGAGACGCCTGCGAAGACCAGGGCCGCCGGAAGCTCCTCCAGAGCCTTGCGGGTGCGCTCCTCGAGGACCTCGTCGCCGATCTCGCGGGCCTGCGCGAGTCCGTCCTCGATCGTGGACGGCTGCTTGCCGTCGTACAGGTCCGGCGTGTGCACGATGTGCCCGCCGGCGCGGAGCGCCTCGGCGAGCTCGCGCACCCCCTCGGTGAGTCCCTGGACGTGGTGGAACAGCACGACCTCTGCCATGGTGAAGCTCCTGTTCGTGATGCGATCGCCCCCCGTCGGCGCGACCCGCTCCGACTGTAGAAGGCAAACCGGACGGTCCGCGTCCGACTTCGACCTGCGCGACAGCAACGCGAGCGGGACGCGCGGCGCGACTCAGCCCTGGGATCGCTCCATCACGAACACCCGCAGGCGTCGACCAGTGATGCGGGACTGGTACTTGCGGTAGCCGATGTAGAGCCGCTCCGAACGGGCCAGCACCTCGGCCTGCTCGACGTCGCTCGCCGGCCGGGCCACGACCTGCACGGTGGCTCCCCGGTAGGACAGCGTCGCCGTCGGCTCCGCTTCGAGGTTGAGGACCCAGGCGGGGGTGGACTGCTGCCCGAAGTTGGTGCCGAGCAACGCAAGCGTGTCCTCGTGGGGAATCGCGATGAGGTGCGTGGTCCGCGGCAGCCCGCTCCTGCGGCCGGTGGTGGTCAGGTCGACGACGGGCAACCCGACCAGCAGACCAGGCAGGGTGTGTCGGTGGTGGGTCAGCCTCTGGACCCAGGTGTCCAGGGTGGGCAGGATGCGCGCGAACACCCACGCCCCGCCTCTGGTCGCCACCAGCGCCTGGAGCCCCCGCTGCACGGCGTTGGCGGGCGTGAAGCGGTAGTCGAGATCCTCAGCCACACTCATCCGCCGAGCGTAGGGGTGCGAACGGGCGGTTTCTGTGGAATCTGTCAGGCGAGCGCGGCGCGGACCGAGAGCGCGATGCTGTCGCGTGCCGACGCGGGCAGCCACTGGCTCTGGTCGTCGGTCATGTAGGCGAAGACTCGTGGACCGCGGGCCTCCTCGGGATGGTCCGGCAGCCTCGGCACCAGGTGGAGGTGCAGGTGCGAGAACCCCTCGGCCTCGGAGAACTGCATGAGGTACGTCTTGACGCAGCCGGTGACTGCCTCCACGGCCGCGCCCAGGCGACGTACGAGTCCGCCGAGCTCCTCGGCTGCCTCCGGCGTCAGGTCCGTGAACGAGGCGATGTGCCGGGTCGGTATCAGGACCAGCCACCCGGGGAGCGTGCTGTTGAACGCGTGGGCAACGCGCCAGTGACGGGTGTGTACGACGTCCTCGCGCGGAGGCAGAGCGACCTTCGCCTGCTGGTCGCACGGGAGGCATCCGGGCACGAGGTCGTTCGAGGGCACGGCCGCGGCCTGCCACTCACGCGCGAGAATCGCGTACTGGTAGCCGTCGACCCACCCCAGCTCGTCGTGCCAGGAGTCCTCGATCCCGTGCTGCTCACGCCGCATCCCCGCCTTCTCGAGCACCCGCGCAGAGGCGGGGTTGTCGGCGTTGCAGCCGGCGGTGACCCGGCGAAGCCCCAGCCGGTCGAACGCCGCCGCGAGCAGTCCGCGGGCGAGGTCACTCGCCACACCCTTCCCCGATGAGCCCGGCTCGACGACGTAGCCGATGAGCCCTTCCGTGCGCTTCGGCATCCCGGGCTGGCCCATGCCGTCCATGACGTCGAGGAAGCCCATCGCGACAACGGTCCCGTCGAGCTCGGCCACGCACGAGAAGTCGGTGTCGCTGGAGGGCACAGCGAGCCATTCCTGGCGGAACGTCTCGGGGTCGACCCTCGTCCGGAGCATGAACCGGTTGACCTCGGGATCGTTGCGGAACGACAGCATCCGCTCGATGTCGCTCTCGCGTGCTTCGCGCAGAATCAGCTGACCGACGCGCATCGGCCACGGGCTGGACACCATCCCCACATCCTGCCTGCAGGCTCCGTCGACGACGAAGGAGGGCCACGGATCCGGTCAGGAATCGAGAAGCGTCGAGCTGCCGGCGGGCCTAGCCTTCCTTCAGATGGCCGGCACCACGCCAGGCCTCGAGCGTCGAAAGGCAGGGGCCGCGAATGCCCGCGAAGAACTCCAAGACCGAGTCCGACGGCTTCACCGCGCAGGAGCGCGCCGCGATGAAGGAGCGCGCCGCAGAGCTGCGCGCCGAGGGCAAGAAGGGCGCCAAGAAGGCCGACGGACTGCAGGCAGTCCTCGACCGGATTGCGGAGATGGCGCCGGAGGACCGTGCGCTCGCCGAGCGCGTCCACGTGGTGGTCACCTCGAACGCCCCCGAGCTGGCACCGAAGACCTGGTACGGGATGCCTGCCTACGCCAACGCGGACGGGAAGGTCGTCGTGTTCTTCCAGGACTCGGGCAAGTTCAGCTACCGCTACTCGACCCTCGGCTTCCAGGACGCGGCCAACCTCGACGACGGTGACCTGTGGCCGGTCTCCTACGCACTCAAGCAGTGGAGCCCCGTGGTCGAGAAGCAGGTCGTGGAGCTGGTGAAGGCCGCGGTCTCCTGACCGTCGCCCGGCTCGGGCTCGCCTGTCTCCAGCACGCTTCTGGTGCGGACCCAGATCGTCCGCTACCGGTCGTACTCTCACGTCGTTGTGGGAAAGCCGGCACAGGGGCCTGACGTACCTCCCGGCCTAGCTGGAACCGCCGCCACCCCCGGCTGCCGCTGAGGCAGCAACAGCGATCACGGCGGCGTTCATGCTGTCGATCGCCCGCCTGACCGCCTGCGCTGCCCAGTCGCCCTCGGCGATCCGCTTCGCGTTCGCGTTGAGCTCCTTCTTGGACAGTCCGACCGAACCCGGGTCCACGGCCTTGTGCACCGCTTTCAGCGCCAGCAACAGCGATACCAGCGCACCGGTTCGCGCCTCCGCAGTGGTGCCCTCGCGAAGTGCCGTGACAAGTCCCGCTCGAACCGTCGACTCATGGGCGGCGTCCTTCGAGGGCCACCGATGCGTCGGGAAGATGCCGAAGGCCCGGTCATCCTCGGCGCGAAGGACACCGCCCGCGACGAGGCGCTCGTAGAGCCGGACCCGTACCCGCTTCCCGAGGCGTGCCACGATGCTCTGGGGCTTCTTGCCTTCCTTCTGCCCCACGATGGCGAGAGCCTCGTCCAGCAGACCGTCGCCCGTGGGACCGGGATCCCTGACGACCAGCCGGCCCTCGCGCACGCGCTCGTCGGAGCCCGCCACGTCGACGCGCTCCATCAGCGCGAGCTCCACCAGCAGGGCGCCGCCGAGCGCCACGTCCACCTCGGCGCCGGGCGCTGCGAGCTTCCCGGAGTCGTCGTCCGTCAGGAGCAGCAGGAGATCCTCGGCGAGGAGCATGAACTCATCGTAGGTCGGACGCGGGGTGAGACGCGCTGTCCCCGGCAGCTCCGCTCGCGGCAGGAGCGGGCACCAGGTCAGCGCCTCAGCAACCGCAGCTCCTCGCCCCAGCCGCTGATGACGGGGGTGAGCACCGGCTGGGAGCGCTGACTGTCGAAGGCGGCGCACAGCGCCTCGACCCGCTCGAAGGTGGTCCGTAAGGCTGCTGGGTCGCCGTCCAGAGTGGCCTCGAGGAGTGCGAGCAGGTTCTCCGTGGGCCAGTCCGGAAGTGGGTGCTCGCGAAGCTCCCACGGGAGGTACTTGTGGTACGGACGAACCCGTCCCGCCAGCGTGAAGATGACGTCCAGCAGCCAGGGCATCGACTCTGCGGCGTCCAGTCGCCGTTCGAGTGGCCGTCCGTCGCGGTCGCTCTTGAGCGCTCGGTAGGCGTAGTTGATCCAGCCGTCGAGCCGGTCGTGCTCGACGAGGATCGCCTCCGCCTCGTCAGCCGTGACCGTCGCCTGACGAAGAAGCGCTGAGCGCAGTCGCCCCCCGGTGCGGTCGAGCAGCACGGGTGCCCAAGCGAATGACCAGCGGAACCACCAACCCCCGCTCCCGAACGGGGGAACCCGCTCCAGGTCCGAGATGGTCACGGGGATCTCGTCGACGGCCGGTGAACGCTCCGTATCGCGATGGCCGATGCCGGCGTCCGTCAGCACGACGTAGACGTCGAGATCGGATCGCGCAGTGGCCACGCCCCTGCCGGCCGAGCCCGACAGGACAAGTACCCAGGAGATCTGTTCCGTGCCGAGTTTCATTGCGGCCTGTGAGTTCGGACAGCAGGCAGCGTCGCTCGAACGACAGTCCATCAGGGAACGTCAGAGCTGAGGGTCGGTCCGTCACGTGGCACACCCTTGCTGACGCGCGGGCGCCCTGCAATCGAGTTCCCCGGGCGAAATCGCTCAGCCGACGTTCGGGTGCGCCCGGGGCCCCGTAGCCTCATCCCATGGACGACGAGGCACCGCGCACCACCTACGTTCTCATCGACGGGGAGAACATCGACGCCACTCTCGGCACCTCCATCCTCGGACGGCGCCCCCGTCCCGACGAGCGCCCACGGTGGGAGCGTCTCCTGCAGTTCGCACGGGAGCGCTGGGGGCAGCCGGCGAGCGGCCTGTTCTTCCTCGCCGCGAACAACGAGCTGCCGATGGCATTCGTTCAAGCCCTGCTGGCGATCGGATACCGACCGATCGCCCTCTCCGGCGGCGTCGGCGAGAAGGTGGTCGACATCGCCATCCAGCGGACACTCGCCGAGCTCCGTCGTCGCGACGCGGACGTACTGCTCGTCAGCAATGACGGAGACTTCGTCGATCAGGTCAGGCGACCTCCTCGACGGTCGGCGGGTCGGCGTCGTCGGATTCGTCGAGTTCCGCAACCAGGGTTACTTCGAGCTGGCCGCCCAGGGGCTCGAGTCCTTCGACCTCGAGTACGACGTGCACGCGTTCAACGAACAGCTGCCGCGGGTCCGCATCATCCCCATCGACGAGTTTGACCCGACCCAGTTCCTCTAGTCCAGCGTCCCGCACGTGCCCCGCGAGCTACTGTCTCGGCCATGCCGTTCCCCGATGAATCCCTCAGCCATCGTGTCGAGGTCGTCGCCTACCGGAGTGTGTGGGCGATCGAGGGTGAACGTCTTGCTGCTGATCTCCGGAGGTTGCTCCCCGGAGCCCTCAGCGTTGAACACATCGGCTCGACGTCCGTGCCGGGCCTGCCGTCGAAGGACTGCATCGACGTCATGGTGCAGGTCGCCACCATCGAAGGATCCGACGTGGCAGGGACCTTGGCGACGGAGGGATACCGACGGCGCCCTGAGCCATGGAACGAGGAGGAGATCTCCTACGGGCACGTGCACCGCAAGCAGGTCTTCGCACCGGCGACCGGGGCTCGTTCCTGCAACGTCCACGTACGCGAGCGCGGGGGCTTCAACGTGCGCTACGCGCTGCTCTTCCGTGACTACCTCCGCGCTGACGCATCAGCAGCGGAGGCCTGGGGTCGCTTCAAGACCCGTCTGGCCGAGAGCGTGGATGGCCTGGCCGACTACGGTCAGATCAAAGCCCCCGCTCAGGAGGTCCTCCTGCGTGCGGCCGAGCGGTGGGCCGTCGACCAGGGCTGGCACCCCTACCCGTGACGGTCCGCGCGCTCCTCGGGAGCTGCGCACGTCATCGGGCGCGCTGGACCCGGCCCTCGTCCCACACCGGACCGTCGGACTCGTAGACCGACCCGTCCGCTCCGTAGACCAGGAACCGGTCGAAGCCGCGTGCGAACCAGCGGTCGTGCGTCACCGCGACCACGGTCCCGTCGAAGGCCTCCAGCCCGTCCTCGAGCGCCTCGGCCGACTCGACGTCGAGGTTGTCGGTGGGCTCGTCGAGCAGGAGCAGCGTGGCACCACTCAGCTCCAGCAGCAGGATCTGGAAGCGGGCCTGCTGACCGCCTGAGAGCGACTCGAACTTCTGCTCCGCGGCGTGGGCGAGCTCGTACCGGTCGAGGGCCCGTGCGGCCGGCTCACGCGGCAGTCCGTCCCGGTGCTCGTCGCCCCGGTGGAGGATCTCGAGCAGGGTACGGCCGACCAGCTCGGGGTGCTCGTGGGTCTGCACGAACCACCCCGGCCGGACCCGCGCACCGAGGCGCGCCTTGCCGGTGTGCAGCACCGGCTTCACCGGGACGTCGCCCACCGGTCGGTGCTCCACGTCCGGGTCGGTGCCTCCCGCGGCCAGCAGCCGCAGGAAGTGCGACTTCCCGGAGCCGTTGGAGCCGAGCACCGCGACCCGTTCGCCGTACCAGACCTCGAGGTCGAACGGCTTCATCAGCCCGGTCAGCTCGAGGTCCTCGCAGATCACCGCGCGCTTTCCGGTCCGGCCACCCTTGAGCCGCATCTTGACCTGCTGCTCCCGCGGCTGCGCGGTGGGCGGGCCTGCCTCCTCGAACTTGCGCAGCCGGGTGGTTGCCGCCTGGTAGCGCGACGCCATGTCGGAGTTGTAGGCCGCCTTCTGCTTGTACATCAGCATCTGCGCGCGCAGCTTCGCGTGCTCCTCGTCCCAGCGCTTGCGCAGCTCCTCGAAGCGGGCGAACCGTGCGCGCCGGGCTTCGTGGTACGACGCAAAGCCACCGGGGTGCGTCCACACGGTGTTGCCGGCCGCGCCGAGCTCGACCGTCACCACGCGCGTCGCGGTGTTGTTCAGCAGCTCCCGGTCGTGGCTGATGTAGAGGATCGTCTTGGGCGACTCGTTGATCCGCTCCTCCAGCCACGTCTTGCCGGGCACGTCGAGGAAGTTGTCCGGCTCGTCGAGCAGCAACACCTCGTCCGGCCCGCGCAGCAGGAACTCCAGCACCAGCCGCTTCTGCTCGCCGCCCGACAGCGTGGGCAGGTCGCGGTGCTTCGCCCGGTCGAACGGCAGGCCGAGCGCGGCGGTGGTGCACACGTCCCAGACCACCTCGATGTCGTACCCCCCGGCGTCCGCCCACTCGGCGAGCGCGACGGCGTACCGCATCTGGGTCTTCTCGTCGTCGGTCTCCATCAGCGCGAGCTCGCAGGCCTCGACCGCGGCCGCGGCCTCGCGGATCCGCGGCGGCGACACCGAGAGCAGCAGGTCGGCGACCGTCTTGCCCTCGTTGCCGTGGGTGACCATCTGCCGCATCACGCCGAGGCCGCCGCTGCGCGTGATGGCACCGGAGTGCGGGGCGAGGTCGCCGGTGATGATCCGCATCAGGGTCGTCTTGCCGGCGCCGTTGGCACCCACCAGCGCGACCTTGGCCCCCTCGCCGACCCGGAAGGACACGTCGTCGAGCAGCACCCGACCGTCCGGAAGCTCGTAGCGCACCCCGGCGACATCAACGTGACCCACGAGCGACGATTCTCCCTGGTCGGAGGTCCCGGGTCGAACGGGTTTCCGCCGCCTGGCCCGGCGGCGGAAACGGGGCCTTCGCCTCTTGTGTCCGGGTCGCATCGGAGCAGGGTGGGAGGTGAGGAGGTGGACCCAGATGCCGTCGTCGAAGATCCTCACCTACGTCGCGTTCACGTTGATGGCGTTGTTCGGTCTGCTCGGAGGCGCATTCGTCCTCGGGGAGGTCTTCACCGATCCCGGCGGCTGGACGGCCGTGTGGCTCTCCGCGCTGTGGGTGGTCCCGCTGGTCGGGCTCAGCCTGTTCGCCCTGCTCCGCCCGGAGACCGCCGGGCCCGTCCTGGTGGTGGTGACGGCCGTCGTGGCCCTGTTCACGCTCGCCGACAGCCTCCTCGACATCATCCCGCGCGACGACTGGGGACCGGTGGCCGCGATCGTGGTGTTCACCCTGGGCGTCACCCTGGCGTTCCTCGGCCTGCACCGCGCGCTGCTCGCGGGCAGCCTGATGGTGGGGATCGCGCTGGCCCAGCTCGTCGCCACCCTGGCCGGCGCCGCGGTGCACGCCGCAGGTGACGGCGCGGGCGCCGGCCTCGGCGGCTCGTCCGGCGTCGTGGTCCTGCCGCTCCTGGTCATCGGCGCGCTGTTCGTCGAGGCCGGCCGCATGCAGGGCGACCACCTGCACTGGCACCGGGCGTCGACCGCCCACCCGGCTCGCTGAGCGCTGGCGCCGCTACCGGGTGTCCGACCCGCCCCCCGCGGCGGACCTGCCCGCCTCGAGCCGGGCGACCGGCACCCGGAACGGGGAGCAGGACACGTAGTCGAGCCCGACCTCGTCGAAGAAGTGGATGGAGTCCGGGTCGCCGCCGTGCTCGCCGCAGACGCCGAGGTGCAGGTCGGGCCGCGCGGCTCGACCGTCCTCCACCGCGCGGGCGACCAGCTTGCCGACGCCGCCGACGTCGAGGGACTCGAACGGCGACACCCCGAAGATGCCCTTGTCGAGGTAGACGCCGAAGAAGGACGCCTCCACGTCGTCGCGGGAGAACCCCCAGGTCATCTGGGTGAGGTCGTTGGTGCCGAAGGAGAAGAACTCCGCCTCCTGGGCGATCTCTCCGGCCGCCATCACCGCGCGGGGCAGCTCGATCATGGTGCCGACCTTGAAGGCCAGCTTCACGCCGGTCTCGTCCTCCACCGCCCGGGCGACCTTGACGATGTCGGCCTTGACGAGCTCGAGCTCCTGCACGGTGGCCACCAGCGGGATCATGATCTCCGGCTGCGGGTCCCCGCCCGCCTTCGTGCGAAGCGCCGCCGCCTCGAGGATC
>CAVQSC010000037.1:0-4341 GCA_963715375.1 uncultured Actinomycetota bacterium | reverse complement strand
TGGCCTGGCCGGCGCCCGCCGTACGGCGAAGAAGCGAACCCCGCCCCGCCCCGGCCAGCGCATGCGCCGCGTGGACGCGACCACCAGCGGCGCCCATCCCGACGACCGGGACCCGCAGCTGCTCGACAGCACGATCGGCCGGCTGATCGCCGAGCAGGGCTGGGCCACCGACGTCCGCGTGCACGGAGTGTTCACCCGGTGGGAGCACCTCGTCGGCCGCGACGTGGCGAACCACTGCACCCCCGAGTCCTACGCCGACGGCAAGCTCACCGTCCGCACCGACAGCACCGCGTGGGCCACCCAGATGAAGCTGCTCGCCCCCACCGTCCTCAAGCGGCTCAACGGCGAGCTCGGTGACGGCACCGTCACCCTGATCGACGTGCTCGGCCCCACCGGACCGAGCTGGAAGCGCGGCCTCCGGTCGGTCCGCGACGGTCGCGGCCCGCGCGACACCTACGGCTGAGCGCGGCCCGCCGGTGGCCCCGTTCATCCGAGGTCACCAGGGACCCTCAGGACCGATCTGCGGCCCCCGGGCCGGTATGGGGACTAGAAACCGCCCCTCCGCATCGCTCCTGGAGGCCTTGTGAGGCCCACAACCGGCATCTCCGCAGCCGGACGGGGGTGAAACCTGTGGGCGACACCGCCTGATTCAGGGCCCTGGCGGGGTATACTCGGCAGTGAGGTCGAACCCCTCAGTTCGGGGTCGACCTTCGTCATGCCTGCCCACAGACGAAGGATGGCTCGTGGCTGACCAGACCACTCCGCAGACCCCCTCGATCGATGGACCGACCGCCGCGCAGGTGGCCGAGGTGGCGGAGGCCCTGGTCCCCGGGCACGAGAGCCACAACGTGGAGGAGGGCAAGTACGACGCCTCCGCGATCCAGGTCCTCGAGGGCCTCGAGGCCGTCCGCAAGCGCCCCGGCATGTACATCGGCTCGACCGGCGAGCGCGGCCTGCACCACCTGGTGTGGGAGATCGTCGACAACTCCGTCGACGAGGCGCTGGCCGGCTACTGCACCCGGATCGTGGTGACCCTCCTCGCCGACGGCGGCGTGCGCGTCGAGGACAACGGCCGCGGCATCCCCACCGACACCGCGCCCGGCCAGGACATGCCGGCGGTCACGATGGCGCTGACCATGCTGCACGCCGGCGGCAAGTTCGGCGGCGGCGGCTACAAGGTGTCCGGTGGTCTGCACGGCGTCGGCGTCTCCGTGGTCAACGCGCTGAGCAGCGTGCTCCGGGTCGACGTCCGCAACCGTGGCTTCCACTGGCGCCAGACCTTCAACCTCGGGGTCCCCACCGGGCCGCTGGAGCAGCTCGAGGCCACCGACGAGACCGGCACCACGATCACCTTCTGGGCCAGCCCCGACATCTTCGAGACGACGTCCTACTCACTCGAGACGATCGTGCACCGCATCCGCGAGATGGCCTTCCTCAACAAGGGCCTCGAGATCGTCGTCCGCGACGAGCGTCCGCAGGCCAGTGAGATCGCGGACGCGGTCGCCGACGAGACGGTCTCGTCGGAGATCGACGGCGAGGCTCCGGACGACATCCGCGCGGCCGGCGGCGGCGCGCTCGAGCAGGTCTTCAAGTACGACCGCGGACTGATCGACTACGTCGAGCACCTCAACCGCCGCAAAGAGAAGGCCAACCCGAGCATCGTCTCGTTCGAGGCCCACCAGAACCACCAGGGCATGAGCCTCGAGGTGGCGATGCAGTGGAACACGACGTTCAACGAGTCGGTGCACACCTTCGCCAACACGATCAACACCCACGAGGGCGGCACGCACGAGGAGGGCTTCCGGGCGTCGCTCACCACCCTGGTCAACAACTGGGGCGAGGAATGGGGCCTGATCAAGAAGAAGGAGGACCGGGTGTCGGGCGACGACATCCGCGAGGGCCTCACCGCGATCATCTCGATCAAGCTGGCCGAGCCGCAGTTCGAGGGCCAGACCAAGACCAAGCTCGGCAACACCGAGGCCAAGGGCTTCGTGCAGCGCGTCGTCAACGAGCAGTTCGGCGACTGGCTCGAGAAGAACCCCGCCGAGGGCAAGGACATCGTCCGCAAGGCCCAGGCCGCCGCGTCCGCACGCATCGCGGCGCGCAAGGCCCGCGACCTGGCCCGGTCCCGCAAGGGTCTGCTCGGCGGCGGTGGTCTGCCCGGCAAGCTCGCCGACTGCCAGTCGACGAACCCGGAGGAGTGCGAGATCTTCGTCGTCGAGGGCGACTCGGCGGGCGGCTCGGCCAAGGGTGGCCGCGACCCGCGCATCCAGGCGATCCTCCCGATCCGCGGCAAGATCCTCAACGTGGAGAAGGCGCGCCTCGACAAGGTGCTCGCCAACAACGAGGTGCAGGCGATCATCTCGGCGCTCGGCACCGGGATCCACGAAGAGTTCGACATCGAGAAGGTCCGCTACCACAAGATCGTGATGATGGCCGACGCCGACGTCGACGGCCACCACATCCGCACGCTGCTGCTCACGCTGCTGTTCCGGTTCATGAAGCCGCTCATCGAGCACGGCTACGTCTACCTCGCGCAGCCCCCGCTCTACCGGCTCCGCTGGAACAAGCCCCACGAGCACGAGTTCGTCTACTCCGACGCCGAGCGCGACGCGCTGCGCGACGCCGGCCTGGCCTCGGGCAAGAAGCTGCCCAAGGAGAACGCGATCCAGCGCTACAAGGGTCTCGGCGAGATGAACGCCAACGAGCTGTGGGAGACCACGATGGACCCGGACAACCGGCTGCTGCTCCAGGTCACGCTGGAGGACGCCGCGCAGGCCGACGAGATGTTCTCGGTGCTGATGGGTGAGGACGTCGAGCAGCGCCGCTCCTTCATCCAGCGCAATGCCAAAGACGTCCGCTTCCTCGACATCTGATGAGCGCGGAAACTCTTGCTCCACTTCGGTACGCCGGCCCTCCCGCCCGCCGCACCCGGGCGCTTGGGCGGCGCGTCGGCTCCGCCGCCGCGGCCAAGCCCTCTTACGCGCCCGGGTACGACGTTCGTCCGGGCCAGCTCAACGCCCCACATCGAGAGAGTGACGACCAGTGACTGACAACACCATCGAGCGGGGACAGCCCGGGAACAACGGGCGGATCGAGCCGGTCGAGCTGCAGGTCGAGATGCAGCGCTCCTACATCGACTACGCGATGACGGTCATCGTCGGGCGCGCGCTGCCCGACGTGCGCGACGGCCTGAAGCCGGTGCACCGCCGCGTGCTCTACGCGATGTACGACGGCGGCTACCGCCCCGACCGTGGCTTCTCCAAGTGCTCGCGCGTCGTGGGCGACGTGATGGGTCAGTACCACCCGCACGGCGACTCCGCGATCTACGACACCCTGGTCCGCCTCGCGCAGCCGTGGGTGATGCGGGCGCCGCTGGTTCACGGGCAGGGCAACTTCGGCTCGCCGGGCAACGACCCCGCGGCCGCCATGCGTTACACCGAGTCCCGGATGGCGCCGCTGGCCATGGAGATGGTGCGCGACATCGACGAGGACACCGTCGACTTCACGCCCAACTACGACGGCCGCTCCAGGAGCCGACGATCCTGCCGGCGCGGTTCCCCAACCTGCTGGTCAACGGCTCGGCCGGCATCGCGGTCGGCATGGCCACCAACATCCCGCCGCACAACCTGCGTGAGGTCTCCGACGGCGTGCAGTGGGCGCTCGAGCACCCCGACGCCACCCGCGAGGAGCTGCTCGAGGCGCTCCTCGAGCGGATCAAGGGCCCCGACTTCCCGACCCACGCGCTGATCGTCGGCCGTCAGGGCATCGAGCAGGCCTACCGCACCGGCCGTGGCTCGGTCACGATGCGCGCGGTCGTCGACGTCGAGGAGGACGCCAAGGGGCGCACCACGCTGGTCATCTCCGAGCTGCCCTACCAGGTCAACCCCGACAACCTCGCGCTGAAGATCGCCGAGCTCGCCGACTCCGGCAAGATCCAGGGCATCGCCGACGTCCGCGACGACAGCTCGGGCCGCACCGGCCAGCGGCTCGTCGTCGTGCTCAAGCGCGACGCGGTCGCCCGGGTCGTGCTCAACAACCTGTTCAAGCACACCGAGCTGCAGACCAACTTCGCCGCCAACATGCTGGCCCTGGTCGACGGCGTGCCGCGCACCCTGACCCTCGACCAGTTCGTCAGCAACTGGGTCACCCACCAGGTCGAGGTCATCCAGCGCCGGACGCGCTACCGCCTGCGTCGCGCCGAGGAGCAGGCCCACATCTACCGCGGCCTGGTCAAGGCGCTCGACATGCTCGACGAGGTCATCTCGCTGATCCGGCGCAGCCCCGACGTCGAGGAGGCGCGCGGCGGACTGATGGGCCTGCTCGAGATCGACGAGCTGC
>CAVQSC010000036.1:0-6652 GCA_963715375.1 uncultured Actinomycetota bacterium | reverse complement strand
GGGTGACGAGGGTCGTGGTGGTGCCGCCCTGGGCCATGGTGTCGTACGGCGCAGGGCTGCTCGGGCCGAATGTCGGTCCAGGGTTGTTCAGCTCATGGTTCCTGACCAGCCACACGTTCCCGTCGGGGCCGGGGAAGGCCCCCATGCCGTCGTGACGGCCGGGCAGCACGGTGCCGTCGGTGAGCACGACGGGAGGACCGTCGGTGTCGTGGAACGACCGGTAGCGGAACCCCTCCCGGACGTGCAGGCGCACGATCCCGTCGCGCAGGTCGGCCACCGGGACCAGGTCTGCGCTCGGGGGCGCCGCCCCCGTCGCCTGCGCGACGAGCGCCTGCAGCGGCCCGCCGACCAGCACCCCGCCTGTCGTCGCGGCGGCGCCGCGAAGAAACGTCCGACGATCGAGCCTTGCCATGGAGTCCCCTCGCTTGTCTTCCAATCGACGCTAGGTACGGTAGCCGCGCCGATTCGTCGCCCCGTATCGTTGCTCATCGTCTGGGTCCGCTTGTCCTCATAGCCGTCGAACAGGCACGGGTCATCGACGGCGTCAAACCAGCTCGGCTGGGTTACCGGGGAAGAACCGGGGTCTTGGTGCGAGGGATATACCTTCTAGACGGGATCCGAGATGTACGGGGTCAAATGGCGGAACGTCAAGCTCGCCCTCGTGGCGCAGAAATACTCAACCGATACGGTCGGCAAGCTGTCGCCGTACGTCATCAACCTCGTCGCCGATCCACAAGAAGGCGATGCGGTGAACCTTCGAGGCAGCACGAGGCGTGCACAACTCGCCCGCCCACAGCTCGACCACCTCCGGCTCGAGGACCCGCCCGGCTTCTCACCGATCACGACCGTCGGGCGGCCACCGTAGAGGAGGCGCAGATAGCCGCCGATGAGGTGTGGGGTTCTAGGTGAGGGCACGATGCCGATCGGATCTGTTCGCCTACTCCTCCGGCATGCTTTGGACCCAGTTCGCCCGCCATTCCGGTGCCTCGAACGGCTCGGCGTAATAGCGGGTCTCCCGCAGGATCAGGTCGTCCCGCATCTCAAAGATCAAGACGGTGTGGAAACGCTGGCCGCTGTAGTCGGAAGTCGCTTCGGCGACCCAGACATCACCTTCGCCTACGAGCCGACGAAGCGAGATCCTTGGCGGATCCGGGAAGGAGCGCTGCATCTCTCGCAACGCCGCCCGGCTGGCAAACCGCTCACCCGACTGCGGCATGTCTGCCACGAAGTCCGGATGCCGCATCCCGTACT
Organism: uncultured Actinomycetota bacterium; assembly: GCA_963715375.1. GTDB lineage: Bacteria > Actinomycetota > Actinomycetes > Propionibacteriales > Nocardioidaceae > Nocardioides_C. Next base: position 5,401 of record CAVQSC010000036.1, on the reverse strand, counting down.
CCACGTCGGGATCCATCTCTTCGAACATCCGAGTCAGCATCGCTTGGACGGTTGCCTTGTCCATCCGCGTCTCCGTTCAGCTGGCCGTTGCGACCAGATTGCCCACTGCTGCCGTCGCTGCCCAATCACATCCCCTGTACAGCCGGGGCGCGAGATCGGCAGATATGGGTGCATGCGCCACCTGCTGCTGGCGCGTGCGGAGCGGCATGTCGACCGAAGCCTGTCGCCCTAGGGATTGTTGGCTGCTGAGTCACAGCGTCGCCGCGGGCTGAGAGACTCGCTTCGCCGAGGCCACTTGTTCACGTCGCTGCAACACGACGGCCAGGGCGAGCGCAACGAATCCGACTGTTGCAGGGAAGCCCGGCGTGTCAGAGCGATAAGGCCGGGTTGGTGACCCCGGGACAGACGATCGACACGCCAACGCCGAACCTGCGCCGGTCGGCTCGTACCGACTGCGACAGGGCGATGAGTCCGGCCTTGGTGGCGACGTACGCCGGCTCGGTGGCCCGTGGGATGTATGCCAGGGCGGACGACACGTTGACGACGTGCTTCGACTCCCGGCTCGTGGCCACCGGCCCGCAGCGCTACCTGATTCACTGCCACAAGCTCGAACACGAGGACGCCGGGACGATGAGCGCCTTCCGTGTCACCTGACCCTCGACCCCACGACGGCGCCGTACCACCATCGGTCCCCGACCGAGCGAGCCCGCGGTGGTCCGACAACGGTCGGCTCGGGTTCAGGAGCCCGGGATGTAGCTGGTCTCGTCGACGAAGGTCGGGCGTAGGTCGCTCGTGCGCAGAGGCTGCGCGTACGACTCGTTCGTCAGCCACGCTGGCAACAGCGTGAAGTACCGGTCGGACCCGACCTCGCCGCTGGTGCCTCCCGGTAGGGACGATTCGGCGCGTGAGCCCTGGCCCGGCCGCATCTCGCCGACGAAGCGTCGCACCGGCCCGCCGCCGAACATGAAGCCGTTGGCGTCGCTGGCCCGGGCGCCGTGTGAGGAAGCGTCAACCGTCTCGAAGCCGCCGTCGGTCGGGATGCCGGGCAGACCCGGCAGTGGCTGCGGGAAGGCGCCGCCCGCTGGCGGGATGGACCGATCGCCGTCGAGCGGGTGGTCGAACACGACGCGGTGGAGCTTCCCCCACCGGTAGTCGTCCTGGTCGGCCGAGCCGCCGAACGCGGCGGCGAACGATGGTCCCGCCAGACGGTCGAGGGCCTCGGCGAGGCTGCGCAGCAGCACCACGTCGCGCTCGTCCTCGGGACTCGCCGCGCCGGGCACGACGAAGAAGTCGACGCTCGAGGCACCGACGCCGCCTCGGGTGGGGTAATCGTCGAGCAGGTGCCGCAGGTCTGCGATCGCGACGTCGCTGCCGGGGCGGGCCAGCCCCAGCCTGTCGAGCGTGGCGTCGATCGTGTTGGCGATGACACGGCTGCGCCACACGCCGTGGATCGTGGCCGCGATGCTGTCGGCGACCTCGTCGTCGGAGGGCTCGGCCAGCTCGCCGTCCGTGTCGGCGGCGTCGTAGCCCTCGGGGATCCCGGTCGGCGTGGTGTGGTCCCACGCCCGCAGTCGCCCGATGGCCTCGGCCACCCGGGGGTCGGCGGCGAGCGCCGACAGTTCGGGCGTGGCACTGCCGCCGGCGCGGTCGAACGCCGCGAGGAGGTGGGGGACGAGGACCTCGGCGTCGAGAAGGCTCACGTCGGCCTGCATGGCCTGCATCTCCTCAAAGGACAATGACCCGTCGCGCGCCAGCTCGGCTCGGATCATCTCGGTGATACGGCCACCTCGGAAGCCGTCGTAGCTGGGGTTGAGGTAGTAGATGCCGCCCGTGGGGCGGAACTGGTTGAGCGGGTCGTTGTCGAGTGTCGTCCCCGCCGGGTCGTTGTTGGCGTTGACGAACCATCCGACCGCCGGGTTCACCGTCTGGGGCATCTCGTCGAACGGCAGGATCTCGTAGGGCAACGCCTGATTGGGCTGCGGGTTCTCGACCGGGAGCCATTCGTTGCCCCCGGTGCCGTCCCGCACGAAGAAGGGTGGCAACCCGTCGACCGCCCCGGCTTCGAGGTCTTCCCGCAACGGCATCTCACCGCTCGTGAAGTAGGCGAGGTTGCCCTGCACGTCGGCGTAGGCCCAGTTCTGCGAACCGAAGTCGAAGAACTCAAGGCCCTCACGGAACTCGTCGAGGTTTCGGGCGCGGTTCCACAACCGGAACGTCTCGAGCTCGCCGGTGGCGCTGAACCCCGTGTATTGCACCGATATGCCCACACCCGACGCCACGTCGGCGAAGACCAGCGGGCCGTTGTTGCGTCGCGGCACCACCAGGGTGGCCTCGGGAATGCCGCCACCGGGCGGCACCGTCGACCACGCCGCCGCCCAAGGTGTTGACGCGGTACGTCTCGGGGATGGCCTCGACCGGCTCCCGGACGCCCTCGTGCACGATCGCCAGCCCGCTCGGCGCCGAGGGGTCTTCGACAAGTTGCTCCATGAACGTGTCGGTGACGTCCATCGGGTTGGTCGTGGCTCCCCACGCGATGAACTGGTTGTGACCCAGGATGACGCCGGGGATGCCCGCGAACCCCTCGCCGTAGACGTCCATCGACCGCGCCTTGAGGTGGATCGGATAGAAGGTCGAGGGCGTGTCGAGTGCAAGGTGAGGGTCATTGGCGATCATCGGGCGGCCCGAGGCGCTCACCGACGCTGCCACACCCCACTCATTGGACCCCTGATCGTCCTGGCGGTCGAGCGCCGGCGCCAGCAACGAGGCGTCATCGATCCGGCTCCGCCACTGGCGCAGCGCGGCCGCGGCGCGGCCGTCCAGGTAGTCCGGAGCGCCGTCGCGCCCGGGGTGATCGGTCACGCCGCCGGTCCTGTCGGTCGCCACCCCGGCGCGCCCCGACGCTGCCGGCGCGGATCGCGTCGGGCACCGTCGAGGCAGGGTCGAATGGGGCGGACCGGAAGACGTCCTCGAAGAACAGGGCGTTGCCGTCGAAGCCACCGGTCGCGCCGGCGGCGAGGTAGTCCAGGTAGTCGAGCGTGATGTCGAGATCGAGATCGAACGACAACGAGAACGCGATCGCCTTGCCGATCGTGAGAGAGTCCAGCGGCGTCCACGGAGCAAACTCGTCCAGCGACAGCTCGGCGTACTCGGACGGCAGCCGATGGCTCGTCACCCACGCGTTCACGCCGTCCGCATATGCCTCCGCGATCTCCGTTCCCTCGGCCGAGGCAACCTCGAGCGACCGCTGGGCCGCACGACGCAATCCGATCGTGCGCGCCTGGACATCGGACGGCAGCGCACTTGCCCCCATGAGCTCGGCTTCCGTGCCGCTGGCCTGCCGCCTCGTGAGATCCATCTGGAACAGTCGGTCCTCGGCATGGACCCAACCCTGGAGGAACGCCGCATCGTGATCGTTCGCTGCGAAGATGTGCGCGATCCCGTTGGCGTCGCGGGCGACCCGGGCCGCGGCCTGCAGGCCGGCAAGGGCCATCGGCCGCGTCGCCGTGGACGCGGTCGCCACTTGGTGCCGGCTCGTTGGCCCTGCCACCGCGGCCAACGACAGGACAAGCACCGCCAGCACGGTGACCCTTCGGCGCATCGGCCCCACCTCCCATGCTGGGAGCCACGGGCTCACCCCTGACCCAGCGCGGCACCAGACTAACCCCGGGCCTGCCGCGCGTCTTGGGGACGACCAGGCGCGTCGGGACCTCCCCCGCCGGTGCGATTGCTGGAAGCGAAAGGCGTTGCCGGGGTCGTAGCGTGCCTTGATGCGCACCAGGCGGTTGTAGTTCGAGCCGTCGTAGGCGTCGGCCCAGCTGCAGCCGTACCGCGGCCACGTCCAGGTAACCGCAGAGCTTCGCTGACAACAACGAACGACGCTCACCACCGTCTCCGAACGCTGCCCGCTCGGAGAGCGCGGAACGGCGGCCGGTGCTGGCTGTCGCCCGGCTGGAAGACCTCGGCGAGGTGGTGAGCTCGTTCATCATTCCGATCACCTGCGGTTTGTAGGTCAGGGCGACGTCATTGCTCGGCTCGAACTGGCAACATGTCGCCGCATCGAGGCACAAGAGCAGATCATCGGCGCGCGCATCGGGCCTAGGGACGGTGGGGTGGGGTGGGGTCCGGAAGGCGCACCTATGTCGGTCCGTACCTCGATGGTCTCGTCTGTCCTCAGCCACACGTCGCGGGTTCTCCGAACCCGGCGCTCCAGTCCCCCTCCATCGGTCCATGGGCGGGACGACTCACGCGACGCCTTGAATGCTCGCGATCGACACGCGGTGTAGAACGAGCCCACGACCCGGACCCGTTGCGGGCGTTCAGGGAGGTCGCGATGTGTCCGGACGCTGGCCACGAACACGGCGACATCGCGCTGGCGTCGCCGCGTCCCGACCCCGAGACCGAGGTACCGGATCCGGTCTCGCTGGTACCGGCCGACGCGGTCACGTTGACGACGCTCGTGGACAACAACAGCGACCTGCTGCTCGCCGACCAGGGCCCGGTCAAGCGAGCGGGCCTCTTGGCCGCTGCGGGAGCTGGCCGCCTGCCGAGCACGATCCTCGACACCGGCGAGACCTTCGACATTCCGCTTGCCGAGCACGGCTTCGCCATGCTCGTCACGGTCACTCACGGGCAGACCGAGCACCGCCTGCTGTTCGATGCCGGCATGACGCCGGATGGGCTCTGTGACAACATGCGCCGCCTCGGGGTCGCTCCCGGGTGACATCGAGGCAGTCGTGTTGAGCCACGGGCACTCCGACCACGTCACCGGTCTGGACGGGCTCATCCCTGCAGTCCACCCCGCGAACCTGCCGCTCGTGGTGCACCCAGGCGCATGGGCCAAGCGCCGCATCGCTATTCCGGGCCTGCTGGAGCTGGAGCTGCCCGCTCCCAGCCGACGATCGCTCAACGACGCGGGCTTCGAGGTCATCGAACGCGAGCAGCCCTCGCTGCTCTTCGACGGCTCGGTCCTGATCACCGGAGAGGTCGACCGCACCACCGACTTCGAACACGGCCTGCCCTTCCACGAGGCGCTCGTGGACGGCACCTGGGTGGCCGACCCGCTGATCGTCGACGACCAGGCGCTCGTCATCAACGTCGCCGGCCACGGGCTGGTCGTGCTGACCGGCTGCGGACATGCAGGCATCGTCAACACCGTCCGGTACGCCCGCCGTCTCACCGGGGGACGGCGCTGCCGGCACGATCGGTTGGGGACAGGAAGAGGCATGTCGGCGAGAACGTTGGCGTGAACACCGGTCGGGACGCTCCTCGTGCCCGTATGTGACGACGAGGACCGCCATGTCCCACACCCCCAGGAGCCTGGACGCCGAATGGCGGGGATACTCGGTCGTCAGGCATTCGAAATCCGGTGCTCTACTTCGTGGCACTGGACTGGCGGCCAATC
>CAVQSC010000035.1:0-3361 GCA_963715375.1 uncultured Actinomycetota bacterium | reverse complement strand
GCCCACGCGACAGCTTCCGGCCGGTGAGATCTACTGGCGCGTGCGCGCGATCGACGGCACCGGCTCGAGCGACTGGGCGTCGGCGTCCTTCTCGCGAAGCGGCATCGCCGGTCCGACCCTGGTGAGCCCTGCCAACGGGGCCATCCTCGTGCAGCCGACCGACCCGGCGCTGCTCTCCTGGACGCCGGTCGCCGGCGCCGACGGCTACACCGTCGAGGTGGACGACGCGGCCGACTTCGTCGGCACCAAGATCTACAACACCAAGACCTCCTCGATCGTCATCCCCGACCCGCAGATCAAGACGACCTACTTCTGGCGGGTGACCGCGAGCCTCGGCTCCGGGATCAGCTCGGCGAAGTCCGACGTCCGCACCTACTCGATCACGGGCCTGGCCAAGCCGGTGCTCGTCGGACCGACCCCGAGCGATCCGGCGCACCAACGTCGAGGACGTCGTGCTGGAGTGGCAGCCGGTGCAGGGCGCGAAGTCCTACGAGCTCCAGGTCAGCACCGACGCGGGCTTCAACAACTTCAACGGCGGCGTCGGGCCGGCGGAGCCGGTCAAGGGCACCCGTTGGTCGCCGCCGGTCACGCTGAACAACGACCAGTTCTACTGGCGGGTCCGCCCGGTCGACGCCCAGGGCAACCGGCCGGACTGGACGTCGATGGACACCTGGCTGTTCCGCCGGCACTGGCCCGACCAGCCCGACCTGCAGTACCCGGTCGGCGATGCCGTGGTCGGCGACCCGTTCTTCTACCAGTGGACCGGCGTCGAGCACGCGAGCAAGTACGTGATCGAGATCAGCCAGGACCCCGACTTCCCTATTGAATCACTTGACCAATGACAGTTGCACGCACCGTGCACACGACCTTCACACCGACGAAGGGTGACGAGTGCTGGCCGACCGCGGCCGGCTCGTACTACTGGCGGGTCACGGCCATCGACGAGCCGCAGACCCAGCCAACGACGTGAGCAGCCAGACCGATCTACGCCGAGATCGGCCACTTCACCTACTCCCCGGAGATCGTCCCGCTGTCGACGCCGGTGCACGGTGCCACGGTGCAGGTCCCGACGCTCTCCTGGCAGCCGGTGGCGGGTGCCGCGCAGTACAAGGTGACGATCACCGACGTCGGCACCGGCTCGGTCGCTGCCACCGCGACGACCGCCGCCCTCACCTACACCCCGCGCAGCCTGCTGACCGTCGGCCACACCTACCGCTGGCAGGTCCAGACCGTCAGCGACAGCAACCGGCTCGGTGCGGGGTACTTCCCGGAGGACCAGCCCCAGTTCACCGTCGCAGGCGATGCCGGCCGCCTCCGCCTCCAACCCCGACCCGGTCACCCCGGCCGCGGGCAGCCCACTCGGTGCGCTTCCCGTCGCTGACGTGGACGCCGGTGAGCGGTGCCACCAACTACAAGGTGTGGGTGCGCCGGGCCGGCACGATCGGCTTCTACCAGGTGCCCGGCACGTTCGCCTACCCCGCCGGAGTCGACGAGACCGACGACTGGCTGAGCGCGGACTCCTACGAGTGGAAGGTCGAGGCCTACAACGGCGGCACCTTCCTCTCCTCGTCGACGGTCTACGGCTCCTTCGTCATCGACGCCCTGCCGACCGTCTCCGGCCATCGGGCGGCGATGTACGGCACCGCGCTGGCGAGCAACACCACCTCCTGCGACGCGACGCTTCCGTCGCAGTGTCTCGACATGCGGCAGACCCCGGTGCTGCGCTGGGACCCGATCCCGAACGCCGGCTGCTACAAGCTCTACCTCTCCCGCGACGCCGAGATGACCAACCCGGTGTACACCAGCCGGTGGCCGATCCTCGTCGAGTCGAACATGTGGGCGGACTACGCCGCGCTCTTCGAGGGTCAGGCCGGCTCCGCGTTCTTCTGGAAGGTGCTGCCCTGCAAGCTCAAGACCGTGGGCGCATCGAGCCCCGGTCCCGCCACGCACTCGTTCAACAAGCTGTCCAACCCGATCGAGGTGCTCTCCCCGGCGAACGGGGCGACCGTCCAGGACGACGTCACCTTCACGTGGCGCGACTTCCTGGCGACCAACCTGTCGCCCGGCGGTGTCGACGGCACCGGCGTGAACTCCCACCTCGAGGCGAAGCAGTACCACCTCCAGGTCGCCACCGACCCGGGCTTCACAGCGATCGTGGACGAGGCCACCGTCGACCAGACCACCTACACGGCGACCAACAAGACCTACCCCGAGGGTCCGCTCTACTGGCGGGTGCAGGCGATCGACGGCATCGGGCAACCAGCTGGCCTGGAGCCGGCTGGCGGTCCAGGGCACCAACCTCGTGCCCTACACGATCACGAAGTCGTCGCCGCTCCCGTCGCTGACCTCGCCGACCAACGGCACCACGGTCGGCGCCACCGCGCCCTTCCGCTGGGCGCCGCTGGACTACGCGGGCAGCTACGACATCGAGGTCTACAAGGACGGCGACACCACCGGCTCGGCGGTCAACAAGGTGATCTCGGGCAACAGCAAGCAGGTCGCCTACACCACGGGCACCCCGCTGCCGGCTTCGCCGAACCCGTACCTGTGGCGGATGCGCCGTCTCGACGCCGACGGCAAGCCCGGCGCCTGGACGTCGTTGAGCGCGCCGAACGCTGCCTTCCGCGTCAGCGGGTCGGCGCCGGTCCTGGCCTCGCCGCTCGGCGGGACGACGGTGGCCGCCGACGACAACCTGTTCACCTGGGAGGCGGTCGACGGCGCGACGACCTACCGGTTCGAGCGTCGGGCCGCGGGCTCCACGAGCATGGCCGAGACCGTCACCACCCCGGCCCTGGCCTGGGCGCCGACCGGGAAGCTGGCGGCCGGCAACGCCGAGTGGCGGGTCACGTCGATCGACGCGGCCGGCAAGGTGATGGCGACCTCGGCGTGGCGGTCCTACTCGGTGCCCGGCACGACGACCACCACCCCGCCGCCGACCACGACGACGCCTCCGCCCACGACGACGCCGACCGGGGACACGACGCGTCCCAAGGTCTCCTCGGCGTCGCCCACCGGCAAGGTCAAGAAGGACGTCAGCTTCAAGGCCAAGTTCAGCGAGGTCGTCAAGGGCGCCAGCGTCAGCACGAAGACGATGAAGATCAAGAAGAAGGGGTCGTCCAAGAGCCTCCCCGCGGTCGTCTCGCTGAGCAGCGACAAGCGCACCGCGAAGCTCAACCCGAAGCAGAACCTCAAGTCGGGCAAGACCTACATCATCAAGCTGACCACCCGGATCAAGGACAAGGCGGGGAACGCCTTGGTCGCCTACAAGTGGACGGTCAAGGTCAAGTAGCCGGCCGAGCAGCAACACGAGAACCGGTGGGGTGTCCGCGTCGCGGGCACCCCACCGGTGCGTTTGTCGGGA
>CAVQSC010000034.1:0-5684 GCA_963715375.1 uncultured Actinomycetota bacterium | reverse complement strand
CATATTTTCCGGTTCGCCTGATTTCTTGCGGATAGCGCGTTTAGGGTCCAATAAATCTCTGTCTCGGGGGAACGCACATCAGCCGGTGGCTTCGGTATCGCCGCAGCTCGTGAACGCCTGGGAGCCCCTCCGCCGGCAGAAGCCCACCGATCGCAACCGGTCCCTGCCTGCGTGCTGAGCCCCGGCTGCCCGCTTCACCTTGGAGATCCGTTTGTCCAGCACAGTCACCCGGCGGAGCGCGAGGGCGGTGATCGCGGCAACAGGCTTCGGCCTTGTCGTGAGCCCGCTCGCGATGATCCCCGCCGCCCAAGCCGCACCCGACGGCTCGAACCTCGTCATCAGCGAGGTCTACGGCGGAGGAGGAAACACCGGCGCCCAGTACACGAACGACTTCGTCGAGCTGTACAACCCGACCAACGCTCCGATCAGCGTCTCCGGGATGTCGGTCCAGTACCGCGGCGCGACCGGCACCTCGGCGCAGGTGACCGCGCTGAGCGGATCGGTGCCCGCCAAGGGTCACTACCTGGTCCAGGAGGCTGCCGGCACTACCGTCACCGACAAGCCGCTGCCGGCTCCCGACGCGACCGGGACGATCTCGATGTCGAGCAGCAACGGCGTGGTGCTGCTGATCCCGAACACCACCGCGTTCACGGCGACGGGCGACCTCGCCGGGAACGCGGGCCTGGTCGACATGGTCGGCTACGGCACCACTCCCACGTCCTTCGAGACGGCGAACACCGGCGTCGCCCTCACCAACACCACCGCTGCGACCCGGAGCGCCACCGGCGCCGACAGCGACCACAACGCGAACGACTTCAGCGAAGTCGCGCCCGCGCCGCAGAACTCGGGCGACGTCGCGCCGCCGGAGGAGTTCACCGGCTCGATCTCCGAGATCCAGGGCACCGACACCGCGACCTCCCCGCACGAAGGTGACATCGCCACCACACAGGGCGTCGTGACCGCGGCGTACCCGACCGGCGGCTACAACGGCTTCTACATCCAGACCCCGGGCACCGGCGACGTCGACCGACGAGACCCCCGGCGCGTCCGACGCGATCTTCGTCTACGGCTCCGCAGCCACCGCCGCGGTGAAGGTCGGCGACCACGTCGAGGTCACGGGTCCGGTGAAGGAGTTCGCCGGGACGACCGAGATCGAGACGGACGCCGCGAGCGACGTCACGGTGCTCCCCGAGGCCGCGACCGCTCCGGCGGCTCTCGCCACCGCGCTCCCGGCCACCGAGGCCGCACGGGAGGCCCACGAGGGCGAGCTGCTCGCCCCGCCGGCCCGTTCACGGTGACCAACACCTACGCGACCAACAGCTTCGCCGAGATCGGTCTTGCTGCGGGCACCACGCCGCTGATCGCACCGACCGAGGTCGAGGACGCCCAGACCGGCGACGTCGCCGGGGTCGCGGCGGACAACGCCGCCCGCGCGATCACCCTGGACGACGGCGCGAGCGCCAACTACACCGGCAGCGCCAAGAACACCCCGATGTCGTGGCTCTCGAAGACGAACCCCGTGCGCGTGGGCGCGCCGGTCGACCTTCACCGCGCCGGTCGTCCTGGAGTACCGCAACAACCTGTGGAAGTTCCAGCCGACCAGCCAGATCACCGGCGACGGCAGCTCCACCGCGACGTTCGAGAACACCCGGACCGCCGCCCCCGAGAACGTCGGCGGCGACATCCGGCTCGCGACGTTCAACGTGCTGAACTACTTCCCGACCACCGGGCGAGGAGTACGTCGCCAGCGGTCTCGGCACCTGCACCTACTACACCGACCGCGCCGGCAACCCGATCACGGTCAACTCCTGCACGAACAACGGCCCGCGCGGCGCCGCGAACGTCGAGAACCTCGAGCGCCAGCAGGACAAGATCGTCGCCGCCATCAACAAGCTCGACGCCAGCATCGTCTCGCTCGAGGAGATCGAGAACTCGGTCCAGTTCGGCAAGAACCGCGACTTCGCGATCGGCAAGCTGGTCGAGGCGCTCAACGCGGCTGCCGGCGGCGGCACGTGGGCGTTCGCACCCTCCCCGGCAGCGGCCGACCTGCCCACGCCCGCCCAGGAGGACGTCATCCGAACGGCCTTCATCTACAAGCCCGCAGACGTCGAGCTGGTCGGCGAATCGAAGATCCTCATCGACGAGGTGAACTTCGACAACGCGCGTGAGCCGCTGGCTCAGGCTTTCAAGAAGACCGGGGCGTCGGACAGCAAGGCGTTCGCGGTCATCGTGAACCACTTCAAGTCCAAGGGCTCGGGCTCCGACGACGGCACGGGTCAGGGCAACGCCAACCCGGACCGCATCGGCCAGGCCGAGGCGCTGTCCGCCTTCGCGGAGTCGTTCGCGGCCGACCGCGGCACGGACGCCGTCTTCCTCACCGGTGACTTCAACTCCTACTCCATGGAGGACCCGATGCAGGTCCTCTACGGCGACGGCTACACCGCCGTGGAGTCCGACACCGAGGGCGAGGAGACCTACAGCTTCTCGGGTCTCTCGGGATCGCTGGACCACGTGCTGGCCAACGACGCCGCGTTCGCTCTCGTTTCCGGCGCGGACGTCTGGAACATCAACTCGGGTGAGTCGGTCGGCTTCGAGTACAGCCGCTACAACAACAACGCGACCGACCTGTACGAGGCCAACCCGTTCCGGGCCTCCGACCACGACCCGGAGATCGTCGGCATCAAGGCGTCGCAGATCGGTCTGAAGAAGATCCAGGTCCTCGGCACCAACGACTTCCACGGTCGTCTCGCCAACAACTCCTCGGGCACCGAGGCGGGCGCGGCGGTCCTCGCGGGTGCGGTCAAGAAGCTGCGCGGCGAGAACCCGAACACGGTGTTCGCCGCCGCGGGTGACCTGATCGGCGCCTCGACCTTCGAGTCGTTCATCGCCAAGGACAAGCCGACCATCGACGCCCTCAACGAGGCGGGTCTCGAGGTGTCGGCCGTGGGCAACCACGAGTTCGACCAGGGGTACGACGACCTGGTCAAGCGCGTCATGGCGCCCTACGACCCCGAGACGAACCCGTACGGCGGCGCGGAGTGGAAGTACATCGGCGCCAACGTGCACAAGCCCGGCGCCCCGGAATCCGAGCTGCTCGACCCGACGTTCGTCAAGGACTTCGGCGACGTCGAGGTCGGGTTCGTCGGCGCGGTCACCGAGCACCTCGACGAGCTGGTCTCGCCGGCGGGCATCGAGGGCGTCGAGATCGAGGACATCGTCACCGCGACCAACCGCGAGGCCGACGAGCTCAAGGCGGCCGGCGTCGACGTGGTCGTCCTGCTGGTGCACGAGGGTGCGGCCACGACGTCGTACGACTCGGCCACCGACCCCACGACCGACTTCGGGAAGATCGTGGACGGGGTCGACGAGGACGTCGACGCCATCGTCTCCGGTCACACCCACCTCGCCTACAACCACGAGGTCCCGGTGAAGGCGTGGATCGACGAGGGCCGGGACGTCACCACACGACCCGTCGTGTCCGCCGGCCAGTACGGCAGCAACCTCAACCAGCTCGAGTTCACGGTCGACACCACCACCGGTGAGGTCGTCGCGAAGTCGCAGAAGATCCTCGCGCTCAAGACCGGCCAGACCGCGAACTACCCGGTCGACGCCGCGACCAAGTCGATCGTGGACGCCGCGGTGGCCAAGGCCAACGAGCTCGGCGCGGTCCGGATCGGCGACATCGCCGCACCGTTCAACCGCGCCAAGGTCAACGCAACCGACGCCAACGGCAACCCGATCCTCGTCGAGAACCGCGGTGGCGAGTCCACGGTCGGCAACCTCGTGGCGGAGGTGCAGCGCTGGGCGACCGAGTCCAGCACCGCCGGCTCGGCGCAGATCGCCTTCATGAACCCCGGCGGCCTCCGCCAGGACATGGTGGGCACCGGCACCGCCTACCCGAAGACGCTGACCTACAAGCAGGCGGCCGAGGTCCAGCCGTTCGCGAACACGCTGGTCAACATGCGGCTCACGGGCACTCAGATCAAGAGCGTCCTGGAGCAGCAGTGGCAGCCTGCCGGCGCCTCCCGGCCGTTCCTCCGGCTGGGTACGTCGGAGGGCTTCACCTACACCTACGACCCGGCCGCCGCGGCTGGTTCGCGGATCACGGCGATGTGGCTCGACGGCGAGGCGATCGACCTGGCCGCGAGCTACTCGGTGACGGCCAACTCCTTCCTGGCGGCCGGCGGTGACAACTTCGTCGCCTTCAAGGACGCCACCGAGAAGAGGGACACGGGCAAGACCGACCTCCAGGCCATGGTCGACTACATGGCGGAGTTCGCCGACACCACGCCCCTCGCGCCGGAGTACAAGCAGCACGCGGTCGGGGTCTCCTTCCCGGCCGGCGCTCCGGCGGAGTACCTCCCCGGCAGTGAGGTCGCCTTCGACATCTCGTCGCTGGCGTACTCCACCGCGGCGGACCTGAAGGACAGCGAGGTGAAGGTGTCGCTCGGTGGCCAGGAGCTCGGGACCTTCCCGGTCGACAACACCATCGGCACTGCCGTGTTCGACGAGTACGGCACGGCCGACGTGAAGGTCGCCCTTCCTGCCGGCACGCCCGCGGGCAAGACGGTGCTGACCGTGACCGGCGTGACCACCGGCACCTCGGTCCCCGTCGCCGTGACGGTCACGAAGCCGGACCCCGGTCCGGTCGACACCAACGTCACCGCAACCGCAGAGCCGATGACCTACGGCACCGACGGCACCGTCGACGTCACGGTCACCCCGGCCGACGCAACAGGGACGGTCACCGTGCTCAACGGCGAGACCACGCTCGGCCACGCAACACTCGCCGGTGGTTCCGCAGCGGTCACCATCGCGGGCAAGGCTCTCGCCCCGGGAACCCACACCCTGACCGTCCGGTACGCCGGCGACGCGACCCACAAGGCGTCGTCCGGCAGCGTGTCCCTGACGGTCGCGAAGGTGAGCTCGGTCGCCACGGCACAGGCCTCACCGGCCACGGTGAAGGTCAAGAAGGGCACGTCGACGGTGAGCGTGTCGGTGTCAGCGGGCGGGGTGACGCCCACTGGCTCGGTGGAGGCCTACCTCGGTGACAGGCTCCTCGACACGGCGAGCCTGGCCGATGGGTCGGCCCGTCTGGTCGTGGGGCCGTTCGGCTCGGTCGGCACCAAGACGATCGACATCCGCTACCTCGGCGACGACAACGTGGCACCGAGCTCGACCACCACGTCGGTCAAGGTCGTCAAGGCGACCCCGAAGCTGACTGTCGACGTCAGGCAGGACGCGGTCCACGCGAAGACGACCCGCCCGAAGCTTGCCGTCGCACTGGCCGCACCCGGTCAGACGGTCAGCGGCAAGGTCGTGGTCATGCGCGCGGGCAACGTGCTCGCCCGCGGCACACTGGTCGACGGGAGGGTCACGCTGAGGCTGGCATTCCCGACGACTGGCCGCAAGTACGTCCGGGTGCGCTACCTCGGTAGCGAAATCGCCGAGGCTGTCGACAAGGTGGTCACCATCAGGGTCGGCGTGAAGGTAGCCCTCAGGTCCCGACCAGACGAGGGGTGGTCCCGGTTCAAGCCGGGGCCACCCCTTCGTCATCTCTCACGGTCGTCAGATCCCAACAGGTCACCGCGCTCCAGCGCGGGCAGAGACTCCAGGGTTCCGATGGTGGGAAGTGACGCGGACATGCAGCCATCTGCACCAGCCCTGGTCAGGCATGCCGTGTC
>CAVQSC010000033.1:0-6035 GCA_963715375.1 uncultured Actinomycetota bacterium | reverse complement strand
CGCCCCCCGATGCACTCGGTCCACCGCCGCCACAGGCGCTCAGGACCATGGCGCCCGTGACCAGGGCGGCCGTTCCTGCCGCGATCTTCTTGCTCATCCTTGTCCCTCTCTTCGTGGTGTCAGTTCTGGTTGGTCAGATGCCCAGGTGCTCGAGCAGCTCTTCCTCGCGTTCGACGAACTCGCGGTTGTCGAGCGACTCGACGACCCGCCCCTGGGTGAGCAGGTAGTGACGGTCGGCGACGGTGGCCGCGAACTTGACGTTCTGCTCGATCAGCAGCACGCCGGCCCCGGTCTGCTTGACCTCGCGGATGATCTCGCCGATGCGCGAGACGATCACCGGCGCCAGGCCCTCCGACGGCTCGTCGAGCAGGAGCAGGCGGGCGCCGGTGCGGAGCACGCGGGCGATGGCCAGCATCTGCTGCTCGCCGCCCGACAGCGTCGTGCCCGGCGCCTTGCGCCGGTCGGCGAGCACGGGGAAGGCGTCGTACACCTTGGCCACGTCCCAGGCACGGTCGGAGACCGCGGGCGGGAGCAGGAGGTTCTCCTCGACGCTGAGGTTGGCGTAGACGCCGCGGTCGTCCTGGACCCAGCCCATCCCGGCGCGGGCACGCCTGTGGGCGGGAACGCCCTTCATCTCCTTGCCGAGGAAGACGATGCTCCCCTCGACGTGCTTGTGGAGGCCGATCAGGCTGCGGACCAGCGTGGTCTTGCCGGCGCCGTTGCGACCCACCAACGTGACGACCTCGCCGTCACCGACCTCGAGGCTGACGTCGTGGAGGGCCTGTGCCTCGCCGTACCAGGCCTTCAGGTTCTTGACCTCAAGCATGGTTGGACTCCCCGAGGTAAGCGGTGATCACGCGTTCGTCGCGGCGGACCTCGTCGTAGCTGCCCTCGGCGAGGACGGCGCCCTGCTGGAGGACCGTGACCCTGTCCGCGAGGCTGCCGACCACGTGCATGTTGTGGTCCACGAAGACCACGGTGCGACCCTCGGAGATCTGCCGGACCAGCTCGATCGTGCGGTCGACGTCCTCGATGCCCATCCCGGCGGTGGGCTCGTCGAGCAGCATCACCTTGGGGTCGAGCGCGAGCACGAGGGCCATCTCGAGGGCGCGCTTCTGCCCGTAGGCCAGCAGCCCGGACGGCCGGTCCGCGAGGTCAGCGAGGCCGACCTGGGCGAGCAGGTCGTCGACCTCGGTGCGCCACTTGCCGAGCAGCTTCTCCGAGCGCCAGAAGCGCAAGCCCTGCGAGGTGCGCCCCTGGAGGGCGAGCTCGACGTGCTCGCGCGGCGTGAGGTTCTCGAAGAGGCTGGTGATCTGGAAGGACCGGGCCACACCCTTGTGCGCGATCTGCTCCGGCTGCAGGCCGGTGACGTCCTCCCCGAAGACGGTGATCTTGCCCTTTGACGGGCTGATGAAGCCGGTGAGGAGGTTGAACAGCGTGGTCTTGCCTGCCCCATTGGGTCCCACGAGGGCGTGGACCCCGCCTTCGTGGACCTCGAGGTCCACCTCGTTGACCGCCCGGAACCCCCGGAAGTACTTGGTGAGGCCCTCGGTGCGCAAGGCCACCTGGCTTGTCGACGTCACTCCGATCCTTCCCTCAAGGCCGGGCGGAGCCACAGTGGGACCGCACCGGCACTGCGTACGCTAGAAAGCGCCCCGAGATGCGGCCATAGTGACGGCCACCACATTCGTCATGGACGTAGTGTCGTTCTACACCACTCGGTCCCCGATGACCACGGTGTCCGGCTCGTCATGGGACGGTCGGTTGTGGCTGTGCACAACGGGAGGGCCGCCGCCGTTGGGCTTTCGGATGGAAGCGCCCCCGTCCTCCTCCTCTACGATCGCCTCACCGCGTCCCCCACCCGAGGAGGGTCATGCCAGACGAGAAGCCGGTTCTCGTCCCCGAAGCGGTGATCTCGCGGCTGGAGCGGGAGATCGACCTGCTGACGACCTCGACGGTGTCGCAGGTTCTCCGGCAGCTCGACTCCTACGCCAGTGTCGAGCCGACCGCGCTCGAGGTCTCGGTACGACGGAACCTGGCGATCGCCGTACGCGCGCTGAGGGCCGACGCCCCACCCGACCCCACGGAGCTCGACGAGGCCGAGCAGACGACCCGTGAACGGTTCGCACGGGGAATTCCGGTCGAGGAGATCATCAGGGCCTTCCGCATCTCGATCGGGCTGATCCAGGAGCGGTTCGTCGCCACCTGCTTCGCCGAAGGGGTACCGGCCGACGCCACCCTGTCGGGGTCACGGCTCCTGTGGGCGGTCGGTGACGCCTTCACCACCCGGGTGATCACGGCCTACCACGCCTTCGACCTCGACAGCGCGCTGCAGGACGCGCAGCGACGGACCGCCTACGTCCGGGCCATGCTGCACGGACGCCTGAACCTCGCAGAGGCGGCGGCAGACCTCGAGACCTATCGCATCGACCCGGACGCGTCGTACGCCGCTGTCCGGTCCTTCGTCGACCCGCAGACCGCTGAGCGCACACGCCGTGCCCTCGAGTCCGGCGGTGGCCTCCCCTCCCGGTCTGCTCTGATCGGTGTGGACGCCGGCGAGTGCATCGGGATCGTCTCGCGCAGGCCGCGCGCACTGGAGGACCAGGTCGTCGGTATCGGTCCGTTCGTCCCGCTGCGGGAGATCGCCGACTCCTTCCGGATCGCCAGTCGGGCCTGCGAGGTGGCCTCGCAGCTGCACCGACCGGGCGTCCACGGCATCGAGGACCTGACCTGGCGGCTCGCTGCGGTGGACCACCCGGAGGTGACGGGTTTCCTGGAGCAGCGTTACCTCGCACCGCTCAGGGCGGAGGGCGAGTTCGGAGCGGTCCTCGAGGAGACGGTGCGGGTCTACCTGGCGGAGGGCCTGAACGTGGCGCGCACCGCCGCCGCCCTGGTGACGCACACCAACACCCTGCGCTACCGGCTCCGACGGTTCTCCGAGCTCACCGGCCGGTCCCTGGAGTCCACCGAGGTCCTGGTCGAGCTGACGTGGGTGCTCGAGCTCACCGCCGACCGCTGATTGTGCTTTCCTCCAACTCAGCGCCGCGACGCTTTGGACCTTTGTCCGTCGACTTCAGCCGGGCGCGGCACGCATCGTGGTCGTGATCGCCAAAGGGCGACACGAGCAACCACGGGAGGAAGCCGATGGAGACGCCACAGCAGGCGCGGCCCGACGACCTACAGGGCAAGATCGCGATCATCACCGGAGCGGGGTCCCGGGCGTCCGGCATCGGCAACGGACGCGCCGCCGCCGTCTGCCTGGCCGAGTCGGGCGTGAAGGTGGCGCTCGTCGACTCGGTGGCCGAGAACCTCGCCGAGACCGAGGAGCTCGTGGAGAAGGCCGGCGGCGAGTGCCTGAGCTTCACCGCGGACGTCTCCCGTGCCGACGAGTGCGAGCGCATCGTCGCCGCGGTCGCCGACGAGTGGGACGGGGTCGACATCCTGTTCAACAACGTCGGGATCGTGGGCCCGAGCGGCTCGGTGGTCGACGTGGACCTCGACGCGTGGGACCGCTGCTTCGACATCAATGTCACCTCGATGGTGCTCATGTCCCGCTTCTCCATTCCCCACATGAGGCGACGCGGTGGCGGCTCCATCATCAACACCTCGTCGATCGCCGGCGTGCTGGGCGCGCACCCTTCGATCATCTACAGCGCCACCAAGGGCGCCGTCACCAACCTGACCCGCGCGATGGCCGCGATGCACGGCCCCGAGGGCATCCGGGTGAACGCACTCGTGCCGGGCTTCCTGCACACGCCGATGGTCTTCGGGCAGGGCCTGAGCGAGGAGGACCGGGTGCGCCGGCGCAACGTCGCGCCGCTCGGCCAGGGCGGTGTCGAGGGCAGCGGCTGGGACGTCGGCGAGCTCGTGCGCTTTCTCGCCAGCGACAAGGCTCGCTTCATCTCGGGAACGAACATCCCGATCGACGGCGCCCTTACCGCTGTCATCCCGATGACCCCGTCGATGAGCGTCACCGCACCGGTGGACGGGAGCTGACGTGGACCGGCGCGCCGACATCATCGGCTGGCACCACACCCCCTTCGGCAGGCTGACCGGGGAGACCGTCGAGTCCTTGATGACGACGGCGGCTCGAGGAGCCGTAGAGAGCGCGGGGCTCGAGCCGGGAGAGATCGACGAGATCGTCGTCGGCCACTTCAACGGCGGCCTCCAACCGCTGACCTTCACCTCGTCGCTGAGCCTGGAGACGGACGACGCGCTGCGGTTCAGGCCCGCGACCAGGGTCGAGAACGCGTGCGCGACAGGCTCGGCCGCCGTCCTCCAGGGCCTTCGCGCCATCGCCTCCGGTGAGGCGAGGACCGTGCTGGTCGTCGGCGTCGAGAAGATGACCGACGCCGCCCCGACCGACGTCGGCCGGGCCCTGCTCGGCGCGGACTACGACCGTGCGGGCTCGGACTCGCCGGTCGGGTTCACGGAGATCTTCGCCGAGATCGCGACGACGTACTTCGAGCGGTACGGCGACCGCAGCTCGACGCTCGCCTCCATCGCAGCGAAGAACCACCGGCACGGGGTGGACAACCCGTACGCCCAGCTTCGGAAGGACCTCGGCGTCGACTTCTGCGGCACAGTCTCCGAGCGCAACCCGATCGTCGCGGGACCGCTCCGGCGGACCGACTGTTCCCCGGTGTCCGACGGGGCCGCCGCGATGGTGCTCAGCCGGCCGGACCTCCGCACCGGGACGGCGCCGGTCGTCGGGATCCGGGCCATGGCGCAGCGCAACGACTTCCTTCCCGTGTCGCGTCGGGACATGACGCGGTTCGAGGCCGGGCAGCAGGCGTGGAACAGCGTGCTGTCCCGCACCGGCTACGGCGTGTGGGACCTCGACCTGCTCGAGGTCCACGACTGCTTCACCATCGCCGAGCTGATCGAGTACGAGATGCTCGGACTCTGCGAACCCGGCCACGGTCACGTCGTCGTCGAGGAGGGATGGGCCCACAAGGACGGGAAGCTGCCGGTGAACCCGTCCGGGGGCCTGAAGTCCAAGGGCCATCCGATCGGCGCGACCGGCGTCTCGCAGCACGTGCTCGCCGCGATGCAGCTGACCGGTTCCGCGGGCGGGATGCAGGTGCCCGACGCCACGCGAGCGGGGGTCTTCAACATGGGGGGCACGGCGGTCGCCAACTACGCGACGATCCTGGAGCGTCTGCAGTGACCGATCTCGCGCTCGACCTGCGCACGCTGCTGACCGGCGCGCTGCGCACGCATGCCCGTCGACCGGCCGTCGTCGCGGACGGCCGCACGTGGACCTTCGCCGAGCTCGACGAGACGTCGAACCGGCTGGCCCACGCCCTGCGCGAGCTCGGCGTCGGTCCGAGCACGCCGGTGGCGCTGATGATGAGCAACTGCGCGGAGTACGTCGTCGCCGACCTCGCGGTCCTGAAGCTCGGCGCCGCGAAGGTCCCGCTCAACGACATGCTCTCGGCGGACGAGGCCACCTACATCCTGCGCGACAGCGGCGCGGTCGTCGCACTGGCCACCCCGTCGCAGGTAGACGTCGCGACTGCCCACCTGAAGGCCGGCGAGGCCCTGCGCACCGTGATCTCGGTCGACGAGCAGGTGCGCGGCACGGGCGTCATCTCGTGGGCCGAAGCCCTCGTCGACCGGCCGACGCAGGCACCCGACGTCGAGATCTCCCCCGACGACGTCGGCCTCATGATGTACACCGGCGGCACGACCGGACGGCCCAAGGGTGTCGTGCACCGTCAGGACCGGCTGGCCCTCAACCAGCTGGCGCACCGCATCGAGACCGAGATCTGCTCGGACGACAGGCTGCTGCTCTCCTCCCCGCTCCCCCACAGCGCCGGGCTGCTGCTGCAGACCGCGCTCGCCGCCGGCGCTGTCACCCACGTCGAGAGCCGGTTCGACCCCAGGGCGGTCCTCGAGGCCATCCAGCAGGACGGGGTCACGTACCTGTTCCTCGTGCCGACGATGATCTACCGGCTCCTCGACCAGGCCGCCGAGCTGCAGGGCGACTACTCGGCTCTGCGGACGGTCCTCTACGGCGCCGCCCCGATCTC
>CAVQSC010000032.1:0-3859 GCA_963715375.1 uncultured Actinomycetota bacterium | reverse complement strand
AGGTGCTCTTCGACGTCGTTCGCTGGCCCGAGTGGACCCCGACGATCGACGCCGTCGAGCGCCTCGACGAGGGGCCGTTCCGGGTCGGCTCGCGGGCCAAGGTCCGCCAGCCCAAGCTGCCACGGGCGGAGTGGCAGGTGACCGAGGTCGTCGACGGCCGCAGCTTCACCTGGGAGGCCACCGGGCCGGGCATGAGGACGATCGCCCGGCACGAGGTCGTGCCCGACGGCGACGGCTCCCGGGTCACGCTCAGCATCGAGCAGACCGGACCGATGGGTGCGGTCGCGGCCCGGGTGTGGCGAGGGCTGACCCAGCGCTACATCGAGCTCGAGGCCGAGAGCCTCGACAAGCGCGTCACCGGCGAGCCGACCGCGTGACCCAGCCGGCCGCGGAGGCCGCCGGCAGGACACCGCGCGAGCGGCTCCTCGACGCCGCGATCGACCACTTCGGGCGGCACGGCATCGGGGACACGAGCCTGCGCGGGATCGCGGAAGCGGTGGGCACCAGCCACCGGATGCTGATCTACCACTTCGGGTCGCGCGAGGGTCTGCTCGCCGAGGTCACCCGTGAGGTCGAGGCACGCCAGCGGGCGCTGATGAACGCGACGTACGACGCGGACCTGCCGCCGCTCGAGGCCGGCGCGAGGTACTGGGAGGAGACGGTCGAGGCGACCCTGCGCTACGGGCCGCTCTTCTTCGAGCTCGCGGCCCACGCCATGCAGGGCAGGGAGCACGCGGCGACACTGCGCGCGGAGCTGATCGCGGCCTGGCTGCCGTCGGTGACGGAGCTCTGCCGGGCGATCGGGCTGCCGGAGGAGCAGGCCGGGACCCATGCGCGCCTCGCCCTGGGTGCCGCGCGGGGGCTGCTGCTCGACCTGCTGGTCACCGGCGAGCGCGAGGAGGTCGCCCGGGCCGCGGACCTGCTCAACCGGCTGCTCCTGCTGTCCGCCGAACGCGGTGGAGCGGCGGCTCCCTGACCGGGGTCAGGCGGCGTGACTCGTGAGGGAGGTGCCGCATCGCGGGCAGTGGGTGCCGGTGCAGACGTCGAGGTCCTGGCCGCAGCCGCAGACGGGTGGAGTGCGCCACTCGCTGAGGGTCACGACCCGGTTCGAGTACCAGGCGTGCCGTTCGGTGTTCATCGTGCCCACCTCCTCTCTCTGTCATTTACGTCACCCGTACCGACTCGGTTCATGCGCCCGACTCATCGCTCGCCCGACCCGTCCGCGCACATGACAGCGGCGATTCCCAGCCACCATGTGACTGGGAATCGCCGCCGTCGACCACGGGCGCGCGACTACGGAACGGTCAGCGGGTGACCGTGAACGTCCTGCGCAGCGACGCGCTCGACGAGTCACCGGCGTACAGCTCGATCGTCCCCGGCTCCACGACGAAGTGGCCCTGGTTGTCGTAGAAGCCGAAGTCGGTCTTGTCGATGGTGAAGCTCACCGTCCTGGACTCGCCCGGGTCGAGGGTCACGCGCTGGAAGCCGCGGAGCCTCCGGACCGGTTGCGAGAGGCTCGCGACCGGGTCGTGGAGGTAGAGCTGCGCGACGTCCGTGCCGGCGCGGGATCCGGTGTTGGTGACCGTCATCGACGCGTGCACCTGCCCGTCCGGTCCGACGCGCGACCGGTCGATCGAGAAGTCCGACACCGAGAAGGTCGTGTAGCTCAACCCGAAGCCGAACTCGTACAGCGGGTCGCAGGCGTTGAGGTCCCGGTAGCGCGAGGTGTACTTCTGCGTCGCGTCACAGGGCCGCCCCGTCGGCTCGTGGTTGTAGTAGATCGGGACCTGGCCGAGCGTCCGCGGGAACGTGACCGGCAGCTTCCCGCTCGGGTTCACGTCCCCGAAGACCACGTCCGCCACCGCGTTGCCCGCCTCGACGCCGGGGAACCACGCCTCGAGGATCGCCGGTGCCGTCGCGTCGACCCCGGACAGCGTCAGCGGTCGCCCGTTGAACAGCACCACCGCGATCGGCTTGCCGGGGGCCGCCTCCTTCACCGCGTCGAGCAGCTCCTGCTGCTTCCCGGGCAGGTCGATCGTCGTGCGCGCCTCCGCCTCGGCGCTCATCTCCCGGGTCTCGCCGAGGGCGAGCACGATCTGGTCGGCGCTCTGGGCCGCGGCCACGGCGTCGGCGAAGCCGGTCGTCGTGCTGCAGTCGTCGGCGGTCGCGGCCTGCGGCGGCTCGGCGTGGCTCATCGTGCAGCCGGGCGTGTACGTCGCGGACGGGTCCTGGGCCTTGATGCCCTCGAAGAGGCTCACCGCGTCGGAGTCCTCGCCACGGCCCCACCAGGGACCGAGCATGTCGTGCTTGCTGTCGCCGAGCGGACCGATCACGGCGGTCTGCTTGGTCTTGTCGAGCGGCAGCGTGCTGTTGCTGTTCTTGAGCAGCACCATCGACTCGCCGGCCGCCTTGCGGGCGGCCGCCCGGTCGGCGTCGGTGAGGAAGCTCGCCGGGTCCACGGCCTTGGCCTGGTCGACGTACGGGTGCGAGAAGAGGCCGGCGCGGTACTTCACCCGCAGGATCCGGCGCACCGCGTCGTCGAGCCGCGACATCGTGATCCGGTCCTGCTGCAGCAGCTGCTGGCCGTAGTCACGGATGTTGGTGCTGACCATCTCCGAGTCGGTGCCGGCCATCAGTGCGTTGGCGCCGGCCTGCGGACCGTCGGCGGCGGTGCCGTGGCCGCACGGTCCCTCGTCGGGTGTCCTCGGCGGGCAGGCGCGGGTCTCGGCCACCGCCGTGTAGTCGCTCTCGATGAACCCGTCGAAGCCCCACTCCTTCTTGAGGATCGTCGTCTCGGTGTACTTGTTCGCACACCCCGGAACCCCGTTGAGCGAGTTGAACGAGCACATCACCGTGTCCGCGCCGGCGTCGATCGCGGCCTTGAACGGCGGCAGGTAGAGGTTGCGGAGCCGCTGCTCGGACATGTCCGTGGTGTTGTAGTCACGACCGCCCTCGGGCTGGCCGTAGGCGACGTAGTGCTTGACGCTCGACACCACCTTGTCGCGGGCGCTGTAGCTGGATCCCTGGGCGCCCTTGACGCGTGCCGCGCCCATCACGGAGCCGAGGTAGGGATCCTCGCCCGCGCCCTCGACGATGCGGCCCCACCGGGGCTCGTGCGAGATGTCGACCATCGGGCTGTAGACCTGCTTCAGGCCGACGGTGGCCGACTCGCGGGCGCCGATCGAGGCGTCCGTCCTGGCGACGCCGGGATCGAACGAGCTCGCGGCCCCGAGCGGCACCGGGAAGATCGTCCGGTAGCCGTGGATCGTGTCGAAGGCGAAGAGGATCGGGATGTGCAGGTGGGAGTCCTCCACCGCGATGTGCTGGTAGTGGTTGATCTTCGCCGGGTCGGTGAGGCTGAAGACGCCGCCGACGCCGTTCTTGGCCTCGGTGTCGTTGATCTGGCCGTCCGAGAGCAGCTGCACCTGCTCGAGCTTCTCCTTCGTGGTCATCTTCGCCAGCAGGGCGTCGACCTTCTGCTCGATGGTTCTGCTCGCAGGTGGTCTCGTCGGCGCCAACGCCTCTTCGTCGCTGGACTGGCCGGCCTGGGTGGCGGCGATGACGCTGCCACCGATGAGAGTTGCCAGGACCGCAGCCGTGGCGGTCGTGGTCGTGCTGAGGATGCGTTTCACCGAGATACCTCCGCGTTGCCCGAGTCGCGCCGGCATTCGCCGGTGGACACCTGCAGCGGTCCGGTGTGCCAGCGCCGAGCAGGCAGCCCGATCCTTCACCCGCGGAGGAGCCGAGGACAAGGGTGTGCACGCCGCCGTCCGGGGCGTAGGTTCAGGTGCGTTCGTGCCTCGGTCAGGAGCTTTCCGGGGGCGACGGCAGTCAGGCCTCGGGGATGTCGCGGCCGAAA
>CAVQSC010000031.1:0-8963 GCA_963715375.1 uncultured Actinomycetota bacterium | reverse complement strand
CGGGACGAGGTCGACCTGCTGCGGGACGCACTCTGCGAGCACGCGGACACCGTCGAGTTCCAGCCCGACCTCCTCGACGCCGGCTTCCAGGCGCGAACGGCGGACCTGCACCTCCAGGTGTGGTCGACGCGGGAGGGGTTCTGCTGATGGGCCAGATCGGCACGCTCACGGAGTGGTCCCGCTTCCTCGATGCCCACACGGCCGACGAGGCCCGGGCGCAGCTGGGCCGGTATGCCGCCGACCTCGACGAGGTCTACGCGCAGATCAGTCGGCTGGTGCTCCCGATGTGGCAGTCGCCGACCGGCGAGGTCGCGGAGGTGCTCATGATCGCCCGCACGGCGGTCTGCGACGCGATCCAGATGCTCGAGGCGGTCCGAGACCGGTACGACGACGGGCCGGAGGCGGCGTGATGCGGACGGCGGCAGCACGAGTCAGCAAGGAGGCGTTCTGGTGGCTGCACGTGGCGTGGCGGATGACGTGTCGGTTCCCGGGACCCGTGCTCGTGCTGCTCGCCGTCGGGTGGCTCGTCGGCCCCGCGCTGCCGCTGTCGTTGGTGGTTGTCCTGCTGCTCCTGGTCCTCGCCCTGCGCATCGCGGCTCTGCTCTGGCCGGCTGGCTTCCACCGCCGGCTCGTGGCTCCCACGGTCGGGCAGGTGCACCGGCGGCGGATGAGGCGGCACTGGCCGAGCGCGGCGGCCGCTTGTGGGCTCGGTGTCCCGACCCACCTCGGCCGGACTGGCCAGCCCGACATGGACCAGGTCGCCGTTCCTCGGCTTCTGCGGAGCCGCGTCGACGGCATGCGGGTCCAGCTCAGGGTGCGTCTCCTGATGGGTCAGACCGTGGAGCACGTCGAGAAGGCCGCCGACGCCCTTCGGAGCGCGCTCGCCGCCTCCCACGTCCGGGTCGACCGGCACCTGGCGAACGAGGTGCTGCTGACCTTCACCGTCGGCGACGTGCTGACAGCTCCGTTCACCGCCCGCCCGCCTCAGCCCGGCGGTGACAGAGGCCCCTCGCCGCGTCGTCATGGGTCGCCTCGAGGACGGCACGACGTGGCACCTGCCGGTCGGCCCACACACGCTCGTTGCCGGCTGCTCGGGGGCCGGCAAGGGGTCGGTGTTCTGGTCCTACGCGTTCGGGCTGGCACCCGCCGCCCATGCCGGGCCGCGTGCAGCTGCACGGCATCGACCTCAAGGGCGGCATGGAGATCCTGATGGGTTCCGACCTGTTCACCTCGGCCGCCACGACCGCCGCGGAGGCAGTGGCCTCGCTCGAGGCCCTCGTCGAGCAGATGCGAGAGCGCACGCAGCGCTACGCCGGCCGCGTCCGGTCGCACGCCGCAACCGTCGACGAGCCGCTGCACGTGGTGATGATCGACGAGCTCGCCGTGCTCACGGCCTACCAGCCCGAGCGTGACCTCCAACGTCGCGCGGAGATGGCGATCAACCTGCTCTGCTCCCAGGGACGCGCCGTGGGGTTCGTCGTCTTCGCCTGCCTGCAGGACCCCCGCAAGGAGGTCATCCCGTCCCGCGGCCTCTTCACCCAGATGGTCGGACTCCGACTCAAGGACGTCAGTGAGACCGCGATGGTGCTCGGCGAGCTCGCGGTCACCTCCGGGGCGCACTGCCACCGGATCACGAGGACCACGCCCGGGATGGGCTACGTGCTGCCCGAGGAGGGCGGCCACCCGATCCGGGTCCGCGCCGGCTACGTCTCCGACGCCGAGATCCGCCGCGTGGCCGCCGCCTATCCGGCTCCTGCGAGGCACGAGGTTCAGCCGGTCGAGAGCCTGACGCCGTCCCTGCCCTCCGCCCGCAGCAGCCGCCCGGCCCGGCGCGAGGGGGCGGCATGAGCGTCAACCTCGAGCCTTGGATGGACCGCGCCTCCTGCGCCGAGGTCCCCGGCCTTCCGTGGCTTCTCGACGGCGACCGGCTGACCCGGATCCAGGTCCGCACCATGCGCCTGGTGTGCTGCGGATGCCCGGTCCTCGCCCAGTGCCGCGCCCACGTCGTTCGCACCGAGGTGAGCGGTGGATTCTGGGCCGGCGACGCCCGCGACGAGGTCTCGACAGGCTCGACCACCCGGACCGTCGGCGGTGCCGCATGAGCGTCCGCCTCCGCCTGACCGCCGACTCCCTGCGTGAGCTGGCCGAGGTGAGCGGCGTCTGCATCCGGCCCGTCCTGCACGAGGTCCACGACACCGTGACCGGCAAGACGCACCTCGTCCCGACGCCGTGCGGGGCGACCCGTGAGACGAAGTGTCCACCCTGCGCCGTGAAGAACCGCCGCCTCCGGATGCAGCAGTGTCGTGAGGGCTGGCACCTCGACCGGGAGCCCGAGCCCGATGAGCGGCAGTCCGAGCAGGACGACCTCGAGCCTGAAGTCGACCCAGACGTGGTCGAGGACGAGTCGGCTCGTCGGACCCGGTCGACCCGCCGGCGACAGGACGCGCCCGACCTTCCGTCCCTCCCTGTCGAGCAGCGCACCATCGGGGCCGCCTTCACCACGCCCGCCGGTCACACCTACCGCCCGAGCATGTTCCTCACCGTCACGCTGCCCTCCTACGGCCGCGTGCGCGCCGACGGCACCCCCTACGACGCGGCGAAGTACGACTACCGGCGCGCCGCGCTGGATGCCATGCACTTCCCCAAGGCGGTCGACCGGCTGTGGCAGAACCTGCGCCGGTCCACGGGCTTCCAGGTGCAGTACTTCTCCGCTGTCGAGGAACAGCGCCGGCTGGCCCCACACCTGCACGCCGCCATCCGCGGTGCGATCCCGCGAGCCCTGCTGCGCCAGGTCGTGCGCGCCACCTATCACCAGGTCTGGTGGCCGCCGCACCACACGGCCGAGTTCTACGAGGGGCGCTACCCGGTCTGGAGTGCCGACCTGGGCTACGTGGACCCGAAGTCCGGTGAGGCGCTGCCGACCTGGGACGAGGCGCTCGACCGGCTGGACGCCGACCCCGAGGCTCGGCCCGCGCACGTGGTGCGGTTCGGCCAGCAGCTCGACATCCAGGGCATCATCGCCACCGAGGGAGACGCCGACCGACGGGTCGCCTACCTCACCAAGTACCTCTCCAAGGCGATCTCCGACACCTACGACGCCGAGGACGCATCGCCGGCCCAGCTCCGGCACATGCACAAGCTCCACGAGCAGGTCCGGCTGCTGCCGTGCTCGCCGCGGTGCTGGAACTGGCTGCGCTACGGCGTCCAGCCGCAGGGGGCCGAAGAGGGCATGTGCCCTGGTCGCTGCCCGGGCAAGGCCCACGACTTCGAGAATCTGGGTCTGGGTGGCCGGCGGGTTCTGGTCTCACGCAAGTGGACGGGCAAGACGCTCAAGGAGCACAAGGCCGACCGGGCATCCGTGGTGCGTCAGGTGCTGTCCGAGGCAGGTGTCGACGTCGAGTCGACCGAACGGATGGCCGCCGACGTGATGCGCCCCGACGGACTTCCCCGCTTCTCCTGGCGCGTGTGGGACCCGCTCGACGCCGCCGCCCCGGTCTACCGCCAGGTCATGACCCGGTCGATCGCGGAGAAGCTCCGCTGGCGCAGCCAGTACGACGCCGCGAAGCAGCGCGTCTCCGCCTCGGGAGCACCCACCGAGAACGCGCCCTCCCGGTTAGCCGGGCCTGTGTCGACCACTGCGCCGCGTCCTCCCCGACAACCAGCCCGCCCAGGGTGCCGATCCGGGGGTCAGGGGTGAGCGGAGCGAATCACGCAGTGACACGTAGTGCCCTTGACGCCCGGATCGGCACCCACACCATCCCTACGTCGGGGAGGACGCTCCTCCCCCAGGCTCTCGGAGGAAGGCATGGAGCAGTACCTGTTCAACCTCGACCCGCCGGGTGAGGCGCCGGTCCCGACCGAGGTGCGGCCGAACATCTGGCTGCTTTCCTCGGAGCAGGTGCCCGCCGCTGCTCTTCTCGCCCGAAGAGGTCGGCCGGCTGCTCGGCATCGGGAAGTGCCGGGTCTACGACCTGATCCGGATGCGCGAGCTTCGGTCGGTCAAGGTCGGCGCCTCTCGGCGCATCTCGGCGCGCGCGCTGCACGACTACGTCGCAGCCTCGAGGCCCGGGAGCCGGCGTGACGCGCCGCAAGGCGCCGCAACGGGTCGGGCTCGGTCTTCCAGCGCAAGGACGGTCGCTGGTGCGGCGGCGCTCTACGTCACGGAGGCCGATGGTCGCCGGGTCCGACGCCGCGTCTACGGCAAGACCGCGGAAGGAGGTCGAGACCAAGCTCGTCGAGCTGCGGACCAAGGCCGACTCGGGCGCGCCCGATGACGCCGACGCCACCTGACGCGTGGAGGCCTACCTGAACGAGTGGCTGTCGCAGATCGTGGCCGCAGCGGGTCCGGCCCAACACGCTGGCCGCGTACCGGTTCCACGTCGACCGCTACCTGACTCCGGACCTCGGCCAGAAGCGGCTCGGCCGGCTGACGGCGCGCGAGGTGCGCCTCGTACCTCGACAGTCTCCGGGCGCGCGGTGCCGGCGTGCGAACGATCCGATACGTCCACGGGACACTTCGAGCGGCGCTCGAGGACGCGATGCGGGAAGAGCTCCTGGACAAGAACGTCGCCAAGCTGGTCCGGTCCGCCGGCCGCCCCGAAGACGCAGCGACAGCCGCTGACGTCGGAGGAGATCCAAGCCCTTCGTCCGCGCCGACGCGTGAGGACCGGCTGCACGCGCTCTACGTCGTGCTCGCCCTGCTGGGCCTGCGTCGCAGCGAGGTGCTCGGGCTGAGGTGGGAGGACGTGGACCTCGAGGCGGGCACGCTGGCGGTTCGGCGGGGCTCCACCGGATCGAGGGCCAGCTCGAGGTGATGGAGACCAAGACCGCCAGGTCGCAGCGGACGATCCCGCTGCCCGGCCTGGTCGTAGAGGTGCTTCGGGATCACCTGAAGCGCCAGGAGGCGGAGCGGCTGGCCCTGGCCGAGAAGTGGCCGAGCTCCGGGTTCGTGTTCACGACCCCGATCGGCACACCGATCGATCCGGACAACTGCTCGAAGCTCGTCAGGGCGGCGATGACGTCGGGCAGGCGTGCGGGTGGTGCGGATGCACGACCTTCGTCACGGATGCGTGTCCGTCGCTCCTGAGCCTGGGAGTGCCGCCTCGGACGGTGATGGAGATCGTCGGCCACTCCACGCTCGAGATGACGATGAACGTCTACGGGCACGTCACGTTGGACGACAAGCGGGCGGCGCTCGACAAGCTCGGCGAGCTCTTCGAGGAGGGCGCGTGATGGCCGGGTTGGTGTCAACCGTTGGTGTCACGGCCCTGACCGGTCGCGTGGCAGTCGGTCGCTGGGGCGTCCGGGAAGCACGAAACCCCAGGTCAACGGGGGATATGACCTGGGGCTTCGTTAGCGCGCCCGAAGGGATTCGAACCCCTAACCTTCTGATCCGTAGTCAGATGCTCTATCCGTTGAGCTACGGGCGCATGGCCTGAAGGCCTCGCACACTTTAGCGTGCAGCCCGCCCGGGCACGAAATCGTGCCCTGTGGCTCGCCCCACACCTCGATGGAACACGTTCCACATGTCGAGAAGGGACCAACCTCCACCCAACCTCCGGCGTGCCACCGTCGAACGCGGATCGAGTGAGGCGACTCACCGGTTGCGGGTTTCAGTCATGGGGAGGGCCATCGGCTGAGCCGCCTCCGACGGACGTTCGGGAGTCACGTTGAGAGGACGGCACATGGACGACGACGCGCGCGCAAGCGCCCAGACGGCACCACCGGAGAGGATCGAGGCACCGGACCCGAGCCGGCGACGGTTCCTCGGCTACCTGCTGGCCGCCCCCACCCTCGCGGCGGCGGCGCAGATCGGCCTCGGTACGACGCGGGCGCCGGCCACGGCCGTCGTACCCTCCGGACCGCAGCCGGCGGAGCTCTACGACCTCAACGACCTCCTCACCGACGCGGCGCGGCCCACCGCCAACCTGGTGACCGTCACCATCAACGAGGACGGCACCGCCTCCTTCGAGCTGCCCCGCTCCGAGAACGGCCAGGGCATCGTCACCTCGACGGCGATGCTCATCGCCGAGGAGCTCGACCTCCCGCTCGACCGGATCCGGGTCACCCTCGCCGACGCCCGCCCGGAGCTGGTGTTCAACCAGCTCACCGGCGGGTCCAACACCACCGTCTCCACCTACACCCCCGTGCGGGTGGCCGCTGCGATCGCCCGGCAGCAGCTCCTCGCCGCCGCGGCCCTCGTGCTCGGCGCCGAGGTGACCCGGCTGACCACCAAGGCCGGCGTCGTCCTCTCCCCCGACGGCGGCTCGGTGTCGTACGGCGAGCTCGCCACGCGCGCCGCCAGCGCCACCGACCAGCAGGTGGAGGTGACGCTGAAGGACCGGGCCGAGTTCTCGGTGATCGGGACGCCGCGGAGCCGCACCGACGCCCGCGCCGCGGTGACGGGTGCGAAGGAGTTCACCCTGGACCTCGACGTGGCCGGCGCGAAGCCGACCATGGTCTGCCGGGCGCCCACGCTCAACGGCACCCCGCGCGAGGTGCGCAACCGCGGCGAGGTCCTGGCGATGCCCGGGATCACCCACGTCACGCCGGTGTCCACCGGCGTGGCCGTCCGCGGCCGCACGTTCGGGCAGGTGATCGACGCGGTCCGGGCCCTGGACGTGGTCTGGGCCGACGGCCCGGTCGCCGGCGAGTCCGACGACGACATCGTCGCCGAGCTGAAGCAGGCCGAGCTGCCGCTCGGGGTGCCGGAGGTGCCGCTGCTGGCGAAGACGGTCGAGACCGACTTCACCTTCTACTTCCGCAGCAACAGCGCGCTGGAGACCAACTGCGCGATCGCCGACGTCCGCGACGACTCCGCGGAGATCTGGTCGGGGCTCAAGTCGCCGATCACGGCGCAGGAGAAGATCGCGGGGATGCTCGGCCTGCCGGTCGACAAGGTCACCGTGCACGTCATGCAGGGTGGCGGCTCCTTCGGCCGCAAGCTCTTCTTCGACGCCGCGCTCGAGGCAGCCGAGATCTCCCGGGCGATGGGCAAGCCGGTCAAGCTGATGTGGCACCGCGCGGACGACTCCCGGGTCGGCCGGGTGCACCCGATGGCGCGCTCGCGGATCCGGGCGACGTACCTCGGCGACGAGGTGCTGGCCTTCGAGCAGCGGCACACCAGCGTGGTGACCGACAACAGCCACGGGCTCGGCGAGATCATCACCGCGCTCAGCGCGGAGCTGCCGGTCGGCACGATCGGCTTCGCCCAGACGATCTTCGCGCTGACCCAGGAGGTGCCCTACGACTACGGTCTCGTCGACCAGGCGCTCAACGAGGTCGACGGACGGTTCAACACCGGGAGCATGCGCAACATCTACTCCCCCGACGTGTGCACCGCGCGCGAGCTCGTCACCGACCAGCTGGCCGCGAGGATGCGGAAGGACCCCTACTCCTTCCGCCGCCGGTTCCTCAAGAGCGACCGCACCCGCGCCGTGCTCGACAAGGTCGCCGAGGTCGGCGGGTGGGGCCGGTCGATGCCGGCCGGCACGGCGCAGGGCATCGCCGTCCACAAGGAGTACAAGGGCGTCAACGCGTGCCTGGTCGAGATCGACTGCCGGCCGGAGACCGTCGACCGGACGGTCCGCGACGCCGTCACCGGTCCCCGGGTCACCCGGGTCGTGATGGCCGTCGACGTCGGCCTCGCGGTGAACCCGCGCGGGCTCGAGGCGCAGATGCAGGGCGGGATCATGGACGGCATCGCGCTGGCCCTCACCTCCAGCCTGCACCTGCGCGACGGTCACTTCCTCGAGGCGAGCTGGGACAACTACTTCTACACACGGCAGTGGAACGTCCCGCCGGAGATCGAGGTCGTCGTCATGCCCGACACGACGGGCGAGCCGGGTGGGCGCCGGCGAGTTCGGTGTCGCGTCGACCTTCGCCGCCGTCGCCTGCGCCTACGCGCGGGCCACCGGCCGCGTGCCGACCGAGTTCCCGATCAACCACAACGACCCGCTGGCGTTCACCCCCAAGTCGTTCGTCCCCCCGATCCCCCCGTCGCCGGTCAACGGCCTCACGTCCTACTGAGGAGCCCGTCGTGCCCACTCACACCTTCAAGCTCAACGGCGAGACCGTGCGCGTCGACGTCGCCGACAACGTCCGCCTGCTCTGGGTGCTGCGCGACGTGCTCGGGGTCACCGGCCCCAAGTACGGCTGCGGCATCAACGTCTGCAAGGCCTGCACCAGCCACGTCAACGGCCGCGCCTTCAACCCCTGCTCGGTGCCGGTCTCCAGGATCGGCCCCGACGACGAGATCACCACCATCGAAGGGCTGCCCGACCGGGCCGGCGCCGACCTGCACCCGATGCAGCAGGCCTGGATCGACCGCGACGTGGCGCAGTGCGGCTACTGCCAGCCCGGCCAGATCATGGCAGCCGTCGCCCTGGTCGAGGAGGTACGCCGCGAGGGCCGGGCCATCACCGACGACGACCTCGACGGCATCCGCAACATCTGCCGCTGCGGCACCTACCACCGCATCCGGGAGGCGATCGTGCAGGGCGCCGAGCGGATGTGACGGGCGACCCCGGGCGGCGAGCGCAAGGGTCTTCCGGGCACGATCTGCCGTCGAACGTCTCGATGTGTGTCTGCGTGGGATTCGGTCGCCACGGCCCGGGACCGGACGAGCCGACCTGGGAAAACGTCGCCGATTTCCCACGCACACAAAGGGATCCGGGCCGATCCGCAGACAGTCCCACGCAAAGTCGTTGACCGCCGTCACACCTTGGATCGGTCCAATAGCCGGGCCGCAGACCTTGTGCGTACATTCACTTGCACCGGGGGTACGGCGCCCGCAGGACGGTGTGACCCCGGGACGACAAGAGCTGCAAGGGCGCGGCGATCACACTTTCATCTCCCCCGACCACACCGCCGACACGCTCGGTGGCCGTCTGCCGTTCCCGACGGACGAGATGCGCGAGAGGACCCGGTTGGCCATGACGACCGACACCACGACCACCCCGAAC
>CAVQSC010000030.1:0-3901 GCA_963715375.1 uncultured Actinomycetota bacterium | reverse complement strand
TGGACCAGCATTTTGTCCCCTCCCGTCCCCGATCCGTAGGCTGCAGAACTGTGTCCGACCCGAAACTGCCCGGCGACCTCCCGCCGGACCTGCCACCTGAGTACGCCGACGCGTACCGGCGGGCCTACGAGCGCGCCCTCAGGGGCGCCGGGGAGGCCGAGCCCGAGCCGCCCGAGGTCGAGGCGCCAATAGCGGAGCCTGAGCCGCCGACGACCGCGCCCGAGCATGAGTCGCAGACGGCGGAGCCTGAGGCGACCGAACGGCTCGAGGGCTATGAGACCCTCTTCGCCGAGGAGCCGGCCAGATACGCCTACGACGTGCCGGCGCGACGTGACACCGAGCGCGTGTCGCACGACGAACGCCCCGCGTGGCTCGTGCCTGCGCTCCTGGCCGGGCTCGTCGTGCTCCTCATCGCCGGCGCCTATGGGCTCGGCCTGCTGTTCTCGAGCTCGGTCGACGACGCCGATGTGGAGTCGGGGGAGCCGGACGGGGTGGTGCTCGGCGAGGACGCGTCGACGTCAGCCACACCCTCAGAGTCGGACGCGGGCAACAATCCCGAGAAGGATCGTTACGACGGTCGCACGGATGCGGCGACCATCGGGGGCGCCACCGCCTCGTGCGAGGCCCCGCCGAGCGTCGACGCGGCCGGCAACCGGATCCGTTACGAACCGGCGAACACCTACGACGGCGACCTCTCGACCGCCTGGCGCTGCAACGGCGACGGCGTCGGTCAGACACTCACGCTGTCCCTCCCCGAGGGGGTCCGCATCGGTGAGGTCGGCCTCGTGCCCGGCTACGCCAAGACCGACCCGCGCAGTGGTGCGGACCGTTACGCGGAGAACAATCGGATCACCCAGGTGCGCTGGTCATTCAGCGACGGCACCAGCATCGTGCAGCGTCTCGACGGCTCGGCCACCAACCGTGAGATGCAGACGGTGCGCATCCCTCTGA
This sequence comes from uncultured Actinomycetota bacterium, assembly GCA_963715375.1. Taxonomy (GTDB): domain Bacteria; phylum Actinomycetota; class Actinomycetes; order Propionibacteriales; family Nocardioidaceae; genus Nocardioides_C. Next base: position 2,950 of record CAVQSC010000030.1, on the reverse strand, counting down.
CCGACGTCCAGCCAGGTCGAGATCGAGGTGCTCGCGTCCACGCCGGGCGCGAGGAACACGATCGCGGTCAGCGAGGTTCGCGTGGGTCAGGCGACCGGCTAGCAGCTACTCGGGCGGGCTTCGCTACGGTCAGGTGCATGAAGGTTCTCGTCACCGGCGGCGCCGGCTACATCGGATCGACCACTGCGAAGGCGCTGGAGGTTGCGGGACACGTCCCCGTCGTCCTCGACTCGCTGCTGACGGGTCCGCGGGCGTTCGTCCGCGACCGGATCTTCTACGAGGGAGACATCGCCGACCGGGCACTGCTGCGCCGCGTCGTGGACGAGCACCCCGACATCGCCTGCACGATCCACATGGCCGCCCGCATCATCGTGCCGGAGTCCGTGGAGCACCCCTACGAGTACTACCGGGACAACGTCAGCAAGTCCCTCGAGCTCTTCGACGAGCTCACCACGCTCGGCAAGGGCGATGTGGTGTTCTCGTCGTCCGCCTCGCTCTACGGGACCGTTCCCGGCTTCGGCGTGGACGAGTCGGCTCCGCTCGACCCACCCTCCCCGTACGCGCGCACGAAGCGGGTGATGGAGATGGTGCTGGAGGACCTGAGCGCGGCGACCGACCTGCGCGCGATCATCCTCCGGCTACTTCAACCCGATCGGCTCCGACCCCGACCTGGAGTCCGGGGTCTACGTCCGGGAGCCGACCCACGTTCTCGGGCAGCTCACCCTCGCCGCCCTGGGTCTCAAGGACTTCTTCACGATCACCGGCACCGAGCACCCGACCAAGGACGGCACCGGCATCCGGGACTACATCCACGTCTGGGACCTCGCCCGGGCGCACGTCGCAGCGGTGGAGCGCTTCGGCGACGTCGTGACGCACGACGGTGGCACGCAGCACGGTGATCAACCTGGGCACGGGTCGCGGGGTGACCGTGCGTGAGCTGGTGGCGACGTTCCAGGAGGTGTTCGGGTCCGAGGTCCCGGTCCGGGAGGCGCCGCCCCGGCCGGGGAGACGCCGTGGGAGCGTTCGCGCTGGTGGACAAGGCCCGCGACGTGCTGGGCTGGACCGCCGAGCTGGACCTGCGCGACGCGATTGCCTCCGCCCTCGCCTGGGCCGAGAAGCGGCACGAGATCCTCGGCTACGCCTGATCGCTGCTTTGGTCCGGTCCATGCGTCGGGCGCGTGAGTCGCGACCGCGGACGACATGACGGGCGCGAGGCGCGCGCTGTGACCGGGATCACCGGCCAGGACGGTGGTCACCTCACTGAGCTGCTGCACAGCAAGGGCTACGAGATCTACGGCCTGTTGCGTGGCCAGGCCAACGCCCGCAAGGAGATGTTTGCCTACGAGTTCCCCTATGTGCACCTGATCGAGGCAGACCTCACCGACCAGACGTCCCTCATCCAGGCTATGACGACCTCGCAGCCGCACGAGATCTACAACCTCGGTGCCATCAGCCACGTCGGGTACTCCTTCCGCAACCCACAGCTGACCGCGGACATCACCGCCAAGGGTGTGCTCAACCTGCTCGAGGCCGTACGGATCACCGGCATGGAGAAGGAGTCGCGCTTCTACCAGGCATCCACGTCGGAGATGTTCGGCGGTCTCGACTACAACCGGCCGGGGTCGGGCTACAACGAGGACTCGCTGTTCCACCCTCGCAGCCCGTACGGCGTGGCCAAGCTCTACGCGCACTGGATCGCCCGCAACTACCGGGAGAGCTACGGCATGTTCGTGTCGACGGGCATCCTCTTCAACCACGAGGGGGAGCGACGCGGCCTCGAGTTCGTCACCCGCAAGATCACCAACGCGGTTGCCAAGATCCACCTGGGCATCGAGGACCACGTGACCCTGGGTGACCTGTGGCCGAAGCGGGACTGGGGCTACGCCGGCGACTACGTCCGTGGCATGTGGCAGATGCTCCAGCACGACGAGCCGGACGACTTCGTCCTTGCCACCGGCGAGACCCACTCGATCGAGGAGTTCCTGACGCTCGCCTTCGCCGAGATCGGGATCGACGACTGGCGCCCGCACGTCCGCCAGGACCCGAAGTACATGCGACCCGCAGAGGTCGACATCCTGCTCGGTGACCCGTCGAAGGCCGAGCGGGTGCTGGGTTGGCATCGTGAGGTCGACTTCCACGGCCTGGTGAAGCGCATGGTCGCAGCACGACATCCGGCTCCTCTCCGGCGACGAAGCCTGATGAAGAGTCTCGGGCGCAGCGAGTCGCAGTGACCGGTGTCAATGGCTTCGTGGGCCGGTCACCTCGTCAACGAGCTGTTGGCTGCCGGCGTCCACGTGGTGGGGTCGGGCGCGAGGAGCCGGCGGCATCCCCGAGCCTGGTGCGACGACGTCACCCAGGACCTCACGCGTCGGGTGGCCGCGTGGTCTCGGCGTCGATGCCGTCGTGCACCTGGCAGGACTTTCCGCAGTCGGTCCGTCGTTCGACGACCCGCAGCGTTACCTGGACCAGAACAGCGCCATGGTGACGCACCTGGGCGAGAGTCTGTTGGCCGAGAGCCCACGGACGCGGTTCCTCGTTGTCAGCAGTGGTGCCGTGTACGACGCCCACCAGCGGCTGCCGTTCTCGGAGGACAGCCGGGTCGGGTTCAGCTCGCCCTACGTCGTGAGCAAGGTCCTCGTCGAGAACCAGGCGGCCTACTACGCGGCCCGCGGGCTGGACGTCGTCGTCGTCCGCCCGTTCAACCACATCGGCCCGGGTCAACGCACCGGATTCCTCCTCCCGGACCTCTTGTCCGGCGGCGAGGCCGCAGCGAGGCGCGACGAACCCATGCTCGTCGGCGATCTCGACACCCGCAGGGACTACACGGACGTGCGCGACGTGGTGCGCGCGTACCGTCTCCTCGTCGAGGCCGAGCACCTGGAGCACCGCGTCTTCAACGTGTGCTCGGGGCGGTCCTGGTCGGGCCGCCGAGCTGTTGGGGTTGCTGGAG
>CAVQSC010000029.1:0-6553 GCA_963715375.1 uncultured Actinomycetota bacterium | reverse complement strand
GGCGGATGAGCTAGCCGAGTCGATCCACTGTGAATGGGCGGCGAGGGTTATCCACTCGCCGCCCTTTTTCGTTGGCGCCTCGGTCGCGCCGCGGTCTTGGCGAGGCGTAGCCGAGAGCGTTTCCCCCCAATGTCGGGGCGGGGTCAATCAAAGACCCGCCCCTTTTTTGCGTCCAGCTACGGCACGCGGCATGCTGTATCCGGGCGCAAGCGTATGCGAATCCCCTACCGGATAAATCATGAGATCAATCGTAGATGTACGAGACCGGCAGCCTACCCATGCACGCGCGCAGAGTCGTGCACTTCTGCGAAGCCTTTCTCGTTCCCAATCGGCTAGATGCATCGGCACACGTCTTGCTCAACTGCGCGTCGTGCCGACGCTATTTCTCCGTAACTCGTCCAGCCGGCTTACTCTCGTCACTTCTCTCGTGCTCGGGATCGCGTTCGCCGTAGCAACCGCCTCCCAGGCCGAGACGCTCGTATTCGATCCCGCGCGAGCGTATCCCGTCGGCGCAAATCCCAAGGGGCTCTCCATTGGCGACTGCAACGGGGACGGAATCTCGGACCTCGTGACGGCCGCCCAGAACTCGAACGAGGTCGTGATCCTCCGAAACGTCGGGGATGGCACCTTCGAGTACGGGGGCGGGCGGACCAATGTGTCCCAGCCGACCGGCGCCGCCTGCGCCGACTTCAACGGGGACTCCCTGATCGACATCGCGGCCGTGAGCCGCCTCTCGCCCGGCGACATCACCTTCTACTTCCAGGACGGTGCCGGCGCCTTCAACCCCGGCGGGACCCGCCCGGGGGGCGTGGCCCCAACGTCGCTGATCTCGGCAGACGTCAACGGCGACAGCCTCCAGGATCTCGTCGTGGTCGACTCGACCCGCGAGGACATCACTGTGCTGGTCGGAACCGGCACGTCGGCGCTACCGCCCTTCGCGACGTACGAATCGACGATCGCGAGCCCGCGTGCGGCAGCCGTCGCGGACTTCGACGGTGACGGCTTCGCGGACATCGCGGTGGCCGGCGCGACCGCCCCATTCGTGGCCATCCTGTACGGGAACGGCGTCGGCTTCGCGGTCCGGCCCAACACCGTCTCGAATCCGTTCACCCAGACCCGGCGCCCGACGCGGGGCCGGGGCATCGCTGCGGCGGACCTGAACGGCGACACCCATCCGGATCTGGCGCTGCTCTCGAGCGACGGGGTCGTAACGCTCTTCCTCGGCGCGCCCTTGAGCTCCACGAGCAAGTTCACCTACTTCGATGCGTTCAGCGTCTCGCCCGACACGGAATCGATCGCGCTCAGCGATCTCAACGGCGACGACCTCGTCGACCTCGCGGTCGTAGCATCGGACACCAACAGCACCCAGATCTTCCTGGCTATCGCCCCGGGCGAGTTCGACCTCCCCGGGCTCGTCAGCGTGACGTCCGTGAGCAATGGATTCGGCCCGGTCGTGAGCCGCACGGTCCTCGCCGATCCGACCGATCCCCTCACCAGCGTCACCCAGCTCGTGGCGGCCGACTCGGCCGCTCGCGCAGTGTCCCTGGTCGAGCAGAGCGATCCGACGGCGCTGTCGACGAATCCTCTCGTTGCCCTTCCCGACTCGCCGGTCGCCCTGGCGCTCGGTGACGTGTCCGGGGACGGCATCGCCGACGTGGCCCTCGTCGCCAAGGCGATCCGCGGTAAGGCGCTCCAGCTGCGTATCCTCCTCGGGACGACCACGGGCGGGTACAACGAGGTCCCGTCGGTTGGTCAGGGCACCTGCGGCAACGGCGTCCTCGAGACCGGCGAGCAGTGCGACGACGCCAACACCAAGGGCCGTGACGGATGCAGCAAGCTCTGTACGGTCGAGCTCGGAAAGCTCGTACCGTCGCTCGAGATCGTCGATCTCGACGCCGACACCAGGGGCGATCTGGTTCTGACGGACGACCGTGGCCAGGTGTGGGCGCTCATGTCGGACGGCCAGGGCCGTTTCTGGCAGCTCCGGAAGCTCGGGGTTGCCAAGAAGAAGACTCCGGCCGCGCTCGGCGATTTCAACGGCGACGGCACGACAGACGTGGCGTTCGTCTCCAAGAAGGCGGGCGTCCTGACGATGCTGAGCAACGTCGGCGGCGGCTTCTTCGTTACGACCCCACTGCCGGTGTCGGTCAAGGTGCTCGGCCCCATCCTCTCGGCCGATTTCGACCGGAACGGCCTCCCCGACCTCGCCGCGGGCTTCAAGAACGGCTGGGCGCTCCTCTTTAATGACGGCAGCGGACCGAATCGTCCCGCCGTCGTCGGTGTCCCGAAGAACTTCAAGAACATCGCCCGGATGGCGGCCGCCGACTTCGACGAGGACGGTTGGCTCGACCTCCTCACGACGTTCACCGGCAAGCAGACGCCGACGCTAATGTTCCGCGGCAGCGCGACCGGCGCATTCGGCGGCGGCGAAAACATCGGTGCGGCAGGCACGCTCGCCGAGCCGTTCGCCGTCGATCTCGACCAGGACGACCACCAGGACGTCGTGAGCTGCACCTCGGCGGCCGGCCTCTCCTGTCGTGTCCTCTACGGGAACGGTGCCGGCCAGTTCGGGGCGGCAGCGCTCCCCTCCTCCACCGCGATCGGCCGCGAGCCCCGCGCGGCAGCGGCGGCAGATTTCGACCACGATGGGTTCGCCGACGTCGTCGGCATCAGTCGCGTCGACGACGTCGCTGTCGTGCTCTTCGGCGGGACGCCGTCCCAGACGAGCCGGCTGGCGCTCGCCACCGGAGCACGACCCTCGGACGTCGAGGTCCTCGACCTCAATGGCGACTCTTTCCTCGACATCGTCGTCGGCAACGAAGCGACGCGCGATCTCAGTATCTTCCTCAACCAGACCAACCGCCAGTTCCTGGCGCTCGCCAAGGTGCAGCTGCCCTCGATCCCGAACAGCAGCCTCGGACTGATCTCGCTCGCACCGGGCGACATCGACGGCAACGGCACGATCGATCTCGCCGTGCTCCAGGCGGGTGGTCAGGCCGGCGGTACCGTGACCCGACTCCTCAACATCAACGGCGTCGGCCTTGCGGTGTCGGCAAGCCTTCCGGTCGGCAACCTCGCTTGGGGCGTCGCCCTGGGCCGCCTGAACGCCGACGACGTCCTCGACATCGTGACCGCCAACCGGAACGACAACACGTTCAGCGTCCTGCTCTCGCAGCCGAACGGTGAGTACGTCCGCTCCGACGTCAACAGCGGCGGCATCCGCGCGACCGACGTCGCGATCGCCGATCTCAACGGCGACGGCCTCGGCGACGTCATCGTCACCAACGAGATGATCGACGCGCAGACCAACAACTACGGCAACGTGGTCACCTTCCTGAACGACGGGAACGGCGGCTTCGGCGGTGGTGGCAGCAAACACGTTCGCGGCCGCGAGATCCCACGGTCGATCTGCGCCGGCGACTTCGACAATGACGGGCAAGGCGACGTCGCGGTCGCGAGCCTCGGCAGCAACGACATCATGGTGCTCTTCGGCGCAGGCAACGGCTCGTGGCGCGCCGACGAGCGTCTCTTCCCGGTCGGCGACGGCGCCTTGTCCGTGTCCTGTCGCGACGCGGACGGCGACGATCGCAGCGACATCGCCTTCGGTCGTCGCAGCGGCTCGGAAGTCGGCGTCATTCTCACCAATCAGTAGTTCAGAAGCTTCGCCAGTTCGGAGGACTCGAAAATGACGGAACACCGTCGGTATTGGATAGCCCTAGTTGCGATGTGCGCCGCGGTGCTTGCGCCACGCGTGTCCTTCGCACTTCATGCCCAGTCGCCGCCGGTGACCCAGGTCACCACGCAGACCAGCGGTACGGTCGGTGAGAGCGCGGTGTGGGGCAACACGTGGGCCTTCATTGCCAGCGGCGACTCGCTCGGCACTGGCAACGCCACCCCCGAGATCTTCAAGTACGAGCACATCGAGCGTGTCCTCGGTGGCGCCTCGGGCTTGGACCAGATCACGTGTGGCGGCTACCAGCCTGCGAATCCTTCCATCTCGACCCCGTCGATGGGGAACGTCATCGCGTTCGATGCAGCGGGCGGACTGTGCGCCGACCCGCGGCACAATTGTTTGTCGCCGTTCGACGCGAGCCTGCCCGGGCGCCGATATCTTCGTGTACTACCCCGAGACCGCCCGCATCCGGCAGGTCACGCGCTGCAACGGCGACTGCGTGAACGCGCGCCTCAGCGAGAACGGCCGCATGGTCGTCTTCGAGTCGAGCGCCGATCTGCTCGGCATGAACGGCGGATTGCCCTACCCGACGACCAACGTCTTCCAAGGAAACCTGCGCTCGCTCGGTCCGACCTGTCCGTACCTGCCCTGCGCTCCCGGCCTCGCGAACCCGAGCCTCAAGAACCTCACGGCGGTCGGCGGCGGCCGCAACGCATCCCAGAACTTCACCGGCAAGTACGTCGTCTACGAGTCCGACGGCGATCCGCTCGGCACCGGAACCACCGGCGTGCCCCACATTTACCTGCTCGAGGTGAAGACCGGGATCCTGCAACAGAATCCCCCCGGCAACCCGCTCCCGGCCCGGAATCCCACGATCGACCAGAGCGGACGCCGCATCGCATACGAGATCGACACGATCCGCGGCGCGCCGAGTCCGGGAGTCGTCACCGAAATCTGGACGTCGAAGGTCCGAAAAAACAAGAGCCCGCTCACGATGTCGCTCACGCCGAATGCGTCGGCGAGCAGCTTCCTGCCGTCGATCGCCCCTGCCGGCAAGCGCATCGCGTTCGTCTCGCAGGCGGAATCTGAAGACCTTCGGCTCGTCCGGTAACCAGCTGTTCGTCTACACGTTGACCGGCAGCAAATACAATTTGAAGAATCTCCTCCAGGTGACGGCCAGCTCGGCCGGTATCGCGCTGCCCACGCAGTCGTCCTACGTCTTCACGGGCTTTTCGTCGGCCGGCGATTTCATCGGCAACGGCAACGCCACGGAGCAGTTCTTCGTCGCGAACCTGTACCGCCGCGCCCCCGGCTCGCCCCCGTCGCCCTTCCCCGGCACGCCGACGCCGCGTCCGTCGGCGACGCCGCGCCCGACCGGTACGCCCGTGGTAGGCATCCCGGCCGGCATCGCGCTCGCCGTGGTCACGGACCAGGCGATCAACAACGGCAACAACACGCTCACCACCATCATCGCGGCGACCGTCAGCGACTTTTTCGGGAACCCAGTGCCGGACGGAACGCGCGTCGACTTCAGCGTCGCGCCGCCGCCGAGCGGCATCGTGATCGGCAACGGGTTCACGAATCAGGATCCCGATTGTGACCTGGCGAGCTTTGAGCAGCAGACTGGCGTCCCGATCGAGAATCGCCCCGGCGTGGCCCACGTCTGTGTCACGTACCCGGGCGCGTTCGGCGGCACCTCGCACCTCATCTTCGCCGACTCCGGTCCGCGTCGGTGCGAGGGCGGCTCGTCGCCCGACCGCACCTGCACCTCGGATCTCGATTGCGATCCTATCCACGTCTGCTCCATCCACACTACGACGGTCTGCGATCCGTTCCTCGGGAACGCCAACTGTCCGCTCGGCGAAACCTGCGTGAAGCAGGACGGAACGTGTGAGGCCAGCGCCGCCGGCTCCGGTAACCTGGTCCTGCCGGTTCCCGTCAATGATTGTGACGTGAACGGCCAGCCGTGCAGTGACGGCAACCCCTGCACGGTGAACGACGTCTGCGCCGGTGGGCTGCCGGGTCTCGCCTGCGTCGGCGGTACGCGCGCTGGTCTGGCCTGCACGAGCGTCGCGCAGTGTCCGCCCGACGTCGTCACGCCGAGCCCGCGGTGCGAGCAGCTCCAGCCGCCGACCTGTCAGCCGGGTGCGCCGAGGACCTGCGCCGACGACAGCAATGCCTGCACCGACGACACGTGCAACTTCCTGACGGGGGCATGCGGCACGCCGCGCACCTGCCTCGACGACGACAATCCCTGCACGGACGACACCTGCGATACGGCCACTGGCCTCTGCGGCATTCCCAACGTCGCCCCCTGCAGCGACGAGGATCCCTGCACCATCGGCGATGAGTGCTCCGCCGGCGCGTGCGTCCCCGGATCCGCAATGACGTGTCCGGACGACGGCAATACGTGCACGGTCGACGTCTGCAATCCCCGAACTGGTCAGTGCGGCGTGCGGTTCGAGCCGTGCGCTTGCTCGGCCCCGTAACGCCTCAGGACGCCCACGGCGCGTGACTTCGAGTCGACGGCGGCACCGATCCTTTCGGTGCCGCCGACGGCGGTCTTCGCGCTTCGTGCAGCTTGTCGAGCCTATGACCGAGTCCGACACGAATGCCCCTCGCGCGAGACGTGCTCGATCCATGACCGGCCGGCGACCGTGGATCGCGGCGACACTGCTCGCCGGGGCTGCGCTCCTGGCGGCACGTCCCGGCGCGGCGCTGCACAACAACAGCCCGCTCGTCCTGCAGGCGTGTGTTCGTGAGCGCCTCGGACTGGATTGGCAACGGCAACGACCAGCCGCAGCTCTTTTTTTTGAACTCGTATCGCGTGGTCGCACCCGCGAACGGGTCGCCGTGACCCGGCGATAAAGCTCCCTGGCC
>CAVQSC010000028.1:0-6230 GCA_963715375.1 uncultured Actinomycetota bacterium | reverse complement strand
TCCACGAGCAGGCGGAGGATGTGGTGCTCGCGCGGGGTCAGGTCGTCGACCGGGGTCCGCTGCCGGGGCACTCTTGGTGCGGGTCGCTGGACCCGGCGAAGCATGGCGCTGTCGATCGGTGTGCCGCCCTGGAGGGCGAGCTCGAGGGCGCGGGCGATCGCGTCGACTGGCTGGTCCTTCGCGAGGTAGCCCGTGACCCCGATGCCGAGCGCCTCCTTGAGCGGCTCGGCGTCCTCCGTGCCGGTCATCATCACCACCTTCGTCCGTGAGTGGTGGGCGATCACCTCGCGCGCGGCGTCGAGGCCGGAGCCGACGGGGAACATCAGGTCGATCAGCAAGATGTCCGGGTCGTTGCTCGCCACGGCGCGGACCGCCTCGGAGGGAGAGTCGACCGCCGCCTCGACGGTGATCCCCTGCAGGGCGAGTGCCGTGGCGAGCGCCTCGAGCAGCAGCTGGTGGTCGTCGCAGATCACGATCCGCATCGAGTTCCCCCGTCGACCTCGCAGGCCAGTGGCTGCACCCGCGGAAGACGCAAGGTGAGCTCCGCCCCGCCGAGCAGTGCCTGATCCACGTCGAGCCGGCCGGCGTTCTCCGCGGCGAAGCGGCGGACGGTGACCAGGCCGAGACCCTGCTGCGCAGGGATCTTCCCGAAACCCGGGCCGCTGTCGTGCACGACCACGGCGACGTAGTCGGGCTCCACACGGACCCGTACGACGACCGTCCCCTCGTCGCCCGCTGCACGGACGGCGTTGTCGATGAGGTTGCGCACCGAGCGCTCGAGGTCGTTCGGGTCGACGCACGCGCAGGCGTGGGCGTCCCGGACGAGCTGGATGGCGACGCTGCTCGTCGCCGCGGTCGAGCACCACGCCTCTGCCACGACGTCCCCCACGTCGATGACCTGCGCGTCCACGGCTCGAGGCGCGGCACTGGAGACCAGCCTGGTCATCCACTCCGCCTCGGTTCGCATCTGGTCGAGGCGCTTGAGCACCTCGGGCCCGCGGTCGAGGGTCTTCTCGACCACCGCGGCCAGGGACATGACGGCTGTCAGCGACTGCCGGATGTCATGGTGGAGCCGCTGCTTGCGCAGTTTCTCCTCGGAAGTTTCGCCCTGTTCGGGCACGTGTGACTCAACTGAAAGCGACATAGGCCCCCCATGTCTCATTACCCCCCGTATGCACCGCGCGTGGACCAGGCACGGCCGGCGCCTCGGACGGATCCGGGTCCGAACCCCCGTCCCCCGCGAAGCTCCCCTGCTCAACTCAGATGATCGACAGTAAGTCGAAACCCTGGGTTTGGCTCTAGTTCAGAGGAAGAACGGCCCGGTTGAGTCACCCTGCGTGGGTACTTACCCATCCTTGGGTACGCCGTTGTGACGATGCCTTCTACGCACCTCGGACGAACCGGACGCAGGCCTCTGGAGGCTGGCGATCGGGGCTACCACTCACTAGCGTGCACCGGCATGGAGTCCTACACCGCCGGAGAGACCATGCCCCCGCTGATCGAGGAGACGATCGGCGAGAACTTCGCACGCATCGCGCGTGAGCACGCTGACCGCGAGGCGCTGGTCGAGGTGGCCGGCGGTCGACGGTGGACCTACGCCGAGCTCGACCGTGACGTCGACGCCCTCGCGCGCGGCCTGATCGGGGCGGGGATCCGCAAGGGGGACCGGGTCGGCATCTGGGCCCCCAACTGCGCCGAGTGGACCTTGGTGCAGTTCGCCACCGCGAAGGTCGGCGCGATCCTGGTCAACGTCAACCCGTCGTACCGGACGCACGAGCTGGCCTACGCGCTGAACCAGTCCGGTCTGCGCATGCTGTTCTCGGCAACCTCGTTCAAGACCAGCGACTACCGGGCCATGGTCGACGAGGTCCGGCCCGACGCCCACGCCCTGGAGCGCGTGGTGTTCATCGGTACGACGGACTGGGCGGACCTGCTGGCGGAGGGGGAGGGCCTCCCCGCCGGCGCGGTGGCCGAGCGGATGGCGACGCTCGCCAACACCGACCCGATCAACATCCAGTACACGTCGGGCACGACCGGCTTCCCCAAGGGCGCGACGCTGTCGCACCGCAACATCTTGAACAACGGGTTCTTCACGACCGAGACCATCGAGTTCACGCACGAGGACCGGCTCTGCATCCCGGTGCCCTTCTACCACTGCTTCGGCATGGTGATGGGCAACCTCGGGTGCACCAGCCACGGCGCCGCGATGGTGATCCCCGCACCCGGCTTCGACCCCGCGGTCACCCTGAAGGCGGTGGCCGACGAGAGGTGCACCGGCCTCTACGGCGTCCCGACGATGTTCATCGCGATGCAGAACCTGCCGGACTTCGACTCCTACGACCTCTCCACGCTGCGCACGGGCGTGATGGCCGGCTCCATCTGCCCGGTAGAGGTGATGAAGCGCTGCATCGAGGACATGCACATGGAGGGCGTGTCCATCGCCTACGGCATGACCGAGACCTCGCCGGTGTCGTGCCAGACCAGGAGCGACGACGACCTCGAGCGTCGTACCGCCACCATCGGCCGGGTCCACCCGCACGTCGAGATCAAGATCGTGGACCCGGTGACGGGGGAGACCGTCGAGCGCGGTGAGCCGGGGGAGCTCTGCACCCGCGGCTACTCGGTGATGCTCGGCTACTGGGACGACCCGGAGAAGACGGCCGAGGCGATCGACGAGGACGGCTGGATGCACACCGGCGACCTCGCGGTGATGCGGGAGGACGGCTACTGCAACATCGTGGGCCGGATCAAGGACATGGTGATCCGCGGCGGCGAGAACATCTACCCGCGCGAGATCGAGGAGTTCCTCTTCTCCCACCCCGACATCGAGGACGTCCAGGTGATCGGCGTCCCCGACGAGAAGTACGGCGAGGAGCTCTGCGCCTGGGTGCGGATGCGTGACGGGGCCGAGCCGATCGACGCGGAGAAGGTCCGGGCCTTCGCCACCGGCAAGCTCGCGCACTACAAGATCCCGCGCTACGTCATGGTGGTCGACGAGTTCCCGATGACGGTGACCGGGAAGATCCGCAAGGTGGAGATGCGCGAGGAGACCACGCGCCGCCTGGGTCTTAGTTGATCGTCACGAAGGTGTGCTCGTCCGACCCGGTGTAGTGCACGGCGCCGAACCAGCGGCTCGTCGGGTCGAGACGGTCCCACGAGAGGTCGACCGAGAACGGCTCACCGGCGCGCACCGGGACGCTCTCGCTCAGCCTGAGGTTCCCGGCGTCCTTGTCGCGGACCACCCACGTGTAGAGCTGGGCGGTCGTGGTGGATCCGTTCGCGGCCACGGCCGAGGTCACGTAGAGCTCGTAGTCGCCGGCCTCGGGCTCGACCTCGGTGAGGATCTCGTCGGCGCCGCTGCCTGTGGCCGAGGCGACGAGCTCGCCCTCGCGGTACAGGTGCAGGTCCAGGTCGTCGGTGTCGCGGCCCTGGAGCTCGAGCCGCAGCAGGGCGGCGCCGGGGGGGACCTCGACGGGGAAGAGCGCGGTGTCGGGGTCGGTCTGCGGGTTCGCTGGGTCGAAGTCACCGGGCTCGAGGGTCAGGCCGGCAGGGGTGGCGCCCGCGAGGCCGGTGAACGACATGTCGATGGCGCCGTCGGTCCCGGAGAGGGCCTCGAAGGACACCGACCCCGAGGTGCCTGATCCGGTGGCCTCCGTCGGCGCCGAGAGCGTCCGCGGCGTCACGACGACCGGGATCCTCGCCTGGTGGCGGAGGCCGGTCCACACGAGGTGGCCCTGGGCCGCGGTCTCGAGCGGCGCGCTCCCGCGGTCGAGGAGTACGACGAACCGCTCGGTCTCACCCGGACCGAGGGTCAGCGTGCTCGGGCGCACCCGGACCCCGAGGCCGTCGAGCCCGGTCACCGCGACCGAGTAGGTCTCGCTGCGGCCGGACACGTTGGTCACCCGGCGGACGACCCGGGTGGTGCCGGTGAGGTCGTCGACGGCGATGGCGGGAAGGTTCAGGTTGCGGGTCTCGGCCCGCCCGGCCAGCCAGGCCCGGAACCTCCGGATCGGGGCGTCGAGGACGAGACCGGGGTCGAGGACCTCTGCCGCGTCGACCTGACCGGCGCCCTCGGACCGCGGACCGCTGACCCCCTCGACGTCGTCGGCCGTCGTGGACATCGCCGACTTCACCATCGCCGGCGTCCAGGACGGGCGCTCGCCCGTCACGAGAGCGGCCAGGCCCGCGACGTGGGCGGCGCTCATCGACGTACCGGAGAGCTGGCCCCACAGCCGGCCGCCGTTCGAGGGTGGTGCCACGGCGGACAGGACACCGACGCCCGGCGCGGTCAGGTCCGGCTTCAGCACGTCGGCGGCGACGCCCTCGGCGGGCCCGCGCGAGGAGAAGTGCGCGACCTGGGGCACCGGGGTGTCGTCGGACCGGGCGGGGTCGATCGAGGCCCGCGGGTCGACCGTCTCGCGGACGTGGCGCTTGATCGCCTCGGCGGCGGCCACGTCGACGTGGACCGTCGGGACGGCGTGGAAGTCGGAGTCGACGGTGTCGGGCCGGTCGTTCGCGAGGACCATCCCGGCGCCGCCGGCCTGGGCCACTGCCGCGGACTTCTCGACCCGGGCGATGGTCCCGCGGTCGCACACGACGATCTGGTCCTGCACGACGGCGGCGTCGAGCGAGCCGGGACGGCACAGCCGGGCGTCCTCGGTGCTGCTCGTGACGGTGGCCGCGTTCTCGGCCAGAACGATGCCGGTGGTGGGGACCTCGTCGTCGGAGATCATCGCGCCGACGAAGGCCTCGCCGTCCAGGACCAGGGCGCCCTGGGCGGTGTGGTGGGTGGTGGCCCCGACCGTGGTCACCCAGGGGCTGGTGTGCGTGACGGTGGACTCGCCCGGGCCGCGGTTGCCCGCGGAGGTGGCGACGAACACGCCTGCCGCGGTCGCGTTGAGGAACGCGAGCTCGACCGCGTCCGGCCCGGGGGTCGAGGCGCCCGACACGGCGTAGCTGAGCACGTCGACGCCGTCGGCGACGGCCTGGTCGATCGCGGCCACGGCGTCCGCGGTCGTGCAGCCGTCGTCGGCTGGGTCGGGTGCGGCCCAGCAGACCTTGTACGACGCGATGCGGGCCGCGGGAGCCATGCCGGAGGCGTCCCCGAACTGCTGGCCCTCGACGGCGACCGCGACGCCGTGGTTGCCGGCCGCGACTGCTGCGACGTGGGAGCCGTGGCCCGTGCCGTCGCGCGGTGAGAGGAACTCCGAGGCCGCGAGGTTGTCCTCGCCGAAGCCCTTCACGAAGTAGCGGGCCGAGACCACCTTGCTGTTGCAGTCGGACTCGTCCCACTGCTCGCCGGTCTGGCAGTCGCCGCTGAAGCCGGCCGGCCCGGAGACGTTCGCGTCGGCGAGCGCGGCGAAGCTGGGGTTCTCGGGCCAGATGCCGCTGTCGACGACGCCGACGACCGTGCCGCGCCCGGCGTCCTCGGGACCACCCGCCGCGGCCCAGGCCTGGTCGGCGCCGAGGAACTCCGGCGAGTCGACGGAGTCGGCGTGCGCGGTGGTGCTCCGCTCGACCAGCACGACGTCGGGGTGGGAGCGAAGCTGCTTGACCTGTTCGCGGGTGAGCTCGGCGGCGAAGCCGTTGAGGGCCGAGGTGAACCGGTAGAGCACCTCGGGGCGGCCGACCTCGGCCAGCAGGTCGTCCTGGGCTCTGCGCAGTGCGGCTGCCTTGCCTGACGCGGGAGGTCTTTCGAGGGCGACGACGTACACACCGGGCGTCGCGACCGCGGCGGGGGTCGGAGCCGCGCCGACCACCCCCGTCGTACCAGGAACCGACAGCGCCGGCAGCAGGATGGCGGCGAGGAGGGTGGGCGCCCAGCGGGCGCGCGGAGACGTGCTCACAGGTCCCCTCTCCGGATGCAGCGTTGTGGTCCCGACCGCCCTCCGAAGGTCAGGACCATCCATGGTCGCAGGCTCAACCGTCCGTTTCAATCGAAACGGGTCATAGCGTGGCGATCCGAGCGTTCCGTTACCCGTTCGTCCACGGCCCGGGTGCCGCCATATCCTGGGAGCCGGGTCACACGCCCCACCCCGCACACGAGCAGAAGAAGAGGTCATCCGGTGCCTACTGGCAAGGTGAAGTGGTACGACGCCGAGAAGGGCTTCGGCTTCCTGTCCAAGGACGAGGGCGGCGACGTCTACGTACGCGCGGCGGCGCTTCCGGCCGGTGTCACCACGCTGAAGGCCGGTGCGCGCGTGGAGTTCGGCATCGTGCAGGGCCGGAAG
>CAVQSC010000027.1:0-4178 GCA_963715375.1 uncultured Actinomycetota bacterium | reverse complement strand
CAGCACCGCGGTGCCGCCACCGGCGAGCGTGGTGCCGAGCCGGCGGGAGGCGAGCGCGGAGAGCGCGACCGCGCCGGCCAGTGACGCCAGCACCGCCCGCAGCGCGGCCATCTTGAGCTCCCACTCGAGGTCGGCGGCCGCGCGGGGCTTGAGGTCACCGAGCAGCTCGGGACGCGCGACGAGCGCCTGCGCCTCCGCGACGTCGACGCCCTCCAGGGTGGCGCGGATGCCGAGCGGGCCGCCGTGCGTGTCGAGCTCGAGCTCACCGAGCGGGGGCACCACGACCGAGGTCCCGCCGCCCCAGGAGGGCAGCACCCGCATGGAGGTGGTGAGCGGGCCGACCTCGTGGTGGACGGTGCCGCCGAGGGTGAGGCCGAGCCACCCCCCGACCAGGCCGAGGAGGACGGCGACGAGCGGCCGGAGGAGGCGGCGGAGGCGGTGCGAAGTCATCAGGCGTGCTGCCAAACCGAGAGTGCGAGCAGGGGCTACTTTTTACCTTCGCCACCGGCCTCGCGTCCTCGGAACGACGCAGGACTGCCCGAAAGGCCTACTCGGGCTCGTTGCTCGCTGCTCCACCGATGCGGTACGGCGTGGTCACCCCGTCGTACATCAGGTGCGCGACCAAGCCCTCCGCAGCATGCGGCAGGTTGTGACAGTGGTCCATCCAGAGCCCCGGGTTGTCTGCGACGAAGGCGATCTCGAACGTCTCGCCCGCCCGGACGTCGAGCGAGTCCACCCACCACGGGCTTCCGGTCGCGGGCTCGCCGTCGCGGCTCAGCACCACCGCGTGATGGCCGTGCAGGTGCATCGGGTGTGCCTCGGAGGTGCCGTTGTGGATCCGCATCCGCACGACGTCACCCTCCCGGACGACGTACATCGGCACGTCCGGGAACATCCTGCCGTTGATGGTCCACCAGATCCCCGGCCTGCCGTCGAGGAAGCCGGGACGGCGGCCGATGTCGTAGTCGAAGGTGCGGGTCGCCTCTGCGGGGTCGAAGCCGATGTCGGCGGGACTCCCGTAGGTCAGCAGGTCGAGCTCGTCGTCGGGCTGCTCGATCTCACGGCCGGTGGAGCCCTCGGGACCGACGAGCAGCGCGCTCTTCCCCACCTGCACCCGCACCGCGGAGCCGTCGTCGGGCGCGGTCACCTCGAGATCGACGCGCCCGCCGGCGGTGACGGTCACGGACCGGCCGATCACCTCGGTGGGCTCGTTGAGCTCGAAGCCGTCGACAGCGAGCACCCGGTACGGCGCGCCGGTCCACACCGTCGTGCTGGCGTTGTCGGTATTGACGACTCGCACGCGCACGGTGTCACCTGCCTCGGCCGGAAACGAGACGTCGCCCTCGAGGCCATTGATCGTGCGGGCGCCGTCGTAGGTGTGGGTGAGGGCCAACACGTCGGAATCGCTGCCGTCGGGACGCGGTGGGCGGATCACGATCGCGCCGAGGAGCCCGCGGATCACCTGCTCGTGCGAGACCTGGTGGGAGTGGTACCAGTAGGTGCCCGGGTCGTCGGCGCGGAAGCGGTAGGTGTGCCGTTCGCCGACCGCGACAGCGTCCTGTGTCACTCCTGCCACGCCGTCCTCGGAGTTGGGCACGTCCAGGCCGTGCCAGTGCAGCGTCATCCCCTCGCGCACCGACACGTTGCGCACGGTCACCTCGACCAGGTCTCCCTGCTGGGCCTCGATGGTCGGGCCGGGGGAGCTGCCGTTGAGCGTGAACCCGTCGATGCGACGACCGGAGCCCAGCTCGAAGGTCTGCTGTTCCGCGACGAGGTCGACGGAGACGTCCGGCGTGCCGCGGTCGGTGATGGCGGTGTCGGTGACGCTGAACGTACCGCCTGTCGAGGTCCCCGACGAGCCGACGCCGCCGTGGCCGGCGTGCGGGTCCGCGGAAGCGGAGCCGCCGCCGTAGTCGTGGAACCCCATGTCGGTGACCGAGTAGCTGTCGGGCATCCGGCTGGCCCACCACATCCAGGCGAGGGGAACCACGATGACAGCCGCGGCGAGGCAGGCGAGTAAAGCCCGAATTCGACTCCTGCTCATCTGCCTCGCCTTGTCGTTGCGGTGGTGCTGCGCTGCTTCTGCTGCCGTGCGGGCCCGGCTCAGACGGTGACGGGCTCCTGCTGGCCAACCTCGGCTGCGGCGGCCTTCGAGGCCGAGCGGCCCGTGTAGAGCGCGGCGGTGAACAAGACCAGCGCGTTGATGCCGTGCAGCATCCCGATGTAAGCGTTCTCGTGACCGAACAGGCCGAGCGTCACCTGGAGGACGACCAGGGCCAGCACGACTGCCGCGTTGCGGATGCCGCCTGGGACCTTGGCGAAGAACGAGACGATGAACGTGATCAGCGCCAGCGCCGGGATGATCATCATCCCGTTCATGCCGTGGATCATGAACCCGGCGACGCCGGTGAAGGTGACGTCACCCTCGAACATGGCCTCGGCGCTGGCCTTGTCGAACGTGCCACCGTCGTCCACCCAGATGCCGAGGCCGGCAATGGCGAAGACCATCGAGGCCGCCTGCACGACCACGCCGAGCGCGACCAGGTAGGCGAGAACTTTGAAAGCAGACTTCATGTTGTGCCTCCGAAGAAAGTCGACCCGTGCGATGGGTCTGAGTTGTCTTGCGGTGGCCCCCGATGACCCCCCGCCCACCAGGATGGCCCCCCGGAGGCCGGTTGTCCTGCCAATTTCGGACTAGTCATCGGGGCGTGTCCGAGCCCTGCCCGGGGCGCAGACGGGCTATCGGGGCAGCCGGGTACTGTCACCAGCGTGCTGAAGCTGGGGCGTGGCGAGTTCGCGGACACCGACCTGTTGGTGATGGCGATCGTCAACCGCACCCGTGACTCGTTCTACGACAACGGGGCCACCTGGGAGGAAGAGCGCGCCCTCGACCGCGTCCGCCAGGTCGTCGAGGAGGGCGCCGACCTCGTCGACGTCGGGGGAGTGAAGGCCGGCCCCGGCGAGGAGGTCGACGTCGCCGAGGAGCTGCGCCGCACCGTCGGGTTCGTCGCGCGCGTCCGCGACGAGTTCCCCGACCTGGTCATCAGCGTCGACACCTGGCGGTCCGAGGTCGGACGCGAGGTGTGTGCGGCCGGCGCCGACCTGCTCAACGACGCCTGGGGCGGGCACGACCCGCGGCTGGCCGAGGTCGCCGCCGAGCACGGGGCGGCTCTCGTCTGCACGCACACCAACGGCGCGGTGCCCCGGACACCCCCGCACCGGCCTTCGTACGACGACGTCGTGCGGTCGGCGATCCAGGACACCGTGGCGCTTGCTGAGCGTGCCGCGGGCCTCGGCGTCGACGTGCGCAGCATCCTCATCGACCCGGCCCACGACTTCGACAAGAACACCTGGCACTCGCTGGAGCTGACCCGACGTCTCGACGAGATGACCGCCACCGGCTGGCCGGTGCTCGTGTCGCTGTCCAACAAGGACTTCGTCGGCGAGACGCTCGACCTGCCTGTCGGCGAGCGCCTGCTCGGCACGCTCGCCGCCACGGCGGTGAGCGCCTGGCACGGAGCGCAGGTCTACCGCGTGCACGAGGTAGCCGAGACTCGCCAGGTGCTCGACATGGTCGCGAGCATCCGCGGCACCCGCCCGCCGGCCCGCGTCGTACGAGGGCTGGCATGAGCACGACCGTGGTCCTGTGTCCGCACCCGCCGCTCCTGCTGCGCGAGCTCGGTGGCCTCGCCGACCCGGGAGCCGACCTGCGCGCCGCCTGCACCGCGGAGGTCCGTGGCATGCTCGACGGCTCGCCCGACGTGGTCGTGGCGGTGGGGGGCGCAGAGACGTCGCGCGCGTGGGACGCGTCGCTGCCCCCGGACGTCCGCCGCTTCGGTACGACGGGGGACCGGATGCCGCCGGGCAGCAGCCTGCCGCTGTCGCTCGGGGTCGGCCGGCGGCTGCTCGACGAGTCCGGCTGGACCGGACCGACCAAGCTGGTGAGCGTGCCGTGGGACGCCGCGACCGGCGAGCTCCATGTCCTGGTCGACCAGGTCCGCGACCTCGCCGGCCGCTCCGGCTCCGTCGGGCTGCTCCTGCTCGGCGACGGGAGCACCCGTCGCGGCGACAAGGCGCCTGGCTTCCTCGACCCCCGGGCCTTCCCGTTCGACGACGCCGTGGCCCAGGCGCTCGCCCACGGGGACGCACAGGCGCTGTGCGACCTCGACACCGACCTC
>CAVQSC010000026.1:0-7726 GCA_963715375.1 uncultured Actinomycetota bacterium | reverse complement strand
CGCCGGGCCGGGGGCAGCGCCGGAGTCGGGGCGCGCGTCGTCGCTCATGGCAAGCAAGCCTATCGAGCGATGCTCAGCGCGCCTCGGCCAGCATCCCGAGGCGTCATTACCGGCCCGCTCAGCTCGACTCGGCCTCAGCCCCGCGAGGTCCGTCCGCCTGCCGCCGGCGCAAGGTGGCGACCTCCTCCTCGAGGGCGGCGATCCGTGTCGTCAGCTCGTGCTGGAGCGCGAGCCAGTCGGGCAGGTCCGGAGCGGCCCCGGGCTCCGCCTCGTGCGGTACGGGCTGCTCGGCGTCGCGAGGAAGCCGCCGCAGCACGACGTAGAACTCGACCAGCCCATGCGGCGACTCGACTGTGTCGACCCGCCACTCGTGCAGCCCGAGCTCCCGGAGCTCGACGACCTGCTCCGCGAACGACTGCGGCGTGAAGGTCCACACGTGCGAGTCGACGTAGACGCCGTCCCGGCTGAGTGCCACCTGGTCGAGCGTCGCCTCGAGCGTGTTCTCCCGCGCGGCGTAGCCCGGTGGCCGCTCCCCCGCCCACAGGGCGGGCGTGTCCACGGGCACCTTGGAGCTGAAGTAGTCGTAGACGGCGCGGACCGAGGGGACCTGGTCGCGGTCGTGGTAGGCCTGCAGCACCTGCCCGACGGTGGTGGGGGGCCTCAAGACGTCGAAGCAGTAGCGCCGGTCGGGCACCGCGAGCACCAGCGCACCGTCGTCGCAGACGACCGCTGCGAGCTGCCGCAGCCAGGTGACCAGGTCGGGCACGTGCTCGACGACATGGGAGGCCATCACCCAGTCGAAGGGCGCACCGGGCGCGGACGCCTCGTCGAGCGGGCGGATCCGGCCGCCGTCGCTGAGACAGTAGTCGATCTCGGGGATGAGGCCCGTGTCCACCAGCGGGTCGTCCCGGTAGGTCTCCACGAGTTCGTCACGGCTGAACACGTCGAGGTAGCTGACGTCGGCCCGGCCACGCTCCGCGATGGCCGAGTGCAGCGGGCCGATCTCCAGCCCCCGGCCCTGCGAGAAGTCGAAGAGCCCCAGATCGTGCGGCGACGTGAGTCCGCCACGCTCTCCTCGGCCATGGACGTCTCCTTTCCCGCGTGTACGGGTTCGAGCCTACGAGGCCGCGGAAGTGCCACGGCTCAGCGGACGTAGAGCTCCTTCACCCGACGCACGAGCCGCTCCGCGTTGCGGTCGTCCACCTCGCCGTGCAGCAGCCGGCGCTGCCGGGCGTAGCGAGCGCGCTGTGTGTCGTCGGGTGGCTCCAGCAACCCCTCAAGGGCCTCGGCCAAACCCTCGAAGTCCCGGCACACCGGGCCGGGCAGCAGGATGTCGAGGTCGAAGAAGAGCTCGTCGGCAGCCGGCTGGGCGACCAGACTCACCAGGGGACGCTCCGTCACGAGGAACTCCGCGGCGCGGTGGGAGTGGTCGGTGATCATGGCGGACGCCACCCGGTCGTGCACCTCGGTGCTGGGTAGTTGTCCGTAGGTCAGCCTCAGGGCACCGAGCGGGTGGAGCATCCGGGTGAGCGAGCGTGACGGGTCGGCAGGGTCGTCGCGGAACCCGAGCACGATGTCGTGCCGCCTGCACCAGGCGTCGAGCCAGGTGAGCTGGTCGTCGCCGTAGGCGGGGTAGCCCCCCTGCTGCGGGTCGTAGGTCGGGGTGAACAGCACGAGGCGACGGCCCCCGAGCAGCTTCCGCAGACGTCGCTCCTGCGCCTGGAGATCCTCGGGGAGCGCCTCGAGGTCGCGAGTCAGCAGGTCGTTGCGAGGAACCCCCGTGGGCCAGATCTGGTCGAAGGTCAGCGGGAAGAACGCCGCGGCGCTGGCGAGCCGGTCGAGGGCGGGGGACGCCACGACGGCGTGGCACCGGGCGTTCTCCTCGGCTGTGCCCTCGACGGGCACGGTGGCCGCGTGGCCGTGCCGGCGAAGGGAACCACCAGCCCCGACATGGATGAACCGGTGTCGACGACCCGACACCGGGAACTGGACGCTGGCCCGAGGCGCCTGCGTGACGAACACCTGACCTGCTCGAGTGAGGTAGCGCTGCCCCTCGGGGCTCTTCAGGGGCACCACGACGACGTTGGGCCCGTCGACCTCCACGGTGCGGCTGCGAGTGAGGACGATCTTCTTGACGGAGGGGTCGGTGCGCACCTCCTCGAACACCGCCCGGAGGTTGCCCGGGACTGTGTGCTCCCGGGGACAGACCGGGAAGGCCCACCAGTGGTCGAACTTCGGCGCCCACCGGTCCTCGTCCGCGAGCTCGCGCCCTACCAGCAGGGGAGCCGTGGAGACGCGGCCGTCGACGCCGGTGACGAACGAGAAGCTGCGATACAGACTGTCGGCCGCCGAGACTCGGATGAGGTTGCGTTCCACGACGTCGAGGTCCGCATCGGGCACCGCCGCACCGACGCGCTCCCGCCAGCGGACGAGGTCGGGCACGTTGCGGCTGTTCTCCGACAGGAAGTTGCGCTTGAGGATCGGGAACCCGAGCTCCAGCAGGTCGAAGTACTGCGCGGTGTACAGGGGGTGGAACGGGTAGAGCTCGTCGACGAAGGTGCTGAAGTCGAAGCCGCGGCACATCAGGTAGCGACTCAGCCCGATCTCGTACTTGTAGATGACCAGCACCTTCTGCGACTGCGGGCTCACCCCGTCGAGCCGCTGCCGGAACCCCGGGTCCTGGAGGACCGGCTTGCGGAAGACCAGGAAGTAGGAGCTGATGTGCAGGTGGTCGAGCTCGCTCATGAAACGCTCGCCGACCATGCTGGTCTTCGCCTCGTCGATCGGCAGCGGACGGCCGCCGTTGGAGTGGCGCTCGAAGTCGTGGCGGGTCATCTGCAGGCCCCACCAGTCACAGGTCCGACCGTCCATCTCCGAGAAGACCTCGTCGAGGGGGCGGATCAGGAACCCGCTGTCGTTGGCCAGGACGACCTCGTCGTAGCCGTCGATCGTTTCCCAACCGACCAGGTCACGTGCGAGCATCGAGTAGGACCCGAAGTCGTAGGCCCCGTGCGGGACCGCCCACGCGCCTCGCGCCACCCCGTCTAGCCTGCGGAGCTGCTCGGGCTGGATGAACCCGTCGGCGAGGTAGTAGACGTCGGCGTGACGGCTCATCTCACGCAGGTACTCGACGACGTAGTCGTCGATCACTCCGTCCTGGTCGTAGCCCGCGAAGAGGCAGACCCGCCGCGGACGGTGCCCATCCTCGTATGTCGTCGCCGGTCTGCCCGGCTCCCGGGGCGGCAGAGGCTCCGCTCCCTCCCACCGGCCGACCAGCAGGTAGTGGAGGAGCGGGTCGATGTCGTCGACCGACGGGTCGAGGTACTCCGACCAGTACCACCACACGTCGAAACCGAGGCTCGGGTTGCGCAGGAGGCGCCAGCCTGCCGTGCAGAAGTGCTCGGCCGGGTCCAGCTTGCCGCTGCGCACCTCGGCGTTGGCGCGGCGATAGGCCTTGGCGTCGAAGAGGGACGAGCTCCGCACGACGGCGCGCTCGCAGCGTGCCAGGTCCTGGTCCGCCGGAGCCGGCAGCTCACCTTCGGGCTCGGGGAGGGGAAGCCTGTCGGTGGCCGCGACCAGTCCCCGGGAGAGCAGGTCCTCGACCAGTGCTCCGCGCACCCACGTCCCTCCCCGTGCGCGCCCAGTGCCGGACGAACCGGTGCCACCGCGCGGTGAACTCGTCGGGCGTCATGCCGTCTCCTCGGGCGCGTAGAGGCCCTTCACTCGCTGCACCACCCGACGCGCGTTGCCGGCGTCGAGGTGGTCGAAGAACAGGCTCCGCCGCTGGACGTAGTCGTCGCGCGACGCCTCGTCGACAGGGTCGAACACGGCGTCGAGGGCGGCCGAGAAGGCGTTGAAGTCACGACAGACCGGACCGGGGAGCACGTCGTCGAGCTCGTAGAACAATCCGCGCTCGTGGTCGCGGTAGCGCTCGTAGTCGTAGGCGAAGCTGATGACGGGACGCCCAGTCAGCAGGAAGTCCACCAGGCAGCTGGAGTAGTCGCTGACCAGAGCGCGGGCGACGCGGTAGATCACCTCCACGTCAGGGAACCGGCTCGCGTTGAGGTTCAGGACATCGAGCGAGGCGAGCTGGCGCGAATAGGACGACACGGTGTCGGCCATGTGCTCGCGGACACCGAGCACGGCGTCGTGCCGCTGCTGCCACGCCCCGAGCCAGTCGAGTTCCTCGGGCGAGAACTGGTTGTACCCCTCGTCCTGGTCGTCCTTGAACGTCGGGCAGAACAGCACGAGGTTCCGACCACCCACAAGCGCCCGCAGCCGGTCCAGCTGGCTGCGGAGGTCGGCCGGCAGTCGCTCCTCGGCGCCGACGACGAAGTCGTTCCTGGGCAGGCCGGTGGGCCACATCTGCCGCACGGACAGCGGAGCGAACGCAGCCGCCATGGCGAGGCTGTCGACCCGTGAGGACGTGATCACCGCGCGCGACCGCGAGTTCTCCAGGAGCAGCTTGTCCCGCTCTCCTTCGATGCCGTGCGCGGCGAGACCGAACCGTTTGAGGGGGATGCCATGCCACAGGTTGATGAAGTTGCGGCGCTCCGGGAACAGCCGGTAGGGGACGTTGATCCGGGCTCCGTGCTTGACGAACACCTGGCCGGACCGCAGCAGGTAGTGCTGGCCCTCGGGGCTCGCGAGCGGCACCACGACCACGTTGGCACCGGTCAGCTCGACCGACCGTGAGCGGGTCAGCACGATCTTCTTCAGCGACGGGTCGTCCGCGACCTCCTCGAACACCGCTCGCTCGTTGCCGGTGAACTGGTGCGTCAGCGCGCACACGGGGAACGCCCACCAGTGGTCGAACTTCGGCGCCCAGCGGTCCTCCTCGACCAGCGCGTCGGACTCGAGCAGCTCGGGCATCACCGTCTCGCCGTGCTCGTCCACGGTCACCGACAGGCTGCGCCGCAGCGCGTCGTCGGCACGGCTGCGCAGCAGGTCCTTTTCGAGTCGGTCCGTATCGACGTCCGGGGCGACCCGCCCCAGCCGCTCCTTCCAGACCGACAGGTGCGGGACGTTGACGGGGTTCTGCTCGAGGAGGTGCTTGGACAGGAACGGGACCCCGCGGCCGACGAGGTCGAAGGCCTGGTCGCTCGTCAGTGGGTCCGGCCCGGGGTAGGTGCCCAGGAGGGAGGCGAAGCGGTGTCCCCGGGCGAGGAGGAGCCGACCGGCTCCGGCGACATACTTCGCGAGCATCTGGTCTTGACCCCCGCGCGCGGACGCCTCCATGAGCCGGCGGAAGGCCGGGTCCGCGAGGGCAGCGGCACGGAGCCCGATCAGGGGTCCGGCCGGGTCGAACGCCGCCAGCTCCTCGTCGGTGCGGTCCGAGAGGGACGCGTCGGCACTCTGGTCGCCGTCCCGCCCCGGGACGCCCGAGGCCGCGATCGCCCACCAGTCGCAGGCCCGAAGCGCGAGGGTGGACAGCAGGCCGTCGAGCCGCCCGACGAGGTAGGAGGAGTCGTCGGCGAGCAGCACCTCGTCGTAGCCCGACAGAACCTCCCAGCCGACCAGCTCGCTCATCAGTCGCCCGCGGGAACCCGCCCGGCCGCCTCCGTGCCGGAACGCCCACGCTGCTACGGTGACCTCGCGCAGAGCCTCGAGCTGCCCGCGTTCCATCGCGCAGTCGGCGAGGTAGTAGACGTCCCCGAAACGCGACAGCTCCCGCGCCAGGTCGACCACCGTGTCGTCCAGGTAGCCGTCACGGTCGGAACCGGCGAGCAGACAGACCCGGCGCGGCGTGCCCGCGAGCCGCGTCCCGAGCGAGGGGTCCGGCGCCGGCAGCGTGGGTCGGGTGGACAGGCCCAGGTCGTGCCCGACGACGGCGTAGTGCAGCAGCGGGTTGACGGTTGCGCGCCGCGGGTCGAGATGGGTCGACCAGTACCACCAGACGTCGAAGTCGGGGCGGGGTCGGCGCAGCTCGTGCCAGCCACGGCGACAGAAGTGCTCCACAGGACTGAGCAGCACGGCGGACCGCACATCGTCGGGATCCTCCCCGAGGACGGAGGCGGGCGAGTCGACGGTGACGACCGGGTCCGCCTCCTCGTACAGCGCCACGCCGACCGTGCGGGTGTAGTACTCCTCGTCGACCAGTCCGCTGGCCGCCAGCACGGCGACCTCGTCGTCCGGGCCCAGGGCCGGCCACCCGTCGGGTGGGCCCTCAGGCGCCGCTCCTGCACGGTCGACGTATAGGCGCCGCGCTGCGGTCAGGTCAGGCAGCGACACGGACCCGACCTCAGTCCGAGGAGGCGTCCGACGCCGCGTCGCCGGTCGTCAGGAAGTGCAGCAGCGGGTTCTTGCCCGACGCCTTCACCTCGGGATGCTTCTCGAGGTAGTCGGAGACGTCGAACTTCGGGCCCGGGTTGCGGCCCTCCTTGTGCCCGTCCCGGAGGAAGTGCAGCGCGGGGTCGACACCACCGCGCGCGATGTCGAGGTTCTCGCGCAGGTACCAGGCCGGCCGGAAGTACTTCGACTGGCGCAGGATCTGGACGTTCTCCCACTCCTGCCGGCTGACCCGACCCTGCCCCGCCCGGTACCAGGCGCCACGGGCGCGTTCCCGGGTCTCGCGGTTCAGCACGTCGGCCAGTGACTTGGCCAGGATCTCGGCTTCCTTCTGTGCCTTGGCCCGGGACCTCCGCAGGCGAGCCTGCCGCTCTGCGATCTCCTCGTACTCCTCACGAGCCTGAGCGAGCTCGAGCCGGCACAGCCGCAGCTCCTCGCGGAGCGCCGCCGCGTCGTCGCCGGCCGCGTGAACCTCGTGCCACGGCCCCTCCGCTGCGGCTCCCATCGCACAAGCCCCTTCCTGGACCGACTCCCACACCATGATGTCCACTGACGACCGGAGACCGTAACACGGTCGGCCGGTCCGCCTCCGCGCGGTGACGGCCCTCGGTCCCTGCCGGATCACAGGAACACGCTCAAGAATGAGACACCGGCGAGGACCGCGAGCGCTCGGGCGAGAGCCGGCCCCTTGAAGGCCCAGCCGGCGAGTCCGATGAACCCGGCCATCAGCCCGTAGCCGTACCGAGGCGGCAGGGCGAAGTACCAATTGTTGGCGTACAGGTTGAGCAGCGTCAGCAGGATCGGTCCGGTCACCGCCATCACGGCGACGGCCCACGCCAGGATGCTCACCTTCAGGTTCTGCCGCAGCGCCATGGCACCCGCCAGCACCCCGAACATGAGCAGTCCGACCATCAGCTGCTCGATCCGGGTGTTGACCACGCCGTCCAGGAAGGGCGCGTTGAAGTTGCCCGCGTTGGGGCTCAGGAAGTTGAAGAAGAGCTGCGCCTTGATGTCGAGCCAGGGCACGACGGCGGGGGCGCTCGCCGGCACCTCGGCAGCGGCGTCGCCCTTGGGGCGGGCGAACCATGCGAGCGACAGGACGACGAAGACGACGCCGGTCAGCCCCGCCAGTCCGAGTGCCGGGAGGGCACGCAGCTTCATGGGGTCGGCCCGCCGCACCAGGGCCCTGAGCAGCAGGATGATCATCGCCGCCCCCACCGCGGTCACCACGGTGAGCTTCGTCACCGACGCGAGCGCCACGGCGAGCAGCAGCAGGCCCGCGGCACGTCGGCTCCCGTCGTACGTCAGCGACGCGAGGATCACCAGACCACCCATCAGCGCGGTGGCGATGTCAGGTCCCGCGGTCGCGGCCGAGCTGACGACGTCACTCGAGGTGCCTACCATCACGGCGGCCGCGGCGGCACCCAGGCGAGCAGCA
>CAVQSC010000025.1:0-14196 GCA_963715375.1 uncultured Actinomycetota bacterium | reverse complement strand
AGGTGGAACCGGCTGATGGGCGTGGTCGCGCGGGCAGTGTGCGCACTTCCGGGACCGTTGCGCAGGTTCCCCTACAACGCCTGCCTGCTCGACATGCGGATCCGGATCCGCCTCGGGCGCCGCCTGGTGTGACCCGGCGTCACTCCTTGGACATCGAGCGGCTGATCACCTGGTTGGCCGCTCGCTGGAACCCGCTCACGACCGCCTCGAGGGTGAGCTGACGGAGCCGGGACATGGTGGACTCGAACTTCGCGGCGTCCACCTCGGCGAACTTGTTCTTGCGGTACGGCTCGATGACGCGCGTGCGCAGGATCTCGGTGAGCTCGTCGGCGAGCGAGTCCATGTGCCTCGTGATGGCCTCGCTCGCCGCGACGATGCTGTCGAGCGGGATGTCCATGTCGAGCATCTGCACGCCGACGTCGAACGCAGGAAGCACCTCGAAGGAGCCTCCGGCAGTCTGCGCCACGGCTCCGGTCATCACCAGCCGCTCGAGCTGCTCGTCGCCGAGCTTGCGGCCGGCCCTCTTCTCCAGCTGGCGCCGCGTCAGCTCCTCGCGCGGTCCGGGCGCCCACGAGGTGAGCATCGCCCGCTGCATCGCGAGGTCCTCGACCGAGGCGTCCTCGGGGATGCGCTTCATGTAGCGCTCGATGGCCGCCAGCGTGAACCCGTGGTCCTGCAGGGCGCGGATGAGCTCCAGGCGCGCAAGGTGGACGGTGGAGTAGTACGCGAGCCGTCCCCGGCGTACCGGAGGTGGCAGCAACCCGAGGCTCGCGTAGTAGCGGGTGGTCCGCACTGTCATCCCGACTGCCAGAGCCAGCTCGTCGATGGTGAAGAGCTGCTCCCCGCTCTCTTCCTGCACGCTCATGTTGCTCACCCTAGGTGCTGCTCGCAAGACAGGCAGCGCACGACTCGGGCGACCACCCTTGACTTCGATAACAGTATGACTGTCACATTGGAACTGCAAACGTCGGCCCGTTCGGGAAACGAGTGCCGACTTCGACCGGACAACCCTTGACGAACGAGACAGAGCACTGTTACAGTCATTCCGTCAACGTGCGGGGCACTTGAGGGAGGGGCCCGCGCACCGACCCGCCCCGGAGGTCCTCGTGACGCCAGGTGCCGGCGCCTCCCTCGCCTCGCCCGATCCGCAGTGTCCTCGCCGCGCTCGGCACGACCCGACCGAGCTCCGAGGTCTCCGCCCTCGCCCGACTGCTCTGGCGGCTCGGCCGCGGACTGGTGCGCGTCGTGTCCGAGAGCGCGCTTCCCCGTCGAGGAGTACGTCCGCCAGACCTGGTACGCCATCGGCGTCTGCACCCTGCCCGCGCTCGCGGTCTCGATCCCGTTCGGGGTCGTGCTGGCGCTCCAGGTCGGCGTCCTCGCCCAGGAGGTCGGTGCCGTCGGCTTCACCGGAGCCGGCAACACCTTGGCCGTCGTCCGCCAGGCCTCGCCCATGATCACGGCGCTGATGCTCGCCGGCGTGGCAGGCTCCGCGATCTGCTCGGACCTCGGCGCGCGCAAGATCCGCGAGGAGCTCGACGCGCTCGAGGTCATGGGCATCTCCGTCGTCGAGCGGCTCGTGCTCCCGCGTGCCCTGGCGACGGTGACCGTGGCGGTGCTGCTCAACGGCGTGGTGATGTTCTTCGCGATCGTCACGACGCTGGTCGTCAGCGTGGTGACCCAGAACCTCTCCCCCGGCAGCTACCTGTCGTCCGTGGCCACGCTGGCGCGACCCTCCGACCTGTGGCTCTCGCTCGTCAAGGCCGCGATCTTCGGGGTGATCTGCACGGTCGTGGCCGCCCACAAGGGCATGACCGTCAGCAGGGGCCCCGCCGGTGTCGGCGACGCGGTGACCAACGCGGTCGTCATGAACTTCGTCGTGCTGTTCGGCGGCCAACTTCGCGATCTCGCAGGTGCAGACCACGTTCGTGCCGGGAGCCGTCGGATGAGCGTCCACCGCCGTGCTCCGCTCCGCGCGGGACGAGAGCCTCGGGGCCGCCGTACGCGCGGGCGAGCAGGTGTGGTTCGCCTGGCGGGCGTTCGCCTACCTCCCCCTGGCCCTGACGCACTACCGCGCCCAGGTCGGCCGGGTCCTCGCAGAGGTGAGCCTCGGCACCGGGGTCTTCGTGCTCGGCGGCGGCGTCGTCGGCGTCGTCCTCCTGATGTCCACGCTGACGGGTACGGCGGTGGGCCTCGAGGGCTACAACGGGCTCGAGGTCATCGGGCTCGGACCCCTGACCGGCTTCATCTCCGCCTACGCCAACACGCGCGAGATGGCTCCGATCGTGGCCTCGCTCGGCTTCGCCGCGCGGATCGGGTGCGGGTTCACCTCCCGCATCGGCGCGATGCGGATCAGCGAGGAGATCGACGCGCTCGAGAGCATGGCGATCCGGCCCGATCCCCTACCTCGTCAGCACCCGCCTCGTGGCCGCGCTGCATCGTCGTCGTCCCGCTCTACCTGCTCGGCCTGGTCGGCACCTACGTCGCCACCGACGTCATGGTGACCACGTTCTACGGCCAGTCGGCCGGGACCTACGAGCACTACTTCCGCTCGTTCGTGTCGGTGGCCGACGTGGCCTACTCCGCGACCAAGGTGGTCGTCCTGACCACGCTCGTGACCCTGGTGCACTGCTACTACGGCTTCACCGCCTCGGGAGGTCCCGAGGGTGTCGGCAAGGCGACCGGCCGCGCGATCCGCACGAGCATCGTGCTGATCACCGTCGTGGACATCCTGCTCACGCTCGCTCTGTGGGGCCCCGACCAGTCCGTCCAGATCTCGGGCTGAGGGAGCCGACACGTGAGCCAGCACCTGGTCCCGCGCGGCAGCTCCGCCGGCCGCCACGCGCTTCGCATGGTGACCCTCGGCCGCGGCGGCGACGTTGTTCTGCGCGACGAGCGCCTACCTCGGCCTGTCCTACCTCGGCCTGGTCAGTGACGACACCAGGGTCAGCGCACGAGCTGGTGACCCTCGGCGACTCGCTCGGCCCGGGCTCGGACGTGAAGTACCGCGGCCTCGTCGTCGGCAAGGTGCAGCGCCTCCACGCCGGCGAGGGGTCCAAGAGTGCCGACCTCCTCATCGAGCACGAGGAGACCGGGCAGATCCCGGCCGACGTGCGCGCCCGGGTGCTGCCCGGGACCATCTTCGGAGCCGAGTACGTCGAGCTCGTCGAGCCCCGGCACAACCGGCGAGCGACGCTGCGCGACGGGATGGTCGTGCGGGCGGACACCTCGAAGCGCACCGTGCGCCTCATGGACGCGTTCGACTCGATCGAGCGGATCCTCGTCGCCGTGGACCCGGCCCAGCTCGACGCGGCGGTCTCCAACCTGGCCCAGGCCCTCGACGGCCACGGGGACGACCTCGGTCGCTTCATCCGTCGGGCCGACCGCTTCGTGGGCGTCATGGCGGACCACGAAGGCGCCTTCTACCGCGACCTCGAGCTGCTCGACGAGACACTCCGCACCGCGTCGGACATCGAGCCGGAGCTCGTCGGGGCGCTGCGCGACTCGGTCACGACCGCCCGCACCATGGTGGCGCGGCAGCAGGAGATCACCGAGCTCGTCGCCGGCTCGACCGTGCTCGCGCGCCGGTCGGACGGTCTCCTCGACCGCGAGGAGGACCGGGTGATCCGGCTCCTCGGCGCCACGGGCCCCACGCTCCGGACCTTCGCCGACGGCACCGACTCCCTGGACGCGTTCATGTCGGGTGCCCCGCGGGTGCTGCACAACGGCGCCAACAGCATCCAGGGCTCCCGGATCATGATGGAGGGCCTCATCGGCACCAACCCGCTCGACCCGTACACCGCCGCAGACTGCCCGAGGTACGCCGGCGCCGCCGGGTCCAACTGCGCGGGCTCCGACGGCGGTACGACGCCTACACCCCCGCCCGCTCGAGATCCGCCGCCCAGCGCGTGGCACCGGACCTCGGCGGCTCGGCCGGCCCCGTCGGCAGCGAGCAGGAGAAGCAGTCCGTCGCGGCGCTGTTCGGGCTCGCGCACGAGGACGCCGGCCTGCGCGACGTCTTCACCCTGCTCGGCGCCCCGATCCTGCGCGGCCAGGTGGTGTCCCCATGAGTGGGGCCGTGAGGCAGCTCAGCCGGGTCCGCGGACAGCTCGTCGGGGTGGTCGCCTTCGCGCTCGTCTCCGTGCTCCTCACCTCCGCGGTCGCAGGCACGCTGGCGAAGGGGGCGGGCGACGCCCCCATCCGTCTCACCGCGGTGTTCGAGGACGCCTCCGGCCTGCGGCCCGGTGACGAGGTGCGCATCGCGGGGGTGCGGGTCGGGCGGGTCGAGGAGCGCGAGCTCGTCGGCAGGTACGCCCACGTCACGTTCACCGTGGACGCCGGAGAGCCGATCCACGACCGGGTCCGTGCCGAGATCTCCTACCTCAACCTGCTCGGCCAGCGCTACGTCTCCCTCGAACGCGGGGGCCCGGGTGGACGACCGCTCCACGACGGCGACACCATCCCCCTCGATCGCACCCAGGGCGCCCTCGACCTCACCGCTCTCTTCAACGCCTTCCGGCCGCTGTTCGACCTGCTCGACCCCGAGGAGGTCAACGGCCTCGCCCGCGAGGTGGTGGCCGCGCTCCAGGGCGAGGGGCCCACCCTCACCCACCTGCTTCGGCAGACCGGTGAGCTCACGAAGCACATCGCCGGGCGCGACCAGGTGATCGACCAGCTCATCACGAACCTCACCGTGGTCATGGAGACCACCGCCGGGCACCGCGAGCAGATCACCGAGCTCATCGACCAGCTCGGCGGGCTCGTCTCGGGGCTCGCCGCGGACCGCGCGGAGGTGGGCCGAAGCCTGAGCGCGATGCAGGAGCTCACCGACGTCACCAACGGGTTGGTCACCGAGGCCGGGGAGCCGCTCTCGCGTGACGTCGCCCGGCTGCGCAAGGTCGGTGCACAGCTCGACACGAACTCCGTGCTCCTGGGCAAGGCCCTGGAGGACTCTCCCGTGATGCTGCGGGCCTACGCCCGTGCGATGAGCTACGGCGGCTGGCTCAACACCTACATCTGCAGCCTGACCCTCAAGGTGCCCGGCAGGGGCCCCGCCGTCAGCGGCGACGCGCGCGTCAGCTCCGAGGTCTGCCGATGACCCGCCGACTCGAGGCCCCGGCCCGGCCTCGCCTCCTGCCGGTGCTCGTGGTCATCGCGCTCCTGCTGGGCGTCGGCGCCACCCGGCTGATCCCCGGCCACGGAACGCACGAAGCAGAGCTGGCCCACGCGTCCGGCCTCCGGGCGGGCGACGAGGTACGCGTCGCGGGGATCGCAGTCGGAAAGGTCCAGTCGGTGCGGCTCGCGGGCACCAAGGCCGTCGCGTCGTTCACCACCGACTCCGACGTCCACCTGACCGAGGACACCCACGCCGCGGTCAAGCTCTCGTCCCTGCTGGGCAAGCGCTACCTCGAGCTGCGGCCCGGCGACGGCGCTCGCCTCGACGGACCGATCCCGCTCGCGAACACCGAACCGGCCTACACCCTCGACCAGGTGTTCATCGATGCCCAGGACGAGCTCGGGAGCCTCGACCTCGATGCCCTGGGCCAGGCCATCGACGTCCTCACCACGGACCTGGCCAAGCCCTCCAAGGAGGCGGATGCAGCCCTCGAGGGAATCACCTCGCTCTCCCGGCTCGTCGCATCCCGCGACGAGCAGCTCGGCCGCCTGCTCGGCACCACCCGCGAGGTCACCGACCTCGTCCGCGGCCAGCAGGGCAAGCTGCTCTCATTGGTCGAGGACGCCGACCTCGTTTCGCAGATGATCTACCAGCGACGCGAGGTGATCAGGGCGCTGCTCGCCGACACGCGTGTCCTGGTAGCGGAGGTCAGCCGGCTCGTCGACCGGAACCAGCGCCACCTGCGCCCGATGCTCCTCCAGCTGCGCAACCTGCTCGCCGTCCTGGAAGCGAAGAAGTCGGACCTGGACCAGACCCTCCAGCTCGCCGCGCCCATGGCCCGCTACTACGCGAACGCCAGCGGCGACGGCCCCTGGGTGAACGTCTACGCGCCGTACTTCCTGCTGCCCGACAACCTCTTGTGCCCGCTGCTCACCCCGGAGAAGTGCCGATGAGACTCCCTCGAGCCGCTCTCGTGCCGATGGTGCTGCTGGTCGTGGTCGCCCTGACCGGCGCCGGACTCATGACCGCGCGATCGGCACAGCCGCTGGAAGTCACCGCCTCCTTCACGGACACGACCGGCCTCTACGTGGGCAACGAGGTCTCCGTGCTCGGCGTCCCGGTCGGAAAGGTCAAGGCGATCGAGCCGCAGGGCCGCACCGTCGACGTCACCATGACCGTCGACGAGGGCACGCCGCTTCCGGCGGACGTCGGCGCGGTGATCATGCAGTCCTCGCTCGTGGCGGACCGGTACGTCGAGCTGACGCCCGCCTACGACCACGGCCCCCGACTGGAGACAGGGGCCCACATCGACCCCGAGCACACGCGCAGCCCCGCCAACATCGACGACATCACCAGCGCCGTCGACGACCTGGTCGTCGCGCTCGACGAGACCACGCCCGGCGGCAAGGACGTCGGCGACCTCCTCGATGTCACCGCCGCAAGCCTCGACGGCAAGGGCGGCAAGATCCGGGACAGCCTCGTGGCCGCCGAGCAGGCGCTCCGCACGGTGAACACCAAGGAGCCTGACCTCGTCGCGGTCACCCGGAACCTCGACGCCCTCGTCGGTGCCCTCGCACGACGCGACGGCATGATCCGAAGGTTCCAGACCGACGTCACCGCCTCGACCGCCGTCCTCGCCGACCAACGCGAGGAGCTCCACGAGACGCTGGTCGCCCTGGCCCGGCTGAGCCGCGTGCTGACGCGGTTCGTGCGGAACAACCGCGGGCTCGTTCGCGACGACCTGCGCTCGGCCGCCGACACCCTCGAGCTGATCGCCGGTCGCCAGGACCAGCTGGCCGAGACGTTCGACGTCATGCCGCTGGTCGCGGAGAACATCTCCCGCGCGTTCGACCCGAAGACCCGTCGGCTGCGCATCAAGGTGGATGCTCGGGAGACCGGTCCCTTCTCCGACCTCGCCCGGGCGCAGATCTGCCGCGACCTCGAGGTCAGCGTGTGTCACCTCGTCGTCAACAAGGACGGCACCGGCCTGCTCGACCCGATCTTCGACTTCCCCACGACGCTCTTCCCGGACTCGTTCTGATGTCGCGGCGCCCGATGCGGACCATCGTCCCCTGTCTCGCGCTCGCCGCGACGCTCACGTTCTCGGGCTGTGGCCTCGAGCTTCGCGACGTACCGATGCCCGGACTGGTCAGTGGTCCGACGTACACCGTGGACGCGGTGTTCGCCAACGCGCTCAACCTGCCCGAGCAGGCGCCCGTGAAGCTCGACGGCGACACGGTCGGTGAGGTGACCTCGATCAAGGTCGACGACTTCCGGGCCCGCGTGCAGCTGCGCCTGAAGGAGTCGGTCGTTCTCACGCGCGGGACGCGGGCCGGCATCCGGCTGACGTCCGCGATGGGCGAGGCGTTCGTCGAGCTGGTCCCGCCGGCAGCGCCAGGGCCACGGCTCCGCCCCGGGGACGTGATCGGGATCCCCGCCACCCGGACCGCCCCGGACACGACCGACCTGCTCTCCGCGCTCTCCGTCGCGGTGACCGGCGGCAGCTTCGCCGACCTCCAGGTGATCGTGAACGAGCTGCGCACCGCACTGGACGGCAACACCGACGAGGTCCGCAGACTGCTGGCACAGCTCGACCGGATGGTCAGCGGCCTGCGCCGCCGCACCCAGACCATCGACCAGGTCATCGACCGGATGGACCGGCTCGCGGCGTCGCTCGCCGACGACTCGGAGGCGATCGCGAACGCCGTCGACGAGATCACCCCTGCTGTCCGGGCACTGGCCCAGCAGCGCGAGTCGGCGATGGCACTGCTCCGCGAGGTGACCGCGCTGTCGCAGGCCAGCAGGCGTGTCATCACGTCCACGAAGGACGAGATCACGTCCCAGCTCGAGGCCGTCGGGCCGATCCTCGACAGCGTGATCCGCAACCAGGAGTCACTGGTGCCGATGCTGACCGGCGTCCGCGCGTTCGCGCGCCGGCTCGACCACGCGACCCCCGGCGACTTCGCGAACTTCCAGCTCACCGCCCTGCTCGACGTCACCGTCAACGGCGGCGCCCCGCTCGTGGACCTCGAGAAGGGCCAGCCGCCCGAGCTCGACCCACCCGAGTACTCACATCCGCCGAAGCTGCCCGGTCCCCTGGACTCCGGGGACCTCGACCCCCGCTGGCTCGACCCGCAGCTGTTGGGCGGGCGGTCATGACCGAGCGACGCCGGGTCAGGACAGCCCAGCTGCTCCTGGCGTTCATCCTCGTGGCGGGCCTGGTGTACGTCACGGACACCGTCGCGGGAGGCACGGTGTTCTCCCGCCCGTACACCGTCACCGTGCAGCTCGCCGCGGGCGGGGGGCTGCACGACAAGTCCCTGGTCAGCTACCGCGGCGTCCGCGTCGGCGAGGTCTCCGGCCT
The DNA here is from genome assembly GCA_963715375.1 of uncultured Actinomycetota bacterium. Lineage (GTDB taxonomy): Bacteria > Actinomycetota > Actinomycetes > Propionibacteriales > Nocardioidaceae > Nocardioides_C. Next base: position 5,719 of record CAVQSC010000025.1, on the reverse strand, counting down.
GCAGCTGGCCGCACAGGGTGTGGAAGCGACGATCGAGCTCGACCGGGACGTCCGGGTCCCGCAGGACACAGAAGCCGTGGTCTCCAACCTGTCGGCGGTCGGCGAGCAGTACCTCGACCTCCGGCCGCGCACAGGGGCCGGGCCCTACCTCGCGGACGGCAGCACGATCCGGGCCGCGGACACACGGCTGCCCCTGTCGACGCACGACCTCCTCCTCGACATGGACAACCTGGTGAAACGGGTGGACGTCGCCGACGTACGCACGATCTCCCGCGAGCTCGACACTGCTCTGGGCGGGGACCAGGTCAGTCTGCTGCGCATGTCGCGCGAGGCGGGCAAGACGTTCACGATGCTCGAGCGACTCCAGCCGGCGACCATCCGGATCGTCGAGCAGGGCCAGGTCCCGCTCCGCACCACGACGGAGAGCGCCGGGCAGCTCCGGCGGTTCAGCAGGCAGCTGCACCAGATCACCGGCGAGATGAGGGAGGCCGACCCGGTCGTGAACGACCTCATCGACCAGGGCGTGGTCGCGGTCCCCGAGCTGACCGCGCTCCTCGACGAGACGGAGGGCAGCATCTCCCGGCTGCTCACCGCGGGTCTCGTCCCGGCGGAGCTCGCCGCCGAACGCCGCCCAGGCCTCGTGCACTGGCTGGACTGGGTGCCTTCGCAGATGGTGGGGATGGCCGAGAGCACCCGGGACGGGTCCGGCCGGGTGCTGCTCGTGCCCAGCCCCAGCTTCAACTGCAAGTACGCCACCGAGCAGCACTCCCCGACCGACCCCACGCGCCGCCCGCCGAACCCCGACGCCCGTTGCACCGTGAAGGACCCGCGGGTGCAGCAGCGGGGAGCCCAGTACGTCCCGAGACCGGTCTCGCGCCGGCCGGCCCGATGACCCGGCCCGAGGAGAACACCATGAGCACCACCACGTCCGAGACCCCGGCCGACTCCCGGACCCGGGTCGAGGACCAGCCGGGCGCCGTCGGCGTCGCCGAGCCCGGGGACGACGCCGTCGGGCGACGCTGCGCACAGTTCTCCCAGCGTCTGGGACGACTCCCCCGGCCGGGACTGGTCACGGTGCTCCTGTCGGCGGCGCTGGCCGGCGCCCTCGCCCTGGCCGGGTGGCTGTTGCTGGAGATGCGCGAGACCCACGCGGTCGAGGCCGCGCGGACGGAGGCGACAGCGCAGGCGCGCATCGCCGCGGTGGCCCTGACGTCGTACGACTACAAGAGCCTCGACGACGACTTCGACGCCGTGCGCCGCCTCGCGACCGACCCCTTCGCGAGCCAGTTCGACAAGGCGAGCGAGACGCTCACCGACGTCCTCGAGAAGTACCAGGGAACCGCGAAGGGCAAGGTGGTCCGGGCCGCTGTCTCCTCCGCCGACGAGGACAGGGTCGAGGTGCTGTTGTTCGTCGACCAGACCGTCACCAGCTCGATGCAGCAGAGGCCTCGGGTGGACCGCAACCGGATCGCGATGACCCTGGTCCGCACGGACGACGGCTGGCGGGTGTCGGAGGCGGACCTGCTCTAAAGACCTGCGCCCGGCTGTCGGTCGGACCCTTGCCGTGTTTACAGTTCTGCTGTCACAGTTGTTTTGTAAGTTCCCGAGTCGCGATGTGAGGTCCTGAGCCATGGTCTTCGGCCGTCACGCGAACCTCCGCCGCATCGAGCGCCTGGATCCGGCCATCGACTTCGACGAGATCTTCAGCCTCGTCACGCAGTACGAGTTCCCGTGGGAGTACGTCCAGGGCACCTCGATCGCGTTCATGCGCGACTACGGCGTGCCTTCGATCAGCGCCCTGCTCGACCGGACCCGCGAGTTCGAGGACCACGGCCAGAAGCGGTACGACGACACGATCCTGATCGGTTACGAAGCCACCGTCGAGACCCTCGAGTCCGAGCGCGGCAGGGCGGCGATCCGCCACCTCAACCAGATCCACGGGAAGTACGACATCCCGAACCACGAGTTCCGCTACGTGCTGGCCACCACGATCGTCGGCCCGAAGCGGTTCATCGACGCCTACGGCTGGCGTCACCTCCACCCCCACGAGGTGGAGGCCATGTGTCGGGTGACGACGCGGTTCGGCGAGCTGATGGGCATCAAGGACCTCCCGACCAGCTACGACGGCTACGAACGGCTCCTCGACGACTACGAAGCCGAGCACTTCGAGTTCGCGCCGCAGAACCGCCGGGTCGCCGAGGCGTCGCTGCGGATCGTCGAGAACTGGTACCCGTCGTTCACGCGACCGGTCATGCGGCGGGTCAGCATCGCGATGTTCGACGAGCCGCTCCGGATCGCGCTCGGACTCCCCCGCCAGCCACGCTGGCTCGGGACCCTGCTGGACAGGGCCTTGCGCCTACGCGCACATGCCCTGCGGCTCGTCGTACCTCCGCGACCGGCGTCCAAGCCGTACGTCCACGACCCGCGGCGGACCTACCCCTTCGGCTACTCGCTCTCCGACCTCGGCCCGGACTGGATGCGCGACCCGGCCCGGCAGTCCCGCCCCACCCGCAGCGCCTAGGAGCACCGTGGACTTCAACCTGCCCGACACGGCTCTCGCCGTCAGAGACGGAGTGCGTGCCGTCGGCGCCAAGTACGACCATGCCTACTGGTCGCGCTGCGACGACGAGCACCGCTTCCCTCACGAGGCCTGGCAGGACCTGGCCGACGGAGGTTGGATCGGTCTCTGCGTCCCCGAGGAGTACGGCGGAGGCGGCCAGGGCATGCTCGAGCTCGCGGTGGCCTGCGAGTCCTTGGCCGCGTCCGGCGGGACGGCCGGGACCTTCCTCTACATCCTCACCCCCGGCTTCGGCGCGATGACGCTCTCACGGCACGGCACCGCGGAGCAGAAACGCACGATCCTCCCCGGTGTCGCCACCGGCGAGACCCAGTTCTGCATGGCGCTCACCGAGCCCGACGCCGGCAGCAACGCGATCGAGATCTCCACGTCGGCCCGCCGCGACGGCGACGACTTCCTCATCACGGGCCAGAAGATCTGGATCTCGGGAGTCGAGAACGCCGACTGGATGGTCGCGGTCACCCGCACCACACCGGCGGCCGAGGCCAAGCCGCGTACGGCGGGGTTCACCCTGTTCCTCGTCGACGTCAAGGAAGCGCTCGCCGCGGGCACCCTGTCCTACACGCCGATCCCCAAGCTGGGCGGCAACATCGTCAAGTCCAGCCAGGTCTTCTTCGACGACGTGCGGGTCCCTGCCGACCGGGTCCTCGGCGAGGTCGACGGCGGGTTCGCGGTGCTGTGGGACGTGCTCAACCCCGAGCGGATCCTGGCCGCGGCCGGCGGTGTCGGTCACGCCGAGGCCGCCCTCGAGGTCGCCTGCGACTACGCCAGGGACCGCGTGGTGTTCGGCAGGCCGATCGGCGCGAACCAGGCACTGCAGTTCCCGCTCGCGCAGATCAAGGCCAAGACCGAGCTCGCCAGGCTGATGACCTACAAGGCCGCCTGGCTCTTCGACCAGGGACTCCCCTGCGGCAACGAGACCAACGTCGCCAAGCTCACCGGCGCCCAGGTCGCGTGGGAGGCGAGCAACCAGGCGTTCCAGGTCTTCGGCGGCATGGCCTACTCCAAGGAGTACCCCGTCGAGCGGCTCTTCCGCGACGCCCGCATCGGCAAGAACATCCCCGTCGCCGAGGAGCTGATCCTCGCCCACATCGGCACCCAGATGCTCGGCCTGCCCAGGAGCTACTGAGCAGGCCGTCGCATTCACCCTCGCACCCGCCCGTCGCACCCGACCGAGACGAAACACCGCCCCCACGCAACCCCAACAGGAGTACCGATCGATGACCCAGGTGATGGAAGAGCGCGCTGCGATCGAGGAGCGCATCGCCGGCAGGACTCTCTGCACCGAGCTGGAGAGCACCGCCGCCGAGCGCGGTGCCGAGCCCGCCTACTCCGACAAGGTCGGGATCGCCGAAGGAGACCCGGGCTGGCGCACGGTCACCTGGTCAGAGCTGCGTGAGCGGGTGCTGGATGCCGCCGCCGGACTGGTCGCGCGAGGTCTCGCTCCCGGCGACACGGTGGCGATCATGGCGTCGAGCCGGACCGAGCACGTGCTCGCCGACCTCGCGTCCGTCCATGCGGGCGGCACCCCCATGTCGATCTACGCGACACTCGCCCCCGAGCAGGTGCTCTACGTCGCCGAGCACAGCACCCCCACCGTCGTCGTGCTCGAGGGCGCCGACCAGGTCGCGAGGTGGAGCTCGCCCTGGCCAACGCCGGCAGCATCGAGCACGTCGTGGTTCTCGACCCGGCAGCCAGGACCGACGACCCTCGCTTCCTCACGTGGGACGAGCTGCTCGCCACGGGAGCCGGGCACCGGGCCGCGGACCACGAGGAGTGCGACCGTCGCTGGCGGGAGGTCGACCCCGAGCAGCCGCTGACCGTCCTCTACACCTCGGGCACCACCGGCGACCCCAAGGGCGTGGTGCTCACCCACCACAACATCCTGTTCGAGGCGTTCAGCTCGCTCGAGACCGCGGGTCTCGGCGAGCCGGGCGTCTCGGTGTCCTACCTGCCCTTCGCCCACATCGCCGAGCGGGTGCTCGGCATGTACATCCCGCAGATCCAGGGCGGACACGTGCACCTGATCAGCGACCCGGCGATCCTGGCCGCAACCCTCGGCCAGGTACGTCCCACACGGTTCTTCGGCGTGCCCCGGGTGTGGGAGAAGATCAAGACGGGCGTCTCGGCGCTGCTCGCGGCCGAGCCCGACGAGCAGAAGAAGGCCGGCGTCCAGGCCGCGATGGACATCGGGCTGCGCTACGTCGAGTCCCAGCAGACCGGCCAGACCACGCCGCCCGAGCTCGAGGAGCAGTTCCGGCAGGTGGACGCCGCGGTGCTCTCGGTGATGCGCGGCATGCTCGGCCTCGACCGGGTGGAGTGGGCGGCCAGCGCAGCCGCACCGATGCCCGTGGAGGTGGCCCGGTTCTTCGCCGGCCTCGGCATCAGGATCTACGACGTCTACGGCATGACCGAGACCGCGGCCTCGGTCACCGCCAACGGCCCCGGCTCGTTCAGGCTCGGCAGCGTCGGGCGCCCGCAGCACGGGCTCGAGGTCGCGGCTCGGCGAGGAGAACGAGATCCTGGTCCGCGGCCCGGTGGTGACTCCGGGCTACTACAGACGCGAGGACGCCACCAGGGCGCTCATCGACGACGAGGGCTGGGTGCACACCGGTGACATCGGCCAGCTCGACGAGGACGGCTTCCTCCACGTCGTCGACCGCAAGAAGGAGATGATCATCACCTCCTCGGGCAAGAACATAGCGCCGTCGAACATCGAGAACCTCCTCAAGGAGAGCCCGCTCGTCGGCCACGCGCTGGTGTTCGGTGAGGGAGGCCGTACGTCGTCGCAGTCCTCACCCTCGACGCCGAGGTGGCGCCGGTCGTCGCGCAGAAGACGGGCATCGCGGCGAACGACCTCGCCGAGGCTCGCCGAGCATCCCCGGGTGCTCGCGATGGTCCAGCAGGCCGTGGACGCCGCCAACGCCCGGCTGTCGCGGCCCGAGCAGGTCAAGAAGTTCGCGCTGCTCCCCGTGGAGTGGACCGCCGAGAGCGAGGAGCTGACCCCGACGCTCAAGCTGAAGCGGCGGGTCGTGCACACGAAGTACCAAGACGTTCTCGAGCGCCTCTATGGCTGACCGGATGACTGACCGGATAACTGGGCGAACGGCTGACCGGATGACCGGGCGAACGGCTGGGTCA
>CAVQSC010000024.1:0-111198 GCA_963715375.1 uncultured Actinomycetota bacterium | reverse complement strand
GGGGAGAGGTACGGCGCCTCATCCGCTGCCACGAGCCTCTTCGGCGTCGTCACGAACGTGCAGTAGTGGCACCGGTCGCGGCACAGCCGGGTCAGCGGGATGAAGACCTTGGGCGAGTACGTCACGACGCCGGGTCGCCCCGCCGCCTCGAGCCCGGCATCGCGCACGCGTGCGGCCGTCGTACACAGGGCTTCGAGGTCGGCTCCCCGCGCCGTCAGGAGTACGGCGGCCTCCGACTCGTCGAGGGTGGCGCCTCGGGCAGCGCGGGCCAGGGCTCGTCGCATCGCCTGCGGGGTCACGCCGTGGTCGTCGGTCGTCACAAGGCTCCCCTCGGGACTTGCGTCAGGGGTCGGGGCGCGGGCGGCGTCGCCACCGGGCGTGGTTCATCCGCCGGGCTCACGCACTGTCCCGGTGAGACTACCGAGTCACTCGCGTCGTGCTGGCGGTCGTCCCACCAGGTGTGCCTAGGCGCTGCGAGCCTGCCGCTGCCCGTGAGCGGCGTCTCTGATCCAGCCAGGTCCGAGGTCGGCGAGCGAGTAGCCGAACGGGTAGGTCCGCCGTGGGTCGTGGACGTACGGCTTCGACTCAGGGCGGGGCGGGATGGCCAGACGCAGCGCGAGCGCGCGCAACCGCAGCCCCCGCTCGAGAAGCCTGGAGAGCCACCGCGGCTGCCGGGGTAGGCCGAGTGCGACTCTGAGCGGCTCGTCCAGCATCGCGACGTTGACCCGGCGCACAAGCGGGCGGAGGAACGACGGGTACCAGTTCTCGACGATCCGCATCGACGCCTCGGCAACGCGGCGGTTCTGGGGCGCGAACTCGAACCGCCGAGCCTCGTAGTCGTCGTGCAGCCTCTCGTAGCCCTCGTAGCTCGTCGGAAGGTCCTTGATGCCCATCAGCTCGCCGAACCGTGTCGTCACCCGGCACATCGAGGCGATCTCATGAGGGTGCAGGCGGCGCCAGCCGTGGGCGTCGATGAACCGCTTCGGGCCCACGAGGGTGGTCGCGAGGACGTAGAGGAACTCGTCGTTCGGGATGTCGTACTTGCCGTGCATCCGGTTGAGGTGCCGGATCGCGGCGCGTCCGCGTTCGGACTCCAGGGTCTCCACCGTGGCCTCATAGCCGATGAGGATGGTGTCGTCGTACCGCTTCTGGCCGTGGTGCTCGAACTCCCCGGTGCGGTCGAGGAGCGCGCTGATCGTCGGGACGCCGTAGTCGCGCATGAAGGCGACCGAGGTGCCCTGGACGTACTCCCAGGGGAACTCGTACTGCGTCACGAGGCCGAAGATCTCGTCGAAGTCCTCAGCCGGGTCGAGGCGCTCGATGCGACGGAGGTTCGCGTAGCGACCGAAGGCCATGGGTCGAGGTCCGTTCTCGCGGCGTGGCTCCTGCTTCTTGCAACTGTGACAGCAGGACTGTCATCGGGGCAAGGGGTGGATAAGGGACGGTCGGGGTCTCGGGAGCCCGCGACTCCTGGCCGTGGTCCAGACAGATGCCGCCTTCGATGAGCGTGACTGTCGGTGGCGGTCGGTAAGGGTTGACCACGAGGGAATGAGCCAGGCCCTCGCCGGTTGAACTGACAATGGCGCCGGGCCGGCCCGACCAGGTGCCGTACAGCCCGCACGGAGGGAGTTCTCGTGTCCGATCCCGTGAGCAACGTCCAGCCGGCGGCCTCCGCCGAAGCCGCCGAAACCCCGATCCACGACGCTGGTTGGCGCTCGCGGTCCTCGCGGCCGCCCAGCTGATGATCATCCTCGACGCGTCGATCGTGAACATCGCGCTCCCGTCGGCGCAGGCCGACCTCGACATCAGCAACGCCGACCGGCAGTGGGTGGTCACCGCGTACACGCTGGCCTTCGGCGCGCTGCTGCTGCTCGGCGGCCGGATCGCCGACTACACCGGCCGCAAGCGCACCTTCATCATCGGCCTGATCGGCTTCGCCGTGCGCCTCCGCGATCGGCGGTCTCGCGCCCAACCAGGAGCTGCTGTTCGCGGCTCGCGCCCTGCAGGGCGCCTTCGCGGCCCTGATGGCGCCCGCGGCGCTGTCCTCGATCACGGTGACGTTCACCGAGCCGAAGGAGCGCGCCAAGGCGTTCGGCGTCTTCGGCGCGATCGCCGGTGGCGGCGCCGCGATCGGCCTGATCGTCGGCGGCGTGCTCACCGAGTACGCCTCCTGGCGCTGGTGCCTCGGCGTCAACGTGCCGGTCGCCCTGATCGTCGCAGCGGCCGCCGATCCCCCTCGTCCGCGAGAGCAAGGCCCACGGCGACACCCGTACGACGTCCCGGGCGTCCTGCTCGCCACGGTTGGCCTGTTCTCGCTGGTCTACGGGTTCACCGAGGCCGCACGGGCCGCGAACCCCGACGACCCGCGAATCACTTGCCGTGCAGGGCTGGGGACATCGCCGAGCACGCTGACCTTCCTGGGCCTCGCCGTGCTGCTGCTGGTCGCGTTCGTGCTCTGGGAGCGCGGGCCCGCAACCCCATGCTCCCGCTGCGCGTCGTGCTCGACCGCAACCGCGGCGGGTCGTTACCTGGTGTTCCTGCTCGTCGGCGCCGGCCTGTTCGCCATGTTCCTGTTCCTGACCTACTACTTCCAGGTCAACCTCGGCTACACCCCGCTCAAGGCCGGCTTCGCGTTCCTGCCGTTCAGCCTCGGCATCATCTTCGCCGCCGGGGTCGTGGCCCACCTGCTGCCACGGGTCGGGCCGAGGTGCTGATGGTGCCGGGCTCGTGCATGGCCGTCGTGGGATGCTGCTGCTGACCCGCATCGACCAGGAGTCCGCGTACTGGGTCGCTGGTGTTCCCCTCCATGGTGATCATGTCCGTGGGCCTGGCCGGCGTGTTCATCCCGGCGGCCAGCACGTCGCTCGTCGGCGTCGGCAGCCACGACGCGGGCGTCGCTTCGCCGTGCTCAACACCTCTCAGCAGATCGGCGGTCCCTCGGCACGCGCGCTGCTAACACGCTGTTCGCCGGGGCGGTGACGGCGTACTTCACCGACAACCCGCCGAGCAGCCCCGACCAGGCGGGACAGAGCCTCCCGCTCCGGCGTTCATCCACGGCTACCACGTGGCGTTCTTCTGGGGCGCGGTGCTGCTCGCCGGCGCTTTCCTTGTTGCCCTGGTGCTCATGAACGCCCGAAGGCAGCATCTGTCCGCCGAGGCGGTCCCGGCCACCGCTTGAGGCCGGTGGCCGCCCGTCTCACCCGCTGCTGGGCCGCACTCACCGGCCAGGGCCGCCCGATGGCAGCCCTGGCCGGCGTCTCCGCCGGCTGGTATCAGGCGTAGAGACGCTCCAGCACGTCCTGGTACTTCGCGTGAACCACGCGTCGCTTGAGCTTGAGCGTGGGCGTGAGCTCCTCGCTCTCCGCGGTCCACTCCGTCGGGAGCAGCTCGAACTTCTTGACCTGCTCGGGCCGGGAGAGCCGTTCGTTCGCGGCGTGGACGGCCTGCTGCACGAGGCCGATGACCTGCGGGTTGCGGGCGAGGTCGGCGAGGTCGGTGAACTCGATGCCGTTCTTCTGCGCGATCACCGGCGCGATCTCCCCGTCGAGGGTGAGGACCGCGACGCAGTAGGGACGGCCGTCGCCGAAGACCAGGGCGTGTCCCACGAGCGGGCTCTCCTTGAGCAGGTTCTCGATGTTGGACGGGGCGATGTTCTTGCCGGCGGAGGTGATGATCATCTCCTTCTTCCGGTCGACGACGTAGAAGAAGCCGTCCTCGTCCAGCTTCCCGATGTCTCCGGTGTGGAGCCAGCCGTCCTCGTCGATGAGCGCCCTCGTGGCGTCCTCCTGCTTTAGGTAGCCGGGCGTCGTGACCGGGCCGCGGACCAGGATCTCGTCGTCGTCCCCGAGCCGCACTTGACCCCGACGATCGCGCGTCCGACGCTGCCGAGGCGGAAGCCCTTGGGGCCGTTGGCGGTCACGACCGCGCTGGTCTCGGTCATCCCGTAGACGTCGTAGATCTCGAGGCCGAGGCCTGCGAAGAACCGGGTGACCTCCACGGGCATGGGCGCGGCGGCGCTCGCGGCCCACTCGACGCGGTCGAGACCCAGCAGGCCGCGGATCGGGCCGAGAACGGCGGCGTCCATCGCGGCGTACTCCTCGGTCAGCTCCGGCGAGGTCTCCTGGCCCAGCTGGCGGGACTCGACGTACCGCAGCCCGACCGCCATCGCGCTCTCGATCGCCGCCTTCTTGCTCCCGTCCGGCTCGGCCGCGAGGAGCCCCGAGACGCCGGTGCGGATCTTCTCCCACACGCGCGGGACGCCGAAGAAGTGCGTCGGGTGGACCTCGCCGAGCGCGCCGACGAGGAGCGAGGGGTCGCCGATGAGGTGGACGTGGCCGCCCTGGAACTGCGGGATGTAGATGCCGAGCATCCGCTCGGCGATGTGGGCGAAGGGCAGGTAGGAGATCGTCTCGCCCGGCTCGAACATCTGGTGGGTCTCGAGCGAGCTCTCGGTCTCGAAGCAGATGTTGTGGTGGGTCAGCACCACGCCCTTCGGGTGACCGGTGGTGCCGGAGGTGTAGAGGATGGTCAGGGGGTGGTCGGGAGTGACGCCGCGCCAGAGGTCGTCGTACTTGGCGGGTCCGCGGCGCGTGCCTCGCGCCCGCGCTCGAGCAGGTTGTCCCAGCTGAGTGCGCGCTCGTCCTCACCGGCGAGGGAGCCGTCCATGACGACCACGGCTTTGACGCTGGAGACCTCGGTGAGGGCATTCTGCCAGCGCGCGAGCTGGTCGGCACCTTCGAGTACGACGACGGTGGGCTCGGCGTTGCCGGCGACGTAGGCCACCTGCTCGGGGGCGAACGTGGCGTAGATGGACATGGGTGTGCCGGCGGCGTGCACCCCGGCGATGTCCGTGAGCACGTGCTCGATCCGGTTGGTCGCCATGACCGCCATCGTGTCGCCGGGCGCGAGCCCGACCTGTGCCAGACCGGCGGCGAGGTCGAGTGCCTGGTCCCGCACCTGCGTCCAGGTCAGCGTGCGCCAGCCCTGCTCACCTGCCGCGATGCCGACCTTGTCGGAGTACGCCGGAGCGTCGCCCCGCTCCGCGACCGTCTGCTCCAGCCTGGTGCAGAAGGTCATGCCCGCGATCCGGTGCCGATCTCTTGCCGCTGCTGCAGGACGTCGCCCATGTTTCTCCTCCGACAGTTGTCTGTGACCGGAACGCATCACGCCGGGGATGGCGGGCCCGGGGAGGGGCTGGCCGCATTGCCTCATGCCGACCGCGCGATGGATGGCGCGTTCTCTCACGGGCGGAGGCCGATGACGCCCATATGTATCCGGACGGGGCGAGCCCGATGACTGTCGGCCCTGCGGTGGAAAGAGACACCTGGGTTGTTGCCGGAGGCGAAGCCCTGCGTCGGCTCGCGGCGGTGACCCTTGCGGGCGCCGTCCTCGGCCTTCTCGTGGGCGGGGTCGGGGGCCGGCTGGCGATGATGCTGCTGGCCAGGCTCAATCCCGAGTTCACCGGAACGACCAGCGACGACGGCTTCACGATCGGGCATCTGACGGCAGATACCTTCAACCTGCTGATGGTGACCACGCTCATCGGCGTCCTGGGTGGCGGGGTCTACTTCGCTCTGCGCGGGCTGATGGTCGGACCGCGCTGGTTCCAGGTCCTTTCGATCTCTGTGGGGCCCGCGATCGTGGTGGGCGGCATGCTCGTCCATCGGGACGGTGTCGACTTCATGCTCGAGCCGGCAGGGTTGGCGATCGCCATGTTCGTGGCGATCCCGGCCGTGTACGCCGCGCTCCTTGCCTTGCTGGCGGAGCGTTGGCTGACCTCTGGTGGATGGTTCATGTCCGCGCCCGTCTTGACGGCTCTGTCCCCGCTCCTTCTGTGGATCCCGCTCGCGCCGCTCCTGGCGGTGCTCCTTCTCGGCCTTGCCGCCTACCAAGGACTACGACGCACGGCTTGGGGGGACGCTGCTCTGGGACATCCCGCGTGGCCGTGGCTGATACGTGCTGCGTTGGTGGTGCTCTTCGTCGTGGCCCTGGTCAGCCTGGTTCGTGACATCACCGCCTTGACCTGACAGGGGACCGCCCGTCGCCCTGGTCGCCTGATGACCGCTGGGAACCGGGTAGGTGCTCGGACCGCGCCTCGGCAAGGCCCGGTCGGAAGCGTTCAGCCCGCCGCGTCCGCGGTATAGGCGCAGGCGTCCGCGGCATCCACGGCCTCGCCGGGCTCACGGGCCGTGCCGGGGCTCGGCGAGGGGGCACCGGGAGCCGGTGTCTCGTGCGGGCGCCGCCGGTCGTCCTCCTGGGCGGGGCGGCGCCAGAGCCTTCCGCACCACCGAGCGCATCCACTCGAAGTCGGGAGAAGCGGGGGAGAACCGGTCCGACGAGCGGAACACCACCGAGCGCACCGACGACTCCTCCTTGACCCGCAGAGCGAGGTCGACGAAGGCCGGCATCAGCTCGGAGGGGATGTCCGTGCGGACGATCTCCTTGCTGGTCGCCGCGAGCTCCTGGTAGCGCCGCAGGAGCGTCCACGGCCGTGCCTCCTCGATGATCGCGTCGATCATGCAGCGCTGGCGTTCCATGCGCGCGTAGTCGTCGGAGCCCCACCGGCCACGGGAGTACCACACCGCCTCGAAGCCGTCGAGCCGCTGGTTCGGCCCCGGCTGCAGGTAGCTCTGCGGAGGGATGCCGAGGTCCGTGTTGCCGCCGATCGGCACCGGTGTGTTGATGTTGACCGTCACCCCGCCCATGGCGTCGACGAGCTGCCGGAAACCGAGGAGGTTGACCAGGACGTAGTAGTCGACGTCGATCCCGAGGCTGCCTGCGACGGCCTGCTTGAGGGCGTCCGCCCCCTCGTTGTCCGAGGCGCCGAGGATGCCGGGGGTGCAGGGCCGGGACCTGTCCGTAGACGGCGTTGAGCATGTAAGCGGCCGGGTCGCCAGCGCCGGTGTAGCCCGTCGGGTAGAGCGCGTGCAGAGGACTGTCCACCGGGAACTGAGCGTTCATCATGTTGCGAGGCAGGCTGAACATCACGGTCCGGCCCGTATGGGTGTCGAGGCTGGCGAGGATCATCGAGTCGGTGCGCACACCGTCCCTGTGCACGTTGCCGTCGCCGCCGAGGAGCAGGAGGTTCACCCGGTCGCGCCCCGCCCACGGGTCCACCTCCGTCACCCCGGTCGGTGTGGTCGCGCTGCGGTTGCCCTGGAAGACCGACTCGACGAGGTCCGCCTGGACCCAGGCATAGCGGACGCCCAGGACGAGTGGCGAGGCCAGGACCAGGCAGAGCACCAGGACGAACGTTCCGCCGGCGAAGGACTCCAGCCGGGTCCGGTGCCGTGGACGCACCAGGGCGTACGTCGAGACGACCACGACGAGCCAGAGGCCCAGCACACAGGCGAGAAGACCCGCGGCGAGCTGCAGCATGTCCGGGTCGAAGGCGAAGTCCGTCGCGGCCTCGAGGTCCCGGCCGATGTACCAGCCACCGGCTCCGACGAGGGCGAGCGTGGACAGCAGGACCAGCAGGCCCGCGGCGAAGCGTCGGGTCCACAGGTAGCCCGCTCCCGGCAGCATCGCCCCCAGGAGGGTGACCCCGATGGTGCCCGGCAGGCCGGCCGCGCGGCGGTGCTCGGGAGGCGGGCGCCGTCGCGTTCCCGGTCGCGCGGGAGCGCGCTCGGGCTCGGGCGTGATGGTGCCGGACATGTCCCCTCCCGGGCCGAGAGTAAGCCTGGAGGGGGGCCCGGCGGCCGATAATGCGGCGATCCAGGTCTGGGCTGAGGGCCCACGGGGCGGGACGTTCAGCTCTGGGGCGCGGGCCCTGGAACCTTCGGGTGCTCGTCGTCGCCGGAGTCATCGTCGCCCACACCGCGACGGGCTACGTCACCGACGTGGCCGACTGGTACTACGACGAGCTGACGACCTCGACGCTGTGGTCGACCGTGCTGGCCTTCCCGGCCGTGGCGGGTCCGCTGATCGGGTTCATGCTTCTCGTCCAGCCGCTCGCCGACTACGTGGGCAGCCGTCCCGACGAGGTCCGGACGAGCTACGTGGACGCGCTGCGCACCACGGAGCTCAGCGTGATGTGGTTCGTCGCCGCCATCCTCGTCTTCTCGTTGGTGTACGCCGGGCTGCGGCGACTCCGCCCCGCGCCCGTGTCACCAGGCCCGCCGAGGATCGGGAGGCTCCTCGTCCTGGCGGCGTTGACGATCGCGGTGGCCTCGTTCGTCGTCTGGCAGCCGTGGCCGTGGAACTCGAACGTGCTCTACACCGCGAGGCTGGGCGAGTGGCCGCAGGGCGCCGTGCTGTTCGCACTCGGCGTGCACGCCGGGGAGACCGGGTGGCTCGAGGACCTGTCGCGTTCGGTGGTGCGGCGGCTCGGCTGGGTGGCCCTCGTCGGTGCCCTCGCGACGGTCGCGCTGTTCGGCGTACTCGAGGCTCTGGACCAGGCCGAGGCAGTGCTCGACGAGGCGGCCGGCTGGGGGACGTTGGTCTTCGCGCTCGTCGACGGGGTGGTGGCGGTCAGCCTGACCGTGTGGTTCGTGCTCTGGGTACGACGCAGGTGGCCCGGGCACGGACCCTTGGTGGGGAAGGCGGCTCGCGGTTCCTACGCCACCTACGTCCTTCACCCGTTGGTGCTGACCTCGATCATGGTGCTGCTCGCTCCCGTCGGGCTGGTGCCGGAGGTCAAGTTCGTCCTCGTGTCGGTGGTGGGCGTCCTGGCGTGCTTCGCGGTCGGCTACGGCCTCACCCGCGTCCCTGGCGTCTCGAAGGTGCTGTGACCTCGGGAGACACTGCGGTCATGACGAAGGGCGGTGAGGGTTGCAACCCTCACCGCCCCGGCATCGCGACGTACGACGGCACGTCGGTCCTAGAACTCCTCGTTGTAGACCTTGATCCGCAGGTACGGCTCGTCCTCCTCGTCGTCGAACCAGACCTTCAGCCGATAGTCGTCCGCCTCGTAGTCGTCATAGTCGCCGCGGACCCTGAAGCGCACGTCCCAGTCCTCCTCGTCGACGTACTCGCGCAGGTAGAACCTGTTCCTCGAGTAGTCGAGCCTGAGCGTCTTGCAGTCGCCGTCCTCGAGGGTGAAGCGGCGGCGCTCCTCGTCGGTCCACGCCTTGAAGTCGAACTCGTCTTCGGTGTCGACGTACTTACAGACGCGGACCCGGAGCTCGTCGACGCGGGACCCGCTTGCTGACGCCGCCACGGGTGCTAGGACTCCGGCGGCCAGTGCAGAGGCGCACACGGCGCCCAAAGCAGTTCGAACCAGCATGGTGGAACTCCTCCCCAGGGGTCCGCAGAGCCGCACCGAGGGACCATCCCGTGCCTGAGTTGCGGCCACGACCCCGAGGTTGTCGGGCCCGCCCCCTCGGTTCACCCCACCAACCCAAAGACCCCGGAACACCAACGTAGGAAGGCTCCTTCGAGGGTCTCAATGACGAGTGATCGGCCTTGCGCCCTAGCCCCGGCGAGGGTGGATCCAGGGTGCGAGTAGCACCAAGGAACGCCAGCGGGTCACGGATAAGCCGCGAGCGCAGACACGCGTGTCATGCCCGTTTCGAGCGCCAAAGCGCACCGAATGCATGGACAGCGTCAGGTACAGCGATCGTCGGTCACGTCGCGCTCGGTGACGCCATTGGCCGACATCTCGGTCAGAGGCCGAGGGATCGCCCGATGATCTCCTTCTGGATCTCGGTGGTGCCGCCGTAGATGGTCTGGATGCGGCTGTCCACGAAAGCTCGCGCGACCGGGTACTCCATCATGTAGCCGTAGCCGCCGTGGAGCTGCACGGCGCGGTCGACGAGCTTGGTCTGTAGCTCCGTGGTCCACCACTTCGCCATCGACGCCAGCTTCGCGTCGAGCTTGCCCGCGTTGTGCTTGCGGACGCAGTCGTCGACGAACACGCGAGCGATGTGTGCCTCGGTCGCCATCTCGGCGATGAGGAACCGGTTGTGCTGGAACTTGCCGATCGGCTTGCCGAACGCCTCGCGCTCCTTGGCGTACGCGAGCGAGAGCTCGACGATGTGCTCGCAGGCGGCGGCCGCGATCATCGCGATCGAGAGGCGCTCCTGGGGCAGGTTGACCATCAGCGAGATGAAGCCGCTGCCCTCCTCGCCGAGGAGGTTCTCCTTGGGCACGACGACGTTGTCGAAGAAGAGCTCGGAGGTGTCCTGCGCCTTGAGGCCCATCTTGTCGAGGTTGCGTCCCCGCTCGAACCCGTCCATACCGCGCTCGACCACCAGCAGGCTGACGCCCTTGTGGCCGGCCTCGGGGTCGGTCTTGGCCACGACGATGACGAGGTCGGCCAGGATGCCGTTGCTGATGAACGTCTTCGAGCCGTTCAGGACGTAGTGGTCGCCCTTGTCGACCGCGTGGGTGCGGATGCCCTGCAGGTCGCTGCCGGCGCCCGGCTCGGTCATCGCGATCGCGCTGATCAGCTCGCCGCTCACGAGTCCCGGGAGCCAGCGCTGCTTCTGCTCCTCCGTGCCAAGGCTCGAGATGTAGGGGACGATGATGTCGGTGTGCACGAGGAAGCCGGGGCCGTTCGCGCCCGCTCTCGTGAGCTCCTCGGCCATCACCATGTTGTAGCGGAAGTCCTTGACCCCGGCTCCGCCGTACTGCTCGTCGACGTCGAAGCACAGCAGGCCGAGCTCGCCGGCCTTGGTCCAGACCGAGCGGTCGACGACCCCGTCCTTCTCCCACTGCTCGTGGTACGGCGTCACCTCCTTCTCGATGAAGGAGCGGACGGTCTGCCTGAACGACTCGTGCTCGGGCTCGAAGATCTCGCGGGACTCGGACATCAGGACACCCACTCCTTCATCTGGCTGACCAGCGCTGCCGGGTCGTCGGCAACCGGTGTGATCTGGAGGCTGGTGACTCCGGACTCGCGGAACGCCGCGATGCGCTCCTTCACGTAGGACTCGGGACCGACCAGGTTGCACATCTCGAGCAGCTCGAGCGGGACCAGTGCCTCGGCGTCACGCTTGTTGCCGTTGAGGTAGAGGTCCTGGATCTTCGCGGCCTCGGCCTCGAAGCCGTAGCGGCAGGCGAGCTCGTTGTAGAAGTTCTTGCCCTTCGCGCCCATACCACCGATGTAGAGGGCGAACATCGGCCGCGCGAAGTCGAGCATCCCCTTGACGTCGTCACCGACCGCGACCATGCCGCCCGCCGCGATCTCGAGCGGACCGAGGTCGTCGGGACGCTTGGCCTTGCCCGCGGCGAGGGCGTCGCCCCAGACGTCTGGGGCCTTCTCGGGCGCGTAGAGGAACGGCAGCCAGCCGTCGGCGTACTCCGCGGTGCCCTGGACGTTCTTCTCGCCGAGCGCCGCGATGTAGATCGGGACACTGGGGCGCTCGGGCTTGGTCAGCATCTTCAGCGGCTTGCCCAGGCCGAGGCCCTGCTCGGCGGGGAGCGGAAGGTCGAACACCTTGCCGTGGAACTCGATGGTCTCCCGGCGCAGTGCCGCACGGACGATCTGGACGACCTCACGCGTCCGGGTCAGCGGCTTGTCGTAGGGCATGCCGTGCCAGCCCTCGATCACCTGCGGGCCCGAGGCACCGAGGCCGAGGATCGCGCGTCCGCCGGAGACGTTGTCGAGGCCGGCGGCCGTCGATGCGAGCGTTCCGGGTGTGCGGGAGTAGATGTTGAGGATCGCGGAGCCGATCTCGAGGGTCTCGGTCTTGGCGGCGAGGTAGCCCATCAGGGTGGGGGAGTCGAACCCGTAGACCTCCGCGACCCAGACGGTGTCGAGGCCGGCCTTCTCCAGGGCGACCACCTGGTCGGCGGCCTCACGGGGGTTTCCGGCGTACATCAGGGGCATCGAGAGCTTCATGGCCCTACTTTCGCTGTGTCGAGGCAGGCGGTTCGTCATGGGGTCCCCACGCAGGCACTACCGTGACAGCACTGCTGTCATGATTCAAGGGGTCTCGCATCGTGACTCTGCAGAGCGATGGAGGAGGGTCGTCGTGTAGCGACCTGGCCACAACGGCGGCCTGATAGTCCGATTTGACCATTTCCTGACGTATTGCCCCATGCGACTGCTGCGCGCTGGCTGACTGTTCGTCACCTGTCGTCGCTGTATCGGGGGATTCGCATGGCTCAGGGTGCTCGTTCGCGCGGTCGTTTCACGACCGTGGTGTCCACCGCGACCGCGTTGTTCGCGACATCGCTGCCGCTGGCACTGATCTCGCCACCGGCCTCCGCCGTGGTGCTGCCCGGTGACGTCGGCGGCCACGAGCATGTCTCCGGTCTGCTGGACGTGTCGGAGCACCAGTGTGGCCAGCTTCTGCGAGGAGCCGAGGACAGCGGCTACATGACCTCGCCCTCGTCGTACTCCTACGTCATGCCCTCGCCCAAGGGGACGGGCTCCGCCAACGCGATCGACCACCACTTCATCCAGGACAGCAACGGGGGTGCGATCGACAACGCCCTGGTGTGGGAGCTGCCCGAAGAGACCACGACCGTCGACATGTTCCCCTCGATCGATCATGGCCCTGTCCCGGGTGAGGCGCTCGAGGCGACCGTCTACGGTTTCGACGATCCAGCCGCTCCCTCCAGCACGTGGGAGGTCGGCGACATCTCGACGATCTTCGACGAGGGCTGGTCGGACTGGATCTCTGACGACTTCGTCAGCCGCTGGGAGTTCTCGAGCGCACACAAGTACTACGCGGCCCGTTGGGGTGGGCCGAAGGCGTTGGTCGCGGACGGCGACGTCGAGCTCGACGGGCTGTGCGCTCCGCAGATCACGCCAACGGGACTCGAGGCGGGGCAAGACCAGACGGTTCGCGAGGGCGAGCTGGTCACGCTGTCGGCGAAGCTGGTCGGGGGGAGCGCGACGCGAGGGACCTACGAGTGGAAGCTCATCGGTGCATCCGGTTCACCCATCACTCTGAGCTCGCCGGCGAACGCATCGACCAGCTTCCGTCCCCTCGACGACGGCGTCTACAAGTTCGCCGTCGAAGCGTCAGCAGCCGGGCAGACGTTCACCGACGAGGTGTCCGTGCGGGTGCTGAACGCCAGGCCGGTGATCGCCGCCGACGCGAAACCGACCGCCGACGACGCACTGGCCATGGTGACCACGACGCTGACGGACGCTGGTCCCCTTGACACGCACACGGCCACCTACGACTGGGGTGACGAGTCACCTGCCCAGACCTTCCCCGTCATGCAGGGGTCGGGCTGGGGCTACGCCCATGCCGGGCACATCTACGACGCGCTGGGGACCTACACCGTCACAGTGACGGTGCGCGACGACGACGGTGGCGAGTCCGACACGAGTACGACGGTCGTCGACGTCGGCGGGGCCGGCCCCTCTGCGCCGAAGATCGTGCCCTCGTTGTGGGCCGCCTCGGAGACTGCCAAGTACGCGGTCGACCTGACCGGTGACGGCACGGTGGCGGACGGGCTCGTCCACTCGAACAACGACGTGCGCATTGTCGGAAACGGCAAGGAGCTGAGCGGAGGCGTCGAGTACGTCACCAACAACAACGTCTCCGGCTCGGGGCACGTCATCGACCCTGAGCCTGTGAAGGGCGAGGTCGCGCCTTATCCGGTCGAGTGGTTGTTGAGCGACTACGAGCCCGGCGGTGTCGTGCAGGGTCGGCTCGGCGAGTCGTACATCGACGACAGTGCTCGATGTGGTGCAAGCGGTTGGCAGCCCGACGCTCGGCTGAGCGACGGTGTGCACTGGGTTCCCTGCGATGTGCGAATCCGAGACGGGGTCCTCGACGGCGGCAAGGTCACCGTGGTCTCCACGGGGAGCATCGACGTCGTCTCGAACGACGACGTGATCGACGCCTACGACGACGGCCTTCAGCTCCTCTCCGGTTCAGGGTCGAAGCGGGCCATCAAGATCGCCGGGTCGGGCAGCACTTTCGCGGGCTCGATGTTCGCCGCCTCCGGCGGCATCGAGGTCTCTGGCTCGTCGCACAAGTTCGCCTGTGGGCTCCTTGGTCAGAACGTCTCGATCTCGGGTACGGCCAACACGATCGCGACTGCGGGGTGTGAGTACGACACGGACCAGTCGAGCATGATCCCGGTCGCGGCGCCCCCGGTGCTCGTGCCCGAGCTCCGCGCCTCGCTGGCCGCCCATCCGAAGGCACTGGCTCCTGGCGGCCAGCTGAGCTACGACGGCGCTCTCACCAACGGTGCACCGACGCTCGCGGTCCCCGTTCTGTTCGGTGCGTCCAGCCTTGGTGACACGGCGTCGACAGTGACCGGTCTTCGTGCGCTGCTGGAGTACTTCGACGAGACCCAGCAGAAGTGGATCAGCCTGGGCTCGACGGATGACGGCACCGTGGAACTGGACCAGCGTGCGATCGATGCCGACGGTGTTCAGTACGCGACTGATGCCGTCGTCGGCACGACGCTCGGGGGCCGCGCACTCGCTGCCTGGGGTGGTGTCGCCTCCCTCGAGATCACGCCGGCGCAGCTCGCGACCATGATCGATCCCGCTGTTGTGTCCGCGCTGCGAGCCAGGGTCGAGCTCACGACCTCGGGCGCACGCACACGGTCGTTCTCCAGGTCCGCAGACAACCTGATCGACACCGTCCGTCGAACCGGTGGAGTCGTGAACGACGCCCGCGTCGCCCTGACTCCGTCGGTGGGCACCTCCACGGTGATTGCTCCTGCTGACAACCCTGCGCTGGACCTTCTTCGCCCTGGCGACATGGTCCCGTTCGTCATGAAGGCGACCCTGCCCGCGCCCGCGCCGCGTGCAGAGGAGGAGACGTCTGCGGAGTACCTGGCCCGACTTCGCCAGCTCGACGGCCGAGCGCTCGTCGGCTCGGTCTACGCCACGGGCCGCGCCGACATCGGCACTGTGCTCGCGCCGCAGGAGGTCGCGCGGGCCACTCAGCGACTCGGACTCGTAGACGTCGACCTGGTCACCGCTGAGACCTCCACCGCGGGCAAGTCCGCCAGTTTCGACGTGAGGCTGAGCAACGGGGGCTCCGCTGCTGCAGAGGGGCTCTCCGTGGAGCTCGCCGTCGACGGAGTCGGGGTGGTCCCGCTCGCCGGTGTGCCGGAGGTCCTCGCTGCCGGCGAACAGGTCACCGCGCACGCGACAGCCACGCTTGCGAGCGCAGGAACCACCAATGCACAGGCGAAGGTCTCCTGGACGTCACCGGGATCGGACGAGCGCTTCGGGCCCACCGACGACACCGCCGAGGTGCGGGTGCTCGCGGCTACGGACCATCCGCTGACGCTCGGAAGTGTGTCGGGACGGTTCTTCCACTCGGCAGCGGATGCCACGTCGTTCACCGCAACTCCCGCAGACACCCCGGTCTTCGCACAGAGCTTCCCGAACATCGCGTTCAACCCGCCTGCGGGAACGCTCGAGGGCGACCCGGGTGCCGACCCGTCGACGCGGCCCTTCACCGACGTACTCGTGGGCCCCGACGCCATGCCCGCCGGAACCCTGCCCGCAGCCAGCAAGGACAAGGCGGCGGGTGTCGGTGAGCTCGACTCGTTCCAAGCCGTCTTCTCCGGTGAGCTGGAGGTCAGCAAGCCCGGTGTGGTCGAGCTCTCGGTGATCTCCGACGACGGCTTCGTCCTCGGCGTCGAGGGCGCCACCCGAGTCTCTGGCCCCACAGTCGGAGCGCCGTCGCAGACTCCTTTCGAGAACCTCCCGGTCATCGCGGCCCACAACGCGGCCGGGACGCTCGCCACCTACCCGGTGAAGATCGACTTCCCGGCCGCCGGTCGCTACCGCTTCGAGCTGGACTACTTCACACGCGCTGGCGACTCGATGTCTCTGGTCCTCACCCACCCCGGAGCGCCCGGGGAGTCCGGTGGTGGACGGGTGTTCCTGACCGGTCACGACCCGGACTACCACGCAGTCGGGGGTGGCAACACCACCGGAGCGCGGCACATGATCCAGCGCGCGGTCGGCTACGTGACTGGTGACCGCCCGTCGCCGCGCATCCTCCTGGTGACCGACCTTCGCGACCCCGGCCCCGCGCACATCGACTCGCGCCTCGGCATGAAGGCGGCCGGCTTCACCAGCTTTGACGTCGCAGACTACGGCAGCGGGACTGCCGGAGTCCTCGACCTCCGCCAGGTCGACTTCCGTAGCTACGACGCTGTCGTCGTCGCATCCGACCACGGCGGCTGGCTGCGTCAGGACGAGCTCGACGTACTCAATGAGCGCCGCGGCGACATCGACGCGTATCTCCGCGGTGGTGGCGGCCTGGTGGCCTTCGCGGAGGGTTCTCCCGGTGGTGCACTCACGACCCACGACAGGTTCGGCTTCGTCGGCTGTCCGTCGACCGGGTTTGACGAGCACGAGACGGGCTTCAAGATCACAGACCAAGGGATTGCCATCGGCCTGAACCAGACCGATCTCAACGGCAACTTCTCCCACACGATATTCCCCGACAGCTGCGGTCTGGACGTTCTCGACACCGATCTGTCGGGTCGCATCATCTCGCTGGCGACCCCGGGCACGGTCGGTGGTCCGACACGCGTCGTGCCTCCGTCGAACTACCTTCTCCTCTCTCCACTGGCGCCTTCCTCCGAGGTCGGTTCCACGATCTCGCTGACGGCTCAGGCGCTGGACGCGGCCGGTGATGCCCGTCCAGGAGTGGCTGTGACGCTCGACGTCACGGACGGACCCGACGCGGGCTCCTACAACGCCGTGACCGACGCCAGCGGTGCGGCGACGTTCGCGCTCAGGGCGGACTCCGCTGGCGACGAGTACGCCTTCGCCACCGCTCTGGTGGCGGGTGACGCGGCCGTGTCGAACTCGGTGCACGTCACGTGGACGACTCCGACCACGGACGGGGGAGGCTCGTCCGACCCGGGTGACACAACCCCTGGGGACGGGCCCGCCGTTACCGAGTTCGCCCCTGCGGAGGGCGCAGTCCTCACAGAGCCAACCCCTGTCACGATCGGTTCAGTAACCCCACGTGAGGGGACGACCGTCGAGGCCTGGAAGCTCACGGCAAGGGAGCAAGGGGCTCCGGTCGAGTCCGCGCAGACAGTGGCCTCGGGAACCGGGACACCACCGTCGCAGGAGAGCACCACCGCCACGACCTCGGCCATGCCTATGGCCATCCAGTCCGCCTCGGGTGCGCTCGCGACGTTCGATCCCACCACGTTGCCGAACGGCATCTGGCTTCTGCAGCTCGTCGTCGTCGACAGCGCGGGCGGCCGCTCGAGGACGCAGGTGGCGGTCGTCGTGGACGGCCGGCTCAAGCTCGGTGACGCGGAGCTCGCCTACCTCGACATGTCGATCCCGGTCGGTGGCATCCCGATCCAGCTGCAGCGCCGCTACCGGAGCATCGACCGTGGACGAGACGGGGACCTCGGACACGGCTGGTCGTTGGACGCCGCGAACTTCCGGGTCCAGGTCAACCGTCCCCTCGGTGCGGGCGGCTGGGAACAGTACGGCTGCGGCTCGGGGCTCATCTTCGTTCCCCTCTGCTACCGGACCTCGAAGCCGCACTTCGTCACGGTCACCTGGCCCAACGGGCGGACGGAGACGTTCGACTTCACCCCCGATCCGGGGAGCACCTTCTTCAAGCTGATCGTTCCCCCGGCCTACACGGGACGTCGTGGAACCACCTCCCGACTCGAGCCGGCCCCGGACGACCTAGGGGCGTCCTGGCTCGGGGACGGCAACCTGTACGGCGGCGCCTTCGGGGGCGGCGGCTTGTACGACCCCCAGAGGTTCGTGCTCGTCGCAGCCGACGGGACGCGCTACCTGCTCGACCGCACCACCGGTCTCGTCGAGGCGAAGGACCGGCGCGGGAACACCGTCAAGGTCTCGCGCGACGGCATCACGTCATCCGCAGGGGCATCAGTGGAGTACCACCGGAACCCCGATGGCTCGATCGACCACATCGACGGTCCCGAGGGTCTCACGGTCTCCTACGAGTACGACGACAACGGTGACCTGGTCTCCGTGACGGACGCAAAGGGCCACGTTCACGGCTACGGCTACCAGGATCACTTGCTCACCAAGAGTGACGAGCCAGGGGCGGGGCCCTTCCAGACACTGAAGTACGAAGGCGGTCGACTGGTCTCTGTCGACGACGGGGTGAACCCGCCACAGACCTTCGATGTGAACCTCGGCGCCCGGACCGAGACAGCGCTCTCTCCTGACCGTGAGGAAACGGTCGTGACCACCTTCGACGAGCGGGGCAACCCGATCGAGGTAGACCGCGTCTTCGACGGCGAGCACCACAAGACGACGTACGAGTACAACGAGTACGACTTCGCCACGCTTCGAACCGACCCCACCGGTCGGACCTGGAGGGCCGAGTACGACGACCAGGGGCACCTGACCTGGCTGAAGGACGCGCGTGGCAAGACCACCACGTTCGAGGAGTACACCGACTTCGGCGTGCCGCGCACGATCAAGGACGAGCTGGGACGAGCGACCCGACTCACCTTCGACCCGGAGACCGCTGACCTGTTGTCGGTCAAGGATCCCTTGGGCAACAGCCGGAGCTGGACGTACTGGCCCGACGGCATGGTGAAGACCTTCCGCGACGGGAGCATCAAGCCGGACGGGACGCCTCGTGTTTGGTCCTACACCTACGAGGGTGGCCAGCTCCGCACGGAGGAGAACCCGGCCGCCAAGGTCACGACCTACGAGCACGACGATGCCGGCCGGCTGACTGCCGAGATCGACGCCACCGGGGTCCGCACCGATTACGACTACGACGCTGTCGGCAACCTCGAGCTCGTGAAGCTGCCGCTCGGCCGGACGACGGAGTACGGCTATGACGAGCGTGACCGCCTCACCGACGTCTTCGACGGGGAGCGCCGCCACATCGCGCTACACGTACAACGACATCGGCCTCTTGTGGAAGGAGGAGAAGGGCAACCCTCAGAACGGCGAGCGGGACACCCTCACGTACACGTACACGCCGAGGGACCAGGTCGCCACGATCCTGAACAGCGCCGGCGACCTGGTGACGTACGGGTACGACGGCGGAGGCCGGCTGATCTCTGTCGAGGACGGCGAGCACCAGGTCACCGAGTACGGCTACGACCTCGCGGACAGGGTTGTCTCGACCAAGTACCCGAATGGTTCGACCGATGCATGGGGCTACGACGAGAACGGGCGCCTCAAGAGCGTCAAGGACGACCTCGGCGGAGTGACGGTCATCGGCCGCGACGACACCGGCCTGGTCACCTCTGTGTCCGACCCACTGCAGCACGAGACCGGCTACCGGTACGACGATGCGGGACGGGTTCGCTTCGTCACCGACGCGCTCAACCACGTCACCGAGTACCGGTACGACGAGGCCGGGCGCCTGACCGCGGAACTGAACGCCCTCGACGAGAAGACGGGGTACGCGTACGACCCGGTCGGCCGCTTGGCCTCGGTCACGGACGCCGAAGGCCGCAGTACTCGGTACGGGTACGACGACGCCGGCCGCCCGAACCGGGTCACCGACCCCCTGGAGAGGTCCGCCGAAACGCTCTACGACGAAGGTGGCTGGCCGCAGCTCCACACGACTGCTGCGGGTGTGAGCACGACGTTCGGCTGGGACAAGGCCGGGTTGTTGACCTCGCTCACCGACGAGCTCGACCACACGACGACCTGGAAGTACGACCCCGTGGGCCGCCTGGAGGACCGCATCAACGCACGGGGCTTCTCGACCACGTGGAAGTACGACCCCGCTGGGCGGCTGGAGCGGGAGACCGATGCCCGAGGCGGCTCGGTCCAGTTCGGGTACGACCACGCGAGTCAGCTCACGTCGGTCACGAACCCAGGGGAGAAGACCAGCGTCATCGGCTACGACCCTCTCGGGAACGTCGACGAGTTCACCAACCCGCTCGGCAAGAAGTGGTCGTGGAGCTACGACGAGCTCGGCCGGCTGGACGTCAGCACGGACCCGAAGAACCAGCAGGTCGACTGGGACTACGACGCCGCGTCGCGGCTCGACAAAGTCGACACGCCGGAAGGTCTTGTCGACTACACCTTCGACGAAGCCGACCGCCTCACGTCTGTCGCTGACTCGACCGGGACCGTGAGCTGGGCGTACGACGAGGCCGACCGGCCGAAGCTGGTCACAGCCCCCGCGGGCGCGGTCGGCTACGAGTACGACAAGTCCGGGCTGCTCACCGGTATGCAGCTCCCGCAGGGGATGGTCACGCGGAGCTACGACGCGGCAGGCGGGCTGGACAGGGTCACCGACTGGACCGATGCGTGGACCGACTACGACGTCAACGGCGAGGGGCAGCCGGAGAAGGTCACCCGTGCGAACGGTGTCACCACCGACTACCACTACGACGCCGCCGGACGACTCGACCGCCTGAGCCACAACGGCCAGGACGGCCTGCTCGAACAGTTCGACTACGACCTCGACGAGAACGGCAACCGTGTCGCCGAGAAGACTCCGACGGGCACCTCGACGTACACCTTGGACGAGCTGGACCGGCTCACCAAGGCGGTGTACCCGAGCGGCAGGACGGTCGACTACACCTACAACGCCGACGGGTCCCGCGAGACCCGCACGGTCGGTCAGCAGACCACCAAGTACGACTACGACGACGCAGGGCAGCTCGTGTCGGCTGTCAGCCCGGACGGCACGACCGACTACACGTACGACGACAACGGCAACCTCGAGACCGCTGGGACCGACAGGTACGGCTACGACTCGGCGAACCGCATGGTGTCGGCAACCGTCGACGGCGTCGACCACGCGTGGGCCTACGACGGCGAGGGCATGCGCGTCGAGGCGGACGGTGTGCCGCAGCTGTGGGACCGCACGGTCGACAACCCCGCAGGCGTCGAGCACCTCGTCGGCGCAGGTGACACCGCGTTCGTGCACGACCCGTTCGGTGGGCTGTCCACCAGCATCAAGGACAGCTCGACGTCATGGGCACTCGACGACGCGCTGGGCTCGACGCGTGCGCTGACTGATGGCGCTGGCGCCGTCACAGGTACCAGCACCTACGACGCGTTCGGCGCCGTCCAGGCGGCGACAGGAGCCCAGTCGGTCTTCGGGTTCACCGGTGAGCAGACCGACCCGGGTGGGCTTCTCTACCTGCGCGCCCGGACGCTGAACACCGACACCGGGCAGTTCATGCAGCCGGACACTGTCATGCCGGGTGCCCAGGGGACGATCGGCTTCAACCGGTACGCCTACGCCGGCGCCAACCCGACCACCTGGCTCGACCCGACCGGCCACGTCGCTGCAAGCGAGTACGGCGGTCTGCTGTCCGGCGTGTCCTCGCGCCTCGCACTCGCCTCGCGAGTCCTCGGCCAGTGCGCCTACGGGGCATTCGCCGATGTCGCCATCGGACTCGCCTTCTCGGCGGTAACCGGAGGCGCCACTGTTGCCGGTGTCACCTACGACGCGATCAGCGGGTGCATCTCGGGCGGAAGGGACGCGTTCCGGCCACGAGTCAAACCTCCTGTGAAGCCCCTCGAAGTCGGTGCGTTCGGCGACCTCGCCAAGCGAAGCGTCCGCGATGGCATGACGCCGGATCACATTCCCTCATTCGCGGCTATCCGCAGCGCTTACGAGGAGCAGTTGGGTCGGGCCTTGACGGCTGCGGAAGAACGAGCGCTTCGCAACAACACGAACTGCATCGTCATCTGCAGTGACGTCCACAAGCAGGTCTCGCGCACCTACGGGGGACGGAACACCAGGTCGCAGATCAGCGCTGATGCGCAAGACTTGGCTGGAGCTGCGAGACGCGACATGGCTGCACTCAGGCAAGCGTTACTCGACCAGGGTCACTCGCCACGGGCCATCAGCCGCGCCTTCAGGCAGCTCAACAGACTGAACCGAAAGGCTGGGTGGTACTGACGTGGATCTCTTGGGGCTCTTGGGGACCCGGGTCGCCGACCTGGTGGCCGACCCAGAATTGAGCGGCCACCTTTCTCCCCCTGAGCGGATTGAAGAGCGTACGCATGTGGAGGCCCACAAGTTGGGCATCGGGTTTGTCGATCACGGAGACGGCGTTGTCGGTACGATCCACGTTCACTGTGAGGCAGCTGAGGGCATGAGTGCCTTCATCGGGCCCCTGCCGATGGGTCTTTCGAAAACAATGACTCGGTCCGAAGTCCGCGATCTCTTGGGTCAGCCGGAGTCTTCTGGTGGGGAGGTGACGCTTCCAGTGCTCGGCTCGCGGCCGTCATGGGACCGCTTCAAGATCGATGAGGGAATGGTCCACGTTTCGTACAGGATCGGTGCGCCGGGTCTCTCCTTGATCACGATCATGTCGCGGGCGGTAGCGCCTGCGAGGGCATCGTCCTAGCCACCTGCTCCGCATCCGGAGTCAACCCGGGACGTCTCGTCCAGCAAGGCGTGTGCCCGGGCACGGCCGAGGTTCCACTCCAGCCAGTCGTCGTCCGCCGGCTCGCTGAGCCCGACGCACCCCCGGTACTTCGCGGGCAGCTCGGCGAGCACGGGGGCGGCGTCGTCCGACAGGCCGCTGAGGTAGTACCAGTCGATGCGGCCGGTCTGCTCGAATCGCTCGATGTTGCGCTCGGCGATGTACGCGTCCGGGTTGATCGCCGCCAGGCCGAGCAGCATGACGGCACCGGTGAGGAGCGCCGCCCACGGCACCCAGCGACCGCGGAGCTTGATCCCCGCCACCATGACGAGCACCACCACGACCCCGAGCCAGGCCTCGAACACCGACACCAGCAAGCGCAGCGAGGTGAACCCGTAGGCCTGCTCGTAGACGTGCATCCGGTACAACGCGGAGGCGACGACGACCAGCGTCAGCGCGCACAGGGTGCCGAGCATGGCCTGCAGCAGGATCCGGTCCTGGCTGGTCGCGCGAGGTGCCTTGCGGACCGCCGTGGCCACGACGGCCAGGGTCAGCGCGGTGGCCACGGTGAGCTGCCCGAAGCCCTGGTGGACGTAGTCCGCATACGTGAGTCCGGTCGTACGTCGGAGGTACTCGTGACCGCCGAACATCACGGTCAGTTGTGCGACGACGAAGACGGCGAAGACGCCGACGACGAGGCCCACCGGGATCACCCACTCGAAGGGTCGGCTGACCGGCTTGCCCGCCGGCAGCGACAGCCGCTCCACCCGTGGCGGGCAGAGGGCGACGTAGACACCAGCCAGGGCGACGCCCGCGAACACCAGGAACACGAAGCCCCTGAGGAACGCGTTGTCGAGCGTGAGGTCGGGCACGAGGGCCCCGACCCAGCTGGCGAACAGGGCGTCCGCCGAGGCGAACAACGCCCCGAACACGCCGACCAGGAGCAGCGACACGACCGTCGTACGCAGCACCGACCACCAGGCCTCCGCCGGGCGGTCCGCGACTGCAGCCCTGTGCAGCGACCGCCCGAGCCACGGCAGTCCCCGCAGCCCAGCAAGGGGAATCGCCGCGGCAGACGCGACCAGTCCGACCAGGGACCGGCCACCGCCGAGCACGGCTGCCCAGACGGCTAAAGCCGCCATCACGCACAGCGCGACGACCCACTCCGCGTCGCGGACGAGCAACGTCGCGAGCAGCAACAGGCAGAGTCCGCCGGCAGCGAGACGAGCACCGGACAGCAGCCGCCTGTCCGCAGCAGCCACCACGCCCATGACCGCGACCATCGCGAGGAACCAGGCCAGACCGTGGGAGCGGAACGGGACGATCAGCGCCGCGAGAAGACCGACTGCGGCCGATGCCGCGACGAGCAGGGGACGACCGGGGGTCGCGCGGTCGGGCCAGACCTGCCCGAACACCGAGTCCAGGAGCGGCTTGGCGGGGGCGGGTGCGGGTGACGCGACTGAGGGGGTGCTCATCAGCTGCTCCTTGAGGCAGGGAGGGCCACCCTGATGTGGCAGCCCGAGATCGAGTCGGCGACCTCGATGGAGCCGCCGTGCAGATCCGCGACCCAGCGGCTGATCGCCAGGCCGAGCCCGGTGCCGCCGTCGCCGGGCGCCGCGGCGCCGGTGGTGAAGCGCTGGAAGACCACCGACCGGTCTGCGGGGGCTATGCCCGGACCCTCGTCCAGTACGTCGAGCAGGACCCGCCCGTCCTCCGGCCGTGCCCGAAGGGTCACCGTTCCGCCCGAGGGGCTGTGCCGTGCTGCGTTGTCGACCAGGTTGGCGACCAGCTGGTGCAGGCGCTCCCGGTCGGCGGGCACGGTCAAGGCCCCGGGTCGTACGTCGACCTGGTAGCTGACCGGCCGGTCCGAGACCCGAGCCTCCTCGACCACCGAGCGCAGGAAGGGCTCGAGCTGAAGCTGCTCCACGTCGAGCGGGGACAGTCCCGCGTCGACCCGTGAAAGGTCCAGCAGGTCGGTCACGAGTCGGCCCAGCCGCTCGGTCTGGTCGAGGGCGGCCTGCAACGTCGCCTGGTCGGGCGGAGAGACCCCGTCGACGAGGTTCTCGAGCACTGCCCGGAGTGCGGACACGGGCGTGCGGAGCTCGTGGGAGACGTTGGCGACGAGGTCGCGGCGCTGCTGGTCCACCGCTGCCAGGTCGGCCGCCATCGTGTTGAAGGCCCGGGCCAGCTCGCCGACCTCGTCCCGCGACGTCGCGGTCACCCGACGCGAGTAGTCACCGGTCGCCATCGCCCGCGCGGCAGTAGTCATCTCGCGCAGGGGAGAGGTCATGCCCCGGGCCAGGAACTGCGTGACAGCGAGGGCCACCAGGACGGCGGCAGGCGTCGTGTACCGCGGCCAGATCCCGAGCTTCAGCCCGAAGACCGTCAGCGTCGAGGCCACCGCGACCGTAACGGCGACGAGGACCCCGAGCTTGATCTTGATCGAGCCGAACCTGTCCAGCGGCCGCATCACGGAGCCGCCTCGAGCGCGTAGCCGACTCCGTGCACGGTGCGCAGTCGATGCGACCCCAGCTTGCTGCGCAGCGACTTCACGTGGCTGTCGACCGTGCGGGTCCCCGCCGCGTCCTGCCAGTCCCACACCTCGGCGAGCAGGTGCTCCCTCGTCAGGACGGTGCCGGGCTTCGCCGCCAGGCACACGAGCAGGTCGAACTCGGTCGGAGTCAGGTGTACGTCGACCCCGCCGTTGTTCACGCGGCGACGCGCCTGGTCGATGCACAGCGAGCCGACGACCAGCTCTGCCGGGGCGGTGTTCGCGAGCTCCCTCGCCCGGTCGACCCGGCGCAGGAGGACTCGGATCCGGGCGACCAGCTCGCGCATGCTGAACGGCTTGGTCAGGTAGTCGTCCGCGCCGACCCCGAGCCCGACCAGCACGTCGGTCTCGTCGTCCCGGGCGGTGAGCATGAGCACCGGCACGGGTCGGTCGGCCTGGATCCGCCGGCACACCTCGTGCCCGTCGAAGCCGGGCAGCATGACGTCGAGCACCACGAGGTCGGGGGTCCACTCGGCCGCGGCGGCCACGGCAGTGGGGCCGTCGTACTCCTGCCGCACCGCGAAGCCCTCGGCCGTGAGCCGGTCCGCGACGGCCTGCGCGATGGTGCGCTCGTCCTCGACCACGAGCACGCGTGGCGGGTTGCCGGTTTCGGTCATACGGGGAGCGTACGAGTGAAACCGGCGAGGTTGTGCGGACGACTTGTGAAGATCCTGTGCAGGGTGCGGCCGATCCTGGCACAGCGACGAGGCCCGGGCCGACTGCTTGACCCGGGCCCCGCTGGCTGGTGATCACCGTCCCGGTCGCTAGCCGATCACGGGTACGGGTAGACATCCGGGATGGTCCCGTGCCTGTGTCATTGACGACGTTGGCGCCGTGAACATCGGAGACCTTGAGGGAGAAGGTCTCGTCGTTCTCGTCCTGGTCGGAGTCGTGCTCGCGTCGCACCGGGATGATCGACGCTGCTCGCGTTCTTCGGGATCACGACGTTGGTCGTGGACCTTGGCGTCGTAATCGTCCTGCCCGGCGCCGTTCGGGCCAGTCCCGTTGGCGGTGGTGACAGTCGAAGTCGACGTCCTGCGGAGCCGGCGAGGAGAGCTGGATCGTGAAGATCGCGTCCTGACCCTCGTTCACGGTGCCGCGTTGAGGACCGACAGGTTCGGCTTGGGCGCGGGATCGTCGTCGACGATGAAGCGCCGTGCCGCGACCGTCGAGCACGAGATGGCTCCCTGAACCGTCGGACACCTCGAGGAAGAAGGTCTCCCGCTCCGGGCTCGTAGATGGAGTCTTCCCTCGTCATGACCTTGATCATCACGTGGTCAGCACCCTTGGGGATGACGGCACTGCCGGTCGTGGTGTCGTAGTCGACGTTGGCCGTGGCGGTGCCGAGGCGCCGGTGGCGAAGTTGAAGGTCACCGCGTGCCATGCCCGATGCGACAGGGAGACCTTGAACCAAGCGGCCTCGCCCTCGTCCACCTTGTCGTCCCCGACCGAGAGCTTCGGCGGAGGCGGCGGGTCGTTGTCGTCGATGAAGGCCTTGCCGTGTCCGTCGGCAACGGTCGCACCCTCGACCGCGTAGACGTTCAGGAAGAACGTCTCGTCCGGACCTGGCTCGAAGAGGGAGTCCTCCCGGGTCCAGACCCTGACGGTGGTCCAGGTGTCGCCCTTGTCGATCGACTTCACCCCGGAGGTGGCGTCGTAGTCCTGGCCGGCGTCGGCGGTGCCGTCCGAGGTCGCATACCGGAAGGTCACGACGTCCGGAGCGGGCTTGTCGAGGGAGACCTTGAAGTACGCGGGGTCACCCTCGTGAACCTTCGTGTCGCTCACCGACAGGGCCGGCGGTGCCGGCGGTGGTGGAGGCGTCACGTCGGTGTCGATGACGGTCACGACACCCACACGGTCGGCGATACGGGCACGGAAGGCGTCGAACAGACGGACCTTGAAGTACTCGTCCGGCTCCTCGACCGTGTCACCGATCACCGCGATGTGGACGAACGCGACCTTCGTCCCGTTGGGGAACTTGACCTGGCCGCTCGCGGCTACGTAGTCGCTGCCTGCCTCGGCCGTGCCGTCCACCGTCCGGAAGCCGACGGTGACCTTCTTGTGGAACTTCTGGCTGAGGACGATCTTCACGTTCGCGGTCCTCGTGCCCGAGTTCGCCTCGACGACTGTCTTGTCCTTGACGCTCAGCAGCGCTGGGCTCGCTGAGGCCGTAATGGGCTGGAATACCCCGAGGGTCAGAAGGCCGGCGAAGAGCAGGATGAGCACTCGCCAGCCGCGGAACGCGCCGCTGCCCGTCGGGGGTCTGGTTACTGGAACGAATCGCATGGTGCGTACCCCCCTTTTCAATCAATCCGGTCGTGTCGAAGACACGTCGTCCCACGATCAGAGTCGCGCAACGGGGGCCGAACGGTCAGAGGCGAACCGCCCCGCACGAAGTGCCAGGAGACAGAATTCGGACGACACAGAGGGGTTGATCCTGCAGCGAGTACAAGTCCGCACTTAGCAGCACGACTCGAAAGGCGCGGGGGAGCCCAGCTGGGCCACTCTCCGCGGAGCGGTCAGTTGCCGTGCCAGGAGTCCCACAGCTGTGCGTACGAGCCACCCTGCGCGACGAGCTCGTCGTGCGAGCCGAACTCGGTGATCCGGCCGTCCTCCACCACAGCGACCCGGTCCGCGTCGTGCGCGGAGAAGAGCCGGTGCGCGATGGCGATCACGGTCCGGCCCTCGAGTACGGCGGCCAGCGACCGCTCGAGGTGGCGGGCGGCCCGCGGGTCGATCAGCGAGGTCGCCTCGTCGAGCACGAGGGTGTGCGGGTCCGCCAGCACGAGCCGGGCGAGCGCGATCTGCTGGGCCTGCGGTGCCGTCAGGTGGCGACCTCCCGAGCCCACGACGGTGTCCAGACGCTGGGGGAGGGCCTCGACCCACTCACGGGCATCCACGGCGTCGAGCGCGGCGTACAGGGTGGCGTCGTCGGCGGTCTGCTCGCGCCCGTCGAGGGCGAGCGCGAGGTTCTCCCGCAGCGTGCCGACGAACACGTGGTGCTCCTGCGTCACCAGGGCGACGTGCCCCCGCAGGTCGCGCAGGGGAAGCTCGGTCAGGCCGACCCCGCCGACGGTCACCGACCCGCTCCGGGGCGGGTGGATGCCGGCGAGGAGACGGCCGAGCGTCGACTTCCCGGCGCCCGAGGGACCGACCATCGCGATCCTCTCGCCGACCCGCACGGACATGTCGACACCGTGCAGGACGTCTCGCCCCTCGACGTACGAGAAGTGCACGTCCTCGACCTCGACCTGCTCGCCCCGCGGCCGGCGCCCGGTCGCGGTGCGGTCGTCGGGCACGTGCGCGACACCGATCAGCCGGGCGAGCGAGGCGGCGCCGACCTGGAGCTCGTCGAGGATCGAGACGATCCGGTCCACGGGGTCGATCAGCATCTGTACGTAGAGCGTCGCCGCGGTGACGTCTCCCAGCGAGACACTGCCCTGCGTGTAGAGGTAGCCGCCGAAGAGCAGCGTCGCCACGGTCGGGATCAGGTAGGCGACCTCCACCGACGGGAAGAACACCGTGCGCAGGAAGAGCGTGTACCTCTCGGCGGCGTACGAGCCGGCGATGTCCCCGTCGATCTGGTCGATCCGGGCCTGGCCGAGGTCGAGCGCCTCGACGGTCCGCGCGCCCTCGACGGTCTCGGTCAGCGAGGCGTTGATGGCGGAGTACGACGCGTTCTCGCGCAGGTAGCCGTCCTTGGCCCGGCGGAGGTACCAGCGCAGGCCGACCACCAGCGGCGGCACACCGAGCAGGCAGGGGATCGCGACCCACCAGCCGACGAGCAGCGCCGCGGTGAACGTCATCGCCGCGGTCAGCACGGCGATGCTCCACTCCGGCAGGGCCCACCGCACGGACCAGCCGAGCTGCTCGACGTCGCGCGAGGTGCGGGTCAGGAGGTCCCCGCTGCCCGCGCTCTCGACGACACCGACCGGGATGGCGAGCGTGTTCTCGACGAAGTCCTCACGGAGGTCCGCGAGGATCTTCTCGCCGAGCACGAAGGAGACGTACCTCGCGTACCGGGTGAGCACGGTCTGCACTGCCAGGAAGCCCGCGAGGAGCAGGATCGTCTGGTTGACGTAGCCGAGCGTGGTGCCGTTCTGGACCGCCTCGACGAGGTTGCCGAGGAGGCGGGGGCCGGCGAGCGCGGCGAGTGCCGCGGAGCCGTGCAGGAGGACCGCGAGTACGACGGAGCGCCGGTGGTGCCCGAGGATTCGGCGGACGTAGCCACGGACCTGCCGGCCGTCGGCGACGGGCAGGATCCCGGTGGACGTGCTCATACGGTCGCCTCCTCCTCACGGGTCACGACGGAGCGGTACTCAGGCACCCGCGCCAGCAGGTCGCGGTGCGGTCCCCACGCCACGACGACCCCGTCGCGCAGGAAGGCCACGTTGTCGACGCGGTCGAGCAGCAGGGGGCTCGAGGTGGTGACCACAGTCGTGCGGCCGGCGCGGTGCCGGTGGAGGCGGTCGGCGACGCGGGCCTCGGTGTGCGCGTCCACCGCGGACGTGGGTTCGACCAGGACCAGGATCTCGGGGTCCGCGGCAAGAGCGCGCGCGAGCACGAGCCGCTGGCGCTGGCCGCCCGAGAAGGAGCGCCCTCTCTCGGCCACGACCGTGTCCAGCCCGTCCGGCAGGGCCTCGAGCACGTCCTCGGCGGAGGCCGTGTGCAGCGCCGCCGCGACCTGTTGGTGTCCGCGTGCCCGCACGTCGAGCTGCGTCTCGAGACGCCCCGAGAACAGCGTGCTCGCAGTGTCCGAGACCACGATCCGGCGGCGGATCACCTCGCGGTCGAGGCCGTCGATGGGCACGCCGCCCCAGAGCACCTCTCCGTCGGCGTACCGGCCGAGCCGGTCCGCGACAGCGGCGCTGTCCTCGGGCGGGTCGGAGACGACGGCGGTGATCTGCCCGGTGGGCACGCGCAGCCCGCTGGCCACGTCGAGCAGCTCGGCGCCGGCAGGCGGCTCGTCGTACGCGCTGGACCCGGAGGTGACCTCGGGCTCCAGCGCCAGCACCGTGATCACGCGACGGGCCGCGACGAAGGCGCGGATCCACTTGTTCGCGAACTCCGTCGCGGTGCGCAGCGGGATCATCAGGAACGCCGCGTAGCCGTAGAAGGCGACCAGCTCGCCGGGGCTGATCCGGCCCTGGACCGCGAAGCGAGCCCCGAGCCAGACCACGACCACGACGAAGATGCCCGGCAGCAGGATCTGCAGCGCGTCGAGCACCGACTGGAGCCGGCCGACCTGCACGCCTGCCTTGCGCACCTCCTGGGACTCGCGGACGTAGCGGTCGTGGAACACCCGTTCGCCGCCGATGCCGCGGAGGACGCGGAGACCGCTGACGATGTCGGTCGCGAGGTTCGACAGGGCACCCATCATGTCGCGCTGGGCGAGGTTGCGACGTTGCAGCGGCTTGAGCAGCGGGCCGACGGCGAGCAGCAGCAGGGGCACGCCCACCAGCACGACCAGGCCGAGCGTCACCGAGGTGCGGAGCAGGATGACCGCGACGACGACGAAGGAGACGACGGAGCCCGCGGCTCTCGCCGTGACGTCCATGGCGTTGCCGAGGTGGGAGATGTCGTTGGTCCCGATGGCGACCACCTCGCCGGTGGCGACCTTCTTCGGCAGGGTCGCGCCGAGGTTCACCGCCTGACGAGCGACGAGCTGCACGGTCCTGTAGGCCGTGGTGAGCCAGTTCGTCACGGCGAACCGGTGCCGCATGATGCCGGCCACGGCCTGGACCAGGCCGATGCCGAGCATGACGCCGGTCCAGGCGACGAGGGCGCTGGTGTCCTTCGCGGCGATGCCCTCGTCGATCGCGCGACCGATGACCATGGGCATCACGGCCTGCGCGACCATCCAGGTGATCCCGAACCCCATGCCGATGGCCATCGTCTGCCACTGCCCCAGGATCAGCCACCACAGGAACCGCATCGGGCTTCTGTGGTCGGCCGTGCCGGGGTGGTCGAGGGGGAGCTGTCTCACTCCGTAAAGGTACGGATCGGGCAGCCTGTGCAGCCAACGATTTTCCCGCACACGTCGGCGGCCGTTCACCGAGACGTCGCGAACGCGACAAGTGGCACATGTTTTGTCCGAAGCATGTTCCGTCTCGGGAAGACACGTCCGCTCCGGCAGGGAGTCATCGCCATCGCCGCCGCCACGATCCTCACGTCCACCTCGTCCGCCGGGGTGCTCTTCGCACCCGCCTCGGCTGCCACCCCGCGCACCAGCCCCTCAGGAGTCGACGCGCCGCTCGTCATCGGGCACCGCGGTGCGAGCGGCTACCGGCCCGAGCACACGCTCGCCTCCTACAAGCTCGCCATCGACATGGGGGCCGACTACGTCGAGCCGGACCTGGTGAGCACGAAGGACGGCGTCCTCGTCGCCCGTCACGAGAACGAGATCTCCGGTACGACGGACGTGGCCGACCATCCGGAGTTCGCCGACCGGTACACCACCAAGGTGATCGACGGGCACAACGTCTCGGGATGGTTCACCGAGGACTTCACCCTCGCCGAGCTCAAGACGCTGCGGGCGAAGGAGCGGCTCCCAACGGTGCGCCCGTCGAACACCAGGTACGACGGGCGCTTCGAGATCCCGACCTTCGAGGAGGTCCTCGACCTCGTCGCCCGGGAGAGCCGGAAGCGCGGGGAGGTCATCGGGGTGTACCCGGAGACCAAGCACCCGTCGTACTTCCGGAGTATCGGGCTCCCGATCGAGGAGCCGCTGGTCGAGGAGCTACGGGCCCACCACCTCGACCGCCCCAACGCCGAGGTCTTCATCCAGTCCTTCGAGCAGGACAACCTCAGGGAGCTGGCGAAGCTGGTGAGGGTCCCCCTCGTCCAGCTCGTCGACACCCCGCAGGCCGACCGCGTGACCCCCGCGGGGCTCCGCGACATCGCGACCTACGCGGACGCGATCGGCCCGAACAAGGACCTCGTGCTGCCGCGCAACGCAGCAGGTGAGACGACGGAGCCGAGCTCTCTCGTGGAGGACGCCCACGCCGTGGGGCTCGACGTGCACGTGTGGACCATGCGGGACGAGAACCAGTTCATGGCCCGCAACTACTGGAACGGCGTCGACCCCAATGCCAAGGGTGACGCGTTTGCCGAGTACTCGGACTTCTTCGATGCCGGGGTCGACGGAGTCTTCTCCGACAACCCCGACACCGCGGTGGCCGCCCGCGACGAGTGGCTGGCTCACTCCTCGGGCATGAGGACCCAGGCCACGAGGTAGGCCACGGCCAGCGACCCGAAGCCGATGATGGTGCCGATCACCACGATCAGCCTCACCAGGTTGGCGTCCACACCCAGGTACTTCGCGACGCCGCCGCAGACTCCCGCGATCCAGCGGTCGTCGCGGCTGCGGACCAGCCGCTTGGGTGTGGGGGCCGACGGGGGCGGGGTCATCGGCTGCTGGGTCATCGTCGTTCTCCTTCATAGGGTTCGTGATCGGTGTCGGCCTCTCGTCGGGAGAGGCCCTTGGCGGCCAGGGCGGCCAGGCCGACGAGGCCTGCCACCACGAGGGTCAGGGGGAACAGCCACTGGACCTCGGTGAGGTCGACGACGCCGGCCTCACGCAGGGCCCAGGAACCGGCCAGGCCCAGGAAGACCAGGCCGATCACCAGGTAGCTGACGTTGAGCGGGTGGGTTCTGGGAGTGCTCATCACTGCCTCACTTCGATGTGTCCGACCACGAGGTCGAGGTTCAGGTCGATGGACGGGGCGCCCGGTCCGCCGTCGACGGTGCGGTCGAGGGAGACGCCTCCCACGCCACCACGGCTCTGGCCGAGGACGGTGACCTCGCCTGCCGCTGCCACGTCCGCGTTCACGTCGGCGTCGACGCCCTCGGGAAGGGTCACCACGATCTCCCCGGCGTTGCCCTCGACCTCGATCGTCCGGCCGTCGAGCCGCGCGATGTCGTGGATGTTGCTCATGTCCAGGTACACCGCCCCCGCGGGGACGAAGTAGCGGTCCTCCACCTGCACCGCTCTGGTCGGGGTCTCGGTCACGCGACGGTCGCCGGTGAAGCGCGGCTGCGTGACCGAGGTCGCCGCCAGGGCGATGGCTGCCACGGCGCCGAGGGCGATCAGGCCTCCGGGCCGGCCGAACCACGCGCCGACGACCAGCATCGCGCCGATTACTGCGAGGGCGAGAGCGGGGTAGGCCGCGTCCGCGACGCTGCCCCCGGTCACGTCGAACAGCCCGAGTGCGCCGAGGGCGACGGCGAGCAGCGCGACGGTGAACCAGAACAGCATCGGTCCGCGGTCGGGCCTGGGGGCGGGAGGCTGCTGCACCGGGTACGGAGAAGCAACCGGGGGGACGGTACCGGAGTACGGCGAGGTGGGGGGTGGTGTCGCTGCGGAGTGCGACGCCTCGGGCGGCAACGTCATCGTGTCGTTGGTCCCGGTGTCGTCGGTGCCGGGGTGGCCGGTGGGCGGCTGCCCGCCGCTCATGCCGGCCCCCCATCCCTGTGACGGATGGTCTGAGGTCATTTTCGTGTCTCGATTCATGAGGAAGAGGAAGAGGACGAGGCCGATCACGAAGATCGGCCACGGGAAGCCGAGCCCGCCCCAGCTGTCGCCCAGGAGAAGCAGCCCCGCCAGGACGGCGGCCGCGATGACGACCACGTTGCGCGTGGCGGCGTTCGTCGAGATGGTGGCCTCGTCGCTGCCCTCCACGGGGATGAACAGCCAGAGGACGCCGTACAGCACGAAGCCCGCGCCGCCGAACAGAGCGAGCACGACGAAGGCGACGCGCAGGATCGTCGGGTCGATGTTGAGGTGCCGGCCGAGACCACCCGCGACCCCGGCCACCTTGCGGTCGGTGGCGCTGCGGCGCAGCTGGCTGTAGTCACGCAGGTGGGCGGTGTCGATCCGGTCCTGCTGAGGTGTTTCGGTCATGCATCGATCGTTGTCCTTCGCCCACCCCTTCCGCTATCGGGGACAGCCCTGATTCCGGACGGCCTCCCCACGGCCCGGGTCAGGGCCGGTTCAGGGGCTCGGTCAGGGTGCGGCCAGGGTCGAAACTCATGGTTCGGGGGTGTGCGCTGTGTGACGATGGGCGCGATGACCAGCAACGTCGTGGACCGCGAGCCGCACGCAGCGACTCGGAAGGCCACCCGCAGCACCGAGGGCCGCCTGCTCGGCGGCGTCGCGGCGGGTCTTGCGGACCACCTCGGCGTGGACGTGCTGCCGGTCCGGGTGGCGTTCGTGGTCGCGACGCTGCTCGGCGGGCTCGGCGCCGCCCTGTACGCCGGCCTCTGGATGATCCTGCCGAGCGACGCGAGGTTCGAGTCGAACGCCCCGGGACTCGAGGCGGCGACCCGCCAGGGCAAGCGCCCGTCGCGGACCTCGCGGCTCGAGGACGGCGGCTGGCTCGTGGCGCTCGGCGCGGTGGCGCTCGGCGTGGTCGTGCTCGTCCAGTCCTTCGTGGGCACCGGCTTCGTGTTCTGGCCGATCCTGCTCGGAGCGGTCGGTCTCGCCGTTCTCTGGCGGCAGGCCGACGAGGCGCAGCGCGAACGGTGGGCCGACACGACAGGCCGGATCGATCCGGTTCGTGCGGTGCTCGGCCGGGGCGGCCCCGCGTCGTACGCCCGACTTGCCGTCGGTGTCGGCCTGCTCGTCGCGGCGCTCGCGGTCTTCGCCGTGCAGACCGGCCAGGCGGGCGTGGCGAGCGACGTGATGATCGCCGCCGCACTCGGCGTCCTGGGCCTCGCGCTGACAGTCGGGCCCTGGCTGTTCCGGCTCGCCTCGGACCTCACCGAGGAGCGTGCCGCCCGCGTGCGGTCGCAGGAGCGGGCCGACGTCGCGGCTCACCTTCACGACTCGGTTCTCCAGACGCTCGCGCTGATCCAGAAGCACGCCGACGACGGGCGCACGGTGGCCAGGCTCGCGCGGGCACAGGAACGCGACCTTCGCTCCTGGCTGTACGGCGACAGCGCCACGCCGGAGACCTCGGTGGCGGGTGCCCTTCGCGCGGCGGCGGCCGAGGTCGAGGACGTGCACGGCGTCCCGGTCGAGGTCGTCACCGTGGGAGACGTGCCCCTCGGCCAGGAGGTCCGGCCTCTGGTCCTGGCCGCGCGGGAGGCGATGGTCAACGCGGCCAAGCACTCCGGCGCCGACAAGGTCGACGTCTACGTCGAGACGACCGCCGACCGGGCAGAGGTGTTCGTCCGGGACCGGGGCTGCGGGTTCGACCTCGGTTCGGTCGCCGAGGACCGGCTCGGTGTACGTCGGAGCGTCGTCGACCGGATGCAGCGCCACGGGGGCGCGGCCACGGTCCGCTCGACCCCGGGCGAGGGGACCGAGGTACGTCTGTCCATGCCGCTGCCACGCCGCAGCACCGAGGAGGAGCGATGACCCCGACCCACGCACGGCGACGAGTCGTCATCGTCGACGACCACGCCATGTTCCGCACCGGGGTGCGGGCCGAGATCGCCTCGGCCGTGGACGTGGTGGGCGAGGCCGCCGACGTGGACGAGGCCGTCGCCGTGATCTCCGCCGAGCGCCCGGACGTCGTCCTGCTCGACGTGCACCTTCCCGGCGGCGGCGGGGTGGAGGTCATGCGACGGGTCTCGCCACGAGTCCCCGAGACCCGCTTCCTCGCGCTCAGCGTGTCCGACGCAGCCGAGGACGTCATCGGCACGATCCGCGGCGGTGCGCGTGGCTACGTCACGAAGTCGATCACCGGCCCCGAGCTGGTCAGCGCGATCGGCCGGGTAGCCGACGGTGACGCGGTGTTCTCGCCGCGCCTGGCGGGCTTCGTGCTCGACGCGTTCGCGGGCACCATCGAGGTGGCCCAGGTCGACGAGGACCTCGACCGGCTGACCGAGCGTGAGCGCGAGGTGATGCGGCTGATCGCTCGCGGCTACGCCTACAAGGAGGTCGCCTCCGAGCTGTTCATCTCGGTCAAGACCGTGGAGACCCACGTGTCGAGCGTGCTGCGCAAGCTCCAGCTGTCCTCGCGCCATGAGCTCACCCGGTGGGCGTCCGACCGCCGGCTCCTCTGACCCCGGCACCCTCGGGGGGTGGCGCAGGCCACATCGCGGACGAGCCGGGCAAGGCCCCCCGAACCGGGTCGCCTAGATTTCCGGCATGGAGTTCCTGCGCGAGATCCTTCTCTTCCTGCACTTCGTCGGGCTCGCTGCCCTGTTCGGCGGCCTCTTCGTTCAGATCAAGGCCGACCCTCGGGTCGTGAACAACGCGATGTTCCACGGCATCCTCACACAGCTGGTCACGGGCCTGCTGCTGGTCGGTGTGCTCGAGGGCCTGGACCGGGAGGTCGACAACGCCAAGATCGGCGTGAAGCTCGTCGTCGCGCTCGTGATCGCGGTCCTCGTCTTCATGAACCGCAAGAAGGCCTCCCTGTCGAACGGCCTCTACCTCGGCCTGATGGGGCTGACCCTGCTCAACATCGGCGTCGCCGTCTTCTGGCGCTGACCCTCAGTCGTGGGCGACCTTCACGTCGAGCTGACCCTCGGCGTACTGACGGCGCAGCACCTTCTTGTCGAACTTGCCGACGCTGGTCTTCGGCACCTCGTCGATGAACGTCCAGCGCTCGGGCAGCTGCCACTTCGCGACCGTGTCGCGCGAGGAACTCGCGCAGCTCCTCCGGCGGTCACGTCCGAGCCCTCGCGGCAGCACGACGCAGGCCAGCGGCCGCTCGCTCCACCTCTCGTCGGGCACGCCGATCGACCGCGGCCTCGACGCACGTCGGGGTGGGCCATCAGCGCGTTCTCCAGCTCGACCGAGGAGATCCACTCGCCGCCGGACTTGATGACGTCCTTGGCGCGGTCGGTGAGCGTGATGAAGCCGTTCGGCGTCGAGCGTGCCGACGTCGCCGGTGCGCAGCCAGCCGTCGTGGAACTTCGTCGGCGTCGTCGGGTCCTGGTAGTAGGCGCCGGTGATCCACGGGCCGCGCACCTCGAGCTCGCCGACCGCCTCGCCGTCCCACGGCAGCGCGTCGCCGTCGTCGCCGACGATGCGCACCTCGACGCCGCGGCAGCAGCCGGCCCTGGCGTGCCGCGGTAGCGCCACGTGCTCCTCGCCCTCGGCGCCCGGCGGCGGGCGCGCCGACCGCGCCGAGCGGGCGAGGTCTCGGTCATGCCCCAGGCCTGGATGATCCGGACGCCGTGGCGCTCCTCGAAGCGCCTGCATCAGCGCCGCGGGCACCGCCGAGCCGCCGCACAGCGACCAGCCGCAGCGACGAGAGGTCGGCGTCGTGGTGCTCGTCGAGCGTAGCGCAGCAGGTCGGTCCAGATCGTCGGCACGCGCGCCGGCGACGGTCGGACGCGCTCGTCCGCGATCAGCTGCGCCAGCGGCTCGGCCTGCAGGAAGCGGTCGGGCATCACCAGGTCGGCGCCGGCCATCAGCGCACGCGTACGGCAGGCCCCAGGCGTTGGCGTGGAACATCGGCACGATCGGCAGCACGCGGTCGCGCTCGGTGAGGCCCGGCGCGTCGCGCCCATGCCGACGGCCATGCGAGTGCAGGTACGTCGAGCGGTGGCGGTAGACGACGCCCTTCGGGTTGCCGGTGGTGCCGCTCGTGTAGCACATCGCCGGCGGCGGCGCGCTCGTCGAGCTCGGGCCAGTCGAAGCGGTCCGGCTCGGCCGGCGAGCAGCGTCCTCGTAGCGGCACTGCGCCGTTGCCGGCGAGCGAGGTCGGCGAGTCGCCGTCGCCCGACGACGACGTACGTGCTCGACGGTCTCGAACGTCGGCAGCGACCTTCGCGAGCAGCGGCACGAGCGAGTCGTCGACGATGACGACCTGGTCCTCGGCGTGGTTGGCGATGTAGATGAGCTGCTCGGGGAACAGCCGGATGTTGAGCGTGTGCAGCACCGCGCCCATGCGACGGGCACGGCGAGGTAGGCCTCGAGGTGCTCGGCGTTGTTCCACATGAACGTGCCGACGCGCTGGTCGCCGGTGATGCCGAGGCTGCGCAGGCCGTTGGCGAGCTGGGCGGCTCGTCGGCCCACGTCGGCGAAGGACTCGCTCGCAGCCGTCGGCGGTCGCGGTGACCACCTCTGCGTCCGAGTGCACGTCCATCGCGTGGCGCAGGATCGCGCCGATCGTCAGTGGGAAGTCCTGCATCGTGCTGTGCATGGCTCTGTCTCCTCGGGAGCGGTCGTGCAGGTGATCGTGCCCGATGGGAGTGGCGGACACCATAGGTACGCCGAACCCTGGGCGATTCGTGTCGAACGGCACGGGACACCGTGGTCGGTCATGTCGGTGGCGAGACGTAGGCTGATCGCGACATGAGTGCGTTGTTCCCGATCCCCCAGGCCCCTGCACGGTCGCGCGTCGACGAGACTCCCTCCGGTGACGAGGGGCGGCGTGCCGAGGACGGTCACCGCCGTCGTACCACCTCTCCGGAGCAGCTGCTCGAGGGCCTGAACGAACCGCAGCGGCAAGCGGTCGTGCACGCCGGGACACCGCTGCTCGTCGTCGCGGGGGCGGGCTCGGGCAAGACCCGCGTGCTGACCCGGCGCATAGCCTGGCTGATCGCCGAGCGTGACGCCCACCCCGGCTCGATCCTCGCCATCACGTTCACGAACAAGGCGGCGGCGGAGATGCGTGAGCGGGTGGAGGAGCTGGTCGGACGCCGTGCGCGCCTGATGTGGGTCTCCACCTTCCACTCCGCGTGCGTGCGCATCCTGCGCAAGGAGATCGACAAGTTCGGCTACAAGTCGTCGTTCTCGATCTACGACGCCGCCGACTCGAAGCGGCTGATGACGCTGGTCCTGCGCGACCTCGAGCTCGACCCGAAGCGCTACCAGCCGCGCGCGGTGCTCAACTGGGTCTCGAACGCCAAGAACGAGCTGGTCGACGAGGAGCAGGCGGCCAAGGACGCGAAGAACCACCTCGAGGAGACGTACGCCGAGGCCTACGCGATCTACCAGCGCCGCCTGCGCGAGGCCAACGCCCTCGACTTCGACGACCTCATCATGACGACGGTCCACCTGTTCCGGGCCTTCCCGGAGGTTCGCGAGACCTACCGTCGTCGCTTCCGGCACGTCCTCGTCGACGAGTACCAGGACACCAACCACGCGCAGTACGCACTGATCCGGGAGCTGTGCGGCCATGTCGGCGAGGTGACGGGCGGGGTGGAGCCGTCCGAGCTGATGGTCGTGGGTGACGCGGACCAGTCGATCTACGCTTTCCGCGGGGCGAACATCCGCAACATCCTCGCGTTCGAGGAGGACTTCCCCGAGCGCCAGGACGATCCTGCTCGAGCAGAACTACCGCTCGACCCAGACCATCCTCGACCGCTGCGAACTCGGTGATCAGCAAGAACGCCGGCCGCAAGCCCAAGAACCTCTGGTCCGACGCCGGCGAGGGCGAGCCCATCATCGGCTACGTCGCGGACGACGAGCACGACGAGGCCCAGGTTCGTCGCCGAGGAGATCGACCGGCTCACCGACAAGGGCGGCGGCCCGCCCCGGGGACGTCGC
The DNA here is from genome assembly GCA_963715375.1 of uncultured Actinomycetota bacterium. Lineage (GTDB taxonomy): Bacteria > Actinomycetota > Actinomycetes > Propionibacteriales > Nocardioidaceae > Nocardioides_C. The sequence goes on along the minus strand of CAVQSC010000024.1, from coordinate 72,004 downwards.
CGTCTTCTACCGCACCAACGCCCAGTCCCGTGTGTTCGAGGAGGTGTTCATCCGCGTCGGCCTTCCGTACAAGGTCGTCGGGCGGCGTTCGCTTCTACGAGCGCAAGGAGGTCAAGGACGCGCTCGCCTACCTGCGGATGCTGGTCAACCCGGCCGACGAGATCTCGCTCCGCCGCATCCTCAACGTCCCCAAGCGCGGCATCGGCGACCGTGCCGAGGCCTGCGTCGAGGCGCTCGCCTCCCGCGAGCGGATCAGCTTCTGGGACGCGCTCACCCGTGCCGAGGAGGCGCCGGGGATCGCGAGCCGCTCCCTCAACAGCATCCGCTCGTTCGTGGAGATGGTCCAAGAGCTGCAGTCGATGGTCGATGCAGGGGAGAGGCCCGACGTCGTGCTCGAGCAGGTGCTCGCTCGCAGCGGCTACCTCAAGGAGCTCGAGGAGTCCGACGACCCCCAGGACGAGACACGCGTCGAGAACCTCGCCGAGCTCGTCGCCGTGGCACGCGAGTTCGCCGACTCCCCGGAGAACGAGGACGCCCCCGCAGGACTCGGGGAGTTCCTGGAGCGGGTCGCGCTCGTCGCCGACTCCGACCAGATCCCCGACCAGCCCGACGAGGGTGACGACTCCGGGGTAGTCACGCTGATGACGCTGCACACCGCGAAGGGCCTGGAGTTCCCGGTCGTCTTCCTGACCGGCCTCGAGGACGGCGTGTTCCCGCACATGCGCTCGCTCGGCGACCAGACCGAGCTCGAGGAGGAGCGCCGGCTGGCCTACGTCGGCGTGACCCGGGCCCGCGAGCGGCTCTACGTCTCGCGCGCGGTGGTGCGCTCTGCCTGGGGGGCGCCGTCGCACAACCCGGCGTCGCGTTTCGTCGACGAGCTGCCGGTGGACCTGGTCGACTGGCGGCGCACCGAGGCGGCGCAGACCTCCTGGAGCCGTCCGGTCGCACCCTCCCTGTCCCAGCGTTCAGCAGGCGCCGACCGTCGCTTCGGCACGGCCGCCATCCGGGCGGACTCCTCGGCAAAGTCCAAGGCAAGCCGGGCGATCCCCTCCCTCTCGCCGGGGGACCGGGTGGTGCACGACAGCTTCGGCATGGGGACCGTGGTCTCGCTCGAGGGCGCAGGGGAGAACGCCGTCGCGTCGATCGACTTCGGGTCCGGCGGCGTCAAGCGGCTGCTGCTGCGCTACGCGCCGGTCGAGAAGCTCTGAGTCCCGTCCTTCGCGTCCAGGTGGACGGGAACGAACGGGGGAGCCTTCGCAGGCAGACGCGTCGTTCCGTCCACGTGGACGGAACCGACGATCGGAACGGGCCTACGGCTTGAGGCCGTGCGCCATGAGGGCGGCGTAGGGGTCGACCGGGTCTCCGGCGCCTGGACGGACCTCGAGGTGGAGGTGCGGACCGGTCACGTTGCCGGTGGCGCCGACCAGGCCGAGCTGCTCCCCGCCGGTGACCGACTCACCGACGCTGACGTTGAACGCGGAGAGGTGGCAGTACCAGATCTCGGTGCCGTCCTCGAGCGCGAGCACGATCCGGTTGCCGTAGGAGCCGGCGTAGTCGGCGGAGCGGACCGTGCCGTTGGCGACCGCGACGACCGGGGTCCCGGTGTCGGCGGCGAAGTCGAGGCCGGTGTGGGTGCTGGCCCAGAGGCCCGAGGACTCACCGAATCCGGCGGTCAGGTGGTAGGTGGCGATCGGCAGGTGCCAGGCGTTGGCGGCGATCTCTCCGGCGTACTTCTCGGCATTGGCGGCGAGCTCGGCGAGCGCAGCGTTGCGCTGTGCGGCCTGGGCCTCGACCGCGGCCTGGAGGTCGGCGTCGGACGCGTCCTCGAGGGCGGCGCGCTGCGAGTCCCGGCTGACCGCCTGGCTGCGGTCGTCGAGCTCGAGGCTCGAGGTCGCGGCGGACGTGCCGGTCAGGGCGCTCACCGGCGTGAACATCTTGGCGCTGTCCGCCGCCGCCAGCTCCTGCGAGGAGTCGTTGACCGTGACGGCACCGGTGGCGGCGATCACGAGAGCGGCGGCGCCGACGGCGGTCGGGGTCGAGGGGACGAGCGGGAAGAGGGGCTTGCGGCTGCCGGTGCGACGAGCGGCAGGCGTGGCAGGTGCCGGGGCACGACGCGGGGCGGGACGAGCAGCGGGCGTCGCAGGTGCAGGGCTCTCCGCCCGAGCCGGGACGGCGCGAGGGGCGGGCTCCGGTGCAGAGCGGTCTGTGCGGGCGGGCACGGCGCGGGCCGCAGGCGCCGCCGGCGACGGGGTTTGTGCCCTTCGCGCAAGGGTACGAGACGCCTTGGACGGCTTGACCGCCTTGCGCTTGCCCGGGGTGGACACGGGTGCGACCTCGGGGGCCGCGGCGAGGCTCGAGCCGTCTGTGGTGCCGGTGCGCGACGCAGAGCGCTTCGGCGCGCGATGGTTTGCCACTTAACGGTGTCCTTACGTCGAATGTGCAACGCAGCGCCCCACCCTAACGGACTAGTCCAGGTGGTGACGTGCGGAGTCACCTTACATGTGGACCAGGTCACACGAATCCACCCAGAACCCGCGTGTCCTCTCGATCCCTTCCACGTCACGACAGACCGACGACGCAACGGGAAAGTCAGTGTATTTGTTTGCTTTGGCTTCTTTTCCGGTTCCTCTAACGCGGCAGCGTTCCCGCCGTCACGTCTCGTCAACCGCCGGTCTAGTCGGGCCCGCCGAAGCGTCGGCTACTCTGCGGCCAAGAGAAAACCCTCAGCCATGGCGGTCCTGCCCGACCCGCAGCTCGCCAGGCACAGCGCAAGGTGGTGGCAGTTCTGATGGTGGCTCCGATCCGGATCGTGGTGGCCAAGCCCGGCCTCGACGGGCACGACCGCGGCGCGAAGGTCGTGGCTCGTGCGCTCCGCGACGCCGGCTACGAGGTGATCTACACCGGCCTGCACCAGACTCCGGAGCAGATCGTCGAGACCGCCATCCAGGAGGACGCCGACGTCATCGGCCTGTCCGTCCTCTCCGGCGCCCACATGACGCTGTTCAAGAAGGTCATCGAGCTGCTCGACGAGCGCGACGCGCGTGACATCGTCGTCTTCGGCGGCGGCATCATCCCGGAGGGCGACATCCCGCTGCTCGAGACCGCGGGTGTGGCCAAGGTCTTCACCCCGGGTGCCACCACCACCGAGATCGTGGCCTGGGTCCGGGAGAACGTCACGGACGCCACCGGCGTCGAGGCCTAGCCCCCGCGAGGGTCGGGCTCTGCCCGTCCGAGTCTGGCGCCCACGCCCGGCGACGGGTAAAACACCTTCCATGAGGGTCCTCGTCACGGGAGGCACCGGCTTCGTCGGAGCCTGCATCACCGCCGAGCTGGTCGACGCGGGCCACGACGCCCGGCTCCTGGTGAGGCGGCCGGAACAGGTGCCGGTCTCCCTGGCGCCGTACGGCGTCGCGGTGGGCGACGTCGTCGCCGGCGATGTCCTGGACGGAGAGGCCGTCCGCCGAGCACTCGACGGGTGTGACGCGGTCGTCCACGCGGCCGCGGTCTTCTCCCTCGACTCGCGACGGGCCGAGGAGATCCTGCGCACGAACGTGCGGGCCGCCGAGCTGGTCCTTGCAGGGGCCGTGGAGCGCGGTGTCGACACGGTCGTCCACATCTCCAGCACCATCGCGCTGACCCGTTACGGGGGCTCGGGTCCGGACCTCCCGCTCGGGGACCTCCCGTATCCCTACGCGCAGTCGAAGATCGCCTCGGAGAAGGTTGCCCGTCGGCTCCAGACCGCAGGTGCCCCGGTGGTGACCGTCTACCCGGGCGGTGTGCTCGGCCCGCACGACCCCTATCGCGGCGACCAGAGCGAGCGGCTGCGCTGGCAGGTGCTCGGCCGGATGGGGATGTGGCCGCGCGGCGGCGCGCACATGGTCGACGTCAGGACCGTCTCCCAGGTTGTGGGCGCGGTCATCGCCGACGGGCACCGGCCCCGGCGCTTCGTCGTACCTGGCTACCACGCGACCGGCGAGCTGCTCTTCTCCACGCTGGAGAAGGTCACCGGCCGGAGGTTCCCTCACGTCATCCTTCCGCCGTGGGCGGTTCGCCCACCCATCCGTGCCTTGGAGGTCGTGCAGCGCAGGCTGCCGGGGCGGCTGCACATGCCGGCCGAGCTCGAAGGGGTCGAGCTGACCATCCGGGACACCCGGCTCGACGACACACCCGCACGCGACGAGCTCGGTGTCGAGCCGTTGCCGTTCGACCAGACCGTGCGCGACACCATCGTGTGGCTCGTGGAGTCTGGAAGGCTCCCCCCGAAGTACGCCGGGAAGGCGCTCGCCGCCCAGAGCTGAGCGGGGCCCCCTCGAGCAGGGTTCCAGCCGACTTGGTTCCGGCGGGGCCCTTCGGCACCGCGCCGGGAGAGTGTGGCGGCCCGTCGTGGGTAGTAGGCGTGTGACGGACCCTACGTGGTGGTGACGCCGGTTACAGGTCTATGGTCGGGCCTGGAAAATCCGCCCCTGTGTGCTCACCGGCAGTCCAGCCGTGCCGCGGGGGAGACGTGGGAAACCGAATAGGACGGGCCTAAACCGTGGACTTGATGGAGTACCAAGCGAAGGAGCTCTTCGCGAAGCATGACGTGCCGGTCACCCTCGGCGCCGTCGTGGAGAAGGCCGAGGACGCAGCCGCAGCAGCCGAGTCGCTCGGTGGCCGTGTGGTCGTCAAGGCGCAGGTGAAGACCGGTGGTCGTGGCAAGGCCGGCGGCGTGAAGCTGGCCGAGAACCCCGACGAGGCGGTTGCCCGGGCGCAGGACATCCTCGGCATGGACATCAAGGGCCACACGGTCCACCGCGTGCTGGTCGCGCCGACCGCGGACATCGCGGAGGAGTACTACTTCTCCTTCCTCGTCGACCGCGCCAACCGCAACTACCTGTGCATCGCGAGCATCGAGGGTGGTGTGGAGATCGAGGAGGTCGCCCGGACCAACCCCGACGCGGTCGCGAAGATCTCGATCGACCCCGGTGCAGGTGTCGACGACGCGAAGGCCGCCGAGATCGTGGCTGCCACGCGCTTCCCCGCCGAGGTCGCCGACGAGGCGAAGACCGTCGTCAAGAAGCTCTGGGACGTCTTCATCAAGGAGGACGCCACCCTCGTCGAGGTCAACCCGCTGGTCCGCCTCGGTGACGGCCACCTCGAGGCCCTCGACGGCAAGGTGACCCTCGACGCGAACGCCGACTTCCGCCACGAGGAGCACGCGCAGTTCGAGGACAAGGCGTCGGCCGACCCGCTCGAGGCGGAGGCCAAGGCCAAGGGCCTCAACTACGTCAAGCTCGACGGCGAGGTCGGCATCATCGGCAACGGCGCGGGTCTCGTGATGTCGACGCTCGACGTCGTCGCCTACGCAGGTGAGAAGCACAGCGGAGTGAAGCCGGCGAACTTCCTCGACATCGGCGGCGGCGCCTCCGCCCAGGTGATGGCCAACGGTCTGCACATCATCTTGAACGACCCGCAGGTCAAGAGCGTCTTCGTGAACGTCTTCGGTGGCATCACCGCGTGTGACGCAGTCGCTGATGGCATCGTGCACGCCCTCGAGATGCTCGGCGACGAGGCGAACAAGCCGCTCGTCGTACGCCTCGACGGCAACAACGTCGAGGTCGGACGCCGCATCCTCGAAGAGGCGAACCACCCGCTGGTGACGATGGTCGACACGATGGACGGTGCGGCCGACCGCGCCGCCGAGCTGGCTGCCGGTAAGTGAGGAACTGAGAAACCATGGCTATTTTTCTCGACGAGAACAGCAAGGTCGTCGTCCAGGGCATGACCGGCTCGGAGGGTCAGAAGCACACCCGCCGGATGATCGCCTCGGGCACCAACATCGTCGGCGGCGTGAACCCGAAGAAGGCCGGCCAGGAGGTCGACTTCGACGGCACGGCCGTTCCGGTCTTCGGCACCGTGGCGGACGCCATCGAGAAGACCGGTGCTGACGTCTCCGTGGTCTTCGTGCCGCCCGCCTTCACCAAGGCGGCGGTCATCGAGGCGGTCGACGCCGGCATGCCGCTCGTGGTCGTGATCACCGAGGGCGTGCCCGTGCACGACACCGCGGAGTGCTTCGCCTACGCGCAGGCCAAGGGCACCACCCGGGTCATCGGCCCCAACTGCCCCGGCCTCATCAGCCCCGGGAAGTCCAACGCCGGCATCATCCCCGCCGACATCAGCAAGGGCGGCCGGATCGGTCTCGTGTCGAAGTCGGGCACGCTGACCTACCAGATGATGTACGAGCTGCGGGACTACGGCTTCTCCTCCGCGGTCGGCATCGGCGGTGACCCGATCATCGGCACCACCCACATCGACTGCCTCCAGGCGTTCCAGGACGACCCGGAGACCGACGCCATCGTGATGATCGGCGAGATCGGTGGTGACGCCGAGGAGCGCGCCGCGGCGTACATCAAGGACAACGTGACGAAGCCGGTCGTCGGCTACGTCGCCGGCTTCACGGCGCCGGAGGGCAAGACCATGGGCCACGCCGGCGCCATCGTGTCCGGCTCCTCAGGCACCGCGCAGGCCAAGAAGGAGGCCCTCGAGGCCGTGGGCGTCAAGGTCGGCAAGACGCCGTCGGAGACCGCCCAGCTCATGCGCGAGGTCCTCGACAACCTCTGATGCTCCACCCGGTCTCTCGACCGGCCAGGAAGGCCGCCGTCCCCTCGAGGGGCGGCGGCCTTCGCGTTGACGGCCTCGACACGGTGCGGTACCCGAGACACCGGGTCAGGGCGCTCGCAAGGTCACCTCACTCTTTCCAGCTTCGCTTCGCGGCGACGTCGGTGAGCTTCGGGAACGGGCTGAAGGACTCGTCCGCCGACGACTGCATGTCGCCCGGGACGGAGACCTGCACCAGCACCAGGCGCCTGCCGGCCGACACCACAGCCTGGTGGTTGTTCCAGGCGGCGTCGCACTCGACGCAGAGCTCGGGACGGCTGGTCATCACGGTTCGCCACACCCAGGGCCGACCGTCCGGTCCACCGGTGTGCACCTCGCCGTACGCCTCTCCGGCGGAGGAGATCCTGTGCTTGCGGTCGATCGACGCGTCACAGGTGGTCAGCCAGTCGGCAGCCGTCGTGTAGGCCCCGTTCGCCCACTCCCGCGAGGCGAAGTCCAGCACAGTCGCGGTGGCCCACGCCACCGTCTGGCCCCCGCGGGTGACCGTGTACTGCAGCGTGGTGGTCCGGTCACCCCCGAGCGCCTCGGTCGAGTCCTCGGAGCACACCAGGGCGGGGCCCCAGTCTTCCTCGGTGACCTGCCAGTCCTTGATGCCGGTGGTGTTGACAAGGTCCTCGGCGCTGAGCATGTACGTCGGACGCTCCGGAACGGCCGGGTCGGACGGCTCGGGCTCGTCCGGCTGCGCCTGGGCGCAGGGGTCGGCAGCGAAGACGCACATCCGTGCGGCCACCGCAGCGGCAGCCGCACGGGGCTGCTCGATGAGCTGCGTGATGCGCTCGGGTGACTCGTGACCGTAGGAGCCGCTGTCGAGCGCCAGCAGCACCGCGTTGCCGACCCGCACCACTGCGTAGTGGTCGGCGAAGAGCATCGCCTCCCCCTCCTGCATCGGCCGGCTCACCGTGTCGAAGCTCTCGTCTCCGGCGGTGAACGGGTCGCCGTAGTGCTCCCACACCAGGACCGCGTTGCCGAGCTCGCTGGTCCGGCAGCGGGCCAGGTCGTCGCGGAGGTCTGCGACCACGGCTCGCGCGGCGTCGTCATCCGGGTACAGCGCGAGCTGTCGCTGGTGAAGCTCCCCGCCGGCCTGGGTGAGGACCCTCTGGTCGGTACGCTCCGCGTCGGAGCGCCGCTTGCCCTCGCCACAGGGGTCGAGCTGCCACGCCCGGGAGCGGTCGCTCAGCCTCCGTGCCGTCTCGTCGGCGGGCTCCGGCAGCCCGTCGGTCAGGACGAAGCCCTGCGGGATGGACGTGCGCCATCCGCCCTCGGGCGCTGCGTCGTCGGAAGGCTTCGGGACGGTGTGGTGCTGTGCCGGGCCCGGTGCCGGTGCCGTGTCGGTGAGCTCGCCTGAGGCGAACGCTCCGCCGGAGACGATGGCCAGCACAGCGGCGGCGGCGCCCACTGCCTGGAACGCGGTGCGGCGGCGGCGCATCCGGTCGCCGCGGCGGCGGACCTCTGACGGCGGCAGGGGGACGTCGCTCGTGCTGAGGTTCTTGAGCTCCTCGAACGGGTCACGCACGGCTCGCTCCTTCCGTCAGTCCGTCGGTGGGTTCGTCGCTGAGCAGGGCCATCAGCGCGGTGCGTCCGCGGCTGAGCCTGGCCTTGACCGTTCCTTCCGGGGCTCCGACCTCCGCGGCGACCGCGGCCACGGGGAGGTCGCACATGTGGTGCAGGACGAGAGCCCGGCGCTGCGGCTCGGGCAGCCGGCGGAGTGCCTCGACGACCGCGACGTGGTTCGGATTCATGCCGGGGGTGTGCGGGGCGTGGTGGTCGTGCTGGACGGCCCGGTCGGGCTCCCGCTGTCCGCGCACCTTCCGTCGCCACCGGCTCACGGCGAGCCGGTAGGCCGTCGTACGCACCCAGGCCTCGGGTGCCTGCACCGCGTCGAGCTGCCTGCGGTGGGACCAGGCACGCACGAACGCCTCCTGGACGCACTCCTGTGCCTCGTCGCGGTCGCCGATCATGGCGTAGATCTGTCCCACCAACCGGTGGAAGGACCCGACGTAGAAGTCGTCGAACTCCTCCGCCTCCATCGGCGACCCCCGTCATCTGGTGTTGTCGTGGCTCTCACGGTCTCTACGCGTGGGCGGGCCCGTCGGTTGCACGGTTCTCCGGACGTTCTTGGGGTGCAGGGACGGCCGGAGACTGCGACTTCCGGGGCTCAGGTGACGCGCTGGCGTACGGCGTACTCGGGACGGTTGTACTCCTCGTGCTCCATCACCGCCACCAGGTGCTCGACGGCGTCGTAGACGTCGGCATGCGTGACGTAGAGCGGAGCGAAGCCGAAACGTGCGATGTCGGGGCTGCGGAAGTCCCCGACGACCCACCGGGCGATCAGCGCCTGGACGATGCCGTAGGCCTGGTCGTGCCGCAGCGAGACCTGGCTGCCGCGCCGCGCGCGGTCACGGGGGGTCACCACGTCGAAGACCCCGGGCAGGCGTACGTCGACCAGCTCGATGAAGTAGTCGGTCAGCGACAGCGACGTCGCGCGCAGGTCAGCGGGGTCGACTCCCTCGAACACGTCGAGCGCCGCGTCGAGCGCCGACAGGGCGAGGATCGGCGGGGTCCCCGAGGCCATCCGGCCCACACCCTGAACAGGCTCGTAGTCGAGCTCCATGTCGAACGGCCGGGCGTGGCCCATCCACCCCGAGAGCGGCTGGTCGATCGCGTCCTGGTGCCGCGGGGCGACGTACACGAACGCAGGCGACCCGGGCCCGGCGTTGAGGTACTTGTAGGTGCACCCGACCGCGAAGTCGGCGTCCGCCTCGACGAGGTCGACAGGGACTGCTCCCGCGGTGTGGCAGAGGTCCCAGAGGATCAGCGCCCCGACCGCGTGGGCTGCGGCCGTGACCTCGGCGGCGTCGAACATCGCGCCGGTCCGGAAGTCGACGTGGGTCAGGCACGCCAGGGCGACACGGTCGTCGAAGGCCTCCTCGACGTGGTCGGAGTCCGCCCAGCGAAGCTCCAGGTCGAGCATCCGCGCCACGCTGGCTGCCATGTAGCCGTCGGTGGGGAAGGTCCCGCGCTCCACCACGATGACGTCCCGGCCCGTCTGGAGCCGGCAGGCGGCGACCATGGTCTTGAAGAGGCTCACGCTGGTGCTGTCGCTCACCCAGACCGACCCTGTCGGGAGGTCGAGAAGCGCGGCGATGCGGTCGCCGACGTGGCGCGGCAGCCCGATCCAGTCGGCGGTGTTCCATGACGCGATCAGGTCGCGGCCCCACTCCTCGGTGACCACTCTGCTGAGACGCTCCGGCACAGACCGCGGGAGGGCCCCCAGGGAGTTCCCGTCGAGGTAGACCGTCCCAGGGGGGAGCGAGAACAGCTCACGCCGCTCTCGCAGTGGGTTCGCGGCGTCGAGCTCGAGCGCGGTGGCGCGGGAGGGCCGTTGGGTCATGGGCCCGACCCTAATCGGTCTGCCGGAGGCAGGTCAGTCGAGTTCGCCGAGGCGCTGCCCGGCGCGCGTCACGAGCGCGCGGAAGGTGGTGAACGGGAAGTCCGCGCTTCCCGCCGGGACGAAGGTCACCTGCGCGACGGTCGCGCCCCGCCTCACGAACCCGACGTCGAAGACCACGACGCGGCTCTGGGACAGCTCGGTGTTGAGTCGCCAGGTGGCGCCCTTGAGGCTGCCCTCGTGGAGCGACTGCTCCGCCACCACCTCTGTGGCGAGGTCGCGGTCCTCACAGGTGGCGAAGCGCTTCTGGATCGTGCGCATGAACTTCGCCGCGTCCTTCGCGGACTTGAACCTGCCGTAGGTCTCGGTGAGGCCGAACGTGTCGGGCAGCCGTGCCCCGGTGACGAGGAAGGTCCGGGTCCGATCCGTCACGGCCCCGTCCTTGCGGAAGTCCGTGTGGTCGCAGGAGGTCGCGGCGAGGTTGTTCTTCACGGGCTCGGGGTCGGTGCCCACCCAGGGCTTGCCGACGCCCGTCAGCGGCGGCATGTCGACCGTGGCCAGGAAGCCGGGCGCCTCACCCGAGGGTGCCGGCGGCGTCTGCTTGAGCCGCGGGCGGGCGGAGCACTCCTTCTCACCCGCGCGCTCGCAGATCGACTCGGCGGCGGTGGCCAGGGTTCGCGCCACGTTCGTCGCCTTCGGCGGACTCGAGTCGAGGGTCCGTACGACGGAGGTGGTGACGACCTGCCCGACCTGGCCGACGGCGACGGAGTAGGTGTTCCGCGGCTGCGACCAGGACTCGAGCTCGAGCAGGGCGGCATGGTCGCCCACCCCCGCGACGTCGAAGCTGCGCTTCAGGTGCACCTGGCCGTCGTTGCAGCCGGTGAACCAGGAGAGCACGGTGCTGTACGTCGAGGCCGCAGCGTCCGCGTCCTTCGAGATCTCGACGGACTGGACGACCGAGCGCACGCCGCGGCCCTCGCCTGCCTTCAGCACGCGGACGATGGTGGCGAGGCCTTCGGGGTCAGCGAACCGCTCCTGCTGGCAGACGTAGTTGATGCCCTCACCGGCGGTGTTGTCGTGCGTGGCGTCGATCCGCCACGGCGCCTTCGGGTCGAGCCGGTCGACGTCCTTGGGGCCGAGCAGGTCCTCCGCGGTCGGCAGGGTCGACTCCTCCTCGGGATCGACGGACTCGGTCGGCTCGGTCACGTCCGGCGAGGTGATCGAGGAGCCCGCCCCGGTCACCTGGCCGGCTGGTTCGTAGGCGAACGCACCGGTGCCGACGGCGAGGAACGTCGCGGCCGCCGCGGCGGCCAGGGTGTGGTTCCGGCGGCGGCTGCCTCCCTCGCGGCGGATCGAGGCAGACCGGGGGAGTGCGGGCTTCGACGTGGCCTCGCCGAGCGTCATCAGGTGGGCGCGGACCGTCGAGGGATCGGCGTGGAGCGCCGAGGCGAAGCCGGCCGTAGCCGACTCGTGCTGGCGCCTCAGCGTCTCCTGGGTGACGTTCAGCTCTCGCGCAGCGACCTCCGGCGGCACCCCGGCGAGCTCCAGCATGACCAGAGCCCGGCGTTCGGCGGCCGGGAGCTTGTGCAGTGCGTCGAGGACGGCGCGGTCCTCGACGGACAGGTCCCGGGTTCGCTGCCACAGCCGGGCGGAGTGCCGGCGCTGCGCCTGGGCCCACGCTCGCGGGCGGACCCAGTCACGCGGGTCCTGGTAGTGCTTGACCTTGCGCCAGTGGTGCCAGGCGCCGACGTAGGCGTCCCGCACGGCTCGTTGCGCCGCGGCGATGTCCCCGGTCAGCGCGAACGTCTGGTGGACGAGGGCACGCCGGGACTTGAGGTAGAAGGAGTCGAACTGCTCCTCCGCGCGCATGAACCGGACCCTCCTCCCTTAGCCGACCAACCCGGAACGGTACCCGTCCGGGCGAGGGCGTGAACCTCCGGGTTACGGACTTCGGGCTGTGACGCCCGCCTCGTCGCGGCGTGGGAGCGTGATCGGCCCCCGGCGGTCGAGCAAGATCTTCCCGATGACCGACCTGATGAGCCCCGCCGCCCGTCGTACGACCTCCGGCCCCGGAGGACGTCTCGCCGGCCGGCCGCTCGTGCTCACCGCCCTGGCCGGGGGAGTGGTCTCCTCCGGCGCCATGCTGCTCGTGACCGCCGCTGTCGCCCTGGCCGGTTGGTTCGCGGCCGACGCCGGCAGGTACGGCGACACCCGTGACGCGATGCGGGTCGGTGCGGACGCCTGGCTGCTCGCCCACGGCGCGGGCCTCGACCTGGACGCTGCCGACGTGACCCTCCTGCCGCTCGGGCTGACCCTGGCCTGCGCCTACGTGGCCTACCGCGTCGGGGTGTGGGCCGCGGCGACGTCGAGCGCGGCAAGCGCGCCGGAGGAGCTTCGGACCGTGCTGACGGGAGCGGGGGTGCAGGCCACGGTGTACGCCGTCGTGGCTCTCCTCACCGCGGTGCTCACCAGCCACCCGCTGGCCGAGACCGACCTGCTGCGCGCCCTCGTCGGCGGGTTCGTGCTGTCCCTGGCAGCCGGGGGCCTCGGGGTGCTCGTGGGCTCCGGACAGGCGCGACCGCTGGTCGCGCGGATGCCGGCCGGGGTCCGGTCGGTCCTGGTCGGTGCTGTCTCGACGCTGCTCCTGATGCTCGCCGCCGGCAGCTTCCTGGTGTTCGGCGCGCTCCTGTCGGACTTCGGCACGGCGGCGACGGTGCTGTCGAGGCTGCACGCGGACGGCCCCGGCGGGCTCATGTACACCGTCGTCGGACTCCTCTTCGTCCCGAACGCCGCCGTGCTCGGTGGTGCCTATCTGCTGGGCCCCGGGTTCGCGGTCGGCGCCGGCACGGTCGTCTCGCCCACCGCCGTGATCCTCGGCCCCGTGCCCGCCTTCCCCCTGCTGGCCGCCCTGCCGGGCGACGGGCCGACGCCGACGTGGACCACTGCCTTGCTGGCTGTCCCGGTGCTGATGGCGGCGGCCGCGGTGGTGCTCACCGTCAGGGTGGTGCCCGTGGGCCGCTTCGACACCGGTGCGTTGCGCGGCCTCGGCTCGGGACTCCTGGCCGCGCTGCTGTTCACGTTCGTGGTGGCGCTCGCGGGTGGGGCAGCCGGGCCTGGGCGCATGGCCGTCGTCGGCGCCGATGCGGGGAGCACCCTGCTCGCCGCAGCCGTCGCCTTCGGCGGTGGCGGCCTGGTCGGCGGGGTCGTCGCCACCTGGTGGTCGCGCCGTCGTACTCTCCGTCAGCTGTCCAGGGCCGGGGCCGAGGCGGGCTGACGCCCGCGAGCCTCGGTAGCCTGTGGCCGTGCCCCCCACCACCCCGAGCGGCCCGGGCCGCCCTGTGTCCCAGCCTCCGCGCCGACCCGCGCGGGTGGTCGTGCTGGTCTCGGGCGCCGGCACGAACCTGCAGGCCCTGATCGACGCGAGCCGCGACCCGTCGTACGGCGTCACGGTGGTCGCCGTGGGAGCGGACCGGGACGGGATCGAGGGACTCGCCCGTGCGGAGCGCGCCGGGATCCCCACGTTCGTGTGCCGGGTCAAGGACTTCGAGAGCCGGGCCGACTGGGACCGGGCGCTGACCGACGCCTGCAAGGAGCACGAGCCCGACCTCGTGGTGCTGGCGGGGTTCATGAAGCTCACCGGTGAGGCCTTCCTCGACGCCTTCGGCGGCCGGTGCGTGAACACACACCCGGCCCTGTCCCCGTCGTTCCCCGGGATGCACGGGCCCGCGGACGCCCTCGCCTACGGGGTGAAGGTCACCGGTGCCACGCTGTTCGTGGTGGACGCCGGGGTGGACACCGGGCCCATCGTCGACCAGGCGGTCGTCAGGGTGGAGGACGACGACGACGTCGTGTCGCTCCACGAGCGGATCAAGGTCGCCGAGCGGGAGATGCTCGTGACCTGTGTGGGCCGGATGGCCCGAGAAGGTTTCACCATCACCGACAGGAAGGTCCGGTTCGGCCAGTGACGACGCAGCAGCAGCCAGGAGACGGCAGGCGACAGATCAGGCGGGCCCTCGTCTCGGTCTACGACAAGAGCGGCCTCACGGAGCTGGTCACCGGCCTGCACCGCGCGGGGGTTGCGATCGTCTCCACCGGCTCGACGGCGGGCAGGATCGCCGAGGCCGGGGTGCCGGTGACCAAGGTCGAGGAGCTCACCGGGTTCCCGGAGTGCCTCGACGGCCGGGTCAAGACGCTGCACCCGAAGGTGCACGCCGGCATCCTCGCCGACCTGCGTCTCGAGTCGCACCGCGACCAGCTCGAGGAGCTCGGGATCGAGCCGTTCGACCTGGTGGTCTCGAACCTGTACCCGTTCACCCAGACCGTCGCCTCCGGGGCCACCCCCGACGAGTGCGTCGAGCAGATCGACATCGGCGGGCCGTCCATGGTCCGGGCCGCGGCCAAGAACCACCCGAGCGTCGCGATCGTGACCTCGCCCGCGAGGTACGCCGACGTGCTCGGCGCCGTGGAGCGGGGCGGCTTCACGTTGCAGGAACGGCAGGCGCTGGCTGCCGAGGCCTTCGTGCACACGGCGACCTACGACGTCGCCGTCGCCTCGTGGATGGGCAACGTGCTGACCGACACGTCCGACGGCACCGGCTTCCCCGCGTGGATGGGCGCCACCTGGGACAAGAGCGCCGTGCTGCGCTACGGGGAGAACCCGCACCAGCGGGCGGCGCTCTACACCAACGGGTACGCTCCGCAGCCCGGCCTCGCCCAGGCGACCCAGCTGCACGGCAAGGAGATGTCCTACAACAACTTCGTCGACGCGGATGCCGCCCGCCGCGCCGCCTACGACTTCGACGAGCCGGCGGTCGCGATCATCAAGCACGCCAACCCCTGCGGCATCGCGATCGGGGCCGACGTGGCCGAGGCGCACCGCAAGGCGCACGCCTGCGACCCGCTGTCTGCCTTCGGCGGAGTGATCGCCACGAACGTCCCGGTCAGCAAGGCGATGGCCGAGCAGGTCGCCGAGATCTTCACCGAGGTGGTCGTGGCTCCCGGCTACGAGGACGGCGCCGTGGAGGTGCTCAGCGGGAAGAAGAACATCAGACTGCTCCAGTGCGCCCCGGCCCAGCGGGGCGGCGTGGAGATGCGCCCGATCTCCGGCGGGCTGCTGCTGCAGGCCCGAGACGCCGTCGACGCCGACGTCGAGGGCGGCGGGGACGACCCGGCGTCCTGGACGCTCGCCGCCGGGGAGGCGGTCTCCGACGAGGTCCTCGCCGACCTGGCCTTCGCGTGGAGGGCCTGCCGCTCGGTGAAGTCCAACGCGATCCTGCTGGCCTCCGACGGCGCCTCGGTGGGTGTCGGCATGGGCCAGGTCAACCGGGTCGACTCGGCACGGCTCGCGGTCTCCCGGGCGGGGGAGCGGGCGGCCGGATCGGTCGCGGCGTCCGACGCGTTCTTCCCCTTTCCCGACGGACTCCAGATCCTCATCGACGGCGGGGTGAAGGCGGTCGTGCAGCCTGGCGGCTCGGTCCGCGACGAGGAGGTCGTCGAGGCGGCGCGTGCCGCGGGCATCACGATGTACCTCACGGGCACCCGACACTTCTTCCACTGAGCAGAACACCGGCGGGCAATGACAGGATGGACGGCGTGACGGCACAGATTCTGGACGGCAAGAAGACCGCCTCGACGATCAAGGCGGAGCTCACCGAGCGGGTCACCAAGCTGCGTGAGCAGGGGGTCGTCCCGGGGCTCGCCACGATCCTGGTCGGCGACGACCCCGGGAGCCGCTGGTACGTCGCGGGCAAGCACCGCGACTGCGCAGAGGTCGGGATCCACTCGATCCGGGTGGACCTGCCCGAGGACGCCGCCCAGTCCGAGGTCGAGGACGCCATCCACCGGCTCAACGAGGACCCGGACTGCACGGGCTACATCGTCCAGCTGCCTCTGCCCAAGCACATGGACGAGAACCACGTCCTCGGCCTGATCGACCCCTCCAAGGACGCCGATGGGCTGCACCCCACGAACCTCGGCTGGCTGGTGCTCGGCAAGGACGCGCCCCTGCCCTGCACCCCGAACGGCATCGTCGAGCTGCTCCGCCGCCACGAGGTGCCGATCGCGGGCGCCGAGGTGTGCATCGTCGGCCGCGGTGTCACGGTCGGCCGCCCGCTCGGACTGCTGCTGACGCGGCGGAGCGAGAACGCGACGGTGACTCTTTGTCACACCGGGACGCGTGACCTCGCCAAGCACGTGCGGTCCGCCGACATCGTCGTGGCCGCCGCCGGAGTCACAGGCATCATCACCGGCGACATGGTCAAGCCTGGCGCCGCGGTGCTCGACGTCGGCGTCTCCCGTGACGCGGAGGGCAAGATCGCGGGCGACGTCGCCCGGGACGTGTACGACGTGGCCGGCTGGGTCTCCCCGAACCCCGGCGGTGTCGGGCCCATGACGCGAGCGATGCTGCTGTCGAACATCGTCCGCGCCGCTGAGCAGTCCCTCACCTCTTGAGCGCGGGCGTGGTCCTGGACGACGGCCCGGAGCGGCGGCCGCAGACCATCGGCGGTGGGGTGTACCTGGTCGTCGTCGGCGCGGCGCTGACGGGCCTCGCGATCGCCGTCGCGGGGGCCTGGCGCACGGGGGTCGTGTGGATGGGCCTAGGCCTGCTCCTGGGCGGGTCGGCCCGGCTGGTGCTCCCCGAGCGGCAGGCGGGGATGATGCGGGTGCGGCGCAAGGCCACCGATGTCGTGATGCTGCTCGGGGTCGGTATCGCCCTCATCGTGCTGGCGATCGTCGTACCCGACCAGCCGTCCTGAGCACCTGCCAGAGCCGCACTTCCCAATGAAGATCGGCACTTCCCGCAGGGTATTCCCTCCGGGAAGTGCCGGTTTCTCAAGGGACCTTGTGAAAACTCTCGGCGGTCGAGGCCCGGCGATCAGATCAGGCCGAGCTCCTTGACGGCCGCGCGCTCCTCGGCGAGCTCCGCCGTGCTCGCGTCGATCTTGCCGCGCGAGAAGTCGTCGACGTCGAGGCCCTGGACGATCTCCCAGCTGCCGCCCTTGGTCGTGACGGGGAAGGAGGAGATCAGGCCCTCGGGGACGCCGTAGGACCCGTCGGAGACCACGGCCATGGAGACCCAGTCGCCCTCAGGGGAGCCGCCCAGCCAGTCGCGGGCGGCGTCGATCGTGGCGGAGGCGGCGCTCGCCGCGGACGAGGAGCCACGTGCCTCGATGATGGCGGCGCCGCGCTTGGCCACGGTCGGGATGAAGTCGTTCTCGATCCAGGCCTGGTCGCCCACGACCTCGGCCGCGTTCTTGCCGCCGATCTCGGCGTGGAAGATGTCGGGGTACTGGGTCGCGGAGTGGTTGCCCCAGATCGTCATCTTCTTGATGTCGGTGACCTTCGCGCCGGTCTTGGCCGCGAGCTGGGAGATCGCGCGGTTGTGGTCCAGCCGCGTGAGGGCGCTGAAGCGCTCCTGCGGGATGTCGGGCGCGTTGGTCATCGCGATCAGGGCGTTGGTGTTGGCCGGGTTGCCGGTCACGCCGATGCGGATGTCGTCGGCCGCCACCTCGTTGAGGGCCTTGCCCTGGGCGGTGAAGATCGCGCCGTTGGCCTCGAGCAGGTCGCCGCGCTCCATGCCCTTCGTGCGGGGACGGGCACCGACGAGGAGGGCGAGGTTCACGCCCTCGAAGATCTTGGTCGGCTCGTCGCCGATCTCGACGCCGGCCAGGGTCGGGAACGCGCAGTCGTCAAGCTCCATCACGACGCCCTCGAGGGCACCGAGCGCCGGGGTGATCTCGAGCAGGCGCAGCTCGACAGGGGTCTCCGGACCGAAGATCGCGCCGCTGGCGATACGGAAGAGCAGGCTGTAGCCGATCTGGCCGGCGGCGCCGGTGACGGCGACCTTGACGGGGGTAGAGCTCACGACGACTCCTTGGGTCTCTGGTCCATGGCGCACCCATGCGCAGTGCACACAGGGGATGAGCCGACGCTAGCAGCGTCGTTCGCGCGGCTCTAGCGCGGGGCGTCAGGCGGACGGCAGGCGTACGACGAACCGCGCGCCGCGCGTCCCCTCGGCGAGCTCGGCGGTCCCGTGATGTCTCTCGGCGACGGACCGGACGATGGCCAGACCGAGGCCCGTGCCGGGCGCCGACCGGGTCCGGGCCTCGTCGGCGCGGTAGAAGCGCTCGAAGATCCGGTCGCGGTGCTCGACCGGGACGCCCGGGCCGTCGTCCTCGACCGTCAGCACGACCTCCGAGGAGCCGTTCGCGAGCGTCACGTCGACGGTGCTCGCCGCATGGTCGCGGGCGTTCTCGAGCAGGTTGCGCACCAGCCGCGCGAGGTCGTCGCGGTTCCCCAGGACCGGGGCGGCGGTGACGCCGCTCGTGTCCAGCTCCGCCCTGCCGCCCGCCCTGACCCGGGCCGCCTCCTCCAGGACGACGTCGTCCAGGTCGACCAGCTGGGTCTGCCGCTGCGACTGCGCCGAGTCGGCCTCGGCGAGGAAGAGCAGGTCCCGGACGAGTCGCTCCATCCGGTCGCCCTCGGCGTGCAGGTCGAGCGCCGTCGCCCGCCAGTCCGTGGCGTCCGGGTGGGCGAGGGCGACCTCGAGCTGGGTGCGGAACGAGGTCAGTGGGCTCTGGAGGTCGTGGGAGGCGTTCGCGACGAAGTCCCGCTGCTGGTCGCTGGCCGCCTCGAGCCGGCCGAGCATCGCGTTCATGGTCTCGGCGAGACGGCTCACCTCGTCCTCGGTGGCGGGCACGGGGACGCGACGGCCCAGCTCGCGCGGGGAGATCTCCGCGACCTCGGAGCGGATCGCCTCCACGGGTCGGAGCGCGCGACCCACGACGACCCACATCGCGTACGCCAGGAGGGCGATCAGGAGGGGCAGGCCCACGACCAGGCTGCCGGTGAGCCGCCCGAGGACCTCCTGCGTGGACTCGAGACTCGGGCCGACGTACACCGTGACGTCGCCGTCGGGCGTCGGCGTCCGCTGCACCCACACCCGGTAGTCCTCGGTCTCGTTGTCGTCGGGCACGTCCCTCATCGTGGTCGCCACCGGGGCGTTGCCTCGCGGGCTGAACCGGCTGATCGGGCCGACGCCCTGGATGTTGGCCGACGCCGCGAGCACGGAGCCGTCGGCCGCCACGACCTGGGCGACCGAGTCGTCCCCGACGTGGGTCAGGACTCGGGGGAGCTGCCCGGCCGACGCGAGCGCCACCAGGTTGTCCACCCTGGAACGCGCGAGGTCGTCACCGGCCCGGGTCAGGGACCGGTCGAGCGTGACCACGAGGGCGACCGCTCCGAGCGTCAGGGCGACCGTGACGAGCAGCGTCGCGAGCATCGTCGTACGAGCCCGGACCGATCGCAGGCGCCGCAGACGTGATCGCGCGCTCATCAGCCACCGTCCGGGTCCAGCAGGTAGCCGGCTCCTCGGACCGTCTGCAGGCAGCGGCGCCCGAACGGCTCGTCGATCCGCAGGCGGAGCTGCCGTACGTACACCTCGACGATGTTGGGATCGCCGTCGAAGGCGAAGTCCCAGACGTGCTCGAGGATGACCCGCTTGGGGAGAACCTCCCCGGGTCGCCGGAGGAAGAACTCGAGCATCGAGAACTGGCGAGGGGTCAGCGGGACCTCGTCCTGTCCTCGCCAGACCCGGTGCGCGGCGGGGTCGAGACGGAGGTCACCGGCCTGGAGGACGGTGGGGCGCGACTGCAGCCCCCGTCGCAGCAGCGCCCGCAGTCGTGCCACGAGGACCACGTAGGAGAAGGGCTTGGCCAGGAAGTCGTCGGCTCCGGTGTCGAGCGCCCGGCTCTCGTCGCGTGCGCCGTTCTTCGCGGTCAGCATGAGGATCGGCGTCCAGTCGCCCGCGTCCCGCAGCCGGGTGCAGAGCTCGTAGCCGTCGATCCCGGGGAGCATGATGTCGACGACCATCGCGTCGTAGGTGTTCTCTGTGGCGAGCCACTGCGCCTCGGTGCCGTCGAAGACCACGTCGACCGCGAAGCCCTCGGACTCCAGCCCTCGCTTGACCGCGCGGGCGACGTGCTTGTCGTCGTCCACCACGAGGATCCTCATGCCCCCACCGTGGCACGTCCACGCTGAAGGTGCGCTGAAGACCTGCTGATCGGCCGGCCTTCAGCGTGGCTTCAGGTCGTCCGCCGCATGGTGGGGGCACGGTGAGGAAGGGTTGAGGACATGAGACGCATCAAGAAGAGGACGGTCATCGGGGCCTCGGCCGCCGCGCTCGTGGCGGTCGCCACGGCCGGGGGAGTCGCCGTCGCCACGAACGACGACGGGGACGTCCGGGTGACCGGATCAGAGGCCGACGCCGCGACGGAGGCGGCACTGGAGGCCACCGGCGGCGGCACCGCCAACTCCGTGGAGCGCGACTCCGAGAACGGCGCGACGTGGGAGGTCGAGGTGACGCGCGACGACGGGAAGACCGTCGACGTCCGCCTCGACGAGGACTACCAGGTCGTCGTCATCGAGGGCGACGAGGGCTCCTGAGGGCCCCTCAGCCCTCGGTCGCCTCCTCCAACGGCACCGGCGGCGCGGCCTTCCCGACGAGCGCGGCGTAGGTGAAGCCGGCGATCAACGCGCCCACCGGTGGAGCGACGAAGAACAGCCAGAGCTGGGAGATCGCGTCCCATCCCACGAAGAGGGCGGGTCCGAGGGAGCGTGCCGGGTTCACCGACGTGTTCGTGACCGGGATGCTGATCAGGTGGATCAGGGTCAGCGCCAGGCCGATCGCGAGCGGGGCGAACCCCTTGGGAGCACGCGTGTCGGTGACCCCGATGATCACGTAGAGGAACACGGCGGTCAGCACGACCTCGATGACGAGGCAGGCCAGCAGGTTGTACCCGCCGGGAGAGCGGTCGCCGTACCCGTTGGTGGCGAAGCCGGTCTCCGAGGCGGAGAAGCCGTCGAGCCCCGAAGCGACCAGGAACAGCACGGCCGCGGCGGCGATGGCCGCGACGAGCTGCGTGACGATGTAGGCGACCGTGTCCTTCCAGGCGAACCTGCCCGCGGCAGCGACGCCGAGGGTGACGGCGGGGTTGAAGTGGCCTCCGGAGACGTGTCCCACTGCGTAGGCCATCGTGAGCACGGTGAGCCCGAAGGCGAGCGCGACCCCCATGAAGCCGATGCCGAGCTGCACTCCGTCGTCGGTGAGGAACTGCGCGGCCAGTACGGCGGAGCCGCAGCCGCCGAACACGAGCACGAACGTTCCGAGGAACTCCGCGCCGAGCCGCTGGGGCATGGTGGGTGCCGCCGTCTCCGGGGTGGTCCGGGCTGCTGTGGGCGGCGTCGTGCGGGCTGTCTCAGCCATGACAATCTCCCCGTCATCCGAGTGGGCGGACGACTTCACGTTAGGGCCGCGGGAGGCATGGCATGGTCGATCGGGGATACGTCCAGGTCTGGACTGATCTGCCGGATGGACCGCCCCTCGCCCGGATCTGCCCGAGCGGGCAGGATGGGGGTGCGGCCGACGTGCAGCCGGCCGTGAGATATCTTGACGTCAAGAAACCTCTCGAAGTCGGAACGGAGCCTCGGTGACGGACTCGAAGATCATCTACACGCACACGGACGAAGCGCCCCTGCTGGCCACGTACTCGTTCCTGCCGATCATCCAGGCGTATGCGTCCACGGCGGGCGTGGCCGTCGAGACCCGGGACATCTCGCTGGCCGGGCGGATCATCGCCAGCTTCCCCGAGCGTCTGACGCCTGAGCAGCGCATGGACGACGCGCTGGCCGAGCTGGGCGCGCTGGCCAAGAAGCCCGAGGCCAACATCATCAAGCTGCCCAACATCAGCGCCTCTATCCCGCAGCTCAAGGCGGCCGTTGCCGAGCTCCAGGAGAAGGGCTACGACCTTCCGAACTACCCGGACGACCCGAAGACCGACGAGGAGAAGGAGGTCCGCGCGCGCTACGACAAGGTCAAGGGCAGCGCGGTCAACCCCGTGCTCCGTGAGGGCAACTCCGACCGCCGCGCCCCCGCCTCGGTCAAGAACTACGTCAAGTCGCACCCGCACCGGATGGGCGAGTGGTCGTCGGACTCCAAGACCAACGTCGCACACATGGCCGCCGACGACTTCCGCTCGAACGAGAAGTCCGTGGTCATCTTGAAGGAGGGCTCGCTGCGGATCGAGCTCGCCGGTGACGACGGTACGACGACCGTGCTGCGCGACTCGGTCCCGGTGCTGGCCGGCGAGGTCGTGGACGCCACCGTCATGCGCGTCGCCGCGCTCCGGGAGTTCCTCACCGAGCAGATCGCGCGGGCCAAGGCCGAGGGCGTGCTGTTCTCGGTCCACCTGAAGGCCACGATGATGAAGGTCTCGGACCCGATCATCTTCGGGCACGTGGTGCGCGCGTTCTTCCCGAAGCTCTTCACCGAGCACGGCGAGGCCCTCGCCGCCGCCGGCGTGAGCCCCAACGACGGCCTCGGCACGCTGCTCAAGGCGATCGAGTCCCTTCCCGCCGACCAGCGTGACGCGATCGCCGCGGCGGTGAAGGAGGGCCTCGACGCAGGGGCCGGCGCTCGCGATGGTCGACTCGGACAAGGGCATCACGAACCTCCACGTCCCCAGCGACGTGATCGTCGACGCCTCGATGCCCGCCATGATCCGCACCTCGGGGCACATGTGGGGCCCCGACGGCAACGAGGCCGACACCCTGGCCGTCATCCCGGACAGCAGCTACGCAGGGATCTACCAGGTCGTCCTCGACGACTGCCGCGCCAACGGCGCCTTCGACCCCGCGACCATGGGCTCGGTGCCGAACGTCGGCCTCATGGCGCAGGCCGCGGAGGAGTACGGCAGCCACGACAAGACCTTCGAGATCCCGGCCACGGGCACCGTGCGCGTGCTCGACGAGTCCGGCCAGGCGCTGATCGAGCACGCCGTGAGCGCGGGCGACATCTGGCGCGCCTGCCAGACCAAGGACGTGCCGATCCGCGACTGGGTGAAGCTGGCCGTGACCCGCGCCCGTGCCACCGGCGACCCGGCCGTGTTCTGGCTCGACGAGACCCGTGCGCACGACGCGAACCTCATCGCGAAGGTCCGCGAGTACCTCACCGAGCACGACACCGACGGTCTCCAGATCGAGATCATGGCCCCGGCCGACGCGATGGCGTTCTCGCTCGAGCGCATCCGCAAGGGCGAGGACACGATCTCCGTCACCGGCAACGTGCTCCGCGACTACCTGACCGACCTCTTCCCGATCATGGAGCTCGGCACGAGCGCCAAGATGCTCTCCGTGGTGCCGCTGATCAACGGCGGTGGCCTCTTCGAGACCGGGGCCGGCGGGTCGGCGCCCAAGCACGTGCAGCAGCTCGTGAAGGAGAACCACCTGCGCTGGGACAGCCTCGGTGAGTTCCTGGCGCTCGCGGAGAGCTTCTCGCACCTCGGCGAGACCACCGACAACGCCCGGGCGCGGATCCTCGCCGACACCCTCGACCGTGCGACGGGGCGCTTCCTCAACGAGAACAAGTCGCCGAGCCGCAAGGCAGGGGAGATCGACAACCGGGGCAGCCACTTCTACCTCGCGCTCTTCTGGGCCAAGGAGCTCGCCTCGCAGACCGAGGACGCCGAGCTCGCGGCCGCCTTCGCCGACCTCGCGGGGTCGCTCGAGGCCAACGAGGCGACGATCAACGAGGAGCTGCTGGCCGTCCAGGGTTCGCCCGCTGACATCGGCGGCTACTACCAGCCCGACGACGACAAGGCGACCGCTGTGATGCGTCCGTCGAAGACCTTCAACGAGGCCCTGGCCACGCTCGGCTAGGAGACTCAGGCGACCTGGAACGCCGTTGCCGTCCACGTGGATGGCAACGGCGTTCTTCCGTGCAACGCGCCTGCTCTTCCCGTCCACGTGGACGGGAAGAGCGCCGACCGCAGCTCGGTCAGGTGCCGACGTAGGCCGCGAGGTGCTCGCCCGTGAGGGTGGAGCGGGCGGCGACGAGGTCGGCGGGTGTGCCCTCGAAGACGATCCGGCCGCCGTCGTGGCCGGCGCCGGGGCCGAGGTCGACGATCCAGTCGGCGTGCGCCATGACCGCCTGGTGGTGCTCGATGACGATGACCGACAAGCCTCCGTCGACGAGCCGGTCGAGCAGGCCGAGCAGCTGCTCGACGTCGGCGAGGTGGAGGCCGGTGGTCGGCTCGTCGAGGACGTAGACGTCGCCCTTCTCGGACATCTGGCTGGCCAGCTTGAGCCGCTGCCGCTCGCCGCCGGACAGGGTGGTGAGCGGCTGGCCGAGGCTGAGGTAGCCGAGCCCGACGTCGGCGAGCCGGTCGAGGATCTTGTGCGCGGCCGGCGTCTTGGCCTCGCCGTCGCCGAAGAAGTCCTCGGCCTCGGCCACCGACATCGCGAGCACGTCGGCGATGTTCCGGCCGCCCAGCGTGTACTCCAGCACCGACGCCTGGAACCGCTTGCCGTCGCACTCCTCGCAGGTGGTCTCGACGGTGGCCATGACCCCCAGGTCGGTGAAGATGACGCCGGCGCCGTTGCAGGTCGGGCAGGCGCCCTCGGAGTTGGAGCTGAACAGCGCCGGCTTCACGCCGTTCGCCTTCGCGAACGCCTTGCGGATGGGGTCGAGCAGTCCGGTGTACGTCGCCGGGTTGCTCCGCCGCGAGCCGCGGATCCCGCCCTGGTCGATCACCACCACGCCGTCGCGGCCGGCGACCGAACCCTGGATCAGCGAGCTCTTGCCGGAGCCCGCGACGCCCGTGAGCACGCACAGCACGCCGAGCGGGATGTCGACGTCGACGTCCTTCAGGTTGTGGGTGTCGGCACCGCGGACCTCCAGCGCGCCTGACGAGGTCCGCACCGTCTCCTTGAGCGAGGCTCGGTCCTCGAAGTGGCGGCCGGTGATGGTGTCACTGACACGCAGCCCGTCGACGGTGCCCTCGAAGCAGACGGTGCCGCCCGCCGTGCCCGCGCCGGGGCCGAGGTCGACGACGTGGTCGGCGATCGCGATCGTCTCCGGCTTGTGCTCCACGACGAGCACGGTGTTGCCCTTGTCCCGCAGCTGCAGCAGCAGGTCGTTCATCCGCTCGATGTCGTGGGGGTGCAGGCCGATCGTGGGCTCGTCGAAGACGTAGGTGACGTCGGTGAGCGACGAGCCGAGGTGCCGGATCATCTTGGTGCGCTGCGCCTCGCCGCCCGACAGGGTGCCCGACGGCCGGTCGAGCGAGAGGTAGCCCAGCCCGATCTCCGCGAACGAGTCGAGGAGGTGCTGCAGCCCGGTGAGCAGCGGCGCCACCGACGGCTCGTCGAGACCACGGACCCACTCGGCCAGGTCGCTGATCTGCATCGCGCAGACGTCGGCGATGTTCTTGCCCTTGATCTTCGACGACCGGGCCTCCTTGCTGAGCCGGGTGCCGTCGCAGTCGGGGCAGGTCGTGAACGTGACCGCCCGCTCGACGAAAGCGCGGATGTGCGGCTGCAGCGAGTCGACGTCCTTGGACAGCATCGACTTCTGGATCCGCGGGATCAGGCCCTCGTAGGTCAGGTTGATCCCCTCGACCTTGATCTTGGTCGGCTCCTTGTAGAGCAGGTCGTGCAGCTCCTTCTTGGTGTACTTGCCGATCGGCTTGTCCGGGTCGAAGAAGCCGCAGCCGCGGAAGATCCGGCCGTACCAGCCGTCCATGCTGTAGCCGGGGATCGTGAGCGCGCCCTCGTTGAGCGACAGGCTGTCGTCGTACAACGCCGACAGGTCGAAGTCGTTGACCGAGCCCATCGCCCTCGCAGCGCGGACACATGCCGCCGAGCCGGTTGAAGGTTGCCTTCTCCGCTCTCGTCTTGTCGCCGCGCTCGACGGTGATCGCGCCGCTGGCCCTCACCGTGGGCGACGTTGAACGAGTACGCGTTGGGCGAGCCGATGTGCGGCTGCCCGAGCCGGCTGAACAGGATGCGCAGCATCGCGTTGGCGTCGGTGGCGGTGCCGACGGTGGAGCGGGGGTTGGCGCCCATCCGCTCCTGGTCGACGATGATCGCGGTCGTCAGCCCGTCGAGCACGTCGACCTCGGGCCGCGAGAGCGTCGGCATGAAGCCCT
The DNA here is from genome assembly GCA_963715375.1 of uncultured Actinomycetota bacterium. GTDB lineage: Bacteria > Actinomycetota > Actinomycetes > Propionibacteriales > Nocardioidaceae > Nocardioides_C. Next base: position 45,976 of record CAVQSC010000024.1, on the reverse strand, counting down.
GCACGAACGCGCTGTAGGTCTCGTTGATCAGCCGCTGCGACTCCGCGGCGATCGTGCTCGAACACCAGCGAGCTCTTGCCCGAGCCGGAGACGCCCGTGAACACCGTCAGCCGGCGCTTCGGGAGCTCGACGCTGACGTCCTTGAGGTTGTTCACGCGCGCGCCCTGCACGCGGATCAGGTCGTGACTGTCGGCGGCGTGCAGCGTGGGCGACTGCGCGTCCGTCCTCGGGGCCGTGCTCATCGTGTCTCCCTCTCTGTGACGGGGCCGCCTTCGCGGTCCCCCCGTCCGCGTCGCCTGGCTCGATCTAACCAGGTTCGAGCGGTACGTCGACCTCCTTCGCCGGCTTGGTCGCGGCGACGTTGCCGGCCGCTCAGGCCAGCCAGGCGCCGTCGCGCATGAGCGTGCGCCCGGCGATCTCGTTGGCCTCCCGCCACGCCTGCACCCGGACCGGCCGAAGCACCAGGAACACGTATCCCGTGCTGCGGCGCGGGTCCCAGTCGGCCTGCCCGACGTACGCCTCACCCAGCGCGGCGTCGGCGGCGACGTCGACCGCCTTCTCGAGGACGGCGTCGATCATCACCACGTCCCGGGTCGGCCCGACGGCGAGCCGGGCCTGGCCTGACGCGTCGAGGTTGCGCGCGGTGACCGAGGTCGCCTCGACCGCGATCACCACCCGCTCGTCCACCCAGGCCAGCGACACGGGCACGAGGTGCGGCGTGCCGGCGGCCGAGGCGGTGGCGACCCACACGTCGATCGCCGGGGTCGCCAGCATCGCGAGGGTGTCGGCCTTGCGGGTCTCGCGGTCGCGGGCCTCGGCCGCCACCGGGCTCAGCGCAGCTCCTGGATGCGGATCAGGTTGCCGGCCGGATCGCGGACGGCGCAGTCGCGGACGCCGTACGGCTGCTCGGTCGGCTCCTGGACGATCTCGGCGTCGCTGGCCTGCAGCCGCTCGAAGGTGCCGTCGAGGTCCTTGGTGGCCAGCAGGAGCATCGCGTAGGTGCCCTTGGCCATCATCTCGGCGATCGTGCGGCGCTCGTCGTCGGTGATGCCGGGGTCGGCGGCCGGCGGATCCAGGACGATGGACGTGCCGGGCTGGTCGGGGGGTCCGACCGTGATCCAGCGCATCTTGCCGCTTCCGACGTCGTTGCGGACCTCGAAGCCGAGGGTGTCGCGATAGAAGGCCAGGGAGGCGTCCGGGTCGTCGTGCGGGAGGAAGCTCGCGTGAATGGTGATGTCCATGGCCGTCAGGCTAGTTGCGGCTCGGGGACCGGCGCTTCTCGATTCCTGACCGGTCTGGTGACCTGTTTCGCCACGCACGGCGGCATCCCCGCCGTCGCCTCCGCCGCCTGGCGCCGGTAGACGCTGGGCGGCACACCGACCAGCTCGGTGAAGCGAGTGCTGAAGGTGCCCAGCGACGAGCAGCCGACCGCGAAACAGACCTCGGTGACGCTGAGGTCGCCACGACGCAGCAGCGCCATCGCGCGCTCGATGCGCCGCGTCATCAGGTAGCCGTACGGCGACTCGCCGTAGGCGCGTCGGAACTCGCGGCTGAGGTGCCCGGCCGACATGTGCGCACCGCGGGCGAGCGCCTCGACGTCCAGCGGCTGCGCGTACTCCCGGTCGATCCGGTCGCGGACGCGGCGCAGCCGCGCGAGGTCGCGCAGGTGCTGCGCTTCGGCGGCTCTGCTGGTCACCTACTCGATCGTGCCACGTCGCACGAGAGTTGCCCAGCGTCACCGGCGTCCAGTCAGCTCCGGTTGTGCTCGGACGCGAGGAGGTCGTAGCAGATCGTGTCGGTGTAGGAGCCGTCGCGCATCGGGTTCTCCTCTCGCAGCCGTCCGACCGCGGTGAACCCGCTGGCCTCGATCACGCGCTGTGAGGCGGTGTTGCCCTCCGCGGCGATGACCCTCAACCGCCGCAGGCCCAGCCCGCCGTCCTCCTCGGGGATGAAGCAGTGGCGCACCACGAGCCCGCAGGCCTCGGTCATCACGCCTCTGCCGCGGGCGGCGGGGTGTGCCCAGTAGCCGATCTCGCCGTCACCGTGCCGGCCGAGGTCGAACACCCCGATGTTGCCGAGGAGGTCGTCGGTCACGGGGTCCGCGACCACCCAGGTCAGCCCCTTGCCGGCCGCGCGTGTCTCCCGGCGCCCCTCTATGTAGGCGTGGGCGTCCTCGAGCGTGTACGGCGAGGGCAGGTCGGGCAGCCAGTACGCCGTCCGCTCGTCCGAGCAGGCCTCGACCACCCGGGGTGCGTCGGCCTCGCGGTAGTCCCGGAGCATCACGCTCCGCCCGGTGATGCGGGGGACCTCCAACCACGGGTGGCGAGGCCGTCGCTCGTCGGTCGAGGTGAGCGCGCCCACCCAGCCGTCGTACAGCACTCCCCGCTGGGGCAGCCACTCGTGCACGGTCCCGTCGAACGAGAAGCCGAGGCGCCAGGCGACCCTCCGGGACGCCCAGTTGCCCTTGTTGGCCCACCAGATCACCGTCCGGAGGCCGCGCGCCTCGAACCCCCAGTCGAGCAGCAGGTCCAGGGCGCGTACGACGTACCCGCGGCCTCGGGCCCACGGGTGCGCGCCGTACGCGATCTCCGCCCGCCCGTGGCGCTCGTTGCGCAGGGACACGGTCCCGACGAACCGCATCCGGCCGTCCTCGTCGGGTGCGTCGACCGCGAAGGCCCACTCGCTGTCGTCCCGCCAGCCCGCCGGGATGATCTCGGTCGCGAACTCCCGGGCGGTCTCAGGGGTCGACGGGTCGGGCACCGTCGTCCACCTGAGCATCACCGAGTCGACCGCCTGCTCGTACAACGCCTGCACGTCGTCCTCGGTGTGAGCACGTAGCGTCACGACCCCGTCGGTGAGCACGGGTACGTCCTGCGGGAACCTCGTGGCAGGGCCGGCGGAAAGCCTCATGGGGCGAAACCCTGCCGCTTACTGACGTGCCCGGCAAACCCTTATCCTCGGGGGCATGGATGAAGGTCAAAGACCGTGAACGGCACGCTCGCGAACATCGGGCTTGTCGTTGTCTTCGTCCTCGTCGGCGGTGTCTTCGCCGCTGCTGAGATCGCCCTCGTGTCCTTGCGCGACAGCCAGGTCCGGACCCTCGCCGGCCACAGCCGTCGCGGGCGAGTCGTGGCCGAGCTCAACGAGGACCCGAACCGCTTCCTGTCCGCCGTCCAGGTCGGCGTCACGCTCGCCGGCTTCCTCTCCGCAGCGTTCGGAGGCGCGACCCTCTCGGACGACCTCGCGCCCGTGCTCGTCGGCTGGGGGCTGCCGCAGGGGTTCTCCAACGCCGCGGCGCTGGTGCTCGTGACCGTCGCCATCTCCTACCTCTCCCTGGTCCTGGGAGAGCTGGTCCCCAAACGTCTGGCGCTCCAGCGCTCGGAGGCCTTCGCGCTCGCGCTGGGCCCGATGATCGACCGCGTCTCCAGGTTCTCGCGGCCGGTCATCTGGCTGCTGTCCAAGTCGACCGACGCCGTCGTCCGCCTGCTCGGAGGGCAGACCGGGGCGCAGAAGGAGCAGATGAGCGACGAGGAGCTGCGAGAGCTGGTCAGCCAGCACGAGACCCTCGGCGAGGAGGAGCGCAGGATCGTCGAGGACGTCTTCGAGGCAGGGGACCGGCAGATCCGCGAGGTGATGATCCCGCGGACCGAGGTCGACTTCCTCGACGCGGGCATGCCGGTCTACAAGGCCGCGAAGTACGCCCTCACCCAGCCGCACTCCCGCTACCCGGTCAGCCGGGGCTCGGCCGACGACGTCATCGGCTTCGTGCACGTGCGTGACCTGCTCGACCCGCAGATGGCCAACCGCTCGATCCGGGTCGGGGAGCTGGCCCGCGACACCCTGGTCCTGCCCTGGACCCGCCAGATCCTCGCCGCCCTCGCCGACATGCGCCGTGAGGGCACGCACCTCGCGATGGTCGCCGACGAGTACGGCGGCACCGCGGGCATCGTCACGATGGAGGACCTCGTCGAGGAGCTCATCGGCGACATCAGGGACGAGTACGACGTCGAGGAGACCGAGACCACCCGGCACCGCGGTGGCGACATCGAGGTCGACGGCCTGCTGAACCTCGACGACTTCGAGGACGAGACCGGTGTGGAGCTCCCCGAGGGCCCCTACGAGACAGTCGCCGGCTACATCGTCGCCGGGCTCGGCCGACTACCCGTGGTAGGCGACTCGGTCGACTTCGAGGAGGCACGCCTCGTCGTCCGCGAGCTCGAAGGACGCCGGATCAGCCGGGTGCTCGTGACCACCGCGACCCCCTCGTCGGCGGTGGTGACCCCGGAGCCCACGCAGCAGGCGGAAACGACCGAGCCACCGGCCCGGTCGCCGGTGGAGGGGTGAGTCAGGCCGTCGCGCCCGAGGCGGGTTGGTCCCGCACTCCTTCCGCCTGCGAGAATGCCTGGCATGTCTGAGGCCGCCCCCACCTCCAAGCCGCCCGCGCGACCCCGGGTCCTGTCCGGCATCCAGCCGACCGCCGACTCCTTCCACTTCGGCAACTACCTCGGCGCGCTGCGGCACTGGGTGAGCCTCCAGGACGACTTCGAGCCGTTCTTCTTCATCGCCGACATGCACGCGATCACGGTCGAGCAGGACCCCAAGCTGCTGCGGGAGCGGTGCCTGCGCGCGGCCGCCCAGCTGCTCGCCATGGGCATCGACCCGGAGCGCTCCGCGATCTTCATGCAGTCCCACATCGAGGCACACGCCCAGCTCGGCTGGGTCCTCCAGTGCCTGACCGGGTTCGGCGAGGCGCGTCGGATGACGCAGTTCAAGGACAAGTCGGCCAAGGGCGGTGAGGGCGCGGCATCGGTCGGCCTGTTCACCTACCCGATCCTCCAGGCGGCGGACATCCTGCTCTACCGCCCGCAGTACGTCCCGGTGGGAGAGGACCAGCGCCAGCACCTCGAGCTGACCCGTGACCTCGCGCAGCGGTTCAACCACCGCTACAAGAAGACCTTCCGGCTGCCGGAGCCGTACATCATCAAGGAGACCGCGAAGATCCTGGACCTCCAGGACCCGACCTCGAAGATGTCGAAGTCGGCGTCCTCGCCGGGCGGGATCATCGAGATGCTCGACGACCCGAAGGTCTCAGCCAAGAAGATCCGCTCCGCCGTGACCGACTCCGGCACCGAGATCCGCTTCGACGCCGAGGAGAAGCCCGGCGTCTCGAACCTCCTCACGATCTACTCCGCCCTCACCGGCCGGGCCGTCAAGGAGCTCGAGATCGAGTACGACGGCCGCGGCTACGGCGACCTGAAGAAGGACCTCGCCGAGGTCGTCGTCGAGTTCGTGACTCCCTTCCGCGACCGCACCCTCGAGCTGCTCGAGGACCGCGCCGAGCTCACCGACATCTTGCGCCGCGGCGAGGACAGGGCGCGCGAGGTGGCCGAAAGGACGCTCGCCGACGTCTACGACAGGGTCGGCTTCGTTCCGGTCGCTAGGTAGGGTGCAGGTCGTGACGACGATCGGAGTGGCCATCGCTGTGCCGGACCCCTGGGGCGCCAAGCTCCAGGAGTACCGCACGTCCCTGGGCGACGCATCCGCCCAGGGCATCCCGACGCACATCACGCTGATGCCGCCGTTCGAGGTGGACGAGGGCGAGCTGCCGGAGATCGAGAAGCACCTCACGGAGGCCGCGGCGAGCACGCGGGCGTTCGAGATCCACCTGCGCGGCACGGGGACGTTCCGGCCGGTCTCCCCGGTGGTGTTCGTGACCGTCGTACGCGGGATCTCCTCGTGCGAGCAGCTCGCCTTCTCGATCCGCAGCGGTCCGCTCGCCACCGACCTGGTGTTCCCCTACCACCCGCACGTCACGGTCGCGCACGACCTCGAGGAGGACCTCCTCGACCGGGCCTTCAGCGAGCTCTCCGACTTCGAGTGCGAGTTCGACGCGGACCACTTCCTGCTCTACAAGCACACCGCGGAGGTCGGCTGGCAGCCGACGCGGGAGTTCCCGCTCCTCGGCGCGGGCTCCTGATGGCCTCGCTCACGGAGCGCGTGTCCGGGAAGGTGACCGCGCTCCGCGAGCGGTACCGCGTGGTCGACCGGACGGTCGCCGGGTTCGGCTACTACAGCAGGCGCAACGGCGACGCGCAGTCGGGCGCTGTGACCTTCTACGCGTTCTTGTCGTTCTTCCCGCTGCTCGCGCTGGCGTTCTTCGTCGTCGGCTGGGTGAGCGCGGTCTACCCCGATGCCCGGAGGGAGCTGATCGACGCGCTCGAGGAGATCCTCCCCGGTCTGATCGGCAGCCAGGAGGGCGAGATCCCGCTGAAGACCGTCGAGGAGTACGCCGGGACGGTCGGCCGGATCGGGGCGGTCGGCCTGCTCTACACCGGACTCGGCTGGGTGGCGGCCATGCGCACGGGCCTCGCGACGATGTTCGACGTCCCCGAGCGGGAGCAGCCTGGCTTCGTGGCGGGCAAGCTCCACGACCTCGTTGCGCTCGTGGTGCTCGGCGTCGTCCTCGTGGTCTCGGTCAGTCTCAGTGGCGCGATGACGTGGTTCTCGGAGGCCATCTTGCGCTGGGTCGGACTCGACGAGCTCGTCGTGGCCGAGGTGGTGCTGTGGCTGGTCGCGCACGGTCTGGCGATCGCGGCCACGACGATCCTGTTCGTGGTGCTCTTCGGGCTGGTCGAGAACCCACACCTGGCGCGCCGGGCGTTGTGGCAGGGCGCGCTCGTGGGAGCGGTGGGGTTCGAGGTGCTCAAGGCGCTCGCCGGCTGGCTCATCTCCCTGACCAAGGAGCAGCCTGCGTTCCAGGCCTTCGGCGTGGCGCTGATCCTCCTGGTGTGGATCAACTACTTCTCCCGACTGGTGATGCTCAGCGCCTCCTGGGCCTACACCGCACCGGCCGCCGAGGAGGTCCGTGCGCTCGAGCACGAGCCCCTGGTCTCGCCGGAGGAGAGCGAGGCCCTCGTCCCCGCACCGGCCGCCGTCGTCGCCGAGGACCCTGCCGGCTCACCCTTGCCGCAGGCTCTGGCACGTCGCGCGAGGGCGGAGCGGATCGGGCGTGTCTCCGTCCTCGCCGCCGGCTCTGTGGCCGCTCTCACGTGGCTCGCCCGACGCAGGAGCCAATGAGGCAGGCAGTATGGGAAGGGTGAAGTTCGAACGCAAGCACGCCGTCCTGTTCCTGCTCATCGCCGGCTGGAACGTCTTCAGCTACGCCAACTTCGCGCGAAACCTCGCGAAGGGCGCGGCAAGCGGCGAGGACCGCCCCGCCGGCTACTACGTCGCCCACATCGTCCTGATCGTGGTCAACCTCGTGATCGCCGCGATCCTCGGCCGCCTCGGGTGGAAGGTCTGGCGGGGCACGTCGTCGGCGGAGCCCTCGTCGAGGAGACCACCCCCGCGGCACGGTGAGCGGGTGACCGGGCAGGATGGGCTGATGCTGCCTCACAGGTCCGACGTCGAGAGTGCCGCAGCCCGCCTCGGTGAGAAGATCCGGCACACCCCGACGGTGGTCGTCCACGGTGACGAGCTCGGCGTCCCCTTCCGGGTGGTCCTCAAGCTCGAGCTGCTCCAGCACACCGGCTCGTTCAAAGCCCGGGGCGCGCTGAACTCGGTGATGTGCCTCGACAACGCCGACGGCCGCGTCGCTGCTGCCTCGGGCGGCAACCACGGGGCCGCGGTCGCATGGGCCGCCGTGCGGGCAGGCCTGGTGGCCGACGTCTTCGTCCCGGCGACGGCGACCCCCGAGAAGCTCGCGCGGATCCGTGAGTACGGCGGCCGGCTCCACACCGTCGACGGCGACGTCGGGGACGCCCTCGAGGCGTGCCGCGAGCTCAGTGAACGCGAGGGCGTTCCGATGGTGCACCCCTACGACACCTTCGAGACCGTCTGCGGTGCGGGGACGCTCGGGCTCGAGGTGGCGGACGCGGTCCCCGACGCGACGCTCCTGCTCCTCGGCTGCGGCGGGGGAGGTCTGTACGCCGGGGCGGTCGCCGCCCTGGGAGACCGGCTGCCCGTGACGCCCGTGGAGACCGAGCTGTGCCCGCACCTGCACGTCGCTCGCGAGGCGGGGCGGCCGGTGCCCCAGGCCTCGGCGGGGGCCGCAGCGGACTCGCTCGGCCCCCCGCAGGTCGGCCGCTTCGGCTACATGACCGCTGCCGAGCGCGCCACGACCTCGGTGCTGGTCACCGAGGACGAGATGGTCACCGCGCGGCGGTTCCTCTGGGAGCGCGTGCGCGTGCTCGCCGAGCCAGGCGCCAGCGTCGCCCTCGCGGCCGTCATGGCCGGGAAGGTGGAGGTCGAGCCGGGCGCGGCCGTCGTGGTCGTGGTGAGCGGCGGGAACAACCCCGTCATCCCGTAGCGCGGCGACACCCGCCGATGGAAGGGTGGCGGTCATGACCGACGCGAAGGCCGACCTCCACCGCTACCTGCAGACCGCCCGCGAGGCCTGGTCTGGAAGCTCGACGGGCTGTCGGAGTACGACGTCCGTCGCCCACTGACACCCACGGGCACGAACCTGCTCGGACTCGTCAAGCACGTCGCGAGCGTCGAGGCGGGTTACCTCGGCGAACCTTCGGCCGCGACTTCCCGGAGCCGCTGCCGTGGTTCGACGACGGCGCCGAGCCCAACGCCGACATGTGGGCGACCCGGAGGAGTCCGCGAGCAGGTGATCGGCTTGTACCACCGGGTGTGGGCCGACTCCGACGCCACGATCGAGGCACTGCCCCTCGACGCGCCGGGCAGCGTCCCGTGGTGGCCCGAGGAGCGGCGCGAGGTCGACCTCCACCGGATCCTGGTGCACGTGATCGCTGAGACGAACCGGCACGCCGGCCACGCGGACATCGTCAGGGAGCTCGTCGACGGAGCGGTCGGGTTGCGGCTCGGGAACGACAACATGGCGCCCGCCGACCCGGCGTGGTGGGAGGACTACCGGCGCAGGCTGGAGCTGGTTGCGGAGGAGTTCGCGTAGGCGCTCAGCGCACGGTGATCTCGGGGTCGACCTTCACCGGGAAGCTGACCGACTGGGCGACGAAGCACATCTCGTGGGCCTTCTCGTGCAGGCTCAGGGCCTTCTCGAGCTGGTCGGCCGCGCCGACGACGATGCGTGGTCGCAGGATGACCTCGGTGAAGTTCCCGCTGCCGTCGGGGCCCGTGACCATCGTGCCGACGGCGTCGTCGGTGTACTCGTGGACGACCACCCCCGCCCGGGCGCACAGTCCGAGGTACCACAGCATGTGGCACTGGGAGAGGGCGACGGTCAGGAGCTGCTCGGGGTTCCAGCGTTCCGGGTCTACCGAGGAAGCCCGGGTCGGCCGTGCCCTCGATGGGCGGTGGGCCGTCGGCGGTGACGGTGTGGTCGCGGTCGTAGTCACGGACCCCGGTGGTGCCCTCGCCGCGGTTGCCCGTCCAGGTGATCGTCACGTCGTAGGTGTGCTCGGACATCTCTCCTTCGTCGTACCGATCCTCGCATGTACGGGTGGGGGTATTCACGGGACGAAGGTCCCCATCTGCGGACAGCAGGCCCGGGATACGCAGAAGGGGCACGTCGTCCGACGTACCCCTTCGGCTCTTGCGTTCGCGGTCAGCGGCGGAAGATGATCGCCCGCTTGACCTCCTGGATCGCCTTGGTGACCTCGATGCCACGAGGGCAGGCCTCGGTGCAGTTGAAGGTCGTGCGGCAGCGCCACACCCCCTCCTTGTCGTTGAGGATCTCCAGGCGCTGGTCCGTGGCCTCGTCGCGGCTGTCGAAGATGAAGCGGTGCGCGCTGACGATGGCGTGCGGGCCGAAGTACTGCTCCGTCGGTCCAGAACGACCGGGCAGGACGTCGTGCAGGCGGCGCACAGGATGCACTTCGTGGTGTCGTCGAAGCGCTCGCGGTCCTTCTGCGACTGCAACCGCTCACGGGTCGGCTCGTTGCCGCCGGTGACCAGGAACGGCATCACCGAGCGGTAGGCATCGAAGAACGGCTCCATGTCGACCACGAGGTCCTTGAGGACCGGCAGACCCTTGATGGGCTCGACGGTGATCGGCTGCGACGGGTTGACGTCCTTGATGAGCGTCTTGCAGGCCAGGCGGTTCTTGCCGTTGATGCGCATCGCGTCGGAGCCGCACACGCCGTGGGCGCAGGAGCGACGGAAGGTCAGCGACCCGTCGAGGTCCCACTTCACCTTGTGGAGCGCGTCGAGCACCCGGTCGGTCGGCTCGGCCGTGACCTGGTAGCTCTCCCAGTTCGCCTCCTCCGACACCTCGGGGTTGTAGCGGAGGATCTTGACAGTGACGTCCATCAGTACTTGCGCTCCATCGGCTCGTAACGGGTCTGCACGACCGGCTTGTAGTCCAGGCGGACCGTCCCGTCCTCCTGGCGGTAGGCCATCGTGTGACGCATGAAGTTCACGTCGTCGCGGTTGGGGTAGTCCTCGCGGTAGTGACCGCCGCGCGACTCGTTGCGGGCGAGGGCGGAGACGACGAGCACCTCGGCGAGGTCGAGCAGGAAGCCCGAGCTCGATCGCCTCGAGCAGGTCGGTGTTGAACCGCTTGCCCTTGTCCTGCACGGAGATGTTCACGTAGCGCTGCTTGAGGCCCTCGATGTCGGAGAGCGCCTGCTTGAGCGAGCCCTCGTCGCGGTAGACCTGCGCGTTGATGTCCATCGTCTCCTGGAGCTCGGCGCGGATGGCGGCGACCCGCTCCGACCCGCCGGCGTCGCGGAGCATCTCGATCTGGTCGACGACGTACTTCTCGGGGTTCTCCGGCAGCTCGCTCGTAGTCCGACGGTCGCGGAGTACTCGGCGGCGTAGATGCCCGGCGCGGCGGCCGAAGACGTTGATGTCGAGCAGCGAGTTGGTGCCGAGACGGTTCGCGCCGTGCACCGAGACGCAGGCGACCTCGCCGGCGGCGTACAGGCCGGGCACGACGGTCGTCGTTGTCGCTGAGCACCTCACCCTTGATGTTCGTGGGGATGCCGCCCATCGCGTAGTGCGCGGTCGGGAAGACCGGGATCATCTCGGTGTAGGGCTCGACGCCGAGGTAGGTCCGCGCGAACTCGGTGATGTCCGGGAGCTTCGCGTCGATCTGCTCCTTCGGCAGGTGCGTCAGGTCGAGGTAGACGTAGGCCTTGTCCGGACCGGCGCCGCGGCCCTCGCGCACCTCGTTGGCCATCGCCCGGGCGACCATGTCACGCGGCGCGAGGTCCTTGATCGTGGGGGCGTAGCGCTCCATGAAGCGCTCGCCCTCGCTGTTGCGCAGGATGCCGCCCTCGCCGCGCGCCGCCTCCGAGAGCAGTACGCCGAGCCCGCGAGGCCGGTCGGGTGGAACTGGAAGAACTCCATGTCCTCGAGCGGCAGGCCCTTGCGCCACACGATGCCCATGCCGTCGCCGGTGAGGGTGTGCGCGTTGGAGGTGATCTGGAAGACCTTCCCGAAGCCGCCGGAGGCGAAGATGATCGACTTCGCGTTGAAGACGTGGATCTCGCCGGTGGCCAGCTCGTAGGCGACGACGCCGGACGCGCGGCCGTCGGTCATGAGCACGTCGAGCACGTAGAACTCGTTGAAGAACTCCACGTTGTTCTTGATGCACTGCTGGTAGAGCGTCTGCAGGATCATGTGGCCGGTGCGGTCCGCCGCGTAGCAGGACCGGCGTACGGCGGCCTCGCCGTGGTTGCGGGTGTGGCCGCCGAAGCGGCGCTGGTCGATCCGCCCCTCCGCGGTGCGGTTGAAGGGCAGGCCCATCTTCTCGAGGTCGAGGACGGCGTCGATGGCCTCCTTGGCCATGATCTCCGCGGCGTCCTGGTCGACGAGGTAGTCACCGCCCTTGACGGTGTCGAAGGTGTGCCACTCCCAGTTGTCCTCCTCGACGTTGGCCAGCGCGGCGCACATGCCGCCCTGGGCCGCGCCGGTGTGCGACCGGGTCGGGTAGAGCTTGGTCAGCACCGCGGTGCGGGTGCGCTGGCCTGACTCGAGCGCGGCACGCATCCCTGCGCCACCGGCGCCGACGATGACGACGTCGTACTTGTGGGTCTGAACCATGCTGATCAGCGCCTTACTTGTTGGTGCAGACCTCGAGCGTCGACGCGGGGTCGATGCACGGGTCGAACGTGAAGATGACGAGGGTGCCGAGGGCAACGGTCACGAAGGTCGCGAAGTAGAGCAGCGTCTTGAGGGTGAACTTCGTGCCGCCGCGGGTGGCGTAGTCGTTGATGATCGTGCGCAGGCCGTTCATGCCGTGCAGCATCGCGAGCCACAGCATCGCGAGGTCCCAGACCTGCCAGAAGGGGGTGGCCCACTTGCCGGCCACGAACGCGAAGTCGATCTGGTGGATGCCCTCGCCCTGCCAGAGGTTCACGAAGAGGTGGCCGAGGACGAGGACGACGAGCAGCAGGCCGGAGCCGCGCATGAAGAGCCAGGAGTTCAGCTCGAAGTTGTTGGTCTTGCCCGCCTTGTAGGAGGAGCGGGGCCTCGGGATCGAGGTCATGGTCATGGCGCTCAGCCTCCGAACACGTTCGACAGGTGCCGCACGACGAAGGGCACGAACAGCACGACGAAGAGGACGACGACGCCGTAGCTCAGCTGGCGCTGGTAGCGCGGGCCGTTGCCCCAGAAGTCGACCAGGATGACCCGGATGCCGTTGAACGCGTGGAAGAGCACCGCTGCGACCAGCCCGACCTCCATGACTCCGACGACGGGGTTCTTGTAGGTCTCGACCGCGGTGTTGTAGGCCTCGGGGGAGACCCGCACCATGGCGGTGTCGATCACGTGGGCGAAGAGGAAGAAGAAGAGCGTGACGCCGGTGATGCGGTGCGCGACCCACGACCACATCCCCTCCCGGCCTCGGTAGAGCGTTCCCGCCGGTGAGCTGGCCAAGGGGAGTCCTTTCGAACGCAGACTGTGCTGGAGCGCGCTGACCTGCAGCGCAACTACGGCACTCTATCCGCGACCGTTTCATTACTGACCAGTCGCCTGCTGTGAAATCGATTACCGAACGAAACCGTTGCCTATTGATACGTACAGGGCCATTCGTCCCGGGTGACGCCAGACGTTAGGCATCTCACGGTGCACGCCCGCGCCGACTGGCCGTAACCTTCGACCATGGCAGAGGAGACCACCCCCAAGTCCCACGCCGAGCTCTCGGCCGACCCCAAGACCCACACCGAGTCCGGGCTGCCGTTCCAGCCGGTCTACGGCCCCGAGGCGCTGGAGGGGTTCGATCCTGCTGCCCAGCTCGGCAACCCCGGTGAGTTCCCCTTCACCCGTGGTGTCTACCCGACCATGTACACCGGTCGCCCCTGGACCATGCGGCAGTACGCCGGGTTCGGCACGGCGAAGGAGTCGAACGAGCGTTACAAGCAGCTCGTCGCGCACGGCACCGGTGGTCTCTCGGTGGCCTTCGACCTGCCCACCCAGATGGGCCACGACTCCGACTCCGCGATCGCGCACGGCGAGGTCGGCAAGGTCGGGGTGGCGATCGACTCGATCGACGACATGAAGGTCCTCTTCGACGGGATCCCCCTCGACGAGGTCTCCACCTCGATGACCATCAACGCACCCGCGGCGCTGCTGCTGCTGATGTACCAGATCGTCGCCGAGGACGCCGGGATCCCGGCTGACAAGCTGACCGGCACGATCCAGAACGACGTGCTCAAGGAGTACATCGCCCGCGGCACCTACATCTTCCCGCCGCAGGAGTCGCTGCGGCTGATCACGGACATCTTCAGCTACTGCCGCACCGAGATCCCGCGGTGGAACACCATCTCCATCTCCGGCTACCACATGGCCGAGGCCGGCGCGACGCCCGCGCAAGAGATCGCGTTCACGCTGGCCGACGGCATCGAGTACGTGCGCGCGGCAGTGGCCTCGGGCCAGGACGTCGACGAGTTCGCGCCGCGCCTCGCCTTCTTCTTCGTCTCGCGTACGACGATCCTCGAGGAGGTGGCGAAGTTCCGCGCCGCCCGGAGGATCTGGGCGCGGGTGATGCGCGAGGAGTTCGGCGCCCAGAACCCCAAGTCGCTGATGCTGCGCTTCCACACCCAGACCGCCGGCGTACAGCTCACCGCGCAGCAGCCCGAGGTCAACCTGGTCCGGGTCGCGGTCCAGGCGCTCGCCGCGGTGCTCGGCGGCACGCAGTCGCTGCACACCAACTCCTACGACGAGGCGATCGCCCTCCCCTCGGAGAAGGCCGCCCGACTCGCGCTGCGCACCCAGCAGGTCCTCGCCTACGAGACCGACGTGACCAAGACCGTCGACCCGTTCGCCGGGTCCTACGCCGTCGAGTCGCTGACCGACGAGCTCGAGGAGGAGGCACTCGCCCTGATGGCGAAGGTCGAGGACCTCGGCGGTGCGGTGAAGGCGATCGAGCACGGCTACCAGAAGAACGAGATCGAGAAGGCCGCCTACGAGGTGGCCAAGGAGATCGACTCCTGCCGGCGCACCGTCGTCGGCCTCAACAAGTACGCCATCGACGAGGAGGAGCCCTACGAGCCGCTGCGCGTCGACCCCGCCATCGAGGCCCAGCAGGCCGAGCGCCTCGCGAAGCTCCGTGCCGAGCGCGACAACGCGGCGGTGGAGAAGCACCTCGCGGCGCTGAAGAAGGCGGCCGAGGGCAGCGACAACGTCCTCTACCCGATGAAGGAGGCGCTGCGCGCCCGCGCCACCGTCGGCGAGGTCTGCAACGCGCTCCGCGAGGTGTGGGGCGTGTACTCACCGCCGGACGCGTTCTGACCCGAGCGCTCCCGCGCTTCTCCCTGCCCCGGGGTGGGGACGTCGCAGGCATGGAGAGGCCGACGAAGGGTAGCCTGTCGTGACGTGTCCACCCTCGTCCCTCGCTGTCCTCACCGCCGTCGACGGCGTCGCCGACGAGCTGGTCGCCATCCGTCGCGACCTGCACGCGCACCCGGAGCTGGCCTGGCAGGAGGAGCGCACCACGAACGTGGTCGCCAAACGTCTGGAGGAGGCCGGCGTACGCGTCCAGCTCCTGCCGAAGAGCGGGCTCCTCGCCGACGTGGGCACCGAGGACGGACCGGTCGTCGCGCTCAGGGCCGACCTCGACGCACTGGCCGTCGACGACCTGACGAGCGACCCGTGGCGCAGCACGATCGACGGGCTGGCGCACGCCTGCGGCCACGACGTCCACACCGCCAGCCTGCTCGGCGCGGGGATGGCACTGGCCGAGGTGCACGGCCGCAACCCGCTGCCCGGCAAGGTCCGGCTCTTGTTCCAGCCGGCCGAGGAGGTCATGCCGGGCGGCGCCCTCGAGCTGATCTCCACCGGAGCGCTCGACGGCGTGAGCTACGTCTTCGGACTCCACTGCGACCCGAGCATCGACGTAGGGCAGATCGGCCTGCGCGTGGGGCCGATCACGGGTGCCGCGGACTCGCTCTCGGTCCGGCTCTCCGGACGTGGCGGCCACACCTCCCGGCCCCACCTGACCCAGGACCTCACCTTCGCCCTCGCCACCTTGGTGACCGAGCTGCCCGCAGCGCTGTCGCGCCGCCTCGACCCGCGGGCCGGTGCGAGCGTGGTGTGGGGCGTCGTCCGCTCCGGGTCGGCGAAGAACGTGATCCCGGCGAGCGGCGAGGCGGCGGGCACCGTGCGCATGCTCGACGCGGTGGCCTGGGCGCAGGCCGAGCACCTGATCCGTGAGCTCATCGAGCAGATCATCGCGCCGTACGGCGTCCGGGCGGAGATCGACTACATCCGCGGCGTCCCTCCGGTCGTCAACGAGCCGGCCGCGACCCACCTGCTCGGCCACGCCGCCGAGCAGGTCGTCGGCGAGGACTCCCACGTCTACACGCCGCAGAGCCTCGGCGGGGAGGACTTCGCCTGGTTCCTGGAGTCGGTGCCCGGCGCGATGGCCCGGCTCGGCACGCGCACCCCGGGCGGGCCGACCTACGACCTGCACCAGGGCGACCTGCGCGTCGACGAGGCCGCCACCGCCGTCGGCGCCAAGGTCCTCGCGGCCGCCGCGCTCGAGGCGCTCGACAAGGCCGAGCACGCTCCGGACCGGGTCGTAAGACCCTCCGCGACGGGCAGGAAGTCACCTCCCCATAACAAATGGGTGCGCAATGGCCCGGATGTGCCTGTTGGAGGGGCCCAGCGGTACTAGGGTGACCCGTGGTTCGGCGCCAGGACGTGGCGCCTCGATTTCGATCAAGGAGGCCCATCTTGCGTCGCATGACCAAGACAGCGGCATTGCTCTCGGCTGCAGCGCTCCTGCTCAGCGCCTGCGGGGGCAATGACACGGAGAGCGGTAACGGCGGCGAGGGGAAGCGCCGCAGTCAGACATCAAGGTCGGCATGGCGTACGACGTCGGCGGCCGTGGTGACCAGTCCTTCAACGACGCGGCTGCCGCGCGGCATGGACAAGGCCACCGAGGAATTCGGCATGGAGAGCCAGGAGTCCGAGGCGGCCGACGGCGAGCCGGAGTCGGCTCGCGAGGAGCGGCTGCGCACCTTCGCCGACGCCGGCTACAACCCGATCATCGCGGTCGGCTTCGCCTACGCCGCGCGCGCTCGGCGAAGGTCGCCAAGGAGTACCCCGACACCCACTTCGCGATCATCGACGACGAGGTCGCCACAGGCCGACAACATCGCCAACCTGGTGTTCGCCGAGGAGCAGGGCTCCTTCCTGGTCGGTGCCGCCGCGGCGCTGAAGACCAAGACCGACCACATCGGCTTCATCGGTGGCGTCGAGGTGCCGCTGATCCAGAAGTTCGAGGCCGGCTACGTCGCGGGTGCCAAGGCGGTCAACCCGAAGATCAAGGTCGACGTCAACTACCTGACCCAGGCGCCGGACTTCTCCGGCTTCGGCGACCCGGCCAAGGGCAAGACGGCCGCGCAGGGCATGTACGACGCCGGCGCCGACATCGTCTACCACGCCGCCGGTGGCTCCGGCGGCGGTGTCTTCGAGGCCGCGTCCGAGTCGGGCAAGCTGGCGATCGGTGTCGACTCCGACCAGTACAAGACCGCCGACCCGTCGGTGAAGGACGTCATCATGACCTCGATGCTCAAGAACGTCGACGTCGCGGTGTACGACTACCTGACCGAGGTCAACGACGGCAACTTCCCGTCCGGCATGCACGCGTTACGACCTTGCCGCGGACGGCGTCGGCTACTCCACCAGCGGTGGCTTCGTCGACGACATCACGAGCAAGCTCGACGAGTACAAGCAGCAGATCATCGACGGCGAGATCACGGTCCCGACGTCCTGATCTGACCAGTGTGAGGGCCCGGGGGCAGCCGCGATAGCGTGTGCTCCCGGGCCCGTCCTGTGGTCCGCTCCCTGACCAGGACGGCCACTCTCTCACAAGGAGGTCCATCGCCGTGTCGACTTCTGCGCAGAGCGCAGTCGTCGGACGAGATCGCCGTCCGGCTCCACGGCATCACCAAGCGCTTCCCCGGCGTCGTCGCCAACCACGACATCAACATCGCGGTCCGGCGCGGGACGATCCACGCGATCGTCGGCGAGAACGGTGCCGGCAAGTCGACGCTGATGAAGATCCTGTACGGCATGCAGAAGCCCGACGAGGGCACGATCGAGATCGACGGCGAGCAGGTGGACCTGTCCATCGCCCGGCCGACGCCATCCGCGCCGGCGTCGGCATGGTGCACCAGCACTTCATGCTCGCCGACAACCTGACCGTGCTCGAGAACGTCGTGCTCGGCGCCGAGAAGCTCGCACGGCATCGGCTGCCGACGCCCGCGCCGAGATCCTCCAGATCTCCGACGCCGTACGGCCTCGGCGTCGAGCCCGACGAGCTGGTCGAGGAGCTCGGCGTCGGCGACCGCCAGCGGGTCGAGATCCTCAAGGTCCTCTACCGCGGCGCCCGCATCGTCATCCTCGACGAGCCGACCGCCGTGCTCGTGCCGCAGGAGGTCGACGAGCTCTTCGGCAACCTGCGCGAGCTGAAGTCCGAGGGCCTCGCGGTCATCTTCATCTCGCACAAGCTCGACGAGGTGCTCTCGGTCGCCGACGTGATCACCGTGATCCGCCGCGGCACGACCGTCGACACCGTCGACCCGGCCTCGGTCACCGCCCACCAGCTCGCCGAGCTCATGGTCGGCGCGGAGCTGCCCTCGCCCGAGCACCGAGACTCGACCGTCACCGACGAGGTGCTGATCTCGGTGCGAGCACCTGAGCCTGCCGACGCCCGAGGGTCGCCCGCTGCTCGACGACATCTCCTTCGACCATCCACCAGGGAGAGGTGCTCGGCATCGCCGGCGTCGAGGGCAACGGCCAGGCGGAGCTGGTCGAGACGATCATGGGCATGCTGCCCGGCGGCCACCGGCGCCGTGTCGCGTGGCCGGGCAGGACATCTCCGCACTGGTCCACGCGCGCAGCGCCGCGAGGCCGGCATCGGCTACATCCCGGAGGACCGGCACCGGCACGGCCTGCTGCTGGACGCGCCGCTGTGGGAGAACCGGATCCTCGGCCACCAGACCAGCAAGCCCGCCGCCAAGGGCATCTTCATCGACAAGAAGGCCGCCCGCGCCGACACCGAGCGGATCATCGAGGAGTACGACGTCCGCACCCCGGGCCTCGACGTCCTGGCGCGCGGCGCTGTCCGGCGGCAACCAGCAGAAGCTGATCGTCGGGCGCGAGATGAGCAGCAACCCGGTCCTGCTGATCGCCGCCCACCCCACCCGCGGTGTCGACGTCGGCGCACAGGCCGCGATCTGGGACCACATCCGGGAAGCCCGGCGCGCAGGGACTGGCCGTGCTCCTGATCTCGGCCGACCTCGACGAGCTGATCGGGCTGTCCGACCGCATCGCAGGTGATCCTGCGCGGCCGGCTCGTCGGCGACGTCGACCCGGCCAGGTGACACCCGAAGCAGCTCGGCTCGGCCATGACCGGAGCAGGGGAGAAGGCATGACTCCGACGGACGACGAAGATCCTGCTCGGCATCGCCGCGCCCGTGCTCGCGCTGGTCGCCGCGTTCGCGATCACCAGCCTGGTGCTGCTCATCGCCGGCGACCCCGCAGGCGAGGTCTGGGCGACCATCCTCTCGGTGCCCGAGGCCGCGCAACATGGTCAACATCGTCAACAGCGCGACGGTGCTCTACCTGTCCGGGTCTGGCCGTGGCGATCGGGTTCCGGATGAACCTGTTCAACATCGGCGTCGACGGGCAGTACCGCATCGCGGCGTTCGCCGCGGCCGTCGTCGGCCGGTGAGGCCTGGCTGCCCGGATCCCTCAACACGATCCTCGTGATCATCGCCGCGATGCTGGTCGGTGCCGCCTGGGCCGGTATCGCCGGTGCTCCTGCGTGCGACCCGCGGCGTCAGCGAGGTCATCTCGACGATCATGCTGAACTTCATCGCGACCTCGCTCGTCGCGTTCTTCCTGCGGCAGGTCGCGGTCGCGGCGAGGAGGGCAGCAACATCATCGGCACCAAGCCGATCCCCGAGTCGGAGCCGCATCCCGGGCTTCTCGGTCTCCGACACGGTGACCACGCCGGTGTACGGCTTCATCTTCATCGCGATCCTCTGCGGCATCGGCTACTGGGTCGCCCTGAACCGGACCCGCTTCGGCTTCGACCTGCGGGCCACCGGCCAGTCCGAGACGGCCGCCGTGGCCAGCGGCGTGAACGTCAAGCGGATGGTCGTGACCGCGATGCTGGTGTCCGGCGGCGTCGCCGGTCTCGTCGGCCTGCCGATCCTCTTCGGCGACGCCTACTCCTACGGCTCCGACTTCCAGTCCGGCCTCGGCTTCACCGGCATCGCGATCGCGCTGCTCGGCCGCAACCACCCGGTCGGCATCGCCCTCGGCGCGCTGCTCTTCGCCTTCCTCGACGAGCAGTCCAACCCGCTCCAGATCCTGGTGGGCGTCTCGCCGGACATCGTCAAGATCATGCAGGGCATCATCGTGCTCTCCGTCGTCATCGCCTACGAGCTGGTGCGCCGCTACGGCCTGCGGCTCGAGCAACGGCAGGTGGCGCAGGCCCTCGAGCGCGCGAAGCGCAGACAAGTCGGAGGTGGCGGCATGACCACGATGGAACGCCGAAGTCGAGCAGCCCCCTGCAGGGAAGACCGGCCGCCGGCTCTCACCCTGGTGGATCCTGATCGCCCTTGCGGCGCTGCTGTTCCTCCTTTCGCTGCTTGAGGTCGTCACCGGGGCGACCGACCTGGTCTCCTCGGGCACGGTGGCGGCGACGCTCGTGGCCACGGTCCCGATCGCGCTCGCGGGCCTCGGCGGTCTGTGGTCGGAGCGGTCCGGCGTGGTCAACATCGGCCTCGAGGGCATGATGATCCTCGGCACCTTCGGCGCCGGGTTCTTCGGCTTCCACTACGGGGCCTGGGCAGGTGTCGCTCGGCGCCATCGCCCTGGGGGCCGCCGGCGGCCTGATCCACGCGGTCGCCACCGTCACCTTCGGCGTCGACCACATCATCTCCGGTGTCGCGATCAACATCCTCGCGCTGGGCGCGACCCAGTACCTCGCCGTGCAGACCTTCACGCGGCCTGCCCGGCGGCGGCCAGACGCAGTCGCCGACGTTCGGATGACGTCGGCGAGCATCAGCATCGGCCCGATCTCCGACGCGTTGGGGGAGCTGGAGAAGAGCGACATCTTCTTCGTCTCCGACCTCGCCGGCCTGCTGCGGGCGCTGGTCACGAACCTGTCGCTGCTGGTGGTCCTCGCCCTGCTCCTGTTCGTGGCGACCTACTTCCTCCTGTGGCGCACCGCGTTCGGTCTCCGGCTGCGCTCCTGCGGCGAGAGCCCGGCCGCGGCGGAGTCGCTCGGCGTCAACGTCTACCGCTACAAGTACATCGCGGTCCTGACCTCCGGCGGCCTGGCCGGCCTCGGTGGCGCGTTCCTCGCCCTCGTGGCGTCGAGCAACTACCGGGACGGCCAGACCGGCGGTCGTGGCTACATCGGCCTGGCCGCGATGATCTTCGGTAACTGGCGACCGGGCGGTCTGCTGATGGGATCCGGTCTCTTCGGCTACACCGAGACCCTGGGGCTGCGCAGGGCGGCAGCTCCGTCCACGCGCTGCTCCTGGCGATCGCCGTCCTGCTCCTGGCCGCCGCGGTCTGGCAGTGGCGTCGCGTCCAGCACACGGCGGCGTTCGTCTCCGTCGGGATCGCCGTGGCCCTCGGCGCGCTGTACTTCTCCATCGACGCGGTGCCCGGTGACTTCACCCGCATGACGCCCTACGTGGCCACGCTGCTGGTGCTCGCGCTCGCCTCGCAGCGGCTGCGGATGCCGGCGGCCGACGGTATGCGGTACCGCAAGGGATCGGCGGGGTAGCCATGGCACAGGACCCGGGGGAGCGCTTCGACTGGACGCCCTGCGAGAGCGGCGGTCGCCATCATGCGGCACGCCTACGTCGCCGTACTCCAGCTACCCGGTCGGCGCGGCCGCGCTCGTCGACGACGGCCGGGTCGTGGTCGGCTGCAACGTGGAGAACGCCGCGTACGGCGTCGGGCTGTGCGCCGAGTGCGGCCTGGTCTCGCAGCTGCACGCCTCCGGCGGCGGCCGGCTCACCCACTTCGTCTGCGTCAACGGCGACGGCGACGTGATCATGCCGTGCGGCCGCTGCCGGCAGCTGCTCTTCGAGCAGGGTGGCCCGGACCTCCTGCTGCTCACGGTCTCGGGAGTGCGCCGGATGGACGAGGTCCTGCCCGACGCCTTCGGGCCCAGGGCGCTGAGCGACTATGCCGACCACACGGATTGACCTGACCGCTCCCGCCGTGGTCGCGGACCCCTACCCGTACTTCGCAGAGGAGCGTCACCGGCATCCCGGTGGCGTGGCACGAGCCCTCGGGCATGTGGCTCACCTTCGACCACGCGAGCGCCAACGCGGTCCTGCGGCACCGGCACCTGGGCCGGATCTGGAGGGACAAGCAGCCGGCGGAGCGGTTCGAGCCGTTCAACCTCCTGCACCGCAACCAGATGATGGAGAACGAGCCGCCCGACCACACCCGGTTGCGCAGGCTCGTGGCGGGCGCCTTCGCGCGCGGGCACGTCGAGCGGCTCCGGCCCCGCGTGCGCGCCCTCGCGACGAGCCTGCTCGACGAGGTCGACCCCCGCGGCTTCGACGTGGTCGGGGAGTACGCCGAGCCGCTGCCCGTCCTGGTCATCGCAGAGCTGCTCGGCGTGCCCACCGACCTCGCGCCACAGCTGCGCGCGTGGTCCCAGTCGATCGTGCGCATGTACGAGGTCGCGCCGAGCGAGCAGCAGCAGGAAGACGGCCGTCCGCGCCGCCGAGGAGTTCGCCGCGACGATCCGCGGGCTGGCACGCGACCGGGCATCCTCGCCTCGCGACGACCTCGTCAGCGACCTCGTGGCGGCGCGGGAGGGCGCTGCCCGCCTGAGCGAGGACGAGGTGGTCGCCTCCGCCGTACTCCTGCTCAACGCAGGGCACGAGGCCTCCGTGAACGTCTTCGGCAACGGGCTCGTGGCCATGCTCTCCCGCGGGATCGCGCCGGTCCCGGGCCGGGTGGCGGAGTGCGTCGAGGAGATGCTGCGCTTCGACTCGGCGCTCCAGCTGTTCGAGCGCACCGCTACTTCGGACGTCCGGGTCGGCGACGTGACGGTCGAGGAAGGGCAGAAGATCGCCGCGCTGCTCGGCGCCGCGAACCGCGACCCGGCCGTCTTCGAGGACGCGGACGTCGTTCGTCGCCGACCCGGGACCCCAACCCGCACCTGGCGTTCGGTGCCGGCGTGCACTTCTGCCTCGGCGCTCCGCTCGCACGCATGGAGCTCGTCGAGTCGCTGGGGCTGCTGTGGTCCCGGATGCCGGGCCTCCACCTCGTCGGGGAGCCGACGTCGCGCGGGACCTTCGTGCTCCGTGGCTACACCGCGGTCCGAGTGGGAGCCTGAAGTGCCCACAACACCGGTAGGACACACAACACCGGCAGGAGCCCACAACACCGTAAGACACCGACCATCCACTACGCCCGCACCTGAGAGAGGTCCATCCATGACGGAAAGGCACGACGCAGTCGAGGTGATCGTCGCCAAGCGCGACGGCCGCGAGCTGAGCGACTCCCAGATCGACTGGGTGGTCGACGCCTACACCCGTGGCGTGGTCGCCGACGAGCAGATGTCCGCGCTGGCGATGGCGATCCTCCTCAACGGCATGAGCCGTCGCGGAGATCTCGCCGCTGGACCGACGGCGATGATCGCCTCCGGCGAGCGCATGGACTTCTCGTCGCTCTCGCGGCCCACCGCGCGACAAGCACTCCACCGGTGGTGTCGGCGACAAGATCACCCTGCCGCTGGCGCCGCTCGTGGCGGCGTGCGGCGTCGCCGTACCCCAGCTCTCCGGCCGCGGGCTCGGCCACACCGGCGGCACGCTGGACAAGCTCGAGTCGATCCCCGGCTGGCGCGCCGACCTCGCGCAACGAGGAGCTGATGCGGCAGCTCGAGGACGTCGGCGGCCGTGATCTGCGCGGCCGGCGCCGGGCTCGCGCCCGCCGACCACAAGCTCTACGCGCTGCGCGACGTCACCGGCACCGTCGAGGCCATCCCGCTGATCGCGAGCTCGATCATGAGCAAGAAGATCGCCGAGGGCACCGGCGCGCTCGTGCTCGACGTCAAGGTCGGCTCCGGCGCGTTCATGAAGGACCTCGAGCGGGCCCGGGAGCTGGCCGAGACGATGGTCGCGCCTCGGCAACGACGCACGGCGTCGCGCACCGCGCGCTGCTCACCGACATGTCCATGCCGCTCGGGCGGACGGTGGGCAACGCGCTCGAGGTGCGCGGAGTCGGTCGAGGTGCTCGCGCGGTGGCGGACCCGCCGACGTGGTGGAGCTGACGGTGGCGCTGGCCCGCGAGATGCTCGAGGCCGCGGGGACGACCGACGTCGACCCGGCCGCCGTCTCGCGGCCGGCGCGGCGTACCCGGTGTGGGAGCGGATGATCGCGGCGCAGGGCGGCGACCCGACGGCGCCGCTGCCCGGTCGCGATCCCACGTGGAGCGGTGGCCGCGACCGGGCGGGCGTGGTCGGGCTCGACGCGATGGCGGTCGGGATGGCGGCCTGGCGGCTCGGTGCGGGACGTGCGCGCAAGGAGCACCCGGTGCAGGCGGCGGCCGGGGGTGGTGCTGCTCGTCGAAGCCCGGCGAGTCGGTGGCCGCGAGGGCCAGCCGCTGCTCGAGCTGCACACCGACGACGCGGAGCGTGTGGAGCGCGCCCTCGACGGTCTTCTCGACGGCGTGGAGATCACGGCGGACGAGGCGTCGTACACCCCACGCCCGCTCGTGATCGACCGGGTCAGCTGAGCAGCAGCACCACGGTCTCGGCGACGCAGGCGGGCTTCTCCTCGCCCTCGATCTCCACGACGTAACGGGTGATCATCTGCTTGCCCGTCGGGATGTCCGTGACCTCGCCGAGAGACGCGGTGCAGCGCACGCGGGAGCCGACCCTGACCGGGTTGGGGAAGCGAACCTTGTTCACGCCGTAGTTGAGCTTCGCGCCAGGGGTCTCGAGGCTGAAGATCTGCGAGGCGAAGTGCGGCACGAGCGAGAGCGTCAGGTAGCCGTGGGCGATGGTGCCGCCGAAGGGACCGTCCTTGGCCTTCTCGACGTCGACGTGGATCCACTGGTGGTCACCGGTGGCCTCCGCGAAGGCGTCGACCCGCTCCTGCTCGATCGTGAGCCACTCGCTGGTGCCGAGCTCCTCGCCGGCCGCGTCGCTGACGTCGTCGAAGGTCTTGAAAACGCGCATGGTCGCCTCTCGGGTCCGGATGCAAGGATGTCGTGCATGGCTGAACTTATCTCTGCACCGACACGCATCCCCGTTCCGGGTGGCAAGGTGATCGACGAGTACGTCGGACGCGTCACCACCGGCACCGAGGCCCTCTCCGTCGCGCACATGATCGCCCCGGGCGGCTGGAGCGAGCCCGCGCAGCAGCCGGAGTTCGACGAGGTCACGGTCGTGCTCCGCGGCGTGGTCCGCGTCGAGGTGAGCGACGGCGACGGTGGCACGAGCACGCTGGAGGTGCCCGCCGGGCAGGCGGTCGTCACGAAGGCGGGGGAGCGGGTGCGCTACTCGACCGGGTCCGAGGAGACCGAGTACGTCGCCGTCTGCCTGCCCGCATTCTCGCCGGAGAGCGTGAACCGCGACGAAGAGGAGACCGAGTGACCGCGACAGAGGAGGTGCTCCTCCCGACCCGGAACCAGGTGCACCGCGCTCCGAAGGTGCTCCTGCACGACCACCTCGACGGTGGCCTGCGGCCCCAGACGATCATCGACCTCGCGCCGGGCGCAGGGCACACCCTGCCCGCCGACGACCCCGAGTCGCTCGGAAAGTGGTTCGAGGACTCCGCGAACTCGGGGTCGCTCGAGCGCTACCTCGAGACCTTCGACCACACCGTCGCCGTCATGCAGTCGGCGGAGAACCTGCGCCGCGTCGCGCAGGAGTGCGTCGAGGACCTCGCCGAGGACGGCGTCGTGTACGCCGAGGTCCGCTACGCCCCGGAGCAGCACCTGCAAGACGGCCTCACCCTCGAGCAGGTCGTGGAGGCCGTCAAGGAGGGCTTCGAGTCGGGGGAGGAGCAGGCGCGCGAGAGCGGCCGGCCCATCGTCGTACGCCAGCTGCTGACCGCCATGCGTCACCAGGCACGGTCGCGGGAGATCGCCGAGCTCGTGGTGAAGTACCGCGACGAGGGGGTTCTCGGCTTCGACATCGCCGGGGCGGAGGCGGGCTTCCCACCCACCCGCCACCTCGACGCCTTCGAGTACCTCCAGCGCGAGAACGCCCACTTCACGATCCACGCAGGCGAGGCGTTCGGCCTGCCGTCCATCTGGGAGGCGATCCAGTGGTGCGGCGCAGACCGCCTCGGGCACGGCGTGCGGATCATCGACGACATCACGCAGCAGGCCGACGGGGGCCACTCGCTCGGACGGCTGGCGTCGTACGTCCGCGACAAGCGGATCCCGCTCGAGATGTGCCCGCGATCGAACGTGCAGACCGGCGCGGCGACCTCGATCGCGGAGCATCCCATCGGGATCTTGAAGCAGCTCGGTTTCCGGGTGACGGTCAACACCGACAACCGGCTGATGAGCGGAACCTCCATGACCGACGAGATGTACGGCCTCGTCGAGGCGTTCGGCTACACGCTCGACGACCTGCGCTGGTTCACGATCAATGCGATGAAGTCGGCCTTCCTGCCCTTCGACGAGCGGCTCGAGATCATCAACCAGGAGATCAAGCCCGCGTACGCGGTTCTCGCTGCGATGGTCTAGCGAGGTAGAGTCCCTCCCGGTTCAAGGGGAGGGAGACCCGGGAGATGGCTGGACGGCACAGCACGTCCGTGCGCGGTCGGTCACGTGCCGGCTCACGCGTACGCCGCAGGTCACGTGCGTTGCCTGTGCTGTTGGTGATCCTCGCCGTCGGCCTGGTCGGCGTCGGCGGCTTCTACTTCATGGGCGGCGGGTCGAACATCGCTGCCGGCTGTCTCGGGTCGGTGGACGTTCGCCTCGCCGTCGCACCCGAGGTCGCGCCGGTCGTCGAGGAGGCGACCGAGAAGCTCGAGGCCGACGGCGCCGAGGTGTCCGGCGGCTGTGTCGACTACACGGTCGACGCGGTCGCGTCCGAGCAGGTTGCCGATCGTCTCTCCGCCCAGCCCGACAGCGCGCCAGACCTGTGGGTGCCGGACTTCTCCGTGTGGGTCAACCGGGCTGAGCAGGGCGGCGCGACGCCGTCGACGGTCTCCGAGTCGCTCGCCAAGTCACCCGTCGTCGTCGCCGGACCCGACGTCCAGAAGCCTGCCTCGTGGCAGGAGGTCGGCATGAACACCGTCGCCTACCTCGACCCGCTGACGAGCTCCGCGAGCACGGCGGCGTTGCTCTCGGCGTTCGGCGAGATGAAGGTCACCGGGGCCTCCGCGACCGAGATGGGCGCGATGATGGTGCCCCTGGCGCAGCGGTACGGCGCCCAGCCCGACAAGCCCGAGACCGTGGAGCAGGTCGCCGAGGCCGTGCACGAGGGCGGTCAGGGCGTGATGACCGAGCAGCAGCTGGTCAGCCTGCAGAAGGCCGGCCACGCCCAGGGGTTCACCGCGGCCGTCCCCGAGTCCGGGACCATGGTGCTCGACTACCCGCTGGCGGCCCTGTCCGCCGACGATTCCACCCGGGAGGCCGGCGAGCGGCTGGCCGACTACCTTGCCGACGCCAAGGGAGAGGACCTGCTGGCGGAGAACGGCTTCCGCGACGCGAAGAACACCCCGCTCGGGTCGGGCGACGGGCTGGGCAAGGGCGAGCTCGCCACCCTCCCCGCGCCCGACGCGCAGGCGGTCACCGACGCCATGAGGCAGTGGGCCGTCCTCACGGTTCCTTCGCGCCTCCTCGCCGTCGTGGACGTCTCCGGCTCCATGGACTTCGTCGACGGCCGGCAGTCGAGGATCTCGCTGGCGATCGCGGCCGCGGAAGGAGCGCTGAAGCTGTTCCCGGACAACGGCCAGATCGAGCTCTGGGCGTTCTCCGTGGGGCTCGGCGAGGGTAACCGGGACTACACCTCCCTCGTCCCGATGCGGAAGCTGGACGAGAGGCAGCGCAGCGCACTCGACAAGGCCCTGCGGAAGCTTCCGTCGATGACCGACGGCGGCACGGGCCTCTACGACAGCGCCCTGGCGGCGATCCGGACCCTGCAGGACGACTACGACGCGCGGTCGGTCAACAACGTCATCTTCCTGACCGACGGCGCGAACGACGACCCCGGCAGCCTGACCCTCGACGAGCTGGTGGACACCATCGAGCGCGAGCGTGACCCGGCTCGTCCGGTCCGGGTCATCGCGATCGGCCTGGGCCCGGACGCCGACGCGAAGGCGCTGGCCAAGATCGCGGACGCCACGGGTGGTCGCAGCTACGTCGCGCGCGACCCCGCCGAAATCGGTGACGTGTTCATCGACGCGATGCTGAGCAGGTAGCCCTCAGCGGCACGATGAGCGCCATGACAGCGAAGACGACCGAGGTCCACCTCGTCGGCGGTGGCGTGGACACCCTGGACACCCCGGCCTTGCCGACCCCGTTCGTGGAGACCGCGATGGCGCGCGGCGCAGGCCGTGGTCCGTCTCCCGCGCATCGTTCTGGTCCTTGCCGACGACCGCGGCCTGGCAGCCAGGTTCCGTCCCGCCTACGTCGACGCGATCGAAGGGCTCCTCGCGCCGGGCGGCTTCGACGACGTGGGACGGCGTTCGTCTGGCGGCGCCGCACCCCTGGACCCGAGCGGGTCCTCGGTGGGGCAGACGGCTTCGTCGTCGCCGGCGGGCCCACCCCGCTACCTCGACGCGCTCGTTCCGGCCGCACCGTGGTGCGCCGGGCGTCTGCCGGCGGTGCGCCCCACCCGGGGGTTCTCCGCCGGCGCGATGGTGACAGCCGCGACCGCCCTCGCAGGAGGTTGGCGACATGAAGGCCGTGCTGCGTGCGACGAGGACTGGTCCGAGGGACTCGATGAGGCTCCGGCTGCGACCGGGCCTTGGGTCTGGTTCCGTTCACCGTGGACGTGCACGAACCCGAAGGTGGTCTCCTGAGCCGGGTCGCCTCGCTGCCGCTGATGGCTGGAGTGGAGCGAGCCGTAGGCATCGACGAGGACCCGTCCGAGCGTCTCGGCGGCGCCGATGGCTGAGGCGGTGTGGCAGGTCCGAGGAGCGGCTTCGCGTGGGAAGCCACGCCGGGACATGGATGACGCGGTGCTGCTACGCCGATTCCCGGCCCGGGGGTAGCAGGCGGTCCTTGGACCGGGGCCGATCCCCATCTCACCCCGGGGGGAAGGTGGCAGGGTCTCGAAGCGCTGGCCCGGGGGCGGCCGGGGTCGTGGGGCGAGCCGGCGTCGTGGGGCGAGCCGGCGTCGTGGGGCGAGCCACGTCGCGGCCGGCGTCGTGGGCGAGCCGGCGTCGTGGGGCGAGCCGGCGTCGTGGGCGAGACCAGGAGCCTGCTGACGTGCTGGAAGGCCTGCTCCGAGGTCATCGGGCGCAGCCGAGCTCGACGGCGTGCGCGATGACCCGGGGCTCGGCACGCAGCAGCATCACGCCGCGGTGCACCAGCACGAGGGGATGCTTGCGGCGCTCACGAAGGTCGCGGGTGAGCCGGCGCCAGAAGGTCAGGCCGCGGTGGTTGCGCACGCAGATCGCCTCCGCGAGCAGGCCGCGTGCACGGCACTCGCTCGACGACCTCCTGCGCGAAGATCCCCTCGGCGACGAAGTGCGCCGCGCCGGCGAGGTCGAGGACCCGGGTGCCGGCCGGCCGTCGTGGGCGATGTCGTAGACCGGGACCTTGGCCTGCCCGTCCCGGCACAGGGTCTCGATCGCGGCGACCGACTCCTCGAGCTTCCACGAGGCCGGGGTCGTCCCAGTCGACGATGGACTCGTGCCCGAGGTCGACCCGGGGGAGCGTGGGGTCCGAGCCGTCCTTGTAGAAGTCGTCGAGGTTGAGCGTGGGCAGGCCGATCCGGCGGAGAGACGGGACTTGCCCGATCCTGAGGGACCGGCGAGGACGATGACCCGGGCGCGCACCGGGACATTCTGCCCGTGCGCAGGATGCCGGTCGGCGTCGGGGTGGATCTCACCAACGAGGTCGCGTCGACGGCTACCCGGCGGGGTCGCCTGGGCATCGTGCTCGCGGCGGTCACCGCCGTTGTCGGTGTGCTCGCCGTCGCCCGGGCGAGGCAGCTGTACCAGCTCCGCCGAGATCTGGGTAGCGTTTCGGAGGAGTGGGCCGACGACCTGAGCGTGGGGGCGACGAGTCGACCGACGGGGACACGACCCGGCATCGTCCGGGGCGCCGTGCTGCCGCTCGTCACGGTGCTGGCCGGCCTGCTGGTAGCCTGCAGCGGGAGGAGCAGTCCGCGCGGGCGCCGAGCTCGACCCGCGACGAGCCGTTCGAGATAGTCCACGAGGACGACGGTGAGTACGTTGTCGGACACGGCATCACGATGCGGATGCCCGGGATGGACCGACTACCAACCCGAGCAGGACTCGGCGGGACGGTACCAGCTACCAGTGGGCGGTCGGCCTTCCCGCGAACGACCCGGCCGCGGCCCGCTGGCGTGCAGTTCAGCATGGGCAAGTACGGCAAGGGTGTGCCGTTCGAGGAGGCCGCCCAGGTCACCCTGGGAGCACGCCGAGCTGGAGCCGCGGTTACGAGGCTGGTCGACGAGGGGAAGGTCGACGTCCCCGGTGCCGAGGCGGCCGAGTTCCTGCGCATCGAGAAGGACCTCGAACTCGAGCCCGGAGGCCCGTGAAGGTCGAGAAGCTCCAGCTCACGCCGAGATCGCCCGGTGGTCAGAGTCGGTCGTCCGCTTCATCGCGGAGGACGGGAGGTGGGAGGAGCAGATGCAGGCCGCCGTACGACAGCCTCGTCGTCGAGGAGGAGACGAGCCGACGAGTGAGAGCGTGGCCGCCGGTCTCGCCGACGGACCACCGCGTCAGATCCCGATCGGGTGCCAGACGGTCTTGGTCTCGAGGAACGCCGTCATCCGGTCGATGCCCGGGGCCGCGGTCCAGTCCGTGGCTCGGCGGCCGGTGCGCAACGACCCGCTTGAGGTTCTCGGCGGCGGCCACCTCGAGCTCGCGTGCGTGCTCGAGGTCGCCCGCGGCGCCGGTGAGGTCGATGCCGTTGACGTCCATGTGCGAGGCCAGCCAGGGCGCGGTGTCACCGACCTGCCCGGTGAGGATGTTGACCACACCGCCGGGCACGTCGGAGGTGGCGAGCACCTCGGAGAGGGTGACCGCGGGGATCGGCCGCTCGTAGGAGGAGGTCACCACGCACGTGTTGCCGGTGACGATGACCGGGGCGACGACGCTGACCAGCCCGAGCAGGGACGACTGCTGGGGCGCGAGGACCGCGATCACACCGGTGGGGTCGGGCATCGAGAAGTTGAAGTACGGTCCGGCGACCGGGTTCGCGCCGCCCACGACCTGCGCGATCTTGTCGGCCCACCCGGCGTACCAGACGAGGCGGTCGACGGAGGCGTCCACGACGGCCTCGGCCTTCGACGTGGAGAGACCCTCGCTGAGCCCGACCTCCTCGACGAACTGGCCGCGGCGGCCCTCGAGCACCTCCGCGACCCGGTAGAGGACCTGGCCGCGGTTGTACGGCGTGCGCGTCGACCAGCCGCCGAAGGCCTTCCGGGCGGCGATGACCGCGTCGCGCGCGTCCTTCCGAGAGGCGTAGGCGGCGTTGGCCATGAACCGGCCCTTGTGGTCGACCACCTCGTAGGAGCGGCCGGACTCCGAGCGCGGGAAGGCTCCTCCGACGTACAGCTGTAGGTCTTGCGCACGTCGAGACGGGCATCAGCAGGGGGTGTCATCGGACGTATGCCTCCAAGCCGTGGCGGCCGCCCTCGCGGCCGTATCCGGACTCCTTGTAGCCACCGAAGGGGCTCGCGGGGTCGAAGCGGTTGAACGGTGTCGGCCTACACCACACCGGCGCGGGCTTGTCGGCCATCGAGAGGATCCGCGGCAGCCCTTGTCGGTCCACACACCGGCGGACAGGCCGAAGGGGGCGTTGTCGGCCTTCTCCACGGCCTCGGCCGGGGTGCGGAAGGTCAGCACCGACAGGACCGGGCCGAAGATCTCCTCGCGGGCGATCCGGGTGTGCCCTGCGTGACGCCGGTGAAGAGCGTCGGCGGGCAACCAGAAGCCCTTGGTCGGCAGGTCGCAGGCCGCCGTCCAGCGCTCGGCACCCTCGGCGTCGCCGACGTCGGAGAGGTCGCGGATGCGCTGGAGCTGCTCGAGCGAGTCGATCGCGCCGACGTCGGTGTCCTTGTCGAGCGGGTCGCCTACCCGGAGCGTGCCCATGCGTCGCTTGAGCCGGTCGAGGACCTCCTCGGCGACGGACTCCTGCACGAGCAGCCGCGAGCCGGCGCAGCACACGTGACCCTGGTTGAAGAAGATGCCGTCGACGATCCCCTCGACGGCCTGGTCGACCGGGGCGTCGTCGAAGACGATGTTGGCCGCCTTGCCGCCGAGCTCGAGCGTGACCCGCTTGTCGGTGCCGGCGACCGTCTTGGCGATCTGGCGGCCGACGTCGGTGGAGCCGGTGAACGCGACCTTGTCGACGTCGTCGTGCGCGACGAGTGCGCGGCCGGTCTCACCGGCACCGGTGACGATGTTGACCACGCCGGCGGTGGTCCGCCTGCTGGCAGATCTCCGCGAACAGCAGCGCGGTGAGCGGGGTGGTCTCGGCCGGCTCGAGTACGACGGTGTTGCCCGCCGCCAGCGCGGAGCGATCTTCCACGCGAGCATCATCAGCGGGAAGTTCCACGGGATGACCTGCGCGGCCACGCCGAGGGGCTGCGGAGTGCGACCGAGGCCGGCGTACTCGAGCTTGTCGGCCCAACCGCGTAGAGAAGAACGACTACGCGACCAGCGGGAGGTCGACGTCACGGGACTCGCGGATCGGGCTGGCCGTTGTCGAGCGACTCGAGCACAGCGAGCCGCGGGAGCGCTCTGGATGATCCGGGCGATGCGGAAGAGGTACTTCTCGCACGCTCCCGACCCGGCATGGTGGACCACACCTCGGTGTAGGCACGTCGCGCGGCCTTCACCGCACGGTCGACGTCCTCTGCCGAGGCGTCGGCGACCTCCGCGAGGACCTCCTCGGTCGCCGGGCTGACCGTCTTGAACGAGTGGCCACCGGTGGGGTCGGTGAACTCGCCGTTGACGAACAGGCCGTACGAGGACTTGATGTCGACCACGGCACGCCGACTCGAGCCGGGGCGTACTCGAAGGCCGCCCGTCGGTCCAGCGCGTGGGTGCCGCTTCGGCGGTCGAGCCCGTCGTCTCGGCGGTCGAGCCTGTCGAGACCTTGTTCCCGGATGTCATCAGCGCTCAGTCCAGGGTGAAGTAGTCGGGGCCGGAGAAACCGCCGGTCTTCATCTTCGCGCGCTGCATCAACAGGTCGTTGAGCAGCGTGGAGGCTCCGAAGCGAACCAGTCGGGGTCGAGCCAGTCGGGGCCGGCGACCTCGTTGACCATCACGAGGTACTCGATGGCGTCCTTGCTGGTGCGGATGCCGCCGGACGGCTCACCGCCACATCATCTGGCCGGTGGCCTCGCGGAAGTCGCGCACGGCCTCCAGCATGACGAGGGTGACCGGATCGTCGCCGCCGGCTGGACCTTGCCGGTCGAGAAGGTCGACGAAGTCGGCGCCGGCCATCATCGCCAGCCAGGAGACCCGTCGACGTTGTCGTAGGTCTGGTAGCTCGCCCGTCTCGAAGATCACCTTCAGGTGTGCGGCGGTCCCATCGGGGCGGCGAACGCCCCACGGACCGCGACGATCTCCTCGTAGACCTCGAGGTAGCGCCCCGAGAGGAAGGCCCCGCGATCGATCACCATGTCGATCTCGTCCGCGCCGGCCTCGACCGCGTCACGGGTGTCGGCGAGCTTGATGTCCATCGCGGCGCGGCCGGAGGGGAACGTGGTGGCCACCGAGGCGACGTGCACCCCGCTGGCGCCGCCCAGCGTCTCCTTGGCCACAGCCACCATGTCCGGGTAGACGCAGACCGCAGCCGCCTGGGGGCATGACGGATCGGCCGGGTCGGGGCGCACGGCCTTCGCAGACAGTGCGCGCACCTTCCCGGGCGTGTCCTGGCCCTCGAGCGTGGTGAGGTCGACCATGCGGATCGCGAGGTCGATCGCGAACTCCTTGGCCGTGGCGTCGATGGAACGGGTGCCCAACATGGCGGCTCGAGCCTCGGCGCCGACCTGGTCGACACCGGGCAGACCGTGGAGGAACCGGCGCAGCAGAGGCGTCCGACGACGTCGCCTCCGCCAATCTCCGCTGCCGGCTCCCTTGCCTGGGCTTACGACGGTAGTCACCGACCCAGCATATGGCGGGTGGTGGTGATGTGAAGAATCGCGAGGGGGCCGTGCAGAATCATCGCCATGAGCCAAGCGCAGGGGCAGCCGAAGGCGCCCGAGCCCGTCGAGCGATTCCACCCCACGAGCGGCCGGCTCGTCGGCTCCCTCAGCATCGCCGTGATCCTCGGCCTGCTGGTGCACCTGCTGGTGAACGTGCACACCGTGAACGGCACTCCGCCTCGGGACCGGCCTGGTGTTCTTCGGAGTCGTCGTCTGGGTCACCCAGCTGCGGCCACGCGCCACCCTCTACCCGGAGACCCTGCACCTGCAGAACTCCGTCCGCGACGTCACCGTGCCGCTCGTGGCGATCGAGGGAGTCAGCGTCGGGCGGATGCTCAGCGTCTGGGCGGAG
The DNA here is from genome assembly GCA_963715375.1 of uncultured Actinomycetota bacterium. Taxonomy (GTDB): domain Bacteria; phylum Actinomycetota; class Actinomycetes; order Propionibacteriales; family Nocardioidaceae; genus Nocardioides_C. The sequence goes on along the minus strand of CAVQSC010000024.1, from coordinate 11,888 downwards.
GAGCAGCGATACGTGTGCACCGGGATCGGCACGCCGCTGCGCAAGATGGTCAGGCTCAAGAGCCGCGGCCCGTCGTCGCTGCTCGGGTGGGACCGTCTGGAGGCGTACACCGAGGAGGCGACCCCGCTGCGGCCCGACCAGAGCGCGATGGACTACTCCGACTTCGTGGAGACCAGGATCGTCGACATGGTCGAGGACGCCCAGCGCCGCTCGGCGGCCACGCCCGAGGTCGCGGAGCCGCGGGTGCACGTGGCCTGGGCCGGGCGGGAGATCGTCGCCCTCGCCGTCACCGGTTCGCTCTGCCTGGTGACCCTGCTGCTCTGACCTGACGGCTCGGCCGGGCGCAAGCGAGTCGGTCTGCCCTTCCCGCCCAGGTGGACGGGAACAGCAGACTGCTGAGGAGTGCGCAGCGGATTGCCCGGCCACGTGGCTGGCCCCGACAGGCGGCGTTCGTGGAGCCGCGCTGGTCGAGTACGCCGACGGCCGGCTGCCGTTCGGCCGGTTCGCGGAGCTGTTGGAGGGCACGGTGATCGCCGCCGACCCCGCCGCCGCCGCGGCGAGAGAGGCCGCGGCCGCGGCGCAGCGGTTCGCGAAGGTCGGGCAGTCCAACGAGCACGGCCAGAAGACGCTGTATGTGAAGACCAGTGCCGCGGAGATGGCGCAGATCGACGCCACGATCGCCTACCTCGCCGACGCGCTCAAGGAAGCCTCGGAGACCCCGACAACGAGGACCGCCGCCGGACCAAGGCGATGCTGATCATGGCCAACCCCACCCAGGCCCTCACCCTGCTCCAGGCCCTCGCCGCCACCCGCACCCGCCCCGGCAGCAGCACCGGCGACGACTCCGGCGGCACCGACGGCGGCGGCACCAGCGGCGGCGGCAGCAGCGACGGCGGCGGCGATGAGTCCCGCGGTGATGGCCCCCCGGAGCCGCCCTGGGGCGAGGACGACGTTCCCCTGCCCCACACCGGCCATGGCAATGAGGGCGGTGACGAGGGCCGTGACGATGGCCGTGACGAGGGCGGCGACGTGGGCGGTGACGAGCGCGGTCGGGGCCCGTCGGGAGACCTACCACCGGACCCACCGGATGCAGAGCCACCTGGCCCATCCGCCGGCGAGAACCGGGCGCGACCGGCGGGGCCCGGTCGAGCGGTTCCTCACCCCGTTCCGGCCCGGTGCGGTGCCGGCCTGCCCGTGCCGGGGTGGCACGTTCACCTACGACACCGCCAGCCTGCTGCCCCAGGTGGTGCTCTACCTGCACCTGCACGCCGACACCCTCGCCCGCGGCAACGGGGTGGCCCGCTGGGAGGGCGAGGGACCGATCAGCGCGCTCTACGTCCGCGACTTCCTCGGCCCCCATGCCCGGTTCGTCGTCAAGCCGGTGATCGACCCCGCCACCCTGGCCCCGGTCGACGCCTACGAGATCCCCGACCGGCACCGCGAGGCGCTGCACCTGCGCACCCCCGCCGACGTGTTCCCCTACGCCCCCAACACCGGCCGCAAGAAACAGGGCGACCACACCAAGCGGTACGTCCCCCTGGACCGGGGCGGGAAGCCCGGGCAGACCGGCCTGGCCAACCTCGGCTTCATGACCGGGTTCCACCACCGGGTCAAGACCCACGCCGGCTGGCAGGTCGAACAACCCTTCCCCGGCATCTACCTGTGGCGCTCACCCCACGGCAGCATCTTCCTCGTCGACCACACCGGCACCCGCCAGATCCGCCGACCCAGAGCCACCGGCGAGCAAGACCCCGGCAGCGCGGCACAGATCCCAGAGCAAGCGCCCGCAGCCCCCACCGCAGCCACGGCAGCCCACCCTCGCAGCCACCCTCGCAACCACCCGAGAACCTGCCCCGAGTGTGCTCGAGACCCACTTCGCAGCCCTCATCAAGGCCGCCTGAAGCGCAAGGGCCACACGACGCACTCGAGGCCCGACGGACCTCAGAGGCCGGTGGCCGCGGAGAGGTCCGTCCTGATTGCGTCGAGGCGTCCGGCGGCCGCGATCCGGGCAGCGTCCACCGCGCCCGGCTCGTAGTCCTCCACCGGGACCACGACCTCGAGGTAGCACTTGAGCTTCGGCTCGGTTCCGGACGGGCGTACGACGACGCGGGCCCCCTCGGCGAGGCGGTAGCGCAGGCCCTCGGTCGGCGGGAGGCTCCGCCCCGCCGAGGCTCAGGTCGTCCACCTGCTCCACCGCGAGCCCGCCGAGCGTCGCGGGCGGAGCTGGCACGCAGCGCGGCCATGGCCTCGGCGATCTCGGCGAGGTCCGTGACCCGCACCGAGAGCTGGTCGGTGGCGTGCAGCCCGTAGGCGCGCGCGATGTCGTCGAGCTGGTCGGTGAGCGTGCGCCCCTCGCTGCCGCAGGATGGCCGCGAGCTCGGCGACCGGCAGCAGCGCGGAGATCCCGTCCTTGTCGCGTACCAGCTCCGGGGCGGCGCAGTAGCCGAGCGCCTCCTCGTAGCCGAACGACCAGGTCCGTCGCACGCGGCCCGAGTCCACTTGAAGCCGGTGAGCGTCTCGCCGTACGGCTGCCCGTGGGCCGCGGCCATCGCGCGCGAGCAGCGAGCGACGACACGATCGTGCGTGGCGTAGACGCCCGGCACGCCGCGGCGCAGCAGGTGAGTCGCGCGAGCAGCACGCCGACCTCGTCGCCGCGCAGCATCCGCCAGCCGTCGAGGGCCGCGGACGGCGACCGCGCACCGGTCGGCGTCCGGGTCGTTGGCGATGGACGAGGTCCGCGCCGACCTCCTCGGCGAGCGCGAGCGCCAGATCCATCGCCCCCGGCTCCTCCGGGTTCGGGAACGCGACCGTGGGGAAGTCCGGGTCGGGCTCGGCCTGCTCGGGCGCGACGTGGGGTGCCGGCGAAGCCGGCGCGCTCGAGCACGTCGCGCGACGCGCGTCGCCGCCGACCCCGTGCAGGGGCGTGTAGACCGATCGTCAGCTCCCGCGGGGTGCTCGGGCCGGCACGACGAGCGCGATGCGGTCGCACGTACGCAGTCGGCCACTCGTCGTCGAGCCACTGCCCAGCCGTCGCCGCGGGGGACTCGTCGGCGAGCGGGCCGACCGCGTCGATCCGCGCGGAGATCCCGGCGTCGGCGGGCGGCACGATCTGGGCGCCGTCGCCGAGGTAGACCTTGTAGCCGTTGTCCTGCGGCGGGTTGTGCGACGCGGTGACCATGACGCCGGCGACGCAGCCGAAGTCACGGATCGCGTAGGCGAGCACCGGTGTCGGGAGCGGCCGGGGCAGCAGCAGGGCGCGCAGCCCCGCACCCGCCATGACCTCGGCGGTGTCACGGGCGAACACGTCGGAGTTGTGGCGCGCGTCGTAACCGATCACGACCGCGTCGCCCTCGCCGGCGCCGTGGTCGCGCAGGTACGCCGCGAGGCCGGCTGCCGTGCGGGTGACCACGACCCGGTTCATCCGGTTCGGCCCCGCGCCCAGGGCGCCGCGCAGCCCCGCCGTACCGAACTCGAGTCGGCCCGTCGAACCGGTCCGCGAGGTCCGCGGCGTCCGTCCCCGGACGGGTCCTGCTCGACCCTCCGGACGATCTCCTCGAGCTCCGCGGAGGTCTGGGGGTCGGGGTCCTCGGCCGTCCATGCCTTGGCGCGGTCGAGGAGGTCTGCGATGCCGTTCGACGCCGTTGTCATGCCGTGAAGGCTAGCGTTGCGGCCATGGATCCGCGGTTGCCGCCTCCGGCCGACTGGACGCACCGATCCGTGAGCTGGTCGCCGATCTGGCGCACCAGATAGGCGAGGCGGAGGCGGTCGACATCTGCGCGGACCTCCTGACGGGTGCTGAGCCGGCCGGGTACGCCAGCGTGCTGCCCTACCTGGCGGGCTCGCCGGCCTACGCGCTGCTCGACGGCACCTGGCGGGACTACTGGGCTCGTACGTGGGGAGGGCGAGGGCTGCTCTACGTGTGGCGTGACTCAGCGGCCGACGCCGTGGTCGCCGGTCTCGACGACGAGCACTGGAGACCTGCCGAGATGTGCCTGAAGGTGGCCGCGACGCGGGAGCTCGCGGTCGCCTCGGAGGGAGCGGTCGCACTGTCGCGCCACGCGTTGCCCCGGGTCCGTGCCTGCGCCCTGCGGACGCTCGGGAGGGCCGGGGACACCGCGCACGTAGAAATGGTCCGGGCGGGGCTCGAGGACCCGCACGCCGACGTACGCCGGGCGGCCGTCCCTCGCCCTCGAGCGGATGGTCGCGCGCCTCGACCTGCCCGGTGAGGAGCTGCCGTGAGTCGCGAAGTACCGGTTCGAGAGCCACTGGACCGTGCCGGCCCGGCGGGACGACCTGTTCGAGGTGCTGGCCGACGTCGGGGGCTACCCCACGTGGTGGCCGCAGGTCCGCGCGGTCGCGCGCGTCGACGACGACACGGCGCACGTCGTGGCGCAGTCGCTGCTGCCGTACTCCCTCGACCTCCTGCTCACCCGGGCCGTCGAGGATCGCGCTGCCGGCGTGCTCGAGGCGCGGATCGCCGGGCAGCTCGACGGGTGGTCGCGCTGGACGCTGCGCGGAGACCGGGCCGGGCACAGCCCTTCGCTACGAGCAGGAGGTCACCACTCCGGGCCGGCTGATGACGGCGGCGTCCGCGGTCGCCCGGCCGGTGCTGGTGGCCAACCACACCTGGATGATGCGCGGCGGCCGGCGAGGGCTGCTCAGCCGCGGTCGAGGGCCGGGCGGTAGAACGCCTCGGTGACGAACGGGCCGCCGACGTGGGCGGCGTCCACCCGGTCGTCCTCGGTCTCCGGCGTCTCCTCGATCGCTCGCCGCGAACGACTCGGCGTCGTCCTGCGGCTCGTAGCCGAGGGCGCGGCCGGGCTCGAGGTCCCACCACGCACGGGTGTTGGCGGAGATCCCGTAGAGCACGGCGAAGCCGGGGTCGGGCGTGGTCAGGCAGGCGTCCACCATCCGCACCGCGTCGTCGTGGGACAGCCAGGTCGACAGGTGCCGGCGGGTCTCCGGCTGCGGCAGGAAGCTGCCGATGCGGGTGGCCACCGCGTCGATGGAGTACCGGTCGACGTAGAGCCGCAGCAGCGCCTCGGCCGCGACCTTGCCCACGCCGTAGAAGGTGTCCGGGCGCGGTGGAACCTCCGCCACGAGCAGGTCGGTGCGCGGCGTGCGGCCGACGGCGTGGTTGCTGCTGGCGTAGACGATCCTGGTCACCCCGTGCTCGACCATCGCGTCGAGGAGTGCAGCCGTGGTGACCACGTGCGACTCCAGGATGACGGGCAGCGAAGCCTCGGTCGGGATGCTCGCGAGGTGGACGACCGCGTCGACCCGGCCGGTCTCGTCGAGGCTCTCGAAGACCGCCGACACCGCGTCGGGGTCGGCGCAGTCGACGGTGAACCACGGACCCGTGAACCCCTCCGGCTCCGCGGCCATGTCGAGGCCCACCACGTCGTGCCCGCGGTCGAGGAGGCCGGCGCAGACGACCGTGCCGATGCTGCCGGCCGCGCCGGTGACCAGGACCCTCATCAGATCTTCGGGATGATCGCGCCGAGAAGGTCGCCCATCCGCGACGCCGCCGCCTTGCCAGCCTCGAGGACCTCCTCGTGGTTGAGCGGCTCACCGGTGATGCCGGCGGCGAGGTTGGTCACCAGCGAGATGCCGAGGACCTCCATGCCGGCCTCGCGCGCCGCGATCGCCTCGAGCGTCGTGGACATGCCGACGAGGTCGCCGCCCATGGCGCGGACCATGCCGATCTCGGCGGGCGTCTCGTAGTGGGGCCCGGGGAACTGCACGTAGACGCCCTCGTCGAGCGCGGGCTCGACCTCGCGGCACAGCGCGCGCAGCCGGCTGCTGTAGAGGTCGGTGAGGTCGACGAAGTGCGCGCCCTCGATGGGCGAGGTGGCGGTCAGGTTGATGTGGTCGCTGATCAGCACCGGGGTGCCCGGCTGCCAGGACTCGTTCAGTCCGCCGCAGCCGTTGGTGAGGACGACGACGGCGCAGCCTGCGGCGGCCGCGGTCCGGACCCCGTGCACGACGGAGCGCACGCCGAGGCCCTCGTAGAAGTGGGTCCGGCCGAGGAACACGAGCAGGTTCTTGTCGCCGGCGCGCACGGAGCGGATCTTGCCGGCGTGGCCCTCGACGGCCGGTGGGAGCGAAGCCCGGCAGGTCGGTCGTGCTGACCTCGGCTGTGGCCTCGCCGAGCGCGTCGACGGCGGGGAGCCAGCCGGAGCCCATCACCAGGGCGATGTCGTGGCGGTCGACGCCGGTGAGCTCGCGCAGACGGTGCGGCTGCCTGGGCGGCGAGGTCGTTGGGGCGTGGGGTCGGTGCTTGTCGTCGTCACCGCGGCAGCCTAGCGGCGTCCGCCCTCCGCCGTACGGTCAGAGGCCGATGGAGCGGCACGGTCGCGCGCGCAGTGCGGCCACGTAGTCGGCCGGGGCGTCCGGCCGCCTCGGCCGCGTCGGCGAGGATGCCGACGGTAGCTGGCCGAGGGGAGCCCGCCCTCGTAGGCGTCGAGCACGTAGGCCCAGGCCACGTGGCTGCCGGCCATCGTCGCCACCCGGACCTTGGTCTTGCGGTACAGGCCGGTGTCAGCGCTCTCGAGCTGTCGAGCACGGCCATGTCCTCCTCGGTCACGTCGTAGAGCGCGACGAAGACCTGCTCGAACGGGTCCTGCGACGATCGTGGGCAGCGCGCCGTCCCAGCCGTGCTCCTCGCCGCCGAACGTCAGTCGCCAGCCGGTGCAGCCAGCCGGTGCTCCGAAGCGGGGAGTGCGGGCAGCGCTCGCTCATGCGTGAGGGGTCCAGGTTCGACCCGTAGGCGGCGTAAAGAGGCACGGCACAGGAGGGTACCTGGGGATGAAACAATGGGCGGCGTGAATCGGGTAGTGATCGTCGGTGGTGGACCAGGTGGCTACGAGTCGGCGCTGGTGGCCGCGCAGCTCGGAGCCGAGGTCACGGTGGTCGACTCCGACGGGATCGGTGGCTCCGCGGTCCTCACCGACTGCGTCCCGAGCAAGACCCTGATCGCCACGGCCGAGCTCATGGCGGAGATGGGCGAAGCCGCCGAGCTCGGCATCTCTCTGGGCGCCTCCGACGGGACCCTGGGTGGCAAGGTTGCGGTGGACCTGCTGCGCGTCAACGAGCGGGTCAAGGCCCTCGCCATGGCGCAGTCGAGCGACATCGAGCGCCGCCTGACGCGCGAGAAGGTCCGTGTCGTACGCGGCACGGTCGGCTCGACGGACCTCACCGGGTCGTCGCGGAGCTTCCCGACGGGACTACGGAGACGCTCGAGGCTGACGCCGTCCTGATCGCCACCGGCGCGAGCCCCCGGACTCTCGAGACCGCCCGGCCCGACGGTGAGCGGATCCTCACCTGGGACCAGGTCTACGACCTCGACGAGGTTCCCGAGCGGATGATCGTGGTCGGCTCCGGCGTGACCGGCGCGGAGTTCGCCGGCGCCTACAACGCGCTCGGCATGGACGTGGTGCTCGTCTCCAGCCGGGACCGGGTGCTGCCCGGGGAGGACGCCGACGCCGCCGAGGTGCTCGAGCAGGTCTTCACCCGGCGCGGGATGACCGTGCTCTCCAAGTCGCGCATGGAGTCGGTGGCCCGCGAAGGCGACAAGGTCACCGTCACCCTCACCGACGGCCGGACCGTCGAGGGCTCGCACTGCCTGCTCGCGCTGGGCTCGGTGCCCAACACCTCGGGTATCGGCCTCGAGGAGTCCGGCGTGAACCTCAAGGACGGCGGCTTCGTCAACGTCGACCGCGTCTCGCGCACGTCGGCCCGCGGCATCTACTCGGCGGGCGACTGCACCGGGGTGTTCATGCTCGCCTCCGTCGCGGCCATGCAGGGACGCATCGCGATGTGGCACTTCCTCGGCGACGCCGTCACGCCACTCGACCTCAAGGCCGTGTCGGCCAACGTGTTCACCGCACCCGAGATCGCCACGGTGGGCTGGACGCAGAACGCGGTCGACGCCGGAGAGATCCAGGTCGAGACGGTGATGCTGCCGCTCTCGGGCAACGCCCGCGCGAAGATGCACGGCGTGCGTGACGGCTTCGTCAAGCTCTTCTGCCGACCGGGCACGGGCATCGTGGTCGGGGGAGTGGTGGTCGGTCCCCGCGCCAGCGAGCTCATCCACCCGGTCTCGATCGCCGTGGCGGAGAACCTCACCGCGGACCAGCTCGCCCAGGCGTTCACGGTCTACCCGTCGATGAGCGGCTCGGTCGCCGAGGCCGCTCGGCGCCTGCACCGCTACCACGGCTGAAGGCGAGTCCCGCGCGTAACTTGGCTGGGACGCAGTCAGAACCCGCCGAAGTCACCGCCCCCGAAGTCGCCGAAGCCTCCGAAGTCACTTCCGCCGATGTCACCGCCGCCCCAGTCGCCACCGCCGGAGTCGCCTCCCCAGTCACCACCGGAGTCGCCACCGAGTCACCACCGAGTCACCACCGTCGGCCCCGGACGTCGCCGCCATCCCCACCGGCGTCGCCCCCGCCACCGTCGGCGCCTTCACCGGCACCGAAGTCGGTGTCTGCGCCCTCGACGTACCCGCCGTCCCACGTCGGTGAGAGCAGGGTCAGGAGCATGAAGGTCGGCAGGAGGTTCGAGGCGGCGTACGCGCCGAAGTAGCCGGTCGCCCAGGGGGAGTAGGCGGGTCCCGCCTGCCAGTACGGCACCCGGCCGTGGCCCGCCTGGACGGTGCGGATGTCGGGCTCAGCGCCCTGGCTCACCCGGTCGGCGTCCGCGGCGCACACCGGCACCTGTCGCGGGATGCCGGCAGACGGTGCCCACTCGATGTCGGTCGTCGACGGGCCGTGGGCGGGGTTGAAGAAGCAGGGTGGCCGGCGCACGGGGAGGGGCTCGCCGTTCTTGCGGGCGAGGACGCACGCCACGGCGTACCTGCCGTCCTCGAGTGCCTCGGTGACGTTCTTGATGTGGCCGGGCTCGGTCGCCCGGTGAAGCGTGTCCTTGGCCGCCTCGTAGGAGTCGAGGGCTCGCTGGTAGTCCTGCCGCGTCGGCTCGTCGAGGGGAGTGGTGAGCATCTCCGTGTCGAGGCGCTGCAGTTCTTCGCCGAAGCGCGTGACGTCCTCGTCGGCGACCTTGGTGACCGCGGCGAGCTCGGCAGACTTGCGGTGCTCGAGCTGAGTGCGCTGCTGCCGCCGCGAGGAGCCGGCGACGAGAACGATGACGCCCGCCACGACGAGGAGGACCAGCAGGAGTTCCATGCCGTGAGCCTATCCAGGGCAGGAAAGGAACGCCTGCCGATCCGGAGACCGAGAAATCAGAGAGAATTACATCGATGTAATTACACGATTGTAATTCATGGTCTATTTACGTTTCTTATGACAGGAATACCCCAGATGTGCTGACAATCACCTGTTCAACACGCGCAACAGCGTTCACATCGTTCACGCGAATCGGGTCGAGGGAGAGCTGCGAATGGGTGCACGGAGGCGTGCGACCGTGGTCGTCGCACTGGCGGCGGCGCTGCTTGGCGGGTCCCTCGGTGGGGCGGTGAAGGGTGACCGCGCAGAGGCCCTTTCCACCGACCAGTCCTACTGGGTCCCGGTGAGCAAGAACATCGTGGTCAACGGCCACGGCTTCGGCCACGGTCACGGGATGTCGCAGTACGGCGCACAGGGCGCGGCGCTCCAAGGCCTGTCCTACAAGGAGATCGCGGACTTCTACTACCCCGGCACGGCATGGGGCGAGGTCAGCGGGAACGTGCGCGTGCTGATCACCGATGACTCCTCCGACGACGTGGTGGTGAGCCCGACCGCGGGACTGAGCGTGCGCGACCTCGGCGACGGCTCGACCTACGAGCTGCCGCTGCGCAAGGGCCTGTCCCGGTGGCGGCTCGACGCGCGCGGCGACAAGACAGTCGTGCAGCGCTATACAGACCGCTGGCGCCGTTTCAACGTGCCGTGGGCGAACTCCCTGAAGGGCGACGCGGAATTCTTCGCCGACGGTCCGATCACTTTGTGGACGCCCAAGGGTGCGAAGTCGTATCGAGGTTTTCTCCGGTCGGCATCGCCGTCGCCGGGATCCTCGGTGCGTGACACGGTCAATGTCGTCTCGATGGACACCTACGTCATGGGCGTGGTGCCGTACGAGATGCCCGCCTCCTGGCACCCGGAGGCGGTGAAGGCGCAGGCGGTCGCCGCGCGGACCTACGCGACCTGGTCGCGCGACCAGAACCCGGGTCGCTACTACCAGATCTGCGACACCACGGCCTGCCAGGTGTACGGCGGCGTCGGTGGCGAGGACTCGCGGAGCAACGCGGCGGTGCGTGGGACGGCGCGCCAGATTCTCACCTACGGCGGGAAGCCCGCGTTCACGCAGTTCTCCGCCAGCAGCGGCGGGTGGACCTCCGCCGGGAGCGTGCCGTACCTGACGGCGAGGGAGGACCCGTACGACGGCTGGGACGGCAACTACGTCCACGACTGGTCGGTCACGGTCGACGCCGGTCGGCTCGAGCGGAGCAACCCCTCGATCGGCAGTCTGCGCCGGATCCTGGTGACCAGCCGCGACGGGAACGGCGACTGGCAGGGGCGCGTCACGTCGCTGGTCCTCGACGGCACGAAGGGCAAGGCGACGATCTCGGGCGACAGCTTCCGCTGGACCTACGGGCTCCGGTCCAACTGGTTCTCGATCGCACCGACGCCGATCATGAGCCGCTGGAGCCACATCGGCGGGACCGAGTCCCAGCTCGGTGCGGTCCGAGAGCGGGGAGTACGCCGTGGCTGCGGGGGCGGCCCAGCGCTTCGAGGGCGGCCGGATCTTCTTCTCCGCGAAGACCGGGGCGAAGGAGCTGTACGGGCAGATCCTGAAGACCTACCAAGGGATCGGTGGACCCAAGTCCGCGCTCGGCTTCCCGCGGACCCCGGTGCTCACGCCCGGGCCCAACCTCCTCGCGAGGTTCCAGAACGGCTCCGTCTACGTGAAGAGCCCTGCGGCCCCGGTCGTGGTGACCGGCGCAATCGACAAGCGCTACATCACTGCGGGAGGCCGCAAGGCACTCGGCTGGCCGACGAGCTCCAACTACGCCGTCTCGGGCGGTGAGCGCGTGGACTACGCGAAGGGCTACATCGTGTGGAAGCGCAAGACAGGATCCACGACGATCGTGACGAACTGACCGCGCATCCAGTGACGTCATCCGGTGACGTGGTGGTGGCCTGTGGCGGCCGGATCTCCCGCAGGAGACCGGCCGGCACAGGCCACTACCGCCAGTAGGGCGTTTCTCAGGCGATGACCAGGACGAGGTCGCCACCCTCGACCTGCTGGGTGCCCTGGATGGCGATCCGTTCGACGGTGCCGCCGACGGGCGCGGTGATCGCGGCCTCCATCTTCATGGCCTCGATCGTCGCGACGGTGTCGCCCGCCGCCACGCTCGCGCCTTCCTCCACGGCGACCGTGACCGCACCCTGGAACGGTGCCGCGACATGGCCGGGCTTGGACGTGTCGGCCTTCTCCTGCGCAGGTACGTCGGAGGCGACCGCGCGGTCGCGCACGTTCACCGGCCGGAGCTGGCCGTTGAGGGTGCACATCACCGTGCGGTAGCCCCGCTCGTCGGGGTCGCTGATGGCCTGGACGCCGAGCAGGAGGCGCTTGCCCTCCTCCAGGTCGACCTCGTACTCCTCGCCGGGCTGCATGCCGTAGAGGTAGAGCGCGGTGGGAAGCACGGAGAGGTCGCTGTAGCGCTCGTAGGACTCCTCGAACTCCCGGGTCGGGCCGGGGAAGAGGAGCCGGTTGAGCGTCCCGCGACGCTGCTGCTTCAGGCCGTCGTGCTCCTCGTCGGACAGCTCCGCGACCGGCGGCTTCGTGCTTCGCGTCCGGCGAGCGCCTTGGTCCGGAACGGCTCCGGCCACCCGCCGGGCGGGTCACCGAGCTCGCCCGAGAGGAAGCCGATGACCGAGTCGGGGACGTCGAACTTC
>CAVQSC010000023.1:0-98502 GCA_963715375.1 uncultured Actinomycetota bacterium | reverse complement strand
CCGAGGACGAGCACCATCGCGAGTGCCTTGAGCGTCATGCTCGTGCGCGCGTCGGCCTCGGCCATCGCCGGGAACGCGACCACCACGACGAACTGTGGGAGGAAAAGCACGGCCTTGGCGAGGATGAGACCACCGGCGTAGAGGCCGCCGAGGTGGTTGTCGAGCATGACGCGCGCGATGACGACGTCGACGTTGGACAGCGCGAAGAAGGCGAGCAGCGCATGAGAGTTGTGGGCCAGCTCGCGCAGGACGCGACGGCTGCGCCCCACGCCGGGGGTCTCCCGCCCGGTCCGCTCGAGTCGGGACTCCGTGCGCGAGGCATGTCGGAGGGCGAGCGACCCGACCACCACCGGCGTGATCGCCCCGATCGCGACACCGGTCATCGCACCGAGGGTGTCCGGGTCCAGAAGCAGCGCCACCGTTCCGCATACGACCCGGCCGAGTCCCACTGCGAGGTAGATCCCGGCCAGGGGCAGCCACCGCCGCTCACCCTGGAGGACGCCTGCTTGGCCACCCATGATCGTGAGCGGGATCGCCGTGAGGGCGAGCATGCCCGCGGTGAGCCAGCTGTCGAGACGGAGCAACTCTGTCACGACCGGCACGCTCGCCAGGCAGACCAGCCCGAGGGCGACGGCCGACTTGTAGCTGGCGGTGAGGATGTCCTCCTCGATGCGGTCGAGGTCCTCCGGGGCAGCTGAGACGCGACGTGCGCCGGTTGCCTGAAGGCCGAGCGAGACCACGTTGACCACGAGGAGCAGCCCCATGACGGCCGCGAGGGCGCCGTACTCGCTCGGGCCGAGCAGCCGGGCGGCGATGATCGTGAACCCGTACGTGCCGAGGTTCATCACTGCCATCGCGACGGCGATGACACCGCTGCCGACGAGCCACTGCGGCAGACGGCCTCCGGCGCGGTCGAGCATCGGCTGATCTCCGTCTGTGTCAGGTGAGAGCACGGTAGTTTCCGAGTCGAACCCTATGCCCACGCCTGAACGGACGAACCCGTGACACGACGCATGCGCCTCGCCGTACGTGCCTGGCCGTGGGTGTTGGCGTCGCTCATCCTCGCACCGACGATGGCGCCGGGATACGTCCTGAGCTACGACATGGTGTTCGTGCCCGACCTGGCCATGCGATCGGACTTCCTCGGCCTGGGCACCGGCCTGCCGAGGGCCGTGCCCTCCGACGCGGTGGTGGCGCTGCTCGACGAGGTCGTCCCCGGCATGCTGCTCCAGAAGCTGGTGCTCGTCGCAGCCCTGGTGCTGGCCGGCGCCGGCGCTCGTCGTCTGGTCCCCGCCGAGAGTGGCGCGGCCCAGCTGGCCGCCACCTCCGTGTACGTGTGGAACCCGTACGTCGCGGAGCGGCTCGCGATCGGCCACTGGCCGCTGCTCCTCGCCTACGCCTCGCTGCCGTGGGTGGTCGACTCCGCCCGGCGGCTCCGTGCGGGCGAGCGCACCCTGCCGGGGTTGGTCCTGTGGCTGGCGCTGGCGGCGCTGAGCGCGTCGGGCGGCGTGATGGCGGCGTTGCTCGCGGTGGCCTTCGTGGTCGGCGGTTCGCCGGCGGCCCGTCGTAGGACTGCCTACGTGGCACTCGCGGCGGTCGTGGTCAACCTCCCCTGGGTCGTCGCCGGAGCACTGCACGGGGCCGGCGCCGTCACCGACCCCGCAGGGATCAAGGCCTTCGCGGCCGGCGGGGAGGGTCCGCTCCCGATGCCGCTGGCGGCCGTCGGGCTGGGCGGCATCTGGAACCTCGAGGTGGTGCCGGCCTCCCGGCTCGGGTGGGCTGCGGTCGCCTGGCTGGTGCTCCTCGCCGTGGTCTGGGCAGTGGGGTTGCGGACCTGGCTCGCGGTGACGCCTCGGAGGGACGCGGTGGCGCTCGGGGCGGCCGCCGCCGTGGGGCTGCTGGTCGCCGGGCTCGGCGCCTTCGCACCGGACGCGATGGCCTGGTTCGTCTCCGCGGTTCCCGGTGGAGGGCTCGTTCGCGACGGTGCGCGCTTCTTGGCGCTGCTCGCCCCGTTGGAGGCGTCGTTGTTCGGAGCCGGGGCTGCGGTGCTGGCTCAGGCCAGCCGAGAGAGGGTCGCGAACGTCGCGCTCGCGGCAGGGGCGGTGCTCATGCCTCTGGCGCTCATGCCCGAGCTCGCGTGGGGGATCGCCGGTGCTCTGCGCCCGGTCGACTACCCGGCCGAGTACGCCGTGGCGCGCAGCCAGCTCGCACGCGCGGCCGACGAGCAGGGTCGAGGAGACGTCCTGATCCTCCCGTTCACGTCCTACCGGGTCCCGGACTGGAACCATGGGCGCCGCACCCTGGACCCGCTCGGCAGGTACCTGACACCGAACTACCTCGCCAGTGACGACCTGTTCGTGTCGGGCCGCAGGGTCGCAGGCGAGGACGAGCGGGCACGCCGCGTCGCCGCGCTGCTCGCGGCTCGCGCGACGAACGATCTCTCCGCCCGACTGGCCGAGGAGGGGATCTCCTGGGTGGCCCTCGACGTCGAGGCGCAGGCTGCCCTCGACCGCCCCGACCTGAGCCTGCCGAGAGCGGGGCACCTGCTCTACGACGGGCGGGCGGTGAAGATCTGGGCGCTCGAGGAGGAGGCGAGCGCGCCGGATCGGGGACAGCTCGGTGTCATCCTTCTGACCGTCTCCTGGGTCGGCTCGTCCGTGCTTGTCCTGCTCTGTCTGGTCGCGGTGGTGCGACGGGGGTTACGAGCGCCTCGGAAACCCGGTGGCACGGCGGACCCGTTGGTAGTCTCCAAGCAGGGAGAGTGAGGGAGGGTTGGTCGTGAACAGATTCGCGGCAGGAGCCGTGGCGGTCCTGGTAGGCGGTGCACTTGCCTTCGCCACCGCGCTCGGCATCGTGACCCTCATGAACGAGACCCCGGACGAGCCACAGGCAAGCGTCATGGACTACGGCACCACCAACCAGTAGGTCTCCTCCGACCCGCAGGCGGCGGGCCAGGGATCTCAGGAGCCGTCTCGCCCGACCGAGGCCGTCTCGGGCTCGTCCGGCGCCCCGGCGAGCACCTCGGCGAGCACCTCGGCAAAGGACCCCTGTGCGGCCGCCCACGCGGCACCTCGAGACACCTCTCGTGCGCCTTCTCCGAGCTCGTGGAGGCGGGCAGGGTCGAGAAGCAGGGCGCGGATCGAGTCGACCAGCTCCGGCCTGTCCCTCACGAGAAGGCCCGAACGGCCGTGTGCGACCGACTCCCGGGTCCCCCCGGCGGCCGAGTAGGCGACGGTGGGTACGCCGTGCGTTCCGGCCTCGCCCACGACGAGGCCCCAGCCCTCCTTGAGCGACGGGAGGACCATCAGCCACGAGCTCGCGTACACCTCGTGCTTGCGCTGCTCGCTCACCTGCCCCTCGAAGGTGACCAGGTCGCCGGCCCCAGTGCCCGCGGCGTACTTCTTGAGGTCTTCCTCCCACCATCCACTGCCAACGACGGCCAGGCGCAGGTCGGGGAACTCGTCGCGCAGCGCAGCGACCGCGTCGATCGCGTGCTCGACGCGCTTGTGCGGCACGAGCCGGCCGACCACGCACAGGGCCGGTGTCGGGGAGCGCGGGGCCGACACCGGGGGCGCCGGGTCCGTGCCGTTGCGGACCACGGCCACCCGCTCGCGCTCCACACCCAGCGTCCCGAGCTCCGCGCGGGTGGAGTTGGAGACGGTGACGTACTGGCAGTGGCGGTAGACCCGCGGCGCCAGACGGCTCTCGATCCACCAGCCGACCTTGCCCATCAGCCCCGGGTACACCACCGGCCACTGCTCCCGGTGGACGTGGTGGACGAGCACGACCACCGGCTTGCGGGTCGCCAGGCGGGTGAAGAAGGGCAGCCCGTTCTGCACGTCGACCACGAGATCGACCTTGCCGAACCGGCGCAGCAGCAGGTGCAGGGCCCCGCGGAGGTAGATGTCGAGCTTGCCGCCGCGACGTACGAACCGGACCCCGGAGACCACCTCATCGTCAGGGGCGGCGTCGTGGGCGGCGCAGAAGATCGTCACTTTCGCCCCGTGTTGCAACAGACCGCGGGCCATCTTCTCGACATAGCGCTCCGACCCGCCACCCTCCGGGTTGGCAGTGTCTCGCCAGTTGAAGAAGACGACGTGGCGACCTTCGAGCAGTTCGGGACTCCCCCCCGGCATTGTCACAGGCTAGCCGTCGCCGGCATTTCCTGCGGCAAGTTCGGGCCTCCGGTAGCGTCCAAGCCGTGGCGAGTCCCCTGCAGCCTCGAGCGCGGTCCTGGGCGCCCACCACGGGGCGGTCGGTGGCCCTCTTCAGGGCGTTCAGGTACGAGCAGCCCGACCCGCCACGCTTCTACAACGCCCTCGCCGACGACTCGGTCCAGCAGATCGGGCAGTACGTCGACCTCGCCGGCAAGCTCGTCCTCGACGTCGGGGGAGGTCCTGGGTACTTCGCCGAGGCGTTCGAGTCCACCGGCGCCCGTTACCTCGCGCTGGATTCAGACGTCGGCGAGATGTCCGGTCTCGGAGGGATCCGGCCGGGCAGCGTCATCGGGAGCGGGATGCAGCTCCCTTTTCGCGACGGTGCGGTCGACGTGTGCTACTCCTCGAACGTCCTCGAGCACGTGCCGCACCCGTGGCGGATGGCCGACGAGATGGTCCGCGTGACGCGACCGGGTGGCCTCACCTTCATCTCCTTCACCGTGTGGTTCGGCCCGTGGGGAGGTCACGAGACGGCGCCGTGGCACCTCCTCGGCGGACGTCGCGCCAGGCAGCACTACCTGCGCAGGCACGGCCACGAGCCCAAGAACAAGTTCGGGGAGTCGCTCTTCCCGATCACGGTCAAGCAGGGTCTCGACTGGGCCTCGCGCCAGACCGGGGCCGACCTGGTGGAAGCGGTGCCGCGCTACAACCCGCGGTGGTCCTACTGGACGCTGGCAGTCCCGGGCCTGCGTGAGCTGCTCACCTGGAACCTCGCGATCGTGCTGAGGCGCAGATGAGGCCCGACGCGACCTCGCGTCTGCGGATGTGGGGGTACTGCCTCGTCCTGACCGTGCTCGCGTTCATCCAGGCCCCGGGCAGGATCGTGGGCGACACGAAGCTCGACCTCGTCGTCGACCCCGGCGGGTTCCTCGCCCGCGCGGCTCAGCTGTGGGACCCCAGCGCGGCGTTCGGGCAGATCCAGAACCAGGCCTACGGCTACTTCTGGCCGATGGGGCCGTTCTTCTGGCTTGGTGACGCCTTGGACGTCCCTGCCTGGGTCGTGCAACGGTCCTGGTGGGCCGTGCTGTTGTGCCTCGCCTTCGTAGGCACCGTGAAGGTCGCCAGGGCCCTGGAGATCGGCCGCCCTTGGACGCACGTCGTGAGCGGCTTCGCGTTCGCCCTGTCCGCCCACGTGCTGACGCTGTTGGGACCGACCTCGGTCGAGGCCTGGCCCACCGCGTGGGCGCCCTGGGTGCTCCTACCGCTGGTCCTCGCCTCGAGGGAGTGGTCGCCTCGACGTGGTGCCGCTCTGTCCGCCCTCGCGGTGGCGATGTGCGGGGGCGTGAACGCGGTGGCGGTGTCCGCCGTACTCCCGCTAGGCCTGCTCTGGGTGCTCACCCGGGAACGAGGTCGGCGACAGCTGCAGCTGCTCGGATGGTGGGTGCCGTTGGTCGCGCTGGCGACCCTCTGGTGGGTGGTGCCGCTGCTGCTCCTCGGCAGGTACAGCGTCCCGTTCCTCGACTACATCGAGAACGCGCCGATCACCACCCAGCCGACGGGGCTCCCCGACACCCTCGGCGGCACCTCGGACTGGGTCGCCTACATCGCCTCGGCCGACTGGGGCGCGGGCCACCTGCTGGGGACGACCCCGTTCCTCCTGGTGAACGCCGCCGTGATCGCCGGGGCCGGGTTGGCCGGGATCGCGCGGCGGGACAACCCGCACCGGCAGTTCCTGTTCCTCGGGGTGCTGGTCGGGCTCATCCTCGTCGGGTTCGGGTACGTCGGACCGCTTCACGGGTGGTGGGCGGCGCAACGCCTGGAGCTCCTGGACGGGGGGCTCGCGCCGTTCCGCAACACCCACAAGTTCGACGTGGTGCTGCGGCTGAGCCTGGTCCTCGGCATCAGCCATTTCCTCACCGTGCTCGCGGAGTCGGCTCGTGGGGCGACCTCGAGGATGCCGCAGCTGATGGCGATCTTCGCGACGCTCGTGTCCGTGGTCGGCCTGGCCGCTCCGGCCTACGCCGGGAGGCTGTCTCCGGGCGACCCGTTCGACGGCGTTCCGCTCTACTGGAGGCAGGCGGCCGACTACCTTGGCGAAGCCGGCGAGGGGGTCTCCCTGGTCGTTCCGGCGAGCGCGTTCGGGGACTATCTGTGGGGGAGCCCTCACGACGACGTTCTGCAGCCCCTGGCATCGGCGCCGTGGGCGGTCCGCAACATCATCCCGCTGGCGCAACCGGGCAACGTGAGGTTCCTCGACGCGGTGACCGAGGCCGTGGAGGAGGGGCGTCCCAGTCCCACCCTGGCGAGCTTCCTGGCGGCGAACGGGGTCGGCCGCCTGGTCGTCCGCAACGACGTGTCGTTCTCCAGGGTCGGGAGCCCCGACCCGGTGCTGCTCCACCAGGCCCTCGACGGATCACCGGGTCTGCGCAAGGTCGCCGAGTTCGGGCCTCCGCTCGGCGTGCGCGCCTTGTCCTACGCAGGAGGCGCGAGGGTCCTGGCCAACCGTGGGCGCGAGGCGCCTTACCGGGCGGTCGAGGTCTACGAGGTCGAGGCCGCGCGGGGACAGGTCGGCGCCTGGACCGCCGGCTCGGTGCCCGTCGTCGCCGGTGACCCGGCGGCCGGTCTGGAGTACGGCACCGAGGTCCTCGACGGGCCGTCGGTGCTCGCCGGGGACAGGACTGCTCCCTTCCGGTCCAGCCCGTCGGTGCTGACCGATGGGCTACGCAGGCGGGAGAAGGCGTTCACGGCGGTCAGGCGCAACGAGTCCGCGACGATGAGCCCGCTGGAGCCGTGGACGCTGCGATCGGTCGAGCCCAACCATCGCGTCTATCCGGACCAGGACCGCTTCGAGACCCGGGCGCAGTGGGTGGGCCTGCTCTCGGTTGACGCCTCCTCCTCGCAGGCCCAGGCCGCCGTCGTGCCCCCGATCAGGCCGGACCGCCTGCCCGCTGCGGCGGTCGACGGTGCGCGGTGGACCCAGTGGGTCTCCTCCGGCTTCGGTGGCGCCGTGGGCCAGTGGTGGGGAGTGCGCTTTCAGCGTCCGACGTACCTGAAGGAGATGTCGATCAGAGCCGGGGACGTGGCCGGGCAGCCGGTCAGCCGCCTGCGGATCACCACCGACGTGGGGACCAAGGTGGTCCAGGCCCCGCGACCCGGCCAGAAGCTGACCTACACCGTGCCGGAGGGAGGGACGACCAAGCTGCGCGTACGAGCCCTGACGGTCAAGGGCGGCGGCCCCGGCCAGCACTTCGCCCTCGCCGAGGTCGACATCCCGCCGGTGCGCCCGGAGCGCTTCCTGGCCACTCCGGACGTGCTCCCCGAGGCACCTGACCAGATCCTGCTGGCGACGGAGCCGGACCGGGCCGGGTGCATGGTGGTGGGCGAGGCGACGCTGTGCGACGACTTCTGGCGGCTCTACGGCGAGGAGAGCCTGGCGCTGCGACGAGCCGTCACCGTCCGATCGGGCGCCGAGTACGACGCGGGCCTCACCGCGACGCCTCGGCGGGGGAAGGCGGCAGCCCAGGCCTTTGCGCGCCGGCTGCCGGTGAAGGTGGAGACCTCCGAACCGCTTTCGCGCACGGTCCGTGCCAGCGGGATCGCGGCCCTCGACGGAGACCCCGGCACCGCGTGGGTCGCGGGTGGGGGCACTCCCTACCTTCGACTTCGCTGGGACCGGCCGCGAGTGCTGAGGAACATCGAGTTCGACCTGTCGCCGGAGGTTCCCGGAGCGCTGCCCGAAGAGGTGCTGCTCAAGGCGGGGAAGCAGCGACGCTCGGTGAGCCTGGCAACAGGGGGCGGTGGCGACTTCGCCCCGCTCAGGACCGACGAGGTCGAGATCCGTTTCGTGGACCAGCGCAGGGCCCTCTCCGCCGAGCAGGGCAGGACCCTGGAGCTTCCCGTGGCGGTGGGAGAGGTGAGGTTCCCGGGCGCCGGCCTGCCACCGGTCGATCCGGACCGCAGCCTCGACCTGGGCTGCGGCACCGGACCTTCGCTGTTCGTGAACGGCGAGCGCGAACGGACTCGTCTCGTCGCCACCCTGGCCATGGTCATGTCCGGCGACGCCCTGCGCGCCACCCCCTGCGACGTCGGGAAGGTCGCGCTGAAGGGAGGAACCAACCTCCTCGTCGCCCGTCGCTCGCGGCTGGTCCGGGCCGAGGAGGTCCGGCTCACCCGGGGCACGGCGTCGCCGACGAGACCGAAACAGGTCTGGACGAACGTCGAACGCTGGAGCCCCACCTCTCGCACGGTGTCGGTCGGCGAGCGCGACGTACCGACGCTTCTCGTGGTGAACGAGAACATCAACGCGGGCTGGCGCGCCGAGCTCCGAGGGCGGTCACTGCCTGCGCAACGGGTCAACGGATGGATGCAGGGCTGGGTCGTCCCGCCCGGTGCCCGCGGCGACGTGGTGCTGAGGTTCGCTCCCAACTCGACGTATCACTGGGCGCTGTTCGCGGGGATCGCAGGTCTTGTACTGACCCTCGTCGCTGCGGCCGTCCCCGCGAGGACGCCACGGCAGGAGTGGCCCGGCGGGACAGGCGACGCGCCCTGGCTGGTGGCGGGCACGAGCCTGGTGGCCGGCGGTCTGCTGACCGGGTGGGTGGGCCTTGCCGGCATGGCAGTCGCCCTCCTCGTGGGCACCCTGACGCGAATCCCGTTGTGGGTCGCGTTCGTGGCCGGCGGGCTCGTCGCGTCCTCGGGTGTGGCCATGGCGCTGCTGCGTGCAGACGAGTTCGCGGTGCACTCGCTCCTGGCTCAGTCGCTCGCCGCTGCGGGTCTCGCCGTCGCCACGGCGACCTTCGGCTTGAAGGGGCCGCGGTTCTTCAGGCGGAGGAAGGGTCGCTCGAGCACGTAGTAGCTGAGGGCGGCCAGAGCCAGGGTCCCGGCGACCGTCAGGATGAACACCGTCTGGAAGCGGCCCTGGAACTCCTCGATGCCGAGGGTGCCCATCGCCCACTGCAGGACGATCAGGTGGATGCAGAAGATGCCGTAGGAGATCTCTCCTAGCCACACCATCGTCGGCGAGGCGGTGAGGCGGCGCGCCAGGCCGTCACGCTCCGGCCCGAAGACGAGGGGCAGGACGAGGAAGGCCGCGCTGACGGTGTAGAGGAGGCTCTTCCAGGCCGCCTCGAACGGGGTGGGGACCAGGATCAGCCGCGGACCCGCCAGCGGGGTGCACGCGAGAGCGAAGGCCGCACCGGCGACCAACCAGCATCCGAGGAGGTCGTTCCCGACGGAGTCGAGCTTCCTCCAGCGCGAGCCCGGCGTCGTGAGCGGACCGTGGACGCTGACGAGCGCGAAGGCCATGCCGACGCTGAACCACGGCAGGAACCCGGGGAGCCACTGGTGGTAGTGCTGAGCCGCCGGGTCGCTCTGCGATGCGGCGATCACCTGCCAGACGAACCCTCCTGCGGTGAGGAGCAGGAGTCCGACGAGCACGCGGCCAGGTCGCCAGCGCCCGCGTCCGGCGAGGACGAGCACCAACGCGGGAAGCAGGAGGTAGAACAGCACCTCGGTGCAAAGGCTCCACATCTGGGTGAGGCCGGAGGGCAGGAGGCCCTCTGAGTAGATCTGGGTAAGGGTCAGGTTCTGCAGCCAGGTTCCAGCACCTGTGTCGCCCTCCTGCGGGGTCAGCAGGAGAGCGGCGACGACGCACACCCAGTAGAGCGGGAGGATCCGGAGCGCTCGCTTCCAGAGGAAGTGCCGGTACGACGGGCGCGCGGAACCCCGACTGCCGGCGAGGAAGAACGGGCGACTGAGCAGAAAACCCGAGAGCACGAAGAACAGGGCAACCCCGAAGTCCAGACGCGACAGGAACGCGCCGCTGGCCCCGTTGAGCACCGCACCGGTGTCGAACGCGGTATGGGTCGCCACCACGCCGAGGGCGGCGGCTGCTCGCACGGCGTTCAGGGAGGGGAACTGCCGGTCCTGCTCGGGGACGGAGGCGGTCATCGGGACCTCAAAGGTTCAGGGAGCCCGAGCGTCACGTCGTCGGTGCACACCTTGGCACCCTTGTCGAGTCCCGAGAGCACGATCTCGTCGAACTCCCCGTCTGCCCTGAAGAACAGCGCGTGCACGCCTCGGTGCACCTGGGTCCGGTGCACCGAGTCGCCGGCGGTCAGCGTCGCTTTGCTGTCCTGATCGGAGAGGTAGCCGAGGCGGACCCACCATCCACCGCCGACGACCGGGTCGTCGAGGGGAACGGTGAGGCGCGCCCCCTTGGTCTGGTAGCCGCAGCCGACGGTCGGGAGGTTGCGCCTCACGCTGGTGATGAGCGCAGGCCGGAGGTTGCCACTGTTGTCGAACACGTACAGCCTGTCGCTGACGACAGACGGGTAGCGCGTCTTGTCCTCGTACATGGGGAAGAGCCGGCTGTAGGTGTTCTCGGGGTAGCGGAACCCCCACATGATCTTCTGGGGCACGGCGAGGTCCGCCAAGGGGACCGGGTCCTTCTGCTCCGCGAGCTCGGTCTTGACCTTCGCGAAGTACCCCCGGCCGGGGTTCTTGGAGCGCCACTGGCTGGCGTACTGCAGGTTCGAGACCATGGCGCCGGCGACGAAGACAGCGGTGAGGGTCGCTATCGCCGGGCCGACCTCGAAAGGCAGCAGCGCCCTGTCCCGGGAGGTCACGGTCTCTGTGGCGCCGAGCACCGGCAGGAAGGCCAGGCCGATGCCGAGGGCGAAGACGGCCGAGAGCTCTGTCTGGTAGCGGTACTCGCGACCGATCACCGCGCCGACGAGGAACGCACGTCCAGCGGTCAGGAGCATCAGGTCCACCAGGACGAACGACGCCGGCAGGAGCCAGGCGCGCAGCGACCGTTCCCGGGTCCGGTAGGCGAGGAAGATCAGGTAGCCGAGGGCCAGCGAGGACAGGAAGATCACGACCTCGTTGGTGTCGGCGATCCTGCCGAGCGGCTCGATGTCCTGCCACTTCCACGGCCCGCCGACGATGCCGGGCGCGAACGCCACGAGGATCAGGCGGTAGGCGACGGGGAGGATCGGGGTCTCGTACAGCTCGCCCGGGTCGAACTCCAGCGAGGTGGCGAGGTACAGCCCGAGGTAGCCGATCGCGAGCAGGCCGTACAGGAGCATGCCGGGACGGTAGGTGGCCCACAGATGCGCGAAGCGTCGTGAGAAGGACCCCTGCGCGAAGTAGCAGATCGCGACGAGGCCGTAGGCCAGGAAGACGAGCAGCGTCTTCTCGTAGAAGAGAAGGCCGAACGCCGTCCAGGCCATGGTGGCGAAGACGTGACGGAGCCGCCGGGTCCGCAGGTACGTGACATGGCTGTGCAGTCCGAAGAAGAGCGTGATCTGCAGGGGAAGCTGGTTGATGCCTGCTGCCCACCAGATGAACGCGGGCAGGGAGATGACCGAGAACAGGTAGATCGCCAGCAGGGGCAGCACCGCCGTCCGCCGGCCGAACAGGTGCACGAGCAGTCGAAGGAAGCCGATGCTGGCAACCGCCTGCAGGACGAGCAGCGTGGTCGCGTACGGCCACCACCCCAGGGGCTCGAACCTCGAGAACAGCCACGTGACCAGGAAGGCGCCGGGCATGAGGTGACCGCCGTAGGAATCCGTGAGGTAGGTCCAGCCGAGGTCGGAGTCGAAGGCGCGGGAGAGGAACGCGAAGTCGTCGAAGTGGAACCAACCCCCATAGACCGCCCAGGCTCGAAACGCGAGCTGCAGCGCGACCAGAGCGGCACCGACCACGAGGACCGAGCGGTTGGTGCCCATCCGGGGCCGAAAGCGGTTCGCCCACCTCACCCGGGGACTATTACACATGTCTTCGTCGGCGTCGGGAATTCTCGACTTCCGCACCCTGCCCCCCCTTCCAGCCGCTAGCGTGAGGAGTGGAGCGATGGAGGGGGTCGACGTGGGTCGCAAAACCGGCTTGGCGTTGGTTGGCCTTGGGGTGTTCGTGCTGGGGCTGGCCCTGCTGTCGCGCTTCTACCTGTACCAGCGTCTCGCGGTGGTCCCCGAGGACTACGACCGCGTCAACGTGTCCGAGGGCTCCAACGCGACGATCTTCGACATCGCGGAGCAGAAGGAGATCACCACGGACCTGGTCTCGACCCGCAACGTCGTGGGCGAGGTCCAGGCCTCGGAGGACGCCAGCGACGACCTCGACCGCAGCATCGCCGTCTGGCAGACGCTCGTCTACACGACCAAGCCGGGTGCCACCGTGGACTCGGAGAACCCACCGCTCTCGGCCACGCACGACAGCGTCGCCTTCGACAGGCACACCGGCGTGGTCGTCGACTGCTGCGGCAACTACCTGACGTCGACCGCGGACCTCGACTCGGGCGTGGAGGAGCGCGACGACCAGACCGTCATCCAGGGGCAGTACTTCAAGCTGCCCTTCGACGCGCAGAAGCAGACCTACCAGTTCTGGGACGGCAGCCTGAAGGACGCGACCGACCTCGTCTACAAGGGCACCGAGTCGATCCAGGGCATGACCGTCTACCGCTACGAGCAGGACATCCCGCCGACCGACGTCGGCGACATCACCGCGCCCGCCTCCTTCTTCGGCATCGACCAGGAGGGCGACGTCACCCTGGACCGCATCTACGCGAACACCCGGACGCTGTGGGTGGAGCCGGAGACCGGGGTGATCATCCGCGGTCAGGAGGCGCAGGACGTGGTCGCGCAGTACAACGGCCAAGAGGTCGCCACCCTGACCAACGTGCTCATCGGCTACAACGACGAGACGGTCAAAGCCAACATCGACGACTACGAGCCGCTCGCCAACCAGCTGAAGATCGTCCGGGTCTGGCTGCCGCTCATCGGCGGGGTGCTCGGCGCTCTCCTGCTCATCATCGGCCTCGTGCTGCTCCTTCGTGACCGCAGCCGGGTACGCCGCGCGGCCTGACCAGCAACGGTGACCGCGACCGACGTACACACGCAGCCCGGGGTGGCGGCGTCCCTGCTCAGGGCCATGCGTCCCAAGCAGTGGGTCAAGAACCTGCTCGTGCTCGCAGCGCCCCTCGCCGCAGGGGCGATCACGGAGCCGGACGTGGCCGTCGCGACGCTCGTCGCGGTGGTCTCCTTCTGCCTCGCCTCCAGCGCGGTCTACCTGGTCAACGACGCGGTCGACGTCGAGGCCGACCGTCGCCATCCGACGAAGCGGAACCGCCCCATCGCGGCGGGTCACGTCTCTCCACGCACGGCGGTCACGACGGCCGCCGTACTGGCACTGCTCTCACTGGCTCTGGCCGCGCTGACCGGGCTGCAGCTGGTGGTCCTGATGGCCGGATACCTCGGCCTTCAGGTGGCCTACACGCTCGCCTTGAAGCACCAGGCAGTGCTCGACATAGCGATCGTCGCGAGTGGCTTCCTCCTGCGGGCGGTGGCCGGGGGCGTGGCCTCCGACCTCCCGATCTCGCAGTGGTTCCTGCTCGTCGCGGGATTCGGGTCGTTGTTCATCGTGGCCGGCAAGAGGTACTCCGAGCTTCGGATGCTCGGCAGCGACAGTGGCACACGCCGGTCGCTCGTGATGTACACGGAGAGCTACCTGCGCTTCGTCTGGGGCGTCTCCACCGGCCTTACGATCATGGCCTACAGCCTGTGGGCCTTCCGCGAGCCGGAGATCGACGGAGTGCCGTGGCAGGCGCTCTCGATCGCTCCCTTCGTCCTCGCCATGCTGAGGTACGCCGTGGACATCGACGCCGGGCGCGCAGGTGACCCGGAGGACATCACCTGGCACGACCACGTGCTGCAGCTCCTCGGGCTCGTCTGGCTCGTGCTCGTCCTGGTGGGGGTCATGGGTGCCTGAGCCGAGCCTGCTGAGCGGCTGGGGCAGGACCGCTCCCACTGCGGCGAGGGCCTACCACCTGCGCGCGGACCCACGAGATGTCGCCGAGGCCGTCGGCCTGGCGGGGGAGCGCGGCCTGCTCGCCCGTGGCCTCGGCCGCTCCTACGGAGACGCTGCACAGAACGCGGGAGGTGACGTGCTCCTTCTCACCGAGGGGCAGGCCATCGAGCTCGACGCCGTCGCGGGGTCGGTCCGCGTCGACGCCGGGGTCAGCCTCGACACCTTGATCCGGCACCTGTTGCCGCGGGGGTTCTTCGTCCCCGTGACTCCGGGCACGCGGTTCGTGACGGTCGGCGGGGCGATCGCTGCGGACATCCACGGCAAGAACCACCACGGGGAGGGCACCTTCGGGCAGCACGTCAGGGAGATGACGTTGGTGGGCGCCGACGGAGAGGCAAGAGTCCTCTCCCCGGAGGGCGATCCCGCGCTGTTCTGGGCGACGGTCGGCGGCATGGGACTCACCGGCGTCCTGACCTCGGCGGTGCTCGACCTGAAGCCGGTCGAGACGTCCTACATCCGCGTGGACACCAACCGCACCTCGAACCTCTCCGAGCTCGTCGAGGTGATGCGACGTACCGATGCCGACCACAACTACTCCGTTGCCTGGATCGACCTGCTGGCCCGGGGGAAGTCGCTGGGACGTGCCGTGCTCACTCGCGGGGAGCACGCCCGCCTGCGGGACCTCCCGGAGCGGTTGACCGGCGACCCCCTCGCCTTTCCCACCTCGCCGCGGCTTCGCGCTCCGGCCTGGGCTCCGAACCACCTGATGAACCACCTGACGGTGAAGGCGTTCAACGAGGTGTGGTTCCGGAAGGCGCCTCGTGAGCGTCGTGGCGAGGTCCAGCACCTGGCCGCCTTCTTCCATCCCCTGGACGGAGTGGCGGACTGGAACCGCCTCTACGGCCGGCGGGGTCTCGTGCAGTACCAGTTCGTGGTCCCGGACGGAGCCGAGGAGGCCCTGACCGAGGCAGTACGTCGGATCGCCGCCGCGGGACACGCGTCCTTCCTTGCGGTGCTCAAGCGCTTCGGGCCGGAGAACGCAGGCCTACTGTCCTTCCCTCGACAGGGGTGGACCCTCGCCCTGGACCTCCCGGCCGACCCGAGCCTCGCGGCGCTGCTGGACCGGTTGGACGCGGTGGTCGTCGAGGCCGGCGGACGGATCTACCTGGCCAAGGACGGGCGTGCTCGTGCCGAGACGCTGCGGCAGATGTACCCGCGGCTCGAGGAGTTCCGGGAGATCCGGCGCCGGGTCGACCCCAAGGGCGTTTTCACCTCCGACCTCGCCCGTCGCCTGGCACTGTGAGCGCAGGGCACCCACCGCACCCACCGCACTCACCGAAAGGCTCTCCATGCTGGACGCTCTCGGCTCACCCCAGGACCTCCTCCTCCTCGGCGGGACGAGCCAGATCGCGACCGCGCTCGCCGAGCGTTACCTGCGGCGGGGGCCCCTCCGTGTCGTGCTGGCGGCCCGGCCGTCCGCAGACCGCGACGAGGCGGCCTCGCACCTGAAGTCGCTCGGGGCCGAGGTCGACGCGATCGACTTCGACGCCAGGGACGCCGGCACACACCGCGAGGTGCTCGACCGCGCCTTCGCGAACGGCGACATCGACGTCGCCCTCGTCGCCTTCGGGGTGCTGGGAGACGAGGAGCAGGCGTGGCAGGACCACGAGGCCGCCGTCGAGCTGGCAGAGGTGAACTACCTCGGTGCGGTCAGCGTGGGAGTCCTCCTCGGTGAGCACATGCGCCGGCAGGGGCACGGCGTCATCGTTGCGCTCTCGTCGGTGGCGGGGGAGCGGGTGAGACGCTCGAACTTCGTCTACGGGTCGACCAAGGCCGGGATGGACGGGTTCTACCTGGGGCTCGGAGAGGCGCTGTCGCCGTACGGTATCGGCGTCCTCGTGGTGCGACCCGGCTTCGTGCGCACGAGGATGACGGCCGGGCGGAAACCGGTGCCGCTGTCGGTGACCGCGGACGAGGTCGCGGAGGCGATCGTCGGCGGTGTGGCGAGCCGGCGAGAGCTGGTCTGGGTACCCACGGCGTTGCGTGGCGTCATGTCCGGCCTGAGGCACGTGCCCCGGCCGCTCTTCCGGAGGCTTCCCCTCTGAGCGTGGCGGACCCGCCGCGTTGCTCCTCCACGAAGCCCTGAGTCGGCTCGGTGCGTAGGTCGACCTGCGCGGCGGATGGCACATGTCGTACTCATCGCTCATAGACGGATATAGTTCTTTCGATCTTGCCCCAGGGAGGGAGCAAGAACGCCCGGACAACCTCTGGTCGGGGCGTTTTCTTGGAGGGAGCGCGCCAGCATGCGCAAAACATTGCTGGTCGGGCTGGTGATCACCGTTGCGGCCGTGTCGGTCGTGATGTTGAGCGCTGTGCTCGACCTCGAACTCGAGTCTGTTGCCTTGCTCGGCGTGGCGGTGGGGGCCGTCCTTGCGCTTGTGCCTGACGGCTCGCCGTTGGCGCGGCTGGCCGGGTTCGGTGGGGGCTTCGTGGCAGCGTGGATCGGGTACGTCGCCCGTGCCGCGCTCCTGCCCGACAGCGCCGGTGGGCGCGCGGTGGCAGTCGGCCTCGTGCTCGTCATCGCCGTCGCGATCGCCGCACTGAGCTTCGGCAGGGTCCCGCTCTGGGCCGCGCTTCTCGGCGCCGCCTCGCTGGCCGGTGCCTACGAGTACACCTACGCCGCGGCTCCGCCGGAGATGGCCTCGACCTCTCTGAGCAGCGCGACGACCCTGCTCCTCACCACAGCGGTCGGCTTCCTTGCCACTGCACTGGTTGCGCCCGCCACCGTGTCGGCGGTCGAGGAGCCGAGCCACCGGCGCTCGGACGAGTACGACGACGGTGAGACCTCCGGTGACACCTACAGCCTCGACGACATGATGGAGAAGACCAAGTGACCGGCCGCCACACCCTCCCGCTGCGCATCGCCGCGGTGACCGCCTCCGCGGCAGCCATGTGCGCCATGGCAGCCTTTCCGGCCGCCGCCGACGAGAGCGCCGAGAACGTGCAGGTCGTCAACACCGAGACGGTCCAGGTCTACACCGACGCGGTCGGATCGATCGACACCAAGCGCATCTACGAGCAGCTCGCCCTCACCGGCAACGGCAGCGTCGACCTGAGCAACCCGATCGAGACCGACGGCCTCCGCAACCTCGACGGCTTCGGCGGCTTCGACGTCGAGGACGGTCAGCAGATCGCGAGGATGACCGTCGACGGCGAGAGCCGTCTCCGGACCGTCAGCAACTACTCCGGCGACCTCCCCCTCGAGGTCAAGGTTCGCTACTACCTCGACGGCGAGCAGGTCGAGCCGGGTGACGTCGTGGGCGAGAGCGGCAAGCTCGAGGTCAAGTTCACCGTCAAGAACGTCACCGGTGCCGAGCAGGAGGTGACCTTCGACGACGGCAGGGGTGGCACCGTCACGAAGACCGTCGAGGTCCCGATCCCGATGGTGGGCTCTCTCACGACGGTCGCCCCGCCGAGCTTCACCGACGTCACCTCCCAGCAGGCCAACATGGCAGGCGACGGCAAGGGCGGCACGAAGATGTCGTTCACGATGACGCTGTTCCCGCCGATCGGCTCTGACACCGCGGAGTTCGGCTACACCGCGAACATCACCGACGGAGTCATCCCGCGCGCCTCGATCAGCGCCCTCCCGGTCAACCCGCTTGAGAGCCCGAGCTTCAAGACCGCGGGCGAGAGCTACAAGGGCGGAGCCGACACGGGCGTCGAGCTCACCAACGGCGCGAGCCAGATCGACGAGAACCTGCTCAAGTTGCGCGATGGCGCAGGCGAGCTCCTGGCCGGTCTCATCAAGCTCCGTGACGGCGCGGAGAAGCTGAACGCCGGGCTGTCCGGCGTCGCGGCTCCCGGCGCTGCCCGTCTCGCCGACGGCGCGGGTGAGCTCGCCGGTGGCCTCGGCAAGATCGACGACGGCGCCGGCAAGCTCGCGGATGGATCCGCGAAGCTGAGCGACGGTGCCGGCCAGGTCGCCGACGGCGCTGGTGAGCTCGCAGACGGCTCGCGCCGGCTCGCGGACGGAACCGGACGCCTAGACGACGGCGCCGGGCAGCTCGCAGACGGCTCGGCACGCCTTGCCTCAGGAACCAGCGCGGCCTACGCGGGGAGCAAGCAGCTCTCCGACGGCCTCGGGCTGATCAGCGGCGGGCTCACCCAGCTCGCCGACGCCCAGAAGGGCCTTCCGGCCGCCCAGGACGGTGTCACGCAGCTCAAGACCGGTGTGGACCTCCTGATCTCGAAGCTCGGCACGGCGGAGGACCCCGCCACGTTCATCGGAGGCCTCGCGAAGCTCGAGGCCGGTCTCGGTGAGCTCCAGACCGGCGCTGGCCAGCTGTCCGGGGGGCTCAACCTCCTCGTGGGGAACGTCCCGTCCCAGAGCCCGGGGCTCAAGGGGGCGAAGGGCGGGGTCGACCAGGTGAAGGCCGGGCTTGACGCTTCCCTGGCGCAGGGTGGCAGCCTCGACCAGCTCGACGGCGGCCTGAGCCTGCTCGAGAACTGGTTCTGCGCGCACTATGCGGCTTTGGGCGGACCGAACGCGCCTGCTCAGTACGGCGGCGTCTCCTGTGGAGCGCTCGTGGACCAGATGCAGGCTGGCGCTGCCGACAGCCGGAGCAAGCTGACTGCCGCGAGCGGGGGCCTCGGTCAGGTCTCGGCCGGTCTCGGCACCGCGATCGGAGCGCTCGAGACTCAGCTTATCCCCGGTGCGGGCAAGCTGAACGCCGGGCTCGGCCAGGCAGCCGCGGGCGCGACCACCCTCAAGGAGGGTTCGGTCCAGCTGAAGGGCGGCCTCCAGCAGGTGAGCGGTGGGCTGACCCAGCTGTCCGACGGCATCACGGCCGCGGTCGCCGGCGTTCTCAAGCTGTCTGGTGGCGCCCAGAGCGCGTACACCGGGAGCCAGGACCTCACCAGTGGCCTCGGGCAGATCGACGCAGGTGCCGGAGACCTGAGCAAGGGTGCGGGCAGGCTCGCCGCCGGTACCGGAGAGCTCGACGCCGGTGCCGGCAAGCTGGCCGACGGCTCGGGTCGCCTGGCCGATGGTGCAGGGCAGGTCGCCGACGGCGCCGGCCAGCTCAACGACGGTGCGGGCCAGCTGGCGGACGGCACTGGCCGGGCGGCCGACGGTGCGAACCAGGTCGCGGACGGAGCGGGCAAGCTCGCCACCGGTCTTGGTGACGCCGCGGACGGCTCCGGCAAGATCGCCGACGGTCTCGGCGAGGCCGCGGCCGGCGCTCCCAAGCTGCAGGACGGTGCGCAGCGTCTGTCCGACGAGGGCACGAGCAAGCTCGTCGAGGCCGGCGAGGCGACCGCGCAGAACTACGGCGAGATGTACGCCGTGATCGAGGCCGGTGCCGAGCGCGCCGACTCCGAGAAGATGGTGTACGGCGCGCCGGAGGGTGCGATCGGGCTGGCGGCGTACAGCTACGAGATCAAGGGCGAGGACGGCGAAGGTGGCCGCAACATGACCCGCGGTCTCGGTGGCATAGCCGTCCTCGCGGCGGGTGCAGGAGCGTTCGCCCTGCGTCGCCGTTTCATCTGAGGCAGAACGCTGGGGGGACGTCGCGACAGCGGCGTCCCCCCAGCCTTTCGTAGGGGGCCAGGCATGGGCTGGTACGAGCGTCTTCGGCGGCGTTGGCAACGACGGTTCGGTGGAGGGACGTGGGTCCTCTCCGAGGCGGTCCTGATCAAGGATGTGACGTGCCAGGAGGTCTGGGACCTGATCCGCCCGGCGGAGTCTGCTGTTGGCCTGACGGACAAGACCGTGCGCGCCTACGCCGAGCCCGGGACCGAGGGCGGCGTCGGTGAGGTGCAGGTCTTCGTCCACGTCCACGACGACGGCGTGGAGCATGAGGAGAAGATCGTCGTGATCGACGAGGCCCCTCCGTTCCTCGCCCGGACCCGATGCCTCGACCCAGAGCACCCGGGCGTCACCTCGTACGAGCTTGCACAGCTCGACCGAGCGGCCGAGCTGCGAATGACGTTCTCCTTGGACACCCCGGCCGGCCAGGTTCTCAATCCTGAGTTCGAGGAGCAGTGGCGGAACTTCACGGTGGAGTACCTGCGGCGGGTCCGCACGACGCTCGAGGGCGCTTCCGCCTAGCCGAGGCGGGCGCTGAAGATCGCCGTGCCGGGGATGAGCGCTCCGCGCACCGGGCCCCAGCCACCCCACACCCGGTCGTGGCCCTCGGGCCACTCGGGCTCCACCAGGTCCTCCAGGACGAAGCCGTTCGAGGCGAGGATCCGGACCCAGTCGCCGACCGTCCGGTGGTGCTCGACGTAGGTCACCTCGCCGGACGAGTCCTGCTCGACGTACGGCGTCCGGTCCCAGTACGAGCTGGTCACGACGAGCCCCTCGGCCGACGGGTCGTCGGGCATGCTCCACCGGATCGGGTGGGTCACCGAGAACGCGAAGCGACCTCCCGGCCGCAGGACACGGGCCACCTCGGCGACCGCCCTCGGCTGCGTCGTACACGAACTGGAGCGCCCCGAACGCGGAAAAGGCGACGTCGAAGGAGGCATCTGAGAACGGCAGCGCGGTCGCCGTGCCGCAGACCGTCGGGACGGCG
Source organism: uncultured Actinomycetota bacterium (assembly GCA_963715375.1). Lineage (GTDB taxonomy): Bacteria > Actinomycetota > Actinomycetes > Propionibacteriales > Nocardioidaceae > Nocardioides_C. The sequence goes on along the minus strand of CAVQSC010000023.1, from coordinate 77,960 downwards.
ACGCCGCTGTCGAGGTCGATGCGCCGACCGTGCTGCAGCTGACGATGGGCAACGTCGAGGCCCACGGCTCTCGCACCCTGTGTGGTCAGCCAGCGCGCGCACTGCGCGGCGCCGCAGCCGATCTCGAGCACGTCGTGCCCTGCGACCTCGCCGAGCACCCGGGCCTCCGACTCGTCGACTCCCTCCGGGGACCAGACGAAGCGGGCGTCGCCGAGGAACTCGCCGTGTGTCGCCTGGTACTCGTCGGCGTAGGCGTCCCAGTCACGCCTGTTGGCGGCCAGGGTCTCGGTCTCGGACACGGTACGCCGGACGGACTCGACGCCTTCGGGGGACGACACGGTCACGCTTCGATGGCCGTGCGCCGGCGTGCTCCGGGGAGCCGACCCGCGAGCTCGCTCAACGGACCGACCGCCTGGCTGAGGGTGTCGACGGACGCGTGAAGCTCCGGGATGACGGCGCCGAGCTCGGCGAGCCGCGGCGCGATCGACTCCAAGGTCTCGCCGAGCGCCACCAGCTGGTCGAGGGTGCCTCCGTCGGCGGTGAGCTTCTCCAGCGTCCCGTTCTCGGCGAACAGGCTGTCCAGGAGGCCCGCGTCACGGAGCAGCCGGTCGAGGACTCCGCCTTCCCGGGTGATCCGGTCGAGGGCGCCGTCACTGGCGAGCAGCCGCTCGATCGGGCCGTCGGGCGCCACGAGCTGGTCGAGCGGACCGCCCTCGGCGAGCAGTCGGTCGAGCGCTCCGTCCTCCTCGAGGAGCCGGTACAGCGGCCCGTCCGTCGCGAGCAGCCGGTCGAGAGCGCCGCCTGGTGCGAGTGCCTTGCCGAGGGGGCGGGCGGGCGACATGGCCGAGGCCAACGTGTTGACCAGCGTCAACGCGCCCGAGGGGTCCGAGGCAGTTCGTGCCGCGCGCTCGATGTAGCCACCCTCTCCGATGACGGTCATGAGCCGGTCGGCGTACCCGCCCTCCCGGCGTACCGGCCCGTCGGGGGCTACCGCCTCCGCGAGCGCGAACGTCACCTGGGTGGCCGCCACGCCCACCCGCAGCGGCAGGGTCACGAAGTCGATCAGCGCCATGGCGGTGACTGTAGCGAGACAGCAGCTGTGTCAGCATCGTGGCGTGGACCTGCTGGGGATCGGAGACGGCGCGCTGCCGGAGATGGTGCCGATGCCGGGCGGCCACAGCGGCGAGACCTTCCTGGCCACGATGGCGGGGGAGCGGTCGGTGGTCCGTATCTATGCAGGTCGCGGCGCAACGCGTGGAGCCAACGCGGCCGAGATCGACGCCGCGGTCCTTCGGCTGGTCCGGGGCCTCCTGCCCGTGCCCGAGGCTCTCGAGGTACGACGGGCGGACCCGTCGGTCGGGAAACCCGCGCTGCTCGTCACCACCTGCCTCGACGGGAAGCGACTCGACGAGGTCCTGCCCACCGCCGACGAGGAGCTGGCCTCGACCCTCGGACGCAACCTGGGGATGGTCCTGGCCCGCCTCGCGCAGATGCCGATGCTTCGAGCCGGACTGTTCGTCGACGCTGAGCTGCGAATCGGCCCGATGCCACCGGAGTACGAGGACCTCGTCGCCTTCGTCGACGCACAGTGCGCTGCCGGGCCCCTCGCGGAGTGGGCCGCGGACGACCGCGAGGCACTGGAGGTCCTGGCCGACCGCGCCCAGGAGATCCTCGACCGGACGACTCGCGCCTGCCTCGTGCACAGCGACTTCAACCCCAAGAACCTCCTGGTCGACCCGGGGTCCGGGGAGGTGACCGGTCTGCTCGACTGGGAGTTCGCCCACAGCGGATCACCGTTCACCGACCTCGGCAACCTCCTGCGCTTCGACCGCCGGCCGGATTTCGCGGATGCGGTGCTCTCGACGTACTCGGAGAACGTCGTGGACGCTCCCGGAGACCTCCTCGACCGGGCACGCGCCGCGGACCTCTTCGCGCTCGTCGACCTCGCGGCGCGCCGCGGCGAGAACCCTGTCGCCGACCGTGCCCACGACCTGCTGCTGGAGATGGCGCGCACCGGCGACCTCCACGCCGCCCCCTGACCGGCCGCAGGGCCGCGTTGGTCAGCCGATGGAGGCGGGCCGCCTCCGGCGGTTGACCTCCTCGACGAACCGGTCGGCGTCCTCGCGCTCGCGCCTGCTCCTGGCCGACTCGAGCGTGCCCCGGAGCGCGTTCAGGCAGGCCTGGTTGTGGGACAGGACGGGCCAGTTGAACAGGTCGGACAACAACATGGGGCATGACGCTAGTGAGTGCCGGCGTACGCTGGCCATGACCCTTTTGGACTATGGCGTCCTGACGACAACGGTCCAGGTCCTCGGAGGCCCGGTCCGGCGGTGGCTCTCGTCTCGAGCAGCCACACGGTGCGGTTGGACTCAGGCGGTGTGACCCGCGTATCCTGGCAGGTGCGCATTGGAGTCTGCCTGAGTCTCGGACGGAGCAGATTCTCGCTCGCTTTTCGTCACGCACCGTCGGCCCTCGTCGGCAGTCACCATACGAAGTAGTGAAAAGGGCTCCTGTGGCGCGCCCGCACGACAACATCCATCCAAGGAATCCATTCCCTTATGACGAGCAGCACTCCCACTCTTTCGGACGCGCCGCAGGTTGCGGTCAACGACATCGGGTCCGAAGAGGACTTCCTCGCGGCGATCGACGCGACCATCAAGTACTTCAACGACGGTGACATCGTCGATGGCACCATCGTCAAGGTTGATCGGGACGAGGTCCTGCTCGACATCGGCTACAAGACCGAGGGTGTAATCCCCTCGCGTGAGCTCTCGATCAAGCACGACGTCGACCCCTCCGAGGTCGTCTCCGTCGGCGACAAGGTCGAGGCCCTCGTTCTCCAGAAGGAGGACAAGGAAGGCCGTCTGATCCTGTCCAAGAAGCGCGCCCAGTACGAGCGCGCCTGGGGCACCATCGAGCAGGTCAAGGACGAGGACGGCGTCGTCACCGGTACCGTCATCGAGGTCGTCAAGGGTGGTCTCATCCTCGACATCGGCCTCCGTGGCTTCCTTCCCGCCTCGCTCGTCGAGATGCGCCGCGTGCGCGACCTCCAGCCGTACGTCGGCCAGGAGCTCGAGGCGAAGATCATCGAGCTCGACAAGAACCGCAACAACGTCGTGCTCTCGCGTCGTGCGTGGCTCGAGCAGACCCAGTCCGAGGTTCGCCAGGGCTTCCTGACCCAGCTCCAGAAGGGTCAGATCCGCAAGGGTGTCGTGTCCTCGATCGTCAACTTCGGTGCGTTCGTGGACCTCGGCGGCGTCGATGGTCTCGTCCACGTCTCCGAGCTGTCCTGGAAGCACATCGACCACCCGTCCGAGGTCGTCGCGGTCGGCGACGAGGTCACCGTCGAGGTTCTCGACGTCGACATGGACCGCGAGCGCGTCTCCCTGTCGCTCAAGGCGACCCAGGAAGACCCGTGGCAGCACTTCGCCCGCACCCACCAGATCGGTCAGATCGTCCCGGGCAAGGTCACCAAGCTGGTGCCGTTCGGTTCGTTCGTCCGTGTGGAGGAGGGCATCGAGGGTCTGGTGCACATCTCCGAGCTCGCCGAGCGTCACGTCGAGATCCCCGAGCAGGTCGTCCAGGTCAACGACGACGTCATGGTCAAGATCATCGACATCGACCTCGAGCGTCGCCGGATCTCGCTGTCGCTCAAGCAGGCCAACGAGACCGCGGCTGCCGCGGAGGTCGAGGAGTTCGACCCGACGCTGTACGGCATGACCGCGTCGTACGACGAGCAGGGCAACTACATCTACCCCGAGGGCTTCGACCCGGAGACCGGCGAGTGGCTCGAGGGCTTCGACGAGCAGCGCGCCACCTGGGAGGAGCAGTACGCCAAGGCGCACGCTCGCTGGGAGGCCCACGTCAAGCAGCAGCAGGAGGCCAAGGTTGCTGCGGCCGAGGCCGGCGAGGCCGCCTCGTACTCCTCGGACCAGGGCGGCGCCGAGGAGAGCGGCGGCGGTTCGCTCGCGTCCGACGAGGCGCTGCAGGCGCTGCGCGAGAAGCTGACCGGCGGCGGCAACTGAGCCAGCTGTCCGGGTCAGTGACCCGCTGAGGCTCGAACGAGCCCTAGCAGTACCAAAGGGGCCCGACCACCATCTGGTGGTCGGGCCCCTGTCTGTTCCCTTTGGTCTGCGCGTCTGACTCAGTGCGAGCGCGGACGGAGGGTTGGCTCGAAGGGGTCGTGGTGGCTGCGTGGACTCGGGCGCCGGCCGTAGCCGTCGTCGTGGATGTCGCGGAAGGTCGCGAGAGCGATGGCGACGAGGAACGTGATGCTGAGGAGGATCAGGATTGCGGTCATGGCAGTAATCCTGCGCTCATCTCATTCCTGCCACGAGTGGCAGGAATGACAACTATCATCGATTTCCTGCCAAGGTTCTGTCATAGTGGTCGCATGATCGAGAACGTGGCCGTCGTCGTGTACGACGGGGTGTGGCCCTTCGAGCTCGGGGTCCTCTGTGAGGCCTGGGCAACCGACCGCTCCGACCAGGGCCTGCCCACCTTCGACTTCGCTTTGTGCGCCCCCAACGCCGGCCGGGTCACGACCGCTGCCGGGTTCGGGTTGTGGGTCGAGCACGACCTGGGCCGGGTCGCAGAGGCCGACCTGGTCGCGATTCCGGCAGTGCCGAGGAACCAGCCCGTCCCTGAGTCGGTCGTCCGCGTCCTCCAGGAGGCCTACGAACGTGGTGCCCGCGTGATGTCGGTCTGCTCCGGTGCCTTCGCCCTCGGCGAGGCAGGGCTTCTCGACGGCCGCAGCTGCACCACCCACTGGATGTACACCGACGAGCTCGCCGAGCGGTTCCCGAAGGCCAACGTGATCCCCGAGGTCCTGTACGTCGACGAGGACCCGATCATCACCGGCGCCGGCTCAGCGGCAGGGCTGGATGCGGCGCTACACCTCTACCGCAAGGAGTTCGGCGCCAAGGTGGCCAGCATGGTGGCTCGCCGCATGGTCATGCCGCCGCAGCGCGACGGAGGGCAGGCCCAGTTCATCCGCAGCGCGGTCCCCGACTGTGACGCCGAGACGCTCGGCCCGCTGCTGACCTGGATCACCGAGCATCTCGACGAGCCGATGACGGTGGAGTCGCTGGCGCGCCAGAGCGCGATGTCCGCGCGGACCTTCGCGCGGCGCTTCCGTGAGGAGACCGGCAGCACGCCGCATGCCTGGATCACCAGCCAGCGCGTGAAGCGCGCAGAGGAGCTCCTCGAGACCACCAACCGCTCGGTCGACCAGGTCGCCGACGACGTCGGCTTCGTCAACGCGGCGACCTTGCGCCACCACTTCACGCGGGCCCGCGGCGTCAGCCCCCAGCGCTACCGGCGCACGTTCTCCTGCTCAGACGAGACCGAGCAGGCCGGGTAGGTCCAGCCGCTTGATCTTGCCCGTCGGCGTGTGGGGGAGCGCCTCGACGGTGAAGTACTCCTTCGGGCGCTTCGGTGGCGTGAGCCGCTCGGCCGCGAACTCCTTGAGCTCCTCGGGGGCGGCGGAGCCGACCACGGCCGCGCAGACCCGCTGCCCCCATCGCTCGTCGTCGACGCCGAACACAGCGGCCTCCACGACCTGCGGGTGCTCTGCGAGGACGTGCTCGACCTCGACCGGGTAGACGTTGACCCCGCCCGAGATCACCAGGTCCTCCCGGCGCCCCTCGAGGTAGAGGTACCCGGCTGCGTCCAGGCGTCCGAGGTCGCCGACCGTGAAGGCGGGGCCGTCGGGGGTGTCTCGCCAGGTCGCCGCGGTCTTCTCCGGCGCGTTCCAGTACGTGAAGCGGGCGTGGTCGGGGACCGTGCACCAGATGGTCCCGTCCGCGTCGACGCTGAGGGTCCTGCCCGGCCGGGCCCTGCCCACGGTGCCGGGATGCTCCAGCCACTCCTCGCTCCGGCAGGCCGTGAACTGACCCTCCGTCGAGCCGTAGAACTCCCAGGTCGACCCGGCCGGGAAGAGCTCGATCATCCGCTGCTTGACCGGCGGCGGGCAGGCCGCTCCTGCGTGGGCCACGAGCCGGAAGCACGACAGGTCGGGCACTCCGACCTCGTCCCAGTGGGCGAAGAGGCGCTGCAGGTGGGCCGGCACGCAGAACACGGTGGTCGGCCGTGCCTCGACGATCGCCTCGGTGGCAGCGGCCGGGTCGAACGACCCGGGTACGACGATCCGCCCGCCGGCGAGCAGCGTCCCGAACGCGAAGCGCAAAGGTGCTGAGTGGTACAGCGGGCTCAGCACGAGGTGTACGTCGGAGGAGGTGAACTCCCACAGGTCGCGCTCCTCCTCGACCAGGGCTCGCGCCGAACCCCCGTCGAGCAGTCCCGACCAGACACCCTTCGGCGCGCCCGTCGTACCGGAGGTGAGGTGCATCGGTCGCACCAGCGGGACCGGGCTGGTCGGCTCGGGGTCCAGGGCGGCCCGCACCCGGGACAGGTCATCGGGGTCGCGAACCACCAGGACCGGGTCGACGTCCTCGAGGATCGACCGCTGCTCGCGCTCCGTGAGCCGTGGGTCGAGCGGGACCGGGACGACGCCCTGCCTGGTCGCGAGCAGGACCAGGTCGACGTAGGCGGCGGAGCCCGGCGCGAGCAGCGCCACACGGTCACCAGGGGCAAGGTCACCAGGGGCAAGGCGCTCGGTCACGGCGCCCATCCTCGCAGGGCCGGGGACGCCGCCGCTCTTCCAGTCCACTCAGCGGAGCGAGTAGTGCACGTGCACGAACGGAGCGTCCGGGGTGTGCCTGACCTCGACGACCCGCATCGGGGAGGTGTGCCGGCGGGGGAGGAGCGGTGCTCCGCGACCGAGGACGAGCGGGGTGATGCTCACCCAGATGTCGTCGAGCAGGCCGCGGTCGAGGAACTGACCGACGAGATCACCCCCTCCGACGAGCCACACGTCCTTCCCGTCGGCGGCCTCGACCATCGCCTGGTGCACCGCACCGACGTCCTCGGAGGTGAAGCGCACGTCCGCGCCCTCGATCACGGGCAGGTCGTCGCGGTGGGTGAACACCCACGTCGGCCGGTCCTCGTAGGCCCACTCTCCTGGATCGTGCTGGTTGATCCACTCGTAGGTGGTCGCACCCATGGCCAGCGCGCCGACGTTTTCGATGAACCCGTCGTAGGGGTTGGTGGGGTCCTCGCCCTCGAACTGGAAGAGCCAGCTCAGGTCGTTGTCCTCGGTGGCGATGAAGCCGTCGAGGGAGGTCGCGGTGAGGTAGGTGGTGGAGGTCATCCTCCGATCGTGGCACCTGGCTCCGACAAGTCCCGTCGGTCGAAGCAGAGGCTCAGTCGAGACCCAGGTCCGAGCCCAGCGTGTCCACCACCTGCGCGAAGTGGATGTCGTAGTCCAGCACCCCGCGGTGCATGTGGCCGAAGAGCTCGAGGGAGACGTGCCCGAAGAGCGTGGCCCAGGCCAGAAGCGACCGGACCAGCCGGTCGTCCGAGATGGTGAAGTCGGTGAGATCGCGGATGCCGGCGAGTGCCTCGACCTCGGCGGGTGGCACCGGGACGCCCGCAGCCCCAAGCCGTCGGCCGGCCTTCTCCGCGTCGTGCGTGAGGCTCAGCAGGACCATCGGGACACGGGCTGCCGCCGGCACGGTCGCTTCTGGCGCCGCGTAACCGGGCACGGGGCTGCCGTAGAGCAGGGCGTACTCGTGCGGGTTGGCGCGCGCCCAGTCCCGGACGGCGTGGCACGCCGCCCGCCAGCGTCCCAAGAGGTCTTCGCGGTCCTCCGTGGCTCCCTCGGCCGCCTCGACGGCCGCCCCCAGCTCGTCGTACGCCTCGATCAGGAGCGCGGTCAGGAGCTCGTCGCGGCTTCGGAAGTAGCGGTAGGTCGCCGACGACGACATGCCGAGGTCGCGCGCCACCGCGCGCACCGACAGGGCGGCGGGGCCGACCTCGGCCAGCTGTCTGCGAGAGCTCGCCAGGATCGCTCGGGTCAGCTCGGCCCGGGCCAGGTCGCGGGCGGTGCGTGGGGCGCTGGTCGCTGTCATGCCCTGAATCATCCCGATAGCCGAGAGCATTGGCAACAAACGAGAGCGGTGCTCTTGCATTCACGATCGCCGCCTGTCACGCTGGACGAAACCGAGAGCAGTGCTCTCGATTCTTCGAGGGAGAGAACGAGATGACTGAGCGTCATGTGGTGGTCGGAGCCGGGCCCGTCGGAAGGGAGACCGCGGGCCTGCTTGTGGCTGCCGGGCACGAGGTGCTGCTGGCCAGCCGCTCCGGTGCCGGGCCGGACCTGCCGGGAGCCACGCGGGTTGCCGTCGACGCCTCCGACGCCGAACAGCTGACCGCGCTGGCCTCGGGCGCGACAGCGATCTACAACTGCGTCAACCCGCCGTCGTACGACAAGTGGGCCCAGATGTGGCCACCGATCGCGAGCGCGTTGCTCGCAGCGGCCGAGCGGACCGGCGCCGTGCTCGTGACGGCAGCGAACCTGTACGCCTACGGCCCCGTCGACGGGCCGATGGTCGAGGGGCAGCCGGACGCCGGCAAGGGCGTCAAGGCGCGGGTACGGGCGGCCATGTGGGCCGAAGCCCTCGCCGCACACCAGGCCGGCCGGGTGCGCGCCGTGGAGGTGCGAGGCTCCGACTACATGGGCGCCGAGGTGGGAGAGGGCGGTCACGTCCCGCGCCTGGTCCCGCGGGCACTGGCCGGCAAGGCGGTGAGGGTGCTCGGCAGCCCGGACCAGCCGCACTCGTGGACCGACGTGCTCGACATGGCGCGCGCCATGGTCGCGGTCGCGGGCCGGGAGAGCGCGTGGGGACGTGTCTGGCACGCCCCCACCAACCCTCCGCGAACCCAACGCGAGGCCATCGCCGACGTGTGCCGGGCAGCGGGCAAGGAGCCCGTGAAGGTGCGCGCCTACCCCAAGGCGGTGCTGTCCATCGGCGGGCTGGTGAGCCCGACGATCCGTGAGCTCGACGAGACCAGGTACCAGTTCGAGCGGCCCTACGTGCTCGACTCCTCGGCCGTCACCCGCGAGCTCGGCCTCGAACCGACGCCATGGGACGAGGTCTGCCGGCGCACGGCGGGGCTGGAATACTGCCCCGCGTGAGCAGACTGCGCGTGGGCCTGACCGGGGGAGTCGCATCGGGCAAGAGCACGGTGTCGGCGATGCTGCGGGAGCTGGGGGCTGTGGTGATCGACGCCGACCTCCTCGCGCGGGAGGTGGTCGCCCCCGGGACCGAGGGCCTCGCGGAGGTCGTGGCTGCCTTCGGCCCGCAGGTGGTCACAGCCGACGGAGAGCTCGACCGGCCCGCGATGGGCGCGATCGTCTTCGCCGACGAGGAGGCCCGCCGTCGCCTCGAGGCGATCATCCACCCGCGCGTCAGGAGGCGCGGCGCGCAGCTCGAGGCCGAGGCAGGACCGGACGCGGTCGTGGTCCACGACATCCCGCTGCTGGCCGAGACCGGTCAGCCTTCGGCCTTCGACGCCGTCCTGGTGGTCGACGTACCCGTCGAGACCCAGGTCGAGCGCATGGTCGACCTCCGCGGGATGAGCCGCGAGGAGGCGGAGGCGCGGATCGCCGCCCAGTCCTCGCGCGAGGAGCGGCTGGCCATCGCCACTCACGTCATCGAGAACACCGGGACGCTCGAAGACCTCCGTGACCGGGTCACGGAGGTCTTCAAGTCGCTTCAGTCCGAGGGCGGTTCCTCAGCGGTGTCCTGAGCCGTCGAAGCGGCGTCAGGCGGCCAGGTCCGGGTCGGCGAGCTGGCGGAGCTTGGCGATCGCCTCCCGCTCGAGCTGGCGCACCCGCTCGGCGGAGATGCCGTGCTTGGCGCCGATGTCGGCGAGCTTGTGCTGCCGACCGTCGACCAAGCCGTAGCGCGACCGGATGATGTCGGCGGCGCGCTCGTCGAGCAGCTCGACCAGCCGTGACAACCGGTCGCGCGACTCCGTGTCGAGCACCGTCGCGTCGGGCCCGGGGGCGGTCTCCTGTGCGATCAGGTCGCCGAGCGAGGTGTCACCGTTGTCGTCGACGGGAGTGTCGAGGCTGACGTGCTCGCGGCCCCAGGTGACCAGGTCGATGACCCGGTCGATGTCCATACCGAGCTCGCCCGCGATCTCCTCCGGCTCGGGTTCCCTGCCCAGCTGGCGCTCGAGGGTACGGCGGGCCGCGCCGACCTGGTTGAGCTCCTCCACCACGTGCACCGGCAGACGCACGACGCGAGCCTGCTGCGCGATGCCCCGCGTGATGGCCTGGCGCACCCACCACGTGGCGTAGGTGGAGAACTTGTAGCCCTTGGCGTAGTCGAACTTCTCGACGGCGCGGATCAGGCCCGTGTTGCCCTCCTGGACCAGGTCCAGCATCGGCATCTGGCTGCGCCCGTACTTGCGGGCGATCGACACCACGAGCCGGAGGTTCGCGGTGATGAACGTCTGGATTGCCCGCTGCCCCTCGGCGGCGAGCCACTCGAGCTCTTCCTGGGTGGCGCTCTTGGGCGCGCCGCCCTTGCGGCGACCCACCCTGCCCGTGTCGAGCAGGTGTTGCGCCATCAGGCCGGCCTCGATGGTCTTGCTCAGTTCTACCTCGGTGATAGCGTCGAGCAGCGGAGTACGCGCGATCTCGTCGAGGTACAGTCCGACGCTGTCGCGCCCCTCGATCTCGCGCGTGTGCGGACGACTCGTAGCCACGTGCGCTCCCTTCCTGTCCCCAGGCGCTTACCCGCAGGTAGCACCTGTAATCATCCCAACGACGCCGGGTTCGCCAGGATTCCCGAACCCGCCTCTGTGGTGCAGGTTCGTGCCCTGTGTGCATTAGGACGGCTGGGAGTGCCCAATAGTTGCCGGGTGCCACGAAAGCCGGCGACTTCTCAGGGAACTTTCAGACAGATCGCCCATCTGGTCTACGCCACCTGTGACGAGAGCGGCATGCGTGAACCTCTGCCCCAGGCGGTCCAGGAGTGGCAGCATGCACCCAGGCGAGTGAGAGGGGACCTGCCCGTGGTGTACCTGATGACGAACGGCGAGGGCATGCGCGGCGGCGGCGTGCACCACAACATCGCCGACCAGCCCTTCGTCGGTGAGCGGACCACGGCGGCGAAGTACCGCTTCTTCTCGGTCCGCGACGAGTTCCCCGGGCTCCTCCCGGTCTCGGACGGCTCCGGCGCCGCGGTGCGGGGAGAGCTGTACGACGTACCGCTGGAGGTCATCCGCGACCGCTTCCTCCCCGACGAACCGCCCGAGCTCGAGCTCGGCGTGGTGGAGCTCGCGGACGGGACCGCCGCACTGTCGATGGTGCTGCGGCGGGCAGAGCGCGGCCGGCACGCCGACATCACCGAGCACGGCGGGTGGCGCGCCTACCGCGAGTCGTTCGCCTGACATGCCCGGTCCAGACCTGGTCATCGAAGCGGCCCGTGCCGTGATCGGCGGTGAGGAGCGGGCCTGCGTCGTGACCGTCGCCGAGGGCCGCATCGTCGGCATCGACGGGCCTCGCAGCGTGGAGGCCGCCGAGGTGCTCCGACTCCGCGAGGACGTCGTGCTCCTGCCCGGGCTCGTCGACACGCATGTCCACGTGAACGAACCGGGACGGACGGAGTGGGAGGGCTTCTCGCACGCGACCAGGGCCGCTGCTGCCGGCGGGGTGACCACGATCGTGGACATGCCGCTCAACAGCGTCCCCGCGACTGTGGACGTGGAGGCGCTGGAGACCAAGCGTCGCGCCGCTCAGGGGCAGTGCCACGTGGACGTGGGCTTCTGGGGCGGGGCGGTGCCCTCGAACCTGCAAGACCTCCAACCCTTGTGGGAGGCCGGGGTCTTCGGCTTCAAGTGCTTCCTCGTCGACTCCGGTGTCGAGGAGTTCCCCGCGCTGGACGAGGCCCTGCTGCAGAAGGCGATGGAGCAGCTGGCGTCTTTCGGCGGGCTCCTCCTCGTCCACGCCGAGGACCCCGAGGCGATGTCCCCGTGTCCTCCCGGAGCGACCCGCTACGAGGACTTCCTCGCGTCACGACCTGACGCGGCCGAGGTGTCCGCGGTCACCGCGGTGGTCGAGGCGGCCCGTCGTACCGGCTGCCGTGCCCACGTGGTGCACGTGTCCTCCGCCCGAGCGCTACCCGCGCTCGTCGCAGCTCACCAGACAGGTGTCCCCGTCACGGCAGAGACCTGTCCTCACTACCTCGCCTTGAGCGCCGAGCAGGTCCCGGACGGGGCCACCGCGTACAAGTGCTGCCCACCGATCCGTGACAGCGGTAACCGCGAGAGGCTCTGGGCCGCGCTGGCCGACGGAACGCTCGGGTGCGTCGTCTCCGACCACTCGCCGTCGACAGAGAACCTCAAGGCCACCGACACCGGGCGCTTCGCAGACGCGTGGGGCGGGATCAGCTCACTGCAGCTCGCCCTCCCGGTCGTCTGGACCGAGGCCCGTGCGCGGGGCCACACCCTCGTGGACGTCGCGAGGTGGATGGCCGCAGGCCCCGCGGACCGCGCCGGGCTGCGACGCAAGGGCCGGATCGCCGTCGGCTACGACGCGGACTTCTGCGTGCTGGCGCCGGAGGAGACCTTCGTCGTGGATCCCTCCCGATTGGCGCACCGGAACCCCCTCACGCCTTACGCCGGCCGCGAGCTCGCCGGAGTGGTCCGCGGAGCCTGGCTGCGCGGCCGACGGGTGGACGGCGAGGAGCCGCGCGGACGGTTGCTGCGACGAGGGGACGTCTGATGGCAGACGACTTCACAGCCCTGCCCGACCTCGCGTCACGCCTGCTCGGCGGGAGCGTGGTCCACGCCGACGACGACTTCTTCGCCGCCAGGGAGAACCTGGTCAGCCCCGGCCCCGCGGCTCACGACCCCGCGGCGTTCGGGCTCCGGGGCAAGATCTACGACGGGTGGGAGACCCGTCGCCGCCGAGAGCCGGGGGAGGACCACGCCGTGATCCGACTCGGCGTGCCTGGTGTGGTCGAAGGGGTCGTGGTGGACACAGCCTGGTTCACCGGGAACTTCCCTCCTCACGTCTCCGTGGCCGCGGCCGAGCTGCCCGGGTACCCCTCTGCCGACGAGGTGCTCGAGGCGCACTGGACCCCGCTGCTGAGGCGTGTCCCGGTGCGGGGCGACGCTGTGAACCGGTTCCCCGTCGACCTCGGACACCGGTCCACCCACGTGCGACTCACGCTGCACCCGGACGGGGGAGTGGCGCGCCTTCGCGTCCACGGCACCCCGATGCCCGACCTTGCGCTGCTGACCGGCACCGTCGACCTCGCCGCGCTCGAGCACGGCGGCGACGTCGTCGCCTGCTCGGACATGTTCTACGCCTCCGCACGCAACCTGCTGCTGCCGGGTCGGGCTCGCAGCACGGCCGAAGGCTGGGAGAACGCCCGGCGTAGGGAAGGGGGCAACGACTTCGTCACGGTTCGTCTCGCCGGCGCGGGGAACGTGCGCCGCGTCGTCGTCGACACCTCGTGCTTCGTCGGGAACGCCCCCGCCTCGGTGTGCGTGCGCGGCGCGGACGGCCGGTCTCAGGATCTCGACGACCCTGCGGGCTGGTTCGACCTCGTGCCGAGGATCCCGGTGCAGCCCGACACCCGGCATCACTTCCCGGTCGACCGCCTCTCGCCGGTGACCCACGTGCGGCTGGACGTCTTCCCGGACGGCGGGCTGGCCCGGTTCCGGGTGCTCGGCGAGCTCGCACCGTGAGCCCACCTGGTCTGGCTGGTCGGGGAAAGCCGCTGCGGCAGCGCGAACAGGTGGTGTAGACAGGTTCGAGGAGGTTTGTCCATGGAGCATCGCACCACCGTGGAGCACCGCTCGCTCGACTGGCTGAACGGCCTCGACGAGGACGCAGCCGCGGCTCAGCTACGGGTCTGCTGTGCGGCCGGCGGCTGGGTGAACGGCATGGTCGGCGCCCGCCCCTTCACGTCGGTCGAGCTTCTCGCCGAGACCTCTGACCTCCTCGTCGCCGCAATGGACGACGAAGGCCTGGCCGCGGCACTCGCGGCCCACGCCCGGATCGGTGAACGCCGCACCGGCGGGTCGCGGGAGGACACGTGGTCACGCACCGAGCAGGCCGGGGCGCTCACGGCGGACGCCGAGCTGCAGAGCCTGCTCCGTGAGGGGAACGAGGCCTACGAACAGCGTTTCGGCCGCGTCTTCCTGATCCGTGCGGCGGGCCGGAGCGCGCAGGAGATGTACGACGCGCTGCGGTCCCGGCTCGCCAACGACGAGGACACCGAGCGCGCCGTCGTGCTCGAGGAGCTCGCCGCCATCGTCCGGCTCCGGCTGGAAGGGCTCGTGCAGCCGTGAGCCTGTCCAGTCACGTTCTCGACGGCACCAGCGGCACGCCTGCCGTGGGTGTCTCCGTGCGATGGGACCGGCTCGCCGCGGGAGCGTGGGAGCCGGTCGCGCAGGCGATCACCGACGCCGACGGCCGGGTCACGGACTGGGGCGGATCCGTGCCGGAGCGAGGGACGCACCGCCTCGTGTTCGGCACCGGGGAATACTTCGCCGCCCGAGGGCTGCCGACGTTCTACCCTGAGGTGATGGTGGTCTTCGTGGTCACCGATCCGGACGAGCATCACCACGTCCCGCTGCTGCTCAGTCCGTTCGCCTACTCGACGTACCGAGGCAGCTGACATGGCCAGGCTAGGGGGAAACCGCTACGGCAAGGCCGAGGTCCGCCTCATGAAGGTGGACCGGTCGACCGACCGGCACGAGCTGCACGACCTGACCGTGGACGTCGCGCTGTCCGGGCAGATGGAGGCGGTGCACTACTCCGGCGACAACTCGGCGGTGCTGCCGACCGACACCCAGAAGAACACAGTCTTCGCCTTCGCCAGAGAGCACGGAGTGGGTGAGATCGAGGAGTTCGCCTCGCGCCTCGCCCGGCACTTCGTCAACTCCCGGCCGAGCATCCACCGGGCCCGGGTCTCGGTGCGGGAGCAGCCCTGGCATCGCCTGGACGACCGTCCGCACTCCTTCGCCCAGTCGGGCGGTGAGGTGCGCACCGCCACGGTCATGTACGACGGTGGGACGGAGCGTCTCCTGTCCGGGCTCACCGGTCTCGTGCTGCTCAGCACGACCGGGTCGGAGTTCCGGGGGTTCGCGCACGACGGGTACACCACGCTGGCCGAGGCCGGAGACCGGATCCTGTGCACCTCGGTCGACGCCACCTGGCGGCACACGGCCCCTCTCGGCGACTGGGCGAAGTCCCACGACGCCGCCCGGGCAGCGCTGGTCTCCGCCTTCGCCGACACCTACAGCCACTCGCTGCAGGAGACGTTGTACGCCATGGGGTCGCGGCTGCTGGACTCGTGTCCTGGCGTGGCCGAGGTCCGGCTCGCACTTCCCAACAGGCACCACTTCCTGGTCGACCTCGAGCCGTTCGGCCTCGACAACCCCGGTGAGGTCTTCTACGTCGCGGACCGCCCCTACGGCCTCATCGAGGGCACCGTGCTCGCCGACGACGCCACCCCCGACCCCGAGGCTTGGTAGGCAGCCCATGGACATGGTGCAGGCAACGACCTGGGCCGACGCCCTCGCCGCGAAGGCCGCCGCTCCCGACCTCCTGCCGATCGCCGGCGGCACCGACGTGATGGTCGAGATGAACTTCGACCGGCGGCGGCCGGCGGGGCTGCTCGACCTGACTCGCGTCGCGGAGCTCTCGACCTGGTCGGTGGCCGGTGACACGGTCGTGCTCGGCGCGGGAGTGACCTACACCGAGGTGGTCGACGAGCTGGCCGGCCTGCTGCCCGGGCTCGCGATGGCCTCGCGCACCGTCGGGTCCCCGCAGATCCGCAACCGGGGGACGGTCGGAGGCAACCTCGGGTCCGCGTCGCCCGCCGGAGACGCCCATCCGCCCCTGCTCGCGGCGAAGGCCGTGGTGGAGGTCGAGTCGGTGCGCGGGAGCCGTCTCGTCCCGATCGGCGAGTTCTTCCTCGGCGTGAAGCGCAGCGCTCTCGAGCCCGACGAGCTGATCCGGGCCGTCCACGTGCCGCGGGCGACCGGGCCCGAGCAGTTCTCCAAGATCGGCACCCGCAACGCGATGGTGATCGCCGTGGCCTCCTTCGGCCTGCGGATCGACAGCGCGGGGCGGCGGGTCGGCACGGGCATCGGGTCGGCGGCCCCGACACCACGCGTCGCCGTCGAGGCCGAGGAGTTCCTCACCGGGGAGCTGGCTTCGACGGGGGCATGGGAGTCCCTGGCGCCGATCGCCCCCTCCGTCGTACACCGCTTCGCGGAGCTGGTCGCCGCGGCCGCCGCGCCGATCGACGACGTCAGGGGAAGCGCGGCCTACCGGCGGCACGCGCTCGACGTGATGGCCCGGCGGACGCTGACCTGGGCCTGGGACGAGTACCGGAACGGGGTAGCCGCATGAAGGTGAGCTTGACGGTCAACGGCGAGGAACGCATCGCGGACGAAGTCTGGCCGGGCGAGAGCCTGCTCTACGTTCTGCGCGAGCGGCTCGGGCTGCCTGGCGCGAAGAACGCCTGCGAGCAGGGCGAGTGCGGGTCGTGCACCGTCTATCTCGACGGCGTCCCGGTCTGCGCGTGCCTGGTCGCCGCAGGGCAGGCCGAGGGCCGGACGGTCGTCACCGTCGAGGGCCTCGCGGAGGGCGCCATGCTCCACCGGGTGCAGGAGGCCTTTGTGGCAGCAGGCGCGGTCCAGTGCGGCTTCTGCACCCCTGGCCTGGTCGTCGCCGCGCACGACCTGCTCGCCCGCGACCCCGATCCGTCGGACGCGGACATCCGCGAGGCGCTGGCGGGGAACCTGTGCCGGTGCACCGGGTACCAGAAGATCATCGACGCCGTGCACCTCGCCGCGCGTGGAGCCGAGGTATGAGGACCGTCCTGCAAGGCTGCGCCGTCGCCACCGTCGACGCCGCGGGCACGGAGTACGCCGACGGGCACGTCGTCGTGGAGGGCAACCGGATCGTCGCGGTCGGGGCCGGCCCCGCTCCGGACGTGACAGGGACCGACCAGGTCGTCGACGCAGCGGGCTGCCTCGCCACTCCGGGCTTGGTGAACACCCATCACCACCTCTTCCAGTGGGCGACCCGGGGGCTCGCACAGGAGGCGAACCTCTTCGACTGGCTGACCGCCCTGTACCCGGTGTGGGCGGGGCTGGACGCCGACGTGGTGGGCGCGGCCTCGGCGGCCGGTCTCGGCTGGCTGGCGAGGACCGGCTGCACCACCACGACCGACCATCACTACGTCTTCCCGCGCGACGGTGGCGACGTCCTCGCGGCCGAGGTCGAGTCGGCCCGGCGGATCGGGCTGCGCTTCCACCCCTGCCGCGGGTCCATGGACCTAGGCCGCTCCGCGGGTGGTCTTCCTCCCGACGAGGTCGTCGAGGACATGGATGCCGCACTGGCGGCCACCGCTGCGGCCATCGACCTACACCACGACCCCGCACCCGGTTCGATGCTGCGCATCGCAGTGGCCCCTTGCTCGCCGTTCTCGGTGACCGGGGACCTGATGCGGGAGGCGGCCGCGCTGGCACGGGACAGAGAGGTGCGGCTCCACACGCACCTGGCGGAGACCGTCGAGGAGGAGGCGTACTGCCGCGAGCAGTTCGGCTGCAGCCCGGCGGAGTACGTCGAGGACCTCGACTGGCTCGGGGACGACGTCTGGCTGGCCCACTGCGTGCACCTCGACGACAAGACCATCGCCCGGTTCGCCGAGAGCGGCACGGGGGTCGCGCACTGCCCGACGAGCAACGCCCGGCTCGGGGCCGGGGCAGCGCCTCTCGCGTCGCTCCTCGGAGCGGGGGTTCGGGTGGGCCTCGGCGTGGACGGGTCGGCGTCCAACGAGGAGTCCTCGATGGCCGCGGAGCTTCACGCGGCGCTGCTCGTGGCGCGGCTGCGTGGTGGTCCCGCGGCTCTGACGGCCCGGCAGGCGCTCGCAGTCGGCACCATCGGCGGAGCACGTTGCCTGGGTCGGGCGGACGAGATCGGCTCCCTCGAGCCCGGAAAGCTCGCCGACGTCGCGCTGTGGCGCGTCGACGAGGTGGCGCACGCCGGCATCGCCGACCCGGTCGCGGCCCTGGTGCTCGGGTCCCGGCCCGGCCTCCGCCTGCTGCTGGTGAACGGTGTTCCGGTCGTCGAGGACGACGTGCTTCTCACCGCGGAGGAGCCGGCTCTGGCCGAGGCCGCCACGAGAGCGGCGTGGAGGCTCCTGGACCGCAGCGAGAGGGGATGAGGCGATGACCGAGGACGTCACCGACACCGTCGTCGACGGCTCGACCGCCACGAGGACCAGGCCCCCTGGTGGGGTGGGGGAGAGCGCGCGCCGTCCCGACGGGACGCTGAAGGTCAAGGGCGAGTTCGCCTACTCCTCGGACCTCTGGATGGACGGGATGCTGTGGGGGGCGACGCTGCGCAGCCCGCATCCGCACGCCAGGATCACCCATGTGGAGACCGCGCGGGCGCTCGCCCTGCCCGGGGTCTTCGCGGTCCTCACGCACGAGGACGTGCCCGGCGTCAACGCCTTCGGGCTCGAGCGCACCGACCAGCCGGTGCTCGCAGCCGACCGCGTCCGCTACCAGGGCGAGCCGGTGGCGCTCGTGGCCGCGGACCACCCGGAGACCGCCCGACGGGCCCTCGACCTGGTGGACGTGGACTACGAGCCTCTCCCGCCGGTGACCGACTCGAGCGCCGCCGTGTTCGGGGTGACCGAGCCTCTCCACCTGGGAGGGAACGTGGTCCGGCACGTCCGGATCCGGCACGGCGACCAGGCCGCGGCCGCTGACGTGGTCGTCACGGGTGACTACGAGGTCGGCATGCAGGACCAGGCCTTCCTCGGTCCGGAGTCAGGTCTCGCGGCGCCTGCACCCGACGGCGGGGTGGACCTGTACGTCGCGACCCAGTGGCTGCACGTCGACCGCTCACAGATCGCCGCGGCGCTCGCGCTGGATCCCGAGCTGGTTCGCATCACCCTGGCCGGTGTCGGCGGTGCCTTCGGCGCACGGGAGGACCTGTCGATGCAGGTGCACGCCTGCATGCTCGCGCTGCGCACCGGGCGGCCGGTGAAGATGGTCTACTCCCGCGAGGAGTCGTTCTTCGGCCACGTGCACCGGCACCCGGCGCGGATGCACTACGAGCACGGTGCCACGCGCGACGGGCGGCTGGTCTACGTCAAGGCCGAGATCGTCCTCGACGGCGGTGCGTACGCCTCGAGCACCCCCGCGGTCGTGGCCAACGCCGCGACCCTCGGCGCCGGGCCGTACGCCGTGCCCACCGTCTCGGTCGACTGCTACGGCGCCTACACGAACAACCCGCCGTGCGGTGCGATGCGCGGGTTCGGCGCGGTGCAGGCGGCCTTCGGCTACGAGTCGCAGATGGACCGGCTCGCGGAGGCTGTCGGGCTGGACCCGGCCGAGATCCGCATCCGCAACGCGCTCAGCGAGGGCGACCAGGTCGCGACCGGGCAGGTCCTCGACTCTGCCGCGCCCGTGGCGGAGCTGGTACGCCGGGTGCGGGACATGCCGCTTCCCGACCCCGCTGTCGCGGACCTTCGTGACAGGCCCGGGGGAGTCGCGAACACCACCCACGGCGAGGGGGTCGTGCGTGGCATCGGCTACGGCGTCGGGATCAAGAACATCTGCTTCTCCGAGGGCTTCGACGACTTCTCGACCGCCCGGGTGGTCCTGGAGGTGGTGGCCGGTGTGCCCGCGGTCGTCGTACACACCGCCGCTGTCGAGGTGGGACAGGGGGTCGTCACCCTGCAGTCGCAGATCGCCCGCACCGAGCTCGGCGTGGAGAGGGTCTCCGTGCAGACCGCGGACACGCAGGTCGGCAGTGCGGGGTCGACCTCCGCGTCCCGGCAGAGCTACGTCACGGGCGGTGCTGTCCAGGCCGCGTGCTGCGAGGTCGCCGACCACGTGCGTGCTCTCGCGGCGGCCCGCGCAGGCCTCGAAGCGTCGCAGCTCGAGCTCGTCGCCGGGACCGTGGTGACCCGCGACGGCGCCGAGGTGGTCGGCCTGGCCGAGCTCCTGGGGGAGCAGCGGATCGAGCGAACCGTCGAGTGGCGGCATCGACCGACCACAGGCCTCGACCCCGAGACCGGGCAGGGCAACGCACACGTCCAGTTCGCCTTCGCCGCGCACCGGGCGGTCGTCGACGTCGACGTCGAGCTGGGGCTGGTGAAGGTGGTCGCCCTGGACTGCGCCCAGGACGTGGGCTTCGCGATGAACCCCGACGCGGTGCTCGGGCAGATCCACGGCGGCAGTGCCCAGGGCCTCGGCCTCGCGGTGATGGAGGAGATCCAGGTCAGCGACGGTCTGGTCCGCAACCCGTCGTTCACGGACTACCTGGTCCCGACCCTGCTGGACATGCCGCCGATGCAGGTCGACGTGCTCGAGCTGGCCGACCCGCACGCGCCGTACGGCCTGCGGGGCGTGGGCGAGCCGCCCACGATCTCCTCAACGCCGGCGATCGTGGCCGCGATCCGACAGGCAACCGGCAAGGCGCTGACCCGGGTCCCCGTGCGACCCGAGCACCTCCTTGCGCTGCCGTGAGAACTCGCCCACTGCCGGGTGATGGGGAGAACGCAGTGAAGAGACTGGACGTCCGGACGAGCATCGACATCGAGCGGCCCGCCGCGGACGCTTTGGCTCCGGTCAGGGGCGGGGCTTGTCCCGACGCTCGCCGGGGAGTCTCGGCAACAGCTCGGTCTCCGCATCTGGTGAGGGCTCCGGTGACACGTGTGCCCGGCCCGTGGCAGTCGGTGGGCTGGGGCGTGGGTGTCGCGGACGGGCCGGCCGCAGCATCCGGACCTGTCGGCGGATCCGCTCGTCGAGGTCCATCTCGCGCAGCAGCCGCTTGACGGTCGACAGCACGGCTGCGTGCAGCTCGCGCAGCTCGGGAGCGACGTCGGCTGAGAGCAGGTCCTCGAGCCGGGCGCGCGCCTCGTGCAGGCCGTCGAGCGCTTCACGGACGGCCTGGACGTTGGCGGAGCTCATGCGCTCGGTGGGTTGGGCCTCGTCGTGGACCAGCTGCCCGAAGGCGTCGACGCCGGCGGCGAGCTCGCGGAACGTCTGCGCCAGCCCGAGGAACACGTCCTCGGCGCTGTCGTCGTGGATCCACGTCGCGTCGTGCGTCGCGTCCACCAATGCGCGGAACATCCCGCGGATAGCGACCGCGGAGTGCTCCAGCGCCTCGAGGCCCTGGCGCAGCCCCGGCCCCACGTTGGGCGTACCGACGGCGCGGACGTTGAACCGGCGGCCCTGCTCGGCGTGGAGGAGGGCGGCGCCGACCCGGGGGATGTCGTGGGTGATCCGACGCGCCTCGCCCAGCCACGCCCGTGCGGCCGGCGCCACCTCATGATCCTCCGCCACCAGGTCGGTGAGCTCATCGGCGGAGCGGTTCAGCAGCTCGCTGACCGAGTCGGCCAGCCCGTCGATGGCCCGACCGGCGTCGGCGCTCGCCACCTTGGGTGGGAACAGCAGGTTGGCCGCGATGCCTACCGCGGCGCCCACCAGCGTCTCGGCGATGCGTTGCCACGCCGCGGACCCGGCGCTCAGCGTTCCCACGCCGAGCACGAGCATGCCGCTGATCGCGACCTCGACGAGGTTCGAGCGCAGTCGCAGCGCCTGGCCGATCGTGATGGAGACGAAGATGAGCAGGCCGAGGCTCCACCACTCGAGCGGTACGACGGCTGCGAAGGTCACTGCGACGGACACGCCGGCCACGACGGCCACCACCCGGTCGAGGCCGCTGGCGAGGAGCGAGACCGGGGTGACCTGCACCACGAGCATCGCGGTCAGAGGTGCGAGCAGCGGTTGCGTGCCCGGGAAGAACAGCGTCGCCACGGCGTAGCTCGCGACCGCGGCCACGGTGACCCGCAGCGACCACAGGACGGCTGCCCGACCGCCCTGTCGCAGCCGCGTCAGCTCGCGGGCGAGGCTCCCTCTCCACCAGTCGCGCACGCTTCATCTTGCTTGATGCGAGGTCGAACTCCCAGGGGTGGTTCGACGGCTGGTCCGGAAGCAGGCTCCACGGTCAGGCGAGGCCGAGCTTGTCGAGCACCCACGCGTAGCTGAACGCCCGGTCGCGCCAGGCGTTGTAACGTCCGCTCACACCGCCGTGGCCCGCGGACATCTCGGTCTTGAGCAGGAAGTCCTGGGGCTCGGCAGCAGTGGCGCGCAGCTTCGCGATCCACTTGGCCGGCTCGACGTACAGCACCCTCGTGTCGTGCAGCGACGTCTCGGCAAGGATCGACGGGTAGCGCTTGTCCTCGACGTTCTCGTAGGGCGAGTAGGACTTCATGTAGGCGTAGACCTCGGGGTCCTCGAGCGGGTTGCCCCACTCCTCCCACTCCACGACCGTCAACGGCAGCGAGGGGTCGAGGATGGTGGTGAGCGCGTCCACGAAGGCGACGTCGGCGACGATCGCCCGGAAGGCGTCGGGTGCGATGTTGGCGACCGCGCCCATGAGCAGCCCACCGGCGCTCCCGCCCTCGGCCACGAGGCGGTCCGGACCGGTCCAGCCGGCCTCGGCGAGGTGACGGGCGCACGCCACGAAGTCGGTGAAGGTGTTCTTCTTCGCGAGCAGCTTGCCCTGGTCGTACCAGCGTCTGCCCATCTCGCCGCCGCCACGGACATGGGCGATGGCGAAACCGACGCCACGGTCGAGCAGCGAGAGCCGCGAGATGGTGAAGTACGGGTCGGTCGAGGACTCGTAGGAGCCGTAGCCGTAGATCACCATCGGCATCGTGCCGTCGCGCGGGGCGTCCTTGGGGCAGACGATCGAGATCGGCACGCTGGTGCCGTCCTCCGCGGTCGCCCACTCACGATGCTGCTCGTAGCGCTCGGGGTCGAAGTCGCCGAGCACCGGCATCTGCTTGAGCAGGGTGAGCTCGCGGGTGGCGACGTCGAAGTCGTACACCGCGGGCGGCGTCGCGAGGGTGGTGTAGCCGAGTCGCACCGTCGGCTGCTGGAACTCCGGGTTCGAGCCCGTGCCGACGGTGTAGACGGCGTGGCCGAACTCGACCGGGAACGCCTCGCCGAGGCCGTTCTCCGTCAACGGGACGACCCGGAGCTGGGTCAGGCCCTCCCGGCGCTCCTGGACGACGAGATGGCCCGCGAAGGCCTCGACGTCCTCGAGCCGCACGTCGGGGTCGTACTCGAACAAGGGGGCCCAGTCCTTGTGGCTGGTCGTGTCGACCGGGGCCTTGGCGAGCGTGAAGTTCTCGGCCCCGTCGTTGTGGAGGACCAGGAAGCAGTCCTCGCCGCCGATCACGGCGTGCTCGATGCTGTACTCCACGCCCTGCCGGCGCGGGGACACGACGCGGAACTCCCCGGTGGGGTCCGATGCGTCGAGGATGCGGTACTCCGTGGTGGTCTTCGACCCGACGCCGATCACCATGAAGCGGTCGCTGCGCGTGCGGCCGACCGAGGTCCAGAACCTCTCGTCGGGCTCGTGGAAGACCACCACGTCCTCGGACGGGTCGGCGCCCAGCTCGTGGCGCCACACCTTGTCGGGGCGCCAGGCCTCGTCGACGGTGGTGTAGAAGAGGTGGCCGCCCTCGAGCGCCCACGTGGCGCCGTACGCCGTGTCGGGGATCTGGTCGGGGAGCAGCTCACCGGTCCGCAGGTCCTTCACCTGGAGCAGGAAGCGCTCGTTGCCGACAGTGTCGACGCTGAAGGCCAGCAGGTTGCCGTCGGGGCTGATCGAGGAGGCGCCCAGGGAGAAGAAGTCGTGCCCCTCGGCCAGCTCGTTGAGGTCGAGGAGCACCTCCTCGCCGGGAACGTCGGTGTCGACCTCGAGCACCGGCGGCGTCCAGTCGTCGGGGGAGGAGACTGGGCAGCGGCAGCTGATGCCGTACTGCTTCCCCTCCAGCGAGCGGCTGTAGTACCAGTGCGACCCGATCCTCGACGGCACCGAGAGGTCGGTCTCCTTCGTGCGGCTGCGGATCTCCTCGAACAGGGTCTCGCGAAGCTCCGCGAGGTGTGCCGTGGCCTGCTCGGTGTGGGCGTTCTCCGCCTCGAGGTAGGCGATGGTGTCGGGTGAGTCCTTGTCGCGCAGCCACTCGTACTCGTCGACGACGGTGTCACCGTGGAACGTGCGGGTCGTGGGGACCTTCTTGGCGCGGGGAGGTTCGATGGGGTGCGACACGTGTGGAGCCTAGCCTTCACAGCCATCGCCTACCTTGGAAGGGTGCAGACGATCGACCTGAACGCCGACCTCGGTGAGGGCGTCACGGACGACCTCGGACTCCTCGCCGTCATCACCAGCGCCAACGTCGCCTGCGGCTACCACGCCGGCGACGCGGACATCATGCGTGCCGTGTGCCTCGAGGCGGCCGAGCGCGGAGTCGTGATCGGGGCCCAGGTCTCCTACGACGACCGCGAGGGCTTCGGTCGCCGGCACCTCGACGTCCCCTTCGCGACGCTGTCTGAACAGGTGGCCCACCAGGTGGGGCTGCTCGCGGAGATCGCTCTGACCTGCGGCACCCAGGTCTCCTACCTCAAGCCGCACGGCGCCCTGTACAACCGGGTCGTCCACGACGAGGAGCAGGCCCGGGCGGTCCTCACCGGGTCGGGCGACCTACCGGTGCTGGGGCTGCCGGGCTCGGTCTTCCTCGAGCTCGCGGAGGGCCTGGGACGGGTCGCCCATCCCGAGGGCTTCCCCGACCGCGCCTACACGTCCGAGGGCCGCCTGGTGCCCCGCGACCAGCCGGGGGCCGTGCACCACGAGCCGTCGGTGATCGCCGCCCGCGCCCTCGAGATGGCCCGCTCGGGCTCGGTCACCTCGGTCTGCGTGCACGGCGACTCCCCGGCGGCTGTCAGGAGTGCGACCGAGGTGCGCCGCACGCTCCAGACGGCCGGAGTGGCCCTGCGGAGCTTCGCATGAGGCTGCTGCGTGTCGGCGCGGACTCACTTCTGGTCGAGGTGAGCGACACCGCTTCCGCCCTGAGGGTGTACGACGAGGCGCTGCGGCGTCAGGTCGAGGCGGCCGACGTCGTGCCCGCCGCGCGCACCGTGCTCTTCTCCGGCGTCCCCGACATCACGGGGCTCGAGAAGGACCTCGCCGCGTGGCAGCCGGAGGAGGCCACGGCCGCCCGGATCGGCGGGGAGAGCGTGGTGGAGGTGCCGACCGTCTACGACGGCCCCGACCTCGACTCCGTGGCTCGGCACTGGGACGTGAGCACCCGCGAGGTGGTCGACCTCCACACGTCGAGCGAGATGGTGGTCGCCTTCTGCGGCTTCGCCCCGGGCTTCGCCTACTGCACCGGGCTGGGGTCGAGTCGCCCCGTCCCGCGGCTGGAGGAACCGCGCACCAAGGTCCCCGCGGGAGCGGTGGGGCTCGCCGACGTCTTCACCGGCGTGTACCCCTCGGCCTCCCCGGGTGGCTGGCAGCTGATCGGCCGCACCGACCTCGTGCTCTGGGACGAGACCCGTGAGCAGCCCGCCACCCTTGCACCCGGCACCCGGGTCTGCTTCGTGGAGGTGTCCCGGTGACGATCAAGCTCACCGTCCTCGACGCGGGTCCGCTCACGACCGTGCAGGACCTCGGGCGGCGCGGGTTCGCCCATCTCGGCGTGCCGCGGTCAGGCGCCCTCGACGCGGAGGCTGCGCGTTACGCGAACCGGCTCGTCGGGAACCCCGCCGACGCGGCGGTGCTGGAGACCACCCTCGGCGGCGTGGTCGTCCGGGTCGACGGCCCAACGTCGGTCGCGGTCACGGGTGCCCCGGCCGCGGTCACCGTGGACGGTCGCCCACGGCCTTTCTCGGAGACCATCGCGCTCCGCTCCGGCGAGACCGTCGCGGTCGGGCACGCGGTCTGGGGTCTGCGCAGCTACCTCGCGTTCTCCGGCGGCGTCGACGCCCCTCAGGTGCTCGGGTCGCGTTCGACCGACACCCTCTCCGGCCTCGGGCCACCCCGGCTGACGAACGGCATGACGCTCCCGTTGGGGGAGCCGTCGGGCAGTGCCCAGGGCGTGGACGTGCCCGTCGTACTCCGCTATCCCGACAGCGTGCGCGTGAGGGTCGTGCCCGGCCCCCGGCTCGAGTGGTTCGCGGAGGACGTGCTCAGCCTGCTGTCGTCGGGCACCTACACCGTGTCCACGAAGTCCAACCGTGTGGGCGTGAGGCTCGAGGGCGAGCCGCTGCCGCACCGGGAGAAGGGCGAGCTGCCCAGCGAGGGGCTCGTGCTGGGCGCCATCCAGGTCCCTGCCTCCGGACAGCCTCTGGTGTTCCTCAACGACCACCCGACCACCGGCGGGTACCCGGTCGTAGGCGTGGTGGCGCCGGAGGACCTGGCGGTCTGTGCCCAGCTTCGCCCGGGGACCGGCGTCCGCTTCGTGCACGCCTAGCGGCACGAAGCCCGCTCAGGACCCGCCCGCGGACTGGTCGGGCGCTTCCGGCCTCTGTGTGAGCGTCTCGCCGCCGTTTGCGGGCTCCTCTGTGTAGCGGCCGCGGGGAAGGGGCGAGAGTGCCGGGTCCTCGGCACTGAAGGTCTTCACCGGGCCCGGCGGCGTCTCAGCGGTCTCGAACCTCACGGTCACGAGGCCACGGCCCGATCCCCAGACCCAGCCCGGTCCGTGCTCGGCGTGCACGACGTCCACGCCCGGCGCCCACCGCCGCCCGCGTGTGACCCGCTCGATCGCGTCCTCCGCGAGAGGTCGCGCCGACTGGTCCGGGTCCTGGGCCGCCTGCTCCTCCTCCAGGTCGGCGAACAGGTCCTCCTGGATCCAGTCGGCCAGGCCCGACACGCCCACCCCGAGCAGTCGTACGCCGCCGGAGGTGTCCACCTCACCGAGCAGCGTTCGCGCCAGCCGGGCAACCACTCGTGGGTCGTCGGTGGGCGCGGGGAGGGTGGTGGACCGCGTGTGGGTGGAGAAGTCGTGCAGGCGGACCTTGACCGTGACCGTGCGGCCCGAGAGCTTCGCCTTCCTGAGCCGCTCGGTCACCTGACCGGCCTGTCGCTCGAGGAGACCCACCAGCAGCCGCCGGTCGACGAGGTCGGTGTCGTAGGTGCCCTCGACGCTCACCGACTTCGCCTCGCGCTCCGACACCACCGGACGGTCGTCGTCGGCGCGTGCCAGGCGGTAGAGCCCGGTGCCGTGCGCCTGCCCCAGGATGCGGACGAGCTCCTCCTGGGACAGCCGTTCGAGCTCGGCGACGGTGTGCACTCCGGTGCGTCGCAGCCGCTCGGCGGTCGCCGGTCCCACGCCGGGGATCACGTTGACCTTCATCGGTCGGAGCAGGTCGCGCTCGGTGCCCGGTGGCACGACCACGAGGCCGTCCGGCTTGTCGAGGTCGCTCGCGATCTTCGCGATGAGCTTGGAGCTGCCGACGCCGACCGAGCCGTGGAGTCCGCCGGTCACCTCGTGCACGTCCTCCTTCAGACGCCGGGCGACGGCGGTGACGCCCTCGACCGACAGGTCCTCGAGCCCGGCCGCCGCGAGGTCGACGAACGCCTCGTCGAGGGAGAGCGGCTCGACGAGCGGTGAGAGGTCGCGTAGCAGCGCCATCACCTTGGCGCTGGTCTCGCGGTAGGCCCCGAAACGCCCCGACAGGAACGCCGCGTGGGGGCAGCGGGAGCGCGCCTCCGCGGTCGACATGGCGGAGCGCACGCCGTAGGCCCGTGCTTCGTACGACGCGGTGGCGACCACGCCCCGGCCGCCGACTCCTCCGACCACCACCGGCTTGCCTCGCAGCGAGGGCTTGTCGCGCTGCTCGACCGCGGCGAAGAAGGCGTCCAGGTCGACGTGGAGGATCGTCGAGTCGGGGCGCACGCACCCATCATGCCTGCCTGCGCGGACAGGAGTCGGGCAACCGCCCGGTGCCACGTTCTGTCCCCAGGTACGCCGGAGGCGCGGCCGTGCACAGGCCGGAGAACGGAGCGGGCGGGTGGCGCCCCGGCTGGGCGAGCGTGTGACCCATGAACCCACCACCCTTCCACCGCATCAAGTCCCCCTCCGACCTCTTGGCGCTCGTGCCGAGCGTTCTCGGTTTCCACCCCGAGGACTCCCTGGTCCTCGTCGTGACGGCAGGTGAGGTGGGCAACCTCCATGCGCGCATCGACCTGCCACGAGACGACGACGAGATCTCCGAGGCGGTGGACACGATGCTGACCGCCCTGACCCGCTCGCAGGCGCGGCAGGTCGCCCTCATCGCCTACACCGACGACGAGATGCTGACCGAGGAGGTGGTCGACGTCCTCCTCGAGCAGTTCTCGCTCCGCGAGGTCGACGTGCTCTGCGCGGTCCGCGCCGACGGCGACAGGTGGCACGCCCTCGACTGCGGCCCCACCTGGTCGCCGCCCGAGGGGGTGCCCTACGACGTGGCTTCCCACCCGATCACCGCTCAGTCGGTCCTCGACGGTCGGTTGACCTTCGCCAGCAGGCGCGACCTCGCCGAGTCGCTGGTCGGCACCGACCTCGACGCCCTGGACGCGGTCGGGGAGGCGGCGGACGAGGCGATGCGGCGTTTCAAGGGCGCGTCGCGTCATCCGCTGGGCCCAGACGACCCCGAGGCGGCGCGAGCCCACCTCATGACAGAGGGCTACTGGGCCCGCGAGCGGGTACGTCGCTACGTCGGGACCAGGGAGCCGCTCGATCACCAGGAGGTCGGTCGGATGGTCGTGGCCATGGTGAACGTGGACGTCCGCGACGTCGTGTGGGCGGAGATGACGCGTTCCAACGCCGGCACGCATGTCGAGCTCTGGCGCGACGTGGTGCGCCGTACTCCGCTCGACCTGGTCGCCGCTCCGGCTGCTCTGCTCGCCTTCGCGGCCTGGCTCGCAGGGAGGGGGCGCTGGCCTGGTGCGCGGTCGAGCGCTGTCAGGACTCCGAGCCGGACTACAGTATGGCCGGCCTCGTCTCCCAGGCGCTCGCGGGAGCGGTCCACCCCTCCGCCTGGCAGCCGGTCCCGCCCGACGCGCTCCCCCTCTTCGCCGGCTGAGGGTGCGTTTCCTGGGCAG
Organism: uncultured Actinomycetota bacterium; assembly: GCA_963715375.1. Classification (GTDB taxonomy): domain Bacteria; phylum Actinomycetota; class Actinomycetes; order Propionibacteriales; family Nocardioidaceae; genus Nocardioides_C. Next base: position 49,126 of record CAVQSC010000023.1, on the reverse strand, counting down.
GTCCCCGCCTTGCCTCTAGGCTTCCGAACATGGGAGAAGAGGTCGCACAGCAGGAGTTCTCGCGAGAGGACCGCACGCGCTACCGCGAGAAGGTCCGCCGGTGCCTCGACGTCTTCGCGCGCATGCTGCGGGAGTCCCGCTTCGACGCCGACGACCCCATGACCGGTCTGGAGATCGAGCTCAACCTCGTCGACGACGACGGCAACCCCGCGCTGAAGAACATCGAGGCGCTCGAGGTCATCGCGGACCCCTCCTTCGTGACCGAGCTCGGGCAGTTCAACGTCGAGATCAACGTCGCGCCGAAGAAGCTGAGCGACCGCGGGTTCACCGCCTTCGAGGAGGGCGTCCGCGCCTGCCTGAACGCAGCCGAGCAGAAGGCCTCGAAGAGAGGCGCCCACCTGGTGATGATCGGCATCCTGCCCACGCTCTCCCCAGGACACTTCAGCCCTGCCTCGCTGAGCCCGAACCCGCGTTACCAGCTCCTGAGCGACCAGATCCTGGCCGCGCGCGGTGAGGACCTGTCCATCGACATCTCCGGCACCGACCGGCTGCAGACGACGTCGGACTCGATCGTCCCCGAGGCTGCCTGCACGAGCACCCAGTTCCACGTCCAGGTGAGCCCTGACGACTTCCCCGCCTACTGGAACGCCTCCCAGGCGATCGCCGGCGTCCAGCTCGCGCTCGGTGCCAACTCGCCGTTCCTGCTCGGCAAAGAGCTGTGGGCCGAGACCCGCATCGCGCTGTTCGAGCAGGCCACCGACACCCGCAGCGAGGAGCTCAAGGCGCAGGGCGTCCGCCCCCGGGTGTGGTTCGGCGAGCGCTGGATCACCTCGATCTTCGACCTCTTCGAGGAGAACGTCCGCTACTTCCCGGCCCTGCTCCCGATCATCGACGACGAGGACCCGGTCGAGGTCCTCGAGCGAGGGGAGACCCCGGCTCTCGGGGAGCTGCGCCTGCACAACGGCACGGTCTACCGCTGGAACCGTCCCGTCTACGACGTGGTCGACGGGACCCCACACCTGCGCGTGGAGAACCGCGTGCTGCCCGCGGGACCGACCGTTGCGGACACGATGGCCAACGCCGCGTTCTACTTCGGCCTGGTGCGGACCCTCGCCGAGCACGAGCGGCCGCTGTGGTCCCAGATGTCGTTCAGCGCCGCGGAGGAGAACTTCCACGTCGCCGCGCGACAGGGGATCGACGCCAACCTCTACTGGCCGGGCATCGGCCAGGTCCCGGCCACCGAGCTCGTCATCCGCCGCCTCCTGCCGATGGCACGCGCGGGACTGGACGCGTGGGGTGTGGAGCCGGAGGAGCGTGACCGCCTGCTCGGGATCATCGAACAGCGCTGCCTCACCGGTCGCAACGGCGCGTCGTGGTTCGTCGCGAAGTTCCACGAGCGCTGTGACGACGGCGGCGATCGCATGGAGGCGCTACGCAGGACGCTCAACGAGTACCGCGCGAACATGCACACCAACCAGCCGGTGCACACCTGGTCCTGAGCACGGCCGCGTTCTCACAGCCGAAGTCTCTTCCACGTGCGTCCCTCGCCGGTGCGCACATCGAGCCAGCCGGTGCGGGTCACCGTCCAGAACCCGTCGAGGTGGCGGTCCAACGCGGCGAAGGCGCGGCCGGCCGCCGACAACCAGGCGAGGTCCTCGTCCTGGACGCTCGGCTCCCCGGGGCGGGTGAGCCAGACCGAGGCCGGCTGACCCGAGCTCGCGGTCTCGTCCTCGAGCAGCCGCGACACGACGTCCGTGCGGGTGCCGGCGTCGAGCACGGGAAGCTCCGCGTGAGTGAGGGAGCACGTGCGCAGTGCGCCGCCGAGCCGGCCGAGGTGGACGACCGTGTCGAAGCGCTTGCCTCTTTGGAGCGCCCGCAGCCTGCCGACCTCGAGGCGCAGCAGGGTGGCGGTTTCGGATGTGGTCACGCGACAAGCCTGCCGAGTTCGATCGGGCGCCGCGCCACTTTGTCCACAGGTTTTCGCGTGGTACCTGCGGTAGCGTGCGCGATGACCCCTCCGGCGAAGCGCCGAGGGAGGCAGTACAACGACAGAGAGGACGGTCAATGGGGACCATCGTGGTGGGGTACGTACCCAAGCCCGAAGGCAAAGCAGCGCTGCGGCGCGCGGCCGAGGAGGCGAAGCTGAGAAGCTCGCGGCTGGTGGTCGTCAACTCCCATCGGGGTGGACGTGAGTTCGACCGGGATGACGCCATCGAGTCCGAGTCCCAGCTCGCGGAGGTCAAGTCCGAGCTCCAGTCGCACGGTGTCGACCACGACGTCCGCCAGCTCGTCAGGGGCATGGACCCCGCCGAGGACCTCGTGAACGTCGCCAACGAGGTGGGTGCCGAGCTGATCGTGATCGGCCTGCGGCGCAGGTCGCCTGTCGGCAAGCTGATCCTGGGCAGCAACGCGCAGCGTGTCCTCCTCGACGCGCCGTGCCCGGTCCTCGCGGTGAAAGCGAGCGAGTAGGCCTCAGCGCGGCTGCGAGGCTTGCGTTCCAGCTGACTCCCGAAGCCTCGCGCCCACCGGGGGTCACGCTGTCGTGCGCACCCGGCGGGCGCTGGGGCAGGATGTGTTCATGACTCTTCAGATCGCCCAGGACGCGCAGGCGGACAAGGTGCTGAGCGACGACCCGTTCGCGCTCCTGTCCGGGATGCTGCTCGACCAGCAGGTCCCCATGGAGCGGGCCTTCGCGGGGCCGGCGAAGATCCTCGACCGCTTCGGCTCCCTCGATCCCGCGGAGATCGCGGCGGCGGACCCGGAGGAGTTCGCGGCCCTGTGCAGCACGCCGCCCGCCGTGCACCGTTTCCCGGGATCCATGGCGGGTCGCATCCAGTCGCTCGCGGCCCACATCGTGCAGGAGTACGACGGCCGCACCGAGCGGATCTGGGAGGAGGCCGAGACGGGCAAGGACCTGTTGAAGCGGCTCCAGGCGCTACCCGGCTTCGGCAAGCAGAAGGCGCAGATCTTCCTCGCTCTGCTCGGCAAGCAGCTCGGCGTCCGGCCGGAGGGGTGGGCCGAGGCCGCGGGGGACTATGGCGAGGCGGGGTCGTTCCGATCGGTGGCCGACGTGGTCGACGGGACGTCGCTGGAGAAGGTGCGGGCGTTCAAAAAGGAGAAAAAGGCAGCCGCTCGAGGCTAGCCCGGACGGGGTATCGGCTTGGATCATGGCTGTGCCGTGTCACAATGAGTGTGCGGCTCTTGACGTGTACGGGCTCTGCCGCGCCCCTGAACCGTTAGACGAGAGGTAGTTCGTGTCGACGAGCACGTCCCGCAAGCTCCCCGCTGAGATTCTTGCTCACCCTGAGGTCGTCGCTCTGGTCGAGCGTGGTAAGGCAGACGGACAGGTCAGTTCCGACGCGGTGCGTGACACGAGCGAGGCCGCGCAGATCTCGGGCAAGCACCTCAAGGCCCTGCTGAGGTACCTCAGCGAGGAGGGTGTGACCGTCGTCCTTTCCGCGACCGAGTCGAGCACCTCTCGCAAGGTGGCCGCCGCCTCGAGTGGACGCTCCACGGTGAAGGCGAGCACGGCGAAGAAGGCGCCTGCCAAGAAGACGACGGCCAAGGCCAAGACCACGAAGGCCGACGAGTCCGCCCCCGTGGCGAAGAAGGCAGCCAAGGCGCCTGCGAAGAAGACCGCCGCCAAGAAGAAGGCCGACGAGGTCGAGGTCGACGTGACCGCGGCGCCCGTGATCGGGCCGGACGGCAAGAAGGTCCTCCCCGACGTGCCGGACGAGGTCTTCGAGAAGGACCTCGCCGAGGACCCCACGCTCAAGGAGGAAGAGGACGAGAGCAAGGGCTTCGTCATCTCCGCCGCGGACGACACCGACGAGCCGATCCAGCAGGTCATGGTCGCCGGTGCGACCGCCGACCCGGTCAAGGACTACCTCAAGCAGATCGGCAAGGTCCCGCTGCTCAACGCCGAGATGGAGGTCGAGCTCGCCAAGCGGATCGAGGCCGGCCTGTTCTCGGAGGAGAAGCTCGCCTCCAACACCAAGCTGTCCGAGAAGGCACGCGAAGAGCTCGAGTGGATCGCGGAGGACGGCCGCCGCGCCAAGAACCACCTGCTCGAGGCGAACCTTCGTCTCGTCGTCTCGCTGGCCAAGCGCTACACCGGTCGCGGCATGCTGTTCCTGGACCTGATCCAGGAGGGCAACCTCGGTCTGATCCGGGCGGTCGAGAAGTTCGACTACACCAAGGGCTACAAGTTCTCGACCTACGCGACCTGGTGGATCCGTCAGGCGATCACCCGCGCCATGGCCGACCAGGCCCGCACCATCCGTATCCCGGTGCACATGGTCGAGGTCATCAACAAGCTCGCCCGCGTGCAGCGTCAGATGCTCCAGGACCTCGGCCGCGAGCCAACCCCGGAGGAGCTGGCCAAGGAGCTCGACATGACCCCCGAGAAGGTCATCGAGGTCCAGAAGTACGGCCGCGAGCCGATCTCGCTGCACACGCCGCTCGGTGAGGACGGTGACTCCGAGTTCGGTGACCTCATCGAGGACTCCGAGGCGATCGTCCCGGCCGACGCCGTCTCGTTCACGCTGCTCCAGGAGCAGCTGCACGCCGTGCTCGACACGCTCTCGGAGCGTGAGGCCGGGGTGGTCTCGATGCGGTTCGGCCTGACCGACGGGCAGCCGAAGACCCTCGACGAGATCGGCAAGGTCTACGGCGTCACGCGTGAGCGGATCCGTCAGATCGAGTCGAAGACGATGTCGAAGCTGCGGCACCCCTCGCGCTCGCAGGTGCTGCGCGACTACCTCGACTGACGAGAGCCCGGCTGTCACCACGACGCATCGCAGCGCCCCCGGCCATGGGTCGGGGGCGCTGCGCGTTCCGCCTGGGGCCGAACAGCGCGATCGGCACGGCTGGGGGTCTGCCGCGCACACAGGCGCGGCACGGTCCGCGGAGCGCTAACGTCGAGGAATGTTGAAGGCCATCCGGTGGCCGACCCTCGCGTTGGGTGTCGTGGCGCTCGTGCTCCCGGCATGCACAGCGCAGGGCGAATCGGCGACGTCACCGGACAACCGGCCCGCGCCCTCGGAGCCGTCGCTGCCTTCCTCCGGAGCCGGTTCCGCGGCGCCAGGGTCGTCCACGGTGCCAGGACCACAGTCGGAGGGCTCCGAGACCCCGAGGGCCGAGCCCGGCCAGCCTCTCGTCCTCGCGGTGCACCACAGCAGTCGCCTCGAGAACCTCTCACTGCGGCGGGCGCGAGAGGTCATCGCAGGCAGGAGCCCCTGGGAGGTGGCTTCGGGTTCCTCGCGCGCGGCGATCCAAGAGGTCGTCCATCGGCGGGCGGCTCTCGCGGTGGTCCCCGCGTCGGCCCTCGGCCCAGAGGTCCGCGCGCTGCGGGTGGAGGGGATCGACCCGGTGCGTCGGCCGGCGTCGTACCCACTGCGCACCCCGGCAGCGGCCTCGCCCGGTGCGGTGGTGAGGGTCAGCGTCGTCGGAGACATCATGCTCGGCCGCGGCGTCGCCGAGGCGGCACGGGGGAGCGGCCATCCCGCTCCGGCCCTGCGCCCCACGGCGCGGCGTCTGTCGCGCGCGGACATCACCCTCGGCAACCTCGAGAGCACGCTCTCCCGGGCGGGCGCGCCGACCCAAGGCGGTGACTCGTTCTCCGCGGACCCGCGGGTGGTCGCCGGGCTACGGGAGGCGGGCCTCGACGTACTGGGACTGGCCAACAACCACGTGGGCGACTTCGGTGACCGCGCGTTGGTGCAGACGGTGCATCGCCTCAGGGCCGCAGGGATCTCGACCTTCGGGGCCGGGAAGACCGTGCGTGAGGCGTGGCGCCCGGCGATCGTGGAACGCCGTGGGGTGCGGTTCGGCGTCCTCGGCTTCAACGCGATCGGCGAGACTCCCGTGGTAGGCCCTGGCCGGCCGGGTGCGGTCGCGGTGGGGATGCCGCCTCGCACCGGGCCGCTGGACCGTGCCGCCCTGCGCAGGTTCACGGCCGCCGTACGACGGCTCGACCGGCGCGTCGACGTCGTCGTGGCGATGCCGCACTGGGGCACGCAGTACACCAACCGTCCCGAGCCGGTGCAGCACCGCGTGGCGCGACGGCTCGTACGCGCGGGCGTGGACGTCGTCGTGGGCGGCCACCCGCACTGGCTCCAAGGGGTGGAAACCGTGCGGGGGCGACTGGTCGTCCAATCGCTGGGAAACTTCGTCTTCGACATGGACTTCATGCGCCGGACCATGGAGGGCGCCATCCTCGAGCTCACCTTCTGGGGCGATGAGCTCAAGGCGGCCGACTTCGTGCCCTACGTGATGGACGAGGAGTTCGCCCCACGCATCGTGGAAGGTCGTCGTGGCGAGGAGGTCCTCGACGTGATGCGCGAGGCAAGCGGTCCTGCCTTCCGTCCGCGTGACCAGCGCTCAGCGCGTCTGTTCGACGAGGTCGGCCATCTCGACCACCGCGTCGACGAGCTGCTCGCCGTTCAGGAGGGCGGGGCTGTTGTGGTCGGCTCCCTCGACCTCGACGAGCCGTCGCAGGCGTGGCGCGACCGCCGCTACCGCACGGCTCTGCTGGGGAGGCACGATCGAGTCCTCGCTGCCGTAGACGACGGTGACCGGCACGTCCACCTCGGCGAGGTGCTCGACCAGCGGGTACCGGTCACGCAGCAGCGCGCGAACCGGAAGGAAGGGATAGTGGATCTCGCCGACCGAAGCCAGGTCGACGAACGGTGAGCGGAGGACGAGCCCTCCAGGCGGGTGATGGGAGGCCAGTTCCGTGACCACGGCCGCCCCGAGGCTCTCGCCGTAGTAGATGAGGCGATCGGCCGAGATGTCGGTCTCCGCCAGCAGGAAGTCCCGTGCTGCGCGCACGTCGCGAGCGAGACCCGCCTCGCTCGGTGAGCCGGGGTTGCCGCCGTAGCCGCGGTAGTCGAAGAGCAGCACCGTCATCCCCTCCGCCGCGAGCGCCCTGGCCAGCTGAGCGCGAAGGGAGCGATCCCCGCCGTTGCCGTTCGCCACCAGCACGGAGACGCCCCGGGGCCTCGACTCTGCGCTGACGAGCCACGCCCCCAGGGTGAGACCGTCCTCGGTGTGGACCTGCACGTCTCGCGCGCCACGGATGACCGAGCTCGCGGACGGGACCGGTGCTGTGTCCGGGAAGTAGATGAAATGCCGCTGGAGGCCCCACACGAGCGCCACAAGTAGCACGGCGGTCACAGCGACGACAAGGGCCGCGCGCAGCACGCCGGCCCCGCTCACCGCAGCCACGCCCAGACAAGGCGGCCGGTCCTTCCCAGCTGCCGTTCACTGACGACCGCGGGTACGTCGTCAGCCGAGTGGTAGGCGGCGTAGCTGGTGCCACCCAGGCGGGCGACGGCGAAGCCGGCCTTCTCGAACGACCAGTGGTCGCTGGCGGTGTTCTCGCAGCGAGCGGTGGGTACGCCGGTGCGCCTGCCGGCGGCAAGGAGCTCCCGCTGGACCCGAGGTGGTGACAGAGGGCCCGTGCAGACGGGCACGACCCGGCCCACACCGACCCGGTCCAACGACACCATCGCGTCGAGGTTGTCCCGCCGTGCCCTGGTCAGACCGCGCACATGCTGCCGTGAGCCGAAGTGGTGCATGTCGTCTCCGGGCCCTCGGGGCTCCTCGGCCCCGAAGGCGATGAGGACGGCCGGCAACCGGGTCTCGTGGGCAGCTGCCAGGCGAGCCACCTCCAACAGGACCGCGACGCCGCTGGCGTTGTCCTCTGCGCCGGGGGCGACTGCCACGGTGTCGAGATGTGCGCCGAGGACGAGATAGGGCAGCGAGGGGTCGAACCGCGGCGGCTCGGCGATGACGTTGAACGACCGCCCCGCCTCGACGGCGACACCCCACGAGTCGCCGGCCGGGGCCTCGAAGACCTCCCGCCGCACCGCGTAGCCGAGTTTCTCGAACCTGGCCTCCACAACACTGCCCGCCCTCCGGAAGGCCCGGCCGGTGGCGAGGCGGGGTCCGATCTCGCCGGCGAGGAGACGCACGCTCCTCATCGCCGCGGCGGCATCGAACGAGCCAGGCTCGGTCAGTGGGGAGGGCCCGGTCGGGCCGGCCGGCGTGGCCGATGTCAGTGAGGCGGGTGACTCGGGCGGGGAAGGGGACGGTCCCGCCCGTGTGGGCGAGGGCGCCTGCGAGCGCTGGGCCTCCCCGGCCGGAGCGGGAGCGTCCGACGTACACGAGGTGAGCGCGATCGACGTCACCAGTGCCGCCGCGGCGGCTACCGCGCGTCCCATGGGCCGAAGGTATCCCAGCCGGGTGTGAGGGGCATCACGCCGACATCGTCCTGAGGCAATGCAACCCGGATCGGGCGAGTGGCGTCTTGGTGGCAGCGCCTCACGGTGAGGCGCTCGAGGGCTCCGGGGGACGGAGTCGTCGAGTCTTCTCCAGGAGTCACCTTGAACACGCGCATCAACACCACAGCCGGTCGCCTCGCCATCGGGGCCGCCCTCTCCGCCCTCGGCGTCACGGCGTTCGCGGGGCCCGCGACGGCCGCCACGACCGTCTTCCGCGACGCCCACGGCGACATCGCCCACGGCGCCGACATCCAGCGCGTGCGCGTCGTCAACGACGAGCAGGTGCGGGTCAAGGTCGTCCACCGCGACCTTCGGCGCTCCTACAAGAGCGGCAGCAGCATCACGCTCTTCCTCGACACCGACCGCACCCGCAAGGGCCCGGAGTTCCTCTTCGTCGGCGGCACCTTCGAGGGGTCCGACTACACCCTGCTCAGGGCCAAGGGGTGGAAGCGGGCCAGCGACCGTCCGGCTCCGCTGCACGGCGGCAGCTACATCATGAAGCTCGACTACGACAAGGACACGGCGGTCATCCGCTTCGACCGCGAGGTCCTCGGCGATCCGGGCGCCGTCCGGGTCGAGGTCAAGACCGGTGGTGAGCACGCCGCCAAGGACGGCGAGCCGGCCACGACCGAGGTCGACTGGCTCGGCAAGGCCCGCGAGTTCACCGGATGGGTGAAGCGCGGCTGACCTGGGCCGTGTCTAGCCACCCGCGACGAGAGCGATCGCCAGCGCACAGAGCCCGAGGCCTACACCTTGGGCTCTGTGCACTTTCTCGTGCAGCACGAGTGCCGCTAGCAGGACCGTGCTCGCCGGGTACAGCGAGGCGAGGATGCCGGACACCGTCAGGTACCCGGTCTGGGCGGCCAGCATGAACGCGCCCGTGGCCAACGCGCCCAGCGGCCCCGCGAGCAGCGCCCACCACGCCTGGCGCCGGCGAGGGACCCAGGCAGCCCTCAGGCAGACGGCGAGGACGACCACGGCCGGCACCGACATCGCCTGCGCCAGCATGAGAGGCCAGAGGCCGGCTGTGTCGGGGACCTGCCCCAGCGCGGCGAAGAGGACGCCGAACCCGAGACCGGCGAGGATGCCGTCCAGCACGCCCTCCGCGAGGCTGACGCGCGGCGCCGGTCCGCCGTCCGTCGGCAGCTCCTCGGTGGTGCTCGAGACCAGCCAGATCGCCGGCAGGGCGACCAGGATCCCGGTCCAGACGACCGGAGACAGGCGCTCCCCGGCGACGGCGCCCACCACCACGGGTACGACGGCCGCGCCGACCGCCGAGACCGGGGCGACCACGCTCATCCGCCCCGAGGCGAACCCCCGGTAGAGGAAGCCGGTGCCGATGCCGCTGCCGATCCCGGCGAGGAGCGCCCACGCCAGGTCGCGAGAGGTCGGTGTCCCTCCGGCGAAGGCCGCCACGGCGGCGGTGCAGACGGTTGAGGAGAGCTGTCCCACCACCGCCACCGGCCAGGCCGAGACCCGGCGGGACACCAGCCCGCCGACGAAGTCCGACAGGCCGTAGGCGAAGGCGGAGAGCAGGCCGAGGAGGATCGCCATGGCTCTAGAGCGTGAGTGCGCCCACGGCCCACACCCCGGCGGCGAGCAGCCCGGCAACGAGCTCCACGAAGACCGACAGCCCGACCGCCTTCATCGCCGCAACCGTCGAGGGCCACGCGAGGTGCCGGCCGACCCGGCGTACCTCCGAGAGGTAGACGCCCAGGACGAACCCGATCACGAGACCGACCACCGGCACTACGAAGAAGCCGACGATGCCGAGGAGGCCGCCGACCATGATCGTCCGGTTGGGAATGCCCGCCGTACGCAGGCCGCGACCGGGCACGACGTACTTCACCACCGCCCCGACCACGAGCAGCGTCGTGGCCAGCGCGAAGACCAGCCACGCGGTGCCGGACTCGGCCACGACGGTCCAGACCAGCACGGCCACGAGGATCAGGATCGAGCCCGGAAGCACGGGGACGACGATGCCCACGAGACCCACCAGGATCGCGAGACCGACGAGCAGATCGACTTGGTTCACGGGCCGAACCTTGCCACAAGACGCCGGAAGCCCCGCACCAGCAGGTGCGGGGCTTCCGGAACGTCTGGGTCGGGGCCGGTCAGCTCTCGCTCTCCGGGGCCGTGGTCGGGGTGTTGGTGAGACGGTCCGTCTCGTCCTGGACGTGGACTGCGATCTCGCGAAGCTTGTCACCGTGCTCGCGGGCGTGGTGCGCGCAGAAGAGGAGCTCGCCACCACCGGAGAGCTCGACGCGCAGGTAGGCCTGAGCACCGCAACGGTCGCAGCGGTCCACAGCTGTCAGTGGGGTACTGGGGGCAACTGCAGTGGTCACTAGAGGCCTCTTTCCTTCCATGGTGTCCTGCTCAACGTAGCGGCTGACTCCAACATTCCCGGTTTCCCCGGAGCCAATCCTCTTCGTCTTCACCTGACACAACATCCAATCACGCGGGGCTCTTCCCCTCGTGAGGGCCTCCGGCCTGTGACCGGGGTGACCCTCGACACAAGTTGTTCGGTTGTCAGTCTTACCTGGCTTGGCGCATCTGGTTGCCTGTTCGGGTCATCCTGAAACGCATTGTTGTCGGGTCGTGATGTGTTCCACATGGTGTCCCGTCCGGTGGACGGAGCGCGGTAGGCGTGGCATTCGGGGCGTTGGGCGTGTCGCGGGTAGATTTGCCCGAGACGAGAGCGTGCTCGTCGCAGGACATCAGCGTTGAGGAGTGACGTGCCAGCCCGCACTGCCGGAGGAACGAAGATCGACAACTCGTACAACGCCCACCACCTCCTCGTCCTCGAGGGGCTCGAGGCTGTGCGCAAGCGGCCGGGCATGTACGTCGGGTCCACCGACACGCGGGGGCTGATGCACTGCGTCTGGGAAATCATCGACAACGCCGTCGACGAGGCGCTCGGAGGCTTCTGCAACCGCATCGACGTCACGCTGCACCCGGACGGCTCCGCGGAGGTCCACGACAACGGGCGAGGCATCCCGGTCGACAAGGAGCCCAAGACCGGCCTCTCCGGGGTCGAGGTGGTCTTCACCAAGCTGCACGCGGGAGGCAAGTTCGGCGGCGGCTCGTACGTCGCGACCGGTGGTCTGCACGGTGTGGGCTCCTCGGTGGTGAACGCGCTCTCGGCACGTCTCGACGTCGAGGTCGACCGTTCCCCGGCGACCCAGAAGATGTCCTTCCGCCGCGGCGCCCCCGGTGTCTTCGACGGCGAGGGGCCCTCGGCCGACTTCACGCCCCAGTCGGGGCTGCACAAGGGCTCGCGGGTGAAGAAGGGCGTCACCGGCACCCGGGTGCGCTTCTGGCCGGACCGGCAGATCTTCACCAAGGACGCCACGTTCACCTACGACGAGCTCGTCACCCGGGCGAGGCAGACCTCGTTCATCGTGCCGGGCCTGGAGCTGGTGATCCGCGACCTGCGGGGCGACGAGCCGGTCGAGGAGAGCTTCCGCCACGACGGCGGCATCACCGAGTTCTGCGACTTCCTCGCCGCTGACGAGCCGGTCTCCGAGATCCTCCGCCTCGAAGGCCACGAGAAGTTCACCGAGACGGTGCCGCTGCTCGACGACAAGGGGCACATGACGCCCCAGGACGTCGAGCGCGACCTGATGGTGGACGTCGCGGTGCGGTGGGGCTCCGGTTACGACACGGAGATGCGCTCGTTCGTCAACGTCATCGCCACGCCCAAGGGCGGCACCCATGTCTCCGGGTTCGAGCAGGCGCTGACCAAGACCTTCAACGACGTGCTGCGCAGCACCAAGCAGCTCAAGGTCAACGACCCCGACGTGATCAAGGACGACGTCCTCGAGGGTCTGACCGCAGTGGTCACGGTGCGGCTCGCCGAGCCGCAGTTCGAGGGGCAGACCAAGGAGGTGCTCGGCACCCCGGCGGCGCGGACCATCGTGCGCAGAGTGGTCTCCGCCGAGCTGAAGAAGTTCCTGACCTCGACCAAGCGGGCCGAGAAGGCCCAGGCGAAGCTGGTGATGGAGAAGGTCGTCAACGCCTCCCGCACCCGCATCGCCGCCCGACAGCACAAGGAGACCCAGCGGCGGAAGAACGCCCTCGAGTCCAGCGCCCTTCCCGCGAAGCTGGCCGACTGCCGGTCCAACGACATGGAGAAGAGCGAGCTGTTCATCGTCGAGGGTGACTCGGCGCTCGGCACCGCGAAGCTCGCCCGCAACTCCGAGTTCCAGGCACTGCTGCCGATCCGGGGCAAGATCCTGAACGTCCAGAAGGCCTCGGTGGGCGACATGCTCAAGAACGCCGAGTGCGCCTCGATCATCCAGGTCGTCGGTGCCGGGTCCGGGCGCACGTTCGACATCGACGCCCGCCGCTACGGCCGGATCATCTTCATGGCCGACGCGGACTCCGACGGCGCTCACATCCGGTGCCTGCTGACCACGCTTTTCTTCAAGTACATGCCCGACCTCATCGCCGAGGGCCGGGTCTACTCAGCCGTGCCGCCGCTGCACCGGATCGAGCTGTCCAACCCGAAGAAGGGGATGGACAAGTACGTCTACACCTACTCCGACCCGGAGCTGCAGCGGAAGCTCGCCGAGCTCAGCAAGAAGGGAGTGCGCTGGAAGGAGCCCATCCAGCGCTACAAGGGTCTCGGTGAGATGGACGCCGACCAGCTCGCGGAGACGACGATGGACCCCCGTCGCCGTACGCTGCGGCGGATCACCTTCGACGACGCGGACACCGCGGCACAGGTGTTCGAGCTGCTGATGGGTTCGGAGGTGGCTCCTCGCAAGGAGTTCATCGTCCAGGGCGCATACGAAGTCGACGCCGACACCATCGACGCCTGACGCACCATGTGCACGCCCTCGCGGCGTTGTCGTCGCTCGGCGTGGGCTCCGCCCAACCACGCCATCGCTCCTCCGCCTTGCGATGCCGCACACCTGACGCGTCAGGTCGCGTCGGGTCAGTCGATGGGCCGCAGCAGACCGGTGTCGACGTCGTAGACGAACCCGCCGACCTTGACCGAGTCGGGGATCAGCGGGTGGGACCGCACCTTGGCGAGGTCCTCGCGCAGCGCGGCCTCCTGGTCCTCGATGACGCCGAAGCTCTGCCAGGAGGCGTCCTGTCCGCTGGACTCACTGATCCGCTCCTGGAGCTCGTGCTCGGTGGCCGAGGCCATCGCGCACCGGGTGTGCGGGACGACGAGGATCCGGTTCACGTTGAGCAGGTGTACGGCGAGGATCAGCGCCTCGAGGGCCGCCGAGGTGACACGGCCGCCCGGGTTCCGGAAGATCTTGGCGTCACCCGGCTCGAGGCCGAGCATGCCGAGAGGGTCGATACGCGAGTCCATGCAGGTCACCAGCGCGACACCTGCGTGCGCCACCCCGTCGAACCCGGCGAGGGCGAAGTCGTCTGCGAACCGGCGGTTGGCCTCGAGGAGGTCGTCGAAGTCGTTTGTCACGACCGCAGGGTACCGGGGTTGGGATCGACCGGTGCCACCGCGGCTGGATTTGAGAAGTCACGGACACGCTTCTCGATGTCGACCGAGTCGAAGGCACGCACGAGCCCCACGCCGATCGCGGCGCCCAGCGCGATACCGAGGATCAGCGCGAAAACGACCCCCGTCACCAGGGCCTTCGACGACTGGTGCTCGGTGTCGATCAAGCCGTGGTGCATACCTCAAGGATGCGGCTCGGGCGGCTGGAGGAGGCTCCCCAATATTGGGTAGATCCCGGCGACAAAGCCTCCTCGCCCGGCCGTGAGGGGGACGCTGTCCTCGACTGCTAGCGGATCACGCGGGAGTCTGGTCCGAGGTGTTCGAGGATGAGCGCCACGGGGGAGGGAGAGGCAGTGTGTAGCTCGACCGACGTACTCATGTTCGAGCTGCCTCACTCGGTCGAGGCCCCGGGTGCTGCACGTGCCCTGGTGGACCGGCACCTGTGCCCCGAGCACGGCCGAGACGCCGTCGCGGCGGCCAAGCTGCTGGTGTCCGAGCTCGCCACGTGCGCAGTGCTGTACGGCAAGCCCCCGGTCACCTTGAGCCTCGAGTGCGGCGTGAGCTGGTTGCGGGTCTCGGTGTTCCACCGGGCCGACGGAAGCGCTCCGGCGGACGTCCCCATCGACGAGGACGGCGGGCTGCGCTCGGCCCTTCTGGCCAAGCTCTCACGCTCGTGGGGCGTCGACCACATCCCCGGGGGCAGGACGCTCTGGAGCTGCCTTCCCACCGGTGTCCCACCCGAGCGGTCGGTGACCGGGATGGCGTCTAGGAGCGAGTCTGCTCGCTGACGTGGGTGAACCAGGTCAGCGGCTTGAGGGCCTTGCCGCACGACTCCGCCCTGAGCACCTCTGACTCCTCGGCGGCGACCGCGATCCGCCAGAGGCGCCCATCGACGTGCATGACCTCGGTCAGCCAGGAACGCTCTCCGGTCTGCTCGTGCCCGACCACCTCGAGCACGTCGAGACCGGTCACGCCGTGCTCCTCGCGCACTGCGAGCTCGGCGGCCTGAGCCGGGGCGGGCCAGGTCGAGCGGCCACGGCTGCCCTCCACGACGGTGGCGCCACCCTCGGCCGCCCGTAACACGTCACCGGCAGCGGTGACGTCGAGGTGACCGTGCAGGGTCCCGGCGGGGAGGAGCACCGCGGTCGGTGCGAACCGGTGGCCCGAGGTGTGCGTGACCTCCCAGACCCGGCCGGGCGCCGCGGGCGCAACGCCCAGGGCGACCGGGCGGCCCTTGACCGCGCAGCACACGTCGCGCCGGCCGTTCGTGCAGACGAGCAGGTGCGGCAGGTCCGCCGGGGACAGTGAGGGCAGCGAGCGGAGCACAGCCTGCTGGTCTCCGACCTGCAGCGCCGGCCAGTCCAGACCAAGGAGCTCCGCGGGATCCTCGACGGTGCCCTCCAGCAGCCACGGGCCGCTCGGGTGTGTGAAAGCCACCAGGACGTGGCGGGGGGTGTCGTGGTCCGGGTGCTGGTCCGCGTGGCGCCCCGGGCGGCGGATGAGCGAGGGCCGGACGTCGTGGCGCGCGGCGGTCTCCTCGATGGCCCGCCCCAGCTCGGGGTCGAGGTGGCTGTCGGTGAAGGCGCGAGGACCCCATGGGCCGTTCTGCTCAAGGGCTGCCCAGGCCACCGCGTACGGGGAGGTCCCGGCCAGGGGCTCGCCGGCCGCGAGCGACCCGTCGCTGCAGGTCGGCCGGCTCATCGGGCTGCCCTCGGCGCACGCAGGGTCAGCAGTGCCAGCGCGCCCGCGGCAACAGCGCACACGGCGGCACCGGTGAACACCGTCTGGAGCTGGGCGAGCCCGGCCTCCTTGAGAAGGGTGGTGTACTCGGCGCAGCGGGTGGCGCCGTCGCACACCTCGGCAGGCGTGGGCAGGTCGACCTGGACGCTGTAGTAGCGCCTCAGGCCGATCGTGGTCAGGGCGGAGATACCGACGAGCATGCCGACCATCCTGGCAACGACCAGCAGCGCGCTGGACACCCCGTGGACCGCGTCGGCGGTCGCGGCCAGGAGGCTGGCGTTGACCGGGGCCAGGGCGAGGCCGAACCCGAGACCGGCCAGGACCAGCGGCACGGTGGCCACCGGGCTCTCGAGACTCTTGAGTCCCCACGTGCTCATCCAGACGAACGCGACCGCGGCCGACGCCATGCCGGCCGCGGTCGTCACCCCTGCCGGCAGCATCCTGACCAGGTAGCCGCCTGCCAAGGCGCCGACAGGGAGCGCCACGAGCAGGCGGAGGAGCACCAGTGCGGCCATGAGCTGGGAGTCCGGGTAGACCGTGATCCGGGCGAAGATCGGGATGTCGACCAGCGCGGCGATCAGGGCTGCGCCCACGAAGAAGCTGACCAGAAGGGCACCCCAGGCCGGGGTGGCGGCGAAGGCGCGGTGCGGGACGAGCGGCTCCGCGACGCGTCGGTTGCGCCACCAGAACGCTGCCGCGGCCACCGCGGAGCCGAGCAGGAACCACGGGCCGGCGGGGGAGAAGACCTGGACCTGGGGGTCGGCCGTGGCGAAGGCGAGGATGACGCCGCCGAGCGAGACCGCGAGGAGGGCCGCCCCGACCAGGTCCGCACGGCGTCCGACTGCGGCCCATCCCCTCAGGTCGAGGAGAGGGCTGGGAGCCGACAGGCTGCGTACGACGAGGGCGGCGACCGTCGCGTAGAGCACGAGGGCTACCGGGCTGAGCCAGCGAGACCCGCCCGCCACCGGGAGGAACACCAGCCCGGTCGTCACCCCGGTGACCAGGGCCTCCGGCTGGAGCAGGACGAGCACCAACAGCGCCGAGGCGGCGAGCACCAGGGCGGCGCTCGGGAGATCACGTCGCCGCAGGCGGCTGCCGCGGGGTCGGCTGATGCCCGGGGCGCGGTCGGCGAGGACCGGGTCGGCGGTGGTCGCGGAGGCCAACGCAGCGGCGAGCACGAGGCCGATCGCCAGGTTCGTCCAGAAGATCGCCCGCCAGCCCGACAGCGCCAGCAGCACGGCGCCGTACAGGGGGCCCAGGACGCTGCCGAGCTCCTGGACCGCGCCCACGACCCCGAGCGGCACACCACGTCTTGCCGGGGGGTACATGTCGGCGACGAGTGCCAGGGTGGCCGGCACAAGGCCGCCGCCTCCCACCCCCTGGAGGAACCGGCCGACGACCATGCTGGTGAGGTCGTAGGAGGCAGCGGTCACGAGCGAGCCGAGCGCGAAGACGACCAGGGAGCCGACGAGCACCGGCAGCCTTCCGCGGAGATCGGCGATCCGGCCGATCAGCGGGAGCATGGCGACGTAGCCGAGCAGGAAGCCCGAGACGATCGGAGCCGCGCGCTGCAGCTCGTCGACCGCCAGTCCTGCACCCGCCATCATGTCCGGCAGGGCGAGGACGACGACGTACGTGTCGGCGGCGGCGAAGGCGACGGCGACGGCGGCGAGCCCCAGGAGGACCCGCGGGCTCATGCTCACGGAGCCTTGATGTCCGCGGTGGTGTCGTACTCGTCGAAGCTGATCGTGTAGGTGACGTCGCCGGACTGTGGGTAGAACGGGCCGGTCAGCACCGCCTCGTGAAGCCGGTCCCGGTCGTCCACGGTGAACCTCGCGTCGAAGTCACTGCTGGCGGTGGCGCTCGGGATGATCGAGGCCACCACCTTGCCCGGAACGGTCCCCGAGTAGCTGGTGAGCACGTCCTCGCCGTCCCGCACCTGCTTGCCCTCCTCGACGTCCTCGGCCGCGGTGAGCAGCGAGGAGAGGCCGCCGTCGGGCTCCATGAGGCCCGCCGGGTCCGGTGCGGCGTAGGCCGCAGGGTCCACCTCGACGAAGCGCGTGGTGAACGGCAGCTTCGCGAAGACCTTGCCCTGGGCGGCGATCACCGGGACGTCCGCGGTGATCCCACCGCTGGCCACCTTGAGGTCCCCCTGGAACGCGGGGTCGTGGGTCCCAACGCCCTCGGCCTTGACGATGCCGTCCACGGTCGGCGGGAGCTTCTCGGTCGACAGGCTGACCCGTACGCCCGAGGTCTCGTCCAGCGTCCTCTTGGCCGCGGCGAGCGCCTCCTCGGGGCTCTGGCTGTTCTCACGGGCGTCGCTCGCGCAGCCGCTCAGCACGAGCGACGCGGCGAGGGCGCAGCCGGTCAAGGTTCGACGCATGAGGGTCATGGAGGTCAGCCTTTCACGTCCCTGCGGGCTGCTGGTCGAGGGATGCCGGGTGGAGCGCGATGGCCGGCGAGGAGCAGGCCGCGATCGGCTGTGAGGCCGGCACGCCGGACCCGTCGCGGCGACCCGCGGCCTCCGGCAGGTCGACCGCCGCCCCGCTGGCTGCTGCAGCCTGGGCCGGTCCGGTCCCGGCCCAGGCGAGCACGAGGGTGTCCTCGCCCTTGAGGAACCGGTGACAACGAACGCCGCCGGTCGCCCGGCCCTTCGCGGGATACTCCGAGAACGGGGTGACCTTCACCGAGCCGGCCTCCGTGCCGGGCAGAGCTGTGCTCGACCCGGAGACGGTCACCACGACCGAGGAGTCGTCGGGCGTGAAGGCCGTGAAGGACACGACCTTCTGACCCGCGCCCAGCCGGATGCCCGCTACGCCGCCGCCGCCACGCCCCTGCGGGCGGACGCCGGTCGCGGAGAAGTGGAGGAGCTGGGCCTCGGACGTGACGAAGCACAGCGTCTCCTCGCCGGAGCTCAGCTCCACGGCGCCCACGACCTCGTCGCCGTCGCCGAGGCGGATCACCTCCCAGTCGTCGCGGTTGCTGAGGAACTCCGGGTTCACGCGCTTCACCACGCCCTGCGCAGTGCCGATGGCGAGGCCGGGGGAGTCCGGGTCGAAGGTCGTGAGGGTGAGCACGCGCTCGTCGACCTCGAGGGCGAGGAACTCGCTGACCGGGGCCCCGCCTTGGAGGTGCGGGGCGTTGGCGGTCGCCGGGAGGGTCGGCAGGTCGAGCACGTCCAGCTTGACGACGCGGCCGCGGCTCGTGACGGCGCCGACCTGCCCCCGGGCGGTGGTGCGTACGGCGGCCACGATGACGTCGTGCTTGCTGCGCCCGCCGCCGCTTCCCGGCTCGTCGAGCCCTGTGGTGCGAGCGAGCAGCCCGGTCGAGGACAGGTAGACCACGCAGGGGTCGTCGGCGACCTCGAGCGGCACCGTGGAGGTCACGGCCTGGCCGGCGGACTCGAGGAGCACGGTGCGTCGCGGTGTGCCGTAGGTCTTCGCCACCTCGGCGAGCTCGTCGGAGACGACCTGACGCAGCAGCTTCTCGTCGGCGAGGATCGCGTCGAGCTGCTCGATGGTCTGGACGAGCTCGTCCTTGCGCTTCTCCAGCTCGAGGCGGGAGTACTTGGTGAGGCGGCGCAGCGCCATGTCGAGGATGTAGGTCGCCTGCACGTCGGTGAGGTCGAAGACGTGCATGAGGCGCTCCTTCGCCTCGCCGGCGTTCTCGCTGGACCGGATCAGCTGGATGACCTCGTCGATGTCGAGGATCGCGATCAGGAGGCCTTCGACGAGGTGGAGCTCGTCGGCGGCCTTGCCGCGGCGGTACGTCGAGCGCCTGCGGACGACGTCGTAACGGTGCCCGAGGTAGACCTCGAGCATCTCCTTCAGGCCGAGGGTGCGCGGCTGCCCGTCGACGAGCGCGACGGCGTTGATGCCGAAGCTGTCCTCCATCGGGGTGAGCTTGTAGAGCTGCTCGAGCAGGGCCTCGGGATGGAAGCCGTTCTTGGCCTCGATCACCAGGCGAAGGCCGTTGTTGTGGTCGGTGAGGTCCTTGACGTCGGAGATGCCCTGCAGCTTCTTGGCCTGGACGAGCGATTTGATCCGCTCGATCACCTTCTCCGGCCCGACGCCGTACGGCAGCTCGGTGACCACGATGCCCTTGCGGCGCGGGGTCACGCTCTCCACCCGGGCGGTCGCGCGCATCTTGAAGGAGCCCTTGCCGGTCTCGTAGGCGTCGCGGATGCCGTCGAGTCCCACGATCTTGCCGCCCGTGGGCAGGTCCGGCCCGGGGATGAAGCGCATCAGGGCGTCGAGGTCGGCCGCGGGGTTGGAGATGAGGTGGCGCAGCGCCTGGACGACCTCGACCAGGTTGTGGGGGGCCATGTTCGTCGCCATGCCGACCGCGATGCCCGAGGCGCCGTTGACGACGAGGTTCGGGATCGCCGAGGGCAGCACCGAGGGCTCGAGCTCGCGGCTGTCGTAGTTGGGCTTGAAGTCGACGGTCTCCTCGTCGATCGAGACCGTCATCGGCATCGCCGCCGGGGCCATCCGGCACTCGGTGTAACGCATGGCGGCGGGGCCGTTGTCCGGTGAGCCGAAGTTGCCGTGGCCGTCGACGAGCGGCACCCGCAGGGACCAGGGCTGGACCATGCGGACCAGGGCGTCGTAGATCGCGCCGTCGCCGTGTGGGTGCAGTCGACCCATGACCTCACCGACGACACGGGCGCTCTTGACGTGGCCGCGGTCGGGGCGAAGGTTCATCTCGCCCATGGTGTAGAGGATCCGCCGCTGGACCGGCTTGAGCCCGTCACGTGCGTCGGGGAGCGCCCGGCTGTAGATCACCGAGTAGGCGTACTCGAGGAAGCTGCCGCGCATCTCGTCGCCGACGTCGATGTCGACGATGTGCTCCTCGAAGTCGTCGGAGGCCGGTGCAGGCTTTGTGCGCTTTGCCATTGCGCCATTGTCTCCTGTGGCACCGCCACGCTCACGCAGGGGCACGCCGAGTTGGGCGGAACCCGCTAGATTGCGTTGCGTGAGCGCCCCAGACATGGCTCCGGCGAATGCTCCGGCCTACCCGAGACACTGGGAGGCCGACGTACTCCTGCGCGATGGGCACACCGCCCATCTGCGACCGATCTCGGGCGACGACGAGGAGCGCCTGGTCGAGTTCTACGCCCAGGTGTCCGCGGAGTCGAAGTACCTCCGCTTCTTCGCGCCGATGCCCACGCTGTCCGACCGTGACGTGAAGCGGTTCACCCACGTGGACCACAAGGACCGGGTGGCCTTCGTGCTCACCGTCGCGGAGAAGATCATCGCCGTCGGGCGCTTCGACCGCATCCCCGGTCCTGACGGGCACGGCGTCGAGGCCGAGGTCGCCTTCCTGGTGCAGGACAAGCACCAGGGTCGCGGCATCGCCCAGCTCCTGCTCGAGCACCTTGCCCAAGCCGGCCGTGAGCGGGGCGTCAAGAAGTTCGTGGCCGAGGTGCTCCCGGAGAACCAGCGGATGATCCAGATCTTCCGCGAGGCCGGGTACCAGGTGGCGGGCGGCTTCGAGGACGGGGTCATGCGGTTCGAGTTCCCGATCGACTCCACCGACACCTCGATCGGCGTGATGCTCTCGCGTGAGCACCGGGCCGAGGCGGCGTCGATCCAGCGGTTCTTCAACGCCCGCAGCGTGGCGATCATCGGCGCCTCGCGCCGCCAGGACACCGTGGGCCAGACGCTCGTGCACAACCTCGTGCTCGGTGACTACACCGGTCGTGTGTACGTCGTGAACCCGGCCGCCGAGGCGGTCTCCGGCATGCCGGCCTACAAGAGCGTCGCCGACATCCCCGACGAGGTCGACGTGGCCATCGTCGCAGTCCCTGCCGACTCGGTTCACGACGTCGTGCTCGACTGCGCGGCCAAGGGCGTCCACGGCTTGATCGTGATCTCCGCGGGCTTCGCCGAGACAGGTGAGGAGGGACGGGTGCGCCAGCGACGCCTGGTGAGCCTGGCCCGCAGCTACGGCCTGCGGCTGATCGGCCCGAACGCGCTCGGGATCATCAACACCTCTGGCGAGGTCTCGCTCAACGCCTCGCTCTCCACGGTCATGCCGCCGATAGGGCGAGCCGGCTTCTTCTGCCAGTCCGGTGCTCTCGGAGTGGCCATCCTCGAGAAGGTGGCCCGGCGGGGGCTGGGTATCTCGACCTTCGTCAGCGCGGGCAACCGTGCCGACGTCTCCGGCAACGACCTGCTGCAGTACTGGGAGGAGGACGCCGCCACCGAGGTGGTCCTGCTCTACCTCGAGTCGATCGGCAACCCCCGCAAGTTCAGCCGCGTCGCCCGCCGGGTCTCCCGGCGCAAGCCGGTGATCGCGGTGCGCTCCGGTCGCACGACCCAGGGCGTCCCGATGGGGCACGCGGTCCGCACGATCGTCGCCCCTCCGGCTGCCGTCGACGCGATGTTCCGGCAGGCGGGCGTGATCCAGGTGGACAACCTGGACGAGATGTTCGACGTCGCCCAGCTCGTCGCCCACCAGCCGCTCCCCAAGGGGCGTCGGGTGGCCATCGTCGGCAACTCCGACGCCCTCGGCCTTCTCGCGGCCGACGCGGCAGCAGCGGAGGGCCTCGAGGTCTGCAAGTCGGTGGCACTCGGGCCCGAGGCGACCGCCGAGGACTTCGAGGAGGCCCTCGACGGCGCGATCGACGACCCCGACTGCGACTCCGTCGTCGCGGTGTTCATCCCGCCGCTGAACACCACCGGTGTCGAGGTGGCGGACGTGCTCGCCGCCGTCGGGGAGCAGTCGGAGAAGCCCCTGGTCTCCACCTTCCTCGCGACCGAGGGCGTCCCCGAGCTGCTCCGGGTGCCCGATGTGGCGGGCAGCACCGCGGGCAGGGGATCGGTGCCGTCGTACTCCGCCGTGGAGGCGGCGGTGCGTGCGCTCGCCCGCGTCGTGGAGTACGCCACCTGGCTGGCCAAGCCCGAGGGCGAGCTCGTGGCTCCTGAGGAGGTCGACGTGAGCCGGGCCCGGCGCATGGTGAACCAGATCCTCATCGACTCTCCCGAGGGCCGCGACCTGACCTTCAAGGAGGTGCGCGAGCTGCTCGACGCCTACGGCGTGGACCTCTGGCGGCGGGTCGAGGTGAGCACCGAGGACGAGGCAGTCGCGGCAGGGGAACGGCTCGGCTGGGACGTCGTCCTCAAGGCGACCGCTGAGCACCTGCGCCAGCGGCCCGACCTGGCACATGTGTGGCGCAACATCGACACCGCCGAGGAGATGCAGGACGCCTGGCAGACGATGCACTCGATCATCGACGAGCCGGACAAGGCCGGGTTCATCGTGCAGCGCGTCGCCACCCCCGGCGTACCGGTCGCGATCGGGGGCATGGAGGACCCGCTGTTCGGGCCCGTGGTGTCGTTCGGCGTCTCCGGCGTGGCCACGGAGCTGCTTGCCGACCGCGCCTACCGCATCCCTCCCATGCACGGCGGGGAGGCGGCCGAGATGGTTCGTGAGATCAAGGCCGCGCCGATGCTGTTCGGCTACCGCGGAAGCGAGAAGGTGGACGTCGAGGCGATCGAGCATCTGCTGCTGCGGGTCGCACAGCTCAAGAACGACCTGCCTCAGGTGCGCACCCTCGACCTGAACCTCATCCTCGCGGGTGCCGGTGGCGCCACGGTGCTCGACGGCCGGGGCCGGGTCGAGCCGGTCTCCGACGCCCGGTCCGACTGGTTCGTGCGTCGGCTCAGCGCGCAGGCAGGGGACACGCTGCCCGGCTGACCGCTGGTGCCCCGCGCGAGAGGCGAGTGTCCGGCGTCACGGTCGAGCTGTGTAATTCATTGGCGGGGCGAGTGCCTCTTACCGGACAATTTCCGTTCGTGACCATCGACCGCGATCCTGCTGCAGACACCGAAGAGCTCGTCCCACCCGGCCTGGACCCGCTCGTGAAGCGGATCTTCGTCGGCATCGCGTTCTCCGCGCTGGGGAGTGGCCTCACCATGCCGTTCCTCTACGTCTACCTGGCAGAGGTCCGTGGCATCTCGACCTCGACCGTTGGCCTGCTCTTCGCCTGGATGGGCCTGCTCGGATTCATCGGATCGCCCCTGGGCGGCACACTCATCGACCGCTTCGGGCCGCGCCCGGTGATGCTCGTCGGGCTCACCACGGAGGCGGCAGGAGTCGCGTCGCTCGCCTTCGTGCACAACACGATGCACGCGTTGCTCGTCTCGTCCTTCATCACGCTCGGGACGGTCGGTCTCTACCCCGCTGCCACGGCGATGCTGACCCGGCTGGTTCCCGAGGGGCAACGGGAGAAGGTCTACGGCTTCCAGTTCATGCTGCTCAACGCCGGCCTGGGCGTCGGCGGCGTGGTCAGTGCGCTGCTCATCCACGTCGGCGACCCGGCGTCGTTCGAGCGGCTCTACTTCATCGACGCGCTGTCCTACCTCGCCTACATCGCGGTGATCCTCAGCCTGCCACGAGGGACCGGAGCCATGACCGGGGAGACGGCCGAGCGCGAGGTCGGGCCGCAGCCCGGCTGGGGCGTGGTGCTGCGCGACCGGACCCTGCTGCGAGTGACGGCGATCTCGGTCCTCATGATCACCTTCGGGTACGCCCAGTTCGAGGCCGGCTTCGCGGCGTACGCCGTGGGGGTTGCCGAGATCCCGGCTCGGGCGCTCGGCTGGGCGTTCGGTGCCAACACGGCCGCCATCGTCGTGGGGCAGCTGGTGACGTTGCGGCTGATCAAGGGCCGCCGCCGCACCTCCATGCTGGCGCTGTGCGCTCTGGTGTGGTCGGCCTCGTGGGCCGTCATCGCCAGCTCCGACGCGGTCGACGGCTGGGTTGCGGTGATGTTGATCGTCGTCGGGATGGGGATGTTCGGCCTCGGAGAGACGCTGTGGGCACCTCTTGCGCCGGCGATCATCAACGACCTCGCCGCCGAGGAGCTCCGCGGTCGCTACAACGCGCTCCAGGGGATGACCTGGACCATCGCGATGATCATCGGGCCGGCGCTGAGCGGCATGCTGATCGGCAACGACCTCGAGCACCTGTGGGTGGCGTGCACGGTCGGAGGCACGGCGGTGGCCGCGCTGCTCTTCCTGCGGATGCGGCGGCACCTCAACCCCGTTCAGGACGGGCTCGAGCCCGAAGTAGTCCTTGCGGCGTGAGTCCGGCGGGCCGCATGAAAGACTGAGCAACATGCCCGACCGCTATGCAGATCTTCGTGCCGACATCGAGAAGTCCGGCTACTACCCCGACGTGGTGGCCGACTCGGTGAACGCTGCCGTGGCGGGTGAGCGCGTGGTCTCCTACCTGGTGCACCACGAGCCCACCATCGACCGCGACGAGGTACGCCGTCACGTCACGGTCGTCGTCCTCACGCCGTCCCGGCTGATCCTCGCTCACACCGACGAGCACGAGCCCGACGACCTGCTCCCCGCGCCGTACACCTCCACCTCCACCGAAGCGGTCATGCTCTCCACGGTCCGCTCGGTGGTGGTGAACCGGATGGTGGCCAACCCGGCCTCCTACGCCGGCAAGCCCGTGCCCCCACCCGGCGCGAACGAGGTCGTGCTGACCATCGGCTGGGGCGGCGTGGGTCGTGTGGACCTCGAGCCCGCCACGTGCAGCGACCCGCAGTGCGACGCGGACCACGGCTACACCGGTGTCATCGCCTCGGACGACTTCTCCATCCGGGTCAGCTCGGCGGCGGACGGGACGGACGCCGTCGCTCACGTGCTCGACTTCGCGGAGGCGCTCTCGGCGAGCACCGCGGGCACCTCGAACCAGTGACGAGCACGGCGTTCGTCCCCCCGGCGTACCACGACCGGTCGCTGGGGGACGTCCTCCCGGCTGTTGCCGCCGCCATAGGTGTCGACGCCGGTCTCGGCGAGACCTCGCTCGTGCTGCCGGAGGCCCAGCGCTACGTCGTCTTCCTGGTCGACGGACTCGGCTACGAGCTGCTGTGCGACCACCCCGACGAGGCGCCCTTCCTGCACTCGCTCCTCGGCGCTCAGCCCCCTGCGACCGTGGGCGTTCCCTCGACCACCGCCACCAGCCTCACCTCCCTCGGCACCGCCCTCACTCCGGGCACCCATGGCATCGTCGGCTACACCTCGCGCATCCCCGGAAGCGACCGCCTGCTGAACGCTTTGACGTGGGACGCCGACGTCGAGCCTCGTGAGTGGCAGCCGTACACCACGGCCTTCGGGCGGCTCGCGGCAGCCGGGGTCCACACGACCGTCGTCAACAAGCGCGACTTCGCAGCCTCGGGGCTGACGGTCGCGGGCACCAGGGGAGCGGAGTTCGTCGGGGCCGACAAGGTCGGTGAGCGGCTCGCCGCGGTGGTCGAGGCGTCCTCGGGCTCACCGTCGGTGACCTACATGTACGACGGCGACCTCGACTGGACCGGGCACGCCTACGGCGTCAGGTCCATGCAGTGGGAGCAGGAGCTGTCGATGATCGACGCCGCCGCCGAGCACCTTCGCGAGAGCCTGCCCACCGACGTCCGCATCCTGGTCGTGGCCGACCACGGCATGGTGGACTCGCCGCCCGAGGCACGCCTCGACGTCGACGACTGTCCCGAGCTCCGAGAGGGAGTCGCGCTCTTCGGCGGGGAGGCCCGGTTCCGGCAGCTGTACTGCCGCGGCGGGGCGGTCGACGACGTGGTCGCGACCTGGCGGGAGGTGCTCGGCGAGCGCGCGGAGGTGGTCACCCGCGACGAGGCGCTGCGGCGCGGCTGGTTCGGCGAGCTCGTCTCCGACGTACGCCCGCGCATCGGTGACGTGCTCGTCGCCTGCAGGGACGACTTCTCCGTCCTGAGCCGCTCGGCGTTCCCGATCGAGACCAAGCTCGTGGGTCTGCACGGCTCGCTGACATCAGCGGAGATGTTGATCCCGATTCTCGTGGCCTGACATGGCATGATGCTCGCCCGTGGCTGAACTCCAATTCTTCACCGGCACCATGGACTCCGGTAAGTCCACCCTCGCGCTCCAGACCAACCACAACCACGCGGTCCGCGGCCGGTCGGGCAGGATCTTCACCACGCGCGACCGCGCCGGCGAGGCCACGTTGTCGAGCCGGCTCGGGCTCACGCACGAGGCCCAGGAGGTCGAGGCGGACTTCGACTTCTGGAACTACGTCGTGCACTCCCTGACCCACGGCGCGCGGATCGACTACCTGATCTGCGACGAGGCGCAGTTCTACACGCGCGAGCAGATCGAGCAGCTGGCGCGGATCGTCGACGAGCTCCAGATCGACGTCTTCGCCTTCGGCATCCTCACCGACTTCCGCTCCCAGATGTTCCCTGGCTCTGCCAGGCTCGTCGAGCTCGCCGACCGGATGCAGGTGCTCCAGGTCGAAGCCCTGTGCTGGTGCGGGAAACGAGCCACCCACAACGCACGCACCGAGAACGGCGTGATGGTGACCGAGGGCGAGGTGATCGTCGTCGGAGACACCAAGCCTCTCGAGGTGGAGCAGAACGGCCACGGACCGGTCGTCGGCTACGAGGTGCTGTGCCGCCAGCACCACCGGCGCAAGCTCACCGCCGCCCGGGCCAAGGCAGTCTCCATGGTCCCGGACCCGCTGCCGTTCGACTGACCCTCCCTTCGCGCCACCTTCCACTTCGACCGAGAGGACTTCTGTGCCTCACTCCCCGCTCATCACGCCTCGGCGGCTCGCCGTACTGGAGCAGCCGGTGGTGCTGCTCGACGTCCGCTGGCAGCTCGGCGGTCCGCCGGGCCACGAGGAGTTCCTGCGCGGGCACATCCCGGGCGCGGCGTACGTCGACCTGGAGACCGACCTGGCCGACCCGCCAGGACCCCGAGGGCGGCACCCGCTGCCGGACACGGACCGCTTCGAGGCGGCGATGCGTCGTTGCGGCGTGCGCGCCGGGGTCCAGGTCGTGGTGTACGACGCGGTCGCGGGCACGTCGGCGGCCCGGTGCTGGTGGCTGCTGCGCTACCACGGCCACCGCCAGGTCAAGGTGCTCGACGGCGGGTGGCAGGCCTGGCTCACCGACGTCGGGCACGTAGAGGAGGGGCCGACGGAGCCGAAGGCGGGTGACTTCACGGCCCGGCCCGGCGCGATGCCGGTGGTCGACGCGGACGGCGCCGCCCGCGTGGCGCGCGAGGGTGCTCTCGTCGACGCTCGGGCTCCCGAGCGCTTCCGTGGAGAGCACGAGCCGGTCGACCCGGTCGCGGGCCACATCCCCGGCGCGGTCAACGTGCCGACGTCCGCGAACCTGGAGCAGCCCGGCGGCCGCTTCAAGGACGCGACTGCGCTCACCGCGGTCTACGAGCACGCAGGTGTCCGCCCCGGTCGCGAGGTCGCGGTGTACTGCGGCTCCGGCGTCACCGCCGCCCACGACGTCCTGGCCCTCGAGTCCCTCGGGCTCGACGCGGCGCTATACCCGGGCTCGTGGAGCGAGTGGGTCCACAGCGGCGCGCGGGCGGTGGCCACCGGTCCATGACCTCCTGACCACAGGGCGTGACCTTGCGCGGCCCCCTGTCGTTGTACCGGTGGCGAGGTCGGGCGGTCGGTGAGATCAGGGGTACCGATCCCCGACCTCGCCCTGTGTCCCGAGGCCCCGTGTCACGAGGCCGGATGTCACCAGCGGCGGCGGGAGTCGCTCACCAGTGGACGCCCTTGAGCAGCCGGGCGAGGAACATCTGCTCCGAGGTCGGCGCGGTGTCCTCGTCGTCGCCCTTCGCCGCGGCCGAGTCCGGGAAGACCTGGTAGGCCATGTGCAGCACGCGGAACGTCGTCTTCGGCGCCAGGGTGTGCGCAACCGCCCCGAGCGTCCCGAGCGCGGTGTTGACCTCGTGGGGCCGGTCCACCATCGCCGAGATCACCATGTCGGCCGCCTGAGCCGGCGTGATCGTGGGGAAGGCGTCGTAGATCTTGGTCGGCGCGATCATCGGCGTCTTCACCAGCGGCATGTGCACGGTGGTGAAGCTGACGCCGTCGCCGAAGACCTCGGAGCTGACCACGTTGCTCCACGCGTCGAGCGCAGCCTTCGACGCGACGTAGGCGCTGAAGCGCGGGGGACTGGTCTGCACGCCGATCGAGCTGACGTTCACGACGTGCCCGTGGCCCTGCTCCCGCATCTTCTCCATCAGGCCCATGACGAGCCGGACCGCGCCGAAGTAGTTGAGCGACATGGTGCGCTCGAAGTCGTGGAACCGGTCGTGGCTGAGCGCCAGCGAGCGGCGGATCGACCGGCCGGCGTTGTTGACGAGGAAGTCGATCGACGCGTGTTCCGCGACCAGCTGCTCGCACAGCCTGTCGATGGCCTCGAGGTCGGAGAGGTCGCAGGCGTAGACATGAGCGGTGCCGCCCATGCGCTCGATGTCGGCACGGGTGTCCTCGAGCTTGTCCTTGCCGCGGGCGACCAGGACGGGCACCCCGCCCGCCTGCGCGACCTTGAGCGCGGTGGACCGCCCGATGCCCGACGAAGCACCCGTGATCACGACCGTCCGGCCGCCCAGCGCCTTGCGGACCCCGTCGTCGCGCGCCGTGTCCTCGTCAAGGTGGTCCTCCCAGTAGCTCCACAGCGTCGGCGCGTAGCTGTCGAGGTCGGGGCAGGAGATGCCCGAGCCGCGCAGCGCCTGGTGGGTACGACGGGTGGCGAACTCGCTCGGGAACGACACATGGCCGAGCACCTCCGGCGGGACACCGAGCCGGCCGATCGTCTCGCGCAGCGCGAGCTGGACCGGGCCGAGCTGCAGCGCCTTGGGCAGCAGGCTGGCCGGAAGCAGCCCGGTGAACCTCCGGTCGACCGGGACGGTGAACCGCGGGGCCTTGGCTGCCTTGGCGAACGCGTTGACGACGTCGACGGTCGGCTGTGGTTCGGGGTTGACCAGGTGGAAAGCCTGCCCGTTCAGGCCTTGCTGGTGGGCGATGTGGTCCATGGCCGAGACCACGTAGTCGACGGGCACGACGTTCGTGTCCCCGAGGTCGATGCCGAGGACGGGCAGCCACTGGGGGAGCGTGTCACGGAGCCGCTTGAACAGCGGGAAGAAGTAGTAGGGGCCGTCGACCTTGTCCATCACGCCGGTCTCGGAGTGACCGACGACGACCGCCGGGCGGTAGACCCGCCAAGGGACCTGCGACTCCTCGCGCACGATCCGCTCGGACTCGAACTTCGTCCGGTGGTACGACGAGGGGAGCCCCTGTCCCTCGTCGAACATCTCCTCGTCGAAGACCCCCTGGTAGTCACCCGCCACCGCCACCGACGAGACGTGGTGGAACACGCCCGCGTCGAGCGCCGCGGCGAGCTCGAGCGCCGAACGGGTGCCACCGACGTTCAGCTCCTCGTTGAGAGCGTCGGAGGCGGTCATGTCGTAGAGAGCAGCGACGTGGAAGAAGTGGTCGACCTTGCCCTTGTGGTCCTCCACCCAGCTCTCGTCGACGCCGAGCATCGGGCTGCCGAGGTCGCCGGGGACGACACTGACCCGGTCGCCGGCCTCCCACCGGCGGATCAGCGACTCCACCCGCGCCTGCGAGCTGGGCCGGACGAGCAACGCGATCTCGCCGTCACGGTTGGCGAGGAGCTCCTGGACGAGGTGGCGGCCGATGAAGCCGGTGGCGCCGGTGACGAAGTAGGTCATGCTGCCGTCTCCGAGATAGGTGGTCGGGTCTGCCCGGCAGCCTATCGGTCGGCCTACTCCGAGCGCCCCCCGCCGAACATGATCTCGTCCCAGCTCGGGACGGAGGCACGGCGACCCTTGCGTCCGGCCTTCTTGGGCGGCGCCTCGGCGGCCTCTGGCTCGGCCTCTGGCTCGGGCGTCCGATCCTGCTCTGCGGCCGCGGGCTCCTGGATCTCCTGGGGGTCCTGGCTGTCAGCCGCCTCCTGCGGCTCCGGCTCGGCGTCGCGCCGCCGGTCGCGGAAGCGGTCGCTGGCCTGCGTGGCCATCCAGTCGGCGTCCCCGGTCGCCCCGGCCAGCTCGTCGGCCCTGGTCGGCGTACCGCGCGGAAGGTCCCTGGCGGTCTGAGTCAGGTCGACGGTGCGCTCCTCGGCGACCTGCTGCTGCGCCGAGTCCGCGTGGGTGACCAGCTCGATCGCATCGTCACCGAGCGGGAGCTCGGGGTTCACGGCGGAGAGACGACGGGCGTTGCGGGAGACCTCGGCGCGAGGCTGCTGGGGCTGGCGGACGGGCATCTCGCCGACGAGCCATCTGGCCTCGTCGTCCTCTGCCACTACGTAACGGCCCTGGACGTCGAAGATGAACTCCGCCCGGTGGTCGCGGTCGGCCACCCGGAAGCTGGCGACGAGGGTCCAGCGGCCGTCCTCACGACGCCACGAGTCCCAGTCGACGCTCTCGGGGGCGACGTTGTTCGAGCGCAGATGCTCGTACACAGCGTCACCGAGGATGCGGGCGGGCCCCTCGCCGGCCCTGCGACGGATGGAGGCACGCTGGGCGCGGTCCGCGATGTGGGCACGCTCGGCGAGCACCGGGCTCGCATAGGTCATGATCCGGTCGAGCGTCGTCTGGGCGGCGTCCGCCACGGACTCGGGGCTCTCCCCGGCACGGATCCGGGCCTGGATGTCCCGGGGCCGCAGTGCGCTGTCCATTCGAATCTCCAACTGGCCGAGTCGTGCGAGGTCACCGCGGAGAGCGGCCTTGAGCTTTGCGTCTGCAGCGAGGGTGAACTTCTCACCCGAGTCGCTGACGAGGACGAGCTTCGACTTGTCCTCGGTCAGCCCCACGAGTGTGAGGTCCTGCATACGGGCCGCTCCTGAATCTGGTGTGCTGTGCGGACGAGCCTACTTCAGGCAGGGGACGCTTGAGGCGTACTCGGCGCGCGGGTCGCTAACCTCACCGGATGCAATCTTCGGCCGAGGGTCTCGGTGCTCTGCTCGTCGTCCTCGACCTGGCCGGCATCTTCGTGTTCGCGATCTCCGGCAGCCTCGTCGGCGTGCGCAAGGAGCTCGACCTCTTCGGCGTGCTCGTGCTCGCCGGCGCGACCGGGCTGGGCGGCGGGTTCATGCGCGACGTCCTGATCGGCGCGGTCCCGCCGGCGGCACTCTTGGACTGGCGCTACCTGCTGGTGCCGGTCGTGGCGGGTCTGGTCACGTTCTGGTTCCACCCGGTGCTCGGCCGCATGGAGCGCCTGGTGATCGTGTTCGACGCCGCGGGTCTGGGTCTCTTCTGCGTGGCGGGCGCGCTCAAGGCCCTGGACTACGGACTGGGTCCCGTCCCGGCGGTCCTCCTGGGGACGCTGACAGCCGTGGGCGGCGGCGTCGTCCGCGACCTCCTGGCGGGGAGAGTCCCGGTCGTCCTGCGCAGCGAGCTGTACGCCACCCCTGCTCTGGTCGGCGCCTCCGTCGCGGTGCTGGGTGCGTCATCCACCTTGGCGACGTGGGTCTATGCCATCCCGGCCGCCGCGCTCTGCACTGCCTGGAGGCTGGTCGCGTGGTGGCGGGGCTGGAACGCCCCTCGCGCGATGGGCTCGGCGAGCACCTGATCGAGCAAGCCCGGCCGCTACCGGCCACCGGGCATACTCGAAGTCGTGACGTCACCTGTGGTGCACGAGGTCCGCAGCCGGCTCGGTGAGCGGCTGTTCGCCCGCGTCGCCGGCCCGGAGGGTCCCGCGCGACGGGAGCGCATCCACGGCACGCCCGGGCCGCGATGGTTCCCCGAGGGGTCGCCGATCCGGCAGGTGCACGGGGACGCGTCGATGTTCGTGGGTGGGGTGCGCGCCCTGCTGCTGCAGTCCCTGCACCCGCTCGCCATGGCAGGTGTCGCGGCGCACTCCGGGTACAAGGGGGACCCGTGGGGCAGGCTCCAGCGCACGAGCCACTTCCTGGCCGTCACGACCTTCGGGCCGGCCTCGGACGCGGAGGCGATGGTCCGCCGGATCCGCGCGGTCCACGAGAGAGTGAGGGGTACGGCGCCCGACGGGCGTCCCTACGCGGCATCGGACCCGCACCTGCTGCGCTGGGTTCACGTCGCGGAGATCGACAGCTTCCTCACCGCCCACCAGCGCCTCGGGCACACGCCGCTCGACTCGGCCGGACGCGACCGCTACGTCGCGGAGACGGCACGGGTCGCCGAGTCGCTCGGCGTCGTCGACCCGCCGCGGAGCGAGGCCGAGCTGCGTGCGCACATCGAGGGATACCGGCCCGAGCTCGCCGCGACCCATTCCGCGCGCGAGGCGGCCCGCTTCATCCTGTTCACACCGCCGCTGCCGGCGCTGGCTCGTCCGGCGTACGCGGCCATCGCCGCTTCCGCGGTCGGGCTGCTGCCGAGATGGGCTCGGGCGCACCTGCGGCTCCCGTGGCTGCCGCCCGTCGAGGCCCTGGTGGTCCGCCCGGCAGGCGCTGCGATCACGCGCACGATCCGCTGGGCGATGGCGCCGCCGGAGTGACGCCGGTCAGTCCTCGGCCTCGTCTTTCTGCTCGGCCCTCGCACGGGGGCGTGCCGCTGGAAGAAGCGCTGTCGCCCAGGCCACGGCCGCGCCCACACCGGCGGCGACCACCGGGACCCAGAAGCTCGGCGACGCGCCGTAGCGGTCGATGATCGCTCCTGCTGCCGCCGCACCTGGTGCCAGGCCGACGTACAGGCCGGTGGTCATCAGCGAGATGCCCTCCGTGAGTCGCCGAGCCGGCACGGTCTCCTCGATCCACGCCACCGCCGCGATCAACGTGGGGGAGACGGCGAACCCCGCCAGGAACATGCCGGCACCCATGAGGGCCAGACCGTCGATGAACGGCAGCGGGACGAGCGCGACGGCCAGGGCGAGCATGCCGACCCGGAAGCGCGTGGGGATGGACGACCGCCACTGGATCGTCCCGGACGCGACGCCTGCGAGCAGGCTGCCCAGGGCCAGCACGGCGAGCAGCGGTCCGGAGGCGGCCTTGGAGCCGAGCTCCTCGGCGAACGCGACTGCGGAGACCTCGGCCCCGCCGAAGACCACTCCCAACGCCGTCGCGGTCACCACCAGGGGACCGAGCACCCGCCATCCCATGGGCACGCTCGGCCCCACTTGGGGGACGTTCCGGTGCGCGGGCGGCTCGGTGGACCGCTGTGCCGCGAGGGCGAGACTGCCCACGAGTCCCGCGGCCATCGCCGTGCCCAGGCCGACCACCGGGTCGACGGCGGTGGCGAGGGCCGTGACCAGGATCGGGCCGACTATGAAGACCACCTCGTCGAGGACTGCCTCGAGTGCGAAGGCGGTCTGCAGCTGCGCCTTGTCGGGGACGTTGTGCGACCACCGCGCGCGGATGCAGGAGCCGATCTGGGGGAAGGAGGCGCCCCCGACCGCGGCGAAGGCCTGGGGGAGCGGCGAGGGCCACCCGGCTTCGACCGACCACATGGTCAGCCCGAGCGAGCCCGTGGAGACCAGGATCGTCCAGGGCAGGACGATGCTTTGTCCCAGCCGGTCGGCCATCCTGCCCTGCATCACGGCGAAG
Source organism: uncultured Actinomycetota bacterium (assembly GCA_963715375.1). Taxonomy (GTDB): domain Bacteria; phylum Actinomycetota; class Actinomycetes; order Propionibacteriales; family Nocardioidaceae; genus Nocardioides_C. The sequence goes on along the minus strand of CAVQSC010000023.1, from coordinate 15,291 downwards.
GCGGCGTTGCCCACGAGGTAGGCGGCCGCGACCGAGCCGGCCAGCCGGTAGGACCCGGTGCGCGTCGAGACGAGGACGACGATGCCGAGGCTGAGCATCGAGATCGGCAGCCGGGCGACCAGGCCGGTGAGCGAGAAGGCCAGGGCCCCCGGTACGGCGAGCACTCGGCGATAGGGAGTGAGCATTGGGTCTCGATCCTAAGATGACGGCATGCACCCTGACGTCGCGCCGTACGACGCGCTCCTGCTGGTCTCCTTCGGTGGTCCGGAGAAGCCAGACGACGTCGTGCCCTTCCTGGAGAACGTGACCCGAGGCCGGGGGATCCCGCGAGAGCGCCTCGAGGAGGTCGGCGAGCACTACTACCTCTTCGGCGGACGCAGCCCGATCAACGACCAGAACCGCGAGTTCCTGGCCGCGATGCGGGAGGACCTCGGGTCGGCCGGCATCGACATCCCGGTCTACTGGGGCAACCGCAACTGGGACCCGTACCTCACCGACACGGTCCGTCAGATGAAGGAGGACGGCGTACGCCGGGCGGCGTGCCTCGTGACGAGCGCGTACTCGTCGTACTCCGGGTGCCGTCAGTACCGCGAGAACCTCGCCGACGCGGTCGCCGCCGTCGGCGAGGGCGCGCCGCGGCTGGACCGGCTGCGCCACTACTTCAACCACCCCGGCTTCGTGGAGCCGATGGTCGACGCCACGCTCGCGGCTCTCGCCGAGCTCGACGAGACGGTTCGCCACGACGCGGACATCGTCTTCGTCACCCACTCGATCCCGCTGTCGATGAACGACGCGAGCGGACCGACGGGCGGGGCCTACGTCACCCAGCACCTGAGCGTCGCCGACGCGATAGCCGAGCGGGTCCGCCAGGAGACCGGCCACCGGTACTCCGGCCACCTGGTCTACTGCTCGCGCTCGGGCGCGCCGCACATCCCGTGGCTCGAGCCGGACATCAACGACCACCTCGAGGAGGTCGCCCGACGGGGCGGACGCGGGGTGGTCGTGGTCCCGATCGGCTTCGTCTCCGACCACATGGAGGTCGTCTACGACCTCGACACCGAGGCCCGGGCCACCGCGGAGAAGCTCGGGCTGGGCTTCGTCCGGGCGGCCACCGCCGGCCTGGACCCCCGGTTCGTCGCCATGGCCCGCGACCTGCTCCTCGAGCGCGCGGCGGTGGAGCGCGGCGAGGACGCCGTCCGGGCCACGGTGGGCAGCCTCGAGGCGTCCTGGGACGTGTGCCCGCGTGGGTGCTGCGCGAACGCCCGGGGACCGAGGCCGGCGCTCTGTGGCGAGGACTGACCCGGTGGCGGAGGCTGTCGACACGGAGCTGCTCGACCTGGCGCGCACCGTCGCCGACGAGGCGGCGAGCCTGGTGCGGGAGCGGCGAGAGGCCGGCGTCGAGGTGGCCGACACGAAGTCGAGCCCCGTAGACGTCGTGACCGAGGCGGACCGCGCCGCCGAGCAGCTCATCTACTCCCGTTTGACCCACGCACGGCCGGGGGACGGCTTCCTCGGCGAGGAGGGCGCCTCGGCGGAGTCCGACTCCGGCGTCACGTGGGTGGTCGACCCCATCGACGGCACGGTCAACTTCCTCTACGGCATCCCGCAGTACGCCGTCTCCATCGCGGCCAGCCGCGGCGGGGAGGTCGTGGCCGGCGTGGTCGTGAACGTGGCGAGCGGCGAGGTCTTCACCGCCACCCGCGGCGGCGGCGCGTCCCTCGACGGCCGACCCCTGCGGGTCCGGGACGACGTGCCGATGGAGCAGCGGCTGGTCGCCACCGGCTTCAACTACGTCCGGGAGGTGCGGGAGCAGCAGGCTGCCGCGGTCGGTCGGCTGCTGGGGACCGTGCGCGACATCCGCCGGCTCGGCTCGGCCGCGCTCGACCTGTGCGCGCTGGGCGCGGGACGCCTCGACGGGTACGTCGAGGAAGGTCTCAACGCCTGGGACATGGCGGCCGGCGGGCTGGTGGCGACCGAGGCAGGGGCCCGGGTGGAGACCGGACGCGGTGTGGGCGGGACCACCTGCGTCGTTGCGGCGCCGGAGGCAGGCTTCGACGAGTTCCACGCGCTCGTCGAGAAGTGTGGGTTCTTCGCCGCAGAGGGGGAATAGACAGCCCTGGCCTGTAGTTGTTCCGCTGCGCACCCGCCAAACGCGTGTGACACTCACGACACGAGGCCGTAAAGACGTGCATGGTCCGAACGGTTTGGTGCACAATCCGCTCGACCTACCGCCCGCAGACCTCGAGCACGAACACCCCGGACACCTAGGGGGCAGGAGATACGAAGATGGCTACCGATTACGACGCACCACGCAAAACAGACGAAGAGCAGGGCGAAGAGAGCCTCGAAGAGCTCAAGGCTCGGCGCCATGACAAGAACTCCGGCAAGGTCGACGAGGACGAGGCGGAGGCCGCCGAGTCGTTCGAGCTGCCCGGCGCAGACCTCTCCCACGAGGAGCTGGCCGTCGAGGTCAAGCCCCGCCAGGAGGACGAGTTCACCTGCATGAGCTGCTTCCTGGTCCACCACCGCAGCCAGCTCGCAGACCCCGCCGGCATGATCTGCCGCGACTGCGCCTGACACGGCAGGCCGATACAGACGGGAAAGGCCGGCTCCCCCTGCGGGAGCCGGCCTTCGCGTGCGCTGGGCGCGGCGTCTCAGGAGCTGGCCTCTTGCAGGTTCGGCGGCAGGTGGCCGGTGGACCTGCGGTAGTAGTTCGCGGCCTGCCGTGAGGCGAGCATCCGGGCCACGCCGATGGTGAGGCCGCTGACCATCGCCCACGCCAGTGCCTCGCCGATCGAGACGTCAGGGTCGGCCGGGTTCTGCGGCGGCTCCTTGCCGGTCGCGACCTTCCACGAGGTCGTCATCGCTTTGCGGGCGGCGATGCCCGCTCCGACGGTCGAGGCCAGCGCCATCGCGCTCCAGACCTTCGAGCCCGAGGCCATAGGGGTTCCTCCTGTGTAGGGATCGTCGTGCCCGTTTCGCGACAGTCTGCCACCTGAGGGGCCCGGCCGTGTCGCTCCGGGCATCGAGACAGGCGGCTGCGCAGTATGGGTGCATGGCGATCGATCTTCCGTGTCCTGGCTGTGGTACCCAGATGTACGCCGAGCAGGCGCACAACAGGTGTCCGAAGTGCCTCTACTACGAGCCGTGCTGTGACGGGGCGCCGCAGCCCTACTGCACGCCCGCAGCGGCCAGTGCTCCGGCGAGCTCGTCGGGTCGCCGGGTCGAGACCAGCCAGTAGGGGACCGGGTCCGAGGGGTCGATGACCGCGACCCGCACGGATCGCTTCAGGTAGGGACGCAGCAGCAGGTACGCCTGGGCGTTCGCGTCGCGCCCCGCGAGGAGACGGGTCGCCTCCTTGTCGAGCGGCTGGGGGTCGGCGAGCATGGCGACGGGGATGTGCGCGCGACCGGCGTACAGGAAGCCGCCCTCGACGCGGACGCGCGCCGAGCCGTAGCCGAGGAAGAGCGCCGCCACACCACCGGCGAGCACGGCCGCGGCCGCCCATGCGACGGCCGCGGGCAGGGCCACGATGAAGGCGAGCCAGAGGCTGGCGAGGAACATCGTGGCCTGCACCCACCAACGAAGCGGGACGTACAGGCGCTCGTCGTACAGCACGCTCGTCTCGGAACTCACGCTGGTCACTCGCTCACTCGTCCGCTTTGTGGGGGCAGGGTTGTCGGGGACAAGCCTGCCACCGGGCCCTCGCCGCCCTGCAGATAGGGTCGGCCACCATGCAGGGGAACCAGGGCAGCGTGGAGATCTTGATCCGCCGACTCGACGCGGGGATCCCGCTGCCGTCGTACGCACACCCGGGCGACGCGGGCGCGGATCTGACCACCACCGTGGACGTGAACCTGGCGCCGGGAGAGCGGGCGATGGTGCCGACCGGAGTGAGCATCGCGCTGCCCGACGGGTACGTCGCCCTCGTCCACCCGCGCTCGGGGCTCGCGGCGCGTTGCGGGATCTCGATCGTCAACGCGCCGGGCACCGTCGACGCCGGCTACCGCGGCGAGGTGAAGGTCATGCTGATCAACCTCGACCCCACCGAGCCGGTGGCCCTGTGTCGTGGCGACCGCATCGCCCAGCTGGTGGTGCAGCGCGTGGAGAGGGCCCGCTTCGTAGAGGTGGAGCGGCTGCCGGGATCCGACCGTGGCGACGGGGGTTACGGTTCTACCGGAGGTTTCGAAGGCAACGCGTCCCGGGCGCTCGAGGAGAAGCAGTGAAGTTCCGACGCAACAAGTCCGAGGTCGAGCCGGCTCAGGCGAGCGACGAGGTCGAGGCGTCCGCGTCGACGGGAGCCGAGGCCGAGCCCGAGGTCACGCGCGAGACCGATGAGCGTGGCCAGGGCCCGTGGGACTCCGCCGAGGTGGACCTCGACGAGGAGGATCCCACCCGCATCGACCTCGGTGGGCTGGTCGTCAAGGGCAAGCCCGGGCTCGAGCTCCGCCTGCAGGTGGACGAGGCGAGCCAGCAGATCGCGGCGGTGCTCCTCGTGGGCCCTGACGGTGCCGTCGAGCTGCGCCCGTTCGCAGCCCCCCGCAACGGCGACATCTGGTCCGACGTGCGCAAGCAGATCGCCGCCGAGACCGCTCGAAGGGGCGGGACGGCCACCGAGGCCGAGGGGCCGCACGGCACCGAGCTCCACGTCGCGATGCCTGCCACCACCCCCGACGGGCAGGCGGCGACGCAGCCGTCACGCGTCCTCGGGATCTCCGGGCCCCGCTGGCTGCTCCGCGCCACGTTCCTCGGGCGTCCGGCGGTCTCGCCGCAGGCCGACGGTGAGCTGGAGACCGCGTTGTCGGACGTGGTGGTGGTCCGCGGTTCCGCCCCGATGGCACCGGGTGAGCCGCTGCCGCTGGTGATGCCCAGCAACGCCCGACCGGTCCCGGGCCAGGACGCCTGAGTCGCTGGTTACGCTTGAGACATGTCGCAAGTCAAGGGGCGGGTACGCCGCTCGCTATCCCGGTGGGCGAGCACGGCTGCCCTCGAGGCCAAGGAGCTGCGCAACGACACCGAGAAGGCCGGGTGCTGCGCCATCGCCGATGCTGTCGACCGCGAGTTCGTCGAGCTCCAGGGGAGCCTGCGCACCGTGACCCTGCGGCCTCGTGGCGGTGTGCCTGCGCTGGAGGCTGAGCTCTACGACGGCTCCGGGGTCGTCACGATCATCTGGTTGGGCCGTCGCCGGATCGCCGGCGTGGAGCCCGGTCGGCACCTCCGCGTCGCGGGCCGGATCGGCCGGCACGACACGATGCGCGTCATGTACAACCCCCGCTACGAGCTGAGGTACTGACCCCGTGACGCCGCCCGCGGCCCAGGAGACCGTCGAGGCGGTTGTCCGTTCCCAGCTCTCCCACGCGCTCGGTGGGCGCCGCGGCATGCTGGAGGCCGCCGTACCCACGATCCTCTTCACGCTGACGTTCATCAGCACCAAGGAGCTGCAGCTCTCGCTCATCGTGAGCGTCACTGCGGCCCTGCTCCTGCTGGCCGCCCGGCTGGTGCAGCGTTCCAGCGCGCAGTACGTCCTCAACAGCATCTTCGGGATCGGGATCGGCGCCTTCTTCGCCTGGCGGAGTGCTCAGGGTGGCGGCGACGAGAACGACCAGGCGCTGGCCTACTTCCTGCCGGGCATCCTCTACAACGCGGCCTACGCGGTGTTCATCTCGATGTCGATCCTCGTCCGCTGGCCCGTCGTCGGCTTCATGGTGGGCAGCGTCGCGGGTGACCCCACCGCCTGGCGCAGCGATCCCCAGATCGTGCGCCTGTGCAGCCACCTCAGCTGGCTCCTCGTGCTCCCCTGCGTCGTCCGGGTCGCGGTCCAGCTTCCGCTCTACGTCGCCGGCAAGAGCTCCGGGATGGACGCCGGGACCGCGGTCGCGGCACTGGGCTTCTCCAAGATCCTCATGGGCTGGCCGCTGCAGCTGGCTGCCCTGGCCGCGATGGTGTGGCTCCTGGCCCGCGACCGCACTCCGGTGCTCGGAACCGACGACGAGACCGCTTAGGGGCTGTGCTCCACGGGAGCCAGCAGTGACTGGAGCTCCGACTCGGAGTCGGCGGCCGCCACGAACAGGAGCTCGTCGCCGGACTCGATCGGCTGCTCCGGGGACGGGGTGTAGACCTGGCCGTCGCGAAGGATCGTCACCAGGGAGCAGTTCTCCGGCCACGGGATCAGCCCGGCCGGCTTGCCGACGTACGGCGAGTCCTCCGGGAGCGTCATCTCGACGAGGTTGGCGTTGCCCTTGCGGAAGGTGAACAGCCGCACCAGGTCGCCCACCGTCACTGCCTCCTCCACGAGGGCGGACATGATGCGCGGGGTGGAGACGTTCACGTCGACCCCCCACGCCTCGGTGAAGAGCCACTCGTTGTTGGGGTGGTTGACCCGGCCCACGGTCCTCGGGACGCCGAACTCGGTCTTGGCGAGCAGCGAGGTGACCAAGTTGGCCTTGTCGTCACCGGTCGCGGCGATCACCACGTCACAGTGCTCGAGGCGCGCCTCCTCGAGGGAGGAGAGCTCGCAGGAGTCGGCGAGCAGCCACTCCGCCTTGGGCACCCGGTCGGGCTTGATCGAGGCAGGGTTCTTGTCGATGAGCAGGACCTTGTGGCCGTTCTGGATCAGCTCACGTGCGATCGACCGGCCGACCGCACCCGCTCCGGCAATCGCTACGCGCATCACTCGGCCTCCGGCCCGTGCTCGAACACTGTGTAGACCCGGTCCGCATTCTCCTCGCGCATGACCAGGTGCAGCACGTCACCCTCCTGGATGACGCTCTCACGGGTGGGCAGCATGCCCTCGCCGAGACGGTCGATCCAGGCGATCCGGCTCCCGGACTGGAGCTGGAAGTCGACGGTCCGCTGCCCGACCCAGGCCTCGGTGGCACGGAACTGGTCCAGCCGGATCGTGCCGGAGGGGTCACGGAAGTCCGGCTCGGCGCCCGCGGGAAGGATCCGGCGAAGCACCTGGTCGGCCGTCCACTTCACGGTCGCGACGGTCGTGATGCCGAGCCGCTGGTAGACCTCCGCGCGTCCGGGGTCGTAGATCCGCGCGACGACCTGCTGGATGCCGAAGGTCTCCCTGGCCACACGCGCCGCGATGATGTTGGAGTTGTCGCCGCTCGACACGGCGCAGAAGGCGTCGGCCTTCTCGATGCCCGCACGGTCGAGGACGTCCTGGTCGAAGCCGATCCCGGTGACCTTCGTCCCGTTGAAGCCCGGGCCCAGGCGGCGGAAGGCGTCGGGGTTGCTGTCGATGACCGCGACGGTGTGGCCCCGGTCCTCGAGACTGCGGGCGAGAGTTGAGCCGACGCGGCCGCAGCCCATGATTACGACATGCACGGGTAAAACGCTACACCGGTCGGGCCAGGCGGCGCGTGAGGGCGGTAGGCAGTCGTGGTCTAGCCTTCATCCGTGGGTGTTGCGGACGTATCGAAGCGGATTCTCATCGGGCGCAAGCTGCGCAGTACGCAGCTGGGGGAGACCCTCCTGCCCAAGCGCATCGCGCTCCCCGTCTTCGCGAGCGACGCGCTGTCGTCAGTGGCGTATGCGCCCGACGAGATCTTCATCATGCTCTCGGTCGCGGGGGTCGCGGCCTATGCGTGGTCGTGGAAGATCGCCATCCTCGTCGCCCTGGTCATGATCACCGTGGTGGCGTCGTACAGGCAGAACGTGCACGCGTACCCGAGCGGCGGTGGCGACTACGAGGTGGCCTCGGTGAACCTCGGCCAGAACGCCGGCGTCACGGTCGCCAGCGCGCTGCTCGTGGACTACGTCCTGACGGTGGCGGTGTCGATCTCGTCCGGCGTCCAGAACGCGGCGGCCGCACTCGGCTTCATCTCGGGACACGAGGCGCTCGTGGCGAGCCTCCTGGTGCTGCTGCTGGCTGCGCTGAACCTGCGAGGTGTGCGCGAGTCCGGCGTCTTGTTCGCGATCCCCACCTACGGGTTCATGATCGCGATTCTCGGCATGTGTGCCTGGGGCTTCATGCGGACACTGGTCGGCGGGCTTCCCGACGCGGAGAGCGCGGACTTCACGATCGTCCCGGAGCCCGGCTACGAGGGCACGATCACCACCATCGCGCTGGTCGTCCTGCTGGCGCGGGCGTTCTCCTCCGGGTGTGCGGCCCTGACCGGTGTGGAGGCGATCTCCAACGGCGTGCCCGCCTTCCGGAAGCCCAAGAGCCGCAACGCCGCGACGACCTTGCTGCTGCTCGGCCTGATCGCGATCACGATGATGCTCAGCGTCATCACGCTCGCCCGCATGATGGACCTGAAGTACGTCGACCCGAACCATCTCGACAGCCTCATCCGACCGAACGGCACGCCGGTCCCGGACAACTACGACCAGCACACCGTCATCGCACAGATCGCGCGCGGTGTCTTCGACAACTTCACCCCGGGGTTCTACCTCGTCATCGCGATGACCGGCATCATCTTGGTGCTCGCCGCGAACACCGCCTTCAACGGCTTCCCCGTCCTGGCCTCGATCCTCGCCCGGGACGGCTTTCTCCCTCGACAGCTCGCCGCGCGTGGTGACCGCCTGGCGTACAGCAACGGCATCTTGATCCTGGCCCTCATGGCGATCGCCCTCATCCTCGCCTTCAACGCCGAGGTGACCAAACTGATCCAGCTCTACATCGTCGGCGTGTTCGTCTCGTTCAACCTGAGCCAGCTCGGCATGATCCGGCACTGGACGCGGCACCTGAAGGTCGAGACCGACCCGGCCGAGCGGCGGCGGATGATGCGCTCCCGGGCGATCAACACCTTCGGCCTCGGGATGACCGCGGTGGTCCTCGTGGTCGTGCTGCTCACGAAGTTCCTGGCCGGCGCCTGGATCGCCATCCTCGCGATGGGCACCTTCTACATGATCATGAAGGGCATCCGCCGCCACTACGACAACGTCGCCAGGGAGCTTCTCGCCGAGGAGACCGACCAGGTGCTCCCGACCCGGGTGCACGCGATCATCGCGGTGTCGAAGCTGCACAAGCCGACGATGCGGGCCCTGGCCTACGCCAAGGCGGCTCGGCCGAACGTCCTCGAGGCCGTGTTCGTCGACACCGACTCCGCCGCGACGGCCCGGCTGCTCGAGGAGTGGGACGACCGCAACATCGACGTCCCGCTGAAGGTGCTGTACTCCCCGTACCGCGAGATCATCAGGCCGATCGTCGACTACACGCGCAGCATTCGTGACGCCAACCCCCGCGGTGTGGTGGCGGTGTACATCCCGCAGTACGTCGTGGGTCGCTGGTGGGAGCAGGTGCTGCACAACCAGACGGCACTGCGCCTGAAGACCAGACTGCTGTTCACCCCCGGCGTGATGGTGATCTCGGTGCCCTTCCAGCTGCGGTCCTCCGAGCTGGCGAAGCAGCGCGAGGAGCGCGCGCTGCACCAGGTCAAGGCGGGCGACGTCCGGCGGGGTCGGACCCGCTGGTGAGGCGGCGGAGCCGGGAGCGGGTCGCCAGAGGGCGGTCACTCGTCGGTGAGCGCTACACCGTCGACGTGGGACCGGTCGCCCACGGCGGTCACTGCGTGGCACGTCACGAGGGCCGCGTGGTCTTCGTCCGACACACCCTTCCGGGCGAGCGGGTGGTCGTGCAGGTCACCGAGGGGGACGAGGGGTCGAAGTTCCTGCGCGCCGACGCAGTCGAGCTCGTCTCGGCCTCGAAGGACCGCGTGGAGCCGCCCTGCCCGTTCTCGGGCCCCGGCAAGTGCGGGGGCTGCGACTTCCAGCACGTCCGGCTGCCCGCCCAGCGCGAGCTGAAGGCGGCCGTCGTACGCGAGCAGCTCCAGCGCCTCGCCAAGCTCGACGTCGACGTCTCCGTGGAGGCTGTGCCCGGCGACCGGGAGGGGCTCGGGTGGCGCACCAGAGTGCAGTTCGCCGTGGACCGGCAGGGGCACGCCGGCCTGCGCATGCACCGCTCGCGCGACGTGGTCAGGATCGACCACTGCCCGATCAGCCATCCCGGCCTCCCTCCCGTGGTCGACCGCAAGTGGCCCGAGGCCGAGTCGGTCGAGGCGATCGTCTCGAGCGCGGGGGAGCAGCTCGTCGTCGAGACGACGGCGCGCGACCTGTACGTCGAAGGGCCGGAGGTGCTCCACGAGCAGGCCGACGACCGGGTCTTCGAGGTCACCGGCTCCGGGTTCTGGCAGGTCCACCCGGGTGCGGCCGAGGCGCTGCTCGACGCCGTGCTCGAGGGGCTCGACCCGCAGCCGGGGGAGAGCGCCGCCGACCTGTACTCCGGGGTGGGCCTCTTCTCCTCCTCGCTCGCGCAGCGGGTCGGGCCGACCGGCCGGGTGGTCGCCGTGGAGTCGGACGCGACCGCGGTGGACGATGCCGTGAGGAACCTCGCGGACCTGCCACAGGTCGAGACGCTGGCCGACCGGGTGGAGCGGGCGCTGCGTCGAGGCGCGGCGGGCGAGCACTGTGACCTCGTCGTCCTCGACCCGCCGCGGGTCGGTGCGAAGCGCGACGTGGTGGAGGCGGTGGTGGGCCTTGGGCCGCGGGCGGTCGCCTACGTCGCCTGCGACCCCGGCGCCCTTGCCCGGGACGTGGCGATCTTCGCGGAGCACGGGTACCGCCTCACGTCCCTGAGGGCCTTCGACATCTTCCCGATGACCCACCACGTGGAGTGCGTCGCGGTGCTGATGCCCCAGCCAGACGGGGCGGCAGCGGTCTCAGACGCAGCGACCGGTGCCTGAGTCGACGACCTTCCCCTTGATCGTCCGGTACTGCCAGGCGTACCTGCCCTTGCCGAGCCGAAGCGCGAGCACGCCGAAGTCGCTGTTGAAGCGGACGACGGAGCCCGGGGCCCGGGATCGCCACGGGTAGAGGGTCCTGCCGCCTGCGCCCGACACGAACGAGACCATCCCGGCCCGGCTCGGACTTCCGGCGGCGTTCATCCGCCGGAACCGTTCGTAGTCGTGGTCGTGACCGCCGAGGGCGAGGTCGGCACGGTGGCGCAGCGCCGTCTGCCAGAGCGGCTTCACGAAGCTGTTCGAGCCGTGCAACGCGGAGGAGTACCGGGGATGGTGCATGGTGATGGCACTGCACCTGCGTGGGTGCTTCGCCATGTTCCGGTCCAGCCACCGATTCTCGCGGGTGCAGTCGATGACGTCGCAGTTGCTGTTGAGGGCGTAGACGCGCCAGGTGCCGACGTCGAAGGCGTAGTAGCCGGGTTCGCCCGGCTGCTGCCTCCGGAAGTACGTGTAGTAGCCCGAGGCCCCGGGGGTGTTGTACTCGTGGTTCCCAGGGACCGGCCTCGTGATCGAGCGCAGCGCTCCCCAGGTCTTGGCGTAGGCAGCCCGGTAGGCCGAGAGGGCGCCGTACTCGTACTGCTGGTCGCCCAGGGTGAGCACCAGGCGCGGATCGAAGCCCGCGGCCAGCCGGGCGGTCGCGGCCTGCCGGCAGCTGGTCGCGGTCCTCTCCGAGCCCGGTGCGCACACGATGTCACCGGCGGCGACCACGGTCGGGCCCTCGACCTGGTCGAAGCCCGCCGTCGCCTGTGTCCCGGCGACCTCCGGGACAGGTGTGGACGTGGTCGTGCCACTCGTGCAGCTCGCGGTGAGCAGCGCGAGGCAGGCGGCACAGGCCGTGGCGGTGCGGCGCAGGTCCAACGCTCTTCGCCCCTCTTGTCCGACGGTGTTCTCGTGGGGTTCGCCTGCTTCGTGGGCGGTAACCACCGTGACCCTCACTATGCCTGAGCGAACCTTGCTCCTCGGGGGCTTCTGGCCGACACGCTCGGGTCGTGGACCCTGCTGGCGTACATCGCTTGATGTCATGTATCTTGACATCAAGAGAAGTTTGGACCCGGTCGGGCCGAGCCGTTGGACCGTGGGCAAGATGGGTACCGACCGACAGCCAGAGGTGAGGAGACGGGCATGCCGAGCCCCAAGAGTGTGGACAGCTTTGGTGCCAAGGGCACGTTGGATGTGAACGGGAAGTCCTACGAGATCTACCGGCTGGCCTCGGTGGCAGACGAGGGGCTCGACGTCGACTCCCTGCCGTACAGCCTCAAGATCCTCCTGGAGAACCTGCTGCGGACCGAGGACGGCGCGAACATCACCGCCGACGACATCCGTGCGCTCGCCGGCTGGGACGCCGACGCCGAGCCGAGCAAGGAGATCCAGTTCACGCCCGCGCGCGTGATCATGCAGGACTTCACCGGCGTGCCCTGCGTCGTCGACCTCGCCACCATGCGCGAGGCCATGGCGGACCTCGGCGGCGACCCGTCGAAGATCAACCCCCTCGCGCCCGCCGAGCTGGTCATCGACCACTCCGTCATCGCCGACGTCTTCGGCTCGCCCGAGGCCTTCGAGCGCAACGTCGAGCTCGAGTACGAGCGCAACAAGGAGCGCTACCAGTTCCTGCGCTGGGGCCAGAGCGCCTTCGACGACTTCAAGGTCGTCCCGCCGGGCACCGGCATCGTCCACCAGGTCAACATCGAGCACCTCGCCCGTGTCGTCTTCACCCGTGACGACGAGTCCGGTACGACGGTCGCCTACCCCGACACCTGCGTCGGCACCGACTCGCACACCACCATGGTCAACGGCCTCGGCGTCGTCGGCTGGGGCGTCGGCGGCATCGAGGCCGAGGCGGCCATGCTCGGCCAGCCGGTCTCGATGCTCATCCCGCGGGTCGTCGGCTTCAAGCTGTCCGGCGAGCTGCCCGAGGGCGCCACCGCCACCGACCTCGTGCTCACCATCACCGAGATGCTCCGCAAGCACGGCGTGGTCGGCAAGTTCGTCGAGTTCTACGGCTCCGGCGTCTCCGCGCCTGCCGCTGGCCAACCGCGCGACGATCGGCAACATGTCGCCCGGAGTTCGGCTCCACCATCGCGATCTTCCCGATCGACGAGGAGACCCTCAAGTACCTCGAGCTCACCGGCCGCGCCGAGGAGCAGCTCGCGCTGGTCGAGGCCTACGCCAAGGAGCAGGGCCTCTGGCACGACCCGGACGCCGAGCCCCGCTACTCCGAGAAGCTCGAGCTCGACCTGTCGACCGTCGTGCCGTCGCTCGCCGGCCCGAAGCGCCCGCAGGACCGCGTCTCGCTGAGCGACGCCAAGGACGCCTTCCGCGCCGCGCTGGCCGACTACGTCACCGACGGCGACGCCGCCGGAGGCTCGGCGAAGCCGGAGTCCCCTCGCAGCAGAAGCCGGAGGCCGTGGTCTCGGCCGTCGACGAGGCGTCCGACGAGTCCTTCCCCGCCAGCGACTCTCCCGCGTACTCGGGCGGAGGCAACGGTGGCGGTGCGCCCGACGACTGGCACGACCACCCCGCCGGCAGCCCCGACGGCCGGCCGTCGAACCCCGCCAGGTGGAGCTGGCCGACGGCACGAAGTTCGAGCTCGACCACGGCGCCGTCACCATCGCCGCGATCACCTCCTGCACCAACACCTCCAACCCGTCGGTGATGATCGGCGCCGCGCTGCTGGCGAAGAAGGCGGTCGAGAAGGGCCTGCCAGCGCAAGCCGTGGGTGAAGACCACGCTGGCCCGGGCTCGAAGGTCGTCATCGGACTACTACGAGCGGGCCGGCCTCACGCCGTACCTCGACAAGCTCGGCTTCAACCTCGTCGGCTACGGCTGCACCACCTGCATCGGCAACTCCGGCCCGCTCACCCCGAGGTGACGCAAGGCCGTCAACGAGAACGACCTCGCCGTCGTCTCGGTGCTCTCCGGCAACCGCAACTTCGAGGGCCGGATCAACCCCGACGTCAAGATGAACTACCTGGCGTCCCCGCCGCTGGTCGTCGCGTACGCGCTCGCCGGCTCGATGGACATCGACCTGCCCAACGACCCGCTCGGCGTCGACAGCGACGGCAACGCCGGTCTTCCTCGAGGACATCTGGCCGTCGCCGACCGAGGTCCAGCGAGGTCATCGCCCAGGCGATCGGCGCGGACATGTTCAGCAACGACTACGCCGACGTCTTCGCCGGCGACGAGCGCTGGCAGTCCCTCGACACGCCGACCGGCGACACCTTCGCCTGGGACCGAGGACTCCACCTACGTCCGCAAGCCCCCGTACTTCGAGGGCATGCCGAGCGAGCCGGAGCCGGTCGAGGACATCGCCGGCGCCCGCGTGCTGGCCAAGCTCGGCGACTCGGTCACCACCGACCACATCTCGCCCGGCCGGCGCGATCAAGGCCGACTCGCCCGGCGGGCCGCTACCTCACCGAGCACGGCGTCGAGCGGCGGGACTTCAACTCCTACGGCTCGCGCCGCGGCAACCACGAGGTGATGATCCGCGGCACGTTCGCCAACATCCGCCTGCGCAACCAGCTCGCGCCGGGCACCGAGGGCGGCTTCACCCGCGACTTCACCAGGACGGCGAGCGTGACGCACGATCTACGACGCCTCGCAGAACTACGCGACGCCGGCACCCCGCTGGTCGTCCTGGCGGGCAAGGAGTACGGCTCCGGCTCGTCGCGCGACTGGGCCGCCAAGGGCACCGCGCTGCTCGGCGTCAAGGCCGTCATCGCCGAGTCCTACGAGCGCATCCACCGCTCCAACCTCATCGGCATGGGCGTCCTGCCGCTGCAGTTCCCCGAGGGCGAGACCGCCGAGTCGCTCGGCCTCACCGGCGAGGAGACCTTCTCCATCACCGGCGTGACCGCGCTCAACGACGGCGACGACGCCGCGCACGGTGAAGGTCAAGGCCGGCGACGTGGAGTTCGACGCCGTGGTCCGCATCGACACCCCCGGCGAGGCGGACTACTACCGCAACGGCGGCATCATGCAGTACGTCCTGCGCAGCCTGCTCAAGGGCTGACGGTTCTCGGAGTCAGCGCAGGGGTGGTGGCCGTCCTGGCCGCCACCCTTGTCGTTGCCGCGGGTGTTCAAGGGCTCGTCGGGCTCGGCCTCGGGCTCGTCTCCGCGCCCGGTCGTGACCTTGGTGGCCCCACAGCTGATGCCCGAGCTCCTGCTCTGGCTCGCGCTTCTATGCCCCTCGTCACGTTAGTGCGCGAGCACCACGACATCGACTGGCGGGGACTCGCCCTCTCCTTGCCGTCGCGCGTCCCGGGCACGGCGGTCGGGGTGTTCCTCGTGGCCCTGCTGTCCACCGCGGCCCTCGGGCTGCTGGTCGGCTCGATGGTGCTGCTCGAGCGTGCTGCTCACCCTCCGGGCGATCGTCCTTCCCGTCAACGGCTGCCGACGCTCTTCGTCGCCGGCTTCGTCTCCGGCATCACGGGCACGACGACCTCGATCGGTGGCCCTCCGATGGCGCTGCTGTACCAGCACCGCTCGCCCGCCCAGATCCGGTCGACCCTGGCGTTGTACTTCCTCGCGGGTGCGACGTCGAGCC
>CAVQSC010000022.1:0-181724 GCA_963715375.1 uncultured Actinomycetota bacterium | reverse complement strand
GGCTTCCCGGCCGCGTCGCAGGAGGCGCGGTTGTAGAGGATCCGGCGGTTGGCCGGCCACGAGAAGCCCCAGCCCGGGATAGAGGCCGAGGCCGCTCGGGTCGGCGGTGTCGCGGCGCGCCGCCATGTTGCCGGCCTGCGTGTACGCCCCGATGTAGAGCCAGTTGCCGCACATCGTCGTGCCGTCGTCGCGGAGCGCGGCGAAGCCGGGCAGCTGCTCGCCCTCCTTCCGCGAGGATCTTCGTCGCGTCCTTCAGGTCGGCCACGTCGGCGAGCGCCCTGCCGTTGTACTCGCGGGCGAGCTCGTCGGGCGACGGCTTCGTCGGCGATCCGGTAGTCCCAGGTCCAGGTTCAAGATCGGATCGGGGAACGTGCCGCCCTCCTTCTGGTAGAGGGCGCGCAGCCGGGTGAAGAGCTGCCCGAGGATCTCCGGTTCCTCCTTGGCCTCGCCAGGCGGCTCGGCCGCCTTCCAGTGCCACACGAGCGTGCGGCCGGAGTTCGTGAGCGACCCGTCCTCCTCGGCGAAGCGCGTCGACGGCAGCCGGAAGACCTCCGTCTGGATCTTCGCGGGGTCGACCGGGTTGAGCTCGCCATGGTTCTGCCAGAGGTTCGAGGTCTCGGTGACGAGCGGGTCGATCGTGACCAGGAACTTCAGCTTCGAGAGCCCCTCGATGAGCTTGTCCTTGTGCGGCACCGACGCGAGCGGGTTGAAGCCCTGGCAGAGGTAGCCGTTGAGCTTCCCCTGCGACATGAGGTCGAACTCGGTGAGGATGTCGTAGAGCTTGTCGAGCTTCGGCAGGTAGTCGTACGCGAAGTCGTTCTCCTTCGTCGCCGCATTCCCAAACCACGACTTCTGAGCGGACGTAGAACTTCGGGTAGTTCGCCAGAAGCTCATCTGGCCCGGCCGCAACGGCTTGGGGGTGCGCGTGCGACGTACGCCTGGTCCTCAGGCTCGCTCTCGCGCGGGAGCGTCAGGTAGCCCGGGAGCAGGTCCGACAGCAGCCCGAATCGGTGAGCCCCTGGATGTTGGAGTGGCCGCGCAGCGCGTTCATGCCGCCGCCGCGACGCCCATGTTGCCGAGCAGCAGCTGGAACATCGCCATGGCGCGGATGTTCTGGGAGCCGTTGGTGTGCTGGGTCCACCCGAGCGCGTACAGGTGCGTCATCGTGCGTCGGCGCGGCGCGTCGTCGCGACCGTCCGCAGATCTTGAGGAACTTGTCCTCGGGGACGCCGTGACCTCCGAGACCATCTCGGGCGTGTAGCGCTCGTAGTGCTTCTTCATGAGCTGGTACACGCAGCGGGGATCCTGCAGCGTCGGGTCCACCTTCGCGAAGCCGTCCTCGTCGAGCTCGTACTCCCAGGTCGACCGGTCGTAGCTTCTTCGCGTCGTCCCAGCCGGTGAACAGCCCGTCCTCGTAGGCGAAGCCGTCCTTCACGATGAAGGCCGCGTTCGTGAACGCGTCGACGTAATCCTTCTGGATCTTGTCGTTCTCGATGAAGTAGTTGATCACCCCGCCCAGGAACGCGATGTCGGTGCCCGGGCGAATCTGCGCGAACACGTCGGACACCGCCGCCGTGCGCGTGAAGCGCGGATCGACGACGATGAGCTTCGCCTTGCTGTGGCTTTCGCCTCGATGACCCACTTGAACCCGCACGGATGCGCCTCGGCCGGATTGCCGCCATCACGATGACGACGTCCGCATTCTGGATGTCGGTCCAGGAGTTCGTCATCGCGCCACGGCCGAACGTGGCGGCCAGACTGGCCACCGTGGGGCCGTGTCAGACCCGGGCCTGGTTGTCGAACGCGACGCCTCCGAGGCGCGGAGCACCTTGCCCGTGAGGTAGCCCGTCTCGTTGGTCGTTGCGCTCGCCGCGAGGAAGCCCACCGTGAGCCACCGGTTCACCGTCACGCCGTCGTCGTTCTTCGAGGACGAAGTTCTTGTCGCGGTCGTCCTTCATGAGCCGTGCGATCCGGTCGAGCGCGAAGTCCCACGACACGCGCTCCCACTTGTCGGAGCCGGGCTTGCGGTCCTCGGGGAATTGAGCCGGCTCGGGCTCATCACGAAGTCGAGGAGCGCCGCGCCCTTCGGACAAAGCGTGCCGCGATTGATCGGGTGATCGGGATCGCCCTCGACGTGGACGATCTCGGCCTGGCGTCCTTCGCCAGGTCGCCCTGCGTGTAAAGGATGACGCCGCAGCCGACCGAGCAGTAGGGGCAGGTGTTGCGGGTCTCGGTCGTGCCGGCGAGCTTGAAGCCGCGGACGTCGGCGAGGACACGGTCCGGCGCGAAGCCGAGCGCGGCGAGGCTCGTCGCGCCCGAATCCGCCAGCGGAAAGCTTGAAGAACTGACGCCGGGTGAAGGCCATGGTTCCTCCGGGGGAGTACTGGAACGCTACTCCCCGCGACCGTTTGCCGCGAGCGTTCCGGTGAGCTTCGATGGGTCGTCATTGGCAAACGCGGCGCGTCATGCCAATGACTCGTCGCAGTAAAGGATTGGCGAGGTCCACAATGCGTCCCGCGCGGGACAGGCGCGACCAGTGCCAGCGCACCGGCAGCCGAGCATCCGTGTGGTGCCCGAAGAGCGAGCCGCTCAGCTCGCCGCCTTCCGCACCGGGTGGCGAGGATGGAGTGCGGACACCGCGCGGCACCGTGCGGGTCGGGTCCGAGAGGTAAATATCGTGGTGCGGTGAACGCGAGCCCGGCCTCCGTCGCGAACGCCTCGAGCCGCGCCGACGTCGCGGGCTCGTCGGCGTAGGGCCCCGTGTGGAGCACTTGCACGACGCGGCCCTGCGCGAACGTCTCGAGGGCGACGCCTGCGCCGTCGCGCCCGCGCGCCGCGAGCGCCGCCGCCGCGCGCTTCACGTCCGCCGCACGGACGAACTCCGGCACGCGCATGAGGAGCTTCCAGCGCCACGCCTTCCGCTGCTCGGCGTCGTCGCCCGGCCCGCCGCCCCACCACAGCCCCTCGAGCGCACCGACCTTGAAGTCCTTGCCGTCCTTCTTGCCCGTCATCTTGATGGTCCAGGCGACCCCGTAGAATCGCGCCGATGGCGCGCCGGAACGCCTCGCCGCCCCAAATCGCCGGTCCCCTCCGCAGCGAGGAACTTCCCGCGCGGTACGTCCACGATCGCGGGGTCCTTCCTCGCCGCAGCAGCGGATCGCGGTTCGCGTCCGCGAGGTCGAGCTTCTTCGTCTTCTTCACGGGCATGTCGTTCCCTCCAGGCGCTGCGTGCGCCGCGGCGAGCGGAGGAGCGGCCTACTTCGTCCGCCCGTACATCGCGGTGAACGTGGCGCTGCCGAGCGCGTTGGCGTTTGTCATGAACCCGATCAACGCGGGGACGCGTCGTGCGGGACGTCGAGCTTGCGGGCTTCAGCGCGTACACCGTGAAGATGTAGTGGTGGGGCTTGCCGCCGGAGGCGGGCGCCAGCCCCCGAAGCCCGGCGCGCCGAAGTCGGTCCGCCCCTGCTTGGCCCCCTCGGGCAGCGCCGCCTTTCCGCTCCCCGCACCCTGCGGGAGCCCCTTCGCGTCGCCGGGATGTCGTAGACGACCCAGTGCCACCAGCCGGAGCCCGTCGGCGCGTCCGGATCGTAGACGGTGACGACGAAGCTCTTCGTGCCGGCGGCCCGGTCTCCCAGGAGAGCGGCGGCGAGACGTTCGCGCCGGGCCGCCGAACCCATTGAAGACCTGCTTCTCGGTGAGCTTCCCGCCCGGCTTCACCTCGGCGCTCTTCAGCGTGAGGAACTTGCCGCCGGCAGCGAGGGCGGGCGGGGCGAGGGCGAGCAGGGCGACGGCGAGGATCGTGCGCATGGTTCCTCCGGGTGAAGGCTTCGGATCGCCACGGTACCGCTGGTGTGGGTGAAGGGACCGCCAACCGTTTGGGGCCGTGCCGGCGGGGTCGGGCCGGACGGCGCGGCGCAATCGTTCGCCCCGGCGCCGAGGCCGCCCTCACCGCCGCAGCGTCTCGAGCCTGCGCCCCGCCTCGGCGAGCACCTCGTCCGTCTTGCAGAACGCGAAGCGGACGAGGCGGCGCGCGGGATCCTTCTCCGCGTAGAAGCTCGACACCGGCACCGACGCGACCCCGTGCTTCACGACGAGCTCGGTCGCGAAGGCGACGTCGTCCTTCGCGGACAGCTCCGAGTAGTCGGCGATGACGTAGTAGGCGCCCTGCGGAGGCGTCGCGCGGAAGCCGGCGCGGTGCAGCGACCCGCAGAGCAGGTCGCGCCGGCGCTGGTACGCGCGCGCCATCTCCTCGTAGTAGGCGGCGGGGAGGCCGTCGAGCGCGGTCGCGACCGCGTCCTGCAGCGGTGCGGGCGCGCCGACGGTCAGGAAGTCGTGGACCTTGCGGATCGCCGCCGTGAGCGCCGCCGGGGCGACGATGGTCCCGATGCGCCAGCCCGTCACCGCGAAGGTCTTCGAGACCCGGAGATGGTGACCGTCCGCTCGCGCATGCCGGGGAGCGTCGCCATCGGCACGTGCTCGCCCTCGTAGAGGATGTGCTCGTAGATCTCGTCGTCGATCGCGTAGGCGCCGTGCTTCACGCAGAGCGCCGCGATCCCCTCGAGCTCGGCGCGGGAGAGGACGCGGCCGGTCGGGTTGTTCGGGGTGTTCACGATCACGGCGCGCGTCTTCGGGCCGAACGCCCGCGACGCGGTCGAGGTCGAGCGGCCGGTCGGTCGCCATGGGGACGAACACCGGCCTCGCGCCGCAGAGGATCGCGTCGGGGCCGGCGTCTCGTAGTACGGCTCGAAGACGACCACCTCGTCGCCCGGGTCGACGAGCGCGAGGACGGAGGAGGCCATCGCCTCGGTCGCGCCGCAGGTGATGGTGAGCTCGGTCTCGGGGTCTACCGCGAGCCCGTACCAGCGCTCGTACTTCGAGGCGACCGCGTCGCGCAGCCGCTTCGCGCCCCAGGTGATCGCGTACTGGTTCAGGTCCTCGCGGATCGCGCGCGCGGCCGCCTCCTTGAGGAGGTCGGGGGAGGGGAAGTTCGGGAACCCCTGGCCGAGGTTGATGGCCCCGTGCTGGTTCGCGAGCCGCGACATGCCGCGGATGACGGACTCGGTGAACCCGTGGGTGCGGAGGGCGGTGTGCATGGGCGCAGTCTAGCGCTGGCGCGGGTCGGCGCGGTCGATCCCCGCCGGGCCCGGGATATGCCATGCTTCCGCCGCCGCGCCCTCCCGCGCGGAAAGGAGGCGCACGCATGCTCGCCCTCGCGGTCCTGATCGGCCTCGTCGTCGTCTCGCCGTCGTCTGGATGGTCGGTCCTACAACGGCCTGGTCACCATGCGTAACCGCTACAAGAACGCCTTCGCGCAGATCGACGTGCAGCTCAAGCGCCGCTACGACCTGATCCCGAACCTGGTCGAGACGGCGAAGGGCTACATGAAGCACGAGCGCGAAGCACGCTCGAAGCGGTGATCGCGGCGCGCAACGCGCGCGCACGCCGGCGGCGCGCACGCCGCCGCGGCGAACCCGGGCGACGCGCCGCGATGCGCGGCTCGGCCGCGCCGAAGCGCGCCTGGGCGCGGCTCCGGCCGCCTGTTCGCGCTGGCCGAGAGCTACCCGGACCTCAAGGCGAACCAGAACATGATCGCAGCTCAGGAGGAGCTCGCCTCGACCGAGAACAAGGTCGCCTTCGCCCGCCAGGCCTACAACGACGCCGTGATGGCGTACAACACCGCCCGCGAAGTTCCCAATCCCGTGGACGCCGTCGACTGCGGCTTCACCCCGGCGCAGCTCTTCGAGGTCGAGAAGCCGGCCGAGCGCGCGGCGCCGTGACGTCGCCTTCTGCGGCTGACCGGTCCCCCGCCACCGCGGCCGACGCCCCCCGCGCGCCGTGGACTTCTTCGCCGCACCAGGAGGCGGCCCGCCGGCGCTCGCGGCGCTGGCGTGCGTCTGGTTCGTCCTCGCCGTGGCCGGCATCGTCGCCGCGATCTAGCCTGGCCGGGTCGACGATCCTCCTCTCGGCGGCGAACTCGACGCCGACGTCGCCGCTCGCCGGCCGGACCGCGGCGGTTCGTCGCCGTCGCCGCCGGGGTCGCTCTCGTCGTCCGCTCGTCGGCAGCCTCTACCGCCCGGCGGCTCTGCGCCGGCGGCGAGCGCCGTCTCGCCGAGCTGCTCGGCGGCCGCCGTCTCGACGCGTCCAGCGCGGCGCGGGCCGGGCGACCGCCGTCTCTAACGTCGTCGAGGAGATGGCGATCGCCTCGGGCGCTCCCGGTGCCGGCGCTCTACCTGCTCCCGCCGAAGTCCGGGATCAACGCCTTCGCCGCCGGGCTTCGCCGCCCGACCGGGCGGTGATCGGCGTCACCCGCGGCGCGCTCGACCACCTCGGCCGCGACGAGCTGCAGGGGGTCGTCGCGCACGAGTCTCAGCCACCTGCTCAACGGCGACATGCGCCTCAACCTCGGCTGCTCGCGCTCATCGGCGGCATCACCGCGCTCGCGGCGGTCGGCCGGTTCGTGGTGGACCTCGGCCGCGGCTCGCCGCGATCGAATGTCGGGTCGCGCAAGCGGAGCGGCGGCGGCGGGATCCTCCTCGCGGGCCTGTGCATCTGGCTGGCGGGAGCGGTCCGGGCGTTCTTCGGCGCTCATCCGCGCGGCGGTGTCCCGCCAGCGCGAGTTCCTCGCCGACGCCGCCGCGGTGCAGTTCACGCGGAACCCGGAGGGGCTCGCCGGGGCGCTCGCGCGGATCGCGCAGTCCGGCTCGAGGGTGGAGAGCGCCTTCGCGCCCGAGGCGGCGCACCTCTTCTTCGCGAACGGGCTCTCCTCGCGCTGGTTCGCGAGCCACCCGCCATCGAGGCGCGCATCAAGCGGCTCGTTCCGCAGGGCTTCCTGCGGGTGATGCGGAGAGCGGCCGAGTCCGCTGCGGCGTCCGGCCCGAGGAGGCCGCCGCCGCGGGCGCCCTCGCCGAGGGAGGGGTGGCGTCCGGGCTCGCCGGCGCCCCCCCGGCCCCGCTCACCGCCGCGGCGATCGTGGCGAGCGTCGGGAACCCGGCGCCGCGCCACGTCGCCCACGCGACGCGCGTGCTCGGCGCGCTGCCACCGGTGGTCCTCCCCGCTGCGCGGGACGCGCGGACGGCCGGGGCGCTCGTCCGGGCGCTCCTCGCGGACGGGGATCCGGTCGGGCGCGCGGTACAGCTCGCGACGCTCCCCGACGCGGCGGTCCGCGGCGAGGTGGAGCGGCTCGCGCAGGCGCTCGCGGGCGTCGCGCGGGAAGATCGGCTCTCCGTCCTCGACCTCGCGCTCCCGGCCCTCGACGGCCTCGCGACGGACGCGGCGGCGGCGCTCGAGCGCGACCTCGCCGCGCTCGCCGTCGCGGACGGCCGGACGACGGTGTTCGAGTGGGCGGTGCTGTCGATCGTGCGGAGGCGCCGCCTGCGCCGGCACGATCCCGGCGCGCGTCCCGCCCGCCTGCGCGCGCTCGACGAGGTGCAGGAGGATCTCCTCGACGTGCTCTCCACGCTCGCCTGGGGCGGGACGCGCGACCAGGCCGCGGCCCAGGCGGCGCTCGAGGCCGCCCTGCCGGTCGTCGGCATCGCGGCGCGCTGGAAGGTGCTGCCGCGCGATCGCGTGAGCGCGAGGCGGCTGGACGCGGCGCTCGACCGGCTCGACGGGGCGGTCCCGCCGCTCAAGGCGCGGCTCGTCGAGGCGTGCGCCGCGGCGGTCCTGTGCGACGGGAGCGTCGTGGCGGTGGAGGGCGAGCTGCTCCGCGCGATCGCCGCCTCGCTCGGCGTTCCCGTGCCGCCGCTCGAGGCGGAGGGGGTCGGCGCGGGGGCAGTGGGGGCGGCGTAGCGGGGGGCGCGCAGCTGCGAGCATCGTGGTCGTGGACGTGGAGGTGGTCGTGGTCGTGGACCAGAACCTCGACCTCGACTTCGACCAGAACCTCGACATCGACTTCGACCGGCCTGGACTCGATCAGGCTCGACCTTCGTCGAGGTCGACGTCTAAGTCTAGGTCGAGGCGGGTCCAAGTCCATGACCACGTCCACGACCAAGTCCACGTCCAGGTCCACGTTACCGGCGGTTCGCGCCTACCACTTGAACGCCGAGATCCCCGTCACCGCCTCGCCGACCACGAGCACGTGCATGTCGTGCGTCCCCTCGTACGTGTAGACGGACTCGAGGTTCGCCATGTGGCGCATCACGGGGTACTCGCCGATCCCGTTCGCGCCGAGGATCGTGCAGGCGGTCGCAGATCCCGCGCGGCCGCGACGTTAGCCATCTTCGCCATCGACACCTGCGCCGGCGTGACCTTCCCCTCGTCCTTCAGCCGGCCGAGCCGCAGCGCGAGGAGCTGACCCCTTCGTGAGCTCCGTCACCATCCGGCGCGAGCTTCTCCTGCTGGAGCTGGAACGAGCCGCGATCGGGCCGGTCGAACTGGACACGCTCGTGCGCGTAGTCGAGCGCGCAGCCGTAGCACGGCGTCCGCGGCGCCGAGCGCGCCCCAGGCGATGCCGTAGCGCGCCTGGGTGAGGCAGGAGAGCGGGCCCTTCACGCCCCTGCACCCCGGGGAGCAGCGCTCTCCTCCTCGCTCACGAGGACGTCGTCGAGGACGAGCTCGGAGGTGACCGAGGCGCGCAGCGACCACTTGCCCTTCATCTCCGGCGCGGAGAACCCGGGCGTCCCGCGCTCGACGAGGAAGCCGCGGATGCCCTCGTCGGTCCGCGCCCAGACCACCGCCACGTCGGCGATGGAGCCGCTCGTGATCCACATCTTGGCGCCGTCGAGGCGCCACCTTCCGTCCCGCTCCCGCACCGCCCGCGTGCGCAGGCCTGCGGGATTCGAGCCGAAGTCCGGCTCGGTGAGCCCGAAGCAGCCGACGACCTCGCCGCGGGCGAGGCGCGGCAGCCAGCGGTCCTTCTGCGCCTCCGAGCCGTAGGCGAAGATCGGGTACATGACGAGCGAGCCCTGGACGGACGCGAAGCTGCGGATGGCCGAGTCGCCGCGCTCGAGCTCGTACATGAGGAGGCCGTGCGCGACGCTCGACAGCCCGGCGCAGCCGTACTTGGCCGGGGGGGTCGGGCCGTAGAAGCCGAGCTCGCCCATGGCGGCGTACGAGGTGGCGAGGGAAGGTCTGCTCGCTGCGCGTGCGCCTCGATGACCGGCAGCACCTCCGCGTTCACGAACCCGCGCGCCTGCTCGCGGACGAGCCGCTCCTCCTCGGTGAGGAGCTCCTGGAACCCCATGAAGTCGGTGAGGTCCCGCGTGGAGGTGGAGGTCGCTCTCGCCATCGGGGGCTCCCGGAGGTCGGGGGATTGATCATTCCTCTGTCGCCGCGGCGGCATCATCGCAATATGAGAGCTCCCGATGCGAAGCGACCGCCCTCTCTCACGTCCGCGTCCTCGACCTCTCGAGGTCCTCGCCGGGCCGTGGGCGAGCCAGGTGCTCGCGGACCTCGGCGCCGAGGTGCATCAAGATCGAGCGGCCCGGGACGGCGACGAGACGCGCGGGTCGGGGACCGCCCTGGCTCGCCGGCGCGGGGGCGGCGGCGCGCGAGTCGGCCTACTTCGCGAGCACGAACCGGGGCAAGCGCTCGGTGACCGTCGACCTCTCGCGCCCCGAGGGGCAGGCCCTCGTCCGCCGCCTCGCCGCGCGGGCGGACATCGTGCTCGAGAACCACAAGGTCGGCGCCCTCGCCCGCCGTGGCCTCGCGTACCAGGACCTCTCCGCCGTGAACCCCCGGCTCGTCTACTGCTCCATCAGCGGCTTCGGCCAGAGCGGTCCGTACCGCGATCGCCCCGGCTACGACTTCCTCGTCCAGGCCATCGGCGGGCTCATGAGCGTCACGGGAGAGCCGGACGGCCCGCCGATGAAGGTCGGCGTCGCGCTCACGGACCTCCTCGCCGGCATGTACGCCGCCACCGCGGTGCTCGCCGCCCTCGCCGAGCGCGAGCGGAGCGGCCGCGGGCAGCACGTCGACCTCGCCCTCCTCGACGTGCAGGTGGCGGCGCTCGCGAACCAGGCGGAGAGCTTCCTCGTCACCGGCCGCGCGCCGGGGCGCCTCGGCAACGCCCACCCGAGCATCGTGCCCTACCAGGCCTTCGCGACGAGGGACGGTCACCTCGTCGTGGCGGTCGGGAACGACGCGCAGTTCGCCCGGCTTGTGCGAGGTCCTCGGACGCCCCGAGCTCGCCCGCGACCCGAGGTTCGCGACGAACGCGGCGAGGGTCGAGGACCGCGGCGAGCTCCTCGCGCTGCTCGCGCCGCGCTCGCCGCGCCGCGCGACCGGCGCGTGGGTGCGCGCGCTCGACGCCGCGGACGTGCCCGCCGGCCCCATCAACGACCTCGGGCAGGTGTTCAGCCGATCCGCAGGTCCGACACCGCGGCCTGCGCGTGGAGTGGACCGCGGCGGCGGCGAGTCCGTCCCGGTCGTCGCCTCGCCCATCCGCCTCTCCCGGACGCCCGTCGCGCACGCACCCGCCGCCGCGGCTCGGCGCAGCACACCCGCGAGGTGCTCGTCGGAGGTGCTCGGGATGGACGACGGCGAGGTGGACGCGCTGCACGAGCGCGGGGTGGTCTGCGCAGGCGCGCGTCGCACCGAAGGACGCAGGTCGTATGACTTCTGGGGGAACCGACCGACGCGGGCGCCGCGCCTCACCGGCGGCCTCGCGCCGGTGCTGACGCCGTTCCGCACCGACCTCGCGCCCGACCCCGGCGGTTCGCGCGCACTGCCGCTGGCCGCTCTCCCACGGCTGCGCCGCGCTCGCGCCGTTCGGGACGACGAGCGAGGCGAACTCGCTCTCGGTGGACGAGCGGGAGTCGCTCCTCGACGTGCTCCTCTCGGAGGGCTCCCGGCGGACCGGCTCCTCCCCGGGACCGGCTGCTGCGCGCTGCCGGACACCGTCCGGCTCACCGCGCACGCGGTGCGGCGCGGCTGCGCGGGCGTCCTGTCCTGCCGCCGTTCTACTACAAGGGGGTCCCGGACGACGGGCTCTTCCGCGCGTTCGCCGAGGTGATCGAGCGGGTGGGCGACGATCGACTGCGAGTGTACCTGTACCACATCCCCCCCGTCGCCCAGGTCGGGCTCGGGCCGACCCTCGTCGAGCGGCTCCTGCACCGCGTACCCGAGGTCGTCGCCGGCATGAAGGACAGCTCCGGCGGACCTCGCCAACACCCGCAGCGATGCTCGGAGCTTCGCGACGGACGGCTTCGACGTGTTCGTCGGGAGCGAGCGGTTCCTCCTCGAGAACCTGCGCGGCGGCGGGGTCGGCTGCATCACCGCCACCGGGAACGTCAACGCCGCGTCATCGATTGGCTGCCCGGGAGTGGCGCATCTGCCTCGCGGAGGGGCTGCAGGCCGAGGTGAACGGCGTCCGCGGGACCATCGAGACGCTGCCGGTCATCCCGGCGCTGAAGGCGATCCGGCGGACCACTCCGCGACGCGGCGTGGGTGACCCTCCGGCCGCCGCTCGTCCCGCTCGCGCCGGTGCAGCGCGAGCCGGTCCTCGCCGAGCTCGCGGGCGTGGGTTCGCGATGCCGGGGCTACGCGGGGGGTGAGGGCAGGGTGAGGCGGGCGCCGTGGCCCTGAGGCGCAGCCGCTGTACGGACCAGCCGACGAGAGCGAGCCCCACGACGGCGAATCGGCCCAGGTCGCGGGTACACGAGCAGCAGGAGCCCCGCGGCGACGAGCGACCCGCTCGGCCAGTCGTGCGGCGTGAACATCCAGCCCTGCACGCCGCAGGCGAGCGCCGCGATGCCGAGCGCCGCGGTGAAGGTCGCGACGTGCGCGATGCCGAGCGCGCTCCCGCGCATGAGGAGCAGCCCGACGCCCGCGGGTGCGATCATGAAGGCGAACGGCACGAGGAAGGCCGGCATCGTGTACTTCCACGAGTGGAGCGTGGTGCTTGTAGGGGTCTCCCGCCCGTGATCGCCGCCGCCGCGAAGGGCGACAGCGCCGTCGGGCGGCGACACCTCCGAGAGCACCGCGTAGTAGAAGACGAACATGTGCGCGGCGAAGGCCGGGCACCCCGAGCTTCGTGAGCGCCGGCGCCGCGATCACCGCGCAGATGATGTAGCTCGCGGTGACCGGCACGGCGAGCCCGACCATCCACACCACGAGCGCGGTGAGCACCGCGGTGATCGGCACGGGTGCGACGTTGTTCGCCTGGCTCTTCCCCGGCCTGGCAGTCGAGTTCATCGGCGGCCAAGCCTACGTCGAGCTCTCCCCGCTGATCTGGGCCTTCGCGGCCGTGGGCACCATCTGGGCGATGATCCAGCTGCTCGTCTACAACGTCGTGGCGCGGCAGAACAAGCGGAACGTGGTCGTCGTCTGGGTCGGCCTGGTCACGCTGGTGGGGCTCTCCCCCGCCGTCCACTCGATCACGTTCCTGCTGACCGCCGTGGTCGTCGTGGAAAGCGCCGTTCTCCTCGTCCTGGTGGGGCTCAGCATCCGCCGGACCGGGGTGCCTACCGGCATCACACCGGCCTGACGTCGAACCTCAGTGCGCCGCCTCGTGCCACGAACGGCCGGTGCCCACGGACACGTCGAGCGGCACGGTCAGCTCGGCCGCGCTGCCCATCTGGGCTCGCACGAGCTCCTCGAGCGGCGCCCTCTCCCCCGGCGCGACCTCGAAGACGAGCTCGTCGTGGACCTGGAGCAGCATCCGTGAACGCAGGCCCGACTGCTTCAGCGCCCGGTCCACGTTGAGCATCGCCACCTTGATGATGTCGGCCGCCGACCCCTGGATCGGGGCGTTGAGCGCCATCCGCTCGGCCATCTCCCGTCGCTGCCGGTTGTCGCTGGTCAGGTCGGGTAGATAGCGGCGGCGCCCCATGATCGTCTCGGTGAACCCACAGCGACGAGCCTCGCCGACGATCCCCGCCAGGTAGTCGCGCACGCCGCCGAAGGTCTCGAAGTACTCGTCCATCAGCCCGCGCGCCTCACCGGTCTCGATGCCGAGCTGCTGTGAGAGGCCGTACGCCGAGAGACCGTAGGCGAGGCCGTAGTTCATCGCCTTGATCTTCGCCCGCATCTCCGGGGTCACCTCGGCCGCGTCGACGTCGAAGACCCGGGCCGCGGTGACCGAGTGGAAGTCGCGCCCGGAGCGGAACGCCTCGATCAGGAGGGTGTCCTCGGACAGGTGCGCCATGATCCGCATCTCGATCTGGCTGTAGTCGGCGGTCATCAGCGACTCATAGCCCTCGCCCACCACGAACGCCTCGCGGATGCGCCGGCCCTCCTCGGTCCTGACCGGGATGTTCTGGAGGTTCGGGTCGGTGCTCGACAGCCGTCCGGTCGCGGCGATCATCTGGTTGAACGTCGTGTGGATCCGGCCGTCGGGCTGCACCGTCTTCAGCAGGCCCTCGACGGTCTGCCGAAGCCGGGAGACGTCCCGGTGACGCAGCAGCGCGAGCAGGAACGGGTGCTCGGTCTTGACGTACAGCTGCTGGAGGGCGTCGGCGTCGGTGGTGTAGCCGGTCTTGGTGCGCTTGGTCTTCGGCATGTTGAGCTCGTCGAAGAGGACGACCTGCAGCTGCTTGGGCGAGCCGAGGTTGATCTCCTTGCCGATGACGTCGAACGCCTCGTCCGCGGCCTTCTTCACCTCCGCCGCGAAGTGTGCCTCGAGTCCCTCGAGCTGCTCCACGTCCACCGCGACACCGGTGCGCTCGAGGTCGGCGAGCACGTAGACCAGCGGCAGCTCCACGTCGGCGAGGAGCCGAGTGCCGCCTCGCTCCTCCAGCTCGTCGTCGAGCGCGGCGGCCAGGTCGAGCACAGCGCGCGCCTGGAGCATCGAGGTGTCGCCCGAGGAGTCCTCGCCGAGGCTGTCGAAGCTGAGCTGCCCGTCGTCGGCGGTCTCCTGGCGCAGCTCGCGCTTGAGGTAGCGCAGCGTGAGGTCGGCGAGGTCGTAGGAGCGCTGGTCGGGCCGGGCAAGGTACGCCGAGAGTGCTGTGTCACGTTCGAGGCCGCGCAGCTGCCACCCGCGGGCGGAGAGGGCCAGCATCGGCCCCTTCGCGTCGTGCAGCACCTTCGGGTACGACTCGTCGGCCAACCACAGTGCGATGGCCTCGTCGTCCTCGGGCGAGACCCGCTCGACGTCGACCCACGCCGCCGAGCCGTCGCCGGCTGCGAGAGCGAGGGCGTGCACGTCGCCCGTGCCGGCCCGCCACGAGCCCTGCACGTGCACCCCGACTCGAGCCCCCGCCTTCGACGCGTGCGCGTCCAGCCAGCCGGCCACCTCGCCCGTGCCGAGCCGGACGCCCTCGACCGCGAAGCCCTCCTCCTCGATCTCCTCCTCGGACTCGAGGGTGGCGAAGAGCCGGTCGCGGAGCACCCGGAACTCGAGGCCGTCGAAGATCTTGTGCACCTCCTGGCGGTCCCAGGGCTGGACGACGAGGTCCGTCGGGGTCGCGGTGAGGTCGAGGTCGCACACGAGCGCGTTGAGGCGACGGTTGCGGATCACCTCGCCCAGGTGCTCCCGGAGTGAGTCACCCGCCTTGCCCTTGATCTGGTCTGCGTGCGCGATGACGTTCTCGAGGCCGTCGTACTGGTTGATCCACTTCGCCGCGGTCTTGGGGCCGACGCCGGGGACACCGGGCAGGTTGTCGGAGGTCTCCCCCACGAGCGCCGCGATCTCGGGGTAGCGGCTCGGCCCGACGCCGTACTTCTCCTCGACCGCCTCCGGTGTCATGCGGGCGAGGTCGGAGACCCCCTTGCGCGGGTAGAGGACCGTGCACGTGTCGCCGACGAGCTGGAGGGTGTCCCGGTCGCCGGTGCAGATCAGCACCTCGAACCCCTCGGAGACAGCCTGGGTGGCCAGCGTGGCGATGACGTCGTCGGCCTCGTAGCCCTCCTTCTCGATGGTCGCGACGCGAAGGGCGGCGAGCACCTCCTTGACCAGCGAGACCTGGCCCTTGAACTCGTCGGGAGACTTCGAGCGGTTCGCCTTGTAGTCGGAGTACTCGGCCTGGCGGAAGGTGTCCCGGGAGACGTCGAAGGCGACCCCGACGTGGGTCGGCTTCTCGTCGCGCAGCACGTTGATCAACATCGACGTGAAGCCGTACACCGCGTTGGTCGGCTGCCCAGTCGTGGTGGAGAAGTTCTCCACCGGCAGGGCGAAGAACGCCCGGTAGGCCAGCGAGTGGCCGTCGAGCAGGAGCAGGCGGGGACGCTGACCGTTCACGGATGGCTGGTTCGACACGCGTCTGACCTTAGCCCGCGGCACCCCCCGGATGTGACGGGTGGTGACGCAGACAGAATGTGCCCATGGACCCGATGACACCTCCCACCACGGACACGCCCGAGCACGCGGAGTTCCTCCGCAGCTTCCCGATGGGTGACCTCAACGAGAAGATGGGAGTCCAGCTCGTCGAGGTCTCCCCCGAGCGCGTGGTCGGGACGATGCCGGTCAAGGGAAACACCCAGCCGTACGGCCTGCTCCACGGCGGGGCCTCGGTCGTCCTCGCCGAGAGTCTCGGCTCCGTTGGCTCCGCGATGCACGCCCACCCTGACCGTCTGGCGGTCGGAGTCGACATCAACGCCACACACCACCGGTCGGCGCGTGAGGGTGTGGTGACCGGTACGGCGACCGCGATCCACCTGGGTCGCTCCTCCGCCTGCTACGAGGTCGTCATCACGGACGAGCAGGGACGGCGGCTGTGCACGTCGCGGATCACCTGCGCGCTCGTGCCGGTCAAGAAGGACGCCTGAAGGCTCAGCTGCTCTTCGACTGCGCCCGGCGCTGGAGCCGGCGCTGCGCGAGCACCTGACCCACGCTGCGGTGGTTACGGCTCGTGACCATCGCGCCCGCCGGCGGCTCGACGGGCAGCTTCGACCGCAACGCCGGGATGGTCGCTCCCCGGACGATCGCGATCTGGGCGAGGCCAAGACGGGCCATGAACCGGTTCGCGTCACGGGAGTGGACCCAGGCCGCGGCGAGCAGGTGTGAGGTGTCCTTCTCCTCCGCCCACGACACTGCTGCCTCGATCAGTGCCTTGCCGACTCCGTGCCGGCGGTGCCCCGCGAGGACGTGAAGGTGGGTGATGTGGATCGCCGTCTCCGTGTGGATCGGCGACACGCTCGCGCGGATCAGGTGAGCGGCCCCGACGATCTCGCCCTCCAGGATCCCGACCAGCAGCCGCTCGTCGGGATCGGCGGCGATCCGGGCGACTGCGGCCGCTGCCTCCTCGTGCGCCAGGTTCGGGGGGTTCCGGTCCGAGGCACTGCGCCTGAAGTCGCCCCACACCGCGACCAACGTCGCGGCGTCCTCGGGGACGGCGTCGCGTACCTGGACCGGGTAGCGGGACAAAGCAGACCTCTTCCGAACCAAACCAAGACAGTGCGAAATGCTCTGCGGCCGGGCCTGATGAGGCGGCCCGGCGCGTCGCGATCGGTCCCCGTATCCGCGCGAAGCAGGCGAGGTGAGACATTACGCCTAGAACGTCCCATTTGGTAGTGGAGGACCTGTGTTCCCAGGGCTCGGAACGCTCGTGAACATCATCACTGTGCTCATCGGCACAGTGATCGGTGTGCTGGTGGGGCACCGCCTCGCCCAGCGCACCCGCGACGTGGTCACCGACGGGCTCGGGCTCGTGACCCTCCTGATCGCGGCGCTCTCCGCGGCAAGTATCACCGATGACGCGTGGGCCTCGGCTGTGGGCGACAGCGCCCCGATGCTGATCGTCCTCGGCGCTCTTCTCACCGGCGGCATCATCGGCTCGCTGCTGCGGATCGAGGACCGGCTCGAGGGGTTCGGGTCGTTGCTGCAGGCCCGGCTCCACGCCCGGGCAGGGGGCCGTGAGGAGAGCGCGGACCGCCAACGCTTCATCGAGGGCTTCGTGTCGAGCTCGCTCGTGTTCTGCGTCGGCCCGCTCACCGTGCTCGGCTCGATCAACGACGGGCTCGGCAACGGTCCAGACCAGCTTTTCCTGAAGGCTGCGCTCGACGGCTTCGCCGCGATCGCCTTCGCCGCCTCGCTCGGTTGGGGCGTGGCAGCCAGCACCATCGCGATCCTTGTGGTGCAGGGCTCCTTGACCCTCCTCGGCGCTGCGCTCGGCGACGTGCTGCCGGACCCCCACCTCGCCGCGCTGACCACCACAGGAGGTCTGATGCTGGTGGGTGTCGCACTCCGGCTGCTGCGACTCAAGCCGCTACCGGTCGGCGACCTGCTCCCCGCGCTTCTCGTCGCGCCCCTGATCACCCAGGTCGTGATCGCCTTCCGCTGAGCGTGCGGCGGACAGCCCCTCCTCGTATTCCGGACGGAACGGGCGATAGCGTTGCAGCATTGTTGCGCTGAAGAGCGCCGTTTTTCCCTGACGTAGCTCTAGTGTTTGTTGACGGCAGGTGTGACGCGGGTAACACCTCGGGGGAGGCTCTGGGTCACATTGCCGCTATAGTCCGCGAGTCCTTTCCGACCGAAGCGACAGGAGCTTCACGTGCGAGTGCG
Source organism: uncultured Actinomycetota bacterium (assembly GCA_963715375.1). Lineage (GTDB taxonomy): Bacteria > Actinomycetota > Actinomycetes > Propionibacteriales > Nocardioidaceae > Nocardioides_C. Next base: position 164,347 of record CAVQSC010000022.1, on the reverse strand, counting down.
AACGTGCGCGATCCTCGTACTTCTCCTCGGGTCGGTCCTCGGTCTCCTCGGGACCTCTGCCGCGTCAGCGCAGATGGCCACCGCACAGGACGAGGGCCCCAACATCAACGGCAGGCTTTCCGACACCACCGACCCGAAGAACCCCAAGCCCGTGCCGGGGGTGCAGATCACGGTGACGACCCCGGAGGGGGACTCCATCGGCGAGGCCACCTCCGACGCCGAGGGCGCGTTCTCGATCCCGGTGAAAGAGAGCGGCAAGTACGTCGTCGAGATCGACCCCGAGACGCTGCCGGAGGGCACCTTCCTCCGCAATCCCAAGGACCTGAACCGCGAGGTGACGGTCATGGGCTTCGACACCAACGTGCTCTTCCCGATCGGTCCCGACACACGCGAGACCGAGTCGAAGTTCACGCAGTCGCTGACGCTGGCCGCGAACGGCCTGCTCTTCGGGGTGATCCTGGCGCTGGCTGCGCTGGGCCTCAACCTGATCTTCGGCACGACGGGCCTGACCAACTTCGCCCACGGCGAGCTGGTGACCTTCGGAGCGCTCACCACCTACGTCTTCAACGCCCACGCGAACCTGCCGGTGATCCTTTCGATCGTCTGCGCCGTGATCGTCACGGGCCTCTTCGGATGGCTTCAGGACAAAGGCTTCTGGGCGCCGCTGCGGCGTCGCGGGACCGGCATCATCGCGATGATGATCGTCTCCATCGGCCTATCGATCTTCCTTCGCTACACCTACCAGTACTTCTTCGGTGGGGGAACGTTCAGCTACAACCAGTACGTCACCCAGGAGCCCTGGACGCTCGGCCCGGTCGAGATGCAGCCCAAGAACGTGATCGCCATCTTCGTCGGCACCGCCGTACTGGCAGCCGTCGCCTTCGCGCTCGCCACGACCCGGCTGGGCAAGGCGACGCGCGCCGTCGCCGACAACCCGGCACTCGCTGCGTCGTCCGGTATCAACGTGAACCGAGTGATCACCGTCGTGTGGACCGTGGGAGCGGCGCTCGCCGGCCTCTCAGGGGCACTCCTCGGCCTCCGTCAGCAGGTGGACTTCCAGATGGGGTTCCTGGTCCTGCTCCTGGTGTTCGCAGCGGTCACGCTCGGCGGCCTCGGCACGACCTGGGGGGCAATGGTCGGTGCATTGATCGTGGGCCTCTTGATCGAGCTGTCGACGCTGTTCGTCCCCGCTGAGCTGAAGAACGTGGGCGCACTGGTGATCTTGATCCTCGTCCTGCTTGTCCGTCCCCAGGGAATCCTGGGCCGAGCGCAGCGTGTCGGCTGACGCGGTCTGAGAAGGAGTAACGATGGACTGGGGTGCAATCCTCTCCAACGCCCTTCGCGCGGGCCTCGGACCCGACGCGATCATCTTCGCGCTCGCCGCGATCGGCCTGAACGTCCACTTCGGCTACACCGGCCTGCTGAACTTCGGTCAAGCGGGCTTCATGGCCGTCGCGGCGTACGGACTGGCCGCATCCGTGGCGACCTTCGGTCTGCCGTTCTGGCTCGCGATCATCATCGGACTGTGGTGTTCGGTCGTGCTCGCCCTGCTGCTCGGTGTCCCGACGCTGCGCCTGCGGGCCGACTACCTGGCGATCGTGACCATCGCAGCGGCCGAGCTGATACGTATCATGCTCGGCTCCGTGACACTCAAGGAGTGGTTCGGCGCCCGCGACGGACTCCAGGCGTTCGCGACCAGCTTCTACGCGATGAACCCGTACGATGGCGCCTTACGGATCGCCGTGGGTTCGCTCAACCTGAGCTTCAGCCGCAACGACACCTGGGCCGTGACGGTCGGCTGGCTGCTCGTGGGGCTGTCCTGCCTGGTCGTGTGGGCACTGATGCGGAGCCCGTGGGGCCGGGTGCTCAAGTCGATCCGAGAGGACGAGTACGCCGTGCGGTCGCTCGGCAAGAACGTCTTCGGCTACAAGATGCAGGCGCTGATCCTGGGTGGTCTGTTCGGCGCCCTCGCCGGCTTCATGGTCGCGCTCCGTCAGGCGGCCATCGCACCGACCGACTTCGCCACGGACACCACGTTCTTCGCGTGGACGATCCTTCTGCTCGGCGGGGCGGGGCGGGTCTTCGGTCCCGTCGTCGGCTCCATCCTGTTCTGGTTCCTGATCCAGCTCATCGGTGGCTTCTTCACCCAGGCCACCGCCGGCGCCGACCCGCTGATGCCGACCTGGCTCATGTCCGACCAGCAGGCGTCGCTGGTCCGCTTCATCATCATGGGTCTCGCGCTGATGGCACTGATGGTCTTCCGGCCGCAGGGCATCTTCGGTGACCGAAGGGAGATCGCAATCGATGGCCGCTGAACAAGCACCAGCCACCGTCTCGGCCGGCTCTGCCGCCGCCACGAAGTCGCTGCAGGACGTCCCCAACGAGCCGGGCGCCGCCAAGGCTGACCCGATCTTGGTGGCCGATGACGTCAAGCGGGCCTTCGGAGGTCTCGTGGCGGTCGACGTCGGGCACGTCGAGATCCAGCGAGGCACCATCACGGCCCTGATCGGGCCCAACGGTGCAGGCAAGACCACGTTCTTCAACCTGCTCACCGGTTTCGACAAGCCGGACAGCGGGAGCTGGTCCTTCAACGGGAAGTCGCTGCGCGGCGTGCCCGCCTACAAGGTCGCGCGCATGGGCATGATCCGCACCTTCCAGCTCACCAAGGTGCTGGCCAAGCTCACGGTGATCGAGAACATGCGCCTGGGGGCCACGGACCAGCGTGGTGAGCGGTTCCTGCCAGGGCTCCTCGGCATGTGGAAGGACCAGGAGAAGGCCAACACCGAGAAGGCGGACGCACTCCTCCACCGGTTCCTGCTCATCAAGAAGCGCGAGGACTTCGCGGGCTCGCTCTCCGGCGGCCAGCGCAAGCTGCTGGAGATGGCAAGGGCCCTCATGGCCGACCCCGAGCTGGTCATGCTGGACGAGCCGATGGCGGGTGTGAACCCTGCGCTGAAGCAGTCCCTTCTCGAGCACGTCAAGTCCCTGCGCGACGAGGGCCGCACGGTGCTCTTCGTCGAGCACGACATGGACATGGTCCGCGACATCTCCGACTGGGTCATCGTGATGGCACAGGGACGGGTGATCGCCGAGGGGCCGCCGGAGGCGGTCATGGCCGACCCGCGCGTCATCGACGCCTACCTGGGCGCTCACCACGATGCGGCGTTGTCGTTCGACGAGCCGGACCCTGTACCCGCCGAGGCCCACCAGCCCGGCGGAGGCGAGAGCGAGGAGCAGCGATGAGCGAGCAGGCGCCGCAGGACAGAGAACCCACCCACGAGGAGGAGCTCTTCGAGCGCGAGGCGGAGATCGACACCGCCGGCACCGAGGCCGCCGACCGCAGCGAGCACCTTGCGAATGCAGAAGGGGCCGTGCTTCGGGCTGACGACCTCATCGCGGGCTACCTGCCCGGCGTGAACATCCTCAACGGCTGCGACCTGTACTGCCAGCCGGGCGAGCTCGTCGGCATCATCGGCCCGAACGGCGCCGGCAAGTCAACGCTGCTCAAGGCGCTCTTCGGCCTGGTCAAGATCAAGTCTGGCACGGTGACGCTCAACAGCGACGACATCACCAACGCCCGCTCCGACGCGTTGGTCTCCAAGGGCATCGGGTTCGTCCCGCAGTCGAACAACGTCTTCCCGAGCCTCACGATCGAGGAGAACCTGCAGATGGGGCTCTACCAGAAGCCCAAGCGGTTCCCTGAGCGCTTCGAGTTCGTCTCGGACATCTTCCCCGCCCTGCGAGACCGCCGTAAGCAGCGCGCAGGCTCGCTCTCCGGCGGTGAGCGGCAGATGGTCGCCATGGGCCGCGCGCTCATGATGGAGCCGTCCGTGCTCCTCCTGGACGAGCCGTCCGCGGGCCTGTCGCCGGCGATGCAGGACGAGGTCTTCCTTCAGACCAAGCGCATCAACAGCGCCGGGGTTTCGGTGATCATGGTCGAGCAGAACGCGCGACGTTGCCTCCAGATCGCCGACCGCGGCTACGTCTTGGACCAGGGCCGGAACGCCTACACGGGCACCGGTGAGGACCTCATGCACGACCCGAAGGTGATCGAGCTCTACCTCGGCACACTCGCGAAGGCCTGATCCCTCCCTCTGCCGGCTCGGCAGGCTGTACGAGAAGGATCCAGGCCCGGAACACGAAGAAGGCCCCGGCATGACGCCGGGGCCTTCCTCGTCGGTATGGGTCTCAGATCAGGTCTGACCCTCGATGTACTTCACCGGGGAGTACATGTTCTTCTTGTCGTACTCGTACAGGCCGATCGTGGCCGCGGACGGCGAACCGGTGTCGTTGAACTCGATCGGACCGGAGACACCGTCGTAGTCGATGTCCTCACCCTGGTCGAGCAGGTCGGCGCACTGCTTGAAGTCGGTGCACTTGGTGCCCCCGGAGGAGACGTCCTGCATCTTCGACCCGATCGACGTACCGGCGTCGTCCTGCGCAGCGATCGCCGCCAGAGCGCTGAGGATCGTCGCGTCGTACGACTCCTGGCCGTAGGTGAAGTCCTTGAGCTTCGGGTTCACATCGAGCATTCGCTGCTTGAAGTCGTCAGAGACCTCCGGGCCCGGGTAGGTCGCCTTGACGCCCTCGAGCGTGCCGGACGGGAAGCCGTCCGCACCCGTGCCGTACTGGGCGGTGTTGCCGTCGACGAAGTAGACCGGGACGTCCTTCGGACCGATGCCCGCGGTCAGCATGTCGGGGATCATGGTCTTGACCTCTTCGAAGGAGATCAGGACCACGGCGTCCGGGTCTTCTGCCGCAGCAGCGTTGATCGGGGCGGTCTGGCTCTTGACGTCGGCGTCGTAGAGCTCCTTGGCCACGATGTTGCCGCCGCCCTCGGTGAAGACCTTCTCGACCTGGTTCGCGAGCGCCTCACCGTAGGAGTCCTGGCGGGCGAGGATGGCGACGTTCTGGTGGCCGTCCTCGATCAGGGTGTTGGCCAGCACGGCGCCCTGGAGCACGTCGGAGGGGGCGGTACGGAAGTACAGGCCCTTGTCGTCGTAGGTGTCGAACGCCGTCGAGGTGTTCGCGGGCGAGATCTGAAGCACGCCGGCGTTCACGATCTTGTCGATCACCGAGAGCGACACGCTCGAGGAGGCCGCACCGACGATCACGTCGGACTTGGCGGCGAGCAGGTTGTCGGTCTCACCCGGGGCGATGTTCGGGGAACCGTCGCCGGAGTCCGCACGAACCGTCTTCACCGGCTTGCCGAGGACACCGCCGGCCTCGTTGATGTCGTTGACGGCGACGTCGATGCCAGCGAACTCCGGAGGGCCAAGGAACGCGAGGTCACCGGTCTGCGGAAGCAGCTGGCCGACGACGAGCTGTCCGTCGCCCTTCGCGGCCGGAGCCGAGCTCTCCGGGCTCTCAGAGGTCTTGGGTTCGTTGCCGGAATCGGTCTCGCCGCCACAGGCGGTCAGCACGAGCGTCGCAGCCGCGAATACAGCGGCCGTGCGCCAGGCGCGGGTTGGGCGAATCATGGAGCCTCCGTCTAAAGGGAGTGTGCGGCTCCCCGACCGAACCAGCCGGGCAGGGGCGACCGCGTCCTAGTGTTGGGAGCGAACCTAGCGTCAAACACCCACTCTGTTGGGACCCTCGGCGGCAAAAGCGGCCCGGTCGTTGCCATTTCGTGACCTACGCTCCGACCGGACGGCCCGCGGCGGCAGTCGCTCGTACCGAAGGCCGCTCCGCACGCCCGTCGTACGCCCTCCTGCGTCGTCAGGCAGGAGTGCCGCCGGCGACGCCGGGACCGTGTGCGATGACGCCTTCTGCGACCTGTCGCATGGAGAGTCGCAGGTCCATCGCGGTCTTCTGGATCCAGCGGAAGGACTCCGGCTCGCTGAGGTCGAGCTGCTGCTGGAGAATCCCCTTCGCGCGGTCCACGAGCTTGCGGGTCTCGAGCCGCTCGGTCAGGTCGGCCACCTCAGCCTCGAGCATCTGGAGCTCGGAGAACCGGCTGACCGCCATCTCGATCGCGGGAACCAGGTCGTTCTTGCTGAACGGCTTGACCAGGTACGCCATCGCCCCCGCGTCGCGTGCCCGCTCGACAAGCTCGCGCTGGCTGAAGGCGGTGAGGATCACGACGGGGGCGATGCGCTTCTCGGCGATCCGCTGGGCGGCGCTGATGCCGTCGAGCTTGGGCATCTTGACGTCCAGCACGACGAGGTCGGGGCTGAGCTCCTCGGCGAGCTGGATGGCGCGCTCCCCGTCACCGGCCTGTCCGACCACGTCATACCCCTCCTCGGCGAGCATCTCGGCGAGGTCGAGGCGGATCAGCGCCTCGTCCTCGGCGATGACGACGCGGCGGGCGGGTGCGGCGGAGGGCTGTTGACTCACAGGCGCAAGGCTAGTGCGGAAGCCTCGAGGCGCGCACATCGGTGTCGGTGCGATCGGGTACGGTTGACGCGCTCAGCCCCGGTATTCCAATCGGCAGAGAATGCGGTCTCAAACACCGTCCAGTGTGGGTTCGAGTCCCACCCGGGGCACATGTTCCTCCTGTGCACAGGAGGATGCGTTTGTCGGCGCTGGGCGACACGATTTCTTCATGCACCCGAAGCCACTGCGCGAGCATGCACTCCGGCTCCTCGACGAGGGCTGGTCGCTCAACGCGGTGAGCAAACAGGTCGGTGTCAGCCGGGCCGCGATACGGAGCTGGCGGGATCATGGCATCGACCCGCGTCGAGGACCCAGGCCCTGCTTCGTGTGCTCTGGCGACGCGTGCAACGACCCAGGTGCGTACACCGCCTTGCTCGGCTACTACCTAGGTGACGGCTGTATCTCACGCCTGAGGCGCACGTTCTCATTCAGGGTCTCCTGTGACCAGACCTACCCCGGCATCATCGAAGACGTCGGCTGCGCCATCGAAGCGGTTCACGTCGGAGGCCGTGTCTGTCACGTGCGAGGGCCGGGGGTCATCGTCGTCCAGAACTGCTGGAACCACTGGCCATGCGTGTTCCCGCAACACGGACCAGGGCGCAAGCACGAGCGACGGCTGGCGCTGGAGACCTGGCAGCGAGATGCGATCACCGCCCATCCCGGCCCGTTCCTCCGAGGGCTCTTCCACTCCGACGGCTCGAGGACGAACAACTGGGCCAGCCAGACCGTCGCAGGCGTGAAGAAGCGCTACGCCTACCCGCGCTGGCAGTTCGTCAACCACTCCCCAGATATTCGGGCGTGGTGCGCGGAGACACTCGATCTGCTGGAGATCCCGTGGCGCCAGAGCAAGTGGAACTGCATCTCGGTCTCGACCCGCGCCGGCGTGGCGAGGCTCGACGAGGTGGTCGGCCCGAAGCACTGAGGGACTTCTAGACTCGGGCGGGTGCCGCTCCTGAGCCACCATGACCCACTCCCCCACAAGCCATGCCGTGTCACGGTCAACGGCACATCGGGGTCCGGCAAGTCCACCCTTGCCAGGAGGATCGGCGAGGTCCTCGACCTGCCCTACACCGAGATGGACTCCCTCTTCCACGGCCCCGGCTGGACTCCCAACCCTGACTTCGTCGAGGTCGTCTCGGCGTTCAGCTCAGAGCCTCGCTGGGTGTGCGAGTACCAGTACGACGCAGTCCGGCCGATGCTCAGTCGCCGAGCAGACCTCGTCGTCTGGCTCGACCCACCCACGCACCTGGCCATGTGGCGGGTCACTCGAAGAACAGTGGTTCGGCGTGTCCGCCGTCAGGAGCTCTGGAACGGCAACCAGGAGGGGCCGCTGCGCGGGCTCTTCACCGACCCGGAGCATGTCGTTCGCTACGCGTGGACAACTCGCGACGGCGCCGAGGATCGGGCACGAGGGCTCCTCGCGTCACAGCCAACGCTGCCCGTCGTACGCCTGCGCTCGCAACGCGAGGTCGAGCGCTGGCTGGCCGGGCCGCTCGCGGCGGCCCGTTGAGGCGTCGTCAGCGAGTACGCCGGTAGGCGGAGGTGACCTCGTTGATCGCATCACCCATCCTGTGCACCCGGAGCGCGTTGGTGGAGCCCGGGATCCCCGGAGGGCTCCCGGCGATGATCACGACCAGGTCGCCCTCCCGGACCCGGCCGATCTGGAGAAGTGCCTCATCGACCTGCCTCACCATCTCGTCGGTGTGCTCGACCGGCGCGACCTTGAAGGTCTCGATCCCCCAGGACAGCGCCAGCTGGGAGCGCACGGCGGCGAGCGGGGTGAAGGCGAGGATCGGGATGTCACCGCGGTGGCGTGCCAGCCGGCGCGCGGAGTCGCCGCTCTGGGTGAAGGCAACGAGGTACTTCGCGTCGACCCTCTCGGCGACCTCCGCCGCTGCCTTGGCGATGACCCCGCCCTTCGTCCGGGGCTGCCAGTTGATCTTGGCCATCCGGTGCATCCCGTAGCGCTCGGTCGACTCGATGATCTTCGCCATCGTCTGGACCGTCTCGATCGGGTACTCGCCGACGCTGGTCTCGCCCGAGAGCATCACCGCGTCGGCGCCGTCGAGCACCGCGTTGGCCACGTCGGAGGCCTCGGCCCGCGTCGGCCTGGGCGCGCTGATCATCGACTCGAGCATCTGGGTGGCCACGATCACCGGCTTGGCGTTGCGACGGGCGAGGTCGACGATCCGGGCCTGGATCATCGGCACGTCCTCGAGCGGGCACTCGACGCCGAGGTCACCCCGGGCGACCATGAAGCCGTCGAAGGCCTTGATGATCTCGCCGAGCTTCTCGATCGCCTGCGGCTTCTCGATCTTCGCGATGACCGGAAGGAAGATCCCCTCCTCCTTCATGATCGCGCGCACGTCCTCGACGTCCCTCGCCGACCGCACGAACGACAGTGCGATGAAGTCGACGGTGAGGTGCAGCGCGAAGCGGAGGTCCTCCTTGTCCTTCTCGGACAGCGCAGGAACCGACACCGCCACCCCGGGAAGGTTGATGCCCTTGTTGTCGCTGACGGGGCCGGGCACGACGACGCGCGTCTCCACGTCCTCGCCGTCGACCTTGGTCACCTCGAGGCGGACCTTGCCGTCGTCGATGAGGATCGGGTCGCCCGCCTCGACGTCGCCGGGAAGCCCCTCGTACGTCGTGGAGCACATCTTCACGTCGCCGGGGACATCGCGGGTGGTGATCGTGAACGTCGCGCCCTCGTCCAGCTCCACCGGGCCGCCCTTGAACCGGCCGAGGCGGATCTTGGGGCCCTGCAGGTCGGCCAGGATGGCGACCCCATGACCAGTGGCGTCAGAGGCCTCGCGCACGAGGCGGTAGGACCGCTCGTGGTCGTCGTGCGAGCCGTGGCTCATGTTCAGCCGCGCGACGTCCATGCCGGCGTCGACGAGCTGCCGGATGCGGCTGGGGGTGGATGTTGCAGGACCGAGAGTGCAGACAATCTTCGCTCTACGCACCCGTCGACCCTAGCGTCGAAGACTTGATCGTTCCAACCCAAGGCGGGGCTGGTCCGGAGGTTTACCAAGGGATGCAGCGAAATTGTCTCTTCCCATGGTGAACTCACCGTGGGAAGAGACAATTCACCGGCATACCTTGGTAATTGATCGCTCTCGAGCCCGCTCAGACCATCAGCGGGCGCTCGGTCGGTGGGATCGGCGAGGGCAGCGTGGTCGCGCCGGTGAGGTACTTGTCCACCGCCGCCGCGGCGGCTCGCCCCTCGGCGATCGCCCACACGATGAGCGACTGGCCGCGACCCGCGTCGCCTGCCACGAAGACCCCGTCGACCGAGGCCATGTAGTCGCCGTTGCGTGCCACGTTGCCGCGCTGGTCGAGCTCGACCCCGAGCTGGGACACCAGGCCCTCCTGCTGCGGGCCGGTGAAGCCCATCGCGAAGAGCACCAGGTCGGCCATGATCTCGCGTTCGGAGCCCTCGACCTCCTCGAACCGGCCGTCGCGCATCTCCACCTCGACGAGCCGCAGCGCGCGGACGTTGCCGTCCTCGTCGCCGAGGAACTCCTTGGTGGACACCGAGTAGACCCGCTCGCCACCCTCCTCGTGGGCCGAGGAGACGCGGTAGGTCATCGGGTACGTCGGCCAGGGCTGGCTGGACGGACGGTCCTCCCCCGGCCGCGGCATGATCTCGAGCTGCGTCACGGACTTCGCACCCTGTCGGTGGGAGGTCCCGAGGCAGTCGGCACCGGTGTCGCCACCGCCGATGATGACCACGTGCTTCCCGGTGGCGACGATCTGGTCCTCCACCTCGTCGCCGTGCGCGAGCCGGTTCGCCTGGGGCAGGAACTCCATGGCCTGGTGGACCCCGTTGAGCTCACGGCCCGGGATCGGCAGGTCGCGCGCGACGGTGGAGCCCACGGCGAGCACCACGGCGTCGTATCGGTCGCGAAGCTGCTGACCGGTCAGCGCGACCCCGACGTCCACCCCGGCGCGGAAGACCGTGCCCTCACGCCTCATCTGGTCGAGCCGGCGGTCGAGGTACTTCTTCTCCATCTTGAACTCGGGGATGCCGTAGCGCAGCAGTCCACCGATCCGGTCGGCGCGCTCGTAGACCGCGACGGTGTGACCCGCGCGGGTCAGCTGCTGCGCCGCCGCGAGGCCCGCCGGTCCCGATCCGATCACGGCGACCGTCTTGCCGGTCAGCCACTCCGGCGGCCGTGGCCGGACGTAGCCGGAGTCCCACGCCTTGTCGGCGATGGCGACCTCGACGTTCTTGATGGTGACCGGGTCCTGGTTGATGCCGAGCACGCACGCGGTCTCGCACGGCGCAGGGCACAGTCGCCCGGTGAACTCCGGGAAGTTGTTCGTCGCGTGGAGACGCTCGATCGCACCGTCCCAGTCGTCACGCCAGACCAGGTCGTTCCACTCCGGGATGATGTTGCCGAGCGGGCAGCCCTGGTGGCAGAACGGGATGCCGCAGTCCATGCAGCGCCCGGCCTGGGTCTTGATGATCGGAAGCAGCGAGCGACCGGCCCCGTCCGGGTAGACCTCGTTCCAGTCCTGCACCCGCTCGTCGACCGGGCGTCGCGAGGCGACCTCGCGGCCGTGCTTGAGGAAACCTCTCGGGTCAGCCATGGAGAGCCTCCATCATCTTCGTCGCGGCCTCGTCCTCGGTGAGGCCTTCCTCGAGCGCCTCGGCCCTTGCCTCGAGCACTCGCTTGTAGTCGCTGGGCATGACCTCGGTGAACCGCGCGAGCGAAGCCGGCCAGTCCTCCAGGAGTCGGGCGGCGACGGGAGACTCCGTCTCCTCGAAGTGCCTGCGGACGGCGTTCTCGAGCTCCTGTGCCGCGTCTCCCTCGACAGCGCGGAGCTCGACGAGCTCGGGGTTGACCCGGCCCTCGTCGAGGTCGAGCACGAAGGCCACGCCGCCGGACATGCCCGCGGCGAAGTTGCGACCGGTCGGGCCGAGTACGACGACCCGTCCCCCCGTCATGTACTCGCAGCCGTGGTCCCCCACACCCTCGACCACCGCGAGGACGCCCGAGTTGCGGACGCAGAAACGCTCGCCGACCTGGCCGCGGATGAAGACCTCGCCCGAGGTGGCGCCGTAGCAGATCACGTTGCCGGCGATGATCTGGCTCTCGGCCTCGAAGGTCGCCGCCCGGTCGGGCCGGACCACGACGCGGCCCCCGGAGAGGCCCTTGCCGACGTAGTCGTTCGCGTCGCCCTCGAGACGGAGCGTGATCCCGCGCGGGACGAAGGCACCGAAGGACTGGCCGGCCGACCCGGTGAACGTGATGTCGATCGTCCCGTCCGGCAGTCCCTCGCCCTGGTAGCGCTTGGTCACCTCGTGACCGAGGATCGTCCCGACCGTGCGGTTGACGTTGCGGATCTCCACCTGCGCGCGCACCGGCTCGCCACGCTCGAGCGCGTCGGCGGCCAGCTCGACGAGCTGGTTGTCGAGCGCCTTGTCGAGGCCGTGGTCCTGGCTCGTCGTGTTGCGCCGCGGCGTGCCCTCCGGCAGTGCCGGCACGTGCAGGATCGGCGCCAGGTCGAGCCCGGAGGCCTTCCAGTGGTCGACCGCCTCGGTCGTGTCGAGCATCTCGGCGTGGCCGATCGCCTCGTCGAGAGAGCGGAACCCGAGCTCGGCGAGGTACTCGCGCACCTCCTCGGCGATGTACTCGAAGAAGTTGACCACGAACTCGGGCCTGCCCGTGTAGCGCTCACGGAGCACCGGGTTCTGCGTGGCCACGCCGACCGGGCAGGTGTCGAGGTGACAGACCCGCATCATGATGCAGCCGGAGACCACGAGCGGTGCCGTGGCGAAGCCGAACTCCTCGGCCCCGAGCAGCGCGGCCACCACGACGTCGCGGCCGGTCTTGAGCTGACCGTCGGTCTGCACCACGATCCGGTCCCGCAGCCCGTTGAGCAGCAGCGTCTGCTGGGTCTCGGCCAGGCCGAGCTCCCACGGGCCACCCGCGTGCTTGAGCGAGGTCAGCGGGGAGGCTCCGGTGCCGCCGTCGTGACCCGAGATGAGCACCACGTCGGCGTGCGCCTTCGACACACCTGCCGCGACCGTGCCGACCCCGACCTCGGCGACGAGCTTCACGTGCACGCGCGCCGACGGGTTGGAGTTCTTCAGGTCGTGGATCAGCTGGGCGAGATCCTCGATCGAGTAGATGTCGTGGTGCGGCGGCGGCGAGATCAGCCCCACGCCCGGCGTACTGTGCCGGGTCTTCGCGACCCACGGGTACACCTTGTGGCCGGGGAGCTGACCGCCCTCACCGGGCTTGGCGCCCTGCGCCATCTTGATCTGGATGTCGTCGGAGTTCGTGAGGTACTCCGAGGTGACACCGAACCGCCCCGAGGCGACCTGCTTGATCGCCGAGCGCCGCTCCGGGTCGTAGAGGCGATCAGGGTCCTCGCCGCCCTCCCCGGTGTTGGACTTGGCGCCCAGCCGGTTCATCGCGATGGCGAGGGTCTCGTGCGCCTCCCTGCTTATCGAGCCGTAGGACATCGCACCGGTGGAGAACCGCTTGACGATCTCCGAGACCGGCTCGACCTCCTCGATCGGGATCGGCTGCCGGTCGCTCTTGAACGCGAACAGCCCGCGCAGCGTCATCAGCCGCTTCGACTGGTCGTCGACGCGCTTGGTGTACTGCTTGAAGATGTCGTAGCGGCCCGTGCGGGTCGAGTGCTGGAGGCGGAAGACCGTCTCCGGGTCGAACAGGTGCGGCTCGCCCTCGCGACGCCACTGGTACTCGCCGCCGATCTCCAGCGCACGGTGAGCGGGCGGCAGCCCGTCGACCGGGTAGGCCTTGCGGTGCCGCCGTGCGACCTCCTCGGCGATGGTGTCGATGTCGATGCCACCGAGCTTGCTGACGGTGCCGGTGAAGTACTTGTCGACCAGCGCCTGCGAGAGACCGACCGCCTCGAAGATCTGGGCACCGGTGTACGACGCGACCGTCGACACGCCCATCTTGCTCATCACCTTGAGGACGCCCTTGCCGAGCGACTTCACGAGGTTCTTGACGGCCTTGTCGGGGTCGGCGTCCACGAAGTAGCCGTCGCGGGCGAGGTCCTCGACGGTCTCCATCGCGAGGTAGGGGTTGACCGCCGCAGCGCCGTACCCGATGAGCAGTGCGACGTGGTGCACCTCGCGCACGTCGCCGGCCTCGATGATGAGGCCGACCTGCGTGCGGGTCTTCTCACGCACGAGGTGGTGGTGCACGGCGCCGGTGAGCAGCAGCGACGGGATCGGAGCGAGGTCGGCGGTGGAGTGCCGGTCGGAGAGCACGATGATCCGGGCGCCGTTGGCGATCGCCTCGGACACCTCGGCGCAGATCTCGTCGATCCGGCGAGCGAGCGCCTCTCCCCCGCCCTCGACCTCGTAGAGGCCGCGCGAGACGTGGGTGATGAAGCCGGGCAGGTCACCGTCACGGTTGATGTGGCGGATCTTGGCCAGCTCGTCGTTGTTGATCACCGGGAACGGCAGCACGACCTGCCGGCAGGACGCCGGGGTCGGTTCGAGCAGGTTGGCCTCGGGGCCGATCGTGCTCGACAGCGAGGTGACGAGCTCCTCGCGGATCGCGTCGAGCGGCGGGTTGGTCACCTGCGCGAACAGCTGGGTGAAGTAGTCGAAGAGCAGCCTCGGCCGCTCCGACAGCGCAGCGATGGGCGTGTCGGTGCCCATCGAGCCGATCGGCTCCGCGCCGGTCTTCGCCATCGGCGTGAGGAGGATCCGCTTCTCCTCCTCGGTGTAACCGAAGATCTGCTGGCGGCGGGTCACCGAGGCGTGCGTGTGGACGATGTGCTCGCGCTCGGGCAGGTCGTCGAGGTGGATCAGGCCCGCGTGGAGCCACTCGTCGTACGGGTGGTCGGCGGCGAGCTCGGCCTTGATCTCCTCGTCCTCGATGATCCGGTGCTCGGCGGTGTCGACGAGGAACATGCGGCCGGGCTGCAGACGCCCCTTGCGTACGACGGTCGCCGGGTCGATGTCGAGGACGCCGACCTCGGAGGCCATGACGACCAGGCCGTCGTCGGTGACCCAGTACCTGCTCGGGCGCAGGCCGTTGCGGTCGAGCACCGCGCCGATCTGGGTGCCGTCGGTGAACACCACCGCGGCGGGGCCGTCCCACGGCTCCATCATCGAGGCGTGGAACTCGTAGAACGCCCGCCGCTTGGGGTCCATCTCGGCGTGGTTCTCCCACGCCTCAGGGATCATCATCAGCACGGAGTGGGGCAGGGAACGGCCGCCCATGTGCAGCAGCTCGAGCACCTCGTCGAACGAGGCGGAGTCCGAGGCTCCCGGGGTGCAGATCGGGTAGATCCGCTCGAGGTCACCTGGGATCAGGTCGCTCTTGAGCAGCGCCTCACGGGCACGCATCCAGTTGCGGTTGCCCATGACGGTGTTGATCTCGCCGTTGTGGGCGATGAACCGGAACGGGTGCGAGAGCGGCCAGCTCGGGAAGGTGTTGGTGGAGAAGCGCGAGTGGACCACGCCGACCGCGGACTCCATCCGCTCGTCGCGCAGGTCCGGGTAGAACCGGTCGAGCTGGTCGGTGGTCAGCATGCCCTTGTAGGCCAGGGTCCGCGACGACAGCGACGGGAAGTACACGTCGGTCTCGCGCTCGGAGCGCTTGCGCAGCACGAAGGCCAGCCGCTCCAGGGCCATGCCGACCAGGCGGCCGCTGGTGGCCGAGACGAAGAGCTGGCTGAAGGTCGGCATGACGCTCAGAGCGGTGGCCCCGAGGATGCCGGGCTCGGTGGGGACGTCACGCCAGCCGAGGACGGTGAGGCCCTCCTCCGAGGCGATCTCCTCGATCCGGGCACGGGTCTTCGCGACCTGCTCCTCGTCACCGGGCAGGAACGCCGTGCCGACGGCATAGCTGCGCGCCGGGGGGAGCTCGAAGTCGACGACGGCCCGGAGGAACTTGTCCGGGACCTGCAGGAGGATGCCGGCACCGTCACCGGAGTCCGGCTCGGCCCCCGTGGCGCCACGGTGCTCGAGGTTGCGCAAGGCGGTGATCGCCTTGGCAACGATGTCGTGGCTGGCAACGCCGGTCAGGGTTGCGACGAAGGCCACACCGCACGCGTCGTGCTCGTGGAGGCCGTCGTAGAGCCCCTGGGGCGGCGGGAATGCTTGCATTGAGGCACTCTCCCGTCGTCGTGGCACCGGCAGGACGGGTGGCCGCGCCGGTGTGTCTTGCTGCATGAGTGCGCGGGACGACATTGGCCCAGGCGGAATCTGAAGCGTACAACATCGGAGGACCCGAAATCCCGCCTCGGCAGAGGCGAGAATCACATCGCTTCGAGGGGGTTTGAACCGCTCCTGAGCGGGCAGAAGTCCCAGTTTGGCCCTAGCCGACGTTCCCGCCCACCAGGCTGCCGATGCCGTAGGTCAGGGCGGCGGCGGCCGCCCCCAGGAACATCTGTCGCACACCGCCGTACACCCACGACCGCGTGGTCACCTGGGTGACGACCGCACCCGCTCCGAAGAGCGCGACCATGGTGATCACCAGTCCGGGAACCAGCGAGTTGGCGCCGAAGAGGTACGGCAGCAGCGGCACCAGCGCTCCGAGCGCGAAGGCGAGGAACGACGAGCCTGCCGCGAGCATGGGCGAGGCCAGGTCGTCCGGGTCGACCCCGAGCTCCTCGCGGGCGTGGACGGCGACGGCGTTGTCGACGTCGTGGTGAATCTGCCGGGCCACCTGGTCGGCGAGGTCGCGGTCGAGCCCCTTGCCGACGTACATCGCGGCGAGCTCGCGGATCTCGCCCTCTGGGTTGGCGACGATCTCCGCTCGCTCCTTCTCCACCTCACGCGCGGCCGCCTCGGACTGGCTGGCCACCGAGGTGTACTCCCCCACGGCCATCGAGAACGCTCCGGCGGCGAGGCCCGCGAGGCCTGCCAGGACGATCGCGGTCGAGCTGTCCGCACCTCGGGTACCGCCGGCGACACCGGCGATCAGCGCGACGTTCGAGACCAGCCCGTCGCTGGCACCGAAGACAGCCGGACGCAGCCAGCCTCCCGTGACGTCGGCGTGCTCGTGGCTGATCATCGGGAGGTGCTGGTCCTTGGGGCTCATGCCCCAAAATTATCCGGAGAGGGGGACGAAATCACCGAAGGCAAGCCTCACCTGACCCGCCACGCACTGCCAGATCCTGAACCCAGGTGACCCGAGCAGAGCCGACGGGTCAGGTCTTCTCGTCGGCCTCCGCGGGCTTCGTTCCCTCAGCGGGCTCGGTTCCCTCACCCGAGGCGGTTCCTTCGCTCGGCTCGGCTCCCTCGGCCGGCTCGGCTCCCTCGGCCGGCTCCGCCCCGTCCACCGGCTCCGCGACCTCGACGTCGCCACGCAGCACCGAGGTCTCGCGCCCCGGGTGGCGACGCGCCGACCAGACGAAGTACGCGAGGGCCGCGACGAACAGCACGATCGAGGTCCACACGTTCAGGCGCAGGCCGAGGACGTCGTCCATCTGCACCGCGTCGATGCGGAGGTACTCGATCCAGCCGCGACCGGCGGTGTAGCCCATGACGTAGAGCGCGAAGGCGCGGCCGTGCCCGAGCCGGAAGCGCCGGTCCGCCCAGATGACGAGCCCGGCGACGCCGAGGTTCCAGACGAACTCGTAGAGGAACGTCGGGTGGAAGGTCTCGACGTCGGCGTACCCCGCGGGGCGGTGCTCGGGGTCGATCTCGAGCCCCCACGGGAGGTCGGTGGGCCGTCCGAACAGCTCCTGGTTGAACCAGTTCCCCCAGCGCCCGATCGCCTGGGCGATGGCGATGCCAGGGGCGAGCGCGTCGGCGAGCGGAGGGAACTTCACGCCCGCCCGGCGGGCCCCGATCCAGGCACCGAGGCCGCCCAGCGCGATCGCGCCCCAGATGCCGAGTCCGCCGTGCCACACGTACAGCGCCGTGACCGGGTCACGGCCCTCGCCGAAGTAGAGGTCGTTGTCGGTGATCACGTGGTAGAGCCGCCCGCCCACGAGCCCGAACGGCACCGCCCAGATCGCGATGTCACCGACCTGCCCGGGCTTGCCGCCGCGCGCCACCCAGCGCTTCTCCCCCAGCCACACGGCTACGACGACGCCCGCGATGATCGCCAGGGCGTAGGCACGGAGCGGGAACGGGCCGATGTGCCACACGCCCTGGTCGGGGCTTGGGATCGAGGCGAGGATCACGACGCGGGGCTGCTTTCTCGTTGGCTCAGAAGTGCGGTGAGGTCCTCGGCGAGCTGGGTCGCCGGGGTGCCCTCGGTCCAGACGATCGGCGACCGGTCCCGGTCGTTCACGCCCACGATCTGCGTGCCATGGGTGACCTCGTAGCCGCCGGAGGGCATCTTTGCACCCTTCTCGACGGGAACGCCAAGATCATTGGCCACCTCGACGATCGTCTGCAGGTCCCCGGTGACCCCTTCGAAGTCCGGGTTGAAACGGTCGAGGTACTTCCGGAGCGTCGCTGGGTCGTCCCGCGCCGGGTCGCTGGTGACGAAGAGGACGTCGACCTTGGCCTGGTCCTCGGCGGGCAGCCTCGTGATCGCGGAGGCGATGTCGCTCATGACGATCTGGCAGATGTCGGGGCAGTGCGTGTAGCCGAAGAACACCAGCGTCAGCGGGGCCGTCGTGTCCTTGGTCAAGGAGAAGTCCGAGCCGTCGGTCGCGGTCAGCGTGACGTCGGGCATGACGTACTGGTCGGCCAGCACCGCGCCGTGCATGCCGTCCGGGTTGCTCTCGGTGAAACCGGAGGTGAGCCGCCCCGTGTCCTGGCCGCCGCCGCAGCCTGCCGCGAGGACGGCCAGCACCGCCGCGGCCGCAGCAGCCCGCGCGGTGCGACGTTCAGCGGCCACGGCGCACGCCTGCGGCGAGCTCTCGGGTCAGCTCCGCGAGGGAGTCGAGACCGGTACGACGGTCAGGGCCGGCGTCGAGCAGCCTGCGGACGAAGGCCGAACCGACGATCACGCCGTCGGCGTAGCCGGCGACCTCGGCTGCCTGGTCACCGTTCGAGACGCCGAGCCCGACGCCGATGGGGAGGTCGGTCACCTCTCGGGTGCGTGCCACCAGCGGCGCGGCGAGGTCGCTGGTGCTCGTGCGCGCGCCGGTCACGCCCATGACCGCGGTGGCGTAGACGAACCCGCGGCACGCCTCCACCGTCATCTTCAACCGGGCATCGGTGGACGACGGGGCGACCAGGAAGATCTTGTCCAGGTCGTGGTCGTCAGCGGCGGCGACCCACTCGTCCGCCTCCTCGGGGATGAGGTCGGGCGTGATGAGGCCGGAGCCGCCCGCGGAGGCCAGGTCCGCGGCGAACCGCTCGACGCCGTACCGCTCGACAGGGTTCCAGTAGGTCATCACGACGACCTTCGCGCCGGTCGAGGCGACCGCTTCGACGGTCCGCAGCACGTCGGCGGTGCGGACACCGCCCTCCAGGGCCCGCTGTGCGGCCTCCTGGATGGTGGGGCCGTCCATGACGGGGTCGCTGTAGGGCAGGCCGACCTCGATCAGGTCGCAGCCGGCGTCCACCATCGTGCGCAGCGCCTCGACGGCCCCCTCGACGTCGGGGAACCCGGCCGGAAGGTACCCGACGAGGGCCGCACGACCCTCGGCCCGAGCGGCCTCGAAGACAGGGGTCACGCTCACAGCTGGACCTCCCCGGAGCCCTCGCCCACGGCCTCGACCGGCGCCGAACCCGCGGTGTCGTCGGGTTTGGCCTCCCCGAGCCCGAACCACTCGATGGCGGTGCCCATGTCCTTGTCGCCGCGGCCGGAGAGGTTCACCACGATGACCGCGTCGCGGCCGAGCTCCTTCGCCAGGTCCATCGCACCCGCGAGCGCGTGAGCCGACTCGATCGCCGGGATGATGCCCTCGGTGCGGGCGAGCAGCGCCATGGCGTCCATCGCCTGGGCGTCCGTGACGGGGCGGTACTCCGCCCGACCGGTCTCTGCCAGCCAGGCGTGCTCCGGCCCGACCCCCGGGTAGTCGAGGCCGGCGGAGATGGAGTGCGACTCGATGGTCTGGCCGTCCTCGTCCTGGAGCACGTACGTCCGCGCGCCGTGCAGCACGCCGACCTGGTGCGCCCAGATCGTGGCCGCGTGCCGAGCAGTGTCCACGCCGTCCCCGGCCGCCTCGAAGCCGTAGAGCCTGACCGACGGGTCGTCGATGAAGGCCTCGAACATGCCGATGGCGTTGGATCCGCCGCCGACACACGCCGCGACCGCGTCCGGCTGCCTGCCGAGGAGCTCCTGGCACTGCAGCTTGGTCTCGTCGCCGATGCCACGGCAGAAGTCGCGCACCATGGCCGGGAACGGATGCGAGCCCGCGGCGGTGCCGAGCATGTAGTGGGTGTCGTCGACGCTTGCGACCCAGTCGCGCAGGGCCTCGTTGATCGCGTCCTTCAGCGTCCGCGACCCGGACTTCACCGCGACCACCTCGGCGCCGAGAAGGTGCATCCGCGCCACGTTGAGCGCCTGGCGCCGGGTGTCGACCTCGCCCATGTAGATGACGCAGTCGAGCCCGAGGTAGGCACAGGCGGTCGCCGTCGCGACGCCGTGCTGACCGGCCCCGGTCTCGGCGATGACACGGGTCTTGCCCATCCGCTTGGTCAGCAGCGCCTGGCCCAGCACGTTGCGGATCTTGTGCGCGCCGGTGTGGTTGAGGTCCTCGCGCTTGAGGAGGATCCGCGCGCCGGCGACCTCGCTCAGCTTGGTGGCGTCGTAGAGCAGGCTCGGCGTCCCGGCGTACTCGCGGAGCATCCGCTCGAACTCGTCGGTGAAGGCCGGGTCGGCCATCGCGTCCTGCCAGGCCCGGGTGAGCTCCTCGTGGGCGGCGATGAGCGCCTCGGGCATGAACCGGCCGCCGAACCGGCCGAAGTGGCCCGACTCGTCAGGGAGTGCAGACATGGGTGCGTGTCTTTCAGTCGCGTTGCTTGAGAGCGGGGTGGGCGCCGGCCGCGACGAGGTCTGCGACCGCCGTGCGCGGGTCCTTGCCCTTCACGAGCGTCTCCCCCACCAGGACGACGTTCGCCCCCTGCTTGGCGTACTCGAAGACGTCGTGCGGCCCCCGGACACCGGACTCCGCGACCCGCACCACGTCGTCGGGGATGCGGGGCGCCAGCCGGGAGAACGTGTCGCGGTCCACCTCGAGCGTCTTGAGGTTGCGGGCGTTCACACCGATCAGTGTTGCGCCCGCGTCCAAGGCACGCTCGACCTCCTCCTCGTCGTGGACCTCGACCAGCGGGGTCAGCCCGATCGACTGGGCGCGGTCGACGAGGCACTCGAGTGCCACCTGGTCGAGCGCGGCGACGATCAGCAGCGCGAGGTCGGCGCCCGCTGCCCGGGCCTCCCACAGCTGGTAGGAGGTGACGATGAAGTCCTTGCGCAGCACCGGGATCTGCACCGCCGCGCGCACCGCGCGCAGGTCGTCGAGGCTCCCGCCGAACCTGCGCTTCTCGGTGAGCACGCTGATCGTGGCCGCACCGCCTGCTTCGTACTCGGCGGCGAGCGCGGCCGGGTCCGCGATCTCGGCGAGCGCTCCCTTGCTCGGGCTCGAGCGCTTCACCTCGGCGATGACGCTGACTCCGGCCGCACGGAAGCGCGGCATCGGGTCGAGGGCGTCCGGCGCGCGCCGTGCCGCGTCCTTGACCTCCGCGAGAGGTACGGCGGCCTCGCGCTCGGCGAGGTCGACGCGGACGCCGTCGACGATCTCGGCGAGCACGGACATGACGAACCTCTCATCGCGGTCGGAACCTTCCGGGTCTCTAGACTCTCACGGGACGGCCGACATCACGGCGGCGAGGTCCGGATAGAGAGCGAGGACGACGCGCTGATGAGCCACCCACCCGAGCCGCCGCCACCCAACTACGGTTACGGCCACGGCTCGCCCTACGGTCAGGCCTACGGACCGCACAGGATGCCGACGAACGGGAAGGCCACCGCCTCGCTCATCACCGGGGTCGCCACGCTCGTCCTGTCGCTGTGCCCACTCGTGGGCCTCGCCGGTCTCGTGGCCGTCGTCCTGGGCGTCAGGGCTCGCAGCGAGATCAGGTCCAGCGGCGGCACGCAGCAAGGTGACGGGCTCGCTCTCGGCGGAGTGATCACGGGCGGGATCGCCGTCGCGGTCGGCCTCCTCGTCCTCGCCCTGGTGGTGGTGGCCGTGGTGGCGGGCGTGAGCTACGAAAGTGGCCCGACGGACCACGGCACCGCGTTCTGACCCGCGCGGGTGCTCGCAAGAGGCGCCCACAAGCGATAGCGTCCCCGACACTCGCTCCGTACCTGAGAACAGGGGAACCCATGAGCTACACACCACCGCCGCCGCCCCCTCCGGGGCCTGGTGGTTACGCCGTGCCGCAGAACAACCAGAAGGCGCTCTGGTCGATGATCCTCGGCATCTTGTCGCTGGTCTGCTGTGGACTGCTGGCCGGGATCCCGGCCCTCATCCTCGGCAACTCCGCGCAGAAGGAGATCGCCGCCTCCGGCGGCATGCAGACCGGTGAAGGGATGGCCAAGGCCGGCGTCATCCTCGGCTGGATCTCGATCGCCCTGAGCATCCTCGGTCTGATCTTCGCGATCGTCACCGGCGCCCTGACCGAAGGCTTCAACAACTACTGACCGGCGCAGAGCGCAAGGCCCCGGCCGGCTGGTCGGGGCCTTCTGCATGTGTGGGGTCTCTACGCGGGTTCCCCGGCGTGTTCCACCGGTAGCCGCCGTCAGGGGGCGAGCCAGTCCAGGCCCGGGAGGTTGCGCACGACCCAGAACGTCAGCGCGACGAGGCCGAACACCGAGGCCCAGAGCACTCCCCTGTGATGGTCGACCTCACGCCGCACACCACGCCACCGGTCGGAGAACCAGCGAGCCCAGAGCACGAGAAGCAGCGGGATCGAGCCCACGAAGAGCAGGTTGCTCGACGCGGCGCCGGCGAGGTCGCCGTTGGTCAGGTCGTTGACAGCGCGCAGGCCGCCGCAGCCCGGGCAGTAGGTGCCGGTGAGCATGAGCCAGGGGCAGAACAGGTAGCTGCCGCTCTGGTGCGGGTCCCGCAGGTGCAGCACCACGCTCGCGCCGAGGACCGCGCCGGCGACCAGGACGGGGGCGGTGACCCGCTGCCTCCTGCTGCCGGAGCCGAGGTCGTCGGCGACGAGCGTGGCCATGGGGTCAGCGGTCCGCGGGCTCCGCGCCCATGCCCATCATCGCCATGACCTTGCCGGCGACGATCCCGATCGGCTGGAGAGCGACGCCGACCCAGAACAGCGTCATGTTGCCGATGACGAGGCCGAGGCCGCCCACGGTGAAGCCGATCAGCATGATCGTTACGCCGGTCCAGGCTGCGGGGGTGTTGCCGTGGTGAGCCATCGTTGGCAGGTCTCCTCGTGACACAGGGGTGAGCGGTCCGGGCGCGTGCGCGTCGCGGTGCGCGCCCCGTCCAGCATTCTAGGAGGTCGGGTCGCGTCCCTCGTCGAGTGCCCGCCACATGTCCTCGTCGGTGGCCGGGGAGGTGTGTGCGGACGGCGCGTCGTACTTGCTGCCCATCGCGGGCCAGCGCGGCGCTCGGGCGACGGCGACGACGAACGCGATCGTGGCGAGAAGCGCGCCCAGACCGGCGAGGTAGTACCAGGCGGAAAGGGCGGTCGAGAACGTGTCGCCCGTCGCTCCCTTGGCCACCGCCGCCGCCACGGAGTCGTCCTTGGCTGCGGAGAAGCCGAGCACGACCCCGACCAGCGCGCCGGCGGAGGCAAGGAGGCCCACGACCGCGACGAGACGACGGACCCGGCCACGGCTCACCAGCACGACGCCCCAGGCGGTGAGCGCGACCAGGCCGAGGGCGGCCACGAGCGGCTGTGCCTCCGCGCCGGTCACCGACGCCTCGACCTTGATCCCCGCCGCGCTCCCGTGGGTGGTGGCCCAGTCCCGGGCGCCGGCGACCGCGGTCAGTGCCGCGCCGGCGAGCCCGGCGAGCACCGTGACGGCGTAGGAACGACGGACCTGCGAGCTCGTGGTGGACGTGTCAGGCATCGGCACGTGTGAGCAGGGCGCCGTCGAAACAGGTCCGGGTGCCGGTGTGGCAGGCCGGCCCCTCCTGGTCCACCTTGACCAGCAGCGTGTCGCCGTCGCAGTCGAGGCGGACCTCCTTGACCCACTGCCGGTTGCCGGAGGTCTCGCCCTTGACCCAGTACTCCGCGCGGGAACGGCTCCAGAACGTCGTGCGTCCGGTGGTCAGCGTGCGGTGCAGCGCCTCGTCGTCCATCCACCCGAGCATCAGCACCTCGCCGGTGTCGTGCTGCTGCACGACAGCCGCCACGAGCCCTTGGGCGTCGCGTTTCAACCGGTCGGCGATGGTCGGGTCCAGGGCAGAGCTACCGGAGGTCGAGGAGGGAGCGGTCACCTCGCCAGTATGTCTCAGCGATGTTCGTGCTGAGCCACCCAGGAGTCGTGCATCCTGCGGTACACCCCGTCGACCTGCACGAGCTCCGCGTGCGGGCCTCGCTGGACCACACGTCCCGCGTCGACCACGACGACCTCGTCGGCGTTCTCCGCGGTCGAGAGCCGGTGGGCGATGGTGACCGAGGTGCGACCGCTCATCAGCCGCTCCAGGGCCTGCCCGATCCGGAGCTCGAGCTGGGGGTCGACCGCGCTCGTGGCCTCGTCGAGCACCAGCAGGTCCGGGTCGGCCAGGTGCGCCCGGACCAACGCCACGAGCTGCCGCTCCCCCGCCGACAGCGACTCGCCACGCTGGCCGACCCGCGTCTCCAGCCCGTGGGGCAGCGACTCGAGCCAGTCCTTCAGCCCGAGCTGGTCCGCCGCCGCCCGGATGTCGTCGTCGGTGGCGTCGAGGCGGCCGTAGCGGGCGTTGGCCGCCAGGTCCGCGTCGAAGAGGAAGCCCTCCTGCGGCACCATCACCACGTGCTCGCGCAGGGACGCGAACGGCACCTCCCGCAAGTCCACCCCGTCGAGGCGCACCACGCCGCGGCTCGGGTCCATGAGCCGGGTCAGGAGCTTGGCGAGAGTGGTCTTCCCCGACCCGGTCTCGCCCACCACCGCGACGCGTGACCCCGGCTCGATCCGCAGGCAGACGTCGTGCAGCACCGGCGGCCCGCCCGGGTAGGCGAACTCGACGTCGTCGAACTCGATCGAGACCGGGCCCCGGGGCAGCACAGATCCGCCGGGGCCGGGGTCCACCACGTCCGCGGGGGTGTCCAGGATGCCGATCACCCGGCGCCAGCCCGCGATGGCGTTCTGCGCGTCGGTCAGCACCTGCGTGCCCATCTGGACGGGTCCCACGAAGAGCGTCACGAGGAACGCGAACGCCAGGACCACGCCCGCGGTGATGTCGCCGTCGATGCCGAGGAGCACACCGATGATCAGCACGCCGGCGTTGGCGAGGCCCGCGGAGACCCCGCCAAGGGAGAACGAGAACGCCGTGAGCCCCTGCGCCTTCGTCGAGGCCGCCTTGTGCCGGTCGATCGCCAGGTCGATCCGCTCCTGGGTCCGGGTCTCGATCGCGTACGAGCGGACGACCGCGGCCCCCACGACGGGCTCGGAGACGGCCGAGAGCAAGGCGCCGACCTGGCGTCGCACGATGCCGTAGGCCT
This sequence comes from uncultured Actinomycetota bacterium, assembly GCA_963715375.1. Lineage (GTDB taxonomy): Bacteria > Actinomycetota > Actinomycetes > Propionibacteriales > Nocardioidaceae > Nocardioides_C. The sequence goes on along the minus strand of CAVQSC010000022.1, from coordinate 139,440 downwards.
CGGACAGCCTCCGCTGGAAGTACCGCAGCGACAGGAACAGCGGCGCGAAGCAGAGCCACACGACGATGGTGAGCTGCCAGCTGTAGAAGGCCATGACGATCGTGGCGACGATGATCTGCCCCACGCTGACCACCGCGATGATGCCGCCGAAGATCAGGAACTGCGACACCTGGTCCACGTCGCTGGTCACGCGCGCCACGAGGGCGCCGCGGCGTTCGGTGTTCTGGGTCAGCAGCGGCAGGTCGTGCACGTGCCGGAAGGCCTTGATCCGCAGCGTCGCGAGGCCCCGCTCGGCGCTGGTGAACAGCCGTGAGGTCATGAAGTACGACGCGACTCCGGTCACCACGATCGCCACGCCGGCTGCGATCACCATCGCCGTCATGAACTCCGTGTCCGGTCCCCCGGGCGCGCCCAGGCCGCGGTCGAGGGTCTGCTGCACGGCTATGGGTACGACGACGCGGCCCAGCGTCGCGAGGACCGCGAACAGCAGCGTCCCCCAGAAGCCCTCCTTCAGCTCCGGTGATAGCTCGATGCCGCGGGCGATCGTGCGCCACGCGGAGATCGACTCCCCCGTGTCCACGGACGTCGAGGTACGCACGGCGCTCATCGGCTCACCGTCCGATCGTCGTCGGACTCGCCCGCCGCCGCGGCGGCAGCACGCTCGGCGGCGGCCTGCTCGTAGGCGTTGACCAGGTCGGCGTAGCCCGGGGCGCGCTCGAGCAGCTCCCGGTGCGTCCCGTGGTCGACCACCCGGCCGTCGGCGAGGTAGATGACCTCGTCGGCAAGCGCGATCGTGGCCTTCCGGTAGGCCACGACCAGGATGGTGCTCCCGAAGTCACGGAGGGCGGCCAGGATCCGCGCCTCGACCTCCGGGTCCACCGCGGACGTCGCGTCGTCCATGACGAGCAACCGGGGCCGTCGTACCAGCGCCCTGGCCAGCGAGAGGCGCTGCCGCTGGCCGCCGGACAACGTCGCGCCGCGCTCACCGAGCCTCGTGTCGAGGCCGCCGGGAAGCGCCGCGACGAAGCCGTCGGCCTGGGCGGTCCTCAGCGCCGCCCAGACCTCGTCGTCGGGGATCTCCGCCCCGAGCGTGACGTTGCCGCGCACGGTGTCGTCGAACAGGAACGTGTGCTGGGGCACCAGGGCCATGTTCTCGGCGAGCGAGCCTGCCTGCAGGTCACGCAGGTCGTGCCCGTCGACCAGTACCGCACCGTCCTCGGGGTCGACGAGGCGGACCAGCAGGGAGGTCAGCGTGCTCTTCCCGGCGGCGGTGGCGCCCACGACGGCGACCGTCCGCCCCGGCTCGACGGTGAAGTCGAGGTCCTCGAGCAGCGACTGCCCGAGCTCGTAGCGGTAGGCCAGGTGCCGTACGTCGAGGCGCGCCCCGTCCTCGGTGACCTCGATCCGCCGGTCGCCGTACGCCATCTCGCCGGTCGCCGCGAGAACCGCGCTGACCCGCTCGAAGCCGACCACGCTGCGCGGGAACTCGCCGAGCAGCCAGCCGAGGGAGCGGATCGGGAAGGCGACGATCGTGAGCAGGTAGGCGACGGTCACCACGTCCCCGGGGTCGGTCTGGCCGTGCAGGACTCTCAGCACCCCGACACTGAGGACGGCCAGGACACCGAGGTTCGGCAGCGCCTCGAGCGACGGGTCGAAGGCGGCCCGCACCCGCCCGGCCCGGACGGCGACGTCGCGCAGGTCGTGCGCCCGCTGGGCGAAACGCTCGGTCTCCTGCTGCTCGCGGCCCAGCGTCTTGACGACGAGGGCGCCGTCGAAGGACTCGTGCGCGACCTCGCTGACCTCGGCGCGCAGCGCCTGCGCCCGGGTCATCAACGGCGACTGGAGGCGCTGGAAGGCGATGTTGGCGATGATCACCAGCGGGAAGACCAGGATGCCGACCAGGGCCATGACGAGGTCGGCGAGGAACATCTGGACGACCGCGATCAGCATCATCGCCACCGTCCCGACCGCCATGGGCAGCGGCGCGATCGGCCCCCAGGCGGCCTCGACGTCGGCGTTCGCGTTGGAGAGCAGCTGCCCGGTCGGGTGCTGCTGGTGCCAGGACATCGGGAGCTTGAGGTACTGGCGGGTCACGGCCCGGCGGGAGTGGGCCTGCATGCGGTACTGCATGACACCGGCGCCGAGGCGGCGCGCCACGATGCCGACCGCCCGGAGGATCGCGACGGCCAGGAACAGGGCGAGGACGGTGAGGAGCGCCTTGGCCGTGGTGGTGCCGGTGTCGAACGCGGGTAGCACGACGTTGTCCGTGGCCCAGCCGAGCACCCAGGCGTCGGCGACGGTCAGCGCACCGAACAGCAGGCTGCCGAGCGTGGACAGCGTGAAGATCACCGGTTCCCGCCGGATGGCCACCCAGAGCACGGCGAAGCCGTCGCGGATCGTGCTCGCGGCGGCGACCGGCGGCCTGCTCGTCCGGCTTGTAGTCACGTTGACCCTCCTTAGACAGGCCACCCTACGATCAAGACATGACCCGACTCGCCAGGACCGAACGTGCCGCCCTGTGTGACCTCGCTCTCGAGCTCGGCCCCGACGCGCCGACACTCTCGGGAGACTGGACCGTGAAGGACCTCGTGGTGCACCTCCTCGTACGTGAGGGGAACCCGGCCGCGATCGGGATCGTCGTAGCCCCGCTGGCACGCTGGACCGAGCTCGCGTCCGAGCGGCTCGCCCGCCAGGACCTCTCGGTGCTCGTCGAGCGGCTGCGCCAAGGACCTCCGTTCTACTCTCCCTTCGCGCTCGCACCCCTCGACAAGACGCTGAACACCCTGGAGTTCTTCGTCCACCACGAGGACATCCGGCGGGCCCAGGACGAGTGGGAGCCGCGAGAGCTCCCCGACCGCGTGCAGGACGTGCTCTGGAAGATGGTCCGCGTGGCCGGGAAGGGCCTGGTTCGGTCGACCAAGGTCGGCGTGGTCCTCGAGCGCAGCGACACCGCGGAGCAGGCGGCCCTGAAGCCGACGACACCGTCCGTGGTCGTACGCGGGCTGCCTGCCGAGCTCGTGATGTTCGTCTACGGCCGCCAGTCGCAGGCAGCCGTGGAGCTGGTGGGCGCCGACGCCGACGTCGCCGCCCTCACCGGCGCCGACCTGGGGGTCTGACCCGGGCCCGAGGGCGCGCCCCGCTCAGGTCGGGTCGGCCGCCTTCGGGGACAGGCGGACCGGGTAGCCCGCGTCGGCGAGCGCCTGCTTGACCTCGCCGACCCGCAACGTGCCGAAGTGGAAGACCGTGGCGGCGAGGACGGCGTCGGCGCCCGCCTCGACAGCAGGTGCGAAGTGCTCGACCTTGCCCGCTCCCCCGCTGGCGATCACGGGGATCGTCACCTCGTTCCTCACGAGGCGGATCAGCTCGAGGTCGAAGCCGTCCTCGGTGCCGTCGGCGTCCATCGCGTTGAGGAGGATCTCCCCGGCCCCGAGCTCGGTGGCGCGACGGGCCCACTCCACCGCGTCGAGTCCGGCGCTGCGCCGACCGCCGTGGGTGGTCACCTCGAAGCCAGAGTCGGTCCCCGCGGCCCGGCGCGCGTCGACCGAGAGCACGAGCACCTGGTTGCCGAACCGGTCCGCGATCTCCGCGATCAGCTCGGGGCGGCGGATCGCCGCGGTGTTCACGGCGATCTTGTCCGCACCCGCCCGCAGCAGCCGGTCCACGTCCTCGACGCTGCCGACCCCGCCCCCGACGGTCAGCGGGATGAAGACCTGCTCGGCCGTCCTGGACACGATCTCGAGGGTTGTCGCCCGCTCCTCGTGAGAGGCCGAGATGTCGAGGAAGGTCAGCTCGTCGGCGCCCTCGGCGTCGTACACCTTGGCCAGCTCGACCGGGTCGCCCGCGTCGCGGAGCTCCCTGAAGTTGATGCCCTTGACGACGCGGCCGTTGTCGACGTCGAGGCAGGGGATGACCCGTACGGCGAGGCTCATGCGCGCCCGGCCGGAAGGGTCAGGGCCAGCGCGTCCTCGAGCGTGAAGCGGCCCTCGTACAGCGCGGTGCCGATGATCGCGCCCTCGACACCCTCCTCCACCAGGCGGGTGAGCGCCTCGAGGTCGGCGAGCTCGGTGATGCCTCCGGAGGCGACGACCGGACGGTCGGTGGCGGCGCAGACGTTGCGCAGCAGCTCGAGGTTCGGCCCCTGGAGCATGCCGTCCTTGTTCACGTCGGTGACCACGTAGCGCGCACAGCCTTCGGAGTCGAGGCGGGCGAGCACGTCGTACAGGTCGCCGCCCTCGCGGGTCCATCCCCGCGCGGCGAGGGTCCGCCCCCGGACGTCGAGGCCCACCGCGATCCGGTCGCCGTGCTCCGCGATGGCCTTGGCGCACCACTCGGGGTGCTCGAGGGCGGCCGTGCCGATGTTGACCCGCCGGCAGCCGGTCGAGAGCGCCGCCTCGAGAGAGTCGTCGTCGCGGATGCCGCCGCTCATCTCGACCTTGATGTCGAGCCTGCCGACGATCTCGGCGAGGAGCTCGCGGTTGTCGCCCCGTCCGAAGGCGGCGTCGAGGTCGACCAGGTGCAGCCACTCCGCGCCCCGGTCCTGCCAGTTCAGGGCTGCCTCGACCGGGTCCCCGAAACGCTTCTCGGAGCCCGCGACGCCCTGCACGAGCTGGACGGCCTGGCCTCCCGCGACGTCGACGGCAGGCAGCAGCTCCAGGTATGCGCTCATGGGACCAACCCTATGAGAGCCCCCTCCGGCCTCCCGCCACGTCCCACCCTCCGGCGGTCCGGCGCCGCTAGGGTTCCCGGATGGAGCGTGCAACCCATAGCGCCGTCATCGTCAACGTCCCGCCCGCGGAGACCGTCGTCTCCCGGCACCGAGAGGCCTTCGACGTCGCAGCCGGCTGGGGCGTGCCGGCACATGTGACCGTCGTCTACCCGTTCGCTCCCCCGTCGGCGATCGACGCCGCGGCCATGGAGAGGCTCCGGTCGGCGGTCGCGTCCGTTCCCCGTTTCAGCGCCGGCTTGGAGACCTCCGGATGGTTCGGGGACGCCGTGCTCTGGCTCGCACCTGAGCCGGCGGAAAGGTTCCGGGCGCTCACCGACGCGGTGACACGGGCCTTCCCGGAGTACCCGCCTTACGAGGGGGAGTTCGACGAGGTCGTTCCGCACCTGACGGTCGGGCACACCGGGACCCCGGAGCAGCTCACGGAGGTCGAGAGCCAGGTGCTCCCCCACCTGCCGATCCACATGGAGGTCACCTGGGCGGAGCTGTGGTGCGGCTCGGCGGCGCCGGGTGCGTGGTGGCGCGTGGCGGAGCTCCCGCTCGGCTGAGCACGGCAGTCGTGGCCTATGACGGGGTCAGAGCTTGTGCTTCCCCCTGCAGTGCCTGGGGACCCGCCGTGAGGGCGCGTGGCCCGCGGGAGTAGGCGTAGATCAGGTCGAGTGGGTCGCGCTGAGCGGTGACGGCGGCGCGGTCCTCGAGCGTGCGCCACAGCTCGTTGGCGTGCCGCTGCAGGTAGCGGACATGAGACCCGAACCACAGCGAGGCCAGGACGGTCCTGGCGGCCGAGACGGACGGCTCGGCGCCGGCACGCTCCAGGGCGGTCCGGAGTCGCTGGGCGGTGTGCGCGAGGCTGACCCAGTTCACGATTGCCACGCACTGAGACATCCACAGGCCGGCGGTGCCGACGGTGACGTCGACGCCCGCGACGCGGGCGATCTCCTTGTTCAGCCTGACGTACCAGACCAGGTAGTAGACCCCCAGCGTGAGAGCGCTGAGACACCAGACACCCCACGGGGACCGGTGTTCGCCGGTGGACGACATGGCGATCGAGCTGGACATAAGGCAACCCCCCCGGGCCTTGTGTGACGACGATCTCGCCGGCGTGCGGAGACAGTCCGTGTCTCACCCGCCGAGCCCAGTGTGGCTCACGGACGCGGCCGGTTTGACCAGAACGGTCATTCGAGCGCACCCGGCCTTGGTGAAATCTTCGGCCCGCGCCGCAGCTCCGCTCAGCGGCGACGCAGCAGGAGTGCAGCCAGCAGCGGCGCCGTGATGACGCTCAGGATGAGCACCGCGAGCCGGGCGGCCCAGTCCGACCAGACGAGCCAGGCCGCGACGTTCACGAGGACGAGCAGGACGATCAGCAGCCGCGTGCGATTGCGCCGTCGCTGGGCGAGCGGGCCGTCGGGACGGCCGACAGGTCCGTGGCCACGCTTCTTCGCCGGCGTTCGCGGATGGCTCTGCTTGGGCGGCCGCTTGGCAGCGTCCGCCGAGAGCTTCGCCGAACCCTTGGCAGCCGGCTTCTTCGTCTGCTGCCGTTCCCGTCGCTCCTGCTCCGCGCCCCGGGCGGCCGCCTTGATGCCCGCCTCCCGCTCGCGGGCGGCGCGCTTCTTCGCCCGTTCCTTGCTCACAGCGACCCCACCCAGTTGTGAAGCAGGGCGGCCCCTGCGTCGCCCGACTTCTCCGGGTGGAACTGCGTGGCCGAGAGCGGGCCGTTCTCGACCGCGGCGACGAAGCGGTCGCCACCGTGCTCGGCCCAGGTCACCAACGGGGGCTTCGTGCGGCCGTCGGTCGTGAGCTTCCACTCGCGCACGCCGTAGGAGTGGACGAAGTAGAACCGCTCCCCCTCGATGCCCTGGAACAGGGTGCTGCCGTCGGGGACCTCGACGGTGTTCCAGCCCATGTGAGGTACGACGGGCGCCTGGATGCGCTCGACCACGCCGGGCCACTCGTCGAGCCCCGGGGTGTCCACCCCGTGCTCGACGCCGTGCTCGAACATCACCTGCATGCCCACGCAGATGCCGAGGACAGGGCGTCCACCGGCGAGCCGGCGGCCGATCACCTCGTGGCCACGGACCGACCGGATCCCCTCGACGCAGGCGCGGAAGGCCCCGACCCCGGGGACGACGAGCCCGTCGGCGTCCATCGCCGCGGCGCGGTCCGCGGTCAGGTTCACCTCGGCGCCCGCGCGCTCCAGGGCGCGGAACGCCGACCGGATGTTTCCGGACCCGTAGTCGAGCAGGACGACCTTGGGACTCACAAGGTGCCCTTGGTGCTGGGCACCCCGGTCTCGCGGGGGTCGAACGCGATGGCGTCCCTCAGCGCCCGGGCGACGGCCTTGAACTGCGCCTCGACCAGGTGGTGCGGGTCCCGGCTGGAGATCACCCGCACGTGCAGGGCGATCTGCGCGTGGTGCGCGAGCGTCTCGAAGACGTGGCGGGTCAGCGAGCCGAGGTAGGCGTCGCCGATGGTCACGAACGCCTGCGCCTCAGGCTCGCCGGTGTGCACGCAGTACGGCCGGCCCGACACGTCGACGGCGCACTGGACCAGCGCCTCGTCCAGCGGCACCAGGGCGTCACCGAAGCGGCGGATCCCCTTCTTGTCCCCGAGCGCCTCACGCAGCGCGTCACCGAGCGCGATCGCGGTGTCCTCGACGGTGTGGTGCGCGTCGATGTGGATGTCGCCGACGGTCTGCACCGTCAGGTCGAGCAGGGCGTGACGAGCCAGCGAGTTGAGCATGTGGTCGTAGAAGCCGACCCCGGTGGAGATGTCCGCGCGGCCGGAGCCGTCGAGGTCGAGCTCGACGAGGACCTTCGACTCCTTGGTCTCCCGCTCGATGCGTGCGGTGCGGCTCATGACTTGACTACCTCCATCAGCGCGGCTCGGAAGGCCGACATCTCCTCCGACGTGCCGACCGAGACCCTCAGCCAGCCGTCGGGACCAGTCTCACGGATCAGGACCCCTCGGTCGAGCAGCCCCTGCCACACGGCGTGCCTGTCCTCGAACCTTCCGAACAGGCAGAAGTTCGCGTCGCTGTCGGCGACCTCGAAGCCCTGCGCCCTCAGCCACTCGACCGTCGCGTCGCGCTCGACGCGCAGGTCGTCCACCCGCGCCAGGAGCTCGTCGGCGTGACGCAGTGCGACCCGGGCGACGGCCTGGGTGACCGCCGAGAGGTGGTAGGGCAGGCGGACCACGCGCAGTGCGTCGCAGATCTCGGTCGACGCGGCGAGGTAGCCGAGCCGGGCGCCCGCGAGCGCGAACGCCTTGCTCATGGTGCGCGAGACCACGAGGTTCGGCGTCGTGGGAAGCAGCTCGAGCGCGCTCGGCGTGCCGGCGCGGCGGAACTCGCCGTAGGCCTCGTCGATCACGACCACCCCGGGAGCCGCCTGGCACACCGCCTCGACCGTCTCGAGCGGCAGCGCGGTGCCGGTCGGGTTGTTCGGCGAGGGCAGGAGTACGACGGAGGGGCGGTGCTCCTCGATCACCTCGCGGGCGTGGGCGAGGTCGAGGGTGAAGTCCTCCTCGCGGTGTCCGACCACCCACCCCGTCATCGCGTCCCGGGCGTACTCGGGGTACATCGAGTAGGTCGGCGCGAACGAGACGGCGACCCGCCCGGGGCCGCCGAAGGCCTGGAGGATCTGGAGCATCACCTCGTTGGACCCGTTGGCCGCCCACACCTGCTCCGGCCTCACGCCGTGGCCGAGGTACTCGGCGAGGGCCACCCGGAGCTCGGTGAACTCCCGGTCGGGGTACCTGTTGAGGGTGCGCGTCGCATCGGCCACGGCAGCGGCCACGTCGGCCACCACGGCTTCGCTCGGCGGGTACGGGTTCTCGTTGACGTTGAGGGCTACGGGGACGTCGAGCTGCGGTGCGCCGTACGGCTCGAGGCCACGCAGCTCCTCCCGGAGCGGAAGTGTCGTCACGTGGCGGCTCAGCGGTCTTCGAGACGGACCCGCACCGCGGCCGCGTGGCCCGGGAGGTCCTCGGCGTTGGCCAGGTTCACCACGTGCTCCGCGACGTCCCGCAGCGCCTGGTGGTCGTAGTCGACCACGTGCACGGCCTTGCGGAATGACCGAACCGACAGGCCGGAGGAGTAGCACGCGGCGCAGCCGGTGGGCAGGACGTGGTTCGAGCCGGCGGCGTAGTCGCCCAGCGAGACCGGCGCGAAGGCACCGACGAAGACCGCGCCCGCGTTGCGGACCCGCGCGGCCCAGCGCTCGGCGTCCTCGGTCTGGATCTCGAGGTGCTCGGCCGCGTAGCCGTTGACCACCGCGAGCCCCTGCTCGAGATCCTCGACGAGGACGATCGCAGACTGCCGCCCGGACAGGGCGGTCTTGATGCGCTCCACGTGCTTCGTGACCGAGATCTGCTTGTCGAGCTCGGCCTCGACCTCGGCCGCGAGCCGCTCAGAGGGCGTGACCAGGACCGAGGCCGCGAGCGGGTCGTGCTCGGCCTGGCTGATCAGGTCGGCCGCGACGTAGGCGGAGTCCGCGCTGTCGTCGGCGAGGACCGCGATCTCGGTCGGGCCGGCCTCGGAGTCGATGCCGACGACGCCCTTGAGCAGCCGCTTGGCGGAGACGGTGTAGATGTTGCCGGGCCCGGTGACGAGGTCGACCGGGCGGCAGGGGCCGGCGCCGTAGGCGAACATCGCGATCGCCTGCGCACCGCCGACCGCGTAGACCTCGTCGATGCCGAGCAGCGCACACGCCGCCAGGATCGTGGGGTGCGGGAGACCGCCGTTGCTCTTCTGGGGCGAGGACGTGAGCGCGATCGACGTGACACCGGCGACCTGGGCCGGCACGACGTTCATCACGACGCTCGACACCAGCGGCGCGAGGCCGCCGGGGACGTAGAGACCGACCCGCTCCACCGCGACCATGCGCTGGGTGACGGTGCCGCCCGGGACCACCTCGGTCACGACGTCGGACTCGAGCTCTGCCTCGCAGGTGGTCCGCAGCCGGCGGATCGACTCCTCCAGCCCCGCGCGGACGGCTGGGTCGAGATCGGCGAGCGCCTGCGCCAGCGCCTCCCGCGGCACGGCGATGCCGTCCTGCTCCACGCCGTCGAACCTCGCGGCGAACTCGGTGATCGCCTCGACACCGCGATGACGGACCGCGTCGCAGATGGGGCGGACGACGTCGAGGGCGGCCTCGACGTCGAGCTCCGCGCGCGGCACGACGCTGCGGTAGTCAGGGGTCGTCCCGGACGCTGCGACGCCCGTCGTACCCCTCAGATCGATGCGGCGAATCATGGCTCCAGTGTAGGGGCGGGTCGTCTGCCCGCCTTCGCGCATGTCAGCGCACGGACCCTGACATAGGTAGGTTGTTCCGCGTGACGGACGAGCTGCCCATGTTCCCGCTCAACACCGTGCTGTTCCCGGGCATGACCATGGAGCTGCACGTGTTCGAGGAGCGGTACCGCGCGCTCGTCCACCACCTGCTCACCATCCCCGACAAGTCCCAGCGGCTGTTCGGGGTCGTCGCCATCCGGGAGGGCTACGAGGTCGGCTCGCACGGGGTGCAGTCCCTCCACCGTGTCGGCTGCGTGGTGCAGATGACCACGGTGGTCCCCGCCGAGGACGGGCGGTTCGACATCGAGATCGTCGGGCGAGAGCGGTTCCACCTCCAGTCGATGGACGCCTCCGGTCCCTACCTGGTGGGCACGGTCGAGACCATGTCGGACGCCGCCGACCCCTCATCGAGCCCCCGCGGTGCGTCGGAGGCCGCGATCCGGGCGCTCGAGACGTTCGTGGTCTACCGCGAGCGGGTCTCCGAGGTGCGAGGCGCGGACGTGCTCGACGTCGACCTGCCGACCGACCCCGTGTACCTCTCGTACACCCTGGCAGCGACGTGTCTGCTCACTCTGCGCGAGCGCCAGGCGCTGCTCGAGACGGGCAGCGCCGACGAGCGTCTGATGATGCTGCGGCACGCCATGCGCGAGGAGATGAGGGCGATGCGCGCCATCGCCTCGCTCCCCGCGACCGAGGTGTCCCGGACCGGCTGGTCGCCGAACTGAGCCCGACGTCGGGGTCGAACTCTGAGCAGGAAGGTGATCTGCCTTGGCCAAGTCCAAGCGAGGGACGGCCGGGACTCCCGCGACGGTCGCCCTGACCCGTGCCGGGGTCCCGTTCACGACACACGCCTACGAGCACGACCCTGCCGCGCCGTCGTACGGCCTCGAGGCCGCTGACGCGCTCGGACTCGACCCGGAGCAGGTGTTCAAGACCCTCTTCGTCGAAGTCGACGGCCGCCTGGTCGTCGGCATCGTCCCCGTCTCACGCCAGCTCGACCTGAAGGCGGTCGCAGGCGCGGTGAACGGCAAGAAGGCGACGATGGCCGATCCGTCCGCGGCCGAGCGCGCGACGGGGTACGTCGTCGGTGGGATCTCCCCGCTCGGGCAGAAACGCGCTCACCCGACCGTGCTCGACGAGACCGCACTGGCCTACGAGACCGTCTACGTCTCCGGGGGTCGGCGGGGCCTGGACATCGGCCTCGCCCCGCAGGACCTCGTGCGACTCACGCAGGCGACGACTGCGGCGATCGCGCGCTGAGCCCCCCGGTCAGTCCGTCGTCAGGCGGAACAGACCCCGCTGGACCCCGTCGTCGACCCAGGTGCTGATGCCCAGCGCCTCGAGTGCCTCGAGGTTCTCCCGGACCTTCGGGTCCGAACGCCCCTCGGCCAGCTGGGAGAAGTCCTCGACGAGTCGCTCGACCCACGCGTCGCCGGCGTCGAAGTTCACGTAGACGACCCCTGCCGCGCGGTCTGCCTCGGGCACCGCCGCCTTGAAGGACGCGTCGCTGCCGAGGTCGCCTCGGCCCGCCAGACGCTCGACGTACTCCTGGTCGAAGCCGAGGGCCACGGCACCGTCTCCGGGCTCGACGGCCAGCATGTCCGACGCCGGGCCCAGCGACTTCTTGATCTTCTCCACGACAGGCAGGATCTGCTCCGGGTCGCCGACGACCCGGACGCCGGCCGGGAGCTTGCTCGGGTCCTCCGAGCTGATCAACGGCTCCGCCTCGAGGCCGCCGTCGACGGCGATGCTCGTGCTGTCACCGAGCAGCGTCTCGGCGTCCTCGGGCAGCGACAGGCCGGTCTGGGCCTCGGCCTCGGCCAGCAGCTGGTCCAGAGGCATCCCACCGGACATCGCGTCCATCGAGTCGAGGTACTTCGCGAGCCACCCGTCCGGGAACGCGATGGAGATCGCCGCCCCCGTCGTCGCCGGGAGGTCACCGACCGCCGTGACCGCGCCGGGGTCCGGGGCAGTGCCCTCGGGGAGGCCGCCACCGGCGAACTCCGCCTCCACGGTGCCGTCCTCGAAACGGAGGACGACGGCCATGCCCTCGAAGTCCTTGGTCAGCTTCTGCAGCTGCTCGCCGCCCATGCCCATGCCCGGGACGACCGGGATGGCGGGCGGGTCGTCGCCGGCCAGGTTGCCGACGAGGTCCTCCGGCGCCCCATCGTGGCGCCCCGACAGCCAGTCCTCGTCGGCCGCCGCGACCTGGCCGAGCCTCGCAAGCGCCGCGGGAGCGCCGGGCGCGACGTACATCGTCAGGATGCCGGGGTCGCCCGCGGCCTCGGTCCACCGCTGGAACGTCGCGTCGTCGACGAGTGCGGTCTCGGCCGCCGCGTCGACTGCTGCCTGCGCCTTGGCGTCGGTCTCGGCGAGCAGGACGTACCCCTCGCCGACGGCGAACCCTGCCTTGTGGTCGCCCTGCTCCGTGTCGCACGCGACGAGCTTCTCGAGCGACGCCGCCGCCTTGTCGGGGTCGGTGACCTGAAGGGCCATCACCGGGTCCGGGGTCCCCTTGGCGTCGGCTGCCGGCAGCACGGCGAGGGCGGCGCGCTTCCCGATCCACGGGGCGACGTCCTTCTCGTAGTCCACGCCGGCGCAGGACGAGAGGTCGCTCTCCGAGAACACCCACTTGCGGAGGTCGTCGGTGGCGTCGAGGCCGAGCTCCTCGTCGACCGCCGGGAACTTCTCCAGGATGCGGATGGCCTCCAGCTTCTGGCTCGCCGACGGATCGAGGTCGAGGCTGACATAGGCGAGCGCGTTCGCCGGCACGGCCTCAGCCGGCTGCGCGCCCCCGGACATCAGCGACACGGCAGCCCAGCCACCGACGGAGGCGAGGCCGACGACGGCCGCCGCAGCGAGTCCCAGGACGGGCGTACGTCGACTCCGCCCGCCACCTGATGGGGCCGGCGGGTCCTCGCCGAGGTACTCCGGCTCGACGGGGCGGGACGAGTCTTGGGACATGAGGACTTCCTGGAGTGAGGGAGGAGGGATCCAGGCTAGAGCCTCAGCGGACGCTGTGTTGGTGGTTGTCGTGAGACGTTTCGGGCGGTTCGTCCCCGGTCCACTGCGCCGCGGCGTGATCGTGCTCGGCCACGCCGGGCGCGGACCACAGCACCATCAGGGCGCCGAACAGCACCGCGACCGGCCACATGAGGTACACGGGCGCCAGACACAGGGCGCCGAAGTGCGGTGCCCCGGCGCAGTTCACGGTGAGCTCGACCGGGACGGACTGGCCGCGGTGCGCCTCGAGCAGAGCCACCCGGGGGCTGTCCGGGCCGAGCCCGTGGCCGACGACCGACATGACCCAGGCGGCCAGCGCCGCTCCCGGAACCAGCAGCGCCGTGGTCAGACGGAAGTCCCGGGTCCGCCACCAGGCAAGCCCGAGCCCGCTGAGGAACCCGGCGACGATCGCGATCACGGCGTACCAGCCATCGGCGTTGAAGCGCTTCGAGAGCTCGATCTCGCTCATCGCCGCGCCCCCGCGCGCCGACCTCGTGAAGGCGGCAGGGTCGACGAGGAGCCACCACAGGACACCGCAGACGACACCCAGGAGCAGGAAGGTCCCCAGCACCACGACGACGTCGGCGCCAGGGCCCTGGCGGAGGCGGCGCCTCACGAACCCCCCAGACAGCCCGGGCCGAGCAGAGCCTTGAGGTCGGCGAAGAGCGAATGGCTCGGAGTGACGCGCAGCCGGTCGTCGAGCCGCATGACCGTGGTCTGGGTCTTCGTCATCAGGCGTAGCCGCACCTCGGTCATGCCTCGATGGGTGCTCAGGACGTCCTTGAGCTGCTCGATGACAGGCGGGGTGCACCGGGTGGAGGGAAGGCTGATCACCACCGGTCCTGAGGGCCCGTCGGTCAGGTCGGGGAGGCTGACCTCCTGGCCGTGCAGCTCGGGCTGGTCCTTGCTGCGGCTCAGCCGCCCCTTGATCGTGACGATCGCGTCCTCGGTGAGCAGGGTGCTGGCGAGCTGGTAGGCGCTCGGGAACAGCAGCACGTCGATCGCACCCTCGAGGTCCTCGAGGGTGATCATCGCCCAGGCGTCGCCGCGCTTGGTGATCTTGCGCTGGAGAGAGGTGACCAGGCCGGACACGGTCACCGTCGCGCCGTCAGGCCGCTCCTCGTCGACGAGGAGCTGACCGATCGTGCAGTCGGTGCCGTTGGAGAGGATGTGCTCCAGGCCCATGAGCGGGTGGTCGGAGACGTAGAGGCCGAGCATGTCGCGCTCGTGGCCGAGCAGCGTCGTCTTGTCCCACTCGTCGATGTCGGGGATCGACACCGAGATGCCGAACCCGCCTCCGGCGTCGTCGTCGAGACCGCCGAAAAGGGAGTCCTGGCCGATCGCCTCGTTGCGCTTGATGTCGACGTACTGGTCGACGGCCGTCTCGTGGATGGCCACCAGCGCCCGGCGCTTGTGCTTCATGTCGTCGAAGGCGCCGGCCTTGACCAGCGACTCGATCACCCGCTTGTTGCAGACGTGGGCGGGGACCTTGTCCATGAAGTCGTTGAAGTCCTCGTAGCGCCCCTTCTGCTCGCGCGCGGACACGATGCCCTCGACCACGTTGCCGCCGACGTTGCGGATCGCGTTCAGGCCGAAGCGGATGTCGCGGCCGACCGGGGTGAAGTTCGCGGCGGACTCGTTGACGTCGGGCGGGAGCACCTGGATCTTCATGCGACGGCACTCGTTGAGGTAGATGGCCATCTTGTCCTTGTCGTCCTTGACCGAGGTCAGGAGCGCGGCCATGTACTCGGCGGCGTAGTGCTGCTTGAGATAGGCGGTCCAGTACGAGATCAGGCCGTACGCCGCCGTGTGCGCCTTGTTGAACGCGTAGTCCGAGAACGGCACCAGCACGTCCCAGAGCGCCTTGATCGCCTGGTCGGAGTAGCCGTTGGCGCGCATGCCCTCGGAGAAGGGGACGTACTCGGCGTCGAGGACCTCCTTCTTCTTCTTGCCCATCGCCCGGCGGAGCAGGTCGGCTTGTCCGAGGCTGTAGCCCGCGAGCTTCTGGGCCACCGCCATGACCTGCTCCTGGTAGACGATCAGGCCGTACGTCGTCCCGAGGATGTCCTTGAGCGGCTCCTCGAGCTCCGGGTGGATCGGCTTGATCTCCTGCTTGCCGTTCTTGCGCAGCGCGTAGTTGGTGTGGGAGTCGACGCCCATCGGGCCGGGGCGGTAGAGCGCGAGCACCGCCGAGATGTCCTCGAAGTTGTCCGGGCGCATGAGGCGCAGCAGGCCGCGCATCGGTCCGCCGTCGAGCTGGAAGACGCCGAGGGTGTTGCCGGTGCCGAGCAGCTCGTAGGACGCGGCGTCGTCGAGGGGAAGCTCCTCGAGCACGAGCTTCTCGCCCTGGTTGGCCTCGATGTTCTTGACCGCGTCGTCGAGGACGGTGAGGTTGCGCAGCCCGAGGAAGTCCATCTTGATCAGGCCGAGCGTCTCGCAGGTCGGGTAGTCGAACTGCGTGATCATCGCCCCGTCGGAGGGCCGCTTGAGCAGCGGGATCACGTCGATGAGCGGCTCGCTCGACATGATCACGCCGGCGGCGTGGACGCCCCACTGCCGCTTGAGGCCCTCGATGCCCATGGCGGTGTCGACGACCCGCTTCACGTCGGCGTCGGACTCGTAGAGGCCGCGGAACTCGCCGCCCTCGCTGAAGCGCTTGTGCTCCGCGTCGAAGATGTCCTTGAGCGGGATGTCCTTGCCCATCACCGCGGCGGGCATGGCCTTGGTGATCCGGTCGCCCATCGCGAACGGGTAGCCGAGGATCCGGGAGGAGTCCTTGACCGCCTGCTTGGCCTTGATGGTGCCGTAGGTGACGATGTAGGAGACCCGGTCGTCGCCGTACTTCTCGGTGACGTACTTGATGACCTCGCCGCGCCTGCGCTCGTCGAAGTCGATGTCGAAGTCGGGCATCGAGACGCGGTCGGGGTTGAGGAACCGCTCGAAGATCAGGCCGTGCTGCAGCGGGTCGAGGTCGGTGATCCGCATCGCGTAGGCGACCATCGAGCCGGCGCCGGAGCCTCGGCCGGGGCCGACCCGGATGCCGTTGTCCTTGGCCCAGTTGATGAAGTCGGCGACGACCAGGAAGTAGCCGGGGAAGCCCATCTGGGTGATGACGCCGATCTCGAACTCCGCCTGCTTGCGGACCTCGTCGGGGACGCCGTCCGGGTAGCGGAACTGGAGGCCCTTCTCGACCTCCTTGACCAGCCAGCTGTCCTCGTTCTCGCCGGGCGGGCACGGGAAGCGCGGCATGTAGGCGCCGGCTCTCTCGGTGAACGAGACGTCACACCGCTCTGCGATGAGGAGCGTGTTGTCGCAGGCCTCGCGCAGGTTGTACTTGTCGACCCACAGCGCACGCATCTCCTGGGCGGACTTGATGTAGTAGCCGTCGCCGCTGAAGGCGAACCGCTGCCCGGGGCCGTCGCCGGCCGGGATGTCCATCGTGCTGCCGGAGTTGATGCAGAGCAGGTGCTCCTGGGACTTCGCGTCCTCCCGGTTGACGTAGTGGGAGTCGTTCGTGGCCAGCAGCGGGATCTGCAGGTCCTTGGCCAGCCGCAGCAGCCCGTCGCGCACCCGGTTCTCGATGTCGAGCCCGTGGTCCATCAGCTCGAGGAAGTAGTTCTCCCGGCCGAGGATGTCCTGGAAGTCGCCCGCTGCCTGGCGCGCTGCCTCGTAGTTGCCGTAACGCAGGTGGACCTGCACCTCGCCCGAGGGGCAGCCGGTGGTGCCGATGATGCCCTTGCTGTGCTGCGCGAGCAGCTCACGGTCCATGCGGGGGTGCTTGAAGAAGCCGTCCCGCCAGGCGCCGGTGGAGAGCCGGAACAGGTTGTGCATGCCCTCGGTGCTCTCCGAGAGCAGCGTCATGTGGGTGTAGGCACCGCGCGCGGAGACGTCGTCGGGTCCGCCGTCGTAGAAGTTGACGCCGCGCTTGTCGAAGCGCGAGATGTTGGGCGCGAAGTAGGCCTCGATGCCGATGATCGGCTTGACGCCGGCCGCCTTTGCCTTCTTGTAGAACTCGTAGGCGCCGAAGACGTTGCCGTGGTCGGTCATCGCCACCGCGGGCATCCCCAGCTCCGCGGCGCGCTCGGTCAGCGCACCGAGCCGGGCCGCACCGTCGAGCATGGAGTACTCCGTGTGCACGTGGAGGTGCACGAACGAGTCGTTGGAACCCGACCCAGTGGCCATGGATGTCCTCTCGCCCTTCTGAGCTCGTCGCGACACGCCGAAGTCAGCCGATCAGATGACGCGGCTGGGCTTCGTGGGGAAGACCGACAGCCTACGTCACCGTCAGGCCCGGATCTGGCAGACCCGCCTTCCACGTCCCAAAGATCCTGGCACCGACCACCGACAGTTCGTGGGCAGCCCCGTCCCCGGTACGCCGGAGGGCCGGCCGGTCTCAGTCACGGCGGACGGCGCCCCAGCCGTGCCACCGGTCGATCTCGATCCAGGCGCTGACCCGGCCCCGCTCCCGGTTCGGGTACGGCCGGCCGTTGTAGTGCTTGCTCAGCCGGTCGATGTCGGCCAGACCCTCGTCGTCGCGCATCTCCACCACGCGCCCGACCACGCTGACGTGGGTGTACCAGCTGGCCTCGTCGAGCACCGTGAGCGAGACGCGCGGGTCACCCCGGAGGTGGTCGAGACGTCGACGCCCCTCGTCCATGTTGACGAGGATGCGGTCACCGTCGAGCAGGTACCAGGTCGCCACCGAGACGGGTTGTCCGTCGGAGCGGACGGTGCTGACCACCGCCGGGTTCGGCTTGGCGAGCAGCTCACGCACCTCGTCGGGCAGGGTCGGTTCGGCCACGGCTCCTCCTCGAAGACAGCCTCGTTCGTCCGTTCTGTCACGAACCTACCCCCGGCCCCGGACATCGGGTGCCGCGGGAGCCGGTCCGGGGACCGCCCCAACGACCCACCTCCACGCCGACAGTCCTCCACCCCTCGTGTCGAGAACAGCGCCCATCGTCCGACGTAGTCACGAGGCAGCCGCCTCATGACACCACTACCTGTAGGAGGAACGATGCGGACGCATACCCTGCCGCACGCGAGCACAGAGCCGCTGGAACTCACGCGAGACCGGCGACGTACCCGCCTGCTGCTCCTGGCCGGCGCCGCCGGTGGCCCCTTCTTCACGACCCTGGCCCTGGGACAGGCGCTGACCCGAGACGGCTTCGACCTGACCCGGCAGCCGCTGAGCCTGCTCAGCCTCGGAGACCTGGGCTGGCTCCAGATCACCGGCTTCGTGGTGACCGGGGCGCTCATGGTCGTCCTCGCCGTGGGGATGCGGCGGGTGCTCATCAGGGGCACCGGGCGCACCTGGGCACCGTTGCTGACCGCGCTGCTGGGTCTCGGCCTGATCGCAGGCGGGGTCTTCCTGCCCGACCCCGCGCTCGGGTACCCACCGGGCACGCCGGACACGATCCCGAGCAGCTTCAGCTGGCACGGCACGCTCCACGCCGTCGCACCGCCGTTCGCCTTCACCGCGCTCGTCGCCTGCTGCTTCGTCTTCGTGCGGCGGTTCGCCGCGGGCGGCCGGAGAGCGGCAGCGCTCTACTCGGCCGCCACCGGAGTCGTCGCGCTCGCCCTCACCGCCTGGCCCGACGAGGAAAGCGCCGGCATCCGGCTGGCCGTCGCCGTCTTCCTCGGCCTTGCCTGGACGACCTTCATCGCGCTCGACCTGCGCAGGACGGCCTAGGACTCCGCCGCGGCGTCGAGGCTCTCGCTGATCACGGCGTGCATGATCCGGTGGATCCGATCGAGGCCCAGATGTGGGGCCGCCTCGGCCATCCGGGCCGCGATCTCCGCCTCCCGGCGGGGGTCGCGGCCCGCGTGACCCGGCACCTCCTTGAGGTCCTGCACGATGCCGCTGAGGACGGCCCGGCGGTCGAGGAGCACGGCGAGCTCGTGGTCGAGGGCGTCGATCCGCCGCCGGAGAGCGGACACCGGGTCCGCCCCGAGCCAGGCCAGCTCGATGTCCGGCTCTCGTTCCTCGTTGTCCGCCCCGTCGGTACGCCGGATCTCGACCAACCCGTGGCGGCGGTAGAAGCGCTGGGCGGCCTCGTTGCTCTGGAACACCCAGAGCCCGAAGCCGTCGGGGCGCAGGCTCTTGGCGAGGTCCAGCAGCACCGTGCCGAGCCCCTGGCCGGTCAGGCCGCTCCTGACGTAGATCGAGTCGAGCCACTCGTGGTCGAGGACGATGTAGCCGACGAGGTCACCGCCGCGCTCGGCGACCCAGGTCTCTCGCGGGCCTTCGTGCAGCCGTCCGAACCAGGTGTGGATCTCCTCCGGGGAGTGGACACTGTGGGGCATCGCCGGGTAGGCCGCCTCCCTGGCGACGATGAACAGGTCGGCGAGAGGGACTGCGTCAGCCGGGTCCGCCGGGCGCAGCACCAGGTCCGTCTCCTCGTCGGTGGAGCCGGAGGAGGACACGCTCAGACCTCGTCGCGGATGATGTCCAGCGCCCGCTCGAGGTCCTCGGGGTAGGGCGACTCGTACTCGACGTGCTCACCGGTCTCGGGATGCTCGAAACCGAGGCGTACGGCGTGCAGCCACTGACGTTCGAGCCCGACGCGCTTGGCGAGCACCGGGTCGGCGCCGTAGGTGAGGTCGCCGACACAGGGGTGCTTGAGCGCTGCCATGTGCACCCGGATCTGATGAGTCCGCCCGGTCTCGAGGTGGATCTCCAGGAGGCTCGCGAACCTGTGCGCCTCGAGCGTCTCGTAGTGGGTGACGCTGTCGCGGCCACCCGCCATCACCGCGAACTTGTAGTCGTACTTCGGGTGCCGCCCGATGGGGGCGTCGACGGTGCCGCGGAGCGGGTCCGGGTGTCCCTGGACGAGCGCGTGGTAGGTCTTGTCGACGGTGCGCTGCCGAAAGGCGTTCTTCAGCACCGAGTAGCTGTGCTCGCTCTTGGTAATGACCATGACCCCCGACGTACCGACGTCGAGCCGCTGCACGATGCCCTGCCGCTCGGCGGCCCCGCTGGTGGCGATCCGGAACCCGGCACCGGCGAGGTGGCCGACGACCGTGGGCCCGGTCCAGCCGGGGCTCGGGTGGACGGCCACGCCGACGGGCTTGTCGATCACGACGATCGACTCGTCGTCGTGGATGATCGAGATCCCCTCGACCGTCTCGGGCACGACCGCGACCGGGTCGACGAGAGCGGGGATCTCCACCTCGAGGAGCGAGCCCGGATGGACCCGGTCGGACTTCGCCGCCCGATCGCCGTCGAGCGTGACGTTCCCCGCGGCGATCAGCTCCGCCGCGCGACTGCGGGAGAAGCCGAACAACCGCGCCATCGCGGCGTCGAGACGCTCACCGGCGAGGCCTTCGGGCACGGCGAGCGTGCGGTACTCGGCGCCCCCGCTCTGCTCGAGGAAGGAGCTCACTCGTCCGCCGCCTCCCCCGCCCCCGCCGTCCGGCCGCTGGACGCGGAGTCGTCGTGGCGTGTGCCGTCGACGCTCACGCCGCGCAGCGCCTGGATGACGATCGTCGCGGCGGCGATGTTGATGCAGATGTCGGCAACGTTGAAGACGGGGAAGTTCGGCAGCATGAAGAAGTCGACGACGTGGCCCCGGAGGAAGCCGGGCTCCCGCACCAGCCGGTCGGTGAGGTTGCCGGCGACACCGCCGAGCAGGAAGCCCAGAGCGATCGCCCAGCCGGTGCTCCCCAGGCGTCGGGCGACCCAGACGACCACACCCGTGGCGATGATCGCCACCACCGAGAGCACCTGGGTGTGTCCGGTCAGGAAGCTGAACGCCGCACCGGAGTTGTAGGTCAGGAAGAGCGAGAAGAGGTCCCCGACGAGCGGGACCCGAGGCTCGCCCCGCAGGTGCTCGACGGCGAGGACCTTGCTGACGACGTCGACCGTGTAGGCGATCGCCGCGATCGCCGCGAACAGCCAGAGATAACGGCGGCTGGTGCGGGTGGGAGTCTCGGGGTTCGTGCTGTCGCTGTGGTTCAGCGACGCTCCTCGCGCTGCTTGCATGACAGGCACAGTGTTGCACGCGGGAAGGCCATCAACCGCATCTTGCCGATCGGCTGGCCACAGCTCTCGCACACGCCGTAGCTGCCGTCCTCGATCCGCTCGAGTGCGTGCTCGGTCTGGGCGAGCAGCGCACGAGCGTTGTTCGCCAGGCTCATCTCGTGGTCGCGCTCGAAGGTGGTGGAACCGACGTCGGCCTGGTCGTTGCCCGCCCCGTCGCCCGCGTCCCGCATGAGACCGGCGAGCTCCACCTCGGCCATGTTCAGCTCCGAACGCAGCCGTTCCCGCTCGGTGTTGAGCTCATCGCGCACCTCACCGAGCTCCTTGGACGTCCACGGCTTCTCGTCGGCCTTCACCGCGAGCTGGTCTGCGGTCTTCTTCGGGGGCGCCATCTTCTTCACCGGGGCCTTCTTCGTGGACGCAGGGGCCTTGGCGGCCACCTTGGTGGCGGGGCTCTTCCTGGCGGCGGTCTTGGTCGCGGCCGCCGTGCTGGCCGCGGTCTTCTTCACAGCCGTCTTCTTCGCGCCCGTCTCTGCGGGGGCCTTGGTTGACTTCGCGGTGCTCTTCGCCGCGGGAGCCTTCTTCGCCGGCGGGTTCTTGGCCGGGGCCTTCTTCGCGGCAGCGGTCTTCGTCACCGCCGCCTTCGCGGCAGCGGTCTTCGTCCCCCGCCTTCGCGGGCGCCTTCTTCGCGGGTGCCTTCCTCGCCGCCGTGGTCGCGGACGACGCCGCCTTGCTCACCTTCGGCGCCGACTTCTTCGCGGTGCTGCTCGCCTTGGTCGCCGGAGCCTTCTTGGCAGACGTCTTCGTGGCCGGCGCCTTCTTCGTGGCCGCCTTCTTGGTGGCGGCCTTCTTCGTGGCGGCCTTCTTCGTGGCGGCCTTCTTCGTGGCGGCCGTGGTCGCCGCGGCCTTCTTGGTGGTCGACGCAGCGGCCTTCGTGCCGGGCTTGGTGGCCGAGGCAGCCCGCGACGGCGCCGCCTTCGTCGTACTGGTCTTGGTGGACTTCCGGGTCACGGTGGAGGTCACCCTCTTGGCGGCTGCTGCCGTCTTGCCTGCGAGCTTCTTCGCGGCTGTACGTGCCATGGCCGCAGACCCCCTGTTCAGCGATGTGTGTGGCCATCACCACACGCGTGCCGCGAGGATATGCCCTCACTGCTGTTGCTTCAATCAAATGCGGGACGAAAACCCGCGTGTGTCGGCCCGACGCCGTCTGGCAGACTGGGACGCATCGCAAGGCGTTGATGGGACGAGTAGCCCCTGTACGGCCACGAGCGACCCGGGGACGGTGTGAGCCCGGGGGTGTCGGCAGCCGGTGAAGATCACCCCGGAGCCGCCGGAAGAGCGCCCGAAACGGGCAGGTAGACCCGGCAGCGATGACCCACGAGAGGGTCGTGCCGTGGCTCGCCGAGCCCGGGGCGGCCAAGGAGGGTGGTACCGCGGGCCCGGTCGCACCGACCGGGATCGTCCCTTCGCCAGAGAGATCGGTGAGAGGGACACATCCGATGAACGAGTACAACCCGGTCCCACCTCAGGTGGACCTGCCGGCGCTCGAGCACGAGGTGCTCGCGTTCTGGGGCGACAACAACATCTTCGACAAGTCGCTCGACAGCGCCGGGAACCGGCCCTCCTGGACCTTTTACGAGGGTCCTCCCACCGCCAACGGCCTCCCCGGCACCCACCACGTCGAGGCCCGCGTCTTCAAGGACGTCTTCCCCCGCTTCAAGACGATGCAGGGCTTCCGCGTCGAGCGGAAGGCCGGCTGGGACTGCCACGGCCTGCCCGTCGAGCTCGCCGTCGAGAAGGAGCTCGGCTTCTCCGGCAAGAACGACATCGAGGCCTACGGCGTCGCGGAGTTCAACGCCAGGTGCCGCGAGTCGGTGCTGCGCCACGTGGACGCCTTCGAGGAGATGTCGGACCGGATGGGCTTCTGGGTCGACACCGAGAACCCCTACCGCACCATGGACTCCTCCTACGTCGAGTCGGTCTGGTGGGCGCTGAAGCAGATCCACGACAAGGGCCTCCTCGTCGAGGACTACCGCGTCACGCCGTACTGCCCCCGGTGCGGCACGGGGCTGTCCGACCACGAGCTGGCCCAGGGCTACGAGACGGTGACCGACCCGTCCGTGTACGTCCGGTTCCCCCTCACCTCCGGGGAGTACGCCGGCCGGGCCGGCCTCCTGGTGTGGACGACCACCCCCTGGACGCTGGTCTCCAACACCGCCGTCGCGGTACACCCCGAGGTCGACTACGTCGTGGCCACCGACGGCGACGAGAGGCTGATCGTCGCGCAGCCGCTGTTCGAGGAGGTTCTCGGCGAGGGCTGGACCGTCGAGGCGACCCTGCGCGGCACGGCCATGGAGCGCTGGACCTACCAGCGTCCGTTCGAGCTCGTCGACTTCCCCGCAGAGGCCCACTACGTCGTGCTCGGCGAGTACGTCACCACCGAGGACGGCACGGGACTCGTGCACCAGTCCCCCGCCTTCGGTGAGAACGACCTGAAGGTCTGCAAGGCCTATGGACTGCCGGTGGTCACCCCGGTGCGCGTCGACGGCCGCTTCGAGGACTCGGTCCCCCTCGTCGGCGGCCAGTTCTTCAAGCACGCCGACGCCGACCTGGTCAAGGACCTCGACGCGCGGGGCCTGATGTTCCGGCACCTCGCCTACGAGCACACTTACCCGCACTGCTGGCGCTGCCACACCGCGCTCATGTACTACGCCCAGCCGTCCTGGTACGTCCGGACCACCGCGGTGAAGGACGCCCTGCTCCGGGAGAACGAGCGGACCAACTGGTACCCCGACACCATCAAGTGGGGCCGCTACGGCGACTGGCTCAACAACAACATCGACTGGGCTCTCTCGCGCAGCCGCTACTGGGGAACCCCCTTGCCGATCTGGCGCTGCTCCGAGGGCCACCAGACCTGCGTGGAGTCGCTGGCCCGGCTCTCCGAGCTCACCGGCTCCGACCAGTCCGAGCTCGACCCGCACCGTCCCTACGTGGACGAGGTCACCTTCGCCTGCCCCGAGTGCGGCGCGGAAGCGCGGCGCGTCCCCGAGGTGATCGACGCCTGGTTCGACAGCGGCTCGATGCCGTTCGCCCAGTGGGGCTACCCGCACGTGCCGGGGTCGGCCGAGAGGTTCGAGGCGGCCTACCCCGCCGACTTCATCTGCGAGGCCATCGACCAGACCCGCGGCTGGTTCTACACGCTGATGGCGATCGGCACGGTCGTCTTCGACGAGTCGTCCTACCGCAACGTGCTGGTGCTTGGCCACATCCTGGCCGAGGACGGCCGGAAGATGTCCAAGCACCTCGGGAACATCCTCGAGCCCATGCCGCTCATGGAGGAGCACGGCGCCGACGCCGTGCGCTGGTTCATGGCCGCCTCCGGGTCGCCGTGGTCGGCGCGCCGGGTCGGGCACGCGACGATCCAGGAGACGGTCCGCAAGGTCCTACTGACCTACTGGAACACCGTCGCCTTCCACGTCCTCTACGCGCGCACCTCCGGCTGGTCTCCCGGCGCGGGCGACGCGCCCGCCGTGTCCGAGCGCCCCGTGCTCGACCGTTGGCTGCACGCCGAGACCGCCCGGCTCGTGAAGGGCGTGACCGAGGCGCTTGAGAACTTCGACACCCAGCGCGCGGGCAACCTGATCGCGCAGTTCGTCGACGACCTGTCGAACTGGTACGTCCGACGCTCCCGCCGCCGCTTCTGGGACGGTGACCCGTCGGCGCTGGCCACGTTGCACAGCACGCTCGAGACCCTGACCAGGCTGATGGCACCCCTGACCCCGTTCATCAGCGAGCGGGTGTGGCAGGACGTCGTGCGCCCGGTCGACGCCGAGGCTCCGGAGTCGGTGCACCTCGCGTCCTGGCCCGGGTTCGACGAGGCCGACGTCGACGAGGACCTCTCCGCGGCTGTCGCCCTCGCCCGCCGCCTGGTCGAGCTCGGCCGCGCGGCGCGGGCGGACGCCAAAGTGCGCACCCGACAGCCGCTGCGTCGCGCCCTGGTCGGCACGGCCGCCTGGTCGGCGCTGTCAGAGGAGCTGCGCTCGGAGGTGGCCGAGGAGCTCAACATCGGAGGCCTGGAGCCGCTGTCCTCGGCGGGGGCCGACCTGATCGACCACTCGGCCAAGGGCAACTTCCGCGCCCTCGGCAAGAGGTTCGGCAAGCAGACCCCGCGGGTGGCGCAGGCCATCGCCGACGCCGACGCCGAGACGCTCTCGACCGCGCTCCGCGCAGACGGGAAGGCACTGGTGGTCGTCGACGGCGAGGAGGTCGAGGTGCTCCCCGACGAGGTGATCGTCTCCGAGCGGCCCCGCGAGGGCTGGTCGGTCGTCAACGAGCAGGGCGAAACCGTGGCTCTCGACCTCGAGCTCACACCCGAGCTGGTCCGCGCCGGTCTCGCCCGAGAGGTCGTCCGCCTGGTGCAGGAGGCCCGCAAGAGCAGCGGGTTCGAGGTCAGCGACCGGATCGTGCTCACCTGGCGGGCCGACGGGGAGACCGCGGAGGCCCTCCGAGAGAACGGTCAGCTCGTCGCGAACGAGGTCCTCGCCGTCGAGATGCAAGAGGGCGAGGTCACCGCGCCGCAGGAGGCCGCCGTGCAGGTCGAGTCGGTCGGCGCCGACGGCGCACCGGCCGCGACCGTCGTACACGACGAGGACCTCGGCCTCACGATCTCCGTCACCCGCGTCTGACGGGGCGCTTTCCCAAGGTCCCTTGGGAAAGCGGCACTTCCCTCGCGAAATTCCGCTGGGGAAGTGCCGCTTCTCAGGGGGAGGTGCGGCTCCGTCTCGGTGGGTGGACCCGGCCCGACGCCACCCGCCTGCGCTGCCGACAACCAGCCACGTACGACGACCGGGGCGGACGTGCGACGAGGCCGACCCCCCTTCTCAGGGGGTCGGCCTCGTGATCTTGCCTTGTGGTCGGGATCAGCCGTGCTGGGTCCTCGACTCCTCCTCGCCGAGGAGCGACTTGAGCCGCTTCGGGGCGTGGTCGCTGGAGCTGAGCGTGCCGGCCTCGCCGTTTCCGTCGAGAGCGGCGAGCTGCTGCTCGAAGTAGCTGCGGAGGCGGCTGCGGTACTCGCGCTCGAAGGAGCGGAGGTTCTCCACCTCGGCGTTGAGCTTGTCCTTCTCCTTCTCCAGGTCGCCGAAGAGCTGGCGGCGGCGCTCCTGGGTCTCGGAGTCGAGCATCTGCGAGCGGGTGCGCGCATCGGACTCGAGGCGGTCGGACTTTGCCTTCGCCTCGGACTCGAGGCGCTCAGCCTTGGTGCGGGCCTCTCCGACGATCCGGTCGGCCTGGTTCTTGGCGTCGGCGACGAGCTCGTCGGCGTTGCGGGTCGCGATCTCGAGCAGACGAGCAGCGGCGCTGGAGGCGTCGGCGACCGTCGTGACCTTGATCTCCTCGACCGGCGCTGACACGGGAGCCGGGGCCGGCGCGGGAGCCGGCTTCTCGACGATCCGCTCAGGCTCGGGAGCCTTCACCGGAGCGGGAGCGGCGCCACCGGCGGACTGCGCAGCCGCCAGCTTGGCCCGGAGGTCGTCGTTCTCACGCGTGAGTCGAGCAAGCTCGGCCTCGACCTCGTCGAGGAACTGGTCGACCTCCCCCATGTCGTAGCCCTCGCGGAGGCGTACCGGAGTAAAGCGCTTGTTGCTCACGTCCTCAGGCGTCAGCGGCATGACCTCACCCTTAATTTCATAGTCGGTATCGTGCGGTTTCTCTGTCTCTCGTACGCCCACCGTACTCCGAAAGGTGCGCAGGGACGTAACTCGGATGCCCAAAGGTTTCGGCACCGTAACCCGAGATCGGCGCCGAAGCGCCAGGTTCGCCCGCGAGGTTCATCACATGAAGCTCCGGACGAGGATCAGCAGCAGGTAGCAGATGACCAGCACGATCATGAAGCTCAGATCGAGGGCCACGCTGCCCAGACGTAGCGGTGGGATGAAGCGGCGGAAGAACATGATCGGTGGGTCCGTGATCGAGTACACGATCTCGAGCACCACCAGCACGACGCCGGTCGGAGACCACGAGCGTGCGAACACCTGGACCCAGTCGACGATGAACCGGATGAACATCAACGCGAGGAACAGCCATAGGACCAGATAGACGATCGAGGCGATTGCGCTAACCACGGAGGGGGAGTCTAGCTCTGGTTGAAGAACCCGCCCTCGGCGATGCGCTGCTTGTCCTCAGCGGCGACCGAGACATTCGGCGGGGAGAGTAGGAAGACCTTGGCGGTGACGCGCTCGATCGTGCCGCGTACCGCGAAGACCAGGCCGGCGGCGAAGTCGACGAGACGCTTGGCGTCTGCGTCGTCCATCTCCGAGAGGTTCATGATCACCGGGACTCCCTCACGGAAGTTCTCCCCGATGGTGCGTGCCTCGTTGTATGTCCGTGGGTGGAGGGTGGTGATGCGGGAGAGCTCTGCGACGACCGCGGTGGGGCGGCGACGCTCGGCGAGGTTCGCGACCGGCGTGGGACGGCCGACCTCGGCGTGGTCGTACTCCGACCCCCGGGGGTGATGAGGGCGCTCGTCGTACTCGCCCTGGCCGTAGTCGTCCTCGAATCGGTCGGTGTCCTCGAGCAGGCCCAGGTAAACACCCATCTTGCGCATCGCGCCGCTCATGAACTCTGTCCTCCGGGTACGTCCGCGCCCCTCGGTCAGGACGCTGCTGCTTGTTTGACACTACTTGATCTGCGGTCTCCTACCGAGTACCGCGCTGCCAATGCGCACGTGTGTCGCACCGGCCGAAACCGCCTGCTCGAGGTCGGCGCTCATGCCCGCCGAGACCCAGGTGGCCGACGGCTCGACACGACGCACCTCCGAGGCCACCTCGGCCAGCCGCGCGAACGCAGGGGCGGGGTCCTCCCCGAGCGGCGCCACGGCCATCACACCGCGGAGCCGGAGCCCTTCGGTGTCGCGGATCCGCTCGGCCAGCGCGGGCACCTCGGCAGGCGCGGCGCCGGCCCGTCCCTCACCGGCCTGGGGCGGGTCGAGACTGACCTGCACGAGGCAGTCGAGCCGTCGTCCGCGCAGGTGCGCCCCCTTCGACAGCCCCTTGAGCAGCTTCGCGCGGTCGACGGACTCGACCACGTCGGCGTAGGCGGCCACGGCGGCTGCCTTGTTGCTCTGCAGGCCGCCGATGAAGTGCCAGCGCAGCTCGAGGTCGGCGCACTCGGCCGCCTTCGCCTCCGCCTCCTGGTGACGGTTCTCCCCCACGTCCGTGACGCCGAGCTCGGCCAGAAGGCGTACGTCGGAGGCGGGGAAGAACTTCGTGACGACGGTGAGGGTGACCTCCGACGGGTCGCGGCCGGAGTCCTCGCACGCGGCGCTGATGCGCTTGCGAACCGCCGCGAGGTTGTGGGCGATCTCGTCCCTCCGGCGACTCGAGGGCGCGCTCATGGGCGAACCCACACCAGCCCGCCGAGCCGGCCGGAGGCGGCGCCCTGACGCCGGTAGGAGAAGAGGTCGTCGTCCTCGACGGTGCACCGTGCGGCATCCACCGTCTCGACATCTGCCGCCTTCAGCTGGGCGAGGACACCCGCCCCGACATCGACTGCGGGCGTGCCCCATGAGGTCTCGGCGAACGACTCGGGCACGACCGCCGCGACCTCCTCGCGCATCTTCGAGGGCACCTCGTAGCAACGCCCGCACACGCGTGGGCCGATCCAGGCGACGAGGCGCTCCGCCCCGAGCGCGCGCATCGCCTCGACCGTCCTCGGGACCACACCTGCGACGAGACCCGGTCGGCCCGCGTGCGCCGCACCGACCACCCCGCGGTCGAGGTCGGCGAGCAGGACGGGGACGCAGTCGGCCACGCGGACGAGCAGGACCACACCCGGCACGTCGGTGACGACCCCATCGGCGACGGGAGGCGCTGAGGGCTCGGCGTCGAGCCAGGCTCGGTCCACCGTGTGCACGTCGGACCCGTGCACCTGGCGCATCGTGACCACCGTGGGGACGCGGACGCCCTCAGGCAGTGCGAAAGGGTTGTCCCCGGCCGCCTCGCCGCCGCGCGCCATGGCGTAGCCGACGATGTCGGTGTTCTCGACGACCGCTTCCTGCTCGGAGAGGTCGTCTGGAGGTGCGGCGAGGTTCAGGGACGCGTACGGACCGTCACTGATACCTCCGTGACGGTCCGTGAACGCGACCTCGACGGGTCCGCGCCTGTCCTGGAACGAGAACACTGACCAGCGGCCCGAGGGCTACTTGAGGAACTCGGGGATGTCCAGGTCGTCATCGTCGAACTGGACCTGGCGCTGCGGACGTGTGGGCTGCTGCGGAGCACGCTGGGGCTGCTGCCCCTGCTGCTGCCCCTGCTGCGGCTGGCCACCCTGCGGTTGACCGCCCTGCGGCTGACCGCCCTGCTGACTGGCTGGGCGCTGCTGCTGGCCGCTCGGCTGGTACGTGGTGTAGCCGCCGCCCTGCTCGCCCGAGCCCTGACCCTGCTGGCCCGAGCCCTGCTGGCCCGAGCCCTGACTGCCCTGCTGGCCGACCGGCGCGGCGGGACGCTGCTGCTGCGGCGGCTGGCCCTGGACCTGCGCGGGAGCCGGACGCTGGCTGGCGGCCGCCTGGGCAGCAGCGCGGGTCTCGGCCTGGGTCTGCTGCTGCGCAGGCTCGCGGCGCAGGATCGTGCCGTTGTCACGCCGCTTGGGCATGCCCCCGTCGAAGCCGGCGGCGATCACGGTGACCCGGACCTCGTCACCGAGCGCGTCGTCGATCGTGGCACCGAAGATGATGTTGGCCTCGGCGTGCGCCGACTGGGCCACGAGGGCAGCTGCCTCGTTGATCTCGAAGAGGCCGAGGTCGGAGCCGCCGGCGATCGAGAGCAGCACACCGTGCGCGCCGTCGATCGAGGCCTCGAGCAGGGGGCTGGACACCGCCATCTCGGCTGCCGCCACGGACCGGTCCTCGCCCCGGGCGGAGCCGATGCCCATGAGCGCGGACCCGGCGTTGGCCATGACCGACTTGACGTCGGCGAAGTCGAGGTTGATCAGGCCCGGGGTCGTGATCAGGTCGGTGATGCCCGAGACGCCCTGGAGGAGCACCTGGTCGGCCTGCTTGAACGCGTCGAGCACGCTGACGTTGCGGTCGCTGATGGAGAGCAGCCGGTCGTTGGGGATGACGATGAGGGTGTCGACCTCCTCGCGCAGCTGCGAGATCCCCTCCTCGGCGGAGTTCGCACGGCGACGGCCCTCGAACGAGAAGGGGCGGGTCACCACACCGATCGTCAGCGCGCCGAGCGAGCGGGCGATACGAGCGACGACCGGGGCACCACCGGTGCCGGTGCCACCGCCCTCACCCGCGGTGACGAAGACCATGTCGGCGCCCTTCATCACCTCCTCGATCTCCTCGGCGTGGTCCTCGGCTGCCTTGGCGCCCACCTCGGGGTTGGCGCCGGCGCCGAGCCCGCGGGTGAGCTCGCGGCCGATGTCGAGCTTGACGTCGGCGTCGCTCATGAGGAGTGCCTGTGCGTCGGTGTTGACCGCGATGAACTCGACGCCCTTGAGTCCGACCTCGATCATCCGGTTGACGGCGTTGACGCCACCTCCACCGATACCCACGACCTTGATGACGGCCAGGTAGTTCTGCGGTGCTGCCACGGCGGGTGCCTCTCGCTGCTCTGCTGTCTGTTGGTGCAGACAGACGGGGTGTACGTCGGTGGGGAAGACACGAGACCTGCACTCCTCAACCCTCACCCTGAAGTAGAGGGTTATAGTTATGTCAACCTCATGCTTGCAGAACAACCTAGGTGAGCGCCCCAGCGACGTACACCCGACACGCGGGACGCCACACGCACTTTTCGCTTGACACGCGAATCCGGCCCTGCCCGGCCGCTCTTTCGGAGCCGCCGACCTCCCACGTGCTGGGGACCGTTCCCAAGCGGTGTGCCGCTTGGGAACGGTCCATCACCCCGCGTTGCAGGAGAGTCAGGGCTTGATCGTCGGCTGGCCCGGCACGCTGACGTCGTACACCGAGGCCTTGTGCCGCAGCAGCACGGCGAGCACCTTCGCCTTGCTCACAGACTCCGCCGCACTCCCCCAGAAGACCGTCCGTCCGTTGCGCAGCTGGAGCGAGATCGAGTCGACGGTCTCGACCGAGACGTGGTCGACCTTGGCGGCGAGGTCGTCGGGCAGCGCGTCGACCACCAGGGCCGCCTCGGCGAGCGCCTCGCTGCGGGTCCCCGCGGAGATGCGCAGAACGGGCAGCCCCTTGGGCGCCGAGGCGAAGGTACGGAACAGCACGCCCTCGTCGTCCACGCCGCGAACCACGTCGTCACGCTCGACGACCGCGACCGCCTCGCGCTCGAGCACCGCGATCCGGACCCGGTTGGGCCACGACCGCGAGACGTCGACGGCCTTGACCGGGGCGAGGCTCTCCACCCGCGCCTTGATCGCGTCGACGGAGACGGTCGCGAGCGGCTCCCCCATCGGCACGGCGGCGACGCGACGCACCTGCCCCGGATCGAGCACGTCGAGACCGTCGATCTCGACCCCCTTCACCGCCAGCACGGACGAGAAGAAGACCAGCCAGGCCGCTCCGGCAAGCACCCCCGAGCCGAGGAGCACCACGACGAGGCCACGCCAGGCGAGCCAGCGCCGTGCCCACTGCCGCCGGGCGAAGCGCTTGCGGGCGATCCGGACCGTCCGCTCGTCGGAGGCGGCCTGCGGGCGGGTGCTAGTCCTCGGCACCACGGGACCTCTCGGCGAGCAGCTCGAGAACCTCGGGACCGACGAGGGTCACGTCGCCGGCGCCCAGCGTGAGCACCACGTCACCGGCTCGTGCCCGCTCGACGAGCCGCTGCGGCGTCGCCTGCCAGGACGGCTCGAAGACCACCTGGTCGCCGGGGAGGGGAACGTGCGAGGCCACGAGGTGGCCGTTCACGCCCGGCTCGGGATCCTCGCGTGCGACGTACACGTCCATCACCACGACCTCGTCGGCCGCGCCGAGCGCCTCGCCCATCTGCGCGCCGAAGATCCGCGTCCGCGAGACCAGGTGCGGCTGGAACGCCACGACGACCCGCCCCTCCCCCGCCAGCGAGCGGGCTGCCTGGAGGTCACCGGCGATCTCGTTGGGGTGGTGGGCGTAGCTGTCGTAGACCCGGATGCCGTCCACCTCGCCCTTGAGCTCCATCCGGCGGCGGGTGCCGCTGAAGGACTCCAGCCCACGCTTGAGGTCGGCGAAGGAGAACCCGAGCCGCAGCCCCGCGGCGAGGGCCGCCATCGCGTCGAGGACGTAGTGGCGCCCCGGGATCTGGAGCGTGACCTCGCCCAGGCGCCGTCCGTTGTCGACGACCGCGAAGGTCGAGGTCGACCCCTCGAACCGCAACCCCTCGGCGCGGAGGTCGGCCTCCTGGGACTCCCCCACGCCGATCACGGTCATGCCGCGCCCGCGTGCCTCCGCGGAGAGGTCCGCGGCCCCGTCGTCGTCGACGCAGGCGACCAGGAATCCCGCCGGTTCGATCCGGTCGAGGAAGTCCGTGAACGCGGCGTGGTAGGCCTCCTCGGTGCCGTAGTTGTCGAGGTGGTCGGCCTCGACGTTGGTCACCAGCGCCGCATAGGGCGAGTAGACCAGGAAGGCGCCGTCGCTCTCGTCCGCCTCCGCGACGAACAGCTCTCCGCTGCCGTCGTGGGCGTTGGCGCCCGACTCGTTGAGCTCGCCGCCGATCGCGAAGGACGGGTCCGCGGCGCAGTGCTGGAGCGCCACGGTCAGCAGCGAGGTGGTGGTGGTCTTGCCGTGCGTCCCTGCAACGGCGACGACACGGCGCCCCTGCATCACCGACTCGAGCGCGGCCGAGCGCGGCAGCAGCCGGAGCCCCTGCCGCTGCGCCTCGACCACCTCCGGGTTGTCCTCGCGCACCGCCGTCGAGACCACGACCGTCTCGACGTCGTGGACGTTGGCGGCATCGTGACCGACGTGGCACCTCGCGCCGAGGGCGCGCAGCGACTCGAGGGCCCGCGACTCCTTGGCGTCGCTCCCGCTGACCGCGATGCCGCGAGCCAGCATGATGCGGGCGATGCCGGAGAGGCCGGCGCCGCCGATGCCGACGAAGTGCACCCGGCCGAGCTTGTCGGCGGGCAGCAGCTCCTCGGGGACGGGAACCTTCATCGCGCCGCCGCCAGGATCATCCGGGCCAGCTTCTCGTCGGCGTCTCGCGGGATCAGGTCCGAGGCGGCCGAGGACATCGTGTGAAGGCGCTCGCGGTCGGTCAGCAGCGACGGCAGGGTCGCCTCGACCCACTCGGGCGTGAAGGCGCCGTCCTGGACGAGCAGGCCGCCACCGGCGTCGACGACGGGGCGGGCGTTGAGCTCCTGCTCGCCGTTGCCGATCGGTAGCGGGACGAACACCGCGGGCAGCCCGACCGCAGCGGTCTCGGTGACGGTGTTGGCGCCGGCTCGGCAGACCACGAGGTCCGCCGCGGCATAGGCGAGGTCCATCCGGTCGACGTAGGGCACGACGACGTACGGCGGGTCGCCCTCACGCCGGTCGACCACTGCCTCTCCGGCTGGGCCGGCCACGTGGAGCACCTGTACGCCGGCGTCGGCAAGCGCACGATGGCCTCCCGTCACCGACTGGTTGAGGCGGCGGGCGCCCTGGGAGCCACCGGTGACCAGCAGCGTCGGACGCTCCTCGTCGAGTCCGAAGGTCTTCCGTGCCTCGTGACGCATCGCCGACCGGTCCAGCGTCGAGATCATCCGGCGGATGGGGAGGCCGGTGTAGACGGCGTGGCGCATCGGCGTGCCGGGGAAGCTGGTGGCGACGTGGGAGGTCATCCGGGCACCGACCTTGTTGGCGATCCCGGGGAGGGCGTTGCCTTCGTGGACCACGATCGGGAGGTGGCGGCGCCGGGCGGCGAGGTAGGCGGGCACCGACACGTAGCCTCCGAAGCCGACGACGACCTCGGGCTTGATCCGGTCTACCACCTCGAGCGCCGCGGACACAGCGCCCTTGAGACGAGCCGGGACCCGCAGCAGGTCGCCCGAGGGCTTGCGCGGCAGCGGCACCGGCGGGATCAGCTCGAGGGGGTAGCCGGCCTCGGGCACCACCCGGACCTCGAGTCCGCGGGGCGTGCCCAGCGCGGTCACCTCGACGTCGGGGTCGATCCGCCTCAAGGCGTCGGCAGTCGCCAGGAGGGGTGACGTGTGTCCGGCCGTACCGCCCCCGGCCAGGAGAATCCGCATGCTGTCTCTACTTTCCTCGTCCGTGCTGTCGGCCCCCCGCCGTCACTCCCGCAGGTCCACGACGGCGGCGGGCGCGCAGGGCGTCCGCCGCGCCGGGCTCGGATCGCGCGAAGGAGACAAGGAGCCCCAGGGCGACCAGAGACGGGAGCAGTGCGGAACCACCGTAGGACACGAGCGGAAGCGGCAGACCGATGACCGGCAGGAGGGCGAGGACCATGCCGATGTTGATCATCATCTGGGCGGTCAGCCACACGGTGATGCCGGCCGCCATGTAGCGCACGAAGGGGTCCTTCGTGCGGAGCGCGACGCGGAAGCCCGCGTAGGCGATGGTGAGGAACAGCGCGAGGACGAGCAGCGTCCCGACGAGACCGAGCTCCTCTCCGAGCACGGCGAAGATGAAGTCGGTGTGGGCCTCCGGGAGGCTGCCCCACTTCTGGGCGCTCGCGGAGATGCCCTTGCCGAACAGGCCCCCGCTCGACATCGCATAGATGCCGTGGGCGGCCTGCCAGCCGGCGCCTTCGTAGTTCTTGAAGGGGTCGGCGAAGTTCGTCAGGCGCTCGAGACGCTCCTGGCTGGTGGCGGCGAGCCACAGCGCCAGGACGGACACGACGAGCAGGGCGAGCCCGAAGAGACGCGCGGGGGTGCCGACCACCCAGAGCATGCCGAGCACGATCGCGAAGAGCACGAGCGCGGTGCCGAGGTCACCGCCCTTGATCACCAGCAGGATGATCGCGCCGGTGACCGGGAGGACCGGTATCACCGTGTGCTTCCAGTCCCCGAGGAGCTTCTCCTTGCGGGCGTAGAGGTCCGCGCACCACAGGATCAGCGCGAGCTTCGCGAACTCGGCGGGCTGGACGACGAGGGGACCGAGCGCGAGCCAGTTCTTGTTGCCGTTGACCTCCACGCCCATGCCCGGGATCTGCGTCAGCACGAGCAGGAACGTGGACACGCCTAGGCCGAGCCAGGCCAGCTTCCGCAGGGCCCGGTGCGGCAGCCTCGAGGCGACGAACGCCGCAGGCAGGGCGAGCCCCACCCACATCAGCT
This sequence comes from uncultured Actinomycetota bacterium, assembly GCA_963715375.1. Taxonomy (GTDB): domain Bacteria; phylum Actinomycetota; class Actinomycetes; order Propionibacteriales; family Nocardioidaceae; genus Nocardioides_C. The sequence continues at coordinate 104,232 of CAVQSC010000022.1, read as the reverse complement.
GCTTGAGGACGTAGTGGTAGCTGGTGCCGTAGGTCTTGTAGGACTCGACGCTTGACGCGCTGAGCACCATCAGCAGGCCGATGGTCAGCAGCAGCGTCGAGGCGCCGAGCAGGAGGTAGTACGACGCCAGCGGGCGGTCGAGGGCGTAGCGGACCGAGTGTCGCGTGCCGATGACCCACCCCGCCACAGCGCTCTGCCTGCGTGGCTGCCCGGCCGCGGTCGTCACATCCAGCCCTTCTGCCCGTCGTGCGTCACATCCCGCGTCGCGGGGCCAGGAAGGACCGTCCTCCCTAGCGTTCGCGGAGTCTCAGCACAGCCTCGGCGAAGGCATCGCCTCGCGCGCCGTAGTTCGCGAACATGTCCATGGACGCGCAGCCCGGCGCCAGCAGCACGGTGTCGCCTGGCTGAGCCAGGTCGGCAGCGGCTCCGACCACGCGGTCCATGACAGAAGTGTCCCCGCCCTCGACGACGATCACGGGCACATCGGGCGCGTGTCGCGAAAGCGCGTCGGCGATCACATCACGGTCCTGGCCGAGCAGCACGACACCCCGCAGCCGGCCCTTCACGGCCGTGACGAGGTCGTCGAAGCGCGCTCCCTTGGCCAGGCCGCCGGCGACCCAGACCACGGGGTCGTAGGCGGCGAGCGAGGACTGCGCGGCGTGCGGGTTGGTCGCCTTGGAGTCGTCGACGTAGCGCACCTCGTCGACCACGGCCACCTCGGCGATGCGGTGGCCGTCCGGCTCGAAGGCCCGCAGGCCGTCGCGTACGGCGGAGGGCGGGACGCCGTGGGCACGGGCCAGGGCGGCCGCGGCCAGGGCGTTCGCGACGAAGTGCGGAGCGTCCGAGGCGAGGTCCGCGACCGTTCCGAGCTCCGCCGCGCTGGTCTGCCGCTCCTCGATGAAGGCCCGGTCGGCGAGGATCCCGTCCACCACGCCGAGCATCCCGACGTCGGGGACGCCGAGGGTGAAGCCGATCGCCCGGGCGCCCTCCTGCACGTCGGCGTCGCGCACGAGCTGCTCGGTGACGGCGTCGGCGACGTTGTAGACGCAAGCGCGCTCGACGTTGTCGTAGATCCGCCCCTTGTCGGCGGCGTAGTCGGCCATCGAGGAGTACCAGTCGAGGTGGTCCTCCGCGACGTTGAGCACCGCGGCGGACTCGGGCGCCATCGAGCGGGTGTAGTGCAGCTGGAAGCTGGAGAGCTCGACGGCCAGGACGTCGTACGGGGTGGGGTCCATCACCGCCTCCACGAGGGGAAGCCCGACGTTGCCGGCCGCGACGCTGCGCAGGCCGTGGGCGCGCAGGATGTAGTCGAGCATCTGGACGGTCGTGGTCTTGCCGTTGGTGCCCGTCACGGCGATCCACGGCGCCGCGTGGTTCGGGTCGCGCAGCCGCCAGGCCAGCTCGACCTCGCCCCAGACCGGGACGCCGCGCTCGCGGGCCTGCGCCAGCAGCGGTGAGGACGGCCTCCACCCCGGCGAGGTCACGACCACGTCGACCTCGTCGGGGAGGACGGCGGTGGAGCCGGGCCCGAGCCTGACGTCCGCGCCGAGGATCTCGAGCAGCGTGCCCTTCTCCGCACGTTCACCGGCGTCGGACTCGTCGAGGGCGACGACGTGCGCACCCTGGTGGGTCAGGTTGTCCGCGGCGGCGAAGCCGGAGACGCCCATCCCTGCCACGACGGCCCGCACACCGGCCCACGAGTCGTAGCGCCCCAGCGAGTCGAGGTCGCGCTCTGAGGCGGTCATACGCCGGCCACCCACTCCGCGTAGAAGACACCGAGGCCGGTCGCCACGCACAGGCCGGCGATGATCCAGAACCGGATCACGATGGTCACCTCGGCCCAGCCCTTGAGCTCGAAGTGGTGCTGGAGCGGCGCCATGCGGAAGAGCCGCTTGCCCTTGGTCGCCTTGAAGTAGCCGACCTGGAGGATCACCGAGAGGGTGATCAGCACGAACAGCCCGCCGATGATCAGCAGGAGCAGCTCGGTGCGGGTGAGGATCGCGAGGCCGGCGAGGGCGCCGCCGAGCGAGAGCGAGCCGGTGTCGCCCATGAAGATCTTGGCCGGCGCGGCGTTCCACCACAAGAAGCCGAAGCAGGCGCCGGTCAGCGCGGCGGCGACGACGGCGAGGTCGAGCGGGTCGCGCACCTCGTAGCAGGCGGCGCCGGGCACGACGGAGCAGCTCTGGTTGTTCTGCCAGATGTTGACCAGCGTGTAGGCGCCGAAGACCATCGTGGACGCGCCGGTGGCGAGCCCGTCGAGGCCGTCGGTGAGGTTCACCCCGTTGCTGGCCCCGGCGATCATGATCATCATGAACACGATCATCAGGAGCGTGGGCATCGTGAGCGCCGAGAACTCCCGGATGAACGAGATCGCGTGCGAGGCGGGGGTCTGACCGCGCTCGTCGGCGAAGCCCTCCCATAGCGCGAACCAGCCGAAGACGACCGCGACGAGGATCTGGCCGGTCATCTTCGCCTTGCTGCGGAGCCCGAGGGAGCGCTGCTTGGCGATCTTGATGTAGTCGTCGAGGAAGCCGACCGTGCCGAGACCCACGAAGAGGAAGAGCAGCAGCAGCGCGGAGGCCGACGGCATGTCCTGGGTGACCAGCTTCGCGATGAAGTAGGCCAGCACCACCGAGAGGATCATCACCAGGCCGCCCATCGTCGGCGTGCCGCGCTTGGTGTGGTGGGTGGTGGGGCCGTCGTCGCGGATCAGCTGGCCGTACCCCTTGGCGACCAGTGCCCGGATCGCCAGGCGGGTGCCGAGGAGGGTGAAGAGGAGAGACAGGCCCCCTGCCAGCAGGATCGCCCTCATCCCATGGACTCCTTCTCGTTGTCGTCGTCGGCGAGCAGTGCCTCGGCGACCTTCTCCAGCGCAGCAGCGCGGGAGGCCTTGAGCAGCACGACGTCACCGGGCTCGAGGTGCTCCCGCAGCCAGGCGAGGGCCTGGTCGTTGTCCCCCACGAACACCGACTCGTCCGCCCAGGAGCCTTCCAGACAGGCTCCCAGGTGCATCGGCCGGGCCTGCTCCCCCACGACCAGGAGCTGGCTGATGTCCAGGCGTACGGCCAGTCTGCCGACCGCGTCGTGCTCGTCGCGGCTCGACTCCCCCAGCTCGCGCATCTCACCGAGCACGGCGATGGTGCGGGTGCCCGGGCCTCGCCCCCGGCCCAGGGCGGCGAGTGCCTTGAGTGCGGCGCGCATCGAGTCCGGGTTGGCGTTGTAGGCGTCGTTGATGACCAGCAGGCCGTCGGCCCGCTCCTGGACCTCCATCCGCCAGCGAGACTCGGGGCGGGCCGCGGCGAGCGCTGCCGCCGTCTGCTCCAGGGACATGCCCAGCGCCAGGGCGACGGCCGCGGCCGCGGCCGCGTTGTGCGCCTGGTGCTCCCCCACGAGCGTCAGCTCGACGTGGGCGGTGCCCTCGTCGGTGACGAGGTCGAAGCGTGGACGTCCGAGCTCGTCGAGCTCGAGACGGTCGAGGCGTACGTCGGAGCCGGCTGACTCGCCGTAGGTCAGGGTGCGGGCGCTCGTGCGGGCGGCCATCGCCGCCACGAGCGGGTCGTCGGCGTTGAGCACCGCGACACCGTCGCCGTCGAGGGCCTCGACGATCTCCCCCTTCGCCCGCGCGATGCCCTCCTGGCTCCCGAACTCGCCGATATGGGCCTTGCCCACGTTGAGCACCAGGGACACGTCGGGCGGCGCGACCTCGCACAGCTCGGCGATGTGCCCGACGCCGCGAGCACCCATCTCGAGGACCAGGAACTCGGTCTCGGCATCGGCCCGCAGGACCGTCAGCGGGAGGCCGAGCTCGTTGTTGAACGACCCGGCGGTGGCGACCGTCGTACCGGCTGTCCTGAGGACCTGGGCGACGAGGTCCTTCGTGCTCGTCTTGCCCTGGGACCCGGTGAGCGCCACGACGCGGACGTCGGGGAGCCGGGCGAGAACGTGGCGGGCGAGCCTCGTCAGCGCCTCCAGGGGATCGTCGACGACGACGCCGGGCAGGCCGACCGGCCGGCTGCAGAGCACCGCCGCCGCCCCGCTCGCCACGGCACCCTCCGCGAAGTCGTGGCCGTCGGCGTTCGCGCCCGCGAACGCGGCGAACAGGCCGCCCTGCTCGGGCGACCTCGTGTCGATGAACGCCGGCCCGGTGACGGTCACTCCCGGGTCGTCGTGCACCTCGCCCCCGACGACGGCGGCGATCTCGGGCAGGGTCATGGGGATCATCGACGGGTCAGCTCCTCGAGGAGGACGGTGCGGTCGTCGAAGGGGTACACGGTGCCCTCGACCTCCTGTCCGGTCTCGTGCCCCTTGCCCGCCACCACGACCGTGTCGCCGGAGCCGGCGCCGGACACGGCGAGGCGGATCGCCTCGCGGCGGTCACCGCGCTCGTGCACCGCCGCGCGCTCCGCCTCCGGGACGGACATCGCGCCGGCGAGCATGGCGGCCCGGATCGTCGCGGGGTCCTCGGTGCGGGGGTTGTCGTCGGTCACGATCAGCACGTCGGCGAGCCGGGCTGCGATCTCCCCCATCACGGGGCGCTTGCCCTGGTCCCGGTCACCGCCCGCCCCGATCACGACGACCAGCCGCCCTCGGGTCAGCGGCCGCAGGGTGCTCAGTGCCGCCGTGACGGCGTCGGGCTTGTGGGCGTAGTCCACGACGGCGAGGAAGTCCTGGCCGGCGTCCACGCGCTCGAGCCGTCCCGGGACGCCTCCACCGGCCGCGATGCCCTCGGCGACCGCGCGGGGGTCGAACCCGGCCTCGGCCAGGGAGGCGATCGCCGCGAGCGCGTTGGAGACGTTGAAGTCACCGGCCAGCGGCACCTCGGCCGGGACGGTCTCCCCGTCCGGGGTGCGCACGGTGAACGAGGAGCCGCCCGGGGTCATCCGGATGTCGCTGCGCGGTCCAGTCGGCGTCCTTGCCCTCGGAGGAGAAGGTCCGCATCGGGATCCGGGCGTCCGCGAGGAGACGGTGGCTGTACTCGTCGTCGACGTTCACGAGGCCCAGCCGGGCCCGCTCGGGCGTGAAGAGGCTGGCCTTGGCGCTGAAGTAGTCCTCGACGTCGGCGTGGAAGTCGAGGTGGTCCCGGCCCAGGTTCGTGAACACCGCGACGTCGAAGACCACGCCGTCGACCCTGCCCATGACGAGCGCGTGGCTCGAGACCTCCATCGCGCAGCCCTGGACGCCCTGCTCACGCATGAGGGCGAAGAGCGCGTGGAGGTCGGGTGCCTCGGGCGTGGTGAGGCTGGTCTTGACGTCCACGCCGTCGATCCGGGTCCCGACCGTGCCCACGACGGCGGCCGAAGTGCCCGAGGCCTGGAGGCCGGCCTCCGCCAGGCGGGTGGTCGTGGTCTTGCCCTGGGTGCCGGTGACGGCGACGAGCCTCAGCGCCTCCGCCGGCTCGCCGTACACCCGGGCGGCCAGTCCGCCGAGCAGCCGCCGGGGCTCGTCGACGACCAGCACGGGGACGCCGATGCCCTCGCAGAGGTCGGCGCCGGCCGGGTCGGTGAGGACGGCGACCGCACCCGCGTCGACCGCCTTGGCCGCGAAGGAGGCGCCGTGAGCGCGGGACCCCGGCAGCCCGGCGTAGACGTCGCCGGCGACGACCCGCGCGGAGCTGAGGGTGAGACCGGTGAGGACGGTCGCGTCGAGGTCGACCGTGCCCCTGGTCTCGACCAGGTGGTCACCGAGCCAGCCGGCCAACGTGGAGAGGGGCGTTCGCAGCGGCGTTCGGGGGCGTGTCGCGGTCACGACCGAGACGTCGGGGAGGTCTGGCACGTCGGCAGGTTACCCGCGCTCACCATTCGAGGGGGTTGTCGGGGGGCCGTGCTCCGGTCGGCGGAACGGCGTACTTGCGCAGCAGGTAGCTCATGATCTTGTGGAACGCGGGGCCGCCGACGGAGCCGCCTCCGCTGCCCTTGGCCGGCCTCTGGACCACGACGTAGACCACGAACCGCGGGTCGTCGGCAGGCGCGAAGCCGGCGAAGGAGACCACGGTGGTGCCGTCGTAGCATCCACAGTCCTTCCCCACGCGCTGCGCGGTGCCGGTCTTGCCGGCCACCCGGTAGCCCTCGATCGCGGCGGCCGGGGCGGTGCCCTCCTCGGGGTCGGTGACCGCCTCCATCATCTCGGCGGTCAGGTGCGCTGCCCGCTCGCTGATCACGCGGCGGGAGGTGGTGTGGGCGCTGCCGACCTTCACGCCCTGGGAGTTCGTCGCCTCGCCCTTGATGATGCTGGGCTCGACGAGCACGCCGTCGTTGGCGATCGCGTTGACGGCCGTGGCCATCTGGAGGGCGTTGACCGAGACTCCCTGTCCGAACGAGATCGTGTCCTGGTTGATCTGGGACCAGCTCCTCCAGTCGGGCAGCAGCCCGCGCGACTCACCGGGGATGCCGACGCCGGTCTTCTGCCCGAGCCCGAACCGGTAGAGGTAGTCGTAGAGCTCCTTGTGCGAGAACTCGTCGGCGGCGAGCACCGTGCCGATGTTGGACGACTTGGCGATCACGCCGGTGAGGGTCAGCCGGAGCCTCTCGTGCTCCCAGTAGTCGTGGATGACCCGGTCCTGGCGCTCGAGAACCGAAGGGACGGTGATCCTGGTGTTCGGCGTGACCTTCCCTGCGTCGATCAGGGAGGCGGCGGTGAGCACCTTCTCAACCGAGCCGGGTTCGTAGACGTTGGAGAGCGAGCGCATGCCCAGATCCTCCGCCGAGGCCTCCAGGGGGTCGTTGGCGTCGTAGGTCGGGTAGTCGGCCAGCGCGAGCGCCTCGCCGGTGCGGCTGTCGAGCACGACGGCCGAGCCGGACTCGCCTCCCGAGCCCTCCACCGCCTCTCGCAGGACGCGCTGGGTGTACCACTGCACGTCGCGGTCGATGGTCAGTGTCAGGTCGGAGCCGTCGACAGGCTCGACGATGCTGTTCTCGCCGAGCGGCAGGCGCTGCCCGCCCCCGGTCTCGTAGGTCTCCTTGCCGTCCTTGCCCGCCAGCATGTCGTCGAAGACCAGCTCGAAGCCCTGGAGCGGCTCACCCTCCAGTCCGAGGAAGCCGAGCATGTTCGCGGCGACGTCCCTCGCGGGGTAGGTGCGCACGGGGTCGCGCCGCGTGTCGACCCCCTCGAAGCCCCTCCGCTCGATCGTCGCCACCACCGCGCGGGCTTCCGCTGCAGGCACCCGGCGGGCGAGGTACTGGAACTGCGAGTCCGGCTTGCGCAGCCGCTCCAGTACGTCGAAGTAGTCGACGTCGAGCCGCTCGGCGACGATCTTGGCGATCTCCCGCGCGTGGTCGGCGGTCATCGACGGGTCGGCGATGAGCATGAGTCCGTCGGCGGACTCCGCGAGCGGCTGACCGTTGCGGTCGAGGATCGACCCCCGGGTCGCCGGCAGGGTCACCGTCTCGAGACCAGCCGCCTCGGCACGGGCGGCGTAGGCCTTCGCGTCGATGCCCTGGAGCTGGAAGAGCCGCACGGCGAAGACCGAGACGACCATGGCGATGAGGATGAAGCCCACGCGCAGCCGGAGGAGCGAGGCGCCCCGCCGAGCAGGTCTGCGCTGGGTCAAGGCGTCCTCCCCGTGGACTGAGGTGCGCCGTTCGCCGCCTCCTGGTTCTTTGTACGCGACGACGGCGCCTGATCACGTGAGGCCGGTGCGTTCCCGTCGGCCGTGTCGCTGTCCTCCACCGGGGGCACGTCGGCGATGACCGTCCTGGGACGCAGGGACTGCGGCTTGGCCGGCGGGAGCGGGTTGATGCGCAGGGCGTCGGCCGGCCCGGCGGCGGTCGGCTTGCCCAGCACCTTGCCGTCGGAGAGGCGGATGAAGGCGGGGCTGTTCACCGGCACCATGCCGAGCTTCTTGGCCTTGGCCGCGATGTGCTGCGGGTCGCGGAGCCGGTCGAGCTGCATCTGGAGCGACTCCTCCTGCCCGGCCAGCACAGCGGCCCTCTCCTCCATCGCGGTGGCGACGAACGACGCCTGCTGCATATGCGTGTTGAACAGCAGCAGCCCCACGACGCCACCGATGAGCAGCAGCGAGACGAGGCTGACGAACGGGACCCGCGGCGCCTTCTGGGTGCGACGGGGCACCACGGTGAGACGGGCGCGCTCGACCGCGGCCTCGGCGAAACGAGGGAGGCTGCGGGCCTGCGACAAGGGAGTACTCATGCTGCGGCTCCGGTGCTGGGACGGACACGTTCGACGGCGCGCAGACGCACCGACGCTGCTCTGGGGTTCTCGGCGGTCTCCGCCTCCGACGCCTTCTCGGCGCCACGGGTCACGAGCCGGAGGGCCGGCTCATGTCCCTCGGGGATGAAGGGCATGTCCGGGGGGACGTCGCTGCGGGTCACCTCCGCGAAGGCCTGCTTGACGATGCGGTCCTCGAGCGAGTGGTAGGACATGGCGACCACGCGGCCGCCCACCCCGATCGCTCCGATCGCGGCGGGGATCGCGCGCTCGAGGACCGACAGCTCGTCGTTGACCTCGATGCGCAGGGCCTGGAAGGTCCGCTTCGCGGGGTGGCCCCCAGTACGACGGGCGGGGGCGGGGATCGACTCGCGGATCAGCTCGACGAGCCTCGCCGACCTGGTGAACGGCTCGCGGCCCCGCTCACGCACGATCGCGTCGGCGATGCGGCGGGCGAAGCGCTCCTCGCCATAGGTCCTGAGGATCCTCGCGAGCTCCTCGACGGAGTAGGTGTTCAGCACGTCGGCGGCGGTCTGCCCGGTCGTGTCGTTCATGCGCATGTCGAGCGGGGCGTCCTCGGCGTAGGCGAAGCCGCGCTCCCGCACGTCGAGCTGCATGGACGAGACGCCGAGGTCGAAGAGGATGGCGTCGGCGTGCTCGTGACCGAGACTCGCGAGCACCTCGGGGATCTCGTCGTACACGGCGTGCGCGAAGTCGACGCGGTCGCCGTAGCGCTCGAGCCGCTGCCGCGCACGGTCGAGAGCGTGGGTGTCGCGGTCCACACCGACGAGGTGGGCCTTCGGGCAGGCCTGGAGGACTGCCTCGCTGTGACCGCCGAGGCCGAGCGTCGCGTCCACGAAGACCGTGCGCTCACGGTCGGGCCGCTCGAGCGCAGGAGTCACCAGGGCGACGACCCGGTCCAGGAGGACCGGGACGTGGTGGGGAGTCGTCATGTCAGCCGGCCTGACCGACCACTGAGAGGAAGACCATCAGCGCTGCCGCGAGCACGGTGGACGCCGCCGCCGAGAAGGCGATGACCGCCATCCCGTCCCTGACCTCGTGACGGACCCGTCTGACGGGCTGGCCGGACAGCTGTCCGGAAAGAGTGAGACTCATGCTTCGACCCCCTGGGAATGAATCCTGTTTTGACGACGCCGACATCACGCCGACGGTGCTGCTTATCGGATTCGCATGGCCTGGTCCCCGTCCGCTCGTCCCTGGGAAGTTGCCGTCTGGCACCGGGGAAGGTGTGTCAGATGGCTGGGCGAGCGGGCGTGGGCCGGGCCCGGCGACTTTGTCGACCGGCGCCTCGCGGCGCGGGTGGTGGACTCTTCACGCAGCGCAGCTGCGTGCTGTGACGTGTCACATCACGCCGGGGAACACCTCCTCCGACAGATCCGCGAACGCCTGCTCCTGCGCGTCGGAGTAGGCCTGCCACGAGGCGGCGTCCCAGATCTCGATCCGGTTCATCGCGCCGATGACGATGCACTCCTTCGACAGTGACGCGTACTCCCGCAGCATCGGCGGGACCGTGATGCGCCCCTGCTTGTCCGGCTTCTCGTCGGATGCGCCGGCGAAGAACATGCGGACGTAGTCACGCGCGGCCTTGTTGGTGACCGGTGCCTCCTTCAACCGCTCCGTGAGCTTGCCGAACTCGTCCATGGACCACACGTAGAGGCAGCGCTCCTGACCCCGTGTGACCACTAGACCCTCCGACAGCTCGTCCCTGAACTTCGCCGGGAGGAACAGACGACCTTTGTCGTCGAGCCGGGGCGTATAGGTGCCGAAGAACATCGCGGCACCTCCCGGCTCTCCGCCCCTGGTTCGGCCGGGTTCCCCGGCCACCCCCTGAGGCTTCACTGTCCTCCACTGCGCTCCACGTTACTCCACTACCCACCACCATCAACGAGAAACGCAGGAAAATGCCCGAGTTTTACCCGGAGACCTTCGCCAGCCTCCGAGGCCGGGTCGCCAAGGGCCTCCCAAAGCCCGTCACCAGGCGCAAAACCGCAGGTCAGCCGCGTGCGACGGCGTTCAGCGCGGCGTGTCCTCGACGCCTTCGGACCGACCGGGGGGTGTCGTCGAGCACGCCCGTGGAGGGAAGTGGAGCGCCTGGTGGGGGGTGGTGGTGCAGGAGTCCACCCCTCCGCGCTCCACCACCCGGCGGCCGACGACCGCCCACGCCCACGGCGATCAGACGGTGTGCCCGACTCGTCACGATGTGGTGACGGATGGCGCAGCGGGAAGCCCAACTCGATGACAGGCCTTTGCGGCATGCGGTTGGATGGACGGTGTTCGACTGACAGCGGCTCCATGGTGGGGGCGTGCAGCTGCGCTGCTGGGTTCGCGGTCGACGGAGGGAGTCAACGTGAGCACGGTGCCCATGAGTGACGGAGTCGGGAGCGGTTCGGAGACCGCCGACCTCGACACCCTTGCGCGTGTGACGGGTCGTGTCCGCGCCAGCATCGAGAAGGTCATCGAGGGCAAGCCCGAGGTGGCCCGCGCCGCGATCATCGTGCTGCTCGCCGAGGGTCACCTCCTCATCGAGGACGTCCCGGGCGTCGGCAAGACGATGCTGAGCAAGACGCTCGCCCGGTCGATCGACTGCACCGTGCGGCGCATCCAGTTCACCCCCGACCTGCTGCCCTCCGATGTCACAGGTGTCTCGGTGTTCAACCAGGACACCCGCGCCTTCGAGTTCCGGCCGGGCGGGATCTTCGCCAACATCGTGGTCGGCGACGAGATCAACCGCGCCTCGCCCAAGACCCAGTCGGCGCTGCTCGAGTGCATGGAGGAGCGCCAGGTGACGGTGGACGGGTCGACGTACCACCTCGACTCCCCCTTCATGGTGATCGCCACCCAGAACCCGATCGAGATGGAGGGCACCTACGCCCTTCCCGAGGCGCAGCGGGACCGGTTCATGGCGCGCGTCTCCATGGGCTACCCGGTGGAGGCGGCCGAGATCGCGATGCTCGACTCCCACACCCGCTCCAACCCGCTCGACGACCTCGAGCCGGTGACCGACTCCGCGGAGATCCGCAAGCTCATCGAGATCGTCAACCAGGTCTACGTCGCCGAGTCCGTCCAGCGGTACGCCGTCGCGATCACCACCGCCACCCGCCGCTCCCCCGAGCTCGTGCTCGGCGCCTCCCCTCGCGCCACCCTGCACCTCGTGCGGGCCGCGAAGGCGTCGGCTGCGATGGACGGCCGCGACTACGTGATCCCCGACGACATCCAGGGCCTCTCCATCCCGGTCCTCGCGCACCGGCTGCTGCCGACCGTCGAGGCGTCCATGAGCGGGCGGACGACCCAGGCCGCGCTGAGCCACATCGTGGCCGGCGTCCCGATGCCTGAGACCCGTCGACGCGGCTAGCCGAGGAGAGGCATGCGCGAGGCTCTCGCTGCGATGACCACCCGGGGTCGCGCGTTCGTGGCCGCCGGGATCACCGCCTTGGTCTGCGCGATGGTGCTGGGCCAGGAGGACCTGCTCCGCGTGGGCGCGCTCCTCGTGGCACTTCCCTTGGTCACCGTGTTCTTCGTCGGCCGCAGCCGGTACCGGCTCGGGCTGGTCCGCTCGGTCTCCCCCAGCCAGGTCTCGGCCGGCAAGGAGGCACGGGTCCAGCTCGACCTCACCAACGACGGCCGGATGCCCACAGGCCTGCTGCTGCTCGAGGACCAGGTGCCCTACGTGCTCGGGACACGGCCGCGCTTCGTCGTCGACCGGATGGCCACCGGGCGCAGGAGGAAGGTGGGGTACGTCGTCCGCTCCGACGTGCGGGGGAAGTACACCATCGGCCCCCTTGCGGTCCGGGTCAGCGACCCCTTCGGCCTGGTGGAGCTCAACCGCACCTTCTCCTCGACGACCTCCCTGACCGTCGTACCCCGAGTGGTGCCGCTGCCGCCGATCCCGCTCTCCGGCGCCTGGACCGGCTCCGGCGACAACCGTCCCCGCGCCTTCGCCAGCGGAAGCGCCGAGGACGTGACGGTCCGCGAGTACCGCCAGGGCGACGACCTGCGCCGGGTGCACTGGCGCAGCAGCGCGCGGGTCGGTGACCTGATGGTCCGCCGCGAGGAGCAGCCCTGGCAGTCGCGTGCGACGCTCTTCCTCGACAACCGGCAGCTGTCCCACCGCGGCCGCGGCGCAGCCTCCTCCCTCGAGCACGCGGTCTCCGTGGCCGCCTCCATCGCCGTGCACCTGGTCCAGCGGGGGTTCACCGTCCGGCTCGTCACCGCCTCCGGTGAGGAGCAGGGCGGTTCGTGGCACGAGCGCGGACACGAGAAGGCCGGCACCGCGCGTGACATCGCCCCGCTGCTCGAGTCCCTTGCCGTCGTGGCGCACGCCGAGCGGCCCGACCTCGACACCCGGTGGCTCCAGGACCCGGGCCACTCGGGCCTGCTCGTCGCTGTCGTCGGCGGGGTCGCCGACCACGACAAGGCGGCCTTCTCGCGGATGCGGCACACCGCCGCCACCGCGATGGCGGTGGCCCTCGACGTGGACGCATGGGGCGCGCTCGGACGGGGTCGGGACGACCGCGACGCACCTGGCGCCGTCTGGCTGAGGGCCCGGGGCTGGCAGGCTGTGGGCGCGTCGCCGAGCACACCCTTGGGCGCCGTGTGGCAGGAGCTGGGCCTCGCGGCGGGGGTTGCCGCCCGGGGCGCAGCGGGAGGCCGGCTGGGCGGTGGGTTCTCGTGAAGCGGCCGCACCTCGACTGGCCGGGCACGGCGATGCCCTCGCTGCTCGCCGCCCTCACCACGTGGGTCGCGCTGTGGTCGTGGGCCGGCTTCGTCCAGAGCCCTAGCGGCTACCTCGTCCCCGCGCTCGGCGCCGTACTCCTCGTCGCGGCGTGCGGCGCGCTCCTGCGCTCGGCACGGGTGCCCACCATCCTGGTCGTCGTGGCCCAGCTGGCCCTGCTGACGCTCTGGCTCACCCACCGCTGGGCGGCCGAGGCCGCGCTGGGCGGGTGGCTGCCCACCCCCTCCTCCGTCCGTGAGGTCCTCGTCGTCCTGCGGGACAGCGCCGTCGCCGCGCAGGCCTACGGCGCCCCGGTCGGAGACTCCGTCCCCCAGATCTTCCCGATCCTCATCGCCGCCAGTGCCCTGGTCGCGGTGCTCGTCGACTTCCTCGCGTGCGGGCTCAGGCGGGTCCCCGTCGCAGGGCTGCCGCTGCTCGCCCTCTACACCGCTCCCGTGTCGATCCTGGCCGGCGGCGTCCCGTGGTGGGTCTTCGCCGCGGGTGCGGTGAGCTTCCTGTCGTTGCTCACCAGCGACGAGGGGCGCCGGCTGATGAGCTGGGGCCGGCGCGTCCCCCGAGGCGAGTCCGTCTTCGACAGCGGCGGCGGCTCGGTCAACCCCGAGTCGATCCGCACCTCCGCCCGGAGGATCGGACTCACCGCAACGGGCCTCGCCGTCGTGGCTCCGCTGGTGATCCCGACCCTCGGCACCGAGCTCCTCACCGGCAACGGACCCGGAGGGGAGGGCGGGGGCGAGGCGGTGAACATCTCCAACCCCATGCTCGACCTGCGCCGCGACCTCGTGCGCGGCAGCGACGTCAACCTGCTCACCGTCACCACCGACAACGCGAACCCGACGTACCTGCGTCTCTCGGTCCTCGACTCCTTCAACGGCGTCACCTGGAAGCCCTCCGAGCGTGAGATCCCCTCGGAGCAGCGCGCCCAGGGCCCGCTCCCCCCACCACCCGGGCTCGAGTCCCAGACCCCGCGCAAGCAGGTCGACTACCAGGTCAGCATCGAGGACGCCTTCGACTCCACGTGGCTGCCGACGCCGTACCCGGTGACGACCATCGACGCGCCCGGCGACTGGCGCTACGACACCGAGACGTTCGACTTCATCAGCGCCGTCGAAGGGCAGACCACGGGAGGCCTGGACTACTCCCTGACCGCGCTCGAGGTGACGCCACGCGCCCAGGACCTCCTCAGCGCGGGGCCGCCGCCCGAGTCCATCTACACGCCTTACACGGAGCTGCCCGAAGACCTGCCTGACGTGGTCACCAACCTTGCCCGCGACCTGACCACCGGGCTCGACACCAAGTTCGAGAAGGCCGTGCGGCTCCAGCGCTGGTTCCGCGAGGACGGTGGCTTCGAGTACTCCCTCCGGCGCGCGTCCGGCAACGGAGCCGACGACCTCGCCGCGTTCCTGTCGACCGGGCCGGGTGGCCGCATCGGGTACTGCGAGCAGTTCGCTGCTGCGATGGCCGTCATGGGCCGCACCATCGGCATCCCGTCACGCGTGGCCGTGGGCTTCCTCCGGCCTACCGTGCTCGGCGACGACCGCTACGTCTACAGCGCCCACGACCTGCACGCGTGGCCGGAGATGTACTTCGACGGTGTCGGCTGGGTCCGCTTCGAGCCGACCCCGGGTGACCGTGCCGAGGACGTCCCCGGCTACACCGCGGGGCAGTTCAACACCCCGCAGCCGACGGACCTGCCCTCGGCGTCCGCGTCGAGCCAGCCGACCCCCGACGTTCCCCGCAACCCTCGCAAGGAGGATGCGGCGGCCGCCGGAGGTGGCTCCGGCTCGGGTGGCGACGGGATCGCGTGGACGGCTGTGGTCGTCGGGCTCGTTGCCGCGGTGGGGCTCGTGGTGCCGCGGCTCACGCGGAGCGCCGTACGACGACGCCGGTGGGCGAACGCGCGCACCCCCGCAGAGGTCGCCGAGGCCGGATGGCGCGAGCTGCGCGACGTGGCACTCGACCTGCGTCTGCAGTGGAGCGACACGGTGACGTTGCGGACTGCCGCACGGGCTCTGGCGGGCTCGTTCGGCCGGCTCGACGCGGACCAGCAGCAGGGCTACGTGCGCGGAGGTAGCCGCGGCGCCACCGCGAACCCCGAGGCGGCACGCGCCCTCGAACGGCTCGTCAAGGACCTCGAGCTCGCGCGTTACGCCCGTGCCTCGACCAGCCCTACCGGGAGAGGGGCCGACGAGGTCGCCGCGGACGTCGAGCTCTGCGCCGATGCACTACGCGCCGGGGCTACGAAGAAGCACCGTCGGCGAGCCACCTGGCTGCCCGCGTCGCTGGTGAAGAACCGCGAGTGGCGCTCGCTCGTGCAGAACCGCTCTGCGGGCGGGCCTGTCGTGGCCGAGGCAGGCGTCGACAGAGCGGTCTGAGCGGTCCGGTCGGCCTGCGTGCCGAACGTCTTGCGGCACCTCTCCCCGGGGCCCACGTCCGACACGACGGCCTCGACCGGCTACGCAGCACGACCCGGCGTTCTAGCGCTGGGCTTCGACGAGGTGGCGCGTCGAGTGCGCCACGAAGGCCCCCCGGTGCCGGATCAGGTCGTCCAGATCCAGGAGCTTGTCGCGGTACCGGTCGACCGAGAAGTCCGGCACCCACAAGACGCACTTGCGCAGGGTCCAGACGACAGCGCCGACGTCGAAGAACTCCATCCGGCAGCGAGCCGTACGGAGGTCGGTGACGGTGAGCCCCGCCTCACGTGCCTGCGCGGCCTCGCGCTCGGGGTCGCGGCCCAGCCGATGTTCGGGCAGCGGGCCGAGGAAGAACTCGATCAGCTCGGCCTCACCGGGTGCCGCGCCGTCACCAGCTCGAACGACTCGTCGAGGAAAGGCACGGGCCCGCCCTTACAGGCGGGCTATGCGAGGCGGTCCGGCCCGCCACGTCCGCGGGTTCGGTGCTGCTTGGAGCTCAGAAACCGTTGGAGTCGCGGCGACGGCGCCAGCGCTCCTCGAAGCGCTGCATCATCGACTGGTTGCTCTGCTTGGAGCGCGGGGCGCGCTTCTTCGACTTCTTGCCGCCCTCGACGACGCTCAGTCCGAAGCTTGCGTCCGCCTGCGCCGCTCCCGCCGGCTGCTGCGCGGGGGCGCCCTGGGTGCGCCAGTAGGTCAACGCCACCACCGCCGACACGAGCATCACCACGAACCCGATGATGCCGACGAGGGTGTTCGGCATGACCGCACCGGTCATGAGGACGACAACCCCGAGCACGAAGAAGCCCGCCGCGATCAGAGACCTCCGGCGGGCGTGGCGGCGCCGCGCGGTGCCGCGGAGAGCAGAGACGAACTTCGGGTCCTCGGCGACGAGGGCACGCTCCATCTGCTCGAGCAGACGCATTTCTTCTTCGGAGAGCGGCACGACTTCCTCCCGCTGACGATGACCTGGGTCAAGTCTAGGCAGCCATCTGAGCCGACGGTAGGCGACCATGGAAAATTCGGCCCAGGGACCTGTGACCTCGAGCCGTCAGTCCCGAAACCCCCAGAAACGGTGAGGTCGAAAAGCCCCTTCACAATTCCCCCCGTATCGGGCCTATTCTTTGCTCACCTCCGGGGGACACCGGAGTCTTACGGAGGACGAGATGACCCACGCACCCACAGCCCGACGTCTGGCAACCCTCTTCACCACGATCGCACTCGGCCTGGCGGGCACGGTTCTGACCGCCTCGCCGGCAGAGGCGGCCCCCGACCTGACCCAGCCGTTCACCCGCGAGCTCGTCCAGCCCGGGGACCGTGACGTCGACCAGTACAACATCGAGCACGTCTACGAGGTGCAGATCCGGCTCCGTCGGCTCGGGTACCTCTCGGCGACCCCCAACGGCAACTTCGGCCCGCAGACCGAGCTCGCTGTCAAACGCTTCCAGCGCGCCCGCGGCCTGCGGGTCACCGGGCGGGTCGACGCCAAGACCTGGAAGCCGCTGATCTTCCGCAGCACCTTCGGCCAGCGCTCGCTTCCCGCCCAGTGCAAGCGGGACGGCTGGCACGTCTGCTACGACCGCAAGCGGCACCAGGCGAGCCTCTACCGCAACGGCGCCCTGTACAACTCGTGGCTGGTCCGTGGAGGCGGCTACGACACGCAGACCCGCACCGGTGACTTCCAGGTGCAGTGGCGGGACGAGGACCACACGAGCCGCACCTACGGCGGTGCGCCGATGCCGTACTCCCAGTTCTTCTCCGGCGGTCAGGCCCTGCACGGGTCGCGTTTCATGATGAGCCCCTACGAAGGGCACAGCCACGGCTGCGTGAACTTCTGGGTCGAGGACGCGCGGCAGCTGTGGAACCTGACCTCGGAGCGGAAGCTCTACGTCCACGTGTACGGCGCCTGGGACTGACCTCCCACCCCCACGCCTCCCGCCGCGTCGAGGCTTCCACGGCGGGGCCCGACCGGGCTCAGGCGACGTCGGAGCTCGCGAGCCTCGTGCGCAGAACCATCGTCGCGCGACTGTGCAGCTGCGAGACCCGTGACTCGGTGACACCGAGGACCCGTCCGATCTCGGCGAGCGTGAAGCCCTCGAAGTAGTACAGCGCGATGATGATCTGGTCGCGCTCGGGCAGCTCCCGCACGACCCGGAGCAGGGCTGCCTTGGCCTGGTCGTCCTCGATCTCCTGTGTGGCCGCGGCGGACAGGTCGTCGGCGAGCTCGAGGTCCTCCATGGTCGCGACGCTGGTGAACGCGACCTTGGCGTAGAGCTCCCGGAGCGCCGAGACCGTGATGCCGAGCTCAGCGGCGATCTCGGGGTCGTCGGGGATCCGGCCCAGCCGTGCCTCGAGGGTCCGCTGGGCCTCCTCGATCTGGCGCACCTTGTCTCGCACCGACCGGGGCACCCAGTCCAGGCCCCGGAGCGCATCCACCATCGCTCCCCGGATCCGGGGCACCGCGAAGGTCTGGAAGGTGAGTCCGCGCTCCGGCTCGAAGCGGTCGATCGCCCCCATGAGGCCGATGATCCCGTCCGAGACGAGGTCGGCGTACTCGACGCTCTCGGGCAGCCTCGTGCGGAGACGTCCGGCGACGTACTTGACCAGCGGGGAGTACTGCAGGACGAGCCGGTTGCGCAGCTCGACCGTGGGCTCGGCCCGGAAGGCCGCCCACAGCTCGTCGACCCCGCTGTCCTTCACGGCTCCCCTCCCTCGATGCGCACGTGTGCTCCCACGACCGTCACCGTGCCGGCCTGGGCCTGCGCGCGGGCGTCTCGTCGGGGCGAAGGGCCACCAGGGCGCTCGCCGGGTTCTCCCGGTAGCGCGTGATCAGCTCGGCCGTCGCCTCGTCGATCCGCTCGTGGAGCGCTTTGCGGTAGGAGGTCAGCTGCTTCTCGGCGGTGCGCAGCCGCTCGACGGCCGACGAGACCGCCTCCGCGTCGGACGGGTCCACCTCGGTGACCCACATCTCCTCCAGGACCGGCAGCTCCGGTAGCGGCTCGGCTGCCTGCACGCGCACGAGCGCGGTGCGGGTGCGACCGGCGCCGGTGTCGCCGAGGACCCGCGTCAGCGTCTCGAGCGACAGGTGGCCCCCCTCGCTGGAGGCCTCGGCCTCGAGGACATCCATCCGGGCATGGACGAGCCGCCGCCAGTAGGACACCCGGTCCTCCTCGTCGGCGAGCTTCCGGCGGTAGGCGCGCAGCGACGAGAGGGAGAGGTCGGCGAGCCTTGGAGCCTCCGCGTCCGCGTCGTACGGGCGCTGGATCCTGGGGGCGATGGGCTCTGACCCGCTCACGGTGCCACCTCATGGTCGGTCGTCCGGACCGCGGCCGGGGCGTGAGTCCGGGCTCCACCACGGGCACGGCCTCGGCGGCGGGCTTCGGAAAGTGCTCGAGAAAAAATCGCCTCTCCCCTCAAGTCCGGTTTCGCGGGGGCCGATCCTCCATGCGACTGCATCGAACGCGCCGGCTTCATCACTGGGAGGGATGAGGACGGGGCCGCAGCCAGTATCACCCCCACCCTCCAGCAGCCAAACCCCCAGGCTGTTGGGGCCCCGGCACAGCCCATCCGTGTCGATCCCGCGCGAGCCCCCGGTCCAGCCCACGGCCGGGGGTTCGCAACGTCTTCGGCCACGGTCGCCCTCACCCGCCGGTCCGGCGGGAGATCTCGTCAGCGGCGCGGAGGCTGCGTCAACGCGTGGGGCTGCGGCCTGTCCCTCGCCCTGGTAGCTCGCGACGCGTTCCCCGGTCGTCGCCTTGGCCTGGTACATCGCCATGTCGGCCAACCGCAGCAGGTCCTCGGCCTCGTGTGGTGGGGAGAGCGCGACCCCGATGCTCAGGCTGACCTCGAACGGCTCCTCCCCGACAAGCACGGGACCCTTGAAGGCCTGCTGGATGCGGGAGGCCACCAGGCCGGCTGACGCCGCGTCGGCGCCCTCGCAGATCACCGCGAACTCGTCCCCACCGAGCCGCGCGACCGTGTCGGCGGCACGGACGGCCTGCGCCAGCCTCGCTGCGACCTCCACGAGCACCCGGTCTCCGGTCTGGTGCCCGTGGGTGTCGTTGACGAGCTTGAAGTGGTCGAGGTCGAGGAAGAGGACCGCGATACCGCTGTCCTCCGCCCGGTCCTGCCGCGCCGCTGCGGTGTTGAGCCGGTCGACGAAGAGCAGTCTGTTGGGCAGACCCGTCAGGGGGTCGTGCAGCGCCTGACGGCGCAGGTTGTCCTCCGCTGCTCGCTGCTCGGTCACGTCGAAGACCATCGCCAGCGAGCCGATCACGGAGCCGTCGGCCGCGGTGAGCGCGCTCGCAGAGACGTGGAGGACGCGATCGCCGCCGTCCGGATGCCGGTAGGGCAGGTCGGAGCGCTCAGGGCCCGCCTCGCGAGGCCGCCCCGCCAGACGTCTTGCGGCTTCGGCAGACCGCTCCGGCGCGAACAGCCCGCGGCGGCTGAGCGCATAGACCTCATGCATCGAGAGGCCGACGATCTCGGTCAGCCGTCTGTTGGCGAAGAGGACGTCACCCTCGGGCGAGACCGCGAGGATGCCCTCCTGCGCGGTCTCCACGATCGTGCGGTACCTCGCCTCGGACTCCCGGAGCGCATGCTGCGCCTCGATCTCGGGGGTGACCTCTCGAAGGTTGACCACGATGCCGCCGATGTCGAGGTCCTCGAGGCAGTTGGTCACCGTCAGCTCGAACCAGCGCCAGCGGCCCTCCGCGTCCTGGAACCGCACGGTGCCCCGGTCCTTGGCCCCGGGCGCCTCACGGATGAGCCGCCGGCGTTCCTGCTGCCCCGCCAGGTCGTCGGAGTGGGCCAACGACGCCGCCAGCACCTCCAGGAGCTGGGCGGGCTCGTAGCCGAGCACCTGCTTCACCGACGGGGTGACGTAGCGCAGGTTTCCCGCGGAGTCCGTGACCAGCGTGACGTCCGGGGCCTCCCGGTTGAGCCCCCGGAAGAACGCCTCCCGGCTTGCGAGGTGGCGCTCGGCCTCGGCCAGCTTCTGCCGAAGGAGGAGCTCGTCGGTCGTCTTCCGCAGGATCAGGCCCGCGCCGACGGGTTGGCCGTCGGTGTCCCGTCGTACTCGCAGGGTCACGGTGAGGTCGAAGATCTCGCCGTCTTGCCGCAGACCGGCCGTGGTGAACGTGCCTGCGGGCTCGTCTGCGAGGAGCCGCTCACCCGTGAGGGCCTGGGCGTGCTCCGGGAGGAGGGCAGCGAGCGGGCGGCCGAGGAGCTCCTTTGGCGACCAGCCGAACATCTCGGCGGCAGCGGGATTGGCCCAGACGACGCGCCCGTCGAGGTCGGAGGCGACCACGCCGTCGGGTGAGCTCATGGCGAAGCCGCCGAACAGCCGTGCCTGCTCCTCGAGCGGCACCCCTGGCATCGGGACCCAGGGCGGGCCGGGGCCGCCCCCTGCCCCACGTGCCTCCATCCGGTGTTCCTTTCCCCGGAGGTGCTACGGGCCTCCCCCTCGCAGCAGGGTAGCCGGTCGCACGGCTTTCGTCCCGAACCGCAAAGTGGCCCGGTCCACTGCCCGGTCGGCGTCGGACCATCCGTGCTCCCGCTCGCCCAGCATCAGCTGGTGATGCACCGTGGTGCGAGGCACCAGCCCTTCGACGCGTACGCCGACGAGGCGGATCCTGGCCCGCTGCAGACCCAACGCCGCGAAGAGGTCTGCCGCGGTGCGGTAGACCTGCTGGGTCACGTCGGTCGCCTCTGTCAGGGTCCTCGACCGGGTGATCGTGGTGAAGTCAGCGAACCTGACCCGCAACGTCACGGTGCGTCCGGCGACCTGAGCAGTTCGCATCCGGGAGGTCACCTTCGCGGAGAGCCGAAGCAGCTCGCGCAGGATCACCTCGTGGTCGTCGGTGTCCCGGCCGAACGTCTCGTCGGCCCCCATGCTCTTGTCCGGCTCGTCAGGCCCTCGGCGAGCCGTCACCGTACGACGGTCGCGGCCCCATGCCAGATGGTGGAGCTGGGTGCCGAGGGAAGCACCGACGGCCCGCTGCAGGGTCGGCAGCGGGGTGTGCGCGACGTCGCCGATCGTGATGAGCCCGAGCCGGTGCAGCGTCGCGGCAGTCTTCTCCCCCACCCCCCACAGCTCACCGACGTCGAGAGGGTGCAGGAAGGAGGTCACCGACCCTGGGGGCACGACGCACACCCCGTCGGGCTTGGCCCGTCTGCTCCCCATCTTCGCGATCGCCATGGTGCTCGCCACGCCGACAGAGCAGGTGATCCCCTGCTCGTCGAAGATCCTGGCCCGGAGGTGCTCGGCGATGGAGTACGGGCTGCCCAGCCGGCGGGCTGCTCCGGAGACGTCGAGGAACGCCTCGTCCAGCGACATCGCCTCGACCAGGGGCGTGACCTGCCTGAAGGTCTCCATCACCGCCGACGAGACCGCGCCGAAGGTCTCGAAGTCCGGGGAGATCACCACCGCCTGCGGACAGAGCCTCCGGGCTCGCGCACCCGGCATCGCCGAGCGGACGCCGTACTCACGAGCAAGGTAGTTCGCCGAGAGCACCACACCGCGATGTCCGCCACCGACGATCACCGGGACGTCTCTCAGGTCGGGACGGTCACGCGTCGCGACGGAGGCGTAGAACGCGTCCATGTCCACGTGCAGGATCGGGCAGGCCCAGGACGCGACGTCGAGATCGGATCGCACGGGGCTCACCACCCTCGTCCCGCCGCAACACCTTCCGGTGCGGCGGGGGCGGAGACAGCGTCACGTGTCGGCGCGGTCCAGCAGGAGTCAGCGCCGGGTGGCGAGTACGTGCAGCTGGGTGCCCAGCGGGAGGTACTCGGGTCGGTCCGCGACCGCCTTCTCCAGCTCGACCAGGGCAGCTGCCGCCCCGGGCTCCATCTCCACCAGAGAGCTCGGGACGAGGTCGACGAAGACCCGGACCGCGTGCATGGCCGTGGTCTCGAAGCCGTTCTCGGCAAGGAGCGCCGAGACCTCCTCAGAAGTGAAACGCCGGGTCTGCCCTGCCGCCGTGGGGTCGTCGAGCATCGCCCGGGCCTGGTGGAAGTGACCGCCCATCGCCCGTGCGACGACAGCCGCGTGGCGCTGGTTGACCAGCAGGCTGAGCACGCCTCCCGGACGGAGCACGCCGGCGAGCGCCGCCAGCGCCTCTGCGGGGTCGTCGACGATCTCGAGCACTCCGTGGCAGAGCACGAGGTCCGCGCTTCCGGCGGGCACCAGGTCGGGCAGGGATGCCAGGTCTCCCTGTCGGGCGGTGACGAGGTCCGCGACCCCGCTCTCCTCCGCCCGACGTCCCAGGATCGCCAGGGCGTCAGGACTGGGGTCGATGACGGTGACCCGGTGGCCGACCTCGGCGACCCGGACAGCGAAGCCCCCGGTCCCGCCGCCGATGTCGATGACAGAGGCGATGTCGGCACCGGTGTCGGCCGGGACCGATGCCAGCACCTGCTGCAGGGCCTCCCAGACGACCGCGGTGCGTGCCGCTCCTCGTCCGAACGGGCGCTGGGGGGTGTGCTGTCCTGGCATGGTGCCCACCCTAGTGAGAAGAAGGAGGTTCCGGTCATCCGGCACTCCCCGGGCTTCGGTGCCACAGCTTGCGAGGCGCGGCCTTGCTGTCCTCCCCCGCGGGTTTGATGTCCGCGTAGGGCGAGAGCTTGAACCCGCTCGAGTGCACCAGGACCCGACGTCGGCCCATCCCTCCAGCGGTGCCCGTGCCCTGCTGCCCGGCTGCCGGCGGGTTGGCCATGACCGGCCGCGTGGACCGGCTCTCGGCCGCACCCGCCACGGCTGCCTCCTCCGCTGACCCGGGGCTGCCGAAGCCCTCCGGCACCTGATCCATGAACGCGCGGACCGCCTCGATGCCCCCCTCCTTCCAGATCTGGTGGAGCGTGGGCAGCTCCCAGCAGCCGGTGGCCCGCAGTGAGACCCCACGAGGACCGGTGCGCCGGAGCACACCTCGTACGACCAGGAGCCAGGAGTGGAAGACGGTCGCGGCGTAGGGGCCCTGGGCGTCCTCGAAGAAGGTCGCGTCCACGGGGCCGGTGGAGTCGTCGAGGGTCACGAAGATGACGCGGCGGCCGGACCTGATCGGTGGGGTCTGGGTGGCCACCTTCACCCCGCCGACCAGCAGCTCGGACCTGCTGCGGCGGTGCAGCAGGTCCCGGGACCAGGTCACGCCGAGCTCGTCGAGCAGGGGGACGTAGAAGTCGACGACGTGCCTGCTCACGTCGAGGCCGAGGATCTCGAGCTCGGCCCTGACACGCTCGGAGTCGTTCATCTCGGGCAGGCCGCTGGCCTCCCCCTCTGCCGTGTCCCCGAGGTCGAGGGCGAGCTGCACCGAGGTCACCGGCCGAGGAGCCTTCGTCGCCTGCGACTGCCGTGAGGCCTGCTCCCAGACCCCCTGCACCGCCGAGTCGGCGCGCACACGTGGATCACTGCTGTTCCGGCCGGCGGCGTCGGCGGCCCGGACCTCGGCCGCTGAGTCCTGCCCCGACGTGCTCGACCGGCGATCCGGGTTCGACCGCGACCCGGACAGACCTCGACCGCGGCCACGGCTTGCGCGCTCGGCGACCCGGGTCTGCCGGTCGAGGTCGGCCACCTGCAGCAACAGGTCGCGCCGGGTGACCTTGGCCCTCCGGCGCACCCCGAGGGGCGAGCCGATGCCGTAGATCGCGTCGAACCCGCCGGCGAGAACGAGCCGCTCCGCGACCGGCCGGGAGACGCGGGCCCGATGCCAGAAGTCGGTGAGCGAGTGGTACGGCCTGGCCGCGACGATCCGCTCCACCTCGGCCTCGTTGATGCCCTTCACCTCCGAGAGCGCGAGCCGGATGCCGTACGCGACGACCGGACGCCCGCCGGCGGCGTCACCCGGATCGACCCGCCCTTCGAGGGGCTCAGGACACCGCTCCACGACGTACTCCTTCTCGGAGGCGTTCACGTCGAGCCCGAGCACGGCGATCCCGAACTGCCGGGCGTCGTCGAGGATCAGGCGCTTGGGGTACATCCCCGGGTCGTGGGTCAGGACCCCGGCGAGGAAGTGCGCCGGGTAGTGCGCCTTGAGCCAGGCCGACTGGTAGGTCGGCAGCGCGAAGGCGGCCGCGTGGGCCTTGCAGAACCCGAACGAGGCGAACGCCTCGAGCACCTTCCAGATCGCCTCGACCAGACGCAGGGAGTACCCGCGGCCGAGTGCCCGGGGGAAGAACCACAGCTTCGTCTGGGCCATCCCCTCCATGTCCCCGAGCGCGCGCCGGGCCTCGTCCGCCTCCGCGAGGGTGCAGCCGGTGAACTGCGCGATCATCTCGATGACCTGCTCGTGGAAGACCACCACGCCTGAGGTCTGCTCGAGGATCGGGCGCAGGTCGTCGTGGA
Organism: uncultured Actinomycetota bacterium; assembly: GCA_963715375.1. GTDB lineage: Bacteria > Actinomycetota > Actinomycetes > Propionibacteriales > Nocardioidaceae > Nocardioides_C. The sequence goes on along the minus strand of CAVQSC010000022.1, from coordinate 79,565 downwards.
GGTAGTTCGGCATCGACCAGCCCTGGCGTGCGTTGAGGTAGGGCGTGATCATGTCGCTCTTGACCGGCCCGGGCCGGAACAGCGAGATGTCGGTGATGATCTCCTCGAAGGTCGTGATCCCCGACCTGCCGACGAGCTCGCGCTGGCCGGGTGACTCGATCTGGAAGCAGCCGAGTGTCTTGGCCTGGCCGATCATCTCGAAGGTCGCCGGGTCGTCGAGAGGCACCTGGGTCTCGTCGTCGATGTCGATGTCGCGGCCGTCGACCCTCCTGATCTCGTCGAGGGCGTGGGCCATCGCCGACTGCATCCGGATGCCGAGCACGTCGAGCTTGAGCAGGCCGAGGTCCTCGACGTCGTCCTTGTCGAACTGGCTCATCGGGAAGCCGGCATAGCTCGCCTCGACCGGCGTCCGGTCGAGCAGGGTGGCGTCGGAGAGGAGCACGCCGCAGGGGTGGACGGCGATGTGCCGGGGCAGACCGTCGAGCTTCTCGACCAGCCGGAACATCAGGTCGAGCCGCCCCTCCGCGAGGCCGGACGCGCGCAGCTCGGGCAGCTCTCTCAGCGCGACCCGCGCGTCACGAGCGCGGATGTGCGGGAACGCCTTGGCGATCGCGTCGACCTCCCCGGTCGGCATCCCCAGCGCCGCACCCACGTCGCGGACAGCGTGCCGGACGCGGTAGGTGTCCATCATCGACACCGCCACGCAGCGCTCGCCGCCGTAGCGGTCGAGGATCTTCTCGTACACCTCGAGGCGGCGGGCCGACTCCACGTCGATGTCGATGTCGGGGAGCGCCTGGCGCAGCGGCGAGAGGAAGCGCTCCATCAACAAGCCGTGGCGCAGCGGGTCCACGCCGGAGACCCCGAGCAGGTAGTTGACCAGGCTGCCGGCTCCCGAGCCACGGGCCGCGGAGCGGACGCCCATCTCCTTGACGAGGTCGGTGACGTCGGCGACGGTGAGGAAGTAGGAGGCGTAGCCGAGCTGCTCGATGATCTGCAGCTCGTCGTCGAGCCGCTTCCAGATCCGCTGGCGGGGCGCGTTGCCGTAGCGGAGGGCGATGCCGGCCTCGCACCGAGACTGCAGCATCGCCTGCGCCTCCTGCTCGGAGGAGCCGAACTCCGGGAAGTGCACCTCGCCGAGGCCGAGGTCGGAACGTGGGTCGACCGCGCACCGGTCCGCCACCGTCCGGGTCCGTGCGAGGAGCTCGCGGGCGGCTCGGCTGCTTTCACCGAGGCCCGAGAGGCGGCAGATCTCCTCGGCCACCTCGGCCATCTCCTTGCCGGACTTCAAGAAGCCCTCGGCGTTCGCCCGGTCGACGTGGCGGAGATCGAGCGGAACGAGACGACGTGCGGCGTCGAGCACGTCGACGATCGGGGCATCGGAGCGGTCGGCGTAACGGACGGCGTTGGTGAGCACGGCGCCGAGGTGCTCGGCGCGCGAGATCCCGAGCATCCGTGCCGCATGGGGCGAGGACCCGGGGCCGTGGCCGGCCAAGCGGTGGGAGACCACCTCGACGACGAGCGAGGACCGGTCGACCACCTCGAGCCAGGGCTGCAGAGCGGCTCGGGCATGGTCGTCGCGGCGCAGCGCGGCTGCCTGGCCGAGCTCGGAGCCGGGACCGAGCAGGACCAGCACGTCGGCGCCACCCCCGAGGTGCTCGGCGACCAGTTCGAGCGAGGTGACCGGCGTGCCGCGCTCCCCTGCCAGATGGGTGGCGGAGACCAGCCGGCACAGCGCGGCCCACCCCTGCTTGCTGGTCGCCAGGAACGTGACCCGGGGCAGTCGCGGGTCGCGGAAGCTTCCGCCTCGCACCGGTGTGCGCAGGACACCGCCACGCCCAGGAGGGGTGTCCACGGGGGTGGTCGGAGGCAGCACTCCGGTGGGCGCCACGGCGAGGTCGACCCCGAGCACGGGACGCACCCCGGCCTGCATGCAGGCCTTGGCGAAGCGCACCGCGCCGTAGAGCCCGTCCCGGTCGGTCAGCGCCAGCGTGTCCATCTCGTGCTCGACCGCGCGTTCGACGAGCACATGGGGGTGCGAGGCGCCGTACTGGAGGGAGTACCCGGAGGCGACATGCAGGTGGACGAACGGGTCACGCGACAAAGCTCGGCCCCGCGCTGGGGAGGTGCTCCTGGAAGGGGACGTGCCGGTCGAGACCGAGGGACTGCTCCACGAGGCCGAGGAACCGGTCTGCGTCGCGGACCAGGTCGTCGGCCTCACGTTCGCAGACAGCGCGCGACGAGCCGGCCTCCGCGGCCGCACGCTTCGCGGCGCCCGCGGCGAAGAAGGTCGCCCACTCGCTGAACTCGGGCGCCACCTCGGCGAGCAGCACCCAGGCGTTCCTCTGGACACTGCGGCCACGACGTGGGCCGGTCGGGTGGGCACGCGCGGCCAGCAGCGCCGCCGTCGCACGCAGAGCCGCGACGTGGGCATGGGCGTAGCGGAGCGTCACCTCGGTGGAGGTGATCGCGTCCCGCAACGAGTGCGCCGCCCGCTCCAGGTAGGCATGGGTGGCCGCAGGGAGGTCGAAGGGATGGGGGACGAAGGTGTCGGTCGTCATCACTGTCTCTCCTCAGTCCACGCAGCGAGCCAGGCGCCAGCTGCCCTCGGCCCAGTCGAAGAGCAGGTCGAAGACTCCCCCGCCGCCGTTCTCGGCGCTGAGCCGGCCTCGCGAGGCCTCCACCCGCCACACCTCCCGCTCGGCGGTCAGGTCAGGCAGCACGGCCAGCGCGCCTCCCCGTGCCTCCTGCCCGGTGTCACGGGAGTCCGTGCCGAGGACCGCTCGGGCGCCGGGCGACTCCCACCACGCCCCGGTCTCCACCCAGTGGGCTACAACGGCGTTGACCTTCCACAGCCGCCCCCGCCACAAGAACTGCTCGGGCCCCTCGGACCCGTCCACCATCCCCCTGCGCACATCCACGGGATCGTCGTACCGCCGCATCTGCTCCACCCTCCGGTTAGAGTCGCTCGACTACTTGCTCGACCCGACCCCTGCACGACCCCAGAAACGCTGTCCACCCACCCACGGAAACGGGTGATGGTGCCGGCGGAGGTGGGGGTCGAGGTCACCCCCGCCGGCAGATCGTTCGAACATTTGTTCGAACAGAAACAACGGTACACCGCCCTTCCGACAAGGCGTCAACCACTTCGCCGAATCTGGGGACAAGTGGCTCTGGACCCCACGCGACGCGCAGGGTCACCGCACAGTCACGCCCCGCCGACGCCGTCCCCCGGCCAGCATTCGGAGCGGGAGGAGGACGATCGAAGCGGTCGCGCACGCCATCGTCCATCTGGCGCGGCGAGCGGGCATACTCGCGGCATGAAGGCGTTACCGCTCGTGCTCGGCGGCGTGATGGTCGTGGTGGGTCTGTTGTGGACGCTCCAGGGGCTGGGTTACGTCTCGGGCAGCCCGATGACCGGGGTCACCTTCTGGGCGGTCGTCGGCCCGGTCGTCGCCGTCATCGGGCTGGTGCTGATGATTGTCGGGATGCGCAGCCGCCGCTGAACACAGAGGTGGCCCCACCATCAGGCCAGGACCACCTCGCTCACGCAGTCGAAGAGGCTCAGGCGAGCGCAGCCTCGCTCGCCGCCCAGCCGGCGTACCCGCCGAGGAGGTCGGAGACATCGGTGAAGCCGAGGCTGCGCAGCAGGCTGCCTCCGACGCTGGAGCGCCAGCCGCCGGCGCAGTAGAGCACCGTGGGCCTCGCCGGGTCGAGCTCTCCGGCGCGACGGCCGAGCTGGGCGAGCGGGATGTTGAGGGCACCGGGCATCATGCCCGCCTCGGTCTCCGCCGCGTTGCGGATGTCGACGAGCTGCACGTCGTCGTGGCCGAGCGCGTCCTTCAGCTGTGACGGGGTCAGCCGGCTGGCGCGGACGACCTGGTCCTGGTGGTCGATCAGGTACGCCTCGGGGCGCGGGACGAAGCCGACGGCGCGGTCGAAGCCGATCCGGGCCAGCCGCACGCCGGCCTCCTGCTCCTGCCCCTCGGGAGCCATCAGGACGATCGAGTCCTCGGGCTTGACGACCATGCCGACCGTCTCGGCCATCCGGCCGTCGACGGGCACGTTGATCGCGCCACGGAGGTGTCCGGCCGCGAACTCCATCGGGTCGCGCGCGTCGATCACCTTGGCGCCCGAGGCCAGCGCCTCGCCGACCTGCTCGGGCGACAGCGCGGGCAGGGCCGTGCCGGGCTCGCGGACGCCGCGCTCCTGACGGTTGAGGACCGCGTTGTAGACGAAGTACTCCGGAGCCGGAGGCTGACCCGCGGTCACCACCGCGACGAACTGCTCCTCCGACATCGGCTGGCAGGCGTAGTTGAACCTCCGCTGCTCCCCGATCGTCGACTGCGTCTCCGTGGAGAGGTTCTTGCCGCACGCCGAGCCCGCACCGTGCGCCGGGAAGACTCGGGTCTCGTCGGGCAGCGCCATGAGCTTGTGCTGGACGGAGTCGTAGAGCATCTTGCCGAGCTCGTCGGCCGTGACTCCGATCGAGGCGAGCAGGTCCGGGCGGCCGACGTCGCCGATGAAGAGAGCGTCACCGGTGAGCACGCCGTACGGCGCCCGGTCGTCCGCGTGCTCGTAGACCAGCACGCTGATCGACTCGGGGGTGTGGCCGGGCGTCTCCATGATCTCGAGCACCACGTCGCCGAGCTCGATGCGCTCACCGTCCGCGAGGGAGCGCACCTCGAAGTCTGCCTGCGCGGCCTGGCCGTAGCCGATCCAGGCGCCGGTCTCCTTGGCCAGCTCGATGTGCCCGGAGACGAAGTCCGCGTGGAAGTGGGTGTTGACGACGCCGACGATCCGCAGCCCGTGCGCCTGGGCGTCGACGAGGTACTCCTCGATGTCTCGGCGCGGGTCGACGACGACGGCCTGGCCGGTCTGCTCGTCACCGATGAGGTAGGAGGCCTGCGAGAGGCAGCCGAGGTAGTACTGCGTGAAGTACACGAGGAGCTCCTTGCTCGATGCGATCGTCTCTCTAGGTCAAGCAATACCCTGCCCGGTATTGTTCCGCGGACCAGACAGGGGCGGTCCCGCCGGAGGTCGACTCGAACCCAGTCTGGCCTCCCGGCCCTGGCCCGGTCGTTGAAACGAAGCAACTAGAGTGCCGACCCATGACCACAGGCAGCCCGGAGCACCCGTCCATCAGCCGGTTCCGCGACGAGCTCGTCCGCCGGGGCGGCACCGGCCGGGTCGTCGTGCTCCCCGACTCCGTCCACACCGCCGCCCTCGCCGCCGAGGCACTCGGCTGCGAGGTCGGTGCGATCGCGAACAGCCTGCTCTTCGACGCCGACGGCTCCCCCGTGCTGATCCTCACCTCCGGCGCGCACCGCGTCGACACCAAGAAGGTGGCCGGCCAGCTCGGCATCGAGAAGCTCGGCCGCGCGGCTCCCGAGTTCGTGCGCGAGCACACGGGCCAGGTCATCGGCGGCGTCTCCCCCATCGCCCACCCGGCGCCGGTCACGACCTACATCGACCCGTGGCTCCGGAAGTACGACGAGGTCTGGGCCGCGGCAGGCCATCCCTCGGCGGTGTTCAGCACGACGTACGACGAACTGGTGCACCTGACGGGTGCGACATCCCTGGAGGTGGACTGAGATGGAGATCTGGGTGAACCCCGCCTGCTCGAAGTGCCAGGCGGCGACCGCCTACCTCGACGAGGCGGGCATCGACTACACGGTGCGCCGTTACCTCGACGACCCACCGACCGCCGAGGAGCTGACCAAGGTGCTCGACCGGCTCGGGCTGGAGCCCTGGGACATCGCCCGGACCGGAGAGGCGGTCGCGAAGGAGATCGCGCTGAGCGACCTCCCACGCGATGAGGAGCACCGCCCCGACTGGGTGGCCGCGATGGTCAAGCACCCCATCCTGATCCAGCGCCCGATCCTCACCGCCGACGACGGCACCGCCGTGCTCGGTCGCGACCAGGACTCGCTACACCGGGCTGCCGACGCCGATCGCTGAGGGCGTCAGCGCAGCAGACTTCGTCCGAAATCTTCACTCTCGTGGCAACCTCGAGGAGGTCGACCGGCGTAGAAGGTATGTGACGACGGACGGATCATCATGAGACGCCAGCGGCGGGAAGCCGATCTCGACGAGTACTTCACGGCCCGCGCCGCCGCGATGCGCCGCACCGCCTACCTGATCGTGCGCGACTGGCACACGGCCGAGGACATGGTGCAGGCCACTTTCGTGAAGCTCTACGTCCACTGGCCGAGCATCGTCCAGCAGACCGTGGACGCGTACGCCCGGCGAGCGCTGGTCAACCAGTGCCTGTCCCACCTGCGCAGGAACAGGCGCGAGACGCTGACCGACCAGGTCCCGGACGCGGGCCTGCCGAACCCCGAGAGTCCCTTCGACCTTGCGGCGGCACTGGACCTCCTTCCCGCGAGCCAGCGCGCCGTGGTGGCGCTGCGCTTCCTCGACGACCTCTCCGTCGCCGACACAGCTGTCGCCATGGGTATCGCCGAGGGCACCGTGAAGAGCCACACCTCGCGGGCCCTCGAGACGCTGCGCCGCCACCTTCCCGATCTGACCCTCGCCGAGGAGGCATCCCGATGACCACAGAGGACCTGCGCACCCTCCTGCGTGAGGATGTGCTCGCCGACGAGCCGGCCTTCACCATGTCGAGCGCGACACCGATCGCGCGAGGCCGCCGCAAGCTGCGCAGCCGTCGCCTGACGACAGGCGTGGCGACCCTCGCAGTGGTGGGTCTCGCGGCAGTCGCTGCGCCCGCCCTCCTGGGCAGCAGCGACGACGGCCCTGAGCTCAGTCCCGCCTCGGTTGCCGCGCTGGAGACGCTACGACGCGCTGAAGATGCCGGCGCTGGTCGACCGGGTGGTGCGAGACACCGTCGACGCTGAGCTACCGGACGGCGAGGTGGTCGCTCGTGACAGCCAGGACGTCCGTCTCCCCGAGGAGCACCAGGACAAGGCCAGCTCCTGGCACGCCGACTACGCGTGGGACTCCCAGCACCTGTTCAACGTCACGCTGATGCATGCAGGTAGTGAGACCGAGGGCAGCGCACGTCGCTTCTGCGAGTCGCAAGTCGCGTCCGGCTACGACCTGTCCTGCGACGTCGAGCGGCTCGAGGACGGCACGGTGGTGATCACGTCCACGAGCGCGGTTCGCAAGGGCGGGCAGGAGCCGCGGGACGTCCGGCAGACCTGGTACGGCGTCGCAGACCTGTCCCGGGTCGACCCTGACCGACTGTGGTTCCAACGTCAGGTCACGGCGAGACGCGGTGGGGACTTCCTGGTGGCAGCGTACGAGACCGTCAAGGCGCCGACCCTGGCCGACGCCCGGTCGCAGTGGCAGGTCGGCCTCGAGGACCTGGACGCGGTGGTGCTCCAGCCGGAGCTGGTGTTCCCCGACCCCCCGATCGACGAGGAGTCGGGGTGTGTCTGGTTCCTTCCGGAAGACGGCACGGACCTGCGCTGCAACGTCTCGGGTGACGACTGACCTGCCGGCGCGGCTCACGGTCGGCGCACGGAGCGGTCTGTACCTGTGGTGCCCGACGTCTGCGACGTATCCGGCATGGGTAGACGAAGGCACATGTGTTCAGAAAGTGCTGCAGCATCGCGACAGTCGGCTGCTGCGGTCAAGGGGCGGGTGGCCGACCAGACGAGGGAGCTGTTCCACGAGGTCAAGCCGAAGCTCCGGGGCTGGCTCCACGCGGCAGGCGCTCCGCTGGCTCTCGTCGCCGGGTTGTTCCTGCTGCTCCAGACCCCCAGCTCGCCGGCCCGCTGGGGCATGGCCGGCTTCGTCGCCTCCGCCGTCGTGCTGTTCACCGTCTCGGGGCTCTACCACAGCCGCACGTGGTCCGCGCGAGCCAAGCAACGTCTGCGCCGCTTCGACCACGCGAACATCTTCGTCCACATCGCCGGCACCTACACCGCCTTCTCCCTGCTCCTGCTGAAGCCTGAGCGCGCTGAGAGCCTGCTCATCCTGGTGTGGTCCGCCACAGCCCTGGGCGTTGCCTTCCGACTGCTCTGGGTCGACGCTCCGCGCTGGCTGCACACCCCTGCCTACATGGCGGTCGGATCGGCCGCCGTGCTCTTCTTCTCCGACTTCGCCGAGCAGGCCGGAAGCCCCACCCTGACCCTGATGCTGGTCGGCGGGGCGCTCTACCTGATCGGCGCACTCGTCTACGGGGTGCAGCGACCCAACCCCTTCCCTGCCTGGTTCGGCTTCCACGAGGTGTTCCACGCGTTCACCGTCATCGCGTTCGCCGCTCACTTCGCCGGGATCTCGGTCGCCACGCAGACCCTGACCTGAGGCGGGAGACCGGCGCCGGGCCGGCTTCCCGGTGCCGCTCGGCCCGCTGCAGAAAACGGTTGGGGCCGGGAAATTCGGTCGCAGCCGGCCACACCGCCCTCCTAGCCTGACGCCATGGACCTCCGAGACCCTGAAGCGCGCGAACGCTGGCGCGGACACCTCGCCGGGCTGCTGGCGGGGCGAAAGGCGATCTGTGGCCTGGGCCCGCTGGCAGCGATGACCGACCTCGTGGCGCAGCTCGCGAGGTCCGGGGCGCAGAAGCCGCTCGTGCTGTACACCCACCGCGGCGCCGGGCCGACACCCACCGAGGCAGACGCACACCTGGTGCAGGTCGCGGTCCCGTCCTACCTCACGATGACCGAGGAGCTTCGCGACCACGACCGTGCGATCCGCAACCTTTCTGCGCCGGCGCGCGAGGCGGTGGACGCCTACGACCCCGACCGTGAGGCCGTGTGGTGCGTCGGTCCCTTCGCCGGCTCGGAGCCGATCGACGGCCGCCAGGTCGTGGGCGGACGCGCTGCCGCCTTGGCCGCGCTGGAGGACAAGATCGTCGCCGACGAGCTGTGGGACGCGGTCGGGTTCCCGCGCAGCCCCACCTTGGTGGTCGAGGTCTCGTCGCCCGACGACCTGGAGCGTGCGTCGAACGAGCTCGACCTCGGGGCCGGTGTGGTCTGGGTGGCCGACAGCCGCGACGGGTTCAACGGCGGTGGCGAGTTCACGCGCTGGGTCGTGAGCGCCGAGGAACGCGCCGAGGCCCTGGACTTCTTCAAGTCCCGCTGCGACCGGGTCCGCGTGATGCCCTTCCTCGAGGGCGTTCCCTGCAGCATCCACGGCATGGTGTTCCCCAGCGGAACGGCGGCCTTCCGCCCGGTCGAGCTGGCGATCCTGCGCGGTGAGGGACGCCGCTTCGTGTACGGCGGCCAGGGCACGACCTGGGACCCGCCCGAGGAGGACCGTGCCCGGATGAGGGAGCTCGTCCGACGTACCGGCGCACTGCTGAGCGAACGGGTCGGCTACCGCGGCGGGTTCGGCATCGACGGGATCCTGACGTCGGAGGGCTTCCGGCCGACCGAGATCAACCCGAGGTTCTCCGGCGGCCTCGGGACGCTCGCCCGGGGCCTCGACTTCGAGCTGTTCCAGCTCCTCCAGCTCAACCTCGCCGTCGGCCGGGACCCGGGCGTCACCGCGGAGGAGCTCGAGTCGTGGGCGCTCCCGGCGATGGACGCGGAGCGCGTCGCCGTGCCCAAGGCAGTGACGGAGCGCCGGGTCACCGAGGAGCCGCTCGAGATCGCGCTGTCCTGGGACGGCTCTCGCCTGCGCCGCGACGACGACGGCCCGTTCACCCTCATCGTGGGACCCACGGCGAGCGGCACGTTCGCCAAGATCACCGCGCCTTTGGCTGTCGGGGAGCGGATCGGGCCCCTCAACGCGGCCATGATGCGCTTCCTCGACGAGGAGCTCGGCGCCTGCTTCGGCCCGGTCGAGCCGCCCGCCGACGTACGCAGGTCACACGACTAGCAGCGCCAGCACCACGACCGCGACGTTCGCGAGGATCTCGCCGATGCCCACCTGCTTCGGCGACAGACCGCGCCCCGGCAGGACCGCGGCGCGCACCGCGAGGAGCGCGAACAGCCCTGCGAGCCACAAGGACACCCAGGCCAGGGCCACCGCGACGACGACGTGGTACCCCACGGACAGCCGGTAGTAGGTGCGGCTGTCGCGCTCCCGGATCATCGTCTTGACGTAGAGCAGGGTGCCCACGAAGTAGGTCGCGAGCACCGCCGTGAGGGTCCACGCCCTGCTCCAGTCTGTGCCGTCGCCGGCATCGAAGGCGACCATCGTCATCAGGCAGGCCGCGAGGATCGTTGCCAGGCCGCTCGGCAGCGACCGGTCCTGCCTGCGAGCAGCGAACCACAGCCCCGCCAGCAGCAGTGGCGCGAACAGCGGCGCCCACACGACCAGGTCAGGGCGCAGGAGGAGCACGACCAGTGCCGGCGGCAGGGTCGCTAGGCCGTAGGCCCGCACCGGCGGCAGGTAGCGGGCACGCCGGCCCGACTTCAGCCAGAGCCCCGCGGCGAAGAAGGCGAAGTAACCCACGAACCACAGCAGCAGCAAGGGCAGGTGCACCCAACGCGGCGAGGAGGCGACGACGCCCACGAGGAACGGGCTCGCGAGCATCCCCCAGGCGCCGTGCTGGTTCGGGACCCAGCCGGGACCGCGCCGTCTACGTGCGCGGGTGCGGGTGTCCGGTGCGACCACGGCGACAGCCTATCCAGGAAGACCGGCCCTCCTGGGTTGGTCAGTAGGCTCTCCGACCATGGCGAGAGTGGTGGTGGTCGGCGGCGGTCTCGGCGGTTGCGCGAGCGCCGCCCGGCTGGCGAAGCTCGGGCACAGCGTCACCCTCGTCGAGCGGCTCGACCATGTCGGCGGAGCGATCGGGTACGTCGAGCAGGACGGGTTCCGCTGGGACGCCGGACCCACGAGCACCGCCTTGCCGGCCGTGCTGCGTGACCTCTTCCGCAAGTCCGGGAGGCCGTTGGAGCGCGAGCTCGAGCTCGTCCCGCTCGACCCGCCTCGCGAGCACCGGTTCGAGGACGGCACCGTGCTGCCCCTCCCCTCGGGCAGCCGTGCCGCCCAGCACGAGGCGATCGAGGCCGCCCTCGGCAGCGGCCGGCTCGCCGACCAGTGGCTCGACTACACCCACGGCTTCGCCGACACCTGGAACCTCCTGCGCCGGGACTACCTCGAACGGCCCTGGTCGCCTGAGCATGCGGGCAAGGAGACCCGGGCGGTGCTCTCCACGAGGACCACGCTGCAGAAGGCGGTGACCAAGGCGTTCAAGGACGAGCGGCTGCGCACGCTCGCCTGGCACGGGGCGGTCATGGAGGGGCACGACCCGCGCAACGTGCCTGCCTGGGTGGGGATGATGTCCTACGTCGAGCAGAACTTCGGCGTGTGGACGGTCCCCGGCGGCATGGGCGCGTTCGGCGACGCGCTGACGAAGCGGCTCCGCGAGCGCCGGGTCGACGTGCGCGTCGGTACGACGGCCGCCGACCTCGTGATGAGAGATGGCCGGGCCGTCGGGGTGGAGACCGACGCGGGCGCCGTCGACGCCGACATCGTCGTGTGCGCGGTCGACCCGAGGCGGCTGCCCTCCCTCGAGCCGATGGTGCGGCGCACCATGCCGGCGATCCCCCCTGTGGTGTGCCACCTCGGCCTGCGCGGCGAGGTCCCCGCCCTGCCCCACGAGGTCGTGCTCCACGGCGACCCTCTGATCGTCGTACGCACGGGTGGTCAGGCGCCCGCGGGAGGCGCCGCCTGGACGCTGCTCGGTCGCGGGCGCCTGGCCGAGGACATCGTCACCGCGCTGGCACGTCGCAAGATCGACGTCCGCGAGCTGGTGGAGGTGCGGGTCGACCGGTCGCCGAAGGACCTCGTCGAGGCGTGGGGCGGGTCGCCGTACGGCGTGCTCTGGCAGGGCCGTGCCACCGTCGATCGCCGCGCCGGCACCACCACCCCGTGGCCGAACGTGTTCTGCGCCGGCGCCCATGCCACCCCCGGAGCGGGGATCCCGTTCGTTGGCCTCGGCGCCGCCCTGGTCGCCCAGGCGATCGGCAAACCCTGAGCCGGCGTGCTGGATCAATTACCAAGGGACCTAGGTAAACCAGCACTTCCCGCATGGAATACCCAACGGGAAGTGCTGCTTTCCCAAGGGACCTTGAGAAAGCCCCACCTCCCGCACCCGGTCGGAGGTCAGCCGACCACGGGAGTGCGGAGGTTCGCGTAGATCTCGCGGGTCGCCTTGGAGCGGTTGAGCGTGTAGAAGTGCAGCCCGGGCGCCCCTCCGGCGAGCAGCGTGTCGCACAGCTCGGTGGCGATCGCGATGCCCTCGGCCCGCACCGCAGCCGTGTCGTCGCCGGGGCGAGCCACCCGCTCGACGACCTCGGCCGGCAGGTCGGCACCCGAGAGCTCGGTCATGCGGCGGATCTGGGCAAGGTTCGTGATCGGCATGATGCCGGGGATGATCGGGATGTCGACCCCGAGCGCCGAGACCCGGTCGACCAGCCGGAAGTAGTCGTCTGCGCGGAAGAACAGCTGGGTGATCGCGAACTCCGCCCCCGCTCGCGCCTTCTCGGCGAGCACCCGGGCGTCGGCGTCGAGCGACTCGGCCGAGGGGTGTGCCTCCGGGAACGCCGCGACGCCGACGCAGAAGTCGCCGAGCGACTTCGACGAGCTCGACGAGCTCGACGGCGTAGCGCAGGCCCTCCGGGTGCATGACGTACGGCGCGGTCGGCCCGTCGGGCGGGTCGCCGCGCAGGGCGAGGATGTTGCGGATCCCGGCGTCGGCGTACGTCCCGATGACGGTGCGCAGCTCGTCACGCGAGTGCCCGACGCAGGTCAGGTGCGCCAGCGGCGTCATCGACGTGTCGGCTGCGATCTGGTGGGTCACCCGCACGGTCCGGTCGCGGGTGGAGCCGCCGGCGCCGTACGTCACGGAGACGAACGTCGGGTGCAGCGTCTCGAGCTCGCGCAGCGCCGTCCAGAGCTGGCGCTCCCCCGCCTCGTCCTTGGGCGGGAAGAACTCGAACGAGAACGACTTCTCCCCCGCGTCGATGAGTTCCCGGACGGTATGAGCAGCGCCGGGCATGCGCGAGGGGAGTCCAAGAGCCATGCGCCCAGAATAGGTGGGTGGCCGGGTCCGGACCGGGAGTGTCCAAAGTAGGCTCACCAGACGTGACCACCCCCGATCACTCGCCCCTCGCCCCCTGGGACCCGGCACCCCTGCGTGCCGCGGTCCAGAAGACGCTCGACGAGTTCGTCGACGCCCAGGCGGCCCGGCTCGCGGACCTCGGCCCCGACGCCGACCGGCTCGTCGCCGCAGCACGTGAGGCGGTGTCGGGCGGCAAGCGCTTCCGGGCCGCGTTCTGCTACTGGGGCTTCCGCGCGGTCCAGGACGAGGGGTACGACGAGCAGCGGCTCGTCAGGGCGGCCGCCGCCCTCGAGCTCCTCCACGCCAGCGCGCTGGTCCACGACGACTACATGGACGCCTCCGACGTACGCCGGGGCCGCCCCGCCACCCACCGGGCCTTCGAGCAGCAGCACCGCGACCACGGCTGGGGCGGCGCCCCTGAGCAGTACGGCGCCGCCGCGGCGATCCTCCTCGGCGACCTGCTGCTGTCCTGGGCAGACGAGCTGCTGCGCACCTGCGGGTTCGAGCCCGACCGGATCTTCGACGCGCTCGGGTACTTCGACACCACCCGCGGCGAGGTGATCGCGGGCCAGTTCCTCGACGTCTCGGTGCAGGCCCGGCGGGCCTCCGACGTCGAGGCCGCGATGACCGTGCTGCGCTACAAGTCCGCGAAGTACTCCGTCGAGCGGCCCGCTGCACATCGGGGCCGCCCTCGCCGGCGCCGGGCCCGAGGTGTTCGAGGCACTGAGCGCCTTCGGCCTGCCGCTCGGTGAGGCCTTCCAGCTGCGCGACGACCTGCTCGGCGTCTTCGGCGACCCCGCCGTGACGGGCAAGCCGGCAGGCGACGACCTCGTCGAGGGGAAGCGCACGGTCCTCGTCGCCCTCGCGCTCGAGCACTCCTCGGACGAGGACGCCCGTCACCTCGACCGGAGCCTCGGCACGCCCCTCGACGAGTCGCAGGTGGACGCGCTGCGGCGGATCATCGAGTCCTCAGGCGCCCACACCCGCGTGGAGGCGATGATCGACGACCTGACGACGCGCTGCCGGAGCGCGCTGGAGGCAGCGCCCGTGACGGACTCGGCTCGCGCAGTGCTGGGTCAGCTCGCCACCGCGGCCACCCAGCGCGCGGTCTGAGCCAGCCGCGTCCGGGCCGACCGGGCACGGGCCCGCAGCTGTTCTGCGCGAAGCACCTCTCGACCCCGCCGGCGAGGTGCTCTCCGCAGAGAAGCTCTCCCGCTCGGACGCGCCCTCAGGGTCAGTGGGGCCCGTCGGGCAGCTCCGGGATGTCGATCGACGGCCCCTCACCTCGAAGGAGCACCGCGCACTTGTCGCACGTGGTGTCGTGTGACCGCCCCCCGAGGGCGTCCAGCGCCGCCCGGTAGGACTCCTCATCGGCCCGTGCGAGCGGGCTCCATCCGTCCCAGAGCACGACCATGCCCCGGTGGCCCTGGGCATCGACGTCATGCAGGCGCTCCCGCAGGACGTCGAAGTCCTGACAGTCGGGCAGCTCGAGCGCGGCGACCACGGCCTTGAGGAAGCTCTCCTTGTCCTCGATCGTCCAGCCGTCGAGGTACACGAAACGCCAGTCAGCCTTCTCCGCCGCATGCGCGACGTCCTCGACGCGCGCGGCGTTGTGCCAGAGGTAGACATCGGGATCGGTGTGACCGGCAAGGAGTGCTGCGAGACCGCTCATCTCTGTTCCTCTCGAGGACTAGGTCACCGGCGACCGAGGTTGCCCGCCGGTCCTGCACGTCCCCGACTCTAACGAGACACGGCCTCGAGCGGCAGGGGTACAAAGCCCCATATCGGACGGGGTCCTGGGACCTCAGAAGGCCATCGCCTGCGCGCGCCGCTTGACCTCGGATCCGCGGTTCTCGCGCAGCGCGTCGATCGGACGTCCCGGGACTGTGTCGTCGTGGGTGAACAGCCACGTGATCGCCTCGTGGTCGTCGAAGCCACCGTCGTGGAGGACGGTGAGGGCGCCCGGGACACCCTTGACGATCTGGCCGTCCATGATGAAGGCCGCCGGGACCTTCTGGCCGGCACCCGGCGAAGGTACGACGGCGGCGAGCTGGTGCTCGCGGATGAGCTGGCGGACCTTGCTCACGCTGACGCCGAGGAGGTCGCTGGCCTGGCTCCAGTCCAGCCACTCGCCGACGAGGGTCTCGAGGTCGGTCCCGTGCGAGGTCGATTGAGTCTCCACGTCTCCATGCTGCCATCGCCCCGGCTCCTCCACCGAATCGAGCCGGCGCCGTTCGTAGGATGAGCCTGCCCTGATGTCCACCCACCTGGGAGCCGAGGAGTGCAGACCTTGCCCGGCCGGTCCGTCGCCCTGGTCGTCGCCGCGGCGGCCGCCGCGATCACGGTCGGGGTCGGCTCCCCGGTGACCGCCGAGACACAGGTCGGGCCGGACACGGGTACGACGACGGCCGCGACCGTCGTACCGACCTCCGGCGCAGCCTCTGCCGCGGAACCCGCCGCGGCTCCGGTCCCCTCCCCTGCCTCGTCCACCGAGTCCTCGGTCGGCGTCGTCGGCGACGACCTGACCGACGGGCTGCCGGGCGACCGGCCCAACATCGTCGTGATCATGACCGACGACATGCGCGAGGACGAGCTCGCGTTCATGCCGAACGTGCAGCGGCTCATCGAGGACCGCGGCGTCCGCTTCGTCAACTCGTTCTCGCCGTACCCCCTGTGCTGCCCGGCCCGCGCGTCCTTCCTGACCGGGCAGTACACCCACAACCACGGGGTGTGGTCGAACACCGATCAAGTACGGGTTCAGGGCGTTCGACGACTCCTCGACGCTCGCCACCGACCTCTCGTCGGCCGGCTACCAGACCGCCTTCCTCGGCAAGTACCTCAACGGCTACGGCCCCTTCAAGCCACCCGACGGATCGGCCGAGCACTCGTTCCGCTACGTCCCACCGGGGTGGCAGGACTGGCGTGGGACCGCCGACAAGCTCTACGGGGCCGGCACTCCCGAGGCCGGCGGCACGTACAACTACTTCGACACCACGCTGAGCGTGAACGGGGTGCTGGAGGGCCACGGGCGCGAGTACCAGAGTCGCGTGTTCGGCGCCGAGACCGTTGACATGCTCGAGGGTCTCAGCCGCTCGCCGAGGCCGTTCTTCCTCTGGGTCTCCTACGTCGCGCCCCATGCCGGGGGTCCGGCCGAGCCCGACGACCCCCGATCCGGTGCTGCGGGACAACGGTCGCCACGCCAAGATCATCAGCCCGGCACGCCCTCGCGACGTCAAGGGCATGTTCGACGCGCAGATCCCCCGCTCGCTGGGCGCGGTCCCCGAGCCGGACCTCTCCGACAAGCCGCGGTTCCTGCGCAACAGCCCCCCGCTCAACGACGCCGAGGTCGCGGCGCTGACCCAGGTCAGCCGGCAGCGGGCGGAGTCCCTGTACGTCGTGGACCAGCAGGTCGCACGAACGGTCGACGTGCTCGAGCGGACCGGTGAGCTCGACGACACCGTCCTGGTCTTCACCTCGGACAACGGCTACATGCTCGGGGAGCACGGGCGGCTCGAGACCAAGCGGCTGCCCTACGAGTCGTCGTTGCGGGTGCCGACCCTGATGGCGGGTCCCGGCATCCCGCACGGCGTGGAGCGACGCGACCCGTTCATCACGGAGGACTTCGCCCCGACGTTCCTCGACATCGCGGGCGCCCGGACGGACCGCACCATGGACGGCGTGTCCATGCTCGACGTGGCCGTCGACGGCGACCAGGGCTGGACCAGGCCTGTGTTCACCGAGGCCGGCCTGCGCGACGTTCGAGGCGGGGGCCCGCCGCCGCTCGAGATCCGCCCGGAGGGTCCCTCCTCGCTCCGGTTCAGCCAGGGCATCCGCACCCCGCGCTACCTGTACGTCGAGCACGCGACCAGGGAGCGCGAGCTCTACGACCTGCGCGCCGACCCGCTGGAGCTCACCAGCGTCGTCGACCGGCCGCGGATGTCGCGCGTGGTGGCCCAGCTCGCTGAGGTGCTCGACCGGATGCGGATGTGTCGCGGGGAGTCGTGCCGGGTTCCCCTGCCGCGGTCCCTCCAGGCGGACTGACCCCCCTGCCGCGGTCCCTCGAGGCGGACTGACTCCCCACCCGTCCCAGAGACCACACGTTTAACGCAGGTCACACCGGGTACGCGGGCCCGGCATGCGTCCGACGGGGCGTGCCTTCCGGCGCGGTCTCGAGGTCGTGGCCATCGCACCCGACGAAGGGACCTCTGATGGACCCCCGCTCCCCGCTGCGCAGCGCCCTGGACCGCTCGCATCACAGACTGCGTCGCCTCACCAGCTCCGTCACCGCCGGCGGGATGATGCTGGTCGGGTTGCCGCTGGCCCTGGAGTACGTCGTCCGGCCCGGCGACACGCTCTCCGAGATCGCCGCGCGCCACGACACCTCCGTCGAGCAGCTGGTGTCCCGCAACGACCTGCACGGCTCGGGCGACCGGATCGTCGCGGGCGAGTCACTCGTGATCCCCGGCGCCCACCCAGCACCTCGGTCCGGCGACCACCTCGGGCGGCTCGAGCGCGGACCCCGATGCCCGGCGCATCGTCCGGTACACCGTGCGCACCGGGGACACCCCGAGCGGCCTCGCCGTCCGGTTCCACGCCTGGACCGCCGAGCTCATCGCGAGGAACGGGTCCGTCCTCCGGGTCGGCGAGCAGATCGAGATCCCGGTCGTGGTCGCGGCGGTCCAGAAGGCGCGCCGTACCAGCAGCGCACGGCCCGCCGCTCCGGCGCCCCCGAAGTCCCCGCAGTCCGACGCCGACACTGCGACCGACACGACGACCGACGCTGCGACCGGCCCGAGCCGCGCAGCGGTCCGCCGGGCGATCACCGAGGCCGCGCGGCGACACGGGGTGGACCCGAACCTCGCGCTCGCGGTGTCGTGGCAGGAGGCCGGGTGGCAGATGCACCACGTCTCCCCTGCGGGCGCCATCGGCGCGATGCAGGTGATGCCTTCCACGGGGCGGTGGATGTCGAGCGTCCTCGGCACCTCGCTCGACCTGCGAGACGTGCACGACAACGCGACGGCCGGTGTGGTTCTGCTCGGCCTGCTGCAGGAGCAGGCCCCGCCCCGGGAGGCGGTCGCCGGCTACTACCAGGGCCTCGCCGGGGTCCGCCGGCACGGGATGTACCCCGACACGAAGCGCTACGTGGCCAACGTCCTGGCCCTCGAACGGCAGTTCGAAGCGGGTGACTATCCCGCCTGAACCACCCGCCTGATGTGTCGCCCGCCACGCCCGGGCTAGGCAGGTGACCTCACAAATTGGGTCCACTCCGTAAAATCGCAGGTTGACGCCGGCGCCGACTCATGCACTGCCGGCCGACGCCGGAAGGACTCGTGTGGACAGGAACGGGGCGGACCCGCTGATCGGGCGTGTGCTCGACGGCCGGTATCGCGTCGGCTCCCGCATCGCCCGTGGGGGCATGGCGACCGTCTACGAGGCAACCGACCTGCGCCTCGACCGGGTGTGCGCGCTCAAGGTCATGCACACCGGGCTCGGCGACGACGACGACTTCGCCGCTCGCTTCGTGCGCGAGGCCCGCTCACGCCGCGAGGCTCGCCCACCCCAACGTCGTGTCCGTCTTCGACCAGGGCGACGACCACGGCACGGTCTTCCTGGCCATGGAGTACATCCCCGGCCACACCCTGCGCGACCTGATCCGCAAGGAGGCCCCGATGGCCCCGCGGAAGGCGCTCGCGCTGATGGAGCCGGTGCTCTCGGCGCTCGCGGCCGCGCACCAGTCCGGGATGATCCACCGCGACGTGAAGCCGGAGAACGTCCTCCTCGCCGACGACGGGCGGATCAAGGTCGCCGACTTCGGCCTCGCCAGGGCGGTCAGCGCCGAGACCCAGCACACCGCTACCGGCGGGGTCCTCATCGGCACCGTCTCCTACCTCTCCCCCGAGCTCGTCGTCGACGGCAAGGCCGACGCCCGCTCCGACGTGTACGCCGCGGGCGTGATCATCTACGAGATGCTCACCGGCCGGAAGCCGCACGAGGGCGAGTCCCCGATCCAGGTCGCCTACAAGCACGTGCACGAGGACGTCCCGCCGCCGAGCGAGGTCGTGCCCGGCATCCCGGCGTACGTCGACGCGCTCGTCGCCCGGGCCACGGCACGCGACCGGGAGCTGCGGCCGGCCGACGCGCGCGTGCTCCTCCACCAGGTACGCCGGGTCCGGGGCGCGCTCGACCAGGGCATCCTCGACGACCCCGAGCTCACCGCGGACCTGCTGCCCAGCAAGTACGTCGACAGCGGCGACAGCATCGACTACGTCACCGAGGACGTGCCCAAGATCGTGCCGACCGCGGCGGCGGCAACCGTGGTGGGCGGCTCCCGGTTCGACGACGAGGCCGACCACGAGGGCACGACCGTCTTCGGCGATACCGCGGCGGGGCTGCTGCCCGTCTCGCGTCGGTCGCGACCCGAGCCGGACGACGACTCGGACACCGAGCAGGGGCCCCGCCGGTCTCGTCGTGGGCCGCTGCTCCTCGCCCTCGTCCTCCTGCTCGCCACGATCGCGGGCCTCGCCGGGTGGTACTTCGGCATGGGCCGCTACACGACCACGCCCGGCGTCATCAACCTCAGCGTCGCGCAGGCCCGCGACAAGGTCGAGGCCGCCGGACTCGGCTTCGAGGTCGGCGCGAAGGAGTTCTCCGAGACAGTCACCGCCGGGTCGGTGATCAGCACCGACCCGAGCCCCGGCACGAACATCCTCAAGGACGGCACAGTCGTCGCGACCGTCTCGCGCGGGCCCGAGCGCTACCAGGTGCCGGTGCTGCGAGGGATGACGCTCGAGGAGGCCAAGGCCGCCCTGGAGAAGACCAACCTCGCTCTCGGCGACGTCACGGAGCGCTACAGCGAGTCCGTGGCCGACGGCGTCGTGATGAAGTCCGACCCGGCCGACGGCACCGAGGTGAAGGCGGAGGCCGCCGTCGACCTCGTCGTGAGCAAGGGCCCGCGGCCGATCGAGGTCACCGACTTCACCGGGAAGTCCGCCGCTCGTGCCGAGCAGGTCCTCACCGACCGTGGTTTCAGCGTCGAGGTCACCGAGGAGAACAGCGACACCGTGCCCGAGGGCAAGGTGATCTCCCAGACCCCGAGCTCGGGCACGCTGTTCCGCGGCGACACCGTCAAGCTGGTCGCGTCCAAGGGCCCCGTGATGGTCGAGGTGCCCCCCGTGCAAGGGGGTGGGCGTCGACGAGGCGACCCAGCGGCTCGAGGCGGCCGGGTTCAAGGTGCAGGTCCAGCAGAGCGACGTCTACGTCGGGCTCGAGTTCGTGGTGCAGTCCGACCCCCAATCGGGCACGATGGCGCCCCAGGGGAGCACCGTCACCCTGTTCCTCGTCTGACCCCGCGGCGACATACGCTTCTGGCATGCCCACCGCACCCACCTATGGTTCGCCTGCCCTCAGGAACCCCGTCGGGACGCACCTGAAGGTCGGCAAGGGGCTGGTCGCGGGAGCGTTCACCGAGGCGATCCGCATCGAGGCGGAGACGATCCAGGTGTTCGTCGGCAACCCCCGTGGGTGGGCGCTCTCGAAGGGCGACCCTGCCGTCGACGCCGCCTTCCGCGAGGCATGTGCCGAGGCGGGCATGCGCGTCTTCATCCACTCCCCCTACCTGGTGAACCTGGGCAGCCCGACCCCGGCGACCTACGAGAAGTCCGTGCTCTCGGTCGCCCACAACCTCAAGCGCGCCGCGGAGATCGGTGCTGAGGGGGTCGTCGTGCACACCGGCTCCTGCGTCGCCGAGGGCGGGACGGAGGCCGCCATGCGCCAGGTGCGGGAAGGGCTGCTGCCGATCCTGGACACCCTGGGCGACTCAGGTCCCTGGCTCCTGCTCGAGCCGACCGCCGGCCAGGGGCAGTCGCTGTGCGCCGGCGTCGAGGACCTCGCGGCCTACCTCGACGCGGTCGACCACCACCCCAGGGCAGGGATCTGCCTGGACACCTGCCACGTCTTCGCAGCCGGCGCGCCGCTCGACGAGCCAGGTGGCACGACCGCGACGGTGGACCGGATCGTCGAGATCGGCGGCCCCGGCCGCCTGAGGCTCGTCCACGCCAACGACTCCATGGACGTGCGCGGCGCCTTCAAGGACCGCCACCAGAAGATCGGCCAGGGACACATCGGCACGACCGCGTTCGAGGAGCTCTTCGCGCACCCCGCGACGGCAGGCGTCCCGTTCGTGCTCGAGACGCCGGGCTCGCGCGACGTCGACGACCCCGACATCCCGCTGCTGAAGAAGATCCGCGCCTCCGTCGTACCGCCGGCCTCCGCCTCGCCGGGCCGGGCATGACCTCTACCCGCAGGCAGGGACTGCTCGCCACCGCGGCCCTGCTCGCGATGACCGCCTGCTGGGGATCGACGTTCTTCCTCATCAAGGACCTCCTCGACCGGGTGCCGGTGCTCGACTTCCTGGCGGTCAGGTTCGCGATCGCCTCGGTGGCGCTGTACCTTCTCGCGCCCCGCGCCCTCCGCCGCCTGTCCCCCACGGCGCGCAAGAACGCCGTCGTGCTCGGCCTGCTGTACGGCGTCGCGCAGATCCTCCAGACCGCGGGGCTCGCGCACACCCCGGCCAGCGTCTCCGGCTTCATCACCGGGATGTACGTCGTCTGCACCCCGCTGCTCGCCGCGCTGATCCTTCGCACCCGGATCCCGGTCATGACCTGGGGCGCGGTCGCCCTCGCGACAGCCGGCCTGGCCGTGCTGACGCTGAACGGGTTCAGCGTCGGGTACGGCGAGGCGATCACCCTCGTGGCGGCGATCCTCTACGCGCTGCACATCGTCGGGCTCGGGGCGTGGGCCGGCGCCCGCGAGGCGATGGGCATGACCATCGTGCAGCTCGTCGTGATCACCCTCGTGTGCTTCGTGGCCACCATCCCCGACGGGATCGTCTTCCCGGACAACGCTCAGGACTGGCTGTCGATCGTCTACATGGCGGTGTTCGCGGGCGCGCTCGCCCTCGCCGGGCAGACCTGGGCGCAGGCGCACCTGCCACCGACCCGCACCGCGATCATCATGACGATGGAGCCCGTCTTCGCGGCGTTCTTCGCGGTCCTGCTCGGCGGCGAGCTGGTGACCGCACGGATGGCCGTCGGCGGCCTCATGGTGCTCACCGCGATGCTGCTCGTGGAGCTCGTACCGAGGCGCAAGATCGAGGCCGAGGTCCCCCACATCGCTGTGTGAGCTCGCCTACCGGCGCCGAACGGCAAGAGTGGCCGATGGCGGCCGGTTCCGGCTCCCAGATCGGTCCGCCATAGGCCACTCTTCGGCGCGGGCCGCCCCGGTAGCGCGCGCAAGTGGGGAGAAACTGCGGATTCAGGGCGCATCGGCCTGCCGTCTCTCCCCACTTGTCCGCGCTCCGGCCCCGTCGACGGCTGCTCCGGACGTTTCCCTGAGCGGGCGGCGCTCCCGGTGACACGATGGCGGTATGGACCGTCCCAGGGTGGTGACCTTCAACCTCGTCTCGGTCGACGGCCGGGTGACTCTCGCCCCGGGCCTGAACCTGATGGCCGGCGACGAGCGGTGGACGGCCCTGACCGAAGGGATCGGCGACCCCTACGTCTGGGCGCGGGAGGCCCACGACCCCGAGGTGCTGCTCGAGGGCAGCGGCTCCTTCGTGTCGCTGGAGCACACCGAGCTCTTCCCTCCCGACCGGGACGGGGGCGCGGAGGGCGAGCACTTCCTCCCCGAGTCGGTCATCGACGTACCGGGCCGCCGCTGGTTCGCGGTCGTCGACGGTCGTGGACAGGTCAACCTGCAGTTCACCGAGTGGCCGGACCCGAGCTGGGCGGGCTGGCACGCCCTCGTCCTGACCTCCCGGGCGGCACCCGCCGAGCACCTCGCCCGCCTCAGGGACCGCGGCATCCCCTACCTGGTGGTCGGCCGCAAGCACGTCGCGCTGCCGGAAGCACTCAGCCTGCTGGGCGAGAGGCTGGGCGTGCGAACGGTCGTGTGCACCGGCGGAGGCCGCCTCGGCGGTGCGATGCTGCGGCAGGGCCTGGTCGACGAGATCGACCTGCAGGTCCTCCCGTTCGCCGTCGGTGGCAGGGACACCCCGATGCTCTTCGACACCTACCCGCTGGCGAAGGACGAGTGGCCGACCCGGCTCGCGCTGGCCTCCGTGGAGAGCCTCGAGGGCGGCCGGCTCCGTCTGCGTTACCGGGTCGTCGGTGGTGACTGACCATGAGCCCCGCTCCCCAGTGGTCTGATCCGGTACGCCGGGGCGGCGGGAGTTCGCCCGACCGCGGCCGCGGCCCCCTCACGATGGCCCTATGGCGATGCGTGTCCCGCGCTCGAGGCTGAGTGCCAGGGTGATCCCGGCGGCCCCTGACGCCTCGGTCACGCCTTTGGAGCTGTTCTTCGACCTCGTGTTCGTCTTCGCGCTCACCCAGGTGACGGCGTTGATGGCCGACGACCTGACCACCCAGGGCATCGTCCGCGGCCTGCTGGTGCTCGCGCTGCTGTGGTGGAGCTGGACCGGCTACGCGTGGCTGGCCAACCTGGTCCGCGCCGACGAGGGGCTTGCACGCCTGGTGCTGCTGATCGCCATGGTGCCGATGTTCGTCCTCGCGCTGTCCATCCCCGAGTCCTTCGACGACCTTCCTGGCGGCCTCTACGGACCGGTCGTGCTGGCCGTCTGCTACTTCATCTTCCGACTCATGCACCTCGTGATGTTCTGGGCCATAGCCCGTGACGACCCGGGTCTACGGGCCCAGATCCTGCGGTTCGCGCCGTCGATGATCGCCGGCACCACCCTGCTGCTCGTCGCAGCGGCGCTCGATGGCACCGCGCAGACCCTGATGTGGGTCGCGGCGCTGGTCGCGGACTACGTGGGCACGATCCTCGGCGGGGCGTCGGGTTGGCGGATCAGGTCCGCGGGCCACTTCGCGGAGCGGCACGGGCTCATCCTCATCGTGGCGCTGGGCGAGTCCATCGTGGCGATCGGCGTAGGGGTCGCCTCGCTGCCCGTCTCCTGGCCGATCGTGGCCGCGTCCTTCCTGGGCCTGGCCGTCGCCGCTGCCCTGTGGTGGACCTACTTCGACGTCAGCGCCCTGGACGGAGAGCATGCCCTCGCCGCCGAGCCGGCGCCCACCCGCGCACGCCTGGCCCGTGACGCCTACACGTTCCTGCACGTCCCCCTCATCGCAGGTGTCGTGCTCATCGCCCTGGGCATGAAGAAGGTCCTCGAGTACGTGGGCGACTCCTCGGACCACACGCTGACCGACCCGCTCGCAGCGGTCCCCCTCTACGCGCTCTTCGGTGGCGTGATCCTCTTCCTTCTCGGTCAGGTCGGCTTCGAGTGGCTCACCACGCAGCAGCTCGAGTTCAGCCGTCTCCTCGCGACCATCGCCCTCGTGGTCCTGGCTCCGGTCGCAGCGCAGCTGGCCGCCCTTGCGACGCTGGGGCTGGTCGCGGTCGTCCTCGTCGCGATGGTCACCTTCGAAACCGTGCGGCACGCCGACCACCGCAGTGAGGTAAGGGCTCAGCCGACCGCGTGAAGCCCGAGATCGGGCTCGGCCCTTGGTCCAGATACCGGGAAGCCACTCCGCCATGTGGACGACTCTGGGCTAGCCTGTTGCACGTGCATCGCAGCTGGACCTATTTCTTCGGCTACCTGCCCGGGGCTTCCGAGCAGGCGGTCCACTAGGTCTCGCCCGCACACGGACAACAAGACGCCCCTGGTCACCAGCAGGGGCGTTTTGCATGTCCGGCCCCGCGCAAGGTGAACCGGGGCACCGACCGAGAGAACAGAGGAATCCCATGGTCGTCGTGATGACACCGGACGCAACCGACGCCGACGTCGCCCACGTCGTCGAGCGGGTCGAGAGCGTCGGCGGTGAGGCGTTCGTCAGCAGGGGCGTGGTCCGGACGATCATCGGCCTCGTCGGCGACATCGACTCCTTCCACGGCCTCAACCTCCGCAGTCTCCCCGGCGTCGCGGACGTGCACCGGATCTCCGACCCCTACAAGCTCGTGAGCCGCCAGCACCATCGCGAGCGGTCGACGGTGTGGGTGGGTCGGGACAAGCAGGTTCCGATCGGTCCCGACACCTTCACGTTCATCGCCGGCCCCTGCGCGGTGGAGACGGCCCAGCAGACCCTGGACGCCGCGGAGATGGCGCAGGCAGCCGGCGCGACCTTGCTCCGCGGCGGTGCGTTCAAGCCGCGCACCTCCCCGTACGCGTTCCAGGGGCTCGGGCTCGAGGGACTCAAGATCCTGTCCAGCGTCAGCGAGCGGACCGGCATGCCCGTGGTGACCGAGGTCGTCGACGCCCGCGACGTCGCGATGGTCGCCGAGCACGCGGACATGCTCCAGGTCGGCACCCGCAACATGGCCAACTTCGGGCTGCTCCAAGCCGTCGGCGAGTCCGGGAAGCCCGTGCTCCTCAAGCGCGGCATGACCGCGACGATCGAGGAGTGGCTGATGGCCGCCGAGTACATCGCCCAGCGCGGCAACCTCGACATCGTGCTGTGCGAACGAGGCATCCGCACCTTCGAGCGGGCCACCCGCAACACCCTCGACATCTCCGCGGTGCCGGTGGTGCAGGCGACCAGCCACCTCCCGATCATCGTCGACCCGTCCCACGCCGCAGGGCGCCGCGACCTCGTCGTACCCCTGTCCCGGGCAGCCGTCGCGGTCGGCGCGGACGGCGTGATCGTCGACGTACACCCCGACCCGGAGAACGCCCTGTGCGACGGACCCCAGGCGGTGCTGGGCAACGACCTGCGCGCGCTCGCCCAGGCGATGCGGCAGCTGCCGCCGGCCGTGGGGCGCGTCGACGCCTCGGAGCTCACCAGGGGCTGAGCTCGGCGGCAGATCGCTGCCCCGAACAGGGGCTCAGGGTGGTGCATGCGCACACAGCGAACTCTGGCTGAGCGAGGAGGCGCTCATCAGGATCCGCCGGCCGTTGGGCCAGTCCTTCGTGAGCGGTAGAAGGGGCCGTGCCGGCGCGAACACGTCGTCGACGTACCGCCGATGCTTGCGGCTTCGTGGCGAGGCCGCGAGGCACCGCCGCCTATCGGCAGCTGCGCCAACTCAGCGCTGCTCAGGTGCGAGGCCTGCTCCAGGCGCGAGCAAGGTGCGCTCCCTTGTCCGGGCTGCCGATTCGGATTCTTTGCTTTTCGCACGCGATGCCTCATGCGGACTTTATTCTCGTATTTGTCCGATATCGGAACGACCGAAGGCTTGCATGTTCAGGTCGGGTCGCCGCGGGACGCGCCCTCGCCCAGGGAATGAGGTCGGGCCTGACGCATCCGGCGCCAACCAGGCTCGTCCAGTCCTCGACGTCAAGACCTTTCCGAGAGGAATCCCAGGTGCCGCACCCCACCACGTCCGAGCACGCCGCAGCCGGCGCTCTGCGTCGCCGTCTGGTCGCCGCCATCGCGCTGCTGACTGCGGCCCTGGTCACCGCCGTCGTACCCACCTCGGCCACGCCGGCGGCACAGGCCGCAACGTGGGAGAACAACCCGCTCGCCACCCGGGCGTGGGGCATCGACACCAGGCACGAGCTGTGGAAGGCCTACGACGCCGCGTACGGGGACAACAAGCGTCTCCTGGGGAAGATGGCGCTCAAGCCGACCGTGTTCTGGTTCACCGACATCGCGCCCGTCGACGACGTCCGACGGCGCGTGGCCGACCACATCGAGTCCGCGCAGGCCGGGGATCCCGACACCCTGGTGCAGGTCGCGATGTTCCGGCTGTGGCCCGAAGGGGAGGGCAACAAGGACAAGCCGCTGACTCTTGCCGCCCAGCGGGCGTACCGGCGCTGGGTCGACAACGCTGCCCGCGGCATCGGCAACGCACGGGTGGCGATGGTGCTCGAGCCCGACCTCGCGGTGTCGCTGACCGGCTGGCGTCCCGAGGTCCGCCTGCGGCTTGCCCGGTACGCCGCGAAGACGTTCTCCGCCCTGCCGCGCACCACCGTCTACCTCGACGCCGGCTCGTCGGACTGGCTCTCGGTGAAGGCGGCCGTGAAGATGCTCCGAACCGCAGGCATCGAGTACACCCGCGGCTTCTCTCTCGGTGCCACCCACTACACGTCCACCGCTTCCGAGATCGCCTACGGCACCGACCTGGTCAAGGCGCTGCGCGCCGCCGGGTTCGGTGGCCGCCGCTTCGTCATCGACACCGCCGACAGCGGCCGCCCTTTCACCTACCGGCAGTACTACGCGAAGCACCCGAACGGCTTCTTCGACAACGCGGAGACATGCCGCACTCGCAGCGAGCGCCGCTGCGTGACTCTCGGCATCCCGCCGACGGCTGACGTCAGCGCGACCCGATGGGGCCTGAGTGAGCGCCAGCGCAGACGGGCCCGCGCCAACGTCGATGGCTACTTGTGGTTCAGCCGCCCGTGGTACGTCTACCGTCGGCCGCTGGGTTCGGTGACGACGAGTGGCCCCTTCGACCTGCTGCGGGCCCTGTCCGTCGCCCGGACCAGCCGCTACTGACCGGAGCGGAAGCGTTCGGGGGCACTTCGCGGCGTCAGGCGACCTCGGCGAGCACCCCTGCCATCACGGCAGCCGCCTCCTTGGCCTGGGCGGCGGAGACGTCGAGGTGGGTCACCATGCGGACCGTCCGCGCACCGACCGCGCCGACCAGCACGCCCGCGTCCCGGGCGGCGGCGACCACCGCAGCGGCATCGGGTACGTCGACCACCACGATGTTCGTCTCGACACCGGCAGGGTCGATGTCGCAGGCCTCGGCCAGCAGGCGGGCGTTCGCGTGGTCCTCGGCCAGCCGCTCGACGTGGTGTTCGAGGGCGTGGAGGCCGGCTGCTGCGAGGATGCCCACCTGTCGCATCCCGCCGCCCATCCGCTTGCGCCACACACGAGCCTCGGCGACGGCGTCGGCCGTCCCGACCATCAGCGACCCGACGGGGGCGCCGAGGCCCTTGCTCAGGCAGACCGCGAGCACGTCCACCAGGCCGCCGTACTCCTCGAAGGAGACGCCGGTGGCCACGTGCGCGTTCCAGATCCGGGCGCCGTCGAGATGCACCGCGGCACCGGCAGAGTTCGCGAAGGCGCGCAGCGCCCTCATGTCCTCCAGCGGCAGGACGGTGCCGCCCGCGAAGTTGTGGGTGTTCTCGATCGAGATCGCCTTGGTGGGCACGAAGAACGGCCCCATGTCGGGGGCGAACATCGACTCGACGGCGGGAAGGTCCACGCCTCCACGCGAGTGCGTCCAGGTGCGCATGGTCAGCCCCGTGAACGCACCGTGGGCGCCGAGCTCCGCGCGGGCGATGTGGGCCGAGGACTCACAGAGCACCTCCTGTCCCACGCCGACGACCGACCGCACGGCCAGGACGTTGGCCATCGACCCGGTCGGAGTGAAGAGGGCGGCCTCCTTGCCGAACATGGCAGCCACCCGCTCCTCGAGCGCGAGCACGGTGGGGTCCTCGGCGTACACGTCGTCGCCCACCTCCGCCACGGCCATCGCGGCGCGCATGGGCGGGGTCGGCTTGGTGACGGTGTCGCTACGCAGGTCGATCAGCTGGTCGCTCACGCGCCGATCGTACGTTGCGGGTCAGGCGTTGTCGGCGGTGCGGTTGCGCAGCATCTCGGCGACGAGGAACGCGAGCTCGAGGGACTGCACGCGGTTCAGGCGCGGGTCGCACACCGACTCGTAGCGGTGGGACAGGTCGACCTCGGCCAGCGCCTCTCCCCCGCCGACGCACTCGGTCACGTCGTCGCCGGTGAGCTCGATGTGCATGCCGCCGGGCCAGGTGCCGAGCGCGCGGTGCACGTCGAAGAACCCCTGCGCCTCGTGGATCACGTCGTCGAACGAGCGGGTCTTGTAGCCCGAGGACGCCTCCCACGTGTTGCCGTGCATCGGGTCGCACACCCAGGCGACCTGGACGCCCGAGGCTGTGACCTTCTCGACCAGCTCGGGCAGCACGTCGCGGATCTTCTTCGCGCCCATGCGGGTGATGAAAGTCAGTCGGCCCGGCTCGTTGTCGGGGTTGAGCCGCTCGGCGAGCGCGAGCGCGTCGTCGGGCGAGGTCGTGGGCCCGAGCTTCACGCCGATCGGGTTGCGGATCTGCGAGAGCAGCTCGACGTGGGCGCCGTCGAGCTGGCGGGTCCGCTCACCGATCCACAGGAAGTGGCCGGACACGTCGTAGGGCAGCTGGGTGCGCGAGTCGATCCGGGTGAGGGCGTGCTCGTACTCGAGGATCAGCGCCTCGTGGCTGGAGTGGAAGTCGACCCGGTGGAACTCCTCGGGGTCCGCGCCGATCGCCTGCATGAACGTCAGCGCCCGGTCGATCTCGTTCGCGAGCTGCTCGTAACGACGGCCGACCGGCGAGGACCGCACGAAGTCGGTGTTCCAGGTGTGGACCTGGCGCAGGTCGGCGTAGCCGCCGGTGACGAAGGCGCGCACGAGGTTCAGCGTGGAGGCGGAGGCGTGGTACGTCTCCACGAGCCGCTGGGGGTCCGGGACCCGTGACTCCGTGGTGAAGTCGAAGCCGTTGACGGCGTCGCCCCGGTACGCCGGCAGCGTGACGCCCTCGCGGGTCTCGGAGTCCGACGAGCGCGGCTTGGCGTACTGCCCCGCCAGCCGGCCGACCTTCACGACCGGGACGGAGGCGGCGTAGGTGAGCACGACCGCCATCTGCAGCAGCACCCGCAGCTTGTTGCGCACGTTGTCCGCGGTGACGCCGGCGAACGTCTCGGCGCAGTCGCCGCCCTGGAGCAGGAACGCCTCGCCCCGGCTGACCGCGGCCAGCTTGGCCTTCAGGTCGTCGCACTCACCCGCGAACACGAGCGGCGGGACGCTGCGCAGCTTGGTCACCGCGGCGTCGAGGGCCTCGGGGTCGGGCCACGTCGGCTGCTGGGCTGCGCCGAGGGTGCGGAGGGTCTGGAGATCTGGGACGGCAGTCACCGGTCCAGGGTACGTCGGGGGCGGTTCGCCCCTTCTGGGCGAGGTCGCGATCCGGACCTCGTGGACCGGGACGGACCGGCGCGGGCGAGTGCCCTCGGCCGGACCCGCCCTCGTCAGGAGAAGAGACCCATCAACGCGATCTCGAAGACCTGCCAGAAGACCAGGAAGACGAGCATCGGCAGGATCAAGGAGCGCAGCGACCGCCCGAGCCGGCGCATCCCTGGAGTAGCCATAGCCCGGTCTAGCCCAGCGGATTCGGCTCCGACAATGGCCCGTCCGATATGCCCGGAGGCGATGCGCGACATGTGTCCGTCCCTGGATGAAATGCCCTACGAGATTTTGCCGACGTGGTCCCCCGGTAGGCCTCGGGTCATTCGCCTCTGGGCCGAGAAAGCGACCATCCGTTGTGATCGAACTGGACCTGGCACCGAAGGAGGTGGCGTCCATGGGTGTCGGATGGCAGATCTTGTGGGTGGCTTGCGGCCTCGCGACGATCGTCGCCGCCGCGCTGGCGTACCGGAGCGGTCGGGCGAGGTACCTGGGACGTGTCGCGGTCGGGGTGCTCTTCGTCATCGGCGGCGCGCTGCTGCACATCGTCAACCTCGCGACCGGAGGCTCCTACGCCGACTTCGCCGACCCCGCGCACTTCGCGTGGGTGACCGACGCGTGGCGGGCGGTCGTCGAGCCGAACCAGTTCCTCTACATCAGCCTGCTCGTGGTGTTCGAGGCGACCGTCGGTGTGCTGGCGATGAGCGGCGGCCGCAAGACCCAGCTCGGCTACGCGGGCGTCATCGCGTTCTACTCGGTGCTCTGGCTGTTCGGCTGGTTCGAGACCGTGTGGGTCCTCGTCATGCTCCCGGCGATGCTCCTGCTGCTGCGAGCGGAGCGGCGCGCCGAAGCACGTCCCCGAGTCGAGGAGCAGCCACCGGCCAGGGTCGGGTCGTAGTAGTCCAGCGCCCGCGGTCGGACTACCGAGCGCCGGTCAGCGCTTCAGTTCGTCGACGTCCCGGAAGCCGGTCCGCTTGGCACGCGCACCGCGGTTCCACAGCCACGTAGCCACCCAGAGCACGACACCCAGGCCGAGCAGCCAGCCCGCGATCGTGTACTGGACCGGGTCGCGGTCGGTCCACGGTCCGACCAGGAACGCGCAGCTGAGGGCGCCGAAGACAGGGATCACGACGGGCGCCTTGAAGTGCTCGTGCTCGACGTGGTGGGTCCGTCTCAGCACGAGGCACGCGATGTTGACGATCGTGAAGACCCCCAGGAGGAGCAGAGCGGTCGTCCCGCCGAGGGCCTCGACCGTGTCCTCCCCCATGAACTGGGTGACACCGACGATCAGCCCGAAGGCGATGAGCGTGACGAAGACGATCGCGGCCCACGGCGTACGACGGCCGGGGAGCACCGACGAAAGAGCACGCGGCAGCACCTCCTGCTTGCCCATCCCGTAGATCAGCCGGCTGGCCATGAGCATGTTGATCAGGGCCGTGTTGGCGACTGCGAACATCGAGATCAGCGGGTAGAGCGTGTCCATGGGCAGCCCCGGCGCACCGGCCTGGACGACCTCGAGCAACGGTGTCTCACTGTCTGCGAGCACACCCACCGGTACGACGGCGACCGCGGCGATCGACACCAGGACGTAGATGAACGCGGTGACGCCGAGGCCGGTCAGCATGACGCGGGGGAAGTTCCGGGACGGGTCGTGGGTCTCCTCGGCCATGTTGACCGAGTCCTCGAAGCCGACCATCGCGAAGAACGCCAGCGACGTCGCGGCGGTGACCGCGACGAAGGCGCTGCGGTCCCCTGACGTCTCGAACACCATGACCCGGCTGAAGTCGACGGTGCCCTGGGTCATCGCGTAGAAGCCGATGAAGATCACGATCAGCAGACCGGTCAGCTCCACGACGGTCAGGACCACGTTGAGCTTGACGCTCTCGCTCACACCACGGAGGTTGATCACCGCGAGCAGCGCCATGAAGACCAGGGCGATGACCATGACGGCCGTCGTACCGGCCTCGATGTCGAAGACCACCGCGAGGTTCTCGGCGAAGAACTTCGAGGCCGTCGAGGCGCTTGTGATGCCCGAGCTCATCACGGCGAAGGCGACGATGAACGTCAGGAAGTGGATGCCGAAGGCCTTGTGCGTGTACAGCGCTGCACCGGCGGCCTGCGGGTACTTCGTCACCAGCTCCAGGTAGGAGAAGGCGGTGAGGGTGGCCACCGCGAACGCCACGAGGAACGGCGCCCACGCGGCCCCGCCGACCTCTGCTGCCACGTCACCGGTGAGTGCGTACACGCCGGTGCCGAGGATGTCTCCCACGATGAACAGCAGGAGCAGCTTGGGGCCGAGGGCCCGCTTCAGCTCCGGCTGCTCAGCCTCTGGTGCCGTCTTCACGTCCGTGCTCATCCCGGGTCCCCTGTCTCCCGCGGGTGCCGCTCACCCTGCTCGCAGAGTTCCCCGGAAGACAACGTCTCACACGGCGGACTTCACCAGACGTCGCTCGCGGCTTCCGGACCGGACGTGACCTCGGACCCCGACGGTCGTTGAGGAGGTATCTCCGGACCACCTCTCAGAAGGGCTCGAGCATGTCTCTTGGTCTCTCCCGTGCGTCGAGGCGCACCCGCCTCGGCGCCCTTGCCGGCGGGATCAGCCTCCTCGCCGCCGCTGCCGTCGCGGCCCCCGCGACCGCTGCCACCAACGACCCCCTGCGCGCGGAGCAGTGGGGCCTGGACCAGATCAAGGCCGAGCAGGCCTGGACCACCACGAACGGCACCGGCGCGGTCGTCGCGGTCGTCGACTCCGGTGTCGACCTGAACCACCCCGACCTCAAGGCCAACCTCGTCCCGGGTGCGACCTTCATCGAGTGCAACCCGTCGTGCGGCAACGGTGACTGGAAGGGTCCTGACGGCGTCGCTCAGGACAACGACACCCACGGCACGCACGTGAGCGGCATCATCGCCGCGGTCGCCAACAACGGAGTAGGCGTCGCCGGCACCGCGCCCGGCGCCAAGATCATGCCGATCAAGGCCCTCGAGGACGGCAGCGGCGCGTTCGAGGACATCGCCAACGGCATCCGCTACGCCGTCGACCACGGCGCGGACGTCGTGAACATGAGCATCGGGGCGGTCCCGGGTGCTCAGGCGCTGACCATCACCGGTGTCGAGTCGACGGTCACCGACGCGATCGCCTACGCCAACGAGCACGGTGTGCTCGTGGTCGCGGCGGCGGGCAACGAGAGCGTCCCGGTCTGCGACACCCCCTCGTTCGAGAACGGCGCGCTGTGCGTCACCTCGACCACGCGCGACGAGACGCCGAGCTGGTTCAGCAACGGCGCGGTCAAGCCCGACATGTTCGCGGTGGCGGCCCCCGGCGGTGCCGGCCTGGTCTTCTGCGAGGACGACATCGTCTCCACCGTGCCGCAGGGCACCGGCTCGGCGGCATGCGGCCAGAGCGACTACGACTACTACGCGGGTACGTCGATGGCCACCCCGCACGTCGCGGGCGTCGGGGCGCTGCTGTTCGCCCAGGGCCGCACCCTGGACAACGTGAAGTCGGCGCTGATCGACACCGCCCGGACCCCGGGCGCGGGCACCGGCGTCTACACGACGTCCTACGGCTACGGCATCGTGGACGCCGCGGCTGCGACGGCCTACGCAGGTGCCGGCGCGGTGGCCCCGGCGAAGACCAAGGGCGGCGGCAAGGGCGGCAAGACCCGCTGACCTTCGCCTGACTCAGGAGGGCCGTCCCGCTCACGCGGGGCGGCCCTCCTCGCTTGTCCGGGGCGGCTGTCCCGCTCACCAACCCGCGCCCTCACTCCGCCAGGAACGCCTCGACCTCCCGGAGGAAGACCGGCCAGGCCGGCTCGTCGGCCAGCAGGATGTGGTTGCAGCTCTCGAGCGCCACGAACCGGCTGTCCGGGATCAGCGAGGCGGTGAGCCTGCCCTGCTCGAACGGCGCGCGCCGGTCGTCCCGCGCATGGAGCACGAGGGTCGGGACCTCCACCCGTGAGGCCGCCTCCCTCACGTCGACCGAGGCGCCGACGTCGAGGATCAGCGCAGCGTTCTCAGGCGAGACGGTCTTGCGCTGCAGCTCGTTGAACTGCTCCCACAGCTCGCGGGACGCCTCGGGCATGAACTGCGAGGTGAACACCTGCCGGAACGCGGAGTCGTCGCTCCCCCATCCCAGCCGGGCAAGCTCGACCTGGAGGTTGTGCATGCGGCGCTGCTCCTCGCTGGTGGCGCGGGCCAGACGCCCTTGGACGTAGGTGCCGTAGAGCACGAGCCTCGTGACCCGTTCCGGGTGCCGCGCGGCGTACGTGATCGCCACCGGACCGGCGCGCGAGATCCCCAGCAACGGGAACCTCTCGAGACCCGCGCTGTCGACGACCGCCTCGAGGTCCTGCACCCAGCTCTCGAACGTGGGCGGCTTGATGTCCCAGTCGGAGAGGCCGCAGCCCCGCTCGTCGTACCGGACCAACCGGTGGTGCCGCGAGAGGTCCACCAGCCAGTGGCGCCAGACCGGGCTGTGCCAGTCGTGGTCGACGTGGGTGAGCCAGTTCGCGGCGCGGACGAGCGGCGGGCCGGAACCCGAGACTGCATAGGCCAGCGTCACGCCGTCGTCGGTCCTGCAGAAGCGGATCTCCTGCTCGATCCGCCCCTCGTCGGCCGCGGTCATCCCGCCGCCGTCGCGCAGCGCGTGCTTGAGCTCGTCGCGGAGCCTCGTCGCCTCCGGGCCGGGGCCCACGCCGAGCTCGCGCCGCAGGGTGTGGTCCAGGCTCTCGAACTCCCGCAACGCACCGGCGCGGTCTCCCGCACGCGCCAGATCCCGCATCAGCTCCAGGTGGGCGTCCTCGTCGACGGGATCGAGCGCGATCAGCTCGCGCCACCGACGCGCCTGGCGCAGCAGCCGGTGACGCAGGTCGACCAGGTGCGTGCGCGGCTCCTCGGCCCACTCCGCGTAGAGGTCCGCCGGCAGCGGCTCCCCCACGTACTCGTCCAGCACGCCTGCCGCTGCGGTCGGGGAACCGCCGGCCAGCGCCTCCTCGGCGGCACGCTCGAAGTCGTCGACGTCGACGCTCACCGGAACGTCCGGCAGCAGGGACACCATCTCGCCTCGCAGCACGACCGCGTCCGGGCGGCCCATGGCCTTGCGTGCGAAGTGGGCCGCCTTGTGCAGCCTCGGCGCCGCCTCGACCGGGTCGACGTCGGGCCACAGCAGGTCCATGACCTGCTCGCGATGGAGGCTTCGCCCGCGCTTCAGCGCGAGGAGCTTGATGAGGCTCGTGGCATCCCGACGGGCCCACGCCGCGTCCGGCACGGGCTGGCCGCCGACCACGACCCGGAACGGGCCGAGCAGGTTGATCGCTACCGCCACAGCCACTCCCTCCCCTTTCAGTATGCGAGGCTCACGGTCAGGTCCGTGTCCTGAACGGCCACGTTCCGGTGGACGCGTCGGGGTGCGCATGGTCCGATGGTCGAATGCGGTTCGACGTCGATACGAAGGCCTCGCCCGAGCAGGTGCGCCGCGCTCTGACGGACTTCAGCGACCGCAGGCTGGAGATCTGGAACCGCACGCTCGACCCGAAGAAGTACGAGCTGCGCGAGCAGGGTGACACCTGGGCCGTCGCCCGGGAGAGCACTCCCGGATCGCCGTTCTGGGTGGTGGCCCGCTACGACTGGTCCGAGCCCACCGTGATCCGCTGGGACGGTCCTGGAGAGCAGCTACGGCGGAGGTGGCGAGGGCGTCGTCCGGATAGCGCCGGGAGAAGACGGCGGCAGCCGGC
Source organism: uncultured Actinomycetota bacterium (assembly GCA_963715375.1). Classification (GTDB taxonomy): domain Bacteria; phylum Actinomycetota; class Actinomycetes; order Propionibacteriales; family Nocardioidaceae; genus Nocardioides_C. The sequence goes on along the minus strand of CAVQSC010000022.1, from coordinate 43,931 downwards.
TGCACGTCGAGTGGGTCAACACGGAGACCCGCACCTTGCAGAAGCCCATGCTGTTCCTGCTCCATCACGGCCCGATGGGCCGGTTGTTCTCGCGGATGTGGACCTCCGCGCTGGACCGCTATGCCCAAAGCGACGGACCGCCCGGCAGCGGGGCTTGAATCCTGAGCCCGGTTGGCCAGTCCGACGGCGTCGCCCGCCACCTCGCTGGGGTGCCTCGAGTGCTCAGGGTCGGCGGTGCACCACAAGCGGGAGTACGACGGCCGCTCCCGACCGTCGCAGGAGCGCCGACGCGACCGTGACGGGCCACAGCGAGGAGGTGGCGTCGACGACGAGGAGCACACAGCGACCCCGCCACCGCCTCCGGGTCCTCGAGGTCGAGGCGGTCACGCCACATCGCGGCCTCCTCGGCGGACCCCATCTCGCGCACCGTCTCGGCATCGGGCCCACCGGATCCGGCTCCGCCGCCGACCTGCAGCCCCGAGCGCGCGAGCCGACCTACCGAGGCGAGGTGGTCGGCGATGTCCCGGGTCAGCACGGGAAAGCCCGCTGCCGGGAGGTCCACCACGACCTCGGGCCGCGCGGGCCAGTCGTTGCGCCACCCGGACAGCAGCCGAACGCACGCGTCCTTGACCTCCTCCGGCGCGGGGGCGTCTCGGGTGAACATCGCGGCACACCGTCTCGCGCCACTCCGGTGCGTCGGCGTAGACGAGCGCCCGACCCGGAGCCGGCATCTCCTCGGCCGGGATCCGGCCGCGGGACCCGAACGCTCCTCCCGGCCACATCTTGCGGGGCTCCACCACGTGCACCTGCCCGCGCAGGAGCCGGGTCACCGCCGCCACCGTCTCGGGCGAAGGCGCTCCGGCGAAAGCCTCGGGCAGGGTGCCGCGGCAGACCGAGCAGCGCCCGCACGGCTCGGCGCTCGGATCGTCCAGAGACTCCTGGAGCAGCTGCATCAGGCAGCGCTCACCTCGCGTGTAGGCGCGCATGATGTCGGCCTCGCGCCGGCGCACCGCGACGATGCCGTCGTAGTGCTCGGCGTCGTAGCTCCACGCTTGCCCGGTCGCCGTCCAGCCACCCTCCACGCGGTCCACGACGCCGTCGACCGCGAGCTGCTTGAGCATCAGCTCCACGCGACCACGCCGGACACCCGACTGGGCCTCCACGGCCGCGACGCTGACCGGCTCGCCGACCGGGACGACTGCGAGCACGCGCTCGACCTGCTCGGGGCGAGGGATCGTCGCGGTCGCGAAGTAGTCCCACACGCCGGCGTCCGCCTCGGACGGGAGCAGCACCGCGTGGGCGTGCTCGATCGCGCGGCCGGCGCGGCCAACCTGCTGGTAGTACGACACCGGGGACGGCGGAGCGCCCACGTGGACCACGAAGCCGAGGTCCGGCTTGTCGTAGCCCATGCCGAGCGCCGACGTCGCGATGAGTGCCTTCAGCCGGTTGTCCCGCAGGGCGTCCTCGAGCTCGTGTCGCACGGACGCCTCGAGCTGGCCGGTGTAGGCGGCGACCGGAACCTCGTTGCCGTGGACCTCGCGGATGGCCGCGGTCAGGCGTTCGGCGTCGGCGACCGTGAGTGCGTAGACGATCCCCGAACCCGGCATCCTCGGCAGGTGGTCCACGACCCAGGCGTAGCGCTCCAGCGGGCTCAGCCGGTCCACGACCGAGAGCTCGAGGCTCGCGCGCGCCAGGGCGCCGCGCAGGACGAGCGTCGACTCCCCCAGCTGCGCCGCGACGTCGTCGGTCACGCGCGCGTTGGCGGTGGCGGTGGTCGCGAGCACCGGGGTGTCGGGGTTCAGCCGCTGCAGGACGTCCGACACCCGGCGGTAGTCGGGCCGGAAGTCATGGCCCCAGTCGGAGACGGCATGCGCCTCGTCGATCACGAGCAGCCCGAGGTTTCCCGCCAGCCCGTCGAGCACCCGCCGGCCGAAGCCGGGGTTGGCCAGCCGCTCGGGAGAGACGAGGAGGACGTCGAGCTGCCCGCTCCGCAGCGCGTCCTCGATGGCGGACCAGTCGTCGATGTTGGAGGAGTTCAGGGTCGCCGCAGCGAGACCGGCACGGCCTGCCGCGGCGACCTGGTCACGCATGAGCGAGAGGAGCGGCGACACGACGAGCGTGGGTCCGTGACCTTCGCTGCGCCGGATCGCGGTCGCGGCCCAGTACACCGCGGACTTGCCCCAGCCCGTCGCCTGCACCACGAGGACCCGGGCAGCCGCCTCGCTCAAGGCAGCCACCGCCGTGGCCTGGTCGTCGCGGAGCCGTGCGTCCGGGCCGGCCATCGCGGCGATCACCCGGTCGGCGACGGCGGCCCGCTCCTGCGACAGTCCCATGGTCGTCGTACCGGTGGCGTCTGGCGAAGTCATGCAGGCGACCCTACGCAGGGCCACCCCCACAACCATGCGGCTGTCCCCAGGTCAGCGAACCTCGCAGTCCACCGGGTCGTCGCATGGCTTGATCTCGTGGCTGTCGAGCACCGTGCCGTCTCGGTCGTAGGCCACGACGCGGGCCACCTCGCCGTACGACTCCCCCCAGAACACGGTGTCGCCCTTGACGACGTCATGGGACACATCGGCCTCCCGACGTCTCCCGTCCACCGTGAACACCTCAACCCGGGCGACGTCCGTGCCGTGGATGCCTCCGATCACCGACACCGTCCGCTCGAGATAGTCCTCGTCGAGGAAGACCTCCATCGGAGCGCCTGGTTTCAGGAACGTGGCCGTACCCAGACCGGAGAGCCGGTAGTAGTCACCGTCCACGCTTCGCACCATCGTCGTGAGGCCACACCGGCTCCCCCGCCCGCTCACGCAGGCCAGGCTGAGCGGTCCATTGTCCGCGCGGACGGTGTCGTCCTCCATCACCTCCGGCGCGGTCGGCAACCAGCCCGGGAGCCCGGAGCCGTCGGTCAGGTAGGTCAGATCGCTGTAGCCGTGCACTGTCAGCGGCACGACTTCACCGCGGAACCGGCGCGGCGACAGAGCCCCCTCGGCGACCGCGGCCCGCGTCGGCACCTCGGGGACGAAGACCTGGTCACCCACCCGGTAAGCACCGGGGACCTCCTTCAGTGCCCGTTCCGCCACCGGGCTGAGCTCGTCGCCGGCTGCGAACAGACCGCGCTCGATGCCGGGACCACCCGCGACGGTGTACGCCGAGCCGGCGACGACCGCCAGCGTGGCTGCGACGACGGCCGACGTCGCGCCGCGGCGACTCCACCTCATCCGACGCCCACGCGAGCGGATGGCTGTGAGGTCCGGAGACGTCGGGACCTGCTCTGCTTCGCCGTTGCGCATGATCCTGGTGAGCTCGTCCACCTGCATGTCACACCGTTCCTTTCGTGTCGGTCAGTCGATGTGCAGCAGGCGTGGCGCGCAGCCTGGCGAGGGCACGAGACGCCGTGCTCTTGACGGTTCCGACGGAGACGTTCATCTCCGCGGCGACCGCTTCCTCGGACAGGTCGAAGTAGTAGCGCAGGACGACCACCTTGCGTTCCCGCGCCGAGAGTCCGACCAGCAACCGAGCCAGCTCGTCGCCGTCGTCAACGCGGTTGGCCCCTGGCGCATCAGGCATCCCCGCGAGTACGTCGTCCCCCACTTCGACGAAGCGCCGCCGACGCACGCGGTCGATGTTTGCGTTGACCAGCACCTTGCGGGCATAGGCATGCGCGTCGCCGCGTCGTACACGGCTCCAGGCGGCGTAGGTCTTGGCCAGCGTCGTCTGGGCGAGATCCTCCGCGAGGTGCTGGTCGCCGGTGAGGAGGTACGCCGACCAGCGAAGCCGTGGCCACGCCGCGTACGCGAACTCGTCGAAGTCGTCGTCACGCGCGCTTCGTCTCATCGGTCCCCCTGCCTAAGGTGCCTGCTCACGACATCACATACGCAGGCAGGGCAAGAAGGGTTGAGTCACGACGGGCGCGTCGGCTTGGGTCCTGTGTGGCGGGCCTCGTGGTGCATCGGACGCGTTGGCAGCACAGGTGTGTCGCCAACGCCTGGCAGGGCTCCCAGCCCCCGGCGGCCCGGAGCGGTCGCCCCGCCTCAGTCGGCGTCGATGATCGAGAGCCGCTCGAGGAGGAACAGCAAGGCGACCGCGAAGTCGTTGTCGTCGGTCTCCTTGCGCACCCGCGGCCAGTCCACCTGCTCGCGCAGCGCCCTGGCCACCGGCAGCAGCCGGGAGTAGTCGCACGTGTGCTCGTCGAGTGCGTGCAGCTTCTGCACGAGCAGCTCTGTGCCCGAGAGCACCGGCATCACCACCGAGAGCACCTCGATCTCGTCGGCGTCCTCGACCACCGCACGGGTGGCCGGCGTGCCGGAGTCGCGGAAGATGATGTCGACCATCGCGTCGTCGGTGAAGACCTTGAACAGCCAGTCCTCGGGCGGCTGAACGACCTGGAAGCCCTCGGCCGCGAGCATCTCTGCGGCCTTGGCGGCGTCCTCGTCGGCGACCATGAAGTCCACGTCGTGGTCGGGCTCGGGGCCACCTCGTGCCCACACGGCGTACCCGCCGATCAACGCGAACGGGATCCCGCTCTGCTTGAGCGCCACCGCGACGCGCTTGAGCGCCTCGCGCAAGTTCTCCTGCTCCTCCACGGCCATGGCTCAGGACTTACCCACCCGCGGGCAGGACTAACGAGCGACAAAGCGGGGAACGAGGACTTCATGCGTATCGCCACGTTCAACATCCTGCACGGACGCTCCCCCGCCGACGACAGGGTGGACATCGAGCGGTACGCCGACGCGGTGAAGAGCCTCGACGCCGACGTCCTCGCGCTCCAGGAGGTGGACCGCAACCAGCCCCGCTCGGCGAACGCGGACCTGACCGCCGTGGCGGCGGAGGCCATGGGGGCTGTCGAGCACCGCTTCGTCGCGGCCCTGTCCGGCAGCCCCGGAGCGACCTGGATGGCCGCCACCGGGGACGAGCAGCCGGACTCGGCGGCGTACGGCATCGCCCTGCTCAGCAGGTACCCGGTCGTGTCCTGGGAGGTGGTCCGACTCGCGAGCACACCGACCCGGGTGCCCATGTGGTTCCGCGGCAGCAAGCGACCGGTGCTGCTACGAGACGAGCCACGGGTGGCCGTTGCCGCTCGGGTAGAGGCGCCCGGCGGCGAGCTGACCGTCGTGAACACCCATCTGTCCTTCGTGAGCTGGTGGGGGCGGCACCAGCTGAAGACTGTCACCAACGCAGTGGAGCACACCGAGCCCGCTGCTGCTCGTCGGGGACCTGAACATGTCGTGCGCCCGCGCACGTGCGATCACGGGCATGCGGCCGCTCGTCGCCGAGGACACCTTCCCGGCCGATGCGCCGCGGGAGCAGCTCGACCACGTGCTGGCCCGCGGTGACGTCGGTGAGGTCGTGGACACGACCGTCCACGAGCTCCCCCTGTCCGACCACCGGGCGCTCTCGGTGGACCTCGCCAGAGCGTGAGTCGCTTTCCAGGGCGAATGTGAGTGCCCGTACTCATGCGCCGCCGACCACCAGACCCGCACAGTTGGCTGAGCGACTGGTTGAAGGCCGCACAGGGAGGAGACGACGAATGCCAAGGAAGCTGCGGCCCTACGCGTGGCTGCTGGGCGTGGTGTGGGGACTGCCGCTCCTGGTGACCGTGGTCGGGTACGCGATCCTCCCCAAGGACGTCGGTCCCGAGCAGTGTGAAGGCATCGGTTTCGGCTGCACCCTGTCGCCGGCGGACACGTTGGTGCTGCTCGCTGCGATGTCGTCGGTCGTCCTCGTGCCGGTGGGTCTTCTCGGGGATCGTCGTGATCGCAGTGGTGCAGACGCAGCGAGACCGGCGCCGTGCTTCCAGCGACTCGACCACGAGTGACTCCCAGGACCCGGCGTAGGTGCGTCGTCCGCCAGGTGCGGTCGTCCGCCAGGTGCGGTCGTCAGCGTGGGACTGGAACGGCGGCGACGTGTCGCGACAGCGCCGGCGCCAGGAGGCACCAGGCCGCCAGCGCGAAGAGCATCACCGTGCCCGGACCTGCCGTGGACTCGAGGTTGCTGGAGAACTGGGCCGCGATGAGGACGTAGCCGAACAGGAAGACGCTCAGGAGCTGCAGGAACCGGAACCACGCCAGCGCCGTCGCACCGCCTCGCCAGACGCGACGGGCGAGCCAGAGGTCCAGCAGCAGCCACGGCAGCACGGAGGTCGACCGTTCGGCGGCCGTCGCGTAGGTGGCGACCGTCGCCACGAGAGCAGCGGTCAGCCACAGCCCCGGCCGGGCGGCCCGCCAGTCGACGTACTTCTTCACCGGCCAAGTATCGGTGATGCGCACCCGGACCGCCGCGATTTCCGGACCCCGAGCCTCTCGAAACGGGCGTCCGACGTACGACGGTCAGGGGCGGCCGCCGTACGCCGGACGGTTCGGGGGTGCTCAGCGTTCGTCTGACTGAGGTTTCGTCAGGAACGCCTGGGCATAGGCCTTGACCCTGTCCGGGACGAACCCGGCGCCGAGGGCCTGGAGGCGGTTGAGGACGGAGCCGGTGACGACGCGTTCCTTCCCGGCGACCATCGCCTCGTAGGCCTGTCGCGCGACCACGTCGGGGTCGTCCTTGGGGATCCGCCCGATCCGGGTGTCACGCATCTCCGCGCGGTCGAAGAACGCGGTGTCCGTGGGGCCCGGCATCAGCGAGGTCACCGTCACGCCGGTGCCGCGCAGCTCGTGGCGAAGCCCCTGCGCGAAGAGGTGCACGAACGCCTTCGAGGCCGCGTACGTGGCGTGGTACGGCCCGGGCCCGAAGGCCGCGATCGACGCCGTGAAGAGCAGGCGACCATGGCCCTGCGCGACCATGGACGGCAGCAGCAGCTTCGAGAGGTGCACCACCGACCGTACGTTGAGGTCGACGACCTCCAGGTCGGCCTCGAGTGGGGTCTCGTGGAAGTGTCCCGGCGAGCCGACGCCGGCGTTCAGGGCCGCAGCCGCGACCGGTCGACCAGTCGCCGCCACCGCCTTGTAGAGCTGCTCGACGCCTTCCTCGGTGGCGAGGTCGACCTGCTCAGCGGTGACCTCGACGCTGCCTCCCTCGAGTTCCGCGGCGGCCTCGAGTCCCGCGGCGGCCTCGTGCACCTCCTCGTCGTCCGAGGCCACGACGAGGTCGTAGCCGCGGTCGACGAACTGCCGGGCCAGCGCCCAGCCGATCCCGCTAGATGCTCCCGTGACGACCGCCAACGGGGTCTCGTTGCGTGCATGACTCATCGAGGCTCCCTCCCTCGAGGGAGGCGGTACCCATCACCCGGCGCCCCAAGCCCCAATCCTCAATCCCCGGATGCTCAACCGGTCGGGTCGGCCTCTCCCAGGACGTGGCCGTCGGCATCGAGGAAGCGCACGGACTCGGCGGCCGCCGGCGCCGAGACCCACCAGAGCGTCGCTCCCCCGACCGCACCCGGCGCACTCGTGCGTGCGGGGACGCCGCGGTCTCCTCCGCCTCGGAACGTGACCATCGCCGACGTCGCGCCGTACGGGAGGACACCGAGTGCCATGGTCGTGGGGTGGCCCAGGTCGAGCACCTGGAAGCTCCGCACCTCGTCGGGTGACCCCACGATGCTCAGGCCGGAGTGGAAGAGGTACAGCGCCTGGTCGTGCTCCATGAGCAGCGAGCCGGTGCAGGCGTCCGCGCCGGGCCAGCGCGTGCAGGCGAACGACAGGTTGCCCACGTCCAGGAACACCCGGTCCTGTGCGGTGACGTCCGACAGCCAGCCGGGCGCCGTACCCCTGGAAGGGAGGTAGCCGATGTCCGCGAGGCCGCGTACGTCGAGCTGCACCACGTCGCCGTCGATGAGCTCCGGCGCGACCACGTTGGTCCAGGCGGTGCTGGGGTTGGCGGCCGTGGGTACGACGACCAGGTCACCGGTCAGGAAGGCACCGGGCATCGAGCGAAGCACCCGCTCGGCCATCGGGGTCAGGGCGGAGTTCCCGTCGCCTCGTGACAGGCCGCCACTCAGCAAGCCCGCGACGAGGGGCCCGCCGATCACGACGAGGGTCGCGATCACGGCGGACACGACGACGAGCCGCTGCCGCTGAGAGTGGCCGGGCCGGTCCACGGAGTCGACGTAGTCGACCCGCTCCCGTGTGGCCACGCCCATCGGCGCACCTCCCCGCCCCTGACGTATCCACGATCACACGCCGGGGGCGCGACGGGAAGGCTAGCCGAAGAAGACCTCGGCCTCGGAGTAGAGCTCGGGCGTGACCAGCTTGAGCTCGCCGGTGCCCTCGATCAGCGGGAGCCGGACGATCTCGGTGCCGCGCAGCGCCATCATCTTGCCGAAGTCACCGTCGCGCACCGCGGCGATGGCGTGCAGACCGAAGCGGGTGGCCAGCCAGCGGTCGAACGCGGTCGGCGTGCCGCCGCGCTGCACGTGGCCGAGCACGACGGCGCGGGCCTCGTGGCCGGTCCGCTGCTCGATCTCGGTGGCGAGCCGGTCGCCGATGCCGCCGAGCCGGACGTGCCCGAAGGCGTCCTTCTCCTCGGTCTGGAGGGACATACCGCCGCCCTCGGCCGGCATCGCACCCTCGGCGACGACGATGATCGGGGCGAACCCCTTGGCGAACCGGGACTCGACGTACTTCGCGACCCGGTCTATGTCGAAGGGCTGCTCGGGGATGAGTACGACGGCCGCGCCGCCGGCGATGCCCGAGTGGAGGGCGATCCAGCCGGCGTGGCGCCCCATGACCTCGACGACGAGCACGCGCTGGTGCGACTCGGCCGTGGTGTGGAGCCGGTCGATGGACTCGACCGCGATGTTGACCGCCGTGTCGAACCCGAAGGTGAAGTCGGTCCCGGACAGGTCGTTGTCGATCGTCTTGGGGACACCGACGACGTTCACGCCGAGGTCGGCGAGCTTGGTGGCCACACCGAGGGTGTCCTCACCGCCGATCGCGATCAGCGCGTCGACGCCGTCCTTGGCGAGGTTGTCCTTGATCCTCTCGACGCCGCCCTCGATCTTGAACGGGTTCGTGCGCGAGGACTTCAAGATCGTGCCGCCGCGCGGGAGGATGCCGCGCACGTCGTCGATGCCGAGGGGCGCAGCGTCGCCCTCGAGGGGGCCGCGCCACCCGCCGCGGTAGCCGACGAACTCGAAGCCGTACTCCTGGACACCGCGCCTCACGACGGCCCGGATCACAGCGTTCAGGCCAGGACAGTCTCCGCCACCGGTCAGCACACCCACGCGCATGGAATCGCTCCTTCGAGATTGGTCGTTCTGAGCCTAGCGACCCGAATTGGATCGTTCCATACCCAGTGTTGGGCGAAGGTCCTCAGGCCTGTCGGATGGGGCCGTCCGGCCTGATCGTTGTCAGGGCTCGGCGCCGGTATGGTCCCGCCATGACCTTCTCGATCGTCGCCCGGTCCGCCGACGGCCAGTCCTGGGGCGTCGCCGTGGCCTCGAAGTTCCTCGCCGTCGGCTCCGTCGTACCTGCTGCCGTTGCCGGTGTCGGCGCCATCGCGACCCAGGCGGACGCGAACGTCGCGTACAAGGGCCTCGCGCTCTCGCACATGGACGAGGGCGCCACCGCGTCGGTCGCCCTCCAGCGGCTGCTCGAGGAGGACACCGGCCGCGAGCACCGCCAGGTCGGCATCGTCGACGTCGACGGCGGCGCCGCCTCGCACACCGGCCACGAGTGCTTCGACTGGGCAGGCAGCCTCATCGGCGACGGCGTCGCGATCCAGGGCAACATCCTCACCGGTCCCGAAGTCGTCGAGGCGATGAAGGCCGCCTGGGACGCGAGCGCGGACGAGCCCGACCTCGCCCGCCGCCTCCTCGCAGCACTCGTCGCGGGCGACCAGGCCGGTGGCGACAAGCGCGGTCGACAGTCGGCGGCGCTGCTCGTCGTACGCGACGGTGCCGGGTACGGCGGAGGCGACGACGTTGCGGTGGACCTCCGCGTCGACGACCACGCCGACCCGTGCACCGAGCTCGGCCGGCTGCTCGACCTCAACGACCTGTACCTCACGGCGTCGACCGACGAGGAGAAGGTCTTGGTGGACGCGAAGCTCCAGGAGGAGCTCGACGACCGCGCCCGTCGCCTCGGCCACCACGACTTCCAGGCCTGGGTGGGCAGCGAGAACTACGAGATGCGGGTCAGCGGTCCCGACGACGACAAGCCGTGGGTCGACCAGCGGGTGCTGAAGATCCTGCGCGAGCAGAGCGACGACGCGACTCCGGCCTGACAGCGCCGAGGTGAGTACGAGACCTCTACATGGGTGTGTCCCAATTCGACCCAACCGCACTCATCCGCCGAAGAGTGAGAGAGTCAGGAAGCCGGGTCTAGCCTCCGCGCTGCGGGCGGTTCATGTGTTCTTCCGGCGTACCGGGTTGGTCGCCTTCTTGGTGCCTTTGGTCGCCTGCTTTGCGGCACCGGTCGACTTCTTGGCGGCACCGGTCGTCTTCTTGGTCGCCCCCTTGGTCGCCTTCTTGGCCGTCGAGGCAGCCTTCTTGCCGGTCTCCACAGGCTTGGGCGGGAACCACACCACCTTGGTGGCCTTGGCCTTCGCCACGAACGAGGCACCGCGTGCGGCCCACTTCTCTCTGTCCGCGACGCTCTTCCACCGGCTCTTGATCTCGCTCATCTACTGCTGCCTCCCCTAGTTCCTTCACTGGCGCTCATTCGAACGTCCCCACCGTCACGAAGCCGGCCTGGCTCCCCAGGGTTGCCGACCCGGTAGCTCGCTCTGACCCGGAAGTCGATCTCAAGGTCGTCGGTCTCCGGGTCGCCCAACTCCCTAATGCCCACAAAGAAGGTGGGTTACTCCGGATAGGGGACGTCGCGCCAGAGAGCTGGGCAATCGCATCCGTGGAGCAGTCCCGCGCCCTCGCTTTTCCGAAGGCTCGCCCGCTGCCGCATTCCGTGCAGGGTGCCGGCCGACGCGGCCTCACCCAGTAAGTTCCCCAAGACTGGGCTGGGCTCTGGGTGGGCACCGTTTCTAACTTCGAGATGTGCTCACGCCGTTGCCACTCGCGAACGTGATGTTGGTGTTCGCGTCGACGCTCTTCGCGATGTCCCTCGCGTCGCGGAACCCGGTGTTCGTCTTCGACTCCTACCTGGGAGTGCTTCTGGCCGGGCAGCTCGTGGGTGCCGCGAAGAAGCGCGGTCGCTGAGTGGCGAACGCTGCCCACGCTGAACCTCGGCTCTCATGAGTCTCGCCATGCGGCCGTGACGGTGGAAGAGTCGAGTCATGGAGCGCCGACCGGCTGACCTGGTTCTCGAGCTGGAGTGCGTGGTGCAGGCACCGCCATCACGCGTCTTCGACCTGCTCACCGAGCCGGTTGAGCTGGCGAAGTGGTGGGGTCCGCACGGGTTCACGACGCCGGAGATCGATCTCGATCTGAACAGCGGTGGCCCCTACCGCCTCACCATGCAGCCTCCCGAGGGCGACCTCTTCCATCTTTCCGGGGAGTTCCTCGAGATCGACCCGCCGAAGCGGCTCGTCTACACGTTCAACTGGGAACCACCCGACCCTGACGACCGTGAGACTGTCGTCAGGCTCTCGCTCGAGGCCGTCGGAGACGCCACGAAGGTGACGCTCTGGCAGGGCACGTTCGCCACCGAGGAGCGGCTCGAGCTGCACCGAGACGGCTGGAGCGACTCGCTTCGAGAAGCTTCGCAGGTTGATGAAGTCCGGCGCCTAGCGGCCATCCCACGGAGAGTATGCGGGGATCAGGTCGGGGGTCAGGATCATCGCGCCGAAGTCGGCTCTGGCTTGGGCCAAGAGGTCTGGATCCGGCACGGGTTGGGCGTACCAGGCGGCGAGGTCGCGTGCCCGGACCAGGTTGCGTCCTCCTGCCAAGGACTCGATGTCCCACCCACTCAGGTCGTGTGCTCGCTCGAGGTGGGCGTCGGTGAGCAGTTGGATTCCACTGACGTCGGGCACGAAGGACGCGAGCAGCGGGCGGTTGTACCTGACGTCCGGCTCGCGCACGTACGGCCACGGGACGGTCGGAGAGTTCCACAGACCCACGCCGCCCAGCCCGTAGCGCACCATGGCGAGATCGGTGTGGGGCGGCGTCCAGGACAAGACCCGATCGACCAGTGCGAGCCTCTCCTGCCATCCGAGCGTCGCGTCGACGACCTGGTAGACGCCTCGCCCTTGTGCCCAGAACGAAGCAAACCGCTCCCGGAACGGCGCCTCCTGAGCGCACTTGAACGCGACCTGGCCGTAGCGCTCGATGCCCTGCGCCATGGCCCGGCCGACGTTCGGGCCGACGACCTCCACCACCCAGTCGGCGGCGCGCGTCAGGTACTGCCGGCAGCCCCGGGTGTAGGCCCAGCTGGTGGCCTGTTCCATCACGTGCCGGGTGACTTTTCCTTCGACGTACCACAGCGGTGATCTGTCCTCCGAGGGCACGGCCGCCAGGTCACCGGTGGTGTACGCAACGTAGGCGGTCAGCTGCGGATCGGGGTCCCGTCCCGAGGGCAGCCTCGAGGGTGGCCCTCCGATGATGCTGCCCTCGATGGCGTCGCCCCAGGTTGCGGTGAAGAGCTCGAACCACTCCAGTCCGTCGTCGATGGTGTAGGCATTGACCAGCACGCCGGCCCACCCGGACTTGGTCAAGACCCACCCCTCCGCCTCGGCATGGTTGTTGCCCGCAGCCCGGAGACGGTGGTGAATGCCGGTGGCTATCTCGAGCAGCTCCTCCAGGTCCGGCGCGGCGGACCCGAAGTCGGCCTTGACCACGAACTCCAGATGGCCGGCCTCGAGGCTCCAGAACCGCTTCAGGCTCCGTAGATCCGGCTCAATAGCCACCAAGCGGCTCCCTTAGTCCATCCACAACGGCGACATGCTCATGCTGCGACGGCCGAAGCGTGGACGTCTGCTATCGCCATCCGCAACCCGGTCGTTGCATGAGGCTAGCGGGCGTAGCGCGCTGTCATGGAACTTCCGAATTACCCCTGTCCGTGTTGCCACTGACCTGTGTCACGGGGGTTGTTGTCGCGGAGCGTGATGATGACGGCCAACACGTGCTTGCAGGGACCGCGCCCGCCGGCGTGTTCGACCTCCCAGGCACACGAGCAGCGGAGCCTCTGGTTGTCCGGTGCGACGTCGTAGGTCTGTCCGTGGCCGCCGAGCACGCGCCACTGGGCGCGGCCCGGCACCGCTTCGACGCCCCCGACCTCGGCCAACGCGCGGGCGGCTACGAGTCGCGGGTTTCGGCGCAGCACCTTCTCGCTGTCGATGGGCAGCTCGCGATGGAACCACGCGTGCTCAGCCAGGTCGTATCCGAGCCGGCCGGATGCAGCCAGCCACGCGAGGCCTGCGGCCACCTGGCTGTCGTCGAGCCCGGTTCTGGCGGAGAGGTGCCTGGGATCGACGAGTGCCGTCCAGCCGAGCTCCTCGAGGAACAGGCGGCCGCGCTCCTCGGCGTCCGGCCGGGTGAGCAGCGTCAGCAGGGTGCCTTCGCCGGAGAAGCCGCGGAACGGGTCCGGGCTGACCACCAGCGTGAGGCGTCCGCCGGGCACGTCGAACAGCCATGCGGTCGTGCCGTTGTCGTTGGCGTGCACGGTCATCCGGCTGGCATGCCGCACCACCCGGTCGCAGCCGCGTAGGCGTGACGCTCCCGGGAGAGGGATCGAGCCGGGCAGGGCCCTGGTGCTTGTCCGCCAACCGCCTGCTGCCGGGATGACGTGCAGGCTCGGACCCGGCGGTGCGACCCGCGGCAAACTGGCGAGGAAGCGTCCTATCGACGGACCGCGCAACTCAGCGGCCGGCTTCATCCCGGCGAGCAGCGTGGGCACCTCGGCGAGCCCGCGCACCCACCGGTCGGGAAGGTTTACCTTCCTTTCGACGTGGGTGCCGGTCGGCGAGGACGCGCGGAGCTCGTCGCGTCCGACAGTCAGGTGCAGCGGCTCGGATCGGTCCACCCGGGCAAGGGCGGTGCGGAGCGGCTGATTGACGTCGATGTTCGTAGTGCCGAAACCTACCTCGCTGCTGCCGAGGCCGTCGCGAAGCAGGTCGAAGCGGGCATGGACGCCGTTGCAAGCGGAGAAGGACTCGAACCGCAGCCGGTCACCGCCGGCGGTGACGACCGGGTCGAGGCTGGCGAGGCGCTGGGCGAGCCCGGCATCTGCGTACCGGCTCGCGGCCACGTCCGCCACCGCAAGGAGACCCGATGCGGTGACGTCGGGGCGGTCGACGAACCCGGTGAAGAACGTGGGGTTGTCCACCAGTCCTGACGGGGTGACCCCGAGCGCGGTAGCGAGGTCAAGCCGTTGACCCTCCGTTGTCCGGGTGAGCTCGGAGGTGGCCTGGTAGCCGTTCAAAGGCGGCCACCTATCTGCTGGGCCCTGTGCAGCGCAGCGACGAGCTCGCGGGCCTCGGCGTGGCTCCGGGTCGAGCCGCGGCCTTCGGCCAACTGGCGCAAGCCGTCCGGGATCTCGGAAATCTCCGAGGCGGGCACCTCATGCGCGTACGTCGTGAGCAGCCGGAGCAGCTCCGGGAGGCCTGACGGCTTCTTGGTTACGCCGCACAGGGCGTCGGCCATCGCAAGTGCCGCTGGCCACAAGCCGGGGAAGGCGCCGTTCTCCTCGAAGCCTCGTTGCAGGGTCTTGGTCAGCAGACTGAGCCGCAGGGTGCCGCGTTCGTGTCGTCCGACTGCGGCGGCGGCGACCGCGGTGGCGTCGACCCGGCCTCGCTGGGCGAACTCGACCAGGGTAGGCAACGCCTGCAGGGAGTGGGTGTTGGCGTCGGGCGTGAGCAGGGACAGGAGCCGGTCGTGCAGCGGCACCCCGAACGCCCCGGCTATGTGACCGGGGAAGTGAGTGGGGGCGTAGAGCATGAACTGTGCGAACGCTTGGGCGACGACCCGGTCGCCCCACCGCGGCATCATCCGCACTGTCGGTGCGATCGGGCCGGGCGCCCATGGGTCGTCGGCCAGCGCCTTCGGTAGCGCGGCCAACCGGTTGAACGGCACTGGGGCGACCACACTGGTCGACCACATGCCGTTCTCGTCCGGTCTCGGGTCCAGCGGTGGGAGCCCACCCGCGGAAATCCAGGTGCGCACCAGCTCGGTCGCGTCCCAACTGGCCACGCCATCCGGGTCGGTGAACGCCGCGTCGGTCCGCAGACCGGCGGGTACATCGTCGGCGCGGGCAGGGTCAACCGGTCGGAGCCGGTGCAGTGCCTGCACCAGGTCGATCGGGCCCACGGTCGGCTCTGGTGCCGCGGTACTGTCCACGAGGCGAGCCAAGAGGTCGTCGAGGTCGAGGGTGCCGTCGGCCCAGGTCGGGGTGCTCAGGATGGTTGCGTGGTGATCAGCGCGCAGCAGCGCCTCCCCTGCGCGGAGGAACGCGAGCAGTTCCACCGCGGACCCCAGCTCGAACGGCAGCACCAGCGCGTCGACGTCCGGGTGGTCGGGCTGCGTCAACCGCTCGCTGAACGGCGGCAAGGCGTTCACTCGTTCGCGGATCTCCTTCGGGTGCACCCCGCCCGCAGCCCACTCCTTCCGCAGCACGCGGAGAGAGACCGCCGGGCGTTGCGCAACTCGCCAGAACGCTGCCACGTCGAGCGTGCCCGCGATCCACACGTCGATCGCCGCGACCACGTCAACGGGGCCGTACTTCCGTTCGATGCCGGCAAGGGCGGTGCGGACTGCGGCAGCTCCGTGCAGCCGGATGGCCGCGACGGTGGCGGCCACGACTCGGTCGGGGTTGGTCAGGCTGGTGAACGAGCGGCTCGGTTCGTAGCCGCCCGGCCAATAGCAGATGTCTTCGTAGCTTTGCGCGTACCCGTTGTAGTTCTCCGACAGCATGTCCCGCAGGAGGCTCAGGTCGCGCGCCCGGTCGAGAACCGGGTCCGTCGGGGCGGGGAGCCGTCTCAGGGACGGCAACGGGTCCACCGGTGGCGGCGGTGCTTCCCACAGCCCGCGGCGCTCAAGTTGGGGTGGTGCCGGCGCCGCGCCCCGGAGCCGCGCGACCACCGTTTCCGCGTCCTCATCCGCCAGGACAGCGGCGAGGCGACGGGCCTCCATTTGCGCCTTGGTGCGGCCGCCTGAGGCGGCGAGCGCAGCAATGTGTGGCGGCACCGCGCAGGGGCGCGGCACCTCGACGGCGTACCTGGCCAGTGTGCGTAGCAGGTCCGCGATCCCCGTCGGCCGGCTCGGCGCGCCGCAGGCGGCGTCCGCGATCTCGAGTGCGACGGGCCATGCCTGCCGGAGACCGCCCCCGAGGAACAGGTCTTCCAGCGCACTGGCGAGCGAGGACATCAGGAGACGTTGTCTGGCCAGCAGCGCGTCCGCGGCCTCACGCATGGGTTGGCCGCCCCGGAACGTGCCGCTCGCCATCGCCTCCAAGGTGATGTCAACCAGCCACGGCTGCAGCGTCTTGCGGTGGGAGAACTCGGACTCGAGGACTTCGCCCCACGTGGGATCCCGGTACGGCCACCCGTTCCTCGTGGCTCCGGCGCCATTCGGGGACGGCTCCAGGTCCCACAGCCCCATCGTCGGCGCGGAGCCAGGGGCGGTCGTCGAGTCAGGGTTCGGAGTTGCGCCGAAGGTCGCGGCGACGCGGTTGACCTTGTCCGTGAACGCTGCGTCGTCACCGGCTCCCAGCACGCTCAGCGCCTCGAGTGCGGCTTCGGTGCCAACGGCGGCCGGCAACGTCGGCGTCTTCAAGGCCGCGAGCAGGGTTTCCTTCGGCTGCTTCTCCGGCCGTGCTGTGAGCACCTTGGTGAGCTGAAGCAGCCCGTCGGCGTCCACGATTAGGTCGACCGCATGGGACAGCAGCGGTTGCACGACCGTGCGGTGACTGGTGGACAGCACGCCGAGAAGGTAGGTGAGTCCCCCGGGAATCTCCTGCGACTTCAGGTCGAGCGCAGCGGTGATCTGCGCCAGCACTTTCTGTGACGTGGGCTTCTGCGACGCGGTGAGCAGGTCCAGGACGTGCGCGAGCACCTGGTCGCGCTCGACGATCCCGGACGCGCACAGCTCGGCAATGGCGGCGGGCAGGTCTGGCAGATCACCGCAGTTGCCGGACGCCAGGTACAAGAACAGCAAGTCGGGCATGAACGGATCCGCGGCGAGCCGGGCGGCAAGGCTCTCGTGCCGGCCGGTGCCGGCCCACCACTCAGCGAGGAACGTTCGCCCCGTCGGGCACGGAAGCTGGTGGTGCACCGCCGCGGCGCGCAGCGCCCGGGACAGCTGGCCGTTCGTGTTGCGCGCGTTCCCACCTAAGCTGACATGGCTCGCGGCCTCGACAAAGTCAGCAACCCAGGCCCGGTCGGTGTCCCACAGCAGCTGGATGAAGGCTGCTTCGCCTGGGTTGTTCCTGAAGTCCCAGCAGTGGGTCCACGGCACTCGCTTCGCGGCGGTGGCGGGGCCGCAGAGCCGGACCGCACACATCGCCACGATCCAATCCGCACGACCGGCAGTCTCAAACCGGGCGTCGTGGTCGTCGCCAGCGAACGTCAGCTCGTGGAGCCGCCCGAGCCAGCGTCGGCCGCGGGCGAACCAGTCCTTCGCATCCTTGAGCTCGTCGCCGTCCAGGGAGTAGAGCAGATCCCACGCAGCGACCAGGTCACCCTCGGTCAGGATCGGTGTGAGCCGGTCGACGAACGCGTCCGTCATCTGTTCCCCCTTGTGCACCGCTGTTGCCGCGCGGTGGTTCAGCGCAAGAGAAGAGTCTGCCCGGTCGGGGTGACACCTGCAGTGAAACGAGGGTTCCCAAAGTGCTGTCGACCGCCCTCGAAGCGGGCTTCACCCTCGTGGCGCCGCTGAACCCACACAGCGCCACCGGAAGCCAACACGGCTCCACGCCCCTACCTGCCTGCGCACCGCATCAACAGAGCTTGAACGTCCATAGCCGACTCCGTGCTCCCGCTTCGCCAACGCGTCCGAACCTGCGGCTGTCCGCGCGCGCTGCGGCACCTGCGAAGGGAAGCGGACCGATCGTTAAGTCACTCGCAGGGCGCCGTGTAAGCGAAGGAAACGTATGCAAGGCTGGCTCGCACCCACGTAGCGTGGCGACATGATGCCTGACGTGGTTTCCCCATGACACATGTGCCGCAACCACAGGGCGCGTGTCCAACGGCGCCTCTGCGCCCCAGTAACGGGATGGGCAGTGCCGGGCTCATCTTGGGCATCGTCGGGCTGCTCCTCATTTGGGTACCCGGGCTTGATCTTCTTCTGGGGGTTTTGGCGACGACGTTCAGCGCGATCGGTTACGCAGACGTCCGTCGCGGCACGGCCACTAACGGCGGGGCTGCGATGGTGGGGCTGGTTCTGGGGATCTTCGTGACGCTGGCCCCCATCGCCGTCTTCCTAGTGCTAGGAGGCCTGGTGGCGACTAGCTCGTAAAGCTTGGGGCCGAGCAGTTTGGTGGCCAACCGTCACCCAGCCCGGCAAGCCCGCGTTTCCTTAAGACACCCAGCGTGAAACCGCCTCTCATACCGATGGCCGACGTTGCCTCTCTCAACGACTAGCAACCAAGCCCGCCCGGATGAGAACGAATCCCGAACTAGGGAGCGAGCGCGGCGAGGTAGGCGAAGCCGAGGAGAACGACGATTGGCAGCACGACCGAAAGGATCCCGAGTACGAGGCCCAACATCGCCGACTTGCCGTTGGTAGCGGTTCCTGCTCGAACGTTGGAGTAACCAATAGCGCTCAGCGTGATGGCGAGAATTCCGACAGCCGGGTACACCATGGGGATCCAGAAAAGGACCAGCCCGGCGGCGGCCAGGAGAAGTCCCGCTTGGCCGAACCCATTGCTCACGCGCGGCGGAGGCACAATGCTCTGCTCGGCATGCGGGACGTGCTTCATGGGAAAGCTCCTAGTCGGGCGAGAGCGCCAGATCAAATGTTGGCCACTGTGTGCGGCAGGCATCCGCCAAAGTAGCGGTGCACCATTGCGATGCGCCGCGGAATGGCTCAGTCCGGCGAGTGTCCGCCATGCCGCTGTCCGCGTGTGGCGGCACGTGTCTGCGGCAAGCCCATCTGTGTGCACTGGCCAAGGAGCTAGGTCACCAGACAGGCGGACGCCGATCCGCCCAGGGGCGTGCTTGCTCCAGCTGCCCAACCTGGACAGGGTCCCCTCGTCGCCGTATCTGCCGATGAAGTGGACGCCGATCGGCAGCCCCTCCGCGACCGCGTCGAGCGCCTGCTCGTAAGCAGGCGTGATGACCGCGTTGAGGGTCGGGTTCAGCCGCTCGGCCCGCTCGATCGCCCCGGACACGAGCTCCTCGGCGGTGACCTGCCCGTTGCGAACCAGAGCGGCCTGACCCGTGGCATCCAGCGTGCAGATCCGGTCGAGGTCGGACTGGGTGAGCATGGCAGGTCCCTTCCACGTTCCCGCAGTGCAAGGATGCACCTGACCGACCGTCCGAGACAGTGGAGTTGCGGTTCATGAGCGTGCTGGCCATCGATGCAGGTACGACGGGAGTCACCGCCGTCGTGGTGACCCCCGAGGGGACGATCGCCGCGAAGGGGTACCAGGAGTTCTCCCAGCACTTCCCCCGCCCCGGCTGGGTGGAGCACGCGCCCGAGGAGATCTGGCAGGCCACCCTCGAGGCCACCCGGGCCGCTGTCGCGGAGTACGAGAAGACCGGCGGGCCCGAGCTCCAGGCGATCGGCATCACGAACCAGCGCGAGACCGTGCTGCTGTGGGACCGCGAGACCCTCGGCTCCCCGCGCCGCGCGATCGTGTGGCAGGACCGTCGTACCGCCGACATCTGCAAGCGCATGCGCGAGGAGGGCCACGAGGACCGCGTCAGCGAGCTGACCGGGCTGCGGCTCGACCCGTACTTCTCCGGCACGAAGCTGCGCTGGCTCGCGGAGAACGAGCCCAACACCTGGGCGCTCTTGGAGGACGGCCGCTACGCGATCGGCACGGTCGACTCGTACCTGATCGCCCGGATGACCCGCGGCACCTGGCACGTCACCGACGTCTCGAACGCCTCACGCACGCTGCTGTTCGACCTCGAGCGCGGCGACTGGTCCGACGAGCTGTGCTCGCTGTTCGGCGTGCCGCGGGAGGCGCTTCCGGACATCGTGCCGTCGTGGGGACCGATCGCGACCTCCGACCCGAGGTCGTTCGCCGGGCTGGAGCTGCCGATCGCGGGCATCGCCGGCGACCAGCAGTCGGCGCTGTTCGGCCAGACCTGCTTCGACGTCGGCGACAGCAAGTGCACGTACGGCACGGGCTCGTTCATCCTCACCAACACCGGCTCCGAGGTGGTCCGCTCCGACGCAGGGCTGCTCTCCACGGCCGCGTGGCGCTCCCCGGAGGGCAAGACGACCTACGCGCTCGAGGGCGCGATCTTCGTGACCGGCGCGGCCGTGCAGTGGCTCCGCGACGGGCTGCAGATCGTCGGCGCCGCCCCGGAGACCGAGGCGATCGCGGGCACGGTGGCCGACTCGCAGGGTGTGGTGTTCGTGCCCGCCCTGACCGGTCTCGGCGCTCCGGACTGGGACCCGCACGCGCGCGGCATGATCATCGGGATCACCAGGGGTACGACGAGGGCGCACATCGTCCGGGCCACCCTCGAGGCGATCGCCTTCGAGGTCCGCGACGTGATCGAGACTCTGCCGCAGCGGACCTCGATGCACGCGCTCATGGTCGACGGCGGCGCCTCCGCGAACAACCTGCTGTGCCAGATCCAGGCCGACCAGCTCGGCGTGCCCGTGGAGCGACCGAAGATCGTCGAGACGACCGCCTTGGGGGCTGCCTTCCTCGCGGGCCTCGGGACAGGCGTGTGGACCTCGACCGACGACCTTCGCGAGACCTGGCACCTCGACCGGCGCTTCGACCCGCGGGGTGAGCGCGCTGACGCGGACGCCGCTCACGCCCGGTGGCGCGACGCCGTGGAGCGGTCGAAGGGCTGGGCCTAGTCAGAGCGTAGGGCGTCGAGGGCCTTGCGGGCTCGCTCCACGGCCTTGCGGGAGTCCTCGACCGACTCCTCTCGAGCGTCGCGGTCCTCCTCGGCCTCGGTGAGCTCGTCCTCGTTGGCCTCGACACGCGACTCGACCTGCGCGATGCGGCGGCGCAGCTCCTCGAGCTCGGACTGCAGCTGGAGGCCCCTCGCCTCCCGCTTCTCGACCTTGCTCTGTGCCTTGTAGAGCCGCCGCTCCGCGACCGCCAGCTCGCCCTCTGCCCGGGCGAGGTGGTGCTCGGCCTCCTCGATCGCGCGTGAGTTGTCCTCGACGACAGTCAGCTCGGGTTTGGGCGGCTCGGCCTTCTTCGCGGCGCGCGGACGAGAGGACGGCGGCCGTCGTACGGCGGTCTCTCCGATCGCGCTGGGGATCGCCACCGCCTCGACGATGTCAGGCACCTCGCTGCCCGTGACGGCGAGCGGCTTGACGAGGAGGCCGGTGCGGACGGCGTTCGCGGCGTCCTCGTCGACCATCGCGGCGTGCAGCGTGTCCTCGACCTGCGCCGCGACCGGGTCGCCGACCTTCTGCCCGAGCTCGTAGGCGAGCGCCTTCGCCTGGCGGGTCACCGCCGTGGTCAGCTGGCGACGCTGGCGGCTGAGCTGGCGGAGCTCGTCTCCGGACATCGACATCTGTGCCGCGCGCAGCGCTGCCCCGAGCTCCAGCACCTGCTCGACCTGGTCCGATTCGTGGCGGACGAGCATGTTCACAACCCAGGCAGCCGTGGTGGGCTTGGCGAGCTTCTTGATCTCGGCCGCCAGTGCCTTGTCGTCGCCCTTGGCCTCACTGGTCAGAGCTGTGCGGCGCGGGATGAACTCGTCAGGGCGCAACGAGTAGAGCTCGTCTGCTGCCGCCATGAGGTCCACGTTGCGAGCATACGGAGCGTGGTCACCCCGCGGGCCAGGTCGCGCACTCCTGTCGCAGGGCCTAGCGGACAGCCGTGGCCTGGAGGAGGAACTTGGCCCCGTCGTCCGGAGACCGCCCTCCGCAGGAGAAGGGAAAGCCCTTCCCGCAGTCGGTCAGCCGGGTGCTCGCATTGGTGAGCGAGAGCGTGACCCGGGAGATGCTGCGGGTGTCGAACGGCACCGCGAACCGAGCCGCACCGCCCCGGTCGAGCCGGACCCGTTGCCACCGGACCCGGCCGTCACGCCGGTTCACGATCACGGTGGCCTGGGACCCCTTGTAGCGCGGAGGCAGGTCGAGCTCGATTCGGAGCCGCCACTTGCCGCGGAGGTCCGAGCCCGGACGCATCACCGCGTGGATGGTGCTGAGGTGGTAGAGCCCCGCGCCACGCCACCCGGTGCTCCTGCGGCTCTTGGAAAGCGTGAAGGTTCCGGCCGCCCTCGTGATGAAGGGGGTGTAGCTCCGCCCCTCGTCGTACCACTTCGGGGCGATCCGGCCCGCGGCGCCGAACTCGGCGAACACGTCGCCGAACGAGGCACCTCGGTTCGCGATGACCTTGCGCATCGCGGGCATGGAGGCCGGCCCGTCGACGGCGAGTCGCTGCCAGACCTGGCGTACGACGGACGGATCCTCCTGTGCGCCGCTGCCGAAGTACTCGCAGAGGAAACGCCACCAGATCCACGACCCGTAGCGCCAGTTGCGCTCCTCCGGAGTATCGGAGCCCTCGAAGTCCAACGGGCTGCCTGGCGCGCTCAGCGGACTGCTGGCGAGGTACTGCAGGTTGTCGTTGATGTCGTCGTAGAGCTCGTCCTCGACCCAGGCCGCCGTGCCCTCCATCAGCCAGACGTCGGCGAAGATGTTGTAGGCGTACTGCACCGCGTGGAAGAACTCGTGGGCCGCGGTGACCTTGAGGTCGGCGAGGGCGTCGCCGGAGTACTCCTTGAAGTTGTTGTCGAGCACGCAGTACGCCGGAGCCGTCCTACCCCGCAGCGGCGGCTCGGCGGCGCAGTACCCGTACATGCCGTACTTGCCGAGGTCAGCGAGGTAGACGTCCAGACGCTTGTCCGGGCCCGGGTTGGCGGTGTCGATGTCGTCGACCGGACGCGCGGTAGCCGAGACCTTTGACACGTCCGCTGCCAGACCTCCTCGAGCACCTGCTGGTTGGTGCGCACCCACCCCGGGACACCGTTCTCGTCCTCACCGCCCGCAGGAGGCGCGTTGAGGTTCCCCGGCTGGCTGACCCAGTGGACGCAGACGTTGAGGACCTCCCCGCCCGGGGTCGCACAGGTGTTGTTCGTCGGTGCGCCGTCGTACTTGACTGCCGGCCAGGGCTCGTCGCTGTTGTCCGTGGGACGGGCGAGGATGCGCAGTGCGACCCGGCGGTCGGCCGGGCCCAGGTCGTCGAGGCTCACCGCGAGGTCGCGCAGGACCATGGTCGCGTCCACGGCGCCCGGCGTGACCGTCGTACGGGCGAGGTCGCTGCCGCCGCGGGCAGCGGAGCCGGGGCGGAGGCGGAAGAGCTCCTTGGCAGCGTCGAGGGCGGCGGTGGCACGCTCGCTTCGGTGTTCTGCTCCCTGGCCCTGGTTCGTGCCAGGGGCTGCCGACGCGGTCAACGGCGTGGTGGTGAGCAGCAGCGCGATGACTGCCGTCCAGATCCCGGTGCGGATACGCATGGTCCCCCTCCGGGCTCCCGTGTTCTCAGGTAAAGATTAGGGGCGAAACGGGAGGTTCGGAGCAGAATGCGCGGACCTGCTGAGGCGGGACTTCACTCCCCGTCGAGGCCCTGCTCGATCGCGTAGCGCACGAGCTGCACGCGGTTGTGCATCTGGAGCTTCCGGAGGGTGTTCTGGACGTGGTTCTGGACGGTCCGGTGCGACAGCACCAGCCGCTCGGCGATCTGCTTGTAGGACAGTCCCTTGGCGACGAGGCGGAGCACCTCGGTCTCGCGGTCCGTCAGGCGTGGCGTGTCGTCGGCGGCGGGGGCGTCGGAGAGGCGGCGGTACTCCCCCAGCACGAGCCCGGCGAGTCCAGGCGTGAAGACGGTGTCACCTCGGGCAACCCGGGTGACCGCGTCGATCAGCTCCTCGCGGGAGGCGGACTTCACGAGGTAGCCGGTCGCGCCCGCCTTCACCGCATCCAGCACGTCGTCCTGCTCGCCCGAGGCGGAGAGGATGAGGATCCGCACGGTCGGGTCGGCCTTGACGAGGGCGGCCGTCACCTCGACCCCGTTGGGTGCTGGGATCTGGAGGTCCAGGACGACCACGTTCGGCCGGGCGGCGGGCGCACGGTTGAGGGCGTCGGTGCCGTTCGCGGCGGTGGCGACCACCTGGAAGCCTGCGTTGGCGAGGTCGCGCTCGACGGCGTCACGCCACATCGGGTGGTCGTCGACGACCATCACCCGGATCGCGCTGTCGTCCACGCCGCCTCCCTCGGTTGTCTGCCGGCAGGCTACCGAGGCGCCTCCGCGCGCACGTAGCGTCCACGCCGGTGGACGAGCGGCTCCTTCTCCTCCCCCATCTCGACGTGCTCGATCGTCGCGTCGAGAAGCAGCGACCACCCGACCTCGCGCTGTTCGCCGGTCAGCCGTACGCCGGCCCAGGCGCTCGCGCCCTCCAGCCGCGGCCCCCACTCGGTGTCGACCCATGAGCCGAGCGTGAAGAGGCCGCCGGGTGCGGGAGCCAGTCCCGCGAACGCCTCGGCGAGGTCTCGGTGCGGCCACTCCAGGAGCTGTACGACGGCCATGCCCGTGTCCTGGACAGCGTCCGCGAAGTCCGAGTCCGGATCGACGAGCGCGAGGGCATGCCCCGGGTCGCCGGCGGCGATCATCAGGGACGACACGGTCAGCCCGGCACGATCGCGGTCCTGTCCCGCGGTCCACAACGTGACCGTCCCACCCAGCCGGCCCCGCAATCGACGTACCGGGTCGCGCTCAGGCTCCGGAGTGGCGAACGGATGGTCGGAGTGGATCGTCACGCAGTCTCCTCCGCGCGCCGCTTCATGCCGGCGGCCTCGAGGGCGATGTACCTCTCCGTGAGGTCCTTCCACATGCGACCGACCATGCCACCCATCAGGCCGGACTGCTCGATGGCGAGGGTCAGCGTGGATCCCTCCCCGTCAGGGGCCACCTCGTGGAAGCCCTGGGTGCTGAACCCCAGCCCCCTCGCCCTCCACACGAAGCGTTCGTTCTCGACCAGCTCCGTGACCTTCCAGGTGGCCGGAGGCAGCTTCGGCTGGTGGACCTTGACCCGCATCCCGACCCGCAGCGGACCGCCGTCCAGCCGCTCGACCGAGGTCATCGACTCGGTGAGCTTCGGCCAGGCCTCGACGTCCTCCACGACCTTCCACAGCACCTCCACCGGTGCTTGCACGCTGACTGTCTTCTCGAATCGCATGCTCGACAACGTACTCAGGCACGCCGCGCATTGCCCGGTTTCTCAACCGAACGGCGCGTAGGTGCCACACTTGCCTGGCACATCAGCGTCGAAGCTGCCGAGGCTCGGCGAGTATCGAGGAGGGCGGATGGAGTCCGCGGAAGTCACCAAGCTGACCGAGCTCGAGGACTCGCACTGGTGGTACGCCGAGCGCCGAAGCATCCTGAAGCGGATGATCGCGGGCCTACCGCCGAGCACCGCACTCGACATCGGGGCCGCTGGTGGCGGCAACACCAGAGTCCTGGTCGAGGCCGGCTGGAGACCCGTCGCCCTCGAGTACTCGGCGACCGGCGCCGAGGTGGCCAAGAGCCGCGGCCTGCCCGTGGTGAGAGCGGATGCCCGGACCTTGCCGTTTCCGGATCACTCGATGGGCCTTGTGGTGGCCTTCGACATCATGGAGCACATCGAAGAGGACGACCAGATGGCCGCCGAGGTCCAGCGTGTTCTCTCGCCCGGGGGAACGGCATTGATCGCCGTTCCAGCGGACATGCGTCTATGGAGTGCTCACGACGTCGCCGTGGACCACGTGAGGCGCTACGACCGCGAGCGTCTGCACCGTGTGCTGACGGACGCCGGACTGGTTATCGACAAGATGTGGTCGTGGAACGTGCTCCTGCGACCGGTCGCGAAGTACCGGCGCCGCAAGAGCACCGGCAGCGACCTCGAGGAACTGTCACCCCTGACGAATGCCGTCCTGCGCGGCATCATCGCCGCTGAACGTCACCTACCGGTGCGAGGGTTGCCGGGAGTCTCGCTGGTGGTTCAGGCTCGCTCGGTCGGCTAGACAGGTCGTAGTCCGTGCTGTCGAAGCCGACGATGTAGGCCGGTCGTCCCTGGCTGGCAACGAAGAGCCGCCCCATGTACTCCCCCAGCAGTCCCACGCAGATGAGCTGGATCGCGCCGATGAGGCCGACCGTTGCCACGGTGGAGGTCCAACCGGGGACTGTGTTCCCCGACAACCAGGCGAAGATCGAAATCACCATCGCCACGAGACAGAGGCCGACGCCGAAGACTCCGGCCAACGTGGCGACCCTGAGCGGAGCTGCTGAGAACGTGGTGACCGAGTCGACGGCCAGGGCCACCATCTTGGAGATCGGGTACTTCGTCTTCCCTGCTGCCCGAGCCGCTCGCGTGTAGCGAACCTCAGCGGAAGGGAAGCCGTACCAGGGGATGATCAGACGGTAGACCCGCGTGTGCTCGGGAACCCGCTCGAGCGCCTCGATGACACGGCGCGTCACCAGGCGGAAGTCGCCCACGTCCGCGGGGACCTGGTTGCCGGCGATCCTCCGCATGGTCTTGTAGTACAGCCCGGCAGTACGGCGCTTGAGGAAGCTGTCGCAGGAGCGGTCCTCACGCACGCCGTACACCACGTCGACGTTCTCGGCCGAGGCGACGCGGAGCATCTCGGCGATCACGAAAGGCGGATCCTGGAGGTCCGCGTCCATCGTGATCACGTAGTCGCCACGTGCCCGCTCATACCCGGCGGACAGCGCCGCTTGGTGACCCGAGTTGCGGACCAGGCGCACGAGCCGCAGCTGCGGCCACATCTCCGTGGCGGCCTGAACCAGCGCTGCCGTGTCGTCCGACGAGCCGTCGTCGACACACACCAGCTCGTAGCTCACCTCCAGGTCGTCGAGGACGGACCTGGTCTGCAGGAAGAGCTCCGGCAGGACCTCTGACTCGTTGTACATGGGCACGACCACGGAGAGCGTAGGTCGCATCGCTACCGTCCTAAAGGTGCCGAACTGGGGGTCGCCATCCAAGGTACGACGGATTTCCGCTTCTCGCGGGGTTTGTCTGGACTACCTAGGAAAAGAGAACTCCCACTCGGTGCCCTGGCCGGGTGCCGTCACGAGGCTCGCAGCACCCCCGAAGTCAGCCACCCGCCCCCGGATCGACTGGCGAACTCCGAGCCGCCCCTGCGCCGCCGCCTCGTCCAGCCGGCCAGCCGGGATCCCGGAGCCGTCGTCCCGCACGGTGACAACCACCTTGGAGCCCAGGTCTTCCAGCAGCACCCAGGCCCGAGCCTCGGCGCCAGCATGGCGGGCCACGTTGTCCAGGCAGGCGCGGACTGCGGCGACGATCTCTTCGACCTCCGCCGCGGGGAGATCGACCGGCGAGCCGGGGACGGAGACAGTCACATGGCCGGAGCCAAGTCTCCTGAGGGCCTGCGCCAGGTCGGCCGTCCCGGCACCCGACGCGATCGTCGACCCGCTCGCGGAGTTCGGACCGCCCTGCACGAGCGCACGCAGCGCGACCTCCTGCTCCCCCGCCAGCCGGCCGAGCTCGGCCGCCTCTCCCCCGAGCTCGAGCCCCCGCCGCTGCACGAGCGCGAGCACCTGGAGAACCCCGTCGTGCACCACCCGCGCCAGCCGAGCACGCTCAGCGGCGGCAGCAGCCGCGCGCTCCGCACGGTCCCGAGCAGCCGCCATCTCCTTGAGCAGACCGGAGGTGTAGCCGAGGACCGGGCCTCCGATCATCAGCAGGAAGATGTTGCCGTAGTTGGTCTGGGTCAGGTCGCTTCGGATGACGATGTCGGAGACAGAGACCGCCAGCGACGCGATGAGGCCGCCGACCCAGTGCCAGCGGATACCCCAGGCCAGCACCACGCCCATCACCCAGAAGCCGGGGACGGTGGACTCGACATCCGGGCCTTTGACCAGCGGCGAGACCAGGATCGTCGCAACCGTGACCGCAAGGTCGGTGACCATGAGCGGCAGCCGTCGCATCGACGGGTGGTCGTAGCCCCAGATCGCGACCCCGGTCCAGACGGCCATCACGGCGAGGGTGGCAATCGCCAGGGCGGGCCGCTCGACGGTCTCCCAGAAGTAGGCGTTGAGAACGATGGCGTTGAGCAGCACGACGACGCGCAGCGCCGCGAGGGCGCGGTACATCGTGTTCTCGACGGCCTCAGTGGCCGGATCTGGACGGGCGGCTACCCCCAGTGGCCCGTCCATGCTCAGGAGGCTTTGAGCTCGGAGTTCCCCGAGTCGGCGTGCTTCGCCTCGGCCGCTGCGCCCTTCTTCGCAGCCTCCTTGTCCAGGGCTTTGGCCTTGGTGGCGTAGATGTCGACGTACTCCTGGCCGGACAGCGCCATGATCTCGTACATGATCTCGTCGGTGATCGACCGGAGGACGTAGCGGTCGTTCTCCAGGCCCTCGTAACGCGAGAAGTCGAGAGGCTTGCCGAACCGGACGCGCGGACGGGTGAACGAGCCGAACTTCTTCCCCGGCGGCGCCACGACGTCGGTGCCGACCACCGCGACAGGGATCACGGGCACGCCGGTCTCGAGGGCGAGGCGAGCGACGCCGGTCTTGCCGCGGTAGAGCTTGCCGTCGTGGGAGCGGGTGCCCTCGGGGTAGATCCCGAAGAGCTCACCCGCCTTCAGGATCCGCTTCGCGGACAGCAGCGCGCCCTCGGCGGCGTTGCCGCTGGACCGGTCGATCGGCACCTGGCCGGAGCCCGAGAAGAACGACTTCTGGAGCCAGCCCTTGATGCCCCGACCGTTGAAGTACTCCGCCTTCGCCACGAAGGTCACCCGCCGAGTCAACGTCAGCGGCATGAACAGCCAGTCGGCGTAGGACAGGTGGTTGCTGGCCAGGATGGCAGGTCCCTCGACGGGGACGTTCTCAGTGCCCTCGGCCTGGGGCCGGAAGACAAGGCGCAGCAGTGGTCCGATAAAGACCCATTTGAGCAGCCAGTAGAACACCCGCGAACCTCCCAGTCGTCGGGGAAACCCTAGCCCCGTTTCGGAGCACGTGCGACGATGCCCTCGAGTTGTCTGCGGCGCGGCCTCGGCTGCGTCGTCCTCGTCCCGTCGTACGCGAACTGGAGTACCCGTGTCGATCGCTCCCCATGCCGAGCCCTTCTTCTCCACCGGCGAGCCCGACGAGAGCACCGGCCGCCGCGTCGGCGTACTGCTCAGCCACGGCTTCACCGGGTCGCCCGCGTCGATGGTTCCGTGGGGTCGGCACCTCGCCGGACACGGGTTCGGCGTCGCTGTCCCCCGGCTGCCCGGGCACGGAACCACGTGGCAGGAGATGAACCGGACAGGTTGGCAGGACTGGTACGACGAGCTCCAGCGCACCTTCGAGAAGCTGAAGGCCGATCACGACGATGTGGTGGTCGGTGGCATGTCGATGGGCGGCGGCCTCGTCTTGAAGCTCGCGGCCGACCGGGGCCGGGACGTGTCCGGTGTCATGCTGGTGAACGCTGCCGTGCACCTCAACAACAAGCAGCTCCTCGCCGTGCCGGTGCTCAAGCATGTCGTCCCGTCGATGCCGGGGGTCGTGAACGACATCAAGAAGCCAGGGCAGGACGAGCACGGCTACAGCCGGACTCCGCTGAAAGCGCTGCACTCGATGCTCATCGGCTGGAAGGCCCTACGAGAGGACCTCGCGAAGGTCACCCAGCCGGTCATCCACTTCCGCTCCGCCGAGGACCACGTGGTCGACCCCTCCTCCTCCCAGATCATCGCGAGCAAGGTCTCGTCTCGTGACGTTCAGGAGCGCATTCTGGAGAACAGCTACCACGTGGCTACGCTCGACAATGACGCTCCTGCCATCTTCGAGGAGTCCGTGGAGTTCATCCGACGAGTGACGAGGCCATGACTCACAACCCCGACGACCCCAACGACCCCGCCGAGGGCGAGGCATCGGGGCGTGACTCGGGGTCGGACCGGAAGCTCGACGAGGATGCCGCCTGGCGCGACATCATCGCGCACTACGGCGACCGCGCTGACATCGAGCCGTTCGACGCCGACGACTCATCTGTTGCGCCTCCCGCCCCGCCGGAGCCTCCTGCCGAGTCGTCGGAGGAGCGCCTGCGCGGGCTCTTCCGACCGAGCTGGAACGATCCCCTCGAGTCGGAGGCGACCTGGGAGGACGAGGGCCACTTCGTCCCGCCAACGCCTCCCCCGGTGCGCGTAACGGATCCTCGGCGCCGGCTTGCGTGGGCCGGGTTGTTCGGCTCCCCCATCGTGATGCTGGCGGCCGTCGTACTCGGGTGGACCTTCCCCGGCTGGCTGATGTTCGCACTCGCCGGAAGCTTCGCCGGCGGGTTCGTCTACCTGGTCGCCACCATGTCGAAGCGGCCTCCCGGGGACGGGTACGGCGACGACGGGGCGGTTGTGTAAGTCGCCTTCGAGTACCCAAACCGAAGGAGTTCTGCGTGCAGAGCGAGACCGTCGAGATCACCGGCCACCTCATGGACACGGGCATCCTGTCGCGGGTACTCGACGACATCCGGGAGTACGGCGGCGACTACATCATCGACCGGTTCGACGTGGGCCATGACGCCGGCGACACCTCCCATGCCGTGATCACGGTGAAGGCCGAGGACGACGAGGCTCTCGAGCGGCTCCTGATGCGCATCCAGACGCGCGGCGTGAACCAGGTCCACCCGGGCGAGGCGTCGGTCTCCGAGACCGAGATGGACGGGGTCTTCCCCGACCACTTCTACTCCACGACCAATCTCGCCACGCGAGTTCGGCTCGGAGGTCGCTGGATCGAGGTCGAGAACCCGGAGATGGACTGCGGCCTGATCGTCGAGGGCGAGGGCGCGACGTGCGCATCTACACACTGCCCATGGCGGACGTGAAGGCCGGCATGAAGGTCGTCTGCGGCGCCGGTGGCATCAAGGTCGCGATCCCCGAGCCGCCCGAAGGCGCCACCGGATTCGGGTTCATGGAGTCCGAGGTCTCCAGTGAGAAGCCCCAGGCCGTGCTCGTCCGCCAGGTAGCCGACGGCATGCGGGAGGCCAAGGCCGAGGGCAAGAAGGTCCTCTGGGTCGGCGGCCCTGGCGTCGTACACACCGGTGCAGCTCCCGCGATGGTCGCGCTGGTCAAGGCCGGGTACGTCGACATCCTCTTCGCCGGCAACGCGCTTGCGACCCACGACATCGAGTCCGCCCTCTACGGCACGTCGCTCGGCATCGACCTCGCGATGGGTCGCGGCGTCGAGCACGGGCATGAGCACCACATCCGCGCGCTCAACACGATCCGCAAGGCCGGCTCCATCAAGGACGCGGTGGACCAGGGTGTCCTGACCGGCGGCATCATGCACGCGCTGGTGACCGAGGGGAAGGACTTCGTCCTCGTCGGGTCCGTGCGTGACGACGGTCCGCTCCCCGATGTCTACACCGACGTGATCGAAGGTCAGCGCGCCATGCGTGCTCGGCTAAAGGACGTCGGCTTCTGCATCATGGTCGCCACGATGCTGCACTCGGTCGCGACCGGGAACATCCTCCCGGCGTCGATCCCGCTGGTATGCGTGGACATCAACCCCGCCACGGTGACCAAGCTGGCCGACCGTGGCTCTTCCCAGGCGCGCGGCATCGTCACCGACGTCGGGCTGTTCTTGGAGCAGCTCGCGGTCGAACTGGTTGCCGGAGTACCGCAACCGCACGCGCCTAGCGCAGAACCGCCAGGATCGACGAGTAGTCATCGGTCCACGCACCTGGCGGGAGCCGTCGAGCGGTCGCCATCCCTGCTGGACGAGCAGTTCGTCGACCGCCCCCGGTCCGGGCTGAGCGCGACCCAGACGCTGGCTGCTGCGCCCTTCTCCCCGGCCTGGCCCCGAGCCGATCGCCGCCTGCCACCCCAGGTGAGCGTCGCGCCGGCCAGCACAGGCTCGAGGTCGAAGACCCGGTTACTGATGTGGACGAGCATGACGCCGTCCGGTCTGAGGCGGTCTGCATACAGGTCCATCGCCTGCTGTGTGAGCAGGTGCACGGGGATCGAGTCAGAGCTGAAAGCGTCGAGGACCAGGAGGTCGAACGAGCCCGACGGGTACTCCCCAAGCCGCAGACGACCGTCCCCGGCCACGGTGTGGATGTCGGCGTCGCTGTCGTGGAGGTAGGTGAAGAGCCGGGGATCGCGGGCGATGTCGATGATGCCCTGGGTCGATCTCGAAGAAGGTCATGCTCTGCCCTGCTCGGCCGTACGCCGCGATCGTTCCGGCGCCGAGTCCGACGACCGCCACCTGATCGAACCTGTCCCGATCCAGCACTCGGAAGACGTCACCGAGCGGCCCCGTCGTCGAGTAGTACGTCGTGGGCATCCTCCTTCCTTGCCTGGCTCACGTACTGCGAGCCGTGGATCGTCGTACCGTGCGCCAGGATGTGTCTGCCGTCTTGGGTCGTGACCTGGTAGCTGCCGTAGAAGCTCCGGGCCCGGGCCAGCGTCTCGGGACTGTCCCCGAGGGCCGGAGCCGTGAAGAGCACGAGACTGACGACAGACCGCAGCGGTCGGGACCCCGGCGAGCCCAAACCCGAACGAGCAGGCAACGGCGAGGACGAGCACGACCAGCAGCGGGGTCGGTTCCGGCACCTGCCAGACCAGCCACAAGGCCCAGTGCCACGGCCCCCATGGCACCAGAAGAACCACCGCCGCGCGGACACGGTTGCTGCGGAACTGTCGATGGAGCCAGCCCCCCGACCCTCCAGGAACACCCAGCGTCAGAAGGGGAATCGCCAACAACGCGAGCGGGTACTCGAGCACGCGGTCGAAGAGGATGGGCGCGACGACCCCGTTCACGAGACCGCCGAGGGCTCCGCCGATCGAGATCACCAGAAAGTAGCCGGTGAGGTGCTCGGGCCCGGGACGCTCGGCTGCGAGTCTTGCGTGAGCCGCGTAGGCCACGGCGGCCAGCAGCACCAGGTTTATCACGATCAGAGCAGCCACGCCCAGTGACCCAGACTTGATCGAGGTGAGCAGGGCTACGACTCCGGCGGCGACCGCAACCCTCGTTGACCAGCGGGGAAAGTCTCGCGAGCCTTTCCCGAAGGCGAGGACGAACGTCGCCAGATAGATGGCGAGCGGCACTACCCACAGCAAGCGGGATCGCTGCGACGTCGGTCGAGAGGTGAGCGGTAACCGCCCAGCATCAGCGACGAAGGGAGGAACGCCAGGAGCGTCCAGCGGACGACTGTCGGCGTCTCGAGTCGATGTCCGGAACTGCGCATCGCGTGTTCGCGTCCCGCGTCGATGCGCCGCGCCGCGGCGCCGACCCCGCGATGATCGCGCTCAAAGCGCACAGGACCGCGAAGATCACGAAGCCCCAACTCCACAGAGTCCGCTGGTCGGCCAGGGACACTCTCGGCTCGATGAGCAGCGGATAGGCGAGCAGGCCGCCGAAGCTGCCAAGGTTGCTCGCCGCGAACAGGAAGTAGGGGTCCTCGGACCTCTCGTGGTCCGTCCACGAGTACCACCGCTGCAGTAGCGGTCCCGTTGTGGCGACCACTGCGAACGGCAGTCCGATCATGAGGAGCAGCGTGCGAAGAAGCCACAGAACCGGCGAACTGTCCTCCGCAGGACGCGGCCGCTGGCAGGCAAGGCG
The DNA here is from genome assembly GCA_963715375.1 of uncultured Actinomycetota bacterium. Lineage (GTDB taxonomy): Bacteria > Actinomycetota > Actinomycetes > Propionibacteriales > Nocardioidaceae > Nocardioides_C. Next base: position 10,419 of record CAVQSC010000022.1, on the reverse strand, counting down.
ACCGGCAGCAGCAACCGCGGGAAGAAGAAGCAAGGGCAGGTGGAGCCTCGGCTGCCACCGACTGCCCGAGCGGTTCGTCGTGACGTGGGCGTACCAGTACGCCAGGCCAGAAGGAGCACCTGGAAGAAGAGTGAACTCGTGCTCCAGACCGTTGCGGAGCCGCCGTAGGCCGGCAGCAAGAGCTTCGCAACCATCGGCTGCACGACGAAGAGAAGCCCGGCCCCGAAGAACGCGGTCAACGTGAAAACGACCGGGGTGACGACCCAAAACACGGCTGGACGAGGTGAGGGACACCTCGTTCGCCGACACTGCCTCAACCTGTTGCACCGCGACTCCATCACTGATCGTCCGCCTGAGCCACCCAGCGGGAGGTGGCCGAGTCAGTCTTCCCCCAAAGCGGGCCGAGCCACTCCGCTTGTCCCGAGACATTCAGTCCTTTCGGCTGGCCCAAATGGGCTATATTGTGACAATTCAACGCGCGAAACATCTCTTTCTCCTCGGGTTTGCTTTACACATGTTCGACGCCCCTCCGGTCCGATGGAGAGAACGACGAAGCCAAACGACGTGGCAGTGGTGATGCCGGCCTATGACGAGGGCGAAGGGCTGGGGCGCGTTCCGGCGACGGCGACGGCGACGGACAACTTTCTCGGGCACGACCTAGACGTGCGAAGCACAGCGCACGTCGATTGGTTCCCGAATCCTGAGATCGGGTACCTGTCCGTGGTCCCTTCAAGACCGGTGGGTGCGGGCGACGGGTTACTCGTGTTGAGCCCGATGCAGAAGGCCTTGGAACCGAAGGAGTATTACGGCGCGGCGGCGGAATGCCGGCGGATCGTCTACGAGGCCGGGGGGTACACCGTCTGCTGGCTTCCCTCGAATCGCCGGTAGACAGCACATTGCCTCTGGCCGCGTCGAGTCAGGACCGGCCACCTTGTAGCGGTCCCTTATTCGCAGGAACGGCGCTTCGATGAAGGAGTAACTCACCGACGCGACCAGGCAACTGCCCACCAGAGTCGCGGCGGCAAACATCACCGGGCTCAGAGTTCCAGGGACGGCGCCGGCCACGACAACAGCGACGATCAGGTGGTAGAGGTAAACGCCGTAACTGATCTTTCCGAGGTAAGCCGACGGGTCCAAACGAAAGAACCGGCCGCAGGAGATGGTCCTCCCGCATCGTGCACGAAGCCACTAGCGCCAGCATTGCAAGCACGATGACCTCGTACGGTACGTCCGCGACTATCCCGAGAACGGCCATGCACCCACGACAGGGGCAGACATTCTTCTTGCAAGCACGGGCGCGACCGTGAGATATCCCCGCCTTGAGTGAACGGCGAGCGCAAGCACAACGCCCCCACAGATCGATAAGGACAAACTGGTGAGCACGGTGGTCAATAGAGACGGCTCCAGTAGGTGGGTCGCCCCGTACTTGGCCACCACGAGCACAACCGCTGCGCATGCGGCCACTTGCAGCCCACGATGGCGGGTCAGAGCAAGGGCCAGAGGGGTGGCCAGAGCATGTAGAACTGCTCCTCCGTCGAAAGGGACCAGCCGTGAACAAAGAGCGTCATTCCGGGCGCGTCGGTATAGAACCAGTTCGCGGTATAGGTCATGACGCGGGCAACGCCGCGAGGTAATAGTTACTCGTGCGGCTGTGCCGGAAGACGGTTAACGCCATCAACGCGTAGACGAGCATCGTGAGGTAGTAAGCGGGAAAGATGCGCAGCGCGCGGCGCACGTAGAACGCGCCGAGATCGAGGCGTCCGCGGCGAGATCACCATTCCCGGAGTAGCAGCGTCGTGATGAGAAAGCCGCTGATGGCGAAGAACATATGGACACCCAGCCATCCAGCCCCAAGGATGCCGGCCCCGCCGACGGTGTGATGCCACACCGTGCCGGTCACGGCCACCGCGCGCAGCCCATCCAGTGAGTCGAACCTGCGACGCAACCGGTATCTGGCATGCATCGCGGTCCACTCACCCCGGTTAGACATAGCGACCATGGTTCGCCAATTGGACAGGCCCGCGCAGCAAAACACAAGAGGAAGCAGGGCACCAGCGCTCCGCCCCACCGGTCACCGCCACCGGTCACCGCGCCAAGGACAGGGTCAGCGGTCACCGGCCGATGCCAGCGGTCGAAGTCCAGGCTGAGGTGGCACGAGAGCGATGCACAACGGGGCGGTCATGCCCCGGGCGCCGGCTGTGACAACGGACCCCGGATGGTTGTCGCGTACGCCGACTCGACCGCGCCACCGGGTCGGACGACGATCATTTTGAAGCGCGCGTCGGCGGGGCGACCGCCGACCACATGTTGCGGTACCCATGACTCACCGAGGCGAGTTTGCAGCCCCCCGCGGAGCCGCACGACAAGTTCACGAAATGTGTGCGCCTGGGGGTGCTCTGAAACCAGCGGTGACCACGCTCTATCACCCATATGGGTCATTCAAGGAGTTCCTCACCACATCCCTCGTGGCAATCCATAGTCTTGACCAAGAGCAATTACAAGGGGGACCTATGCTCAAGCGTCTGTCGGTCGTGACGGGGCGACACGCTGCCTGTCGACCGCAACAACGGGGCGCGGTCGCGGTCGAGTTCGCGCTCGTGCTGCCGATCCTCGTCATGTTGCTGCTCGGCACCGTTACCGCGGGCGTGGCGTATAGCCGGTGCGGTGGGTCTGACCAACGCCGTTCGCGAAGGAGCACGATCCGGCGCGACAACCTTGAACGACGCAAGTTGGGAGACAACGGTTGTTGGGCGCACTAATCAGACGCTGTTTGACGATCCAAGTGGGACGATTCCGCTGGGTGAGCGTGAACAGGAACTGCTGCAGCTGGCGCTGGCGCAATTCCCGGCCGGTATCGGACCGGAAGGCCTGTATGTTGTGGAACAGGATGAAGAAAAGAAGGGAACCGTTACCGTGGTCTCCATGAACGGGAGCAGGTTCAACCGCGTGCTGGCGCTCCTGCTCCGGCACCGGCTGGCCGGAAGGTGCAGGTCCGGTTCGATGATTTCCTGCTCATCGTGAACCGTGCCGGAAAAGATGCTCCCGGTGAACGTGTGGCGCAGGCCGATCCGGGAGATCCAGTCGATGGATTACCCTGCTATCGCAGAAGATCCTGCCCCTGCTGCCGGTGGATTGCTGGAAATTTGCCTCAGCCCTTCCCGAACCGCTGTTCCGGGAGATGGTAATCTCCGATCACTACCTGGGTGAAGATTTCCTGCAGACACTCGGCTGCATCAACGGTTTCCTGTTTCTCCTGAAAAACAGGATCCGCCGGCACCGTGACGCAGGCGACGGGACTCTCGTGATTTCCGGCACCACCACCATCTTATTATACGGAAAACTCCGACCGGCATCTATGAGATCAGTTCCGGTGCTTCTCACCCTCGCCCTCCTGCTCCTCCTTACCTGCGGGTGTTCCGAGTCACCCCCTGCGCAACCCGCGGTTACCGTGACGAGCGTTACGGCAACACCCCTGCCGGTTATTACGACAACCCTCCCGACTACGGTTATCACACCCACCCGTACAGCCTCGGTGTCAGACAATACCATCACTATTGTTAAAAATACGTTCAGACCGGCAGACATGACGGTGAATGCCGGTTCGACCGTCCGGTGGGTAAACGCAGATGACCACCCGCACCGGATCGAGTTTGAGGACAAGTCGTTCACGACCTCGACATTCCTCCTTGGTGCAAGCCAGTCCGCAAGCCAGCGGTTCGACCATAAGGAATCCTATAATTATTCCTGCATGATCCACCCGTCATATGCAGGGAACTATCACGGTCGGGGCATAACCATGTTCCAGGAAATTACCTATTTCCTGATTTTCGGAAAACCCCTGATCATGTACCTGGGGATCCTTACCCTGCTCGCCTTCCTGTTCACTGCCTCGATTGCAGTCATGACACTGAAGGGGATTCGCACAATACCCTTCAAATGGCATCCCCGTTGTGCTGCATTTGCGATCTTTCTTGCACTGGTTCACGGACTGCTCGGGATGCTGGCATATTTCTGAAGAAAAACCCTTTCCCAGAAGAAGGAGAATGGGATGTCACCTGCCTTTTTAAGCCTATCATGCGGAGCATTGCCCCGACAAGGATGCCGAACATGGAGGTGGAGGCGGAGAGCATCCCGAGGAGGATATACCCGGCAATGGCACCGACTTTGAGAGGCATGTAGGTCCGGTTGAGGCTGAGCCTGCGAATAGCACGAAAGGATTTTGCCTCAGCCGAAATTCGGCTTGTTCTGTTTTATCCTGGCCATACCCGTTCACTATCCTCTTGACTGTATATTACTGCCGGACCATAGGTTCGGCTGTTTTGTAACCATATACTATGAACATGCGCTATTTATTCTTTTTTGACAGCTAAACAATCCTAATATCCCTTTTTCTTTTTTTCAGAAAAAAAAGAATAACAGATTTTTCCCGATCCGTGAAAATCTCATGCGGTAAAACCGGTGGTTATCCTGTTCGTTTCTTTCCAGCGCTTCAGAATTCATACAGGAAAAAAGGGACGCCGAGGGGGAGATTTGAACTCCCGAGGCGCGAAGCGCCAGTAGCTTTCGAGGCTACCGCCTTCCCGGGCTAGACTACCTCGGCACTATGCCCTTGTATTTTTTTCATCGCTTGCTCTAATAGTTATCTGACCAGTTCCAGCGTCCGGGAAACTAGACGAGTGCGCCGGAGCAGGATCTCTCATCGGTGAAGCCCGGTCGAAATACGTGTGCAAATCAGAATAAATGCCGGTGAACAGATCCGGGAAAAAAGGTATCGGGAGATATTACATCCCGGGAGCAGCGCCGGCCTTGCCACCCTGCTGGGTGATCATCATGTCATCAACGCGGATGAGCATGACGGCAGTCTCGGAAGCGCTCTGGATGGACTGGCGCTTTGACCGGAGCGGTTCGATAACGCCCTCGGCAAGCATATCAATGACCTTGCCTTCGTACACATTCAGCCCTGCATTCTTCTTGCCCTTCGAGTGGACATTCTTGAGCTCGACCAGCTTGTCGATCGGGTTGAAACCGGAGTTCTCTGCAAGTGCGCGGGGGATGGACTCGTATGCTGCTGCATAGGCCTCGATCGCGATCTGGACCCGGCCGCCGACGGTCTGGTGCATAGTCGCGGATCTTCATGAGGAGTTCGGTCTCGACTGCACCGCCACCGACCACGTAGGTGCCGTCTTCCATGGCATCCATGACCACGCGGGTCCCGTCGACAACTGCCCGTTCGAGTTCATCGAGCAGGTAATCGCTGGTCCCGCGGAGGAGGATCGTGGTGGTCTTGGGGTTCTTGCACCCGGAGATCCGCGTGACCTTGCCATCAGTGTCTTCTTCGACAAGATCGGCAACACCGAGGTCTTTTGCGGTCAGGGATTCGGGCTTGTTGACGATATTTGCATGAAGTGCCCGGGCTGCGTATTTCATGTCCTTCTCGGGAACGTCTTCGATGGCGAGAATACCGGCTCTTTGCAAGGTAGAACTGGGCGGCATCTGCAATGCCTTTCTGGCAGAGGAGGACATTTGCACCGCTGTCGATGATCGCATCGGCGAGTTTCTTCAATGTCTCGCGTTCCTGCTCGCTGAAAGCATTGACCTGCTCGGCGCTCGTGATCTTGATCTTTGCCTTCACCTGGGTCTTGGTGATCTCAAGGGGCATGGCAACCATGGCGACTTTTGCCTTGGTGATCTTTCTTGGGCATTCCCTCGTGGACCCGGACCTTGTCGATGACAACGCCGCGGATCAGTTCGGCATCGTCCATGGACTGTCCCTTCTGCTTCTTGATCATCACGTCTTCTTCGTCGACGGTCACTTTCCCGTTGACCTTCTCGGCAACGGTCATGACCGCATCGACAATGATACCGTCGAGTTTGCTCTTGACCTGCTCGATCGATTTGCCGGTGATTGCCGTGTTGGCAATCTTGAGGAGGGTCTTCCGGTCAGTCGGGTCAACCTTGAGGGAGAGGCTGTTCACAATCTCCAGTGCCTTCTCCATGCCCATGCGGTAGCCCTGTGCAATCACGGTCGGGTGGATACCCTGTTCGAGCATGCTCTCTGCCTGCTCCATCAGTGCACCGACAAGGATGACCGCGGTGGTGGTTCCGTCGCCGACTTCATCGTCCTGCGTGTGGGCGACTTCGATGACCATCTTTGCACCGGGGTGCTGGACGGCGATCTCGCTTAAAATGGTCGCGCCGTCATTGGTGATCACGATATCCCCGGTGGAGTCGACAAGCATCTTGTCCATTCCACGGGGGCCGAGCGTTGACTTGACAGCTCCGGCAATGGCTTTTGCTGCCGCGATATTCGAGCGCTGGGCCTCTTTCCCGTAATTACGCTCTACATTTTCTTTTAATATGATAATTGGCTGTCCAGACTGCATAGTGGATCCTCTGATGTTGTAAAAGGTGGAATTGAACTTCTATATAAACACATTCGTGTCTTCTTCCGGAAAAAAGAAGAGATCAGTCAATCCGGGAAATTTTAAAGAGGGAAAAGACCGGGACACCGTCCACGTCCTTGATACCGCGCTTGTCAAAGATAACCCAGATAGCAACCGGGATGGCATTATGTTTTTTTAAGTATTTCACGACCTCCCGCATGGTATTGCCGGAGGTGATGGTATCATCGACAATGATGCATCGCTGGCCCCCGACCGCCGCAAAGTTCCCGCTGAACGATCCGGTTGGCTTGTCGCTGGTATTCTGTTTTGCCGGGTGGTAGATTGCAAGCTGGGCGGCTTCCTGCACGGCAATGATCGTTGCAAGCGGTATTCCCGAAAGGGCGATACCGACAATGACCTCTGCTGAAGGAGATGCACTCGGCATCGGGACAGGAGAGGTAATACCGGCTCATCAGCATCTGTGCAGTTTCTTCGAGGAGGGGGCCCTGGCTCGAGACCGCGGTCCAGTCAATATGGACATCTTTTGGCGCTGCCGTACCTTTGGCCTGGGTCAGGAGCCAGGTGACCGTTTCCATGGACAGGGATAACTCATCTGCAATCTGACCCGGGCTGTGCCCTTCTGCAAGGAGGACTTTTGCCCGGCTGATCAGATCGTCAAGGGAAGACATGGAGAAAAGATTCGCCGGTATCTATTTAAGTTTTCTTTTAATGGCGGCCCCGCAGACCGGGCATTCCCCGTCCTGTTCAGCGTATCTGCCACAACCGCTGCACCGGTACTTCCAGTGAACCCGCCGGGCTTTGCGCTGGAGGATCGGGACGGTTTTCACCCCGAGGACAAGGGCAACATTCTGGATCGCGAAATCATCGGTATACAGGTCTGCCCCCAGGTCAAGTGCAAGCGCGAGCAGGTCGCAGTCCGTCCCGGAGATAACCGTGACATCCTTTGGTCGTTTTTGCTGCAGAGATCACCCGTTTTCTGCTCTCCTCGCGTCGGTGATCTGCACCCTCAGGCCCCGGGCACACCATTTCTCGAAATTGCCTTTTGCACGGATATCCTTAAGCTCGTCAACAACAGACGGGACCGTAAAGAGATCTCCTTCGGCGGGAAAATCCCCGAAAAAAAAACTGGCGTCAAGCACGGCGCTCATGGCAGGAACCCGGATCGGAAGAGAAACGAGAGCATCCATAATCCCCGGTAATCAGCGTTTCCCGAGTGCATGGGCGATCTGGTCCGCTGCCGATACCCGTGCTGCAGCTCCGTTCGATCGTATCGCTGCAGACAACGTCCCGGATGCCGGTTGCCATGAGGCGGACATATGCCCCTCCGGTAAAGACCCCGTGGACGCAGGCAGCAAAAACATCCTTTGCGCCCTGCTGGTACAGCATGCCGGCCGCTGTCGCGATCAAAACCCCGCGGAAGCAAGGTAGCTGCACGAGCCGAGAGGCGAAGCGCGGCGAAGACGAGAGCCTGACGGACGGGTCCGTAGTAGCGACGAAGCGGGGTAACGCCCGCAGAGCGAAGGGGCCCTACCGGAGGCATTCGGAGCACGAGGCGAGGCACGCGCGGGATGACAAAGCCCACGATCAATCTGCAAGAGCTTCGCGCGACGATAGGCCATCGGGCGAAATCCGCCCCTGCGCATCGCTTCTGGGGATTGCATGTCCACGTCGTGAAGCTCGACACGCTCGAAGCGGCGTATCTGGAGGCGAAGCGCAACAACGGCGCCCCTGGATCCGACGGCGAGACGTTCGAGCGGATCGAGGCAGCGCGGCCGCGGCGAGTTCCTCGCGGAACTCGCCGCGGACCTGCGCGCCGGCACGTACCGCCCCAGGCCGTATCGACGAAGAGAGATTCCGAAGGAGGGCGGCAAGGTCCGCGTGATCTCGATCCCCGCGATCCGAGACCGCGTGGTCCAAGGCGCCCTCCGGCTGATTCTGGAACCGATCTTCGAAGCCGACTTCTCGGACAGCTCCTTCGGGGCGCGCCCGGGACGTTCGGCGCACGAGGCGATCGAGAAGGTGCGAACGGGACTGCGCCGCCGCAAGCACCGCGTCGTCGACGTTGATCTCTCGCGCTACTTCGACAGCATCCGGCACGACCGGATGCTGGCGAAGGTCGCGCGGCGGATCAGCGACGGCCAGGTGCTCGCGATGGTGAAGCAGTTCCTGAAGAGCACGGGCAAGCAGGGCGTGCCGCAAGGCTCGCCGCTCTCGCCGCTTCTCGCGAACCTGGCGCTGAACGACCTCGACCACGCTCTTGGATCGAGGACGCGGCTTCATCACCTACGCGAGGTACCTCGACGACATGGTCGTGCTCGCGCCGGACTCCGAAAAGGGGCAGAGCGTGGGCCGACCGAGCGCTGGAGCGCATCCGCGGCGAGGCGGAGGCGATCGGCGTGTCGCTCAACACGGAGAAGACGCGCATCGTCACGATCACCGACGAGCACGCCGTCTTCGCGTTCCTGGGATTCGAGTTTCGGTGGGAGCCGAGCCCGAAGACCGGACAGTGGTACCCGTACACGACTCCACGACCGAAGAAGGTCACCGCGGTCCTGCGGAACGGTGAGGGACACCCTGCGCGGCAACCGGCACCTGCCGGTGCAGGCGGCGGTCGCGCAGGTGAACCCGATCCTGCGCGGCTGGGTGAACTACTTCCGGGTCGGCAACTCGAGTCAGGCGTTCGACAAGGTCAAGTACCATGTCGAGCGCAAGGTGAGGCGATTCGCGGCCAAGCAGCGGAAGCGCACGGGATTCGGCTGGAAGCGGTGGAGTAGCGACGTCGTGTACGGGATCGTGGGGTCTCTTCGGGACTACCACGCTCGCGTACGCGAGCGCGAAAGCGCGCGCCAGCCGAACGGAATCATAACCCCGATGGATGACGCCTTCGCGGTGAGCCGGATGCGGGAAATCCGCCTGTCCGGTTCGATGTGGCGGGGGCCGGAGACGGAGTGATGGAGAGGCGAGTGAGGCACCGTCAACCGAAAGGGACGGGAACAGATGGGCCCTCCTGCACACCACCGCGCCGACCCTCGACCCGACCGCCGCGCAGGTGCGTATCAGTGGGCCGAGCTGATGCGGCGAACATTCGGGTTTGAGGTCCTGGCGTGTCCGCGCTGCGGTGGACGGCTCCGCCTCGTGGCGCTGATTGAACAAGCGTCGGTGGTGCAGCGAATCCTGCGACACCTCGGCCTGCCGACGGAGGTACCCGAGCCTCGGCCGGCACGGGCGCCGCCGCGGCGACTCGAGACGCTCGACGATCAGTCCCGGGACGGCTCCCGAATTCGATCCGGCCTGGTGAAGGCGTCGCGTCCCGCAAGGAGGGGTGTCGGCGCGGTCGCGTCGTTCCCTTCCCAGACGGTCATTTCCCTTTGGTCTTCTCGCCCACTTGGCGATAATCGGCCGCAGACAGGGGCCTTATCCGCGCTGTCGTGAGGGGGGAGGGCTGACGAGGGGCCGAGAACGGGCATTCGGTCAACCTCGCACCCCGTTAATCCTTCCTATCGTCTTGAAGGTCGCGGCGACCGAGCTCTTGTAGGGGCCATGCAGTCCTTGCGCATTCGCGTCGTAGCTGCGGGAGACGAGAATGGTGACGTGACGCCGAAGGAAATTACCCCGTGGTCCTTCGATCTCAATCCTCGAGGCCTCGCACTTCGACGCCGACACAAGGCGCCGCTCTTGATGTCTCCCGAGAGCGACAGGTTTTTCTCCTGCAGGAGCGCCGAGAGGCGCTCCCGGTCGATGACCGTGTGCTTGCCTTTCTTGACCAGCTCGGAAATCAGGATGTCCTGAGCGGCCGCTCCCGCATGCCCCCCCCGCCTGCGGCGCCTTGTTCTTGAACTCGAGGACAGCGACGCGCGGCTTGGCGGCCTTCTCATCCGCCGCGTCGAGAAGGGCAGAGCCGACGAACACCGAAAAACGCCTACGAGAAACAAGACCCGAGCCAAGCGCATGATGACCTCCGGAGTTGTCCAATTCTGAAGGGAGACGCCCTCCAACCGCAGGTCCTTGTGACCTT
>CAVQSC010000021.1:0-5828 GCA_963715375.1 uncultured Actinomycetota bacterium | reverse complement strand
GACGTCGGCGACCACAGAGGCCGAGCCGACACCCGCTCCGACGGCCGCGCGGATCAGAGGTGCTCGTCTCGTCGGGTGGGCCCTTCTGGCCTGCTGGACGGTGTTGCTGCTCTGCGCCTGCTTCCTCGGCGAAGGAGGTTCGACCCTCGCTCGGCTGGAGGCAGACGTCGCGACGGGGCGGGTGGATGCCGTCCGCATCGCCGGGGGCGCGCCCCCGGCGGGACGAGGGTTCGCCATCGTGGAGGTGCACTGGCGGAGCGGCATGTTCGCCCACTCGACGGAGGTGGTCGAGGCCAGGCCCCTGGCAGCCGGCCGTCGAGCCGGCGCTCGCGACGGTGTCACGGGAGTCGTCCACGGTGACCTCGGTGAGAAGCTGCGACGGTTGCAGCCCGGGCTTCGGGTCGAGCGGGTGGGGTACCCGTCGGGTCCGAGCACCGAGGTCCTGGGGCGCGAGCTGACGGGATGGACGGCGGGGGTGCTCATCATCGTCTTCCTGGGCACCCTCGGCCTCCTGGTCCTGGGGCCCGAGCCCTGGCGGGCCACCCGTTGGGCGTGGTTCTGGCTCGTCACGTCGGCAGCCACCCCTCTGACTGCGGTGGCCTACCTGGTGCTCGCTGGCCCCACCTCGCTCAGCAGGGCGCCTCGGGACGGGAGCCGGCGGCTGACCGGCGGATGGGCGTTCCTCATCGCCAGTGTCGTCAGCACAGCGGTCAGAGCGGACCGCTGACCGACGGTGACGTCCCCGTGGGCGCCGCTGGGCTCCCGGGAAGCGGCGACCGCGCGAGTGCCTCCTCGGTGAGCCGGTGGCCGAGGGCGATCATGTCGGCGCCACGGTGGAAGTCCAGGGTCCGGCAGGCATGCTTGGGGATGCTGATCAGGAGGTCGGGCGGGTAGCTCGCGAGCCGGTACCTCGCCACCACGCTCTGCAGCGCGTCGAGCGACAGCTGCACGACATCGAGCATCCCGAGGTCGTCGGGAAGCTCGCCGAAGACCGGTCCCGCCTCGTCCAGCTGCGCCTCGACCGGGTGTCCGTTACGGAGGCCGCCGATCCAGTCGGTGACGCGGCGCATCGCGTCGTGGTCGAGCACCTGGGCCGCGCCCAGCCGCAGCCGCCCGTACATCTCGCCGGGGTCCGGCTCCGCCGGCTCCTGCGCCGGGGCGGTCCCTTCCGGGTGCTCCTCCCCGAGGAGGGACACGGCCACGACGGCGTCCGCCTGGGTGGCCGCCAGGGGAGCAATGGGGATCGGGTTCATCATGCCGCCGTCGGCCAGCAGCCGGCCGTTGAGCATCACCGGGACGATGAAGCTGGGCAGAGCCGCGGACGCCCGGATCGCCACCTCGACAGGTCCCTGCTGGAACCACACCTCCTTGCCCGTGAGCAGGTCGGTGGCAACAGCGGTGAAGGGGACGGGAAGGTCCTCGATCCGCACGCCGGCCAACAGCTCCCGGACCCGCGCCATGACCTTGTCGCCCCGGATCAGCCCGGGGACGTGCAGCGACGGGTCGAGCAGCCGGAGCACGTCGCGCTGGGTGAGCGAGCCCACCCACTCGGCGTACGGCGCCAGCCTGCCGGCCGCGTGCAGCCCGCCCACCAGCGCACCCATCGACGTGCCGGCGACGGCCACGATCTCGCAGCCGTGCTCCTCGAGCGCCTGGATGACCCCGATGTGGGCGTAGCCGCGCGCCCCTCCGCTCCCGAGGGCGAGGCTCACGTGCGTCGCTTCCGCCACGCTTCGATGCTAGGCACGCTTCGACCGTGGGACCCCGGGCCGAACGACCCTGATGGGTCGGGATCCGCCGCCGGCACCACCGCACGCACCCCGGAACTGGGTCACACGGGCGATTGCCGACCTGCGGGATGTTGGGGAGACTCGAAAGCGCATCGCCGTACGCCGTGAAACTCGGCGATGGGGAGGAAGGGCCATGGTCGAGTCCGCGCCAGCCACGGCCACGGGGAGCGTCAGCGCCGCCGAGCACGAGCGACTCGAGCGCGACCTCGCCGCCCTGGTGGACCAGTTCGAGGCGGCGAACGAGGTCCTCGCCGCGATGGGCCGGTCGGCCGGCGATCCGGACACGGTCCTCACCACCGTCGTCGAGAGCGCCCGTCGGCTGTGCCGGTCCCAGGCGGCCCACCTCTACCTGCTCGAGGACGGCGTCTTCCGGGTGATCAAGGCGGTCGGCCTGTCCGAGGAGTCGCTCAGGCTGATCGCCGAGAACCCCTACCCGCTCGACCGGCGCACTCTCGCGGGACGCGTCGGGCTCGACCGGAGGGCCCAGCAGATCCCCGACGTGCTCGCCGACCCGGACTACGGACGGCTCGACCTGCAGCGGGTCGCGGGCTTCCGGACCACGATGGGTGCCCCCATGCTCCTCGACGACGAGGTGGTCGGCGCGCTCGTGGTCTGGCGCAACGACGTCAGCCCGTTCGACGAGCGCGAGATGGCGATCGTCTCCGCGTTCGCCGTCCAGGCCGCCATGGCGGTGAACGGTGTGAAGCTCGTCCAGCAGCTCGAGCGGCGGAGTGCTGAGCTCGCGCGGAAGGTCGACGCGCTCGAGGCGCTCCGCGAGGTGGGCGAGGCGGTCAGCTCCAGCCTCGACGTCGACGACGTGCTGTCCACCATCGCGATGCACGCGGTCGAGCTGTCCGGCACCGACGGCGGCTCCATCATGGAGTACTCGGAACGGGACCGCGGCTTCATCGTGCGCAGCGTCTACGCCACCGAGCCGAGCGTCATCGAGCGGCTGCGCTCCGTCCGCATCGACCTCGACGAGACGCTGGTGGGCGCAGCCGCCAAGCAGCGCCGCCCCCTCGCGGTCACGGATCTCGGCGCCGTCCAGCTCGACCCGCACCTGCAGGTGCTCTTCGACGCGGGGTGGCGCTCGGTGGTCGCCGTCCCGATGCTCAGGGACGACCAGATCGTCGGCGCGCTCGTCGTACGTCGCAAGCGCACCGGCGACTTCTCGGAGGAGACCCTCGACCTGCTGGAGACGTTCGCGAGCCAGTCCGCCCTCGCCCTGCTCAACGCTCAGCTGTTCCGTGAGCTGAAGGTGCAGAGCGCCGAGCTCGAGCTCGCCAGCAGGCACAAGTCCGAGTTCCTGGCCAGCATGTCCCACGAGCTGCGCACCCCGCTCAACGCGGTGCTGGGCTTCTCCGAGGTGCTGCTCGAGCGGATGTTCGGGGACATCAACGAACGCCAGGAGGAGTACCTCCGCGACATCCATGGCTCCGGCAAGCACCTGCTCGAGCTGCTCAACGAGATCCTCGACCTGTCGAAGGTGGAGGCCGGCCGGATGGAGCTGGAGTACTCCACCTTCGAGCTGCGCTCGCTCGTGGAGGACGCCGCGTCCATGCTGCGCGAGCGGGCGTCCGTGCACGGCCTCGACCTGAGGGTGGACGTGGCCGACGACATCGGCGAGGTCTACTCCGACGAGCTACGGGTCAAGCAGGTCGTCCTCAACCTCATGACCAACGCCGTGAAGTTCACCGGCGACGGAGGGTCCGTGGTGCTACGCGCGGCGCGCGGCCCTGCGAGCATCGACATCGCCGTCGAGGACACCGGGATCGGGGTCCCGGAGGCGGACCGCGAACGCATCTTCGAGTCGTTCCAGCAGGGCGGCCGGGGCAGCTCGCGCGAGGAGGGCACCGGTCTCGGCCTCACCCTCTCGCGGCGCATCGTGGAGCTCCTCGGTGGCCGGATGTGGATGGAGAGTGAGGTCGGCGTGGGCAGCACCTTCGGCTTCTCGCTGCCGGTCCGTGACGACAGCCTGGACCTCACCCGCGACGACGCGCCGCATTGGCCGGTCGGCCAGGTCGTGGTCATCGAGGACGACCGGGCCTCGCTGGACCTGCTGACGGCCTACCTGTCCGGCGTGGCTCTGCACGTCACTGCGGCCCGCGACGGTCAGGCGGGTCTCGAGGCGGTCCGGGACGTGCGCCCCGCCGCCGTGCTGCTCGACATCCGCCTGCCCGGCATCGACGGGTGGGCGGTGCTGCAGGCCCTCAAGGCGGACCCCGCCACTCGGCGCATCCCGGTGATCGTCGTCTCCATCGTCGAGGAGCGGGCGCGCGGTGCGGCCCTGGGAGCGGCCGGGTACCTCGTCAAGCCGGTCAGTCGCGACGACCTGGTCGACGCGCTGACCGCGGTCGGTGTGCCGGTGCCGGCGAGAAGTCCGAGGGGGGACTGAGGTGAGGACGTCATGAGCGAGAGCCGGATCCTGGTGGTCGAGGACAACCCGAAGAACCTCAAGCTGATGCGCGACGTGCTCACGTATGCCGGCTACGAGGTGATCGAGGCGACCTCGGGGGAGGACGGAGTGCGCATGGCGGGCGAGACGTCGCCGGACCTGGTCCTGATGGACCTGCAGCTGCCCGGCATCGACGGCGCCGAGGCGTTGCGCCGGATCCGTGCGAGCGAGGTGAACCCGGACGTCCCGGTGGTGGCGGTGACGGCGTTCGCGATGAACGAGGACCGGGAGCGGGCGTACGAGGCGGGCTTCGTCGGCTACGTCGAGAAGCCGATCAGCGTGCGCGGCCTGCCCCAGCAGGTCCGCGACTTCCTGCGGCTGGGAGGTGTCTCATGACAGACGGCGGCGTCACGAGTCCCCGGATCCTGGTCGTCGACGACCAGCCGCCGAACATCCGGCTGCTGGAGGCGATTCTCACGCCGCGCGGGTACGACGTGCGCGCGGCCTCGTCCGGTGAGGAGGCGCTGAAGGCGATCGCCGAGGCGGAGGTGGACCTGGTCCTGCTCGACATCGTGATGCCGGGCATGGACGGGTACGAGGTGTGCCGGCGGATCCGGGAGCAGACGGACACGGCGTACCTGCCGGTCGTGATGGTCACCGCCAGCGGCGACGAGCAGAAGGTCAAGGCGCTCGAGGCCGGGGCGGACGACTTCCTGACCAAGCCGATCAACCAGAGCGAGCTGCTCGCCCGGGTGGCCTCCCTGGCTCGGATCAAGCGCTACCAGGACACCATCAAGCGTCAGGCCGACGAGCTCGCCGCCTGGAACCGCGAGCTGGAGTCGCGGGTCGACACGCAGGTGACACAGCTGGAGCGGATGGGGCGGCTGCGCCGCTTCCTGTCGCCGCAGCTGGCCGAGCTGATCGTCGACTCGGGGGACGAGTCGTTCCTCGACAGCCACCGGCGCGAGATCGTCGTGGTGTTCTGCGACCTCCGCGGTTTCACCGGCTTCGCCGAGGCGAGCGAGCCGGAGGAGGTGATGGGGGTCCTGCAGGAGTACCACCAGGCGCTCGGCGACCTGATCTTCCGGTTCGAGGGAACGCTGGAGCGTTTCGCCGGCGACGGCCTGATGGTGTTCTTCAACGACCCGGTGCGCTGCGACGACGGGCCGCTGCGCGCGATCCGGATGGCCCTGGCGATGCGCACCCGGGTGCGGGGCCTCGCCGAGGCGTGGGCGCGGCAGGGACACGACCTCGCGATGGGCATCGGGATCGCCCAGGGCTACGCCACGCTCGGCAAGATCGGCTTCGACGGGCGGCTCGACTACGCGGCGATCGGGAGCGTGACGAACCTGGCCGCGCGGCTCTGCGCGGACGCCGAGGCCTGGCAGATCCTGGTTACCGAGCGGGTCTGCTCGGCGGCCGGGTCGCTCGTGGTCGTCGAGGACGCGGGGACCCGGGAGCTGCGTGGCTTCACCCGGGCCGTCCACGCGTTCAGCGTCCGGGGCGTCGACAACTCGCGGACCGCGTCGTGACGGGGGATCTGTGGACCGCGCCGGCCGCGATGCCGGACGTGCTGTCGGCGTTGTCGGAGGAGGAGCGCTACCAGCGGTTCGACCGGCTGCAGGCGCGGATGGTCGGCGTGT
>CAVQSC010000020.1:0-4405 GCA_963715375.1 uncultured Actinomycetota bacterium | reverse complement strand
CCCGGGGGCTCGTGACGCCACCGTCGGTCATGAGACACCTCCCAGCCGGAGGAAGTCGCGGACCTGCTGGGGAAGGCCGCGCACGCTGATCGGCTTCTCGACGTAGCCGACGAAGCCCGCCTCGTACGCCCGCTCCCGGTCCTCGTTCATCGCGAACGCCGTCACCGCCACCACCGGGACGTCGGGGTTCACCTCGCTCGCGCGAATCCGGCGCAACGCCTCGGCGCCGTCGATGCCGGGCAGCTGCAGGTCCATCAGGACCAGGTCCGGCGACGTCTCGCCCGCCATGCGCACCCCGTCCTCCCCCGAGGTCGCCTCGATCACCTCGTAGCCGGCGTACGTGAGCACGTCGCGCATCAGCTTGAGGTTCTTCGGGTTGTCCTCGACCACCAGGATCCGGCTCTCGCTCATGACGTCCTCACCTCAGTCACCCCTCGGACTCCTCGCCGGCAACGGCACGCCGACCGCGGTCAGCGCGTCGAGCAGGTCGTCGCGACTGACCGGCTTGACGAGGTACCCCGCCGCTCCCATGGCCGCACCACGCGCCCGCTCCTCGACGATGGAGACGACGACCACCGGGATGCCCCGCGTCTCGGGGTCCGCCTTGAGGGCCTGGAGCACCGACCACCCGTCGATGCCGGGAAGCCGGATGTCGAGCAGCACTGCGGCGGGGTGCACGTCCCGGACCGCCTCGAGACCCGCCTGCCCGTCGCGGGCGGCGGTGACCTGCAGCGCCGCGCCGGACAGGTAGGCGGTCAGCAGGTCCAGGGAGGGCCGGTCGTCCTCGATGACGACGACCTGGCCGACCGGCCGGCCCGGAGCGGCCTCGCGGGTGAGGTCCATGCTGTCGTCGCGGGCCGGCAGCGAGAAGCCGAACGTGCTGCCCACGCCGACCTCGCTCTCCATCCACATCCGGCCACCGAGGAGCTCCACGATGCGCCGCGAGAGGGTGAGGCCGAGACCGGTGCCCTCCTCGCGCGAGCTGCCCCGGCCGCCCTGCTGGAACGACTCGAAGATGCGCTCGCGGTCCGCCTCCGGGACCCCGATGCCGGTGTCCTCGACGGTGATGTCGACAGTGCCCTGACCCCGCACCGCCCGCACGACCACCGAGCCACCGTCGCCGGTGAACTTCACGGCGTTGGTCATCAGGTTGAGAACGACCTGCTTGAGCCGCAGCTCGTCGGCGTGGACCAGCCCGACGTCGTCCCCGACCTCCACCCGCAGGGAGATGCCGTGCGCGGACGCGCGCTCGCGGAGCATCGACGCGGCGTCCTCCAGGAGCGAGCGCAGCTCGAACGAGGAGTACTCGAGGTCCATCCGGCCGGCCTCGACCTTCGAGAGGTCGAGGATCTCGTTGAGCAGCTCGAGCAGGTGCTTGCCCGACCCGTGGATGTCGCGGAGGTACTCCTCCTGGCGCTCGTTGATGTCCCCGAACATCCGCTCCAGAAGCACCTCCGAGAAGCCGAGGACGGCGTTCAGCGGGGTGCGCAGCTCGTGGGACATGCTGGCCAGGAACTCGGACTTGTGCCGGCTGGCCAGCTCGAGCTCCGCGCTCTGCACCTTCAGCTCACGGAAGAGCTGTGCGTTGAGCAGGGCCAGGGCGGACTGGCTCGCGAACGTCTCCAGCAGGTCGAGGGTCTCCTCCGAGAAGTCGCCGGTGCGCTTGCGACGTACGACGAGCGAGCCGACGATCTGGTCGTCCCTGAGCATCGGGACGGCGACCACCGAGCGCCACCCCGCGTCGAAGAGCACCTGCAGGTGCGGGTCGAGCTCGACGGCGCCCAGATCGGTGACCGCGAGGGGGCGGCGCTGCTTGGCGGCGCGGCCGACCAGTGTCTCGTCGAGGTCGATGCGGACGGAACGCAGCCGCTCGATGACGCTCGGCTCGGTGGCGTAGACGCTGCGCACGATGAAGCCGCGGTCCCGATCCGAGTACTCCATGATGGAGCCGCCGTCGGTGCCGGACAGCTCGACCGCGTGCATCGCGATGGTGGAGAGCACGTCGCCGACGTCGAGGCTGGAGCTGACCGCCTCCCCGACCTCACGCAGCGCCTCCAGCTCCTCGACCTTCCGGGCGAGCTCGGCACCACGGGTCTCGAGCTGCTGGACGAGCTTCACCCCGTTCACCGCCATGGCGGCCTGGACGGCGAACGCGGAGACAATGGCCATCTCGCGCTCGTCGAACGGGCTGACGTCGTTGCGCCAGACCACGAGGGCGCCGACCACCTTGTCGTCGAGGAGCATCGGGGCACCCATCGTGGTCCGGAAGCCGGCGACCCGCTGCAGGTCGAGCCGCCCGTAGTCCGGGTCGGCCAGCACGTCGGGGATCTGCTGGGCCATCCGGTCGAGTCCGACGCGTCCCGCGAGCGTGCGCCGGTCGAGCGGGTAGGGGTTCTCGGTGATGAACCTGAGCGACTCCTCGGACAGCCCGACCGCCTTGATCACCCGGAAGACGCCGTCCTCGAGCAGGTAGAGGTGGGCGGCCTGCGACCGGCACAGCCTGCGCGCGCTCTCCACGACGGTGGTGAGCACGGTGTCGGGGTCGCCGGCCGAGCGGCCCATCGCGGAGAGCACCTCGTTGGCCGCCTCGAACTGGTCCACGAGGGCGGCGAAGTCGCGCTCCAGCCGCTCGTGCTCGGCGGCGCTGATGGTCCCCGTGGCCGTGGCTGGCGTGGACTCGACCATGGCCCTTCCTCCCCATCGCCGAGTGTCACGGCGTACGGCGATGCCCTTCCGAGTGTCCTCACGATCCCGGATGGCGGCAATCGCCCGTGTGACCCAGTCCCCCGCTCGGGATCACCGTGCGGCCCACGGAGTCCCGGGCCATCCGGGCCGTTCGGCCCGGGGCTCGACGGTGTCCCCGTGCCTAGCATCGAAGGGTGGCGGAAGCGACGCGCGTGAGCCTCGCCCTCGGGAGCGGAGGGGCGCGCGGCTACGCCCACATCGGTGTGATCCAAGCGCTCGAGGAGCACGGCTGCGAGATCGTGGCCGTCGCCGGCACGTCCATGGGTGCGCTGGTGGGTGGCCTGCACGCGGCCGGCAGGCTGGCGCCGTACGCCGAGTGGGTGGGCTCGCTCACCCAGCGCGACGTGCTCCGGCTGCTCGACCCGTCGCTGCACGTCCCCGGGCTGATCCGGGGCGACAAGGTGATGGCGCGGGTCCGGGAGCTGTTGGCCGGCGTGCGGATCGAGGACCTGCCCGTCCCCTTCACCGCCGTCGCCACCGACCTGCTCACGGGCAAGGAGGTGTGGTTCCAGCAGGGACCTGTCGAGGTGGCGATCCGAGCGTCCGCGGCTCTGCCCAGCTTCATCGTCCCGGTGATGCTCAACGGCCGGCTGCTGGCCGACGGCGGCATGATGAATCCGATCCCCATTGCTCCCCTGGCGGCCACCCAGGCGGACGCCGTCGTGGCCGTGTCCCTCCTCGGGGAGGAGCACCCGGAGGGCACCGCCCGGGCGCAGGAGCCGGCGGAGCAGGACCCCGGCGAGATGTACGGGCGGCTGCGGCAGGGCGCGGCCCAGGTGCTCGACCACGACGCGATGCGCCGCGTCACCGACTGGATCGGCGGCCTCCGTAACGGACAACCGGTCGAAGCGCAGCTGGACGAGGCGGAACCGGTCTTCGGCGAGCTTCCCGACGACCTCGGGATGCTCGATGTCGTGCAGCTGTCGCTCGACGCGCTGCAGAGCGTGGTGGCGAGGTACCGGCTCGCGAGCTACCCGCCCGACCTGCTGATCAGCATCCCCAAGCATGCGTGCCGGACCCTGGACTTCCACCGTGGAGCCGACATGATCGCCCTCGGCCACCGGCTCACCGAGGAGGCACTCGCGCGGTCGCCGCTTCCCGGGAGCCCAGCGGCGCCCACGGGGACGGCACCGTCGGTCAGCGATCCGCTCTGACCGCTGTGGTGACGACACTGGCGATGAGGAACGCCCATCCGCCGGTCAGCCGCCGGCTCCCGTCCCGAGGCGCCCTGCTGAGCGAGGTGGGGCCGGCGAGCACCAGGTAGGCCACCGCAGCAAGGGGAGCGGCTGCCGACGTGACGAGCCAGAACCACGCCCAACGGGTGGCCCGCCAGGGCTCGGGCCCCAGGACCAGGAGGCCGAGGGTGCCCAGGAAGACGACGATGAGCACCCCCGCCGTCCATCCCGTCAGCTCGCGCCCCAAGACCTCGGTGCTCGGACCCGACGGGTACCCCACCCGCTCGACCCGAAGCCCGGGCTGCAACCGTCGCAGCTGGTCACCGAGGTCGCCGCGGACGACGCCCGTGACACCGTCGCGAGTGCCGGCTCGACGGCCGGCTGCCAGGGGCCTGGCCTCGACCACCTGGGTCGAGTGGGCGAGCATGCCGCTCCGCCAGTGCACCTCCACGACGGTGAACCGGGGGGCCACCCGCGCGACCGTC
>CAVQSC010000019.1:0-431418 GCA_963715375.1 uncultured Actinomycetota bacterium | reverse complement strand
GGGCAAGCACCACGGTGGGGTCGTTGAGCCGGTCGCCGTACAGCTCGCGCACCTGCCCCATCCGATAGCGCACCGTCTGTGGGTGGACGTGCAGCGCCCGCGCCACGTCGTCGCGGCGACCCTGGTGGAGCAGCCACGCGTGGAGGGTCTCGGCCAGCCGTTCGGCCGTTGCGGGCCGCACCCCGTTCAGCGGCTCCAGCGCCTGCGCGCGCAGGTCCGCCTTCGCGCCCGGGTCCGCCTCCAGCACCAGCGAGGTCAGGTGTCGCTCGGTGTCACAGACGCCCGTCGACCGCGGAGGCAGGGGCATCGCGGGCGTGGTCGATCAGGCCGAGCCGACGTGCCCGGAGCGCGCGGAGGTACGACGACCGGACGTCGGTCCACAGGCGCGGGGGTCCGACGTACGCCTGTCGACCGCGAAGGGCCCGCAGGAGCAGGCTGCGGCCCGACCGGTCGGCGTCGGGCACCAGGAGGACCGCGATCTCGTTCTCGTCCTCGCCCTCGAGGTCCGGCAGGTCGTCCTCGGGGCGAAGCGTGCGGGGGTCGAGGCCGGCCAGCACGCCGCGGGCCTGGCGGCCGGGCATCACCACCGCGGTCAAGGTCCCTGGGAGATCCCAGTCGGCGCGGGACGCGGCCGCGGCCAGCTGGTCGGCCGGAGCTCCGTGGAGCAGGGCGCTGCCGAGTCGCTGGAGGTAGCGCCGGCGTACTCGACCCGTGGTGGCGAGCTCGTCACTGTGTCCGGCCACACTGGCGGCGGAGAGCTCGTCGATGTAGGCGAAGACCAGCTCGGCGAACTTCGCCAGCGTGGCGGCCTCGAGCCCGTGCCCGACGGCGAGCGCGGAGAGCTCCCGCCAGGCCACCCGCGCGCCGACGCGGTAGGCGGACAGGAGCGCATCCATCGAGCGGCCGCTCCTGGCCTCGCCCCGGCCGAGCTGGTAGGCGCCGTCGAGTGCCGGGGCCAGCGGTGTCCCGGGGTCCGTGCCGCGAGGCCGCGCCGCCAGGCTGAGAAAGCCGCCGAGGGCCAGCCGCACCGCTTCCTCGATGTTGGCGCCCATCGCTCCGGAGAGGGCGCCGGCGTAGCTGGGGACCTCCACGGTCACCGCGCGGACGGTGTGCTCGGCCACTGCGGGCAACCTGGACCGGAGCAGATCCGTGGTGGCCTCGTCGAGCTCGAGGTCGGCGGCATCGCGCGTGGTCCGCCCTGCGCCAGGAGGAGGTTCCGGGCTGTCCGGCGTCATTTGTTCGCTCCGCACAAGATCGTGGACTAGTTTCACGTCGTACGGCCATGAACTTACCCTGCGTGTCCAGCAGGCTTGAGTCATGACCACCTCTGTGCACGAGTCCGGCTCCAGACCCCAGCGGCGCCGCCTGCTGCGGGACCGTGTCTGGAAGGTCACCGCGGCCCTGACCACCCCGCTCGAGCCCTCGGACTACCTCGACATGTTCCGCCCGTTGCGGCCGGGCGCCGAGCTTCGCGCCCGGGTGGTCGCGGTCCGTCCGGAGACCGCCGACGCCGTGACGGTGGTGCTGAGAGCCCGGCCGAGCCTGGAACGGCCACGCGCCCGGCCAGTACGTCCGGGTCGGCCTCGACGTGGACGGGGTGCGGCTCTGGCGCTCCTACTCCTTGACCTCGCCTCCGCACGCGCCCGACGGCCTCATCACGATCACCGCCAAGGCAGTTCCGGACGGGGCGGTCAGCTCCCACCTGGTGCAGCGGCTGCGACCGGGACAGCTGGTCCACCTCGACCAGGCCCTGGGTGATTTCGTCCTGCCCGACCCGGCTCCGAGAAAGGTCCTCTTCGTCACCGGCGGTAGCGGCATCACCCCGGTGATGGGCATGCTGCGCTCCGGTCTCGACCGGCTCGAGGACGTGGTGCTCGTGCACTCGGAGGCCAACGCGGATGACGTGATCTTCGGCGACGAGCTGCGCGCACTGGACGCGACCGGCCGGATCCGGCTGGTCGAGCAGCACACCGACGACGCCGGCAGGCTCGACGTCGCCGCGCTGGTCGCGCTGGTGCCCGACCTGGCGGAGCGGGAGACCTGGGCCTGCGGGCCATCCGGACTGCTCGACGCCATCGAGGGGCACTGGGCGGAGGCCGGGCTCGCCGACCGGCTGCACACCGAGCGGTTTCGCACCGAGCTCGTGGAGCCCGGTGAAGGCGGCACCGTCCGGTTCACCGGCTCGGGCACCGTCGTCGACAGCGATGGCGCGACCCCGATCCTGGACGCCGGTGAGGCAGCCGGTGTCCTGATGCCCTCCGGCTGTCGGATGGGGATCTGCTACTCCTGCGTCCTCCCGATGCGAGAGGGATCGGTGCGTGACCTGCGCACCGGAGACCTGACCACCGCCGCGCCCGGCGACGGCGTGCTCGTCCAGACCTGCGTGTCCGCCGCTGCCGGCGCCTGCGACATCGACCTCTGACCCATCCACTGCCGATCGAACGCGCCGGGGCCTGTCCCGGCACCGAGAGGAAACCCCATGACTGTTCTCCAGAAGAAGGCCGTGAACCCCGTGGCGCACCTGACGCCCGAGGACATCGAGGACATCGGCCGTCGCCTCGACGCGATCCGCGCCGAGGTGGTCGCCTCGCGCGGCGAGCGGGACGCGGCGTACATCCGTCGCGTGATCGACGTGCAGCGCAAGCTCGAGCTCTCCAGCCGCGCCGTTCTGCTGTTCTCGCTGTTCCCGCCGGCCTGGCTGGCCGGCACTGCCGGCCTGTCGGGCGCGAAGATCCTCGAGAACATGGAGATAGGCCACAACGTCATGCACGGCCAGTGGGACTGGATGCGTGACCCCAAGATCCACTCGACCACGTGGGAGTGGGACAACGCCTCCCCGGCCGAGCAGTGGAAGCACGCGCACAACGAGCTGCACCACACGTACACGAACGTCATCGGCCGCGACAACGACCTCGGCTACGGGATCATGCGCGTCGACGAGGACCAGCGCTGGCACCCGTTCTACCTGGCCCAGCCGCTGTGGAACTTCATCAACGCCTGCATCTTCGAGTACGGCATCGCCGCCTACGACCTCGAGCTGGGCAAGAACCTGCCGTCCAAGAAGCGGCGCACCAGCGTGGAGTTCAAGGCCCGCGGCAAGCAGGTGCTCCGCAAGATCCGAGGCCAGGTGGTCAAGGACTACGTCGCGCACCCGCTCCTGTCGGGCCCGTCCTTCGCGACCACGGTCGCCGCCAACGCCACGGCGAACCTGGTCCGCAACCTGTGGACCCACTCGGTGATCATGTGCGGCCACTTCCCGGAGGGTGTCGAGACCTTCGAGCGCCGCTCCATCGAGGGGGAGACCCGGGGTGAGTGGTACCTACGCCAGATGCTCGGCTCGGCCAACATCAGCGGCGGCAAGGCAATGCACATCATGACCGGGAACCTCTCGTACCAGATCGAGCACCACCTGTTCCCGGACCTGCCGAGCAACCGCTACCAGGAGATCGCACCGAAGGTGGAGGAGCTCTTCGAGGAGTACGGCCTGACCTACACCACCGGGCCGCTGCCCAAGCAGGTCGCGTCCGCCTGGTCGAAGGTGATCCGGCTGTCGCTGCCGAACGGCTTCGTCGAGGAGACCGCGAGCAAGCTGCGCCGTACGGCGGGCCGCCCCGTGGCCGTGCTCGCCGGGCTGGCCGGGGCTGGGCGGACCGAGCCGGAGGGCGCCGAGCAGGCGGCCTGACCGGGCTCGCGCCAGGAACGCCTGGCCTCACCGGGAGCCCTCGGCGAGGACCCGCTCGGTCATCAGGTCGTAGAACTCCTCCGGCTGCTCCCACAGGGCCGGTGCCCGGAGGTGTCGAACACGACGAGCTCCTCGCCTGCTGTCTTGCGACGTGCGCTGCGTCAGTCGCAGAAGTCGCACACCCCGGAGGCCGGGAGGGCCATGTGACACGTGGGGCAGACCTTCGGGGCAGTGTCTCGAGCGGCCGCAGGCTTGGGCTTGGCCGGCTGCGCTCGCCGCGGCTTCTCGGTGGCCAAGGCCTCCTCGTCCACCACGACGTCGAACCCGAGGTCGGCGAGGACCTTCGCGGCGCCGTCTATCCCCTCGGAGAGCTCGTCGGACCGGGCGGCGGTGCCGGTGGCAAGCAGGTAGAGCAACGCCGAGGATCGCCTTGGGGTCGTACTCCTGGCCTTGGTGCCAGAGCGTGTAGGCCGTGGCGCGTCCGAAGCCGTACCGCCGGAGGAACTCCCTAGACCCTAGGTTGTCGTACTCCTTCATGGCCGCAAGCACGTGCGACCGGGACACGAGGTTCCAGTCAGGCATGCAGCACACCTTATGTCGGCGTTCCCGACGGCCGTGCGCCGGAGCCCGCGCATGCGAAGGAGCTCCTGCGACCTGGGTTGTCGTCCTCCTGTTGCCCTGCCAACCAGAACGACAGTGGTTGGCTGCCCTAAGGTCGTGCCTGTGTCAGACACCGAGGGGCATCCCGTACCGCCGGCGCGTGGCGGACCGGCGTCGCTGCGTTGGTGGGTGACGGACCGTCACGGTGAGGTGGTGCTGGGTCAGTTCCCCAACCCGGCGCTCGCGGTCTGGCTCGTGGCGGCCTTGCTCAGATGGACCGGGGTGGTCGACGGCGCGAGTGCAGATACGGCTCGGGACATCGGCACCGGGGCCCTGTTGGTGTGGGCGCTGGATGAGATCGTGCGTGGCGCGACCCCGTTCCGTCGCCTGCTCGGCGTCGCGGTGCTGGTCCTGGTGACCCTCGGCCTGATGATCCGTTGATCCGCCGGCCGCGGCGCTGTTGCCGCGTTCCTCCACCGCGTCGGCGACGACGTTCCAGGCGAACCAATTGTCGGGTTTGTGACGCTGGTCACAGGGGTATTGCCTCTTCCGACTGTCTCGGGAGGCTCGGCTATGTCTCAAGGTCGGTTCGTGGGGGTCTTCGCCCTTCTTGTGGTCGGAGCGGCGATGGCTCATGGCTGGCCCATACCGAAGCCCGATGCTCCACGTGCCGCCACGCCGGCGACAGGCCACTATGGACGGGAACGCCGACGCGGCCGTGGCTGATGAGAGTCTCTCCGAGACTGCTCGCCCTCGAGGCAGCCAGGTCTGGTACAGGTTGCGGCGCGGACGACTGAGCGAGGTCTACTACCCCGACCTGTCGACTCCGAACCTCCGCAGTCTGGAGCTGATCGTGACGGACGGCCGGACGTTCACCGACCGCGAGTCCAGCGACACCTGGGACCGGACGTTTCGCCCCGCCTCGGGGGGCCGGGCCTACACGCAGGTCAACACTGCGAAGTCCGGGACGTACCGGCTCACCAAGGTCATCGTCGCCGACCCGCAGCGTGCCGCGGTCAGGATGAGGATTCTTCTCGAGTCGCTCGACGGCAGGAGGCTCACGCTCTTCGCGCTGTACGACCCCGCGCTGGACAACACAGCGACGAACGACCGTGGCCGCGCCGTCGGCCACACTCTCGTCGCAGTCGACGGTGCCTCGGGGCTCTCGAGCGCGCTCCGGTCACGTCCGGCCTTCGGGGCCATGTCGACCGGCGTTTCCGGCTCCAGTGCTGGGTGGGCCGACCTGAAGCGCGACCACCGCCTCGACCATGAAGATGAAGCCGCAGGCCCCGGGGACATCGTGCAGGTGGCCCGGATTCCTGGCGTCAACGGTCGGCCCGGTCATCGGGTCGCGACCCTGACACTCGCCTTCGGAAGGAACGCTGGCGTGGCTCGCCGTACCGCCTCGGCTGTGGCGGCTTCCTGGCCCCGCTGAAGCTGGATCCATGGCCCGGCGTACCTCGCCGGCATGCTGTGCGGCGGCCTCACCAAGAGCAACGTGATCGGCGTCGGCGGCGCCATGCCGATCCCCGAGAACAACCGAAGCGTCACGGGCTGGGGAGCCGCGAGTTCAAGAACTCGAGCGCTGCCAGCAGGTCCGGGATGAACCGGTCGCCGAACGCGGTGTCGAGGCCGAGGTAGCGCAGCCCTAGCAGCGTCACCGTTATGAAGGAGCACAAGATGCCGAGAGGAGCGAGGACGCCTCCCGTGATCTCACGTCGGCTCGTGGTGACGACGCCGACCACGGCGAACCCGAAGCCGATCACGGCGAGCCCCAGCGACGCCGCGAACATCACGGAGAAGGGTGCGGTGACGACAGAGGCCAAGCCGAGCAGAAGTCCCAGCTCCGCGGCCAATGACGTGTGCGAGTGATAATCCGGCGATGCATCGAACAGCTCGGAGAGCCGGCTGTTCGATGGTGTTCCCTCCCATGTCCCCATACCGGTCTGTACCCCGCCTTCTTGGAGGCAAGCCCAGCGGTAGCCGTTCTCACCGACGGGGCCGGTGGCACGAAATCAACTTGTAGACCACAAGAGAAAAATCTTCCAGAAAGCCACGAATGGGCATAAGATTCTCCCGCCGTCCTGCTCGGGAAGGCATGAGCAGGAGAGAGTCGTGCCGATGCACGGTTGGTTTGTGCGGGCGGGCCTGTTGGGCCTCGTCGCAACGTTGGTCAACATCATTCCCGGTGCCGCCCCGGCGCAGGCGGTCAGCGAGACCGAGCCGGTCGCCGTCCCACGAGCTGTGCGGTGGGACCCGCGCGCTGCCGGCGTGGTGGGCGAGAGCAGCGCCGGCATCGTCTACATGCGCGAGGGCGAGCCCACGTCGCCGACGCTCCGTGGCAACGGCGAGACCTACCTCCGCGCCGCCGACGGCACCGAGACCCCTCTGGACGACCAGGCCAACCGCGTGTACGGCGACCGGCTCGTCGGCTGGTCCAACGCGACGGAGGTGCGTAGCCGCGTCCTGCCGAGCGGCGAGCCGGAGGTCACGTACGTGCCCGACGGCTACAGCCTGATCACCATCACCGGCGACGGTCTCCTGCTCGGCCACGGGCCCTACGGTGACCGCTCGCTGGCGCTCCTGCCGTGGAGCAGCGAGACCCCCGTCCCGATCGAGGGGCTGCCCTCCGGCCGCAACGTGGACAGCATCGCGAGTCCCGCAGTCGCCGACGCCGACGGTGCGGTCGTCTACACCTCATGGTCCAGCGGGCAGCAGTCGGAGTCGGTGTACGTCGACACCGCCACGCGCAGGGCCTGGCCCCTCGGCTTCACGGGCCGCAACTGGGGCCTCGGCGAGGACACGATCTCCTGGCTCACCACCGGCGCGGACGGCGAACGGCTCATCGGCACCATGCCGCGTCCCACCGCAGGCCACGCCGATGCCGCCCACCGCGACTCGGCCGATGCCGGTGACAGCCGGGCTGGGACCAGTCGAGCAACGTGTCGCTGCTCCCCGTCGGCGAGGACGTCGTGGTCTGGCGGGGCGGCTCGCTCAGCTGGAGCCAGTACTCCGCCGGGATCGTCGCTCCCGTGGTCGCCGTCGCGCCGGACGGGACAGCCACCGACGTGGTCGGCTGGGGCCACGACGTACGCCCCGCCGCGACCCCGGGGGAGATCCTCCTCGTCGGAGGAGCGGACGTGACCACGTCCGCCGTACGTCGCATCGATGTCGCGACCGGAGACGCCACCGAGGTCGCACCGCTCGAGCCGGTCCCGGCGTGGACCATGCAGATCGCCGTGGACGACGGGGGAGTGGCCTACGTCGACACCAGCGAGCGTGACGGCGCGTTCAAGGAGCGCTCGGTCACGCTCGCGACGGACGGCACGCTGCAGCTCGGCGCAGAGGAGCGGATCGGCTCCCCGGTGGAGCAGTTCTCGTGCTGGAGCTACCCCGACCAGCGGTGCACCAACGTGGTCACCGGTGACGGTTCCCTGGCGTGGGTCGAGGACACCGCTGTCCTCGGTCAGCGAGTGGGGCCTGCGCACCGCGAACGGCACGGTGCGGACCGGCGTGGTCCCAGGCTTCGTCAGCGCGCGGGGACTGACCGCCGTCAGCGGGCCCTGGCTGATGCTGGACAGCAAGTACCTCCTCGACACGCGCACCAACGCGGCGACGAAGGTGACCGACTACGGCTCGGCGGACCTGCTCGACGGCGTCGCCTACGTCCCGGGTTCGGCGATGGAGACGACTCCGCAGGGCTCGGTCATCATGCGTGACCTCGACGCCGGGACGGTCGACTCGCTTGCGGTGCCCGGCTGCGTGAAGGTCGGCTCCGTCCAGGCGGCCGGATCCTGGCTGCTCGTGAGCTGCTCGACGGACAACGGCAGCGCACAGTTCGTGGTCGACCGGACCGGCCAGACGCCGACCTGGGACCTGGGGTCAGGCTCCTACTACCTCGGCAACGGATTCGTCGTCCGCCGCGACAAGGACGACCTCCTCACCTGGACGCCGCTGTCGGGTGGCGTGGCCGACTGGCGTGAGCTCGGGACCGCCAGGGACCAGCTGGGCGACCGCGTCGGTCAACCGCGGCGCGGTTCCCCGCGTCGCGTGGATCGACCCGACCGGTCAGGCGTTCGTGAAGCAGCTGCCGGTCACGACGAGCCAGCTGCCCGCACGTCCGACGACGCCGCTCTCCGCGCCCACCGCGCCGAAGGTCACCGCCGACCCGAACGATGGCTCTGTCCTCGTGCAGTGGGCGCCGGCGGACCCGTCCGAGAAGATCACCGGGTACGTCGTCCGGGGCGGTGGCGACAGGTTCAGCCGCGTGCTCGGCCCGAACGAGACGAGCGCGACGTTCAAGAACGTGAGGAACGGATCGACGTACACCTTCTGGGTGACCGCGCAGAACATCGCCGGGGAGACGACGAGCACCGTGCAGGCCACGCCTCTGGGTCGGCCGACTGCTCCGGAGAACATCGAGGTCACCGTCGACGAGCGCACCTCGACCGCCCAGGTGACGTGGACCTGGTGGCAGGCGCCGAGCGACCGAGCCGGTCACCTCCTTCGACATCGTGGTCGGCCAGCCGGTGGCCACGGGCCTCCCCGCCTCGGCGCGGTCCGCCAACGATCACGGTCCCGTGGCCCTCGACCGGGCCGGTCACCGTGGTCGCCAACGGTGAGAACGGCTCGAGGTCTGCCGACAGCGCGCCCGTGACGTTCCCGGGCGTGGACAGCACCGCGCCCGCGGTGAGTGCGCCCGCGGTGCCGCGCGTCCTGCTCGGGACCACAGGTCGCCGTCCCGCTGAAGGCGCGCGACGACCGCGAGCTGGCGAGCGTCGACCTGCAGGTGGCGCAGTGCTGCCTCGGGAGAGCGGCTCGGCTCGTGGAGCTACCCGTCGACGTGGCAGCGCCGGGACACCGGCAGCGTCAGCGTCACCGGGCTCCGCCGCGGCCACACGTACTGCTTCTCCTCCCGCGCGCGCGACGCTGCCGGCAACGTCTCGAAGTGGACCGCCCAGCGGTGCTCGGTCGTGGCGCTGGACGACCGCGCCCTGGCTGCGGTCCGGGAGCTGGCAGCTGCCCACGGGTCGCCGTTTCTACCTCGGCACGGCGTCCTCGACGACGGCGAAGCTCGCCACGCTGAGCCGCAAGGGCGTCCGCGCGGACGCGGCGTACCTGGTGGCCACGACCTGCCCGACCTGCGGCACCATCCGCGTCCAGGTCGGCTACGACGAGTGGGGCAAGGTGCGCCTTCGCTCCGCGGTACGACGGGACCGGCAGATCATCGCGCTCCCATGGCCCATGGCCCTGCAAGGCCGACTCGTCCTGCGACCCGTGCCCGGCACCGGTCGCGTCACCATCGACGGCATCGCCCTGAGGAGCTACTGACATGTCCCGTCTCTCGATCGGCACGGCCGCCGTCGCCGCAGCCGCACTCGTCGCCACCGTCTTGGCCCCGCCCTCCATCGCGGCCGCCGCCGACACCTACGGCGACTCGATGAGCGTCGCGTTCGGCGCCAACGAGCACTCGTCGATCCCGGTCGACCTGACCCTGCCCGCACCCGGCGACTCCCGGCGCGTGGCCGAGGTGACCTTCCGGTGGCAGCAGAGGACGCCGACCTACCAGGGCTCCTCGACGGGTTCGTTCGTGGTGGAGACACCGCAGTGCGTCGCCGACGCGGAGTGCCAGGTGCATGCCGAGGTCCCGACCGGCCGGATGATGAACAGCGTCATGAGCTCGGTGAGCATCATCGTCTCCGACGCGGCACCGCGACGATCGGGTCGACGAGCCGGACGCTCAACATCCAGAACCCCAAGCCGACGGTCGCGTTCACGGCGCCGGGGAACTACGACACCTTCTGGAACGAGCACGGTCACCCTCTCGGCCGACGCCACCCCGAGCAGCAGCGGTGCGCCGATCAAGCGGGTGCGCTTCTACGTGAACCCGACCGGCAAGGAGGACTTCCCCTACCGCGAGGACGCCACCGCGCCGTACACCGTCACGGTGCCGTCCTCGGAGATCGCCGAGTCGACCAAGGGCGGGACGCTCTACGCGGTGGCGGAGGACGTCGAGGGGAACCTGTCGCAGTACGGCTACGAGGACGTACCGGCCGTACATCCGCACGGTGCGGGTGGGACCGCCGCCGATCGTGTCGTGGCGTTCCCCAGCCGTGGACGGCCGGCCGGCGGGTGGCATGTCGACGGAGGCGTTCCTGCACTGGGACACCGCACTGCCCGAGTCGGCGCCGCCGAGCGAGACCGACCCGGAGACGCCGTACATCGACCGGATCGAGATCTTCCGGGACGGCGCGCTCCTCAGCGACAAGCGGTACACGGACCCCCGACGTGGGGCAGCGACTTCGGCGGCCGCAAGAAGGTCCGCACGGCCGAGTCCTACCTGCACTGGACGGCCTCGAGCGGCATGACGCCGGGGGAGCACACGGTCACGCTGCGGGTGACGTCGAGCTACGGCTCCGTCGGCACCGCGACGCGGAGGTTCGTGATCACCGACGGCGTGAAGCTCGGCCGGGTCATGAGCGGCACCGCACGTCGTCAAGGACGGGCACATCGTCACCGCGGGCACGTGGGTGCCGCTCCGCTTCAACGTCGCGGGCAAGGTCCCTGGCTCCGCTCTGACCTACTACGACGTCCTCCAGGGCGAGGAGTCGCTGATCGGCGGCTCCGCGGGCTGCCAGCTCGCGATGTGGTGGGACTGCCCCGAACAGGTCACCGTCAAGGCGAACTGGTCGGTGCCTTCGAAGCCCGGGACCTACACGCTGACCTTCGTCGGGCAGGAGAACTTCGACGCGGCGGCCACCTCGATGACGCGCACGTTCAAGGTCCAGCCTGCGGGCGCCATCAACGCCGGGGTCTCCTCGAGCGTGGTCACGGTCGGGAAACCGGTGACCGTGCGGGGCCAGGTCGTTCGGACCGACACCGGGCGGGGCGTTCGGGGTATCCCGGTCACCCTGCAGTGGCGGAGGGCGGGCACCACCCGCTGGACCGAGGTGGTGGCGCTGACGAGCGGTCTCGCACGGCCGGGTGCGGGCGCTTCCGGTACGTCGATCCACGGGCTTCTACCGCTGGGTGTCACCAGGTGTCCTGGGCAAGCTGGGGCCGTCGCGAAGCAAGGCGTTGAAGGTGAGAGTCGTCCGCTGACGGCTCCTCAGCCCCGGGCCGCGCGAAGCCGGCGACCTGCCACACGCCGCGGGGGTGCCGGTAGGTCAGGTCGAGGCCGCGAGCCGTGCAACGTCCAGCATCGCCTCAGGCGGATGCGCGAAGGTGCGGAAGCTGTTGCCGGTGAAGCGGAACCATCCGTTCTCGGAAGCCGAGCATCGCCCGGCTGACCGGGTTGCGCGGAGGATGGCTGAAGACCAGGGCGCGCCGGGCGTGGTCTGCGGCAGCGCTCAGCAGCCGCTGGTAGTCGGGGTAGCAGCACACCACCCGGTGCAGGACGACGATGTCGGCCGTCTCCACCTCGTCGGGGCTGACCGCGATGTCCACCTGCCGACGGTGCACGCGGTCGGCCACACCCATCGAGGCGGCGAGCGCCTGGGCCTGCTCGTCGTAGGAGTCGACGAGCTCGAGGTTGGTCGCCTCGGCCGCTCCACGGCGAAGCAGCTCGAGCTGCAGCTCGCCCACCCCGCCGCCGATCTCGAGCACCGTGGCGCCCTCGAGCCCCTGGTCGGCGCAGAAGTCGACGATCCGCTGCTCGGGACGCCCCAGGCCACGGCGCCGGTACTGCCGGGCCAGGCTGCGCGCGTACCGGTCTCCGAAGACGCGCCGGTATCCGCTCGGGTCGCAGCAGGAGCCCATGGTGCGAGTATGACCCCTTGGCTGCCGTCACGGGGCGCTGTCGTGACCACCTCGATGCCGGGGCGCCGCCTGCTGCGCGGACTCGTCCGGCGTCCGCTGACCCGGGACCTTGAGCGGCACGACGTTGGGAGCGGCGGGCGCTGACGACTCCGGCGGGGCTGCGGGAGCTTCCTCGCCTTCGAGGTGGACGTGCGGCAGCAGACGGTCGAGCCACCGCGGCAGCCACCAGGCCGCCTCGCCCATCAGCGTGATCGCCGCCGGCGCGAGGGTGACCACGAGGATGCCGGCGAGCAGCACCGCCGTGGCGAGCCCGACGCCGAACTGCTTGATCGTCGGGTCCCCGTTGAGGATGAAGCTGGCGAAGACCGAGGTCATGATCAGGCAGGCGGCCGTGGTGATGCGTGCACTCGAGGCCAGGCCCGACCTGACCGCGGAGCGGGCCGGTTCGCCGCCCAGATGGTGCTGCTGTATGTGGCTGACGAGGAAGACCTCGTAGTCCATCGACAGACCGAAGAGACCCGCGAACATCATGAGCGGGACGTAGCTCGCGATCGGCACCCCGCTGCTCGCGGTGTCGATGCCCAGCAGCGAGATTCCCCAGCCCCACTGGAACGTCGCGGTGAGGATCCCGAAGGCGGCCGCGGCCGACAGGAGGTTCGTCAGCGCCGCCTGCAGCGGGATCAGCAGCGACCGGAACGCGAGCATCAGCAGGCAGAAGCCGAGCAGGATCACCGTGCCGATGACGAGCAGGAGGCGCTGCGAGATCAGGGTGGCCAGGTCGGCGTACGACGCGGTGTAGCCGCCGACGTACGACGTGATGCCTCCCGGGTCCTCGACCTTGGGGATGACCTTGCCTCGCACCTTCTCGAGCAGGTCGGCGGTTGCCACGGTCGCCGGCCCGGTCGTCGGCACCGCCGAGAGCAGCACCACGTCGCCCTTCTTGTTGGTCTGCGGGGGCGTGAGGCTGACCACCCCCGACGTCCCGGAGAGCGCGTTCTGCAGCCGCACGACCCTCGGGTCCGTGTTGCGGGGGTCGCCTCCGGCCGCGGTGACCATCGTGGTCAGCTGCTTCTGCAGCTGCTTCGGCCTGCTTGTCCTCCTGCTTCGCCTGCTTCTGCTCGGCCTTGAGCTGGTTCGCCTGGTGTTTGCAGCTGGTTGCCCTGCCTCTGCAGCGCGTTCCCCTGCGCCTGCAGCGTGTTCCCCTCTCGCTGGAGCACCAGCGGCCTGCTGCTGCAGCTGCGCGCCCTCGGCCTGGAGCTCATCTCCCTGCTGCTGCAGGGCCGCCGCCTGCCGTTCCAGGGCGGCCTTCTGCGGCGGTGAGCGCAGCAGCCTCCGCCGCGAGCCGAGCTGCCTGCGCCCGGAGCTGGTCGGCCTGCCGCTGCAACGCAGCCGCCTGCGCTGCCAGAGCCCGACCCCGGTCGGCCAGCACCCGGGCCTGCCCCTCCAGCGGGGCGAGCGCGGCGCGGAGCTGCTGCTCGCGCACGCGCAG
The DNA here is from genome assembly GCA_963715375.1 of uncultured Actinomycetota bacterium. Classification (GTDB taxonomy): domain Bacteria; phylum Actinomycetota; class Actinomycetes; order Propionibacteriales; family Nocardioidaceae; genus Nocardioides_C. The sequence continues at coordinate 417,889 of CAVQSC010000019.1, read as the reverse complement.
TGCGTCCAGGCGCGCCTGCAGGACTGGCTGGAGGAACGCCTGCAGCCGCGGGCGGTTGGCGAGGTTCGCTATCCGCGTCTCGAGGATGCGTTCGCGTGCCAGGGTCACGGCCAGCTCGCGAGCCAGCGGCCGGATCTGTGCCGCGAGTGCCCGCGATTGCCCCGCCAGCTGGTTCCGCTCGCTCTGCAGCCGCGCCTGCTGCCCTTCGAGCTGGCGCCGCTGCTGCTCGAGTGCAGCCTTCTGCGGTGGAAGCTGCGCACCCCGCTGCTGCAGAGCGGCACCCTCCTGTTGCAGGGTCGCCTGCTGCTGCTCGAGACCCGCGCGCTGCGCCAGCAGCTGCTTCTGCTCCGCCTGCAGCTCGTTCTTCTGGGCCTCGAGTGCGCGCTGCTCGCCCTTCAGCTCGTTCTCCTGTGCGACGAGCTGTTGCTGCTGCTTCTCGAGCTGCTTCTGCTCCTTGGGCAGCTGCTTCTGCTTCTTCTTCAGGTCCTTCTGCAGCGACGTGGCCTTGTCGTACTTGGTGGTGTACTCCTTGCTCGGCGCGACGACGGGGTCGAACTTGGAGGCGACCTGCAGCGGGCCGTTGTACCCCACTCCGAACCCGGTCGTGAGGAGGTCGTAGGCCTGTCGCTCGGTGGTGCTCTTCGGCGTTGCGCCGATGTCCTCCTGGCCGAGCCTCAGCGAGAACGCCGGCACGATCAGGGGAGCGAGCAGCGCGAGTGACACGAGCGTGATGGCCAGAGGATGTCGCGCCAGGAACCCGGACCATGCACGCCAGCCGCCTTTGCCGCCCTTGCCGCGTCGGCGGAACGACGGCAGGTGGAGCCAGCCGATCCGGTGCCCGAGCAGGCCAAGGATCGCAGGAAGCAGCGTGATCGCGGCCAGCACGGCGGTCACGACCGCGACCGCGGAGGCGAGCCCAAGAGCGCTCAACAGCGGGATGTTCGCGACACGCAGCGCGAGCAGCGCCACCACGACGGTGCTGCCGGCGAAGACGATCGCGCTTCCGGACGTGGCGACCGAGCGCGCGATCGACTCGACCACGGGTACGCCGGAGGCCAGCTGTTCCTGATGTCGGCTGATGAGGAAAAGCGCGTAGTCGATGCCCACGCCGAGCCCGATCATCGTCGCAAGCGTGGCCCCTGTGTCCGGGATGGCGAGCAGGTGACCGAGGAGCCCGACGACGCCCAACGCGACTGCGAGGCCGACCACGGCGTTGATGATCGGAAGACCCATCGCAACGAGGCTCCCGAGCACGAGCGTCAGGATGAACATCGCGGCGAGGAGCCCCACTGCCTCACTGCTCTCGGTCGACTCCTTGGACAGCTCGCTGCCGATCGAGCCTGCCGCGGCAACTTTGATGCCGGCCTCGTGGGCCGGTTTGGTCGCGTCCAGGATCCGCTGGGAGATCTCCTGGTCGAGCTCGCCGGAGCCGATGTCGAGCAGCACGGGCGCGAACCCGGTTCGGCCGTCCTTCGAGAGCAGGCCGGCGGTCTGGCCGTCGCTGCTGACCGGGTTCGTGACGCTGTGGACGTGCGGGGCCTTCTTCAGCGCCGAGACCGAGGACTTGACCGCGTCGGCGTTCGCCTTGTCCGTCAGCTTGCCCTTGGCGACGTGGAAGACGATCGGGTTGCTGCCGTTCTGCTGCGGCGGGAACCGCTCGGCGAGGAGGTCGTCGAGCTTCTGGCTTCCGGTGCCCGGGAGGTCGAGGTCGTTGCTGGTCTGGGCGCCGAAGACGCGGACCGCACCGATGACACCGACGATGATCAGCACCCACACGCCGATGACCAGCAGCCGCCGACGTCCACAGAAGCCCCCCAGTGCGAACAACAGCTTGCCCATGGGAGCGCCTCCAGCCGTGGGCGGCAATCTCTTGAGCCTAGAAGCGCCGCACGCCGAGGCGGAACCGCCCGCATGTGTCATGTCCAGGTGCCGCCGAGGCGCCATCTTGCCCGGCTTTGGTGGGAGCTAGGTCACCAGGTCGTTCGGCCTCAGCTCGAGCGGATAGGGGAGGGACGCCTCGAGCTCTTCTGTGCCTGTCGCATGCCCTCGCTCGACGTACACGCCGTCGACGAGCTCGAAGATGATCGCGCTGGGGACATCGGGATCGATGACCCAGTACGACGGGCACCCGGCCGACTCGTAACGCGCCCTCTTCAGGTGCAGATCGACCTGCCTCGTGCTGGGGGAGAGGATCTCGACCGCCAGAAGGGGTACCCCGCGAAGGTCCTTGTCCGTGAAGTCCGCCTTGTGCGCGACGAGCAGGTCCGGCTGCAGGATCGTGTCCCGCGTAAGTGCGACGTCGAAGGGTGCAGTCAGGACTTCCAGGTCGTCGGGGCACGCCTGGTGCAGCTTCAGCGCAAGGCGGAGGGAGCACCGCTGATGCCGGTGCGACGGCGCGGGGGTCACAACCAGCGTGCCGTCGATGAGCTCGTGACGGCGTCCGTCATCGGGCATTGCCTCGAGATCGGCGCGCGTGAACTCGCCACCGTGCGGAAGAGTGGTCACGGTCTCCATGGTGCCTGCTCACCGTCCTCGCCGCACTCAGTCGACGCTCGAGAGCTTGAGGACCGAGCTCTGTGTGCGCTCGGGGTCCCAGTTCTCCCAAGGCTGCATGTCCTCGGCGAACGGAGTGCGCCAGGCGAGGTGTCCGAGCACCGCGATGACGTACTGGTCGAGTGACATCCCGTAGCGGTGAGCCCGGCTGTTCAGCTCCATGTGCAGAGCGTCGGGCATCCCGGCGATCGAGAACGACACGGTCCCCGTCAGTCTCTCCAGCACGTCGTGCAGCTCGTCGTCGACATCGGGCAGCCTGAATCCGGTCATGGTGGTTCCTTCATCGGGGGTGGTGGCCCAGGAGTCTCGCGGCATCCGTCGATGGGCGTCGGCGCTCATCCACAGGTCTGGTCAACCGCGGAGCCTGGGAAGGACGAACTGTCGGCGCGTGATGGTCCGGTGACACCCGACATCGACCGACCCGAGAGGGAGCCACGCATGACCACACAACCTGCCCACGACCGACTCGAGAACAATCCGTTCTGGCAGGTGCAGTCCGTCTTCGACCCTGACGGGACCGGCTCGGACTTCGCCTACACCATCGGACTGCACACGCGGGCACTCCCTGAGCTGCACATCTGGGCCCGCCCCAGCCTGGGCGAGGACCCGGGTGCCGACTGGATGCTGAGCAACCGGGACAGGGTCCGCGTGCTCAACGAGCTCGCGGGTCTGATGGTTTCCGGTCGCCTCGGCGTGGGCACCGAGCTGACGCGTGAGTACGACGACGGGCACACCCGGGTGACCTATCGCGTGGACCCGCCCGGGGACCGCGACGAGCTCGAAGCCTTCGGTGTGCCTGAAGGCGCGGAGGTGCTCCCGGTGCGCTGGTCGTTGCACCGTGCTCCCGAGGGCCCCCTCCGCCCACTCGCTCCTGCGGCCACGCAGGTTGCGATGGCCCTCTACGACGAGCTGACGACAGCCCAGGGCACCCGTCGTCGAGCACCACGCGGATGGCAGCTGCCGGCCAGCCCCACCCTCGACACCGACCAGCCCTTCGGTCCGTTGACCCCTGTCGTGCTCGCGCGGGCGGCGCAGCTGTGGCAGGCCGACGACGACACGCTGGCGGCTCTGCTCCTAGCAGCAGCTGCAGTGGACTTCGACCACAGTCTCACCTACGCCGTGACTGTCGCCTCGGCTGTCGCCCGCCCCCACGGGCGCAGCGCTGCCCTGGCGAATCTGCACGAACGAGTGCACGCGCTTGTCGAGGGGCTGACGACCGCCCCGGCGGCGCAGCGCAGATGGCGGGCCGTCGTGCGTTCCTTCGACCCGGACCGGTGGCAGGGGCTCGGCCGCGCAGGACGGCAGCGGCTCGAGCGCAACCTTTCCGGTCTGCTCCACGATGTGACACTGTCCTGCCTCGCGGTCGAAGTAGTGGCCGACGTGGCCGACACGGCTCTCTTGCTTCAAGGGCGGGGGCCGTGGGTTCGAGGCATCGGAAGGCAGTCGCTGCCGTCAGCTCCTGAATGGGAAGCCTCGGCCGAGGTACTCGCAGTCGTCGGCAGCCTTCTGAGCGCCTTCGATGCAAACGGCCTGATGATGATCGCCAGGATGCATGCGCTGGCCATGACGGGATGTGTCAAGGCAGCAGCGGACTACCCGAACCTGTGCGGCCGGCTCACGAGCTGGGCCACCGTGTCAGCGGCGGTCTTCCCGCAGAGGCTGCTGGATGAGCTCCCTGGATGGGCGTCGTTGGTGGCTGGACTACCAGGTGCACGTGCCGTTGCGCCGCCCGAGCTGCATGCCTGGGCCACGTGCCTGGCCTCCGCGCTCACTCATCGGGCGCGGTTGTCGGCCGACGACGTTCGGACGTTCACCTTGCTGTATGAGGTGGACCTGCCTCAACTGGCGGGCCTCATCAACAACCCGGTCCCGGCGTCGTCGTGACTGACATCAGGTCAACGCTGATGGGCCTGGGAGGACACCGGCGAACGGGCTCAGCCGGCATGCCGACCGGCGCATAGGCTGGCGACGTGGCTGATGACACCGAGGACTGGCTGTTCGACGACGACGCGGACGAGTGGCTTGCGGAGTGGGAAGAGGCAGACCGGCAGGCAACAGCGATCTTGAGGGAGGCGTGCCCCGCCGACCTCCGGAGCGGTGCCCTGCCGGGCCGGCCCTGGAGAGCGCGGCTTCGAAGTTGCGTCAAGGGCTCGCGAGTCGCCGATGGCCGTTCGACTACTTCATCCGCGCTGGCGGGTGGGAAGACGAGGTTCCAGACAACGACCTCGTTCTCTGGCTCTCTGCGCTGGCGTCGAGCATCTCGCCGCCGAACGATCCGGGCATCGACATCGAGCAGGCGTCGGCGGTAGCGGCTTTGTTGCACGCCGACTGGCTCGGAGTCGTCGTCGGGCTGGTCCGACGGGGTGCAGGCGCGGAGTTCTCGGCCGACGCCGCGAAACGCGACATCGACACCCTCCCCGAGTTGGAGGGGGAGATCGAGGATCCGGACGGCCATCTGGCGGTCCTCTCGATGGCGGTGCTCACGCTCGCCCCGCTCTGGCAAGCACTCGGAGTGCTCGATGACGAGGCGAGGCTGACCGAGCTGGGTCGCTGGGGACTGCCCAACGCTCTGCTCGTCACGTGGTCGGGCCACGACTCCGACGATCTCGACACGATGGCGGGATCCCGGCCAACCGGATCAGCTGGACGAGGCCGACATCGAGACCGTGCTGGCTGTGTTGGCCAGCGCCCGATGACCCTCGACGAGCTCCGTCGCGAGGCGGCGAAAGAGGGCGTGTTCGCATCCGCGGAACAGCTGTCTGTGTCGCTCATCTGGCGGGCGGAGGTGTACGAGCTGGTCGATGGCATCTGGACCTTCATACCCGCGCTGGCGGACGGGGTGCTCCTCACCCACCGGCTCACGAACGAGGAGCTGGCGCTCGGGGTCCTCGCGGCGGATCTCGACCTCGACTTCCCCAGCCTGTTGGCCTTGGACGGTCATCGGTTGGCCGCCGGAGGCAAGGTGATGGCCCGCTTCGGTGTGGACGAGCCGCCGCTGCCCGGCGGTGCCCGCGTCGGACTCGTGGGACCGGAGGGTTGGCTTGCAGGCTTCGCCGCGGGCGACCTGCTCGGGATGAGGTACGTCGACAACGAGCTCGTGATCGAGCGGGCCACCCTCCCGGCCGAGGCCGAGACGCTCGCTGACGTCCAGGTCGTCATCGACAGCGCCCGTGCTGCGGCAGAGCTCGACGCCACCCACGGCGACCCCGACTACCCCGGTGCGAATGGGACCGACATCGTCCTCCGTGCCCGCCACAGCCGACCTGGTCTGTTCGCCACGCCTCTTCCACCCCTGTCGGAGATCCTCGCCGACGTCGAGGGGTTGGAGGTCGAGCAGGGTCTCGTGGGACTCCCCGGAACTGCCTGGTTCGGGGAGCCGTCGTGGCTTGATGACCAGGAGCGGTCGACGTACCGGGCCTGGCACCGGATGCTCGACGGACACCGCCGGGACGGCACAATCCCAGACGCGTCCGAGCTCGCCTCGCTCGCGCGCTTGCTCGGCGACAGGCTGCTCGACCTGGCTGGAATCGGCATGACGGCCGACCCGGATCGTGAGCCGTTGGTGGTCGCCATGGCCGAAGCGGTGACGGGCAGGCTGGCTGCCGTACCGCTGTACCTGCGCTCCCGCGCCGCCGAGGGGCGGGGTGACGCCGCGGCTTGGCGCGCGCACCTGGAGGATGCGGTCGCAGCTGATCCGCAATGTGTTGACGCGCTAGGCGACCTTGCTGACCTGAGATCGGTCGTCGGCGATGCGCGTGAGGCGCACCGGCTCTACGGGTTGGCCGGACTGGAGACGACAGCGCCCGAGATGCAGATCCTGGCGAAGTTCCTGCAGCCGCCGGACGGGACAGGGAGGAACAAGCCTTGCCCCTGCGGGTCGGGGAAGAAGTACAAGGTCTGCCACGGGCGCACGGACGCCCACCCGCTGACCTCCCGAGCGCCGTGGTTGTGGCACAAGTTCGCCACCTTCGCTCAACGCGGGGAGAACCGTGAGGAGCTGCTCGACTGGGCAGAGCTGCTGACCGGCGCGCCCCGCGAGTCGCAGGAGGTCGTCGTTCGGGGCCATGGGCGACCCGACGGTGCTGGACTTCACGGCGTTCGGCGGCGAGCTGCTGGAGCGTTTCCTGGAGGTGCTCGGGCCCCTGCTGCCGGCCGACGAACATGTGCTGGCCGCGCAGTGGGTCGGCAGTCCGCTCCGGCTGATGGAGGTGCTGCAGGTCCGGCCGATGCGCGGGGTGCGGCTCCGAGACCTCGTGACCGGCGAAGAGGTCGAGCTCCTGGACCGGAAGATGAGCACCGACGTCGATGTCAAGGACCTGATCCTCGGTCGCCCGCTCGACGACGGCAGCGGTGACCTTCGCTTCCAGGTCTCGCCGCTGAGCATCCCGCGTTTGATGCGCAGCCGCCTTCTCGCGCTCATGAAGGAAGAGGCGGACGAGGAGGACGTCGCCGTGTTCCTCGGCGGTGCGGGACGCCAGCCCGAGACCAGGACGACCGAGGGCGAAGAGCTCGTGATGTGCGCTGCCCGCTACGAGCTGGCCTCGCCGGACGACACGTGGGAGGTCCTTGCCGGCGAGATGGCTCCCGGTGGCGCCGACACGCTGCTCGACGAGGGCGAGGCTTCCGGCCGTGGCTCGGTGGTGCGCGGCACGGTACGCCGCGACGGTTCGTTACTGACCGTGGAGGCCAACGCGATCGAGCGGCTCCGTCGGATCCAGGAGCGGGTGCTGGCCGCAGACCCCGCCGCTCGGCTCATCGACGAGTCGACCCGGCCCATGGCGGACCTGCTGGGGGAGGCCGTCCCAGCCGGACGTGCACCGGGGCCCGCACCGGGGCCATCGCCGTCTCCGGAGCTCGAGGCCGATGCGATCGGTCAGCTTGTGCGACAGCACGAGGAGTCCTGGCTGGACGAGCAGGTGCCGGCTCTGCAGGGTCGCACTCCACGGGAGGCCGCTCAGGATCCGGTCCTGCGCGGCGAGCTCGTCGCGCTGCTCGACGACTTCGAGTGGCAAGGCCGGCGCAGCCCTGGTGCCTTCACCATGGACGTAGCGAGGCTCCGACGAGAGCTGGGGATCAGCGAGGCCTGACAGGCGCAATTCGTACCGAGCGGCGCCACTTGACTGCCTTTCCACAGGCGCTGAGATCGGCCTTCCTTCGAGGCGGCTCCGCGGCCGACAGTATGGCAATGCCGAAGTCACGAAAGCGCCCGCAGCGCAAGCGACGTCCTGTCCGCAACGCCGGTTCGAACCAGGCCTCAGGGATCGACCCGTCGTTGAAGGCGCTCATCACCGGCGATGTTCTCGATGAGCTCGATCTCAGTCTCGAGGCGGAGGCGTCCGGGGACGTAGACGCGGCGATCCAGCACTTTGCGGCCAACCCGTTGGCCGACAGCTCGCCGCACCTGCGATACCTGCAGGAGGTGCGCGACCTCGGTGACAGCGCACCGGGTTGGGTGTGGTCGCGCTGGACGCTGAGGCAGGCGCACCGCTGGCTGATCCTTCGGCAGGACGAGCGGATCTACGACGCGGCGCTCGTGACGGTCGACCGCGTGTACTCCGACGTCGATCCGCAGAAACCTCTGGGCCACGATCCGAGGACGTTCCTGGGTCAGGTGATGGCGCTGGACTGGATGTGCCGAGAGGTCGCTCTGTTCGAGATGGGCGGGCTGGGCGAGTACCTCTCGGCCGTGGCACAACCGCCGCTGTTGCGTCGGGCTGATCGAATCATGGCGTGGCCGGCAGCGAAGATGAGTGCGTTTCGGATCGAGGACGCAGCCGCCGGAACCGTCACGCTTACGGACCTCGGGACGGGCGCCCGACGCGAGGTGCTGAACATCGGACACCTCGCAGAGGGCATAGGTCTTTGTGTGGTCGGACGACTGGCACCAATGCGTTGCGACCCCGGCTGGATCTTCGAGAGTCGGCCACTCGAGGTGTCTGACGCCGTCGCCAAGGAGGTCGGCCGGTTGGCCTCCGACGGATCCACTCTCGCTTGGACAGGAGTGTTGGCAGACGCTGTCGCCACTGGTGAGCTGGACTGGTCGTTGGAGCCGCTCGCCTGCCTGACTGCGCTGAGCAGCGACCTCCTGCCCTACGCGTGGTCCGCTCCTCACGGCGAACTCCCGGAGGCGGCCTACGAGGTGTGCGAGAACGCACTGAGTGCGGCGGCGGCCGGGGGAGCTTGGGCGGTGCGAGCCGCGCCGTACATGGCTGCAGTTCTGACGAACCCACACGTGTACGCCGCGGCGAAGGAGCGACTGACGAGCCCCGTGCACGCCGAGGCCTGGCGCGCGCTTGGTGCGAACACTCATGAACCGGTGCGCACCTGGTGCCAAGACCTGGCTGCTCGTTGTCGTGAGATCGCCTGAACGAGCGATCGGTCTCCCCACGAGAATCGGCCAGGCCAGACGGGCTAGGCGCCGGGCGCACGATCGGGGCGCTCGACATAGGGCAGACGGGGCTTGCCGGAGGACGTCGTCCCGGGATGTGGTGGATCGTGGGCCGGATCGGGCGGGCCGGCTCAGGGGGATGCGAGCTGACGAGGGAGGGAGTGGTCGTGCGCGTGGTCCACGCTGCGCTCGTCGCCGGTGTCGCCGCTGCTGCTCTCGCCGCAGGATGTACGTCCTCGGACTCCTCCGACTCCTCCCTCTCCCGTCCGGCCGACTCGGCCACATCGGCCGACGCGCGGCTCGTGCCCGACTGCCCACCTGCTCCTGCGAAACGTCTCAGACCGACCGCCGACCAGCTCAACAAGCTGGTCAACTCAAAGGGCCTGCCCGCGTGGCAGGCGGGGGACATCGGCGCGAGCTCCCGGCTGAGCGACGGGCGGCTGGTCTGGCTCTTCGGCGACACCGTGCGGACCGCCGCCTTCGAGCCGCGGATCGTGGCCAACTCGATGCTGGTCTCCTCCGGCCGCTGCTTTGAACAGCTTCGTCCGCCGGACAACGGCCCCGTCATCCCGGACGTGGACGGCAACACCGTTCGGTGGCCGATGTCGGTGGCGGTGGGTCATCGGGGGGACCACGACGTGATCGTCGTGCTGTGCTCACGGATCCGGCGAGGCATCGGCGGCTCGTTCGACTTCACGTTCCTGGGCACGAGCGCCGCCGTCTTCACGGTCGAGCGCGACCAGGTCCCGCGGTTCCAGAAGGTCCTCGACATCACGCCCGACTCCACCGATCCGCAGCAGATCAACTGGGGCTCGGCGGCGAACGTCCACGGCCGTTGGTACTACGTGTACGGCACTCGGTCGACGGGGGCGAAGTACGTCTTCGGTCGTGAGCTGCACGTCGCACGAATCCCTGTGTCGGATCCCGGCCGCAGGGCTGGGTGGCAGTTCTGGGACGGCCGGCGTTGGGCGTCCGACCCGCGTAGGGCCGCGGTCATCCTCAAGGCCGACAACGGCGTCTCGCAGACACTGTCGGTGGACAGCGTGGGTGGGAAGTTCGTGGCGATATCGAAGCGCTACGGCGACATCGGCAACTTCGTGTACAAGTGGACCGCCCCGAACCCGTGGGGCCCCTGGACACCGACGAAGGAGCTGAAGGCACCGGGTGGGTTCGACACGGGGAGGCTGAAGTACGCGCCCCTGGCGCACCCGGAGATCCCGCTCGCAGACGGTCAGCTCCTGGTGTCGGTCTCCCGCAACACCACCAGCCTCGAGAAGCTGTTCAAGAACCCGAAGATCGGTCGCCCGTACTTCGTCGAGGTGCCGCGGAACTGACGGCACCGGGCGTCTCCGGCTCCACCGGACGTCGACCCGGCACCCGGCCGTGATCGTCCCCAGGGAAGTGCATGAGGTGCCATTTGCACCGTTTGTGACGGTCGTCACGGGGTAGCGCCTCAATATCGACGCTAGCTCGGAGGTACCTCGATGTCTGTCCGCCCCATGATCGGCCTTGCGGCACTCAGCCTCGCCGCCACCACCTTCGCCTTCGTGCCGCTCGTGTCGGGCGCGGTAGCCGCCGGCGCGTCCGGCCCGGCTCCAGGCGCCCCGGGCAAGAAAGCGGACTGGACCGAGGCCGACAAGACCGGCTTCGGAACGGCGCGGACCGTCAGCAGCAACGTCTGGTTCACCTTGCAGGAGGGCCGAACGAGCGAGGTGTTCTACCCCGATCTCTCGACCCCGAGCGTGCGCAGCCTCGAGCTCGTCGTGACCGACGGCAGGACGTTCACCGACCGTGAGACCACGGACACCCGTCAGCGGACGACTCGGCCCGACGCTCGCAGCCTCGGCTTCACGCAGGTCAACACGGCGAAGTCGGGGAAGTACCGCATCGTCAAGAGCTACGTCACGGACCCGCGTCGCGACGCCCTGGACGTGCGCATCCGGCTGAAGTCGCTGGACGGCGGGCGCTACCAGCTCTATGCCCTCTACGACCCCGGGCTCGACAACAGCGGCATGAACGACCGAGGCCGAACGATGGGCCGAGCCCTCGTCGCGACCGATGACGACTCCGGGCTGTCGAGCACCCTCACGTCACGGCCCGCCTTCGGGGCCACGTCGACCGGCTACCTCGGTGAGAGCGACGGGTGGACCGACCTGAAGGACGACCACCGGCTCGATCATCGCTACGACAGCGCGGTGCCCGGCAACATCGTGCAGACCGGCCGGATCGCAGGCGTGACAGGACGGCCGGGTCATCAGCTTGCAACCTTGACGCTGGGCTTCGGCGAGAACGTGAGGCAGGCCCGTCGTACCACCTCCGATGCCGCGGCTACGAACTTCGGCACCACCGCACAGCGCTACAACGCAGGGTGGCACCGGTACGTCGAATCCCTGAAGAGCGTCCCCGCAAGCGCCGATGGTGTGCGCCACAAGTACCTCGCATCGACGCTGGTCCTTGCCGCTGCCGAGGACAAGCAGAACCGCGGCGCCGTCGTCGCCTCGCCGAGCGCGCCGTGGGTGTGGGGCAACGAGGTCGAGGGTCTGTCGTCGCCGTCGGGCGCGTACCACCTGGTGTGGGCGCGCGATGCCTACCAGTTCGGTACGGCGTTCTGGGCGGCCGGCGACCACGCGGCAGCGCAACGCATCGTCGACTGGCTGTTCAAGGTGCAGCAGAAGCCCGACGGGTCCTTCCCGCAGAACTCCGACGTCACCGGCAAGCCTGTGTGGAGCAACCTCCAGCTCGACGAGGTCGCCCTTCCGATCGTGCTCGCGCACCTGGTCGGGAAGGACGACGCGACGACGTACGCCGGGGTGAAGCGTGCCGCGGACTTCATCGCGAACTTCAAGGACCCCGAGACCGGTCGTAGCGCGCCGTACTCGCCGCAGGAGCGCTGGGAGAACCAGTCCGGCTACTCGCCGAACTCCATCGCGGCGCAGATCGCGGGCCTCGTCTGCGCGGCCGACCTCGCACGCCGCAACGGTGACGGTGCGTCTGCGGTCCGCTGGCTCAAGCTCGCTGACGAGTGGCAGGCGAAGGTGAAGGACTGGACGGTCACCACGAACGGCCCGCTGGCCGACGCGCCCTACTTCCTGCGCCTGACCAAGGACGGCGACCCGAGCGCAGGGACGACGTACTCGATCGGTGACGGCGGTCCCTCTGCGGTCGACCAGCGCAAGGTCGTGGACCCGAGCTTCCTGGACCTGGTCCGCTACGGCCTTCTCGCGCCGAAGGACAAGGACGTCCTCTCGACCCTGCCGGTCATCGACCGCGAGCTGAAGGTCAAGACGCCCAACGGGCCGTTCTGGCACCGCTTCAGCTTCGACGGGTACGGCGAGACGCGCACCGGAGGTGAGTGGACGATCACCGACCCCGACACCTTCACCACCCTCGGCCGGGCGTGGCCGCTGTTGGCGGGTGAGCGGGGCGAGTACGCCGTGACCGCGGGCGGCAACGGGACGGCCTACCTGAAGGCGATGGCCGCGGCGACCGGCCCCGGCGACATGCTCGCCGAGCAGGTCTGGGACGGTCGGCCGCCCACCGGCAAGCGGTGCTGCAAGGCGGGTGAGGGCACCCGGTCCGCCACGCCGCTCATCTGGTCCCACGCCGGCCTCGTCCGGCTGGCCTGGACGATCCAGCAGGGATCGCCGGTGGACCAGCAGGACGTGGTGGCCAAGCGGTACGCGCGCTGAGGAGCCAGGCACCTTTCTGGAGGGTGACTGCGCCACGACAACCACAAGGGTGGCTCAGTCACTTTTCGGTTCGAGGAATTCAGGCTGTGCTTTGCAGGCCGCGCGCGAAAGAGAAGATTTCCGGGTGTCACTGCCGTCCTCGAGCCATGGAATCGCGCCCTGGTGGCCGAATCTCTCGGGTTCCCTTGCCGCGTAACGAGGGCGTAAACCCTCCCTTCTTTCCGCAAACCTGCGAATGAAATCTGACTTCCGTCTGACAAGACTGGGCCATTCATGGGGTCGCCGGGCGGGTGCAGTCTGGGGTGAGGTGCATTTTGACACCTACCACAACGCAGGGGGAGAGCCATGATTCCAGCATGGCAGGCTCGGCACGTACTCACGTTCGCCCAGTACCAGCCCGATTTCAATGCCTTGAAAGCGCAGGGTTACCGACCGCTCGACTTGAACGCCTACAGCATCAACGGCGCCGACCACTTCGCATCCGTGTGGGAGCAGTCCCCGGGGCCCGCCTGGGAGGCGCGGCACGACCTGAGCAGCGATGCGCACAATGCCCTCTTCCGGACGCTGCCACCAACAAGGTTTTCGGCCGATCAGCATCAGCGGGTACGACAAGTTCGGTGAACCGCGCTTCGCCTCCATGTGGCAGAAAGTAGGCGGCGCAGCCGTCGAGGCCCGGCATGGGCTGACCTCGGCCGAGTACCAGACCCTTTTCGAGGCGATGAAGGCAAGGGGGTTCCGCCCGGTAGACATCTGCGGGTACCAGGACCGGGGCCAGGTCCGGTTCGCGGTCATCTTCGACAACTCTCCTATGCCCGAGTGGGTCGCCCGTCACGACCTGCCACTGGGCAGGTATCTCGCCGAGCGCGCCCACTGGGAGGGGCATGGCTTCGAGCTTCGGCGGGTCAGCGGCTACGACTCGGCCGGCGAGACGCGGTACGCAGCGATCTGGACAAAGGGTCCGGCCGTCACATGGCTGTCCCGCCAGGGGCTCTCGTCAGCGGACTACCAAGCAGAGTTCAACCAGCTGGCGGGACGCGGGTACCGGCTGGTGAAGGTGAACGGCTACACCGCCGGGGGCCGCACCCAGTACGCGGGGATCTGGCACAAGCCGTATCTCAGTGCAGACGACGAGAACTTCATCCGACAGACCATGACGACGTTCATGAACGCCCACGGCGTACCCGGTGCGTCTCTTGCGCGCACAGTCAACGGCCGGCTCGTGTTCGCGGCGGGATACGGAGTGACCGATCCATCGACCAGCACCCCTGTGACCACGGGACACCTGTTCCGGATAGCGAGCGTGTCCAAGCCGATCACCGCCGCCACTGTCTTCCGGCTGGTCGAGCAGGGCAGGTTGAACCTCACCGACCGAGTTCTAGGTGGGAATGGCCTGCTCGGCTCCACGTTCGGAACGCAGCCGTACGCCGCAGGCGTCGACCAGATCACCGTGCAGCACCTCCTCGAGCACACCAGTGGCTGGGCTCAGTCACAGGACCCGATGTTCGGGCACCTCGACCTGACTCAGGCCGAGCTGATCAGCTGGATGCTCGACCGCGACGCCAACGGTCAGCACCATGCGCCCCTCACGCACTCGCCAGGGACCACCTTCGAGTACCTGAACTTCGGCTACTGCCTGCTCGGTCGGGTCATTGAAGCGGTGACTGGGACGACGTACGCAGAAGCCGTCCGCCAGCTCGTCCTGCAGCCCAGCGGTGTCATTGACATGCACATCGCCGGCGACACCTTGGCCGATCGCCGCTCGAACGAGGTCACCTATCGTCAGCAGGGGTCGGTGAGTCCTTACGGCGTCCGCGTCAGCCGGATGGACGCACACGGGGGCTGGATTGCGTCGCCGACCGACCTGCTTCGCTTCCTGGTCCACGTGGACGGCTTCGTGCCGCCGTCGGATGTCCTCTCTGCTGGTTCAGTGGCGGCGATGTACACGCAGACCACCGCGCCGACCACGGGCGGAACGAGAGCAACGTATGCCAGGGGTTGGGCCACGCATGCGTCTGGAAACAGATTCCACTTCGGTGACATCCCGGGCACGGCGGCGATCCTCGTGCGGAGTCAGGACCGTACGGGCTGGGCGCTGGTCGTGAACTCGCGCAACGACGCGCAGTTGGACCCGATGCGCGCCGACCTGGACCAAATCCGGAGGACGGTCGAGTCTCGCATCACCGACTGGCCGATGGTCGATCTCTTCTGACTGCGGTTATGCAGATTGTCTCGAATCAGAATCGACCGCTAAGCCTCGATTGCAGGCGATTCGCGATTCGGTGAACGCGTTTTGGTCGGCTCCTCGAAATGCCGGGTCCCTGGATATCGAGACTCCGGAAACGGCTCGATGCGAGTGCTGGGCTAGCCCACTATCGTCATTGACGCGTTCTGAAAGCGGAGGTTTGCTGAATGCATGGGGAGTTTCGGCATTGAGGGCAACGTCCGCGTGATCGGCCAGATTGCCTGCGTGGTATTCGACGAGGACGACGGCACCGTGGTCCATGCCCACGGTGGTGTCGTGCTCGAGGGAGGCGAAATGCCCGATGAGGCGGCCTTCCAACAGCGGGCCCTCGAGCTCGCCAAGCAATCGAGGGACCTCGGCGCGCGGAAGCTGCAGACGATGCTGATCGACCCAGCCGAGATGTCGGCCGGACCGATGAGGGTGGACCTCGTGACAAAGCGCGTCAGTACCGACGAGAGCCAGAGGCCACCGACTGCCGGTCGAGCCGGCAACGCATCTGCGTCCTAGCGAGGAGCGAACATCATGGCCGTCAACAGCATCTTCTTGTATCGCTGGGACCAGTTCGGCAACACCGTCAGGACGTTTGACGTCTTCATCGGCAATGCGCCAGTTTTCGCCTTCTCTTCGCTTGCCCAAACCAGTGGTGGTGGCACCCAGGCCGTCGGTATCGCCGAGCTGCGAACCAAGGCGACCCCCGTCAGTGCCGTGACCATCGAGAACTTCGGTGTCTGGACGAACTGGCCGCCGACGGCGTTCCGGCCGACGATGAACCAGGTAACGTTCGGCGCGGCGACAGGCTCGGACCAGAGCCTGCGCGGCCATTTCGAGATCTACTACGTCTAGGGCGCAGGCTGGGAGTCCGAGCTGTTCGCCGACCTTCGACGCTCGCTCGTCGAAGTACGACCTGACCTCCGGCCGGCGAGAATCCGTGTGACCGCCCTGCGGCAGCGCAGGAGACGCGTCTGGCCTCACAAGACCGTGTTGCCGTACATCTCTCCCAGCGGGTCGGCGATCAGCTCCAGGCGGGCTCCGTCGGGATCGCGGAAGTAGATCGAGCTTCCGCTCTCGGTCTGGTAGTCCACCCCGGCGGCGATCAGCTTCTCCTTCAGGTGCTCCCATCGCTGGGGCTCGACCGAGATCGCGAGGTGGTGCAGGCCGCCGAGCACCTCTGCGTAGGGACCCAGGTCGAGCCCGGGGAGGTCGAAGAAGGCGAGCAGGTTGCCGTTGCCGATGTCGAAGAAGAAGTGGTTGGACCCGCGGTAGTCCCGGTTCTCGAAGATCTCGGTCAGCGGGAACTCCAGCACCTCCTGGTAGAAGCGGACCGTGCGCTCCACATCGGAGCTGATGAGCGCACAGTGGTGCAGCCCGCGGGCCGAGGACGTCGGCCGGTTGTGGATCTGCAGGTACGTCGAACGGATCCGCTCGCGCTCCCGCTCGATCGCCGGCAGGTCGAGCTGGGTCATGGCTCGCTCCTCAGATCCGGAAGAAGACGTTCAGGTAGCGGTCGGCCACGGCGCGGTCACCGCGGATGGTCCCGGCGTTGGTTCGACCGAACGCCGTGAGCACGAAGCTTCCGGGGTCGAACTCGATGAGCGCGGGCAGGTCGGAGGCGTCTCCTGGCGCGTAGTCGAGACCGTTCGGGCCGACGCGGACACGGGTGTCTCCGGCATTCGGGCCGCTCGTGATCCGGATGCCGACCTCGCACGGCTCGATCTCGGTCGCGGCGACGGTGTACTTCCAGAGCACGAACATGAACGGCGTCAGCAGGTCGGCGACCTCGCCCGTGAGGCCGTGCGCCTTGCCGGTGCCTTGGCGAAGGTCCCAGCCGTGCACGCCGTAGTCCATGAGCTGGAAGGCGGGGTAGAAGAACGACGGAAGCGGGCCCATGTAGAAGTGCGGCACCAGCAGGTTGGTCCAGTCGTCCTCGGTGAGCGCTTCGAAGATCTCCGTCATCTTGTCGAAGTCGCCTCGAAGCCGTTCCACGAGAACCGGACGTGACTCCGTGCGCAGGGCGGTCGCCATCTTGTCGACGCGGACGGCCATGCCGGGCAGGCCGTAGGCGGGCTCCACGTCGGTGTGGGCGCGAGCGGCGTCGAAGGCCGGGAAGTACGCCTCGGTCGTGTCGACGAGGTGGGCCACGATGTCACGAACCTGCCAATGCCCGGCCCCGGTCGGCCGGGTCCAGGCCTCGTCACTGTCCACCATTGCGAAGAACAGCTGTGCTTGGTCACGCACGACCCTCAGGATCGTGTCCTTGCCCTCATATGACATGGCGTTCCAGGTGCTCATGTCGACCTCCTTCGAATCGAGAGGGCGGTGTGTTCAGTACTGGCCGGGCGGTCGGCCGGCATAGGCGTCGTCGAGCATCCGTCGTAGCGACGCCGGCTCGACGGGCCGGGGGTTGCGATTTCTCACGGCAGCGACGGCGCGTTCGACGGCGTCGTTCAGTGCGTGCTCAGGCAGCCCGAGCGAGGCCAGGTCGGTGGGGGCCCCAAGCTCCTCCGCCAGGCGGCGCAGGCCAGCGGGCCCGTCCGGCGTACCCAGCGCGTCGGCGACCACGGCTATCGAGCCCGGGATCGCAGGTGCGTTGTAGGCGACGACGTACGGCAGGAGTACGGCGTGCAGCTCGCCGTGGCCGACGGCATGGGTGCCGCCGATGACATGGCACAGCGTGTGGTGGAGGGCGGTGCCGGCGGTCGCGATGCTCCAGCCGGCGAGGTAAGCGGCGTAAAGGGCGTCTGCCCTCGCCTGCAGGAGGTCGGGACGGGCCGCAGCCACTGGGAGGGCGCGCGCCAAGATGTCGATCGCCTCCCGTGCGAGCAGGCCGGTGACCGGGTTCGCACCGGGTGCGTACAGCGCTTCGACGCCGTGTGCGAGCGCGTTGAGCCCTGACGTGGCGGTCACCTGTCGCGGCATCGAGACAGTCAGCGCCGGGTCGTAGACGACGACGCGGGGGAGCGCGCGGGGGTCGCTGCCGGTGCGCTTGTGCTCGGCGGTGACGCCGTAGATCGGGGTCGCCTCGGAGCCGGAGTAGGTGGTGGGTACGGCAAGGAGCGGGAGGCCAGACTGCACAGCCACCGCCTTGCCGAGCCCGATGGCCGACCCGCCTCCCACCGCGACGACGCCGTCGGGGGACGTCTCGGAGACGAGTGCCATCGCTGCGGCTACGTCACCTGCAGGTACGTGCTGGACCACCTCGTGGACGCGGGCGACGACGTTCGGACCCAGAGCATTCGCGAGGTGGTCGGCGGTCGGTTTCGCCGAGTGGGTGGCGATCAGAAGGGTCCGTCTCACGCCGAGCGAGGAGAGCTCGTCCGGGACATCGCGAACCCGACCCGTGCCGAAGACGACGCGCTGTGCCTGCACGTCGAGCTCGAAGAAGGTCTCGCTGCGCGTGGCTCCTCCCGGTCGGGTCGATGAGAGTTCAACTGTACGGCGACTTGGGCTCGGCGGGCCATGGTCCTGCGGCCGGGCGGACCGCGAAATGGCCATTGACAGACCGACCAGCCCAGTTGCAGACGGAAGTCCGTCCTGACGTCAGTTAGTCATGTGCGACCCGAATATCGAGAGTAGGCAGGAAGCAGACCGACGAGGGCCGGGATCCATGTGTACGGGGGCCCCAACGTTTACACGTGAAGGAGACTCGCATGAGTCCGAGACAGAAGAATCGTCTGCACGACGTCGCGCCCACCGTTCCCGCCCAACGGGGTCGCAGCTTCACGCGCCCCGACAGAGTCCGAGCAGCGAACGGCTCGGATCATGGGCGCCTGGTTCCTGGCCACATTCGTGTTCTCGATCCCGGCGCTCTTGTTCTACGACCCCGTCCTCAACGACACGAACTACATCCTCGGCGACGGCGCCGACACGCGGGTGGCGTTCGGGGCCGTCTGCGAGGTCCTGACAGCGATCTCGAACATCGCAACCGCCGTGGTGATCTTCCCGATCGTGAAGCGGGTGAGCGAAAGCATCGCCCTTGGCTATGTCGCCTCACGCATCCTCGAGTCGACGGTCATTGTCATGGGACTCATCAGCCTGATGTCCGTGGTCGCCTTGCGTCAGGACCTGGCAGGCACGGACAGCGCCAACGGCTCGCTCGTCAACGTCGGGAGGTCCCTGGTCGCGTTCCATGACCAGACATTCCTCCTCGGGCCGCAGTTCTGCGCGGGCCTCGGAAACGGGATACTGCTCGGCTACCTCATGTGGCGTTCCGGTCTCGTCCCCCGCCCGATGGCCCTGATCGGACTCATCGGCGGCCCACTGGCTTTGGTCGGGGGCGTCGGGGTGCTGTTCGGGTCTTGGGAAAACCCTTCGACCGCGCTGCTCCTCTTGACTGCCGCGGAGATCATCTGGGAGTTCTCCCTCAGCATCTACCTGCTCGTCAGGGGCTTCCGGCCTTCGCCGATCCTCACCGGGCCGCCTGTGGTCTCCAGCCAGCCTGCCTGAGCTCCGCCTGGAACTCAGGCCTTCCCGGCGGCCGCCGCCTTCTTGGCTGCCTTCTTGGTCGACTGGCGCTTGGGCTTCTCACGCACCTGCACTCCCTGCCCAGCGGGCCGCTTCACCTCGAAGAGCTCGATCGCGGTGACCAGGTCGACCAGCTTGGCGTAGCCCCAGTTGCGGGAGTCGAAGTCAGGCGCCTGCTTGGCGACGTGCGAGCCGACGCCTCCGAGGTTGGCCCAGCCGTCGTCGTCCGAGGCCGCATCGATCCCCTCCCGCAACAGCTTGACCAGCTTGGCGTCCCCACGGAGCTCGCTCGTGCTCTTTCGCGCCGGGGCCGTGGAAGCCAGATCCTGCTCGCTGGGTTCCTTCGACTTCTCGGGGCGGCGCAGCACGTCGAGGTAGACGAACTTGTCGCACGCGGCCACGAGCGAGTGCGGCGTCCTTGGCTCGCCGAACCCGTAGACGAACTTGCCCGACTCCCGCAACCGAGAGGCGAGCTTGGTGAAGTCGCTGTCGGAGGAGACCAGGCAGAAGCCGTCCAGGTTCCCGGTGTAGAGCAGGTCCATCGCGTCGATGATCAGTGCGCTGTCGGTGGCGTTCTTGCCGGTGGTGTAGGCGAACTGCTGAATCGGCTGGATGGCGTGGGCGTTGATCACCTCCTTCCAGCCGCGGAGGTTGGGCGTGGTCCAGTCGCCGTACGCTCGCTTGACCGTGGCGCTGCCGTACTTCGCGATCTCGGCGAGCAGAGCCTCGATGATCGTGGGAGTGGTGTTGTCGCCGTCGATGAGGACGGCGAGCCTGGTGGAGTCCGAGGCTGAGGCCATGTCTGGAGCGTAGTAGGGAATGTCGACGTGTCAGGCATCCGCAGCGTCGAGCAGCTTCGACAGCAGCCGTCGGAGCTCCCGGTGCCCGCGCTCGCCCAGGATCCCGGTCACCTGCTCCTCGATGCCCTCGATCGTCTGACGCCCGGCCGCCACGGCGTCCCGGCCCCGCTTGGTGAGCACGATGAGTTTCGCCCGGCCGTCGTCGGGGTCGGGACGACGGACGACGTACCCCATGTCCACGAGCTCATCGACAAGCTCGCCCATGGCCTGAGGGGTCATGTTGGCTTTCCGGGCGAGCTCGGTGAGTCGCGAGCCGTCCGGAGAGATCTGGGCGAAGACGGCGGAGTGCTTGGGCTTCTGCGGATAGCCGGCGCCGACCACCCCCTCGACGATCTGGAAGCCAAGGAGGCTGTAGGCCTGGCCCAGCATCGAGATCGTGTTCAGTGGCTCCTCCATTGACAACTCCTCGTCCGCAGAGTATTCAGGTTACCTGAACATCTGCTGGCACCACGCCGGCGTGTTGCTTCTCGGGCCGAGAGGAGTGATGACCATGACAGGAGGACCTGCGGCCCGCGAGATGCCGATCATCCACCGGATCTTCCGGCGCCAGTTCGCCGAGGTGCGGGCGCTGGTGCAGGAGGCGCCGGGAAGCGATGCGACGCGGGTGGGCGCCGTAGCCGACCACCTCGGGTTCCTGCTCGACGGTCTGCACATGCACCACACCACGGAGGACGACCTGATCTGGCCGAAGCTGCTCGACCGCTCGGGGCTCGACGCACCGCTGGTGGAGCGGATGGAGGAACAGCACCAGCAGATCGACGCGTCGGTCGTCGAGGTGCGCGCGGCGATGTCGGCGTGGCGCTCGGATCCGACGCCGGCGAAGTCCTCGGCGCTCGCCGACCGCATCGGCGAGTTCCTGGTCGTCCTCGAGGGCCATCTCGACGAGGAGGAGCAGGTCGTGGTGCCGCTGATCGATCGGCGCCTCACCGAGGCCGAGTGGCAGGAGGTCGGGCAGCGCGGCTTCGAGAAGTTCACGCCGGCCCAGCGGTGGATCGCAACCGGGCAGATGGTCGAGGTCGCGACGCCCGAGGAGGTGGCGATGATGTTCGGCACGCTGCCGCCGCCGGTGAAGGTGCTGTGGCACCTGATCGGCAAGCGCAAGTACCGCAGGTACATCACGTCGGTCCGCGGCGGGCAGCTCGTGTGAACCGGTGGACGCCGTGACCAGGGCGGCCGCCGTCTGCTCCCTCGTGCTCGGGCTGGGCTTCGGCCTCCCGGGCGCGTACGGCGCGTGGTACTACGCGCGGCACCGCGAGGTCTGGACGTTCCTCGGCTTCCCGACGTACGGCGAAGGGCCATTCGAACGATGGGGACTCCCGACCAGCGTCGCGCTGCTGCTCGGCTTCGTGGCCGTGTGCGCCGGCGAGATCGTGGTAGGTGTCCTGCTCTGGCGCGACGCCACGACCGCCCCGTGGCTGGCGCTGGCCCTGCTACCGGTCGAGCTGGTGTTCTGGATCGGCTTCGCGCTGCCGTTCGGACCGCTGCTGGGACTGGCGCGCACCGCGTTGGTGGTCGCCGTCCTCATGTCCGGGGACTGACACCCAGCTGGATCAGTTACTCCACCGACCTCTCGAAGGTCACCAGGAGCCCCTCCACTCCTCCTGGACCAAGGCGCGCCGCCCTGGCACGCGAGGCCTGACGGAGACGTCGATGCGGGATCTGCCGATCGCAGATAGGGCCTGAGTCGAGGCGGTCGAAGCCGGTCCTACTCCTCGAGCAGCGCCTTCAACCTGCCAAACAGCGGGTCATGCGTCCTCGCCGTCATCCGGTCCAGCAAACGTTCCAAGGGCGGCAGGCGCCAGAGGGAGCATTTCTGGTTCTCGACGGTGAGCTTCGTGCCCGAGTCCTCAGGCTCGAATGAGTACGTCCATGTCCCTTCCAACGAGCTCGACGACCTGTCGGTGATGCGCTGGTTCGGGATGAACTCGGTGAATACGTTGAACCCCTCGAAAGGGAATCCCGCGACCTTGGCGGCCCAGCTGTAGTGGGAGCCCAGCCCCTCTTGGGTAAGCCTGACGTCCTTGAATTGGACGCCCTCCGGTTCCTGCCGAGCCCAGTTGTTGGGGTCCTTGAAGAAGTCGAACACCTTGGTGACCGGTGCATCGATGTGGATGCTCTGGTGGTACGTCATCGTGCCCGTCTTCGAGGAGGATCGTCCTTGGACTACGGCTGCCTGAGCTCGATGATCCGCGGCTTGAGGAGCTTGGTCGGGTCCGGCCCTCGTCTCGTGCCCGGTGCAAGGTAATCACGCACGACGGACGCGAACTTGACGCCGCGTGGCAGGGCGGTCCTGTCGATGCTCGTGCACTCGCCGTCCGTGAGGTTCCGGATCCTCGCGCAGTTCCTGGTCAGGTAGTGGACGTAGTACTTGTTGTGGTTCCTGACGCTCCTTGTGTAGGCCCTGGCAGATCCCTTCAGCTTGGGGTCGGACACATTGACGACGCCCTCGAGCTTCTGGAGGTTGTTGACCGACAGCGCGACGTACGTCGCATTACCGGTCTGCGTCCCGAGCGTGCCGACGAGCGCGTAGACCTCCCCGGAGTCGAGGGGGCGGCCCCCCGCGATGAAGTAGGACGCATCCCAGTTGTCGCCGGCGCAGTTCTCGCCGATCTCTCGACAGTCCGGGCCGAGGCCATGGATCGGGAAGCCTTGGAGGTTGATCAGCGGCTTGGGGTCGCAGGGCTGCCCCCACCGTTCGCACACCTTGCTGATGAGACGGCCCAGACCACGGCGCAGCCTCGGCTCGGCGACCTCGTTCACAGGCGTGGTGCGGGGCTCGTAGACCAGCGGAGGGTACGGCTGCGCAGCGCTGCCCGAACCGGTCGCGCGAATCCGCAGGACGGTGAGCGGCAGGCTCTCCCGCCATGCGTTGCCCGCCTGCTCGTCGTCGGGGAGCGCGTACCGCATCGCCGTGAGGAAGTCGTTCGCACGCTTGCCCAGGCCCAGACGGTGAATCGGCGGTTCCACGCTCTTCCGGACGTCGCCGTCGTCGGCGTCGCCGGAAGGGATGGGCTCGGTGAACACGAACCTGTCCGGAACTCCCTGACTGGCCAGTGCCCGCCTGACGACTGTGTTCATGCCCCGGTCCGGTGTGACGACGAAGTAGCGCGTCCGACCCCACGAGGCGCCGGACCCTTCCTCGACCACGACGTTGTTGACGGGGTTGCTCAGGCTGGAGAACGTCTGGAGCCGCCGGTGCTCCTGGCCGGGGACCCAGGCGAACAGGAACTCGAGCATCTCCGGCAGCTTCGCCCGGACTGCCAGGTAGGGAGCGCTCAGACGGTGCATCCGGGCCTCTCCGCTGAACACGTACGACTGCAGCCCCATGTACCTCCCGGGAGGCGGAAGCTTGCCGAAGACGACGATCGCCTCTCGTTGGCCAAGCCGATAGGTGGCGCTGTATCCGGCCCGCGTCTTGCCGAACGCGTTGACGGTCGCGGGGTCGACGTACTCGTCGGGCCACGACTTCACGATCGGAAAGATGTAGGGGGCCGCGGGGTTGTTGCCGAAACAGTTCTTCATGATCGGGAAGGAGTACTGCTCGCAGTCCTCGAGTGTGTACAGCTTCGGGTAGCCGCGGGTGACCTGGTAGCGCTTCCTCCGGAGGTCACGGACCAGCGCGTTGGTGACCTGGTCGGACAGGGGCTGCGCGGCAGCCGCCCGGCTGGTCCGGGGCGGCGGCTCCGACGCCTGGGGGCGGCTCTGCGCCGGAGGTGCCAGGGCCAGGCCGCCGAGAAGGGCCGCTGTCAGTAGCGAGAAGCCGGCGCGCCTGATGCTCCGTGCCATGGTGAGCCCCTTTCGAAATTGGCTCTCCCATCCAGGACAACCCCCGTTCGGCCGCAACCGTCACGGCCCAAGGACCTGATCCTGCCGCTCATCCGGGCGGTCCTGGGGTGCCCGGAGGGCGGCTCGGACCGCGCGTGGGCACCGCGCTCGGGGCACATGTGCGGCCCTGCCCAGCGGTACGACGGACCGCCGTCGACAGGTCGTACGACGAAGATGCATTGCCCGTGACGGCGAGGGGCATCATGCGCCAACCACTCGTCGCTCTCGCGGTTTTGTCCGGAAGGTAGCCATGGTCGCGGCCTTCCGGCTCATTGCGCCTGTGGAAAGCTGCTGCGGAAAGGCGAAGGGCGCCAGCACGATGTGCTGGCGCCCTTGCCCCCTTTCCCAAGGTCAGTGTCTGCAGCAGTGGCAGGGGAAAGGTGGGGAAGAGATCAAGACATACTGCGGTCGAAGTCAGTCAGACGAGCCGAGACGGCCTTCGCGTTGCCGGGAAGCTCGTCCAACATGACGACCTTCTCGACCTTGGTCTGGCCGGGCTCGAGACCCACGACGAAGAGCGCCCCGGTGCCGTACTGCGTCTTGCCGTCGGGCGACTCGAAGATCACGGTCGCCATGTAGTCGCTCGCCTTCGACGAGTTGTTCTTCAGGGTGACCTTGACGGAGACACCGAACATGTCCTTGACCGGCTTGCCGAGCTTCGCGTCCTTCAGCTCGTCTGCGTCTGAGATGTCAGTGCTCGATGAGGTGTCAGTGCGGTCAGCGATGTCCTTGTTGACATCCTTCACGGCGCTGTCGACGGCCGCCACCGTCGCCGCGGACACGACCATGAACACGGCGATGGCGGCGACACCGAGCACCAGCCCGGCGATGGACTTGCCCTTGCCGACACCGCGCTTGTTCGCGGCGAGGAGGCCGAAGATACCGAGAACGAGTCCGATGCCACCGACGAGCGCGCCGACGATACCCACGAGCGGAATGATGGCGAACACGATGCCGATGATGCCGAGGACGAGCGAGGCGGTCGCGAGACCGTTCGAGGGTGCCTTCACGTAGGTGACCTGCTGCTCAGGCGTCTGAATGGGGGCGTGCGTCATTGCGTACTTCTCCAAGGAAAAGGGAAAGGGAAAGGGAAAGGGATTCGACTAGCGACGCCAACCGCGTCGCCGACGACTTAATCTTCCGGCACCTTTTGGGTGCTCTTTACCAATCGAGCCCGTTACGGCAGCAAACCACCCGATTCGACCGTCCTACATAGCCCGTTATGACTAGAGAGGTTGCGGGCGGCCGGTTGTCGTGGGCTGGCCGCCGAT
Source organism: uncultured Actinomycetota bacterium (assembly GCA_963715375.1). Classification (GTDB taxonomy): domain Bacteria; phylum Actinomycetota; class Actinomycetes; order Propionibacteriales; family Nocardioidaceae; genus Nocardioides_C. Next base: position 392,600 of record CAVQSC010000019.1, on the reverse strand, counting down.
CCGTCCGACGTATTCGGGGGGTCAGGCTGGCGTCGGCAGTTGACACACCCAAGAAGAGTGCTCGCCCGGAGCTGAGCCTTCGACCTGCGTCACTCCGTCAGAACCACGTAAGCGTCGTGGTCCGAGAGACGGTTGGCGCCACCGGTCGCGACGTGCCGCTCCTTTCCCATGACCTCGACGGACTCACTGACGGCGATGTGGTCGATGCTCATCAGGCCGTCGATGCGATGGGGGAGATCGGCGGTGGGCACGATGAGGCCAAGCTTGCAAGCGCAGTTTTCAATGTTCACGGTCGCCCTTGCTGCCGGCGTACTCAGGACCGCTGCGGGGTGGTTCCAGTCCCCACCCCAGACGAGGCCGCTGCTCGGTAGCCGTTTGAGGAGCGCCGAGACCGTGCGTCGCATGAGGAAGTCCGCATGGCTCTGAGACCAGCGCCCGGCGAGATTCCAGGTTCCGATACGCACCCGGGGATTCTGCCCGCTCGGGAATCCCCGCGAGGGGGTTTCCAGAAGAGCTTCTGTGTTTCGGTGCGCGACGTGCCAAGCATCTGTCGGTGCATCCGGTTAGGGTCGCTTGGGAAATCGCCGAGTATGCCGGGGTGAGACGTGCCGCTGAAGGTTCACCGAGCTGAACGCGCTGACGCCCTGGTGCAGGGGCTCGCCGGCGTGCTCGCGGCAACGCCCTCGGACCCGTTCACCCCCGACGTGATCGCAGTGCCCTCGAGGGGAGTGGAGCGGTGGATCGCCCAGTCCCTCTCCACCGTGCTCGGGACGCAGCCGGACGGCACCGACGGCGTGTGCGCCAACGTCGTCTTCCCCTCGCCGGGGCGGCTGGTCCGTGAGGCGCTGTCCGTGGGCTCCGGGATCCACGCGGACGAGGACCCTTGGGCGGAGGGTCGACTCGCCTGGTCTGTGCTCGAGGTCATCGACGGCTGCGCTGGTGAGAGCTGGTGCATCACGCTCGGACGTCACCTCGGGCTCATCGGCGGCTCCGTCGACCAGGGCCGACGCATGGCGGTGGCGCAGAAGCTGGCCGGCCTGTTCACGTCGTACGGCGCCCAGCGACCTGCCATGCTCCGCGACTGGCTCGGCGGACGTGACTCAGACGGCTACGGCAACCCGCTCGACCCCGACCACGCCTGGCAGGCAGAGCTCTGGAGACGAGTCCGTCAGCACATCGACGTCGAGAGCCTTGCCGAGCGGCTCGGACCCGCCTGCGCAAGGATCCGCGACGAGCCCGACCTGGTGGAGCTGCCCGAGCGGTTCTCCCTCTTCGGGCCCACCCGGCTCACCACCGACCAGCTCCAGGTCATCGACGCCCTGGCCACCAACCGCGACGTGCACCTGTGGCTGCCCCATCCCTCGAACGGACTCTGGCGGCGTCTCGCGGACAACACACCCGAGACCAGCGAGCACATCACCACCCGACGAGATGACCCGACCGCCGACGTGCCCCAGCACCCGCTGGTCCGCTCACTCGCCAAGGACGCCCGCGAGCTCGAGCTGCGGCTGCAGGCGCACGCCTCGATCGACGGCGACGAGCACCTCCCGCACGAGGCGAGCGCGGACAACTTGCTGACGGTGCTGCAGCGCGACATCCACGCCGACAGCGCGCCGAGCGCCCGCCACGTTCTCGACGAGGACGACCGTTCCATCGAGGTCCACGCCTGCCACGGTCGGCAACGTCAGGTCGAGGTCCTGCGCGAGACCCTGCTCGGCCTGCTGGCCGACGACCCGACCCTCGAGCTGCGCGACATCATCGTGATGTGCCCGGACATCGAGTCGTACGCACCGCTCATCAACGCCACGTTCGGGCTGTCCGTCGGTGACGACGACGCTGACTCCGAAGGCATCCACCCCGGCCACAGGCTGACCGTGCGGCTGGCCGACCGCTCCCTGCGCCAGACCAACCCGGTCCTCGGCGTCGCGGCCCGGCTGCTCGAGCTCGCCGACTCCCGCCTCACCGCGTCGGAGGTGCTCGACCTCGCCGCGATGCCACCCGTACGACGGCGCTTCCACCTCGACGACGACGCGCTGGAACGCATCGGGGACTGGGTACGTCGATCCGGCGTCCGCTGGGGGATCGACGCAGAGTCGCGCCGCCCGTACGGCCTCGACCAGATCCGCCAGAACACCTGGCAGGCCGGACTCGACCGCCTCCTCGTCGGCGTGACGATGGACGAGGACGACCTGCGGACCCTGGACCTCGCGCTTCCGCTCGACGACGTCGACAGCACGGAGATCGACCTGGCCGGCCGGCTGGCCGAGCTCCTCGACAGGCTCGCCGTCGCAGTCGAGTCGCTCAGCCGCGAGCAGCCGCTGGAGGCCTGGGTGGGCGCGCTCACCGAGGCCGTCGAGAGCCTCACGGACGTCTCACCCCGTGACAGCTGGCAGCTGTCCCAGGCGAGGTGGCTGCTCAGCGACGCGCTCGTCTCGGCGGAGGAGCGCGCGGTCCGCTCGACGCTGCGCCTGTCCGACGTACGCGCTCTCCTCGCCGACCGGCTCAAGGGCCGCCCGACGCGTGCGAACTTCCGGACCGGCCACCTGACCATGTGCACGATGGTCCCGATGCGCTCCGTGCCGCACCGCGTGGTCTGCCTGCTGGGCCTCGACGACGGGGTCTTCCCGCGCGGCGCGCGCATCGACGGCGACGACATCCTCGCCCGTAGCCCACGTGTCGGGGAGCGCGACCCGAAGGCCGAGGACCGGCAGCTCTTCCTCGACGCGATCCTCGCCGCCAAGGAGCGGCTGGTCATCCTCTACACCGGCGCGGACGAGCGGACCGGTGTCGAGCGGCCACCGGCGGTGCCGCTTGGGGAGCTTCTCGACGTGCTCGACCACACCGCCCGCGTTCCCGACGGGCGGGTGCGCGATCGCGTGCTAGTCCACCACCCCCTGCAGCCGTTCGACGCCCGCAACTTCGTGCCGGGCGAGCTCGTGGGCGCGGCCCCGTTCAGCTTCGACCAGGCGTCGTACGACGGAAGCCGGGCGCTCCTGGCAGAGCGGCCGCAGCGCCCGCCGTTCCTCACCGACCCGCTGCCGGCTGCCGAGGAGCCGCTCCAGCTCGTCGACCTCGACCTGCTGATCCGGTTCCTCGAGCATCCGGCCAAGGGGTTCCTCAAGCAGAGGCTCGGGCTCAGCACACCGGACGAGGAGGACGAGCCGACGGACGCACTCCCGGTCGCGCCGGACCCGCTCGAGAAGTGGGCCGTGGGCAACCGGCTGCTCGAAGCAGGGCTCGCGGACATCCCCGCCGACAGGGCCATCCGTGCCGAGTGGCTCCGCGGGCAGCTGCCGCCGGGTCGCCTCGGCAAGGCGCTCGTCGACTCGATCGTCGAGGAGGTCGTACCTCTGGTCGACGGGAGCGCCACCCTGCGCAGCGGCGAGGCCGAGCACCTCGACGTCTCGACAGAGCTGCCGTCAGGCGCGGCGGTGGTCGGCACGGTCCCCGGCGTGTACGGGCACAGGATCGTCCGCATCGTCTACTCCAAGCTCGCGCCGAAACACCGGCTGCGGGCGTGGGTGCAGCTCCTGGCGCTCGCAGCGCAGTGGCCGGACAAGTCGTTCGAGGCCGTCACCGTCGGCCGGGCAAGCAAGGGTGGAGCCGCCCTCTCGCACCTCGGCGGGGTGAGCGCCGAGGACGCGCGAACGCATCTCGAAGCGCTGGTGGAGGTGTACCGCGCCGGCCTGACCGCACCGCTGCCGTTGGCTCCGAAGACCTCGTGCGCCTACGCCGAGAAGCGGCGTTCCGGTGTCTCGGTCGAGAACGCGGTGTCGTTCGCCGGAAGGGCTTGGCGCAGCGGCTCCGGTCAGAACGAGCAAGGCGAGTACTTCGACAGCGAGCACCAGCGGGTGTGGGGCGACGCATGGCTCCCCGACCTGCTCGGACGCGGGCCCGACATCACCGACACCGCCTGGCCGGACGAGCCCCACCGGTTCGGCCGCCTCGCCCGAAAGGTCTGGACGCCGCTGCTGGAGGCCGAGATGGTGAGCGGGTCATGAGCGCCGTGCCCGCGACCTTCGACCTCTGCGGACCGCTTCCGGAGGGCACGACCGTGCTCGAAGCCAGCGCCGGGACCGGGAAGACGTACACGATCGCGGGCCTCGCCGCGCGGTACCTCGCCGAGGGCGTCGCCAGGATCGAAGAGCTCATGCTGGTCACCTTCGGGCGCGCCGCGACGGTCGAGCTTCGGGAGCGGGTCCGCGAGCGTCTCGTCACGTCAGCGGCGGCGCTCGCCGACCCGGAGACGGCCCGCTGTGCCGAGGACGCTCTGTTGCGGCACCTCGCGCGTGGCACGGACGCGGAGGTCGACGTACGCCGTCAGCGGCTGGCCACCGCCGTGGCGAACTTCGACGCGGCCACCATCGCCACGACGCACGGGTTCTGCCACCAGATGCTCGCGGGCCTGGGCATCGCCGCGGACGTCGACCACGACGCCACGTTCGCAGAGGCGACCGACGACCTGGTCACCGACGTGGTGAGCGACCTGTACGTCGCCGACTACGGCCGACCGGACAGCCCCGAACCCCTGGTCACGTTCGCGGCCGCCGCCAAGGTCGCTGCCCAGGCGGTGGGGGACGGCGCGGCCCGGCTCGAGCCCGTCGACGCCGAGGACGACTCGGAGGCGGGCACACGCTTCCGGTTCGCCGAGCGTGCCCGCGCCGGGGTGGCCCGGCGCAAGCGCGCAACGCGGGTCATGGACTACGACGACCTGCTGGTCCATCTGCGCGACGCGCTCGTCGACCCGCAGACCGGGGAGGACGCGTGCGCGCGGATCCGGTCGCGCTACAAGATCGTGCTGGTCGACGAGTTCCAGGACACCGACCCCGTCCAGTGGGAGATCCTCGAGCGAACCTTCCACGGTCGTCGCACGCTCGTGCTGATCGGCGACCCGAAGCAGGCCATCTACGCCTTCCGCGGGGCCGACGTGGTGACGTACCTGCTGGCCACGGAGACCTCGGACGCCAAGGCGACGCTCGGGACCAACTGGCGCAGCGACAGGCCGCTCGTCGAGGCGGTGCGCCACGTGATCGGCGACGTCGCACTCGGCGACTCGAGGATCCTGGTCCACGAGGTCGATGCCGCGAACTCCGGACGCACCCTGGACGGCGCGCCCGTCGACGTACCCCTGCGGATCCGGGTCGTGCCTCGCAGCGAGTTCGGCGTCGACGCGAAGAAGCAGATCGGCGTGACCGAGGTACGCCCCTTCATCGCCGCGGACGTTGCCGCGGACATCGTCCGGCTGCTGTCCTCGAGCGCGAAGGTCTCCCACGGCGACGAGCTGCGTCCCGTCGAGCCGGCGGACATCGCGGTGCTCGTCCACCGCAACGAGGACGGCCGTACCGTCCGTGACGCGCTGGCCGCGGTCGACGTACCCGTCGTCCTGATGGCCACTGCGAGCGTCTTCCTCTCGCCGGCGGCGCGCGACTGGCTCACCCTGCTCACCGCACTCGAGCAGCCGCAGCGATCGGGCCTCGCGAGGAGTGCCGCGCTGACCGACTTCGTCGGCTGGAGCGCGCAGCAGCTCGCCACGACCGAAGACCAGAGCTTCGACGAGCTGAGTGCCCGGCTTCGTGCCTGGGGCGAGGTGCTCAGCTCACGAGGCGTCGCCGCGCTCTTCGAGACGATCGTGGCCACCTGTGGCCTGACCGAACGGGTGCTCTCGTACGAGGACGGCGAGCGTCACCTGACCGACCTCCGCCACGTCGGCCAGGCGCTGCACGAGGCGGCGACGGAGGGGTACGGCGGTGTGGCGTCCCTCGTCGAGTGGCTGCAGCACCGCATCGGCCAGGCGATGAACGACGTCGACGAGGAGCGCAGCCGCCGGCTGGAGTCCGACGCCAAGGCGGTGCAGATCCTGACGATCCATCGCAGCAAGGGCCTCGAGTACCCGATCGTCTACGCACCCTTCATGTGGGACCGCTTCGTCCCGACCAGCCCCGACCCCCTGCGGCTCCACGACGCCCGGAACGCTCGCGTGCTCGACGTCGGTGGGCCGAACGGTCCGGGGTACGTCGAGCGCAAGGCCGTCGCCCTGGAGGAGGACGCGGGGGAGTCGTTGCGGCTCGCCTACGTGGCTCTGACCAGGGCGCGCTGCCAGGTCGTCACGCACTGGGCACCGACCCGCAACACCGCGTGCGCGCCGCTGCACCGCTTGCTGTTCGGAGACCGTACGCCGGAGGGCGCGCTGCCTCAGTCGGTGACGGTCCCCACCGACGCCGACGCCCGCACCCGGCTGACCGCGCTCGCCGAGGGCTCGGGAGGTTGCATCACGGTCGAGGCCGCGCGACGGGAACCGCCGTCCCCCCTGCGCCACGAGGCGCCTGAGGTCCCGGAGCTGTCGGTGCGCCTCTTCGACCGGGCGCTGGATCGGGCCTGGGCGCGGACGTCGTACACCGGTCTCACCGCCGGCCTGCACGAACATCCGCCCGTGGGGAACGTGACCAGCGAGCCCGAGGCGCCCGACGTTGGGGACGAGCCTGAGGTGGTCGACGAGCTCGGGTCGACGGCCGGGGCGGCGGGGGAGTGGCCGGCCTCGCCGATGGCCGACCTGCCGAGCGGCGCTGCCTTCGGCACCCTGGTCCACGCAATCCTGGAGGAGGTCGACTTCGCCGACACGGAGGTCCGTGACCGGCTGGAGGAGGCGAGCGCAGCGGCGGGGTCTGAAAGGTTCCTCGACGTTCCCGCCGCCGACCTCGCCGAGTCGCTGGTGCCGGTGCTCGAGACCCCGCTCGGGCCGCTGGCCGGGGGCCTTCGGCTCGTCGACATCCCGGCGACCGACCGGCTGAACGAGCTCGAGTTCGAGCTTCCGCTGGCCGGTGGTGACACACCGACCGGTGAGGCTCGGGTGGCCGAGATCGCCGGACTGCTTCGCCGCCACCTGCCCGCCGACGACCCGTTGGTCGGATACGCCGACGACCTGGCCGCTCCTGTGCTGGCGTCCCGGCAGATGCGTGGCTTCCTCACGGGAAGCATCGACGCGGTGCTGCGGGTCCGATCGGCCGACGGGACGCCCCGCTACCTGGTCGCGGACTGGAAGACGAACCGGCTCGGGGGCGAGGAGGTCCTGACGGCCTGGCACTACCGGCCCGAGGCGATGGCTCGTGCCATGCGGGACGCGCACTACCCGCTGCAGGCGCTGCTGTACTCGGTCGCCCTGCACCGCTTCCTGCGCTGGCGGCAGCCCGGGTACGACCCGAGCACCCACCTCGGTGGAGTGCTGTACCTGTTCCTTCGTGGCATGTGCGGTCCGGAGACGCCTCTCGTGGACGGCATGCCCTGCGGTGTCTTCTCGTGGTCGCCGCCTGCGGCTCTCGTCGAGAACCTCTCGGACCTGCTGCATGGGGGTGGTGCGTCGTGACCGTTGTCGAGATCGACCTGAACGACGTGCAGCAGGTGCGCGGTGTCGACGGACTGCTCGCTGCGTTCAACAGGGCGGGTGTCCTCGGGGCCGCCGACGTCCACGTGGCGAAGCGTCTCGAGCGGCTGGGCCACGAGGCCGACGAACGGGTGCTTCTCGCTGCCGCCCTCGTCGTCCGCGCGGTGCGTCAGGGCTCGGTCTGCCTCGACCTCGCCGGGGCGGCCGGCGCGACTGCCGTGGACGGTGTTCCTGCCGAGGATGTGCGGTCGCTGCCGTGGCCACCCCCGGTGGAGTGGGTCGCCGCGGTCGAGGCCAGCCCGCTGGTCGCGGTGGGGGAGGACGGTCCCGTGGACCGGCCGCTTCGGTTCAGGGATGGGCTTCTGTACCTCGACCGCTACTGGCGGCAGGAGCTCGTGATCGCCCGGTACGTCGACGAGGCCGTGTCGGACACCGTCGCCGCGCCCGACACGGACGGGCTGGTGTCTGCGATCGCCAGGCTCTTCCCGGCAGAGAGGGCTGACCGCCAGCGGCTCGCCGCGGTCGTAGCAGCGCATCGTCGGTTCAGCATCCTGGCCGGAGGACCGGGCACGGGGAAGACGACCACGGTCGCCAAGCTCCTGGCGTTGCTCCAGGGGCAGGCCGACGGGCGACTTCGGGTCGCCCTGGCTGCTCCGACGGGCAAGGCCGCCGCCCGGCTTCAAGAGGCCGCGACCGACGCGGCGCAGCGTCTCGACCCGGAGGACCAGGCACGTCTCGGTGTGCTGAAGGCTTCGACGCTGCACCGGTTGCTCGGCTTCAAGCCCGGGGCCCGGACACGGTTCCGCCACGACCGCGACAACCGGCTGCCCTACGACGTCGTCGTGGTGGACGAGGCCTCGATGGTCTCGCTGACGATGATGTCGCGGCTCGTCGAGGCGCTTCGTCCCCAGTGCCGTCTCGTGCTCGTCGGTGACCCCGACCAGCTGGCGTCCGTCGAGGTCGGCGCCGTGCTCGGTGACCTGGCCGAACGTCCGCGCGCCGAAGGGCGGCGACGACGGTCTCAGCCCTGGAGAAGCTGGTGGCCGGCGATCTGGCTGACCTGGCATCTGGAGAACGCGAGCGCGCGCTCACCAACGGCGTGGTCCGCCTCTCGCACGTGTACCGGTTCTCGGAGGAGATCCAGGAGCTCGCGGACGCGATCCGCGGCGGCGACCCTGCGGTGTTGATGGAGGTGCTCGCGAAGGAGCATCGGTGCATCGAGTTCATCGACGTCGACCCGGCGGAGGCGCGCACGTCACTCGGCACCCTGCACGCCGACGTGGTGACCTCGGGCAGTGAGCTCGTCGCGGCCGCGCGCGCGGGCGATGCCGAAGCCGCTCTCGTCGCCATGGACAGACACCGGGTCCTGTGTGCCCACCGGGAGGGCCCCCATGGGGTCTCGCAGTGGGGGAGCCAGGTGGAGGAGTGGCTCGCCGAGGCGATCGAGGGCTACGGACGAGACGGCCTGTGGTACGTCGGACGCCCGCTGCTCGTGACCTCGAACGACTACCAGCTCCGGCTGTTCAACGGGGACACCGGCGTGGTGGTCGACGTCGAGGGGCACCCGCGCGCGGCCTTCCGGCGGGACGGCGAGGTCGTCGCACTTCCGACGAGCCGGCTGTCCGACGTACAGACCGTGCATGCGCTGTCGGTGCACCGCAGCCAGGGCAGCCAGTTCGACAAGGTGACCGTGGTCCTGCCGCCTGCGGAGTCGCCGTTGATGACGCGCGAGCTGCTCTACACGGCCGTGACTCGCGCGAAGGAGCACGTGCGGATCATCGGCACGGAGCACGCGCTCGCGGCGGCAGTACGGCGACCGATCATCAGGGCGAGTGGGCTGCGCGGCCGGGGCTGATCCACCTCACCCGGTCTCACCGTCCGCCAGGGACCTTGGGCCCTGGAACCCCGCCGGTCGACGGCGTTGTCTGGCTGTATGACGTCGACGAGCCTCGGCTCGCGGTCGCGGGGGAAGAGGGGACAGTCGGCCCGGCCGGTGATCGAGCGCGCCGGGGCTGCGGATCGCGCGTTCCTGGCCATGGACCGGGGCCAGGTGCCCGAGCAGTTCGGGGTCACGCTCGAGCTCGAAGGTGCTCTCGACCTCGAGCGTGTCCGCGACCTCGTCGGCCGACGGGTCCAGGCGACCCCGCGGCTGCGGCAACGGCTCGAGCACGTGCCGTTCGGGTGTGGTGGCCCGGTCTGGGTCGACGACCCGACGTACGACGTCCGCAAGCATGTCCGTGAGGTGGTGTGCCGCCGGCCGGGGGATGAACCTGCCCTGCTCGAGACGGCACTGGAGATCGTCACCACTCCGCTGCCGCGCGATGCGCCGTTGTGGGCGGTGGTACTCGTCACCGGTCTGGCGAACGGCGACTGCGCGCTCGTCGTGGTGCTCCACCACGTCATCTCCGACGGCATCGGCGGTCTCACGGTGCTGGGATCCCTCGTCGACCCTGGGATCGCGCCGACGGACCTCGCCTTCCCGGGACCTCGGCCCACGAACAGGGCACTCGCCCGGAATGCAGTCAGGGCCAAGATTCACGCGGTTCGTGGGCTGCGGCGGTCGTGGCAGCTGTTCCGTACGTCGTTCAGCGCCGGCGGGGGCCTCCGGCCGCCGCGGATCGCCGACTGCTCGCTGATGCAGATGACGGGGCCCCGGCGCGCCATTGCGGTGGTACGAGCAGACCGGCCGAGCCTGCAGCGTGCCGCGCACGCCCATGGCGCTACGACCAACGACGCGGTGCTCGTCGCGGTGACGAGTGCGCTGAACCGGGTGCTGCACCGTAGGGGAGAGAGGGTCGACGAGCTGGTCGTCACCGTCCCTGTGTCCGGACGCGCCGCCGATGACGGGTCCGGGTTGGGGAACCTGGTGAGTCCGATCATCGTGCCCGTGCCAGTGACGGGCGCGGTGGGCGACCGGCTGGCGAGGACAGCAGCCGAGGTCCGCGCACGGAAGTCGGCGGCGACAGGCCCGCCACCGATCGCCGTCGCGGGGTGGCTGTTCCGGCCGCTGGCAGCCCTCGGCGGCTACCACTGGTACATGAACCACCAGCACCGCTTCCACACGCTCGTCAGCCACCTACGTGGCCCCGCCGAGCCCCTCAGCTTCGGCGGGCGCGAGATCACAGGGGCCGTCCCGGTGGGCGTGGCCGAGGGTGGGAACGCGACGGTGTACTTCGAGGTCCTGTCCTACAGGGGCACGGTGACGATCAGTGCGATCGTCGACCCCGACAACTTCCCGGACCTCGACGTGCTCTCCGACGGTCTCCGGACCGAGCTGGACGTGGTCACCCACGCCTGAACCCGGCCCTCAAGCCGCCGCCGGTCCGTGCCGATAACCATGGCGGAAGACCCTGCACCGCTCTCGGGAACGCGAACCTCTTCCCTCACGAGGACAGCCCATGCCCTCGTAACGGAAGGCCAGGCACCTCGTTGACCACGACGTAGCCCGCCTGCGACCCGTGGCGGGACGGCCAGAGAAAGGGCCAACGATGCGCCTCAAGAGAACTGCGGTCGCCGCGACGATCCTCGCCACGGCCGCTTCGACCATCGCCGCGGGATCATCACTCCCGACAGCACAGGCGATCCAGACCGGGGTGCGCGGCGCCGAGGACGGCACCGTCCAGGACAGCAGGCTCGGCAGCCCGCTGGTCCGGCCGACCGAGGACCGAATCGCAGCGGTCAGGGACCTCGTCGGCCGTGCCGGCGTCGGGACCCGTGTCACCTGGGACGACCGGTTCGGCACGCCGCGGACCATCTACCCCGCGGCGGGCCAGACGCTCTCCGGGCCCCATGACGGCTCCGCCGTCGACGCGGCAAGGGCGTTCGTCGCGGACAACCGCGCAGCGTTCGGCCTCTCCGCAGCGGACGTCTCCGGGCTGCGGGTCACCCGCAACCACGAGCTGACCGGAGTCGACGTCACCGTCGTCGACCTCGCGCAGACCTTCGGAGGCGTGACCGCCACGCGGGGCGGGTCCCTCGGGCTGGCCGTGGACTCCGCCGGACGGGTGCTCGCGGTGACGGCGTCGGTCACGCCGAAGACATCGGTCGTGGGGTCCTACCTGCTCTCGCCGGCACTGGCGTTGACCAAGGCCGCCTCCTCGCTCGGCGTGACCATCAGTCCCACTGCCGCCGGCGACGTCGCCGGGTTCACCAGGTTCAAGACGGGACTCGCAGGCGACTCCTACGTCGAGAAGACGGCCTTCCCGACCGCGGACGGCGCACAGGCGGCCTACCGGGTCCTTTTGGTGAGCAAGCTCGACGAGGCGTGGGACATGGTCGTCGACGCCGGCTCAGGCAAGGTCCTCTACAAGAAGTCGCTGGTCCAGCACGAGTCCGAGGGCATCGTCTACCCGAACTACCCCGGCGCTCCGAAGGGCGGGTTGCCGGTCAAGGTGAGCTTCGGCCCGACCGAGGAGTCACCCAGCGGGTACGTCGACATGACCGGCCTCACGGGAATCGGCGTGACGACGTTCGGCAACAACGCCGACACGTTCAAGAACTGGTCGAACTTCCTGGCGCCGCTCGACCAGGCCAACCGGACGGTGGCGCCGACCGGACAGTTCACCTTCGGCTTCCCCGACGCGTGGGGCACGTCTGAGTGTGAGGCGGTCCCGCCGTCGTTCGAGCAGGACTCCGACGCGGCCTCGACCAACCTCTTCTACCAGCACAACCGGATCCACGACGAGTACTACTCCTACGGGTTCACCGAGAGCGCCGGCAACTTCCAGACCGACGGCGGCGACCCGATCATGGGTCTCGTCCAGGCGGGGGCCGTCAGTGGCGGATCCCCGACGTACACCGGCCGGGACAACGCCTACATGCTCACGCTGCCCGACGGCATCCCGCCGTGGAGCGGGATGTTCCTCTGGGAGCCGATCAACGACGCGTTCGAGGGTCCCTGCCGTGACGGTGACTTCGACGCAGGCGTCATCCAGCACGAGTACTCCCATGGCCTGTCGAACCGCTACGTCGGCACCGAGGACGGCGCGCTCGGCGGCCACCAGTCCGGCTCGATGGGCGAGGGCTGGGGCGACTGGTACGCCCTGAACCACCTCTACAAGAGCGGGTTGCAGGACACCTCGGTCGTCGGCGCCTACGTCACCGGCAACGACGAGCGAGGGATCCGCAACTGGCCCTACGACGAGACCGAGGCCAACTTCGGCGACATCGGCTACGACATCGTCGGTCCCGAGGTCCACGCCGACGGCGAGATCTGGACGGCCACGCTCTGGGACGTGCGCAAGCGGCTCGTCGCGCTGTACGGCGAGCAGCAGGCGGCTGAGATCGCCGCGTTCATCGTCACCGACGGCATGCCGCTGGCGCCCAACGACCCGAGCATGCTCGACATGCGTGACGCGATCATGAAGGCGCTCGACATCCGCTACCACCGGCGCGCGGACTTCGACGTGCTCCAGGACGCCGTGTACAGCGCGTTCGCCCGCCACGGCATGGGGACGCTCGCCTCGAACCAGAAGTCCGAGGATGACCCGACGGGCGCCAGCGACATCGACCCCGTCCCGTCGTTCGTGCACCAGAACCCCGAGCACAACGGCACCATCAGCGGCCAGGTGGTCAACGCCACGACCGGGTCGCCGGTGGCCGACGCCCGGATCATGCTGGGCACGCTGGAGGCCGGGGTGACCCCTGTGGCCACGACAGGCCGAGACGGCCGGTTCATGGTGACCGCCGTCGAGGGCCGCTACCCGCTCACCATCCAGGCCCGCGGCTTCGGTGCCCGGACGCTCCCGGCTCTCGACCTGGCGGCGGGGCAGACCGTCTCGAAGCAGTACGCGCTCGCCCCGAACCTGACCTCCGCGGCCAACGGGGCCGAGGTCGTCTCGTCCACCTCGAACGGCGCCGGCTCGCTCATCGACGACACCGAGCTGACCCGCTGGAAGACCGCGGTGAAGTCGGGGAACGCCGTGATCAAGCTGGCTCAGCCGAGCACCATCTCGGCGGTGCAGCTGAGCGCCTTCACCACCTCCCGTTTCGAGGCGGTCAAGTCGTTCACGCTCCAGACCTCCACGGACGGTGTGAACTGGAAGTCCCAGCCGATCGGCGAGGACGCCTTCGGCTACCAGGTCCCGCGGCCCACGGTCGGTGACGTGCACTACAAGACGTTCACGTTGCCGAAGCCGGTGCGGGCCTCCTACGTCCGCCTCTGGGCCGACGAGACGCTGGGCGAGACGAAGACCACGGCGCAGTTCGGTGACCTCCAGGTCTTCAGCAAGGCCGGCGTCGCGGTCGAGCCGCTCCCGCCGGCGCCGCTCGACGACCCGTACACCGAGACCTTCACCATCGCCGGCAGCAACCCGGGCGGCGACTCGGTCGGCGGGGGCGTGGTCGGCAACGACTTCGCCAGCACCTGCCAGATGCCGCCGGCGAGCCAGGGACTCGACGGCTGGGTCTCCGAGCTTCCGGACTCGTTCGGTGACGGCGCGCACAAGGTCAGCACGGCAGGGTCGGGACCGTTGTACGACCTGGACCTCTACTTCTTCGACGCCGACTGCGCGCTCATCGGCGATGCGGCCTCCGGCGCCACCGACGAGTCCGGGTCGCTCCCGACCGGCACGAAGTACGTCCTGACCAGCAACTGGCTGGGTGGACCGGTGGACGTGACCCTCACCGCCAAGGACACGCAGTAGCCGGCTGAGCATCGGCTGTGGCTCGGCGCCTCACGGGGGTGTCGAGCCACAGCTGTTTCTGAGGCGCTCGGGGCGGTCCGACGAGGCGTAGGCGGCCTGACCTCGGCGCCGGTGTGGGCGGAACAGGGTCCCTTGGTCAGGCGCGGGCGATGCGCTGCAACCCCGCGCGGAGCCGCCCGGCGCGGGCAGTTGCGCGTGCCTGTCGCCGGCGGTCTCGCCGTGCGAACCACCGCTCGGCGTCGACGGGCTTTCCACCGATGGCTGCCAGCAGGTCGGCGTGGTGCTCATGAGCCTCAGCTGTGGTGATCCGGGCGTTTGACCACATGTTGTACTCCTCGGTTCGTGCACGTGGGTCGATGTATGCCTGCGACGGTAGGAACTGAGGAGGGGAGGCCACATGAGGCAAGTTCCCTATTCGAGGGTGCGCACGGTCGGGCATCCGCTCGTAAGGAAGGCACGTCCTGTCGAAATCCGCGGGCGTCGTCCGACGTACTGCTGACAGCACACACCAGAAAGGGTGAGCAGCATGCGTTACATGGTTTTCGTGAAGATGCCCGAGGACGTGGGGGAGCCCCCTGCCGCGCTCGTAGAGTCGATGGGCAAGGAGATGGGTGAGGCGTTCGCCGCGGGCTGGATGGTCGACGCCGGGGGTCTCTACCCGACCGCGCAGAGCACCGAGATCCGGGTGGCCGGAGGGAACATCACCGTCACCGACGGCCCGTACACCGAGGTCAAGGAGGTCGTCGGCGGCTACTCCATCATCGAGGTGAGCTCGCCGGAGGAGGCGCTCGCCGCAGCCCGGCGGGTGGCGGAGATCCACCAGGAGCACTGGCCGACTTGGGAAGGCTCGGTCGAGGTACGCCGGATCGCCGGACCCGACGAGGGCCCCACGGCAGGCTGACCAGACGCGGCGTCGCGCCCTACCATCGACAGGTGGAGAGCGATGCCGCGTCCGCTGTGAGCGCCGTCTGGCGCCTCGAGTCCGCGCGCCTCGTCGCCGGTCTGACCCGGATGACCAACGACGTCGGACTCGCCGAGGACCTCGCACAGGACGCCCTCGTGGCGGCGCTGGAGCAGTGGCCGTCGGACGGCATTCCGAAGAGTCCCGGCGCCTGGCTGATGGCCATCGCCAAGCGCCGGGCGGTCGACCACTTCCGGCGAGCAGAGACCCTCCGTCGTCGTACGGCGGAGCTGGGCCACGACCTCGAGGAGGCGCACGTGCCCGACCTCGACGCTGCTGTGGACCACATCGAGGACGACGTCCTGCGGCTGATGTTCCTCAGCTGCCACCCCAGCCTGTCGCCGGAGTCGAGGGCGGCCCTGACGCTTCGGCTGGTCGGCGGCCTCACGACGCAGGAGATCGCACGTGGCTTCCTCGTCAAGGACGCGACGATCGGCCAGCGGATCTCACGTGCGAAGAAGGCCCTCGCCGGCGCCGACTTCGAGCTGCCGGTCGGCCGGCAGCGGGAAGAGCGGCTCGCCGACGTCATGTCGGTGATCTACCTGATCTTCAACGAGGGCTACTCGGCCACGGCCGGCGACGACTGGATGCGCCCCGACCTGTGTCACGAGGCGCTGCGCCTGGCCCGGATGCTGGCCCACCTCGAGCCGCAGGAGCCGGAGGTGTTCGGCCTGCAGGCGCTCCTCGAGATCCAGGCCTCCCGCATCCGTGCCCGTACCCGCGAGGACGGTGCTCCGGTCCTCATCGAGGACCAGGACCGTCGTCTGTGGGACGAGCTCCTGGTCCGCCGCGGGCTCGCCGCCCTCGGCCGGGCGGAGGGCATCGGCAAGCCGGTGGGGCCGTACGTCGTGCAGGCAGCGATCGCCGCCTGCCACGCCCGGGCGCGCGCCGCGGAGGAGACGGACTGGGCACACATAGCCGAGCTTTACGACGTCCTCGCCCGCGTAGCACCAGGGCCTGTCGTCGAGGTCAACCGAGCAGTTGCCCACGGCCGCGCGTATGGAGCGCCGCAGGGGCTCGCCGTGCTCGACCAGGTGGACGACGGGGCGCTCGCACAGTCCCACCTGCTGCCGACGGTGCGCGGAGACCTGCTGGCGCGGGCAGGTCGAGCTCCCGAGGCCGCCTCTGCCTTCCGCGAGGCCGCCGCACTCACCCGCAACGAGAGAGAGCGCAAGGTCCTGCTCGGCAGGGCAGCCGCGATTTCTGGTCGCCCTGGTCGAAATTCATGAGCCCCGTTCGACGCATCGGTGAGACCAACCCACCGAGGAGGCAGCCATGAGCACCACGACCACGCCCGCGACGCAGTACACGACGTCGACCGACGGGACCGAGATCGCCTACGAGGTCACCGGCAGCGGTCCGGCGCTCGTCCTCGTCGACGGCGCACTGTGCCACCGGGCGATGGGTCCCGCGCGCGGCCTCGCGGAGGAGCTGTCCGGTTCGTTCGCCGTGTACGCCTATGACCGCCGCGGCCGTGGCGAGAGCGGTCCGGGCTCCTCGCCGTACGCCGTCGAGCGGGAGGTCGAGGACCTCGCGGCCGTGATCGACGCGGCCGGAGGGTCGGCTCACGTCTTCGGTGCCTCGTCGGGAGGCGCTCTGGCGCTGGAGGCGGCGAGGAGCGGCGTCCCGATCGAGCGGCTCGCGTTGTACGAGGCGCCGTTCATCGTCGACGACACCCACCCGGGAAACGACCCGAAGCTGCCCGAGCGGCTGCAGGAGCTCGTCGACGAAGGCCGGCGCGGGGAAGCGGTGAAGACCTTCATGCGCACCGTCGGCGCACCCGCGCCGTTCATCGCGCTCATGCGCTTGATGCCCGCCTGGAAGAAGCTGACCGCGGTGGCGCACACCCTGCCCTACGACCTCTCCATCGTGATCGAGCACGAGCAGGGACAGCCGTTACCGCCGGGCTACTACGACCGCGTCGAGCCCGAGACGCTCGTCGTGGCCGGTGGCAAGAGCCCCGAGTACCTTCGCAGCTCCCAGGCCGCGATCGCGGCCGCCGTGCCACGAGCTCGGCTGGAGACGCTCCCGGGCCAGACCCACATGATCAAGGCGAAGGTCCTCGGCCCGGTGCTCAGCGGCTTCCTGCAGGCGTGAGCGGCGGTCCAGGTCATCCGGTCGACAGCCGCGCCAGCAGGGCTGCGACCGCGACGGTCGGGATCGCCCAGGACATCGCACGCAGGGCTCCTTCGAGGGGTGTGAGGAGCGCCGCCCGGTCGAGTGGCTCGACGCTCCCGTCGGCCCGCGTGACGGTCCCGGTGACATCGGCGGTACGCCGGCGCAGCTCGCGGGCCGGTGTGCTGAGCCGTCGCTGCGCGTACGACGTACCGACACCTGCGAGCGTCGCCGCGACGGCGGCACTCAGCGAAACGCCACTCAGATCGGGGGACTGGGCCACGAACCCGACGGCGACGGGGAAGCCTCCCCAGCCCCAGGCGAACGCCCAGTCCGTGTGCAGGCGCCCGCCGAACAGCTCGAGGTTGTAGCCGACGACGAGCACCGCGCCGACCGGGATGGCGACGGCGAGGGGCCAGTTGACCGGTGCCCAGAAGAACACCCCGACGACTCCGAGGGCACAGGCGCCGGCCAGCGCGACCGCGGCGACGGTCCACAATGTCCGGTCGCCGATGCTGGTCCCGAGCGGTCGCCCCTGCAGCTCGTCGAGCGCGTGCGCCGCCAGCCCTACCGCGAGGAAGAACGCCAGCACGCTGAGGCCCAGCGCGACCGGGTCGATCGTCGAGGCCATGGCAGCACCGAGGACGACGTAGCTGAGGTGCCAGACCGTGTACGGCGGATGCAGGACTGTCCACCAGTCGGCCGCCCGACCTCCCTGCCGTGCGTAGAAGGCCGGTGTCGCGGCGGCCGGCTCAGCCATCGCGCTTCGCCCCCCACATCACCAGGCCCCCGCCGAGGCTCATCGGCCGGGCCTGCACGTCGCCCAGCCCGGCGGCATGCCACATCGCCACATGCGCCTCGAGCGGGAACCTCCGGTAGTGCTCCTCTATCGACGGACCGAGGAACCTCCCGACCCCGGCCCATTCGCGTCCACCACCCAGAAGACCCGCCGTCGGGAGCACGACACGGGTGTACAAGCGCCACGCCGGCAGCCACACGGGCGGTGAGGGGACGAAGAACTCGAGGTTCGAGACGACACCGCCCGGCCGCACCACCCGAGCGAGCTCGCGCAAGGTGGCTGCAGGGTCGGCGACGTAGCGGAGGAGGTAGGTGAACGTGAGCGCGTCGAAGGAGTCGTCCGGGAACGGGAGCTGCTCGGCTCGCCCGCACACCAGGCGTACCCGCTCTCCGAGCCCGCGACCGGCGACACGTTCCCTTCCCGTCGCGAGCATCTCCTCGGTCAGGTCGACGCCGGTGATCTCCGCACCCGTCCGGTCGGCCAGCATCAACGCGACCCCGGCGGTGCCGGTCGCGACGTCGAGAATCCGTGCGGGCGCAGGCTGCATGCCGGCGACCGCGTCGACCATGGCGGTGCGCCAACGGCGGTTCTGGCCGAAGGAGAGGACCTCCTCCAGGACGTCGTAGCGCTTGGGCAGGCCGTCGAAGAGCGCCTGCGCGAACGCGTTCGGCTCAGTCCGTGATCGCTCGACGGCGCGCATGGTCGGGCCTCAGCCGCCGCTGCCGTACGGACGCGTGATGATCTCCAGGAAGTGCCCGCCGGGCTCCTCCCAGTACACGCCGCGACCACCGTCGTGGGTGTTGAACTCGCCCGCCCGGCGCCGTCCCGGGTCGGCCCAGTAGGTGAGCCCTCGCTCCTTGATCCGCCCGAAGATCTCGTCGAACTCGTCCTCGCCGACCAGGAACGCGTAGTGCTGAGGGTGCGGTGGGCCGTGGTCGTCGGCGAAGTCGAGGGACACCCCGTTGCCGAGCTCGACCACCAGGAAGGGGCCGAAGGAGGTGGGATCAGGCAGGCCGAGGATCTCGACCAGGAAGCTCGCCGACTCACGCTTGTCCGGCACGTTGACGATCGTGTGGTTCAGGTGGACCACCATGGCTGCACCTCCCCCTCGAGTTCCACGGTAACGCCCCTCGGCGAAGTGGCGGAGCCGTCGTGCCTCTGAGGAGAGCCGGCTCAGCGGTTGTTCGACACCGGCTCGATCGCCCCGCGCCGGGCCCGCTCGAGCACCCGGTAGACCGTCGAGCGTGCCACTCCGAACATCTCCGCGAGATCCTCGGGGGAGTGGTCCTCACTGTGGTGCAGGTCGACCAGCCGAGCCTGTTCGGCGGGGTCGAGCTTGGGTGGCTTGCCGCGCAGTCGCCCCTCGGCCTTGGCGACACGGAGACCCTCGCGCGTGCGGCTGCGGATCAGGTCGCTCTCGAAGTCCGCCAGCGCCACCAGCATCTTGAACATCAACCGGCTGGCCGGGTCGGCGGGATCGGGGCTGAAGCCGTCGACGTTCAGCCGGATCCCCTGGGCGGCGATCCGTTCCACCAGCTCGCGCGCGTCGGCGAGCGAGTGGGCGAGCCGGTGCAGCTTCGTGACCACCAGCGAGTCACCCGGCCGGCACGCCGCGAGCGCATCGTCGAGGCCGGGACGGTCGCGGCCCCCGCCGGTCAGGCCGAAGTCGACGTAGACGTCCTCGTGGCGCACCCCGAGATCTGCCAGAGCCCTCCGCTCAGCGACGAGGTCGTGCGCGTCAGCGGAGACCCGCGTGTAGCCGATGGCACGCATGTCCCTTTTCCTCCGGTAGAGGCCGTTGTAGGTCCCAACGAGCCCGTCCTCCGGGGGTTATGGGTTGCGGTCGGGGCTGGTCGCGATCGCGAGGTAGGAGTACGAGCGCCCACGGCCGTCCCGATCGACCAGCGCCGCGCAGCCGCTCCGCAGGTTCTCGCACCGGATCCGACGCCCTCCGTCGTGACCGAGGTCGAGGCGTGACACGTAGTGGTAGCTGAACATGTTGCCGTCCCCGGCGGGATCGACCGACGCCTCGACGCCGTCGTGCCGCCACCTGTCAGTGAGCAGGCGGCGCTGCGCGTTGAGGTCGCCCTTGAGGTACCGGTCGAACCACGCGGTGGTGTACCAGGCGGAGGCGTCTATCCCACGCAGGGTCGCGCCGAACGCGGGCGTCGGGATGTAGGCCCACTCGTAGTGGGTCCCGCCGCGGATCACGATCTGGCCCGTGTCGATCCCGGCCCTGGAGTAACGCCTCGAAGCTGCGCTCTTCGCGTCGTGGTCGGGCTCGCTGGTGTACGGCGTCGGGGTGCCCGGATAGTCGCCGCTGATCCCGAGCGAGGGGACCCGGGGTCGCGGGGAGCCCAGCCCGCTGGTGCGACATGCCGCCGCGCCGCCGTCTGCTGCCCTGGGGTCGCACAGGTTGTCCCATGCCACGATTGCGTCGACACGACGGTCCTGCTGGCCGATCCAGCTGGCGCCGTCGGCGCCGTACGAGTGCCCGGCCAGGCCGATGTGGCGCCTGTCCACCAGGCGCCAGACCGGGTTGTAGGCGTTTGCCTTCCCATCGCGGACGCGCTGCCGCTGCTTCCCGCAGTGGCTCGTGCCGGACCGGCTTGCCCGCGGGCAGTAGGTGTCGGCCGGCCGGGAGAGCGCGAAGTCGAGCGCGTCCTGCGTGTGGTCGAAGAAGGTGGTGAGAGCCGCCTGCGTGGGCACGCCGTCGAACCGGTCCTCGCCCTCCCCGAACGTGTCCGAGCGTCCCTGGTTCTGCGGGTCGAAGGTGAGGACGACGTAGCCGGACTTGGCGAGGACCTGCGCCGCCCACCAGTACATCTGCTCGGTCGCCTGCATCGACCCGGGCGTGACGACGACCAGCGGTCGCTTGCGGGGTCCGCTGCGGGTCGACCAGACATGTCCGACCAGGGTGGAGCCGTTCCGCCCGGTGAACTGGACGGCTGCGAGGCTGCCGTAGCCACGCTGCTTCCAGTACGCCAGGCGCGGGTCGCCGCCGCAGCCTTGCGGTCTGGCCCAGCACAGGTCCGTGACGAAGAGCCGTCCCGGGTCGGTGGCCTGCTCGAGAAGCCCGTCGAGGGCGGACCCGGCGCTCTGCTCTGCCTGTTGGCGAAGCATCGCGGGAGTGAGGTAGTCCGCTGCGCGCTCGGACTGCTTGGAGAAGTTGGCCGACTCACGGTCTGGGTCGACCGGGACAGCAGAAGCGTGCGCCGCCTGTGACGTCGACAGGAGCACAAGTGCGAGGAGTACACCGAGGCGCAGGGCCCGAGAGGACAACGACGGCTCCTTGGCTGGGTCGGGTTCGTCCCGGGCACTTTCGTGGGCCTGCAGATCGGCTGTCAACAGTGCGCCGGCCGATGCCCGGGCCCTCAAACGGCGTCGATGCAAGGAAGTCTCACTCGGGGTACGTCTACTGCGACATTCGGCTCGATTGCGCTCCCAAGCCACTTCCGGGGCTGCTCCGGCTGCGCCTACGGTCAGCGAGTTAACAGCCGTTTACCTCACCCGCACCATGGCCGACGCTGCCCCATCGGGTCGCCTGGCGCGTACGCCGGATCTGGAGGACTGCCTTCATGAAGTACCGACGCGAATGGAAGCTCGACAACCCGACGCACCTGATCACGAGCGCAGTGGCGCTTCTGTTCCTCGCAGCAGGGATCATCCACCTCTCCGCCGCAGCCGACCACGCGAACCTGCCAGTCATGATGGTCGGGTTCACCCTCGTGGCGTTCGCGCAGATGGGCCTGGCCGCGTTGCTGTTCCTGCGCGGCCCCTCTGCCGGGCTGCTCGCCTTCGGCCTGGTGCTGACGCTGGGTTCTGTGGCGATGTGGCTGCTCTCGCGCACCATCGGGCTGCCGTTCCTCGAGGGCGGCCACATGGAGCCGATCGGCTTCAAGGACGGCGTGACGGTGCTCTTCGAGCTCGCCACCCTGCCGGGTCTGTTCGCTCTGTTCAGCCCGTTCGTCCGCGACATCTCGCTGCCGGCGCAGGTCGGGCGACAGGCGCTCACCGGGCTGGCAGCCGGGATCGCGCTGATGTTCGTGCCGGCGCTCCTGCTGGGCGGCGGCGAACATCACTCCCACGACGAGCTCGCCGCACTGTCGGCGGAGCATGAGCACGGGGGATCCGAGCACGACCACGGTGAAGAATCGGGCGAGGCGGCCGAGGATGGCCACGACCATGGCGAGGCGGGGCACGAGGACCACGAGCACGGGATGTCCGAGGACGACGGCCAGACGCTGAGCGGCGGAGACCACAGCCACGAGCTCGGCCCCGATGCCCTGCACATCGGACCCGACGCGAGCCACTCCGGGCACGACCACTCCGCGAGCGGTGACGACTCCGGCGCCGAGCATGAGCACGGCGCGCACCCGTCCGACTCGCACGCCGCGGCGGCGGAGGACCACTCCAGCCACGACCACGGCGAGCACAGTGACGGCGAGGACCACGCCGAGCACTCCGGCGACAGCGACGGCGGCGATCACGCCGAGCATGCCGGCCACAGCGACGGCGGCGAGCACTCTGACGGCGACCACGCGGACGGGGACCACAGCGGGCACGGCGGCCCCAGCGACGACGGGGACCACTCGGAGCACGGTGACCACGACGGCGCAAACCACAGTGACGGCGGCGACCACAGCGAGCACGGCGACCACGGCGACAGCGGTGACCACAGCGAGCACGGCGACCACGACGACAGCGGTGACCACGGCGAGCACGGTGACCACGGCGGGCACGGTGCGGAGCCCGGCGAGCCCCCGGTTCCCGGTGTCGCGACCAAGCGGATGCAGTACATCGAGCCCAAGCCCGCAGGCACGAAGGAGGTCATCACGCTCCAGTACGGCCCGCACCCGGTCACGCCCGGCGGCGACGCCAACCAGCTGAACCTCGACTTCTTCGGCGCCAACGGTTTCATCGTGGCCGCCGAGCCGAGCATCCGTTACGCCGACGGTTCCGCGGTCGACCACAACGCCGGTGTGCACCTCCACCACGCGCACCTGATCCGCAAGGACCTGGAGAAGGACGACCAGGCCGACACCCGTCAGGGGATCGACTGGGTGTTCGGCACGGGTGGCGAGCAGACCCAGGGCAGCTTCGAGGCGATCTCCGGAGCCCAGCCCGGGGATCCCTTCCAGTGGGGCATCCCGATGCGGCCCGAAGAGATGGTCATGTACTGGATGCCGATGAACATGACCGAGCAGACCCAGGCCGTGTTCATGGAGTTCAAGTTCACCTTCGTCCACGGCACCGCCGCGGAGATCAAGAAGGCGACGGGTCAGACGTACCGGCCGGTGGAGCCGGTCATCTACGGGTCGACGTTCGACGTGCCGAAGACCGGCGACATCTACGACTGGCCCCTCGACGCCAAACCCTCGCACGGCGACGCGCTCTCGGAGAGCAAGCTCGACCCGGACTCGTTCGGGACCGCCGAGCCGAGGGAGAAGGCGAACGTCGAGCCGGGGGTCGGTGAGATCTGGACCGCTCCTCGGGACGGCGTGCTCATCGCGGCCGCCGGACATCAGCACGGCGGCGCCAAGGGCGTCGTACTGTCCAACATGGGAAGCAAGTCCCAGCCGTGTGCCGAGGACGGCGACCGCTTCCCGGGCACGACGGTCCTGAACAGCAAGACCTTCTACCCGGACGGGGTGTGGCCCTCGCACCCGCTCATGGGGATCAGCCAGCCGGGCTGGCGAGTTCCCGTGAAGAAGGGCGACCGCATCGCCATGAACGGCGTTTTCGACGCGCGGAGGTACGCGTTCCCCGACCAGATGAGCATCACCGGCTTCTACTGGGACAAGCGCGTCCACGTGTCGAAGGACCAGCGGTGCCGGGCCTGGCTTGCCGACGAGCCGGGGGCGACAGCGCACCAGGCCGCCGACACGCTGCCGAGCCAGGACGCTGAACGAGGTGACGACGGGAGCGCATGGGTCCACTCGGCGCCGCAGTCCTGTGTCGCGGAGGAGTGCAACGACTACGACGCGCCTCGTGCCCCTCGTGGTCCGCACACGAACGTGATCACGGCGGAGGACTTCATGTTCTCGCCGGGTGACCTGAAGCGCAGGAGCGCGGCTGGTGGCTTCATGGGCAACAGTGGCGGAGGGGCACCGGTCGTCGAGTGGGGCGACAAGCTGAAGTTCGTCAACCTCGACTTCGTGGAGAAGGGCGGCACGCGGCACGTGATCACCTCGTGCATGGGCCCCTGCAACGGACCGACGGACGTGGTGAGCTACCCGAACACGGACGGGAAGTTCTACTCCGGGCCGTTGGGCTACCTGCCGCTGGCCGACGGCGCCTCGGCGAACAACAAGCCCGCCCCGACGTGGGAGCTGGACACGTCCAAGCTCCAGCCCGGCTACCACACCTTCTACTGCTGGAACCATCCGTGGATGCGGGGTGCCTTCTACCTCGAGGACATGTCCAAGGTCCGCGACCAGCAGCCGGTGCCGGAGGCTCCTCAGCCGCTGGTCGAACCGGATGCCCCTTCGGTCCCGGACGTGCTGCCGAGGCCGACGGGCAAGGATGACCGGCCCGCGTGGTCGCGTCTGGTCGACGTCACGCGGCACGAGGAGGAGGGCCTGTCGCTGCCTGGTTCGTGACGGTGCCGCTGCGTCAGACGCGTTCGACGAGCCAGGCTGCGGCGTACGGCGGGAGCTGAACCGCCTCGTCGCGGATGGCGGGCGACGACCCGGTCAGGTGGTCCACCACCCTGGCCGGGTCGAGCCCGACCGTCCGAAGGACCTCGAGCGGCACGTGGCGCGGCTCGCCCTTCACGTTGTAGGCCCCCAGCATCGGACCGAGCGGGTGGCGCCGGACGACGAGGAACACCGAGGGGTCCCTCGGGTCGAGGACCTCGGCCGGCAAGGAGGCGTGCAGGTGCGGGAGGGAGGCACGGGCCCGCACGAGGTCGCGGATGCCGGTCAGGACCGGCTGCGAGTCGGCCGGCGGCGGCCACGGCATGCGCGGTCGGTGGGCCCAGCGGTTGTCGCCGGCGTGCTCGGGTGTGGCGGCCCACTCCGGGTCGTTGACCAGGCCGAGCTCGTCTCCCATCCAGATCACCGGCAGGCCACCGAACCCGAGGATGATCGCGTGGATGAGCATGATCCGGTCCATGGCGTGGGGGTCTCCGGCCTCACGACCCGCGAGCGAGGCCAGGGAGCCTGAGATCCGCCGGTCGCCCGTTGCCGGGTTCTCCTGGAACACCAGCCCCCTCGCCCACGAGCCGGGGAACTCCCCGGAGTAGAAGTCCGACAGGAAGCGCCGATGCGCGTGCCCGTCGAGCCCGACTGCCGCTGCGTCCTCGTCGGAGACGGCCCATCCGATGTCGTCGTGGCAGCGCGCGTAGGTGATCCAGGCGGTCGTGGGTGGGGGCGCGGGCAGCTGCTGCAGGGCCCGGGACCCGAGCACGGCGTCCTGCGCCGCGAGCATCGACCAGACCTGGACCATGAGGCTGTTGTGGTAGGCGAGGTCGCTGACCTTCCCGAAGTGCTCACCCTGACCGAGGTAGGCGAGCAGATCCTGCGGACCGACGATCGCCTCGGCCTTGAACACGACCGCCGGGCAGGCGATGCGCGTGATCGTGCGGAGGGCCTGAGTAAGGGCGTGCACCTCCGCCTGGTTCTGGCAGTTGGTGCCGAGGCGCTTCCAGATGAAGGCGATCGCGTCGAGCCGGAGCACCTCCACGCCGTGGTTGGCGAGGTCGAGGACGATGTCGGCGTACTCGCACAGCACATCGGGGTTCGCCCAGTTGACGTCCCACTGGTAGTCGTTGAAGGTCGTCCAGACCCAGCCGGCCAGCTCCTCGTCCCAGGTGAAGTTGCCCGGGGCGAAGTGGGGGAACACCTCCGGGAGCGACTGCTCGTAGGCGTCGGGCATGTCCCGGTCGGGGAAGACGAAGAAGTAGTCGCGGTACTTCTGCTCTCCGGAACGCGCGCGCTCGGCCCACGCGTGCTCGCGGGCGACGTGGTTGAGCACGAGGTCGAGGCACAGGCTGATGCCCTGCTCCCGCAGCCGTTCCGTGAGCTTGCGCAGGTCCTCCATGGTCCCGAGGTCGGGTCGGACGCTG
This sequence comes from uncultured Actinomycetota bacterium, assembly GCA_963715375.1. Classification (GTDB taxonomy): domain Bacteria; phylum Actinomycetota; class Actinomycetes; order Propionibacteriales; family Nocardioidaceae; genus Nocardioides_C. The sequence goes on along the minus strand of CAVQSC010000019.1, from coordinate 366,635 downwards.
CGGTAGTCCCGCACGGCGTAGCCGCCGTCGTTCGGGGTGGGGCGTGGTTCGAGCAGCGGCATGAGGTGCAGGTAGCCCACTCCGAGCTGCTTCAGGTAGTCGATGTGCTCGGCCACGCCGGCCAGCGTGCCGGCGAACCGGTCCGTGTAGGCGGCGTACCCGACCATGTCGGGCCGCTGGAACCAGTCAGGCGCGAGGGAGCGACGGAGGTCCAGTCGGTGCAGCTCGGCGCCACGTTCGGCGTACGCCGAGAGCGCGAGCGCCAGCAGCCGACGTACGACGGTGTCCGGGTCGTCGTACAGCTCCTCGACCGCGTCACGCAGGTCCGGCAGCCACCGCTCGAGCCGAGCCTCGAAGACCTCTCGGCGCGGCTCCGACAGGCCGGCGAGCCCGTCGAGGTCGATGTCCAGGGGCGAACGCGACCGCGCACTCATGCGAGACAGTGTGCCCGGACCACCGTGGTGCACTCCAGAACCCCGAGTCTCACCGTTGCCGTGGCGTGCAGGAAGGTGCATTGCAGTTTCTCGCATTCGTCCCGCTATGGAGACTGCGCGCCTTTTGTCCGACGATGCCGGGACCGGGGCCCATCGGCCTCGGACTCTCTGTCGGTTCGCTCCTGACCTGGAGCGCTCCCCACTCAGGAGGCCACATGCGTCACCCCCGCACCCTCGTCGGGCTGACTGCCGCGCTGTTCGCGGCCGCCACCGCCCTTCCCGCCTCGGCGCACGAGCCGTGGGACGACGGCAGCGTCCCGCCGCCGCCCGCTGCCAGCCCGGCTGATGGCTACAGCCAGAACATGCACCTGCTGAGCACGTCCGAGCACAGGGGCGGGGTGAACTCCGACCTCGCGTTCAAGGGCGACCTGGCGTTCGCCGGCCACTATGGCGGCTTCCGCGTCATCGACCTGTCCGACCCGGGTGAGCCGGTGATGCTGGCCGACGTCCACTGCAACGGGCCGCAGGGCGACGTCACCGTGTACGGCGACCTCCTCTTCCTGTCCGTGGACACCCCGCAGAGCACCGAGGGCTGCGAGGGCTCCCGCAACGTCACCGCGACCACGGAGGGCGCCTTCGAGGGCATCCGGGTGTTCGACATCAGCGACCCCGCCTCGCCGCAGTTCCTCAAGGCGGTCAGGACGGACTGCGGCTCCCACACCAACACGCTCGTGCCAGGAGAGAACGGCACGGCGTACGTCTACGTCGCGTCCTACCCGCTTTCGAAGAGCGGCCTCGGCCCCGACTGTCAGGCTCCGTTCGAGCGGATCTCGGTCATCCAGGTCGACGGAAAGGATGCCGCAGCCGGTCGCGGCGCCCGCGTCGTCGCGGAGCCGGAGATCAAGGGCATCGACATGTTCGGCGCGGCGTTCGGCGCGGAGCCGTTCTTCGCCTGCCACGACATCACGGTGCTGACGCCCAAGAAGCTCGCCGCCGCCGCCTGCCTCTCGCAGGGGCAGCTGTGGGACATCTCCGACCCGCTGAAGCCGAGGGTGATCGCGAACATCGACACCCCCGACGTCGACATCTGGCACTCCGCGGCGTTCACGCCCGACGGGAAGTACGTGACGTTCGGGGACGAGTACTTCGGTGAGCCCAAGGAGCCGTACGGCGCACTGTGGACCTACTCGGTCGCCAACCCGTCCACGCCGCTGAGCCACTACCGCATCCCGCGGGACGAGCCCAACACCTACCACAACTTCAACTACGTGCCCGTGGCCGACGGGTACGTCTTGGTCTCCTCCGCCTACGGCTCCGGCACGTCGGTGGTCGACCTGACCGACCCGGCCGCGCCGAAGGAGGTCGGCTACTACGACATGCAGTCCAACGCCTGGTCGACCTACTGGTACAACGGCCTGGTCGTGGCCAACGACATCTCCCGCGGGCTCGACACGCTGCGCTTCAGCTCCCCGCTGGTGGCCGGCGCGAAGAAGCTGCCGATGCTCAACCCGCAGACTCAGGACTACCTGATCGGCTGAGCTCGTTCGTCGAAGAGGGACCCGCGGCCTCGGGGTCGCGGGTCCCTTCGTCGTGACTCCCTGGCCCCCTGGGGGGACCTGCCGGGTCAGACCTTGATCCGAGCTGAGGTCGGGTCATACATCGGCCGCAGCGACAGCTCGACCGGGTACCGGATGCCGGCGATGTCGACTTCCCAGGTGCCGGCCTTGAGCCAGTCCGGCGTTACCGGCTCGCCGCCGCCGGACACCATGGCCAGGCCGACCGCCCCGCCGAGCGTCCAGCCGTACGACGCAGCCCGGACGTAGCCAACCGCCACGCCGTCGCGGTGGACGACCTCCGCGTGGTACAGCAACGGCTCGGGATCGAGGACGCGCAGCTGCACCAGCCTCTGCGACATCCCGCCGGCCGCCGAGTTTGCCTGCTTGCGGGCCAGCACCGCCTCGCGCCCGACGAAGCCGCCGGGCTTGTCCAGGGCGAGGGCGAAGCCGAGCCCCGCCTCCAGCGGGCAGTCGGTGTTGTCGATGTCGTGGCCGAAGTCGCGGTAGGCCTTCTCCATCCGCAGCGACGCGAGCGCCTTGAGCCCGACGGGCCGGATCCCATGCGGCGCACCGGCCTGGAGCAGTGCGTCGTACAGGCGCGGGGTGTCGGAAGCGGGGACGTAGAGCTCGTAGCCGAGCTCGCCGAGGTAGGTGATCCGCACGCACAGCAGCTCCACGCCGGCAAGCTCGAGCCGGCGCGCGGTACGGAAGCCGAACACGTCCGTCGAGAGGTCGGCATCGGTCAGCTCGCTGAGCACTTCGCGCGACCGGGGTCCCTGGACGTTGAGCTGGCCGTAGTCGCCCGTGACGTCGGTCAACGTGCAGTCGGCGTCGCCGGCGTGGCGCGCCAGCCAGGCCGACGTGTGGCCGTGCCCGGTGTCGGACGCGACGACGAGGAAGTCGTCCTCGCTCAGCTTGGTCACCGTCAGGTCGCCCTCGATCCTGCCGTCCTCGTCGAGCCACTGGGTGTAGGTGATCGTCTCCGCCTTCTCGTTCACGGCTCCCGCGGAGACCCGGTCGAGCACCTCGCCGGCGTCGGCGCCCTGCACCCGGAACTTCGCCATGAAGCTCATGTCCATCAGACCGACGCCCTCGCGGACGGCCCGGTGCTCGGCCTCCCAATGCTCGAACCAGGGCGCCCGGCCCCACGTGGGCTCGGCAGTCGGGGTGGCGCCGGGTCCGGCGAACCAGTCGGCGCCCTCCCAGCCCGACACCTCGCGCAGGTAGCCGCCCTGCTCGACCAGCCGATCGTGGACCGGGGAGAGCAGCGTGTTGCGGGCGGTGCGCAGCTGCTTGCCCGGGGTGTGCGCGGCGTACACCGTGCCGAGGATCTCCGTGGTGCGCGCGGCGCGGTAGGAGTCGTCGGCCTGCCACGGGCGGAACCGGTCGACGTTGAAGCCGGTGACATCGACGTCCGGCCGACCGGTGGTGATCCAGTGGGCCAGTACCCGGCCGAGGCCGCCGGCGGAGAGGATGCCGACCGAGTTCATGCCCGCGGCGACGAAGTAGTTGCGGATCCCGGGGGCCTCGCCGACGGCGGGGGCCAGGTCGGGCGTGAACGACTCCGGACCGCAGAAGAAGGTGCGGACGCCGACCTCGAAGGTGACCGGGACGCGGGCCATGGCTTTCTCCAGGAACGGGCCCATGCGGTCCCAGTCGGGCGGGATCTTGCCGAAGGAGAAGTCGCGCGGGATTCCCTCGACCTTCCACGGCGCCGCCTGCGGCTCGAAGAGGCCGACCATCATCCCGCCTCCCTCCTCGCGGTAGTAGCCGTACGAGGCAGGGTCCTCGAACACCGGCGCGTCGGGATCGAGCCCGTCGATGGTGTCGGTGATCAGGTAGTAGTGCTCGGCCGCCTGGTTGGGGATCACCAGGCCGTTCTTCGCCCCAAGCTCGCGGGCCCACATGCCGGCGCAGTTGACGACGTACTCCGCCCCGATCTCGGTCGTCTCGCCGGGCGCACCCGTGGAGACCCGGACGCCGGTCACGGCCCTACGGTCGGTGAGCACGTCCTCCACCGAGACGCCCTCGACGATCCGCACCCCGAGCTGTCGCGCACCCTTGGCGAGGGCGGTGGTCACGTCGACGGGGTTGACCCTGCCGTCGCCAGGGACGTGGAAGCCGGCGAGCAGGTCGTCGGTCTTCGCCCAGGGGAACAGGTCGGCCATCTCCCGAGGCGAGATCTCCTCGACCTCGAGCCCGAGGTGCCGCTGGAACGCGGCGACACGGCGGTACTCCTCCAGGCGGGCCCCGTCGGCGGCCGCCTCGATGAGGCCGACCGGCTTGAAACCGGTGGCCTGGCCGGTCTCCTCCTCGAGCCGCGCGTACAGGTCACGTGAGTACAGCCGGATCGCGGTCGAGGTCTCCGACGTCGACCCGAAGCAGGTCATCAGGCCCGCGGCGTGCCACGTGGTGCCGGAGGTGAGGCGGTCGCGCTCCAACAGGACCACGTCGGTCCAGCCGGCGTGGGCGAGGTGGTAGGCGACGGAGCAGCCGATCACGCCGCCACCGATGACGACGACTCGGGCACGGTCGGGGAGCTGAGTCCCGGCAAGGGCAGTCATTGACCAAATGTAGGGCGGCGGTGACACCGAGGCCCGTTCGGTCTCCGGACACGCCGGTGACCTCAGGGCAACGGGCACCGCACGTCGCAGCGTCCCAACTGTCACACGACCCCTACGCGGGTCGGCCGACTGCTCGCGTCTTGCGTGGTTTGTAAGAGGCCGAGCGAACACAAGACGGCCCAGGCTGGACCTGCACAGTGCCGTTCTCAGGTCGGTGGCCTACCGTCGAGGGGATGAGGGAAGCAGCAGAGGCAAGGAGAGCCGCCGTCGTCGTGAACGCCGGGTCGCGACGCGGGCGAGCAGGCGTACGAGCAGGCCGTGGTGGAGCTGGAACGGCACGGTGTCCCGGTCGTGACCAGACGCGCGGTGAGCAGCGGAGCCGAATTGAGGCCGACGCTGGAGAAGGTGATGGCGGACGGCCACGACCTGGTGATCGTGGGCGGTGGCGACGGCACGGTCGGCTGTGCGGCGGACCTGGCCGCAGGCACCGAGGTGACGCTCGGCGTCCTCCCGCTGGGCACCGCCAACGACCTCGCCCGCACCCTGGAGCTCCCACGCGATCTCGCCGCCGCCTGCGCGACGCTGGCGCGCGGCAAGGTCGTGGACATCGACCTCGGGCGGGTGGACGGCCGTGCGTTTCTCAACGTCGCATCGGTGGGGTTGTCGGTCGGCGTGACGCAGGCGCTGCTGCCCGGGCTCAAGCGTCGTCTGGGGCCGCTGGCCTACCCGATCGCGACTCTGGTGGCCTACCGGCGGCACCGGCCCTTCAGGGCCCGACTGGAGTTCCCCGACGGGGACCACGAGCCGATCGAGCTCGACGACCTGCTCCAGGTGGCGGTGGGGAACGGCCGCCACTACGGCGGGGGAAATGCCGTCTCGCCCACGGCCGGGATCGACGACCACCTGTTCGACATCTACGCCATCGAGCGTGGGCGCCTTCGCGAGCACGTGAGCATCGCGCGACTCCTCAGGGACGGCAGCCTCGTCCACCACGACCGGGTGCAGCACCTGACCACGCGACGGGTGCGGCTGGTGACCGATCCCGAGGAGCAGGTGAACCTCGACGGCGAGATCGCGGCCAAGACACCGAGCCTCTTCGAGATCGAGCGGAACGCCTTGCACGTGGTGGTTCCAGCCACCGCCACGAGCGCGTCGCTCGACGGGCCGCGCGCACGAGAGGCCTGAGGACTCTTGTCAGACAACTCCTGACCTCCCCAGACTGGCAAGGGAGCGACTGACAGGAGCGGGGTATGGCAGACACGCGATCCGCCGTGAGCCTCGACCTGCGCGGTCTCCAAGCCCTGCTGGACCTCCTGGGCCGGCAGGGCTTCACGGTCCTCGGGCCGACCGTCCGCGACGGCGCCGTGGTCCCGGGTCGCGTCGGGTCCGTCGACGACCTGCCTCGTGGATGGGGCGACCTGCAGGAGCCAGGGGGCTACCGGCTGCGGCGGCGGGAGGACGAGGCGCTCTTCGGGTACGCCGCCGACGCGGTCAGCTGGAAGTCCGTGCTCTTCCCGTCGCGCGAGCTCATGTGGGAGGGCCGCCGTACCGAGGACGGCTTCGACGTCGCCGCCGGCGACAGCCCAGGACGATTGGGCGAGCCGCCGTACGCCATCATCGGGATCCGCTCGTGCGACCTCCACGCCGTAGCGATCCACGACCGGATCCTGCGCGACCGCGCTTACCCGGACACCCGGTACGCCGCCCGCCGCAAGGACGCCTTCCTCGTCACCGTCGCCTGCTCCGACCCGAGCGGCACCTGCTTCTGCGTCTCCATGGGCACGGGACCGAAGGCGGACTCCGGCTACGACCTCGCGCTGACCGAGCTGCTCGACGGGGAGCACACCTTCCTCGCGCAGGCAGGCACCGAGCGCGGTGCGGAGGTCCTGGACGAGCTCCCGTCCAGAGCCGCCACCCAAGGTGACGAACACACCGCCAACCAGGTGGTCGAGCAGGCGACTCGGCGCATGGGGCGCACGATGGACACCACTGACATCCGCACGCTTCTCTACGACAACGCCGACCACGCACGCTGGGACGACGTGGCGAGCAGGTGCCTGTCCTGCGGCAACTGCACGATGGTGTGCCCCACGTGCTTCTGCACCTCCGTGGAGGACCAGACCTCGCTGGCAGGGGACCAGACGGAGCGATGGCGCGTCTGGGACTCGTGCTTCAACTCGGACTTCTCCTACGTCCACGGAGGAAGCGTCCGTGCCAGCGGGAAGTCCCGCTACCGGCAGTGGATGACCCACAAGCTCGGGTCGTGGATCGACCAGTTCGGGACGTCCGGGTGCGTCGGGTGCGGCAGGTGCCTGACCTGGTGCCCGGTCGGCATCGACATCACCGAGGAGGTCGCCGCCATCCGTGCCGACCCGAAGCCGCCGCCGGCGGAGACCGAGGAAGGGGGCTGACGTGCAGTCGCTCCAGGAGATCCTGATGGAACACCCCTTCTTCTCGGGGTTGGACGACTCGACGGTGAACATGCTGGTCGGGTGCGCTCAGAACGTCCACTTCCGCCCGGGGGAGTACCTCTTCCACGAGGGCGAGGACGCGGACCGCTTCTTCGTCGTACGACGAGGGCGGGTGGCGCTCGACGTGCACGTCCCGGGACAGGGGGACCAGGTCGTCGACACCGTCGACGAGGGCGATGTCGTGGGCTGGTCCTGGCTCGTCCCGCCGTACCGATGGTTCTTCGACGCCCGCGCGGTGCAGGACGTCTCGGCGGTCGCGGTGGACGCCACCTGTCTTCGGGCCAAGTGCGACGACGACCCGGCGCTGGGCTACGAGATGATGCAGCGGGTCGCCAACGTGATGTACCACCGGCTCCAGTCGACGCGCGTCCGGTTGCTCGACCTCTACGGAGCCGACCGTGTCGGCTGAGGTCAGCGCCTCTCCGTCCGCGGCCCTCGTCGGGGCGGACGCGATGGTGCCGCGGCCCTTCCGCGTCGTCGAGTCCCGCCGTGACACCCACGACACGGTGACCCTCGAGCTCGAGTCGCTCGACGGGGACGGTCTCTCGTTCGCTCCGGGGCAGTTCACGATGCTGCAGGCCTTCGGCGTCGGCGAGGTCCCGATCTCCATCAGCGGGCACCCAGGGCGCCCGGACCGGCTCTTGCACACGATCCGCGACGTCGGCGGGGTGACGCAGGCGCTCTGCGCCTCCCGGGTGGGCGACGTGCTCGGCGTCCGCGGCCCCTACGGCAAGGGCTGGGGCGTCTCGGACGCCGCGGGCGGTGATGTCCTCATCGTCGCCGGTGGGATCGGGCTGGCGCCCCTGCGGTCGGCCGTGCTCGAGGTGGTCTTCGAGCGGGAGAAGTACGGTCGCGTCAACGTCATGTACGGCGCCCGCACTGCCGACGACGTGCTCTACGGCGTCGACCTCGCGACCTGGGCCTCCGCGGCCGACGTGAACGTGGCGGTCACCGTCGACCGTGCCCCCACCTCGTGGGTCGGACGGGTCGGCCTGGTCACCGAGCTCATCGCGGTCGCGTCGTTCGACCCGGCCGCCACGCTCGCGCTCATGTGTGGCCCGGAGCTGATGATGCGCTACGTCGCGGCCGGCCTCACCGACGTCGGAGTCCCGCCCGACAGGATCCGACTCTCCCTGGAGCGCAACATGCGGTGCGGCGTGGGCCTGTGCGGCCACTGCCAGCTGCGGGAGTTCCTGGTCTGCGTCGACGGCCCGGTGTTCTCCCTCGACGAGGTCCAGCCGCTGCTCGCCGTACGGGAGCTGTGATGACCCAGACCACGAGCGCCGAGACCGTCGTGGCCCGCAAGCCGAAGCTGGCGGTCTGGAAGTTCGCGAGCTGCGACGGCTGCCAGCTCACCTTGCTCAACTGCGAGGACGAGCTGCTCGAGCTCGCCGGTGAGGTCGAGATCGCGTACTTCCTCGAGGCGACGCGCGCGGTGGTGGAGGGACCCTACGACCTCTCGCTCGTCGAGGGCTCGGTGACCACCGCCGACGACGCCGAGCGCATCCGGCAGGTCCGGCAGAGCTCACGACGGCTCGTCACGATCGGCGCCTGCGCCACTGCCGGCGGCATCCAGGCGCTGAGGAACTTCTCGGACGTCGCCGAGTTCCGTGCCGCGGTCTACGCGCAGCCGGAGTACGTCGAGACGCTGGCGACGTCCACACCTATCTCCGCGCACGTCCCCGTGGACTTCGAGCTGCGTGGCTGCCCGATCGACAGGGTCCAGCTGCTCGAGGTCATCGCGGCGTTCCTCCAGCGCCGGAAGCCGCGGATCTCGGGGGAGAGCGTCTGCATGGAGTGCAAGCGGCGAGGCAACGTGTGCGTCACGGTGGCTCACGGCACCCCTTGCCTCGGGCCGGTGACCCATGCCGGGTGCGGCGCGCTCTGCCCGTCGTACGACCGAGGCTGCTACGGATGCTTCGGCCCCGCGGAGACGACGAACACCGTGTCGCTGAGCGGAAGGCTCCTCGAGCTCGGGATGACCGAGCGGGACGTGCACCGCGTGTTCCGCACCTTCAACGCCGCGTCCCCGGCCTTCGCCGAGGAGAGCGCGCGGCACGAGGACGGGGGAGACGCCGGGTGACGCACGAGGACACGGCCGGCCCGGGCCGCGAGCTGACCGCCAAGGCGCTGGCACGCGTCGAGGGCGAGGGCGCCATGAAGGTCGTGGTGCGTGACGGGACCGTCGCCGACGTGCAGCTGCGGATCTACGAGCCGCCGCGGTTCTTCGAGGCGTTCCTGCGCGGACGGGGCTACACCGAGCCCCCGGACATCACCTCGCGGATCTGCGGGATCTGCCCGGTGGCCTACGAGATGAGCGCGTGCCACGCGATCGAGGACGCCTGCGGGGTCAGCCTTCCTGCGGAGATCGAGCTGATGCGCAGACTGCTCTACTGCGGGGAGTGGATCGAGAGCCACACCCTGCACGTCTACCTGCTCCATGCCCCCGACTTCCTGGGCTACCCGGGTGCGATCGAGATGGCCAAGGACCACCGTGACGTCGTGGAGCGCGGTCTGCGGCTGAAGAAGGCGGGCAACGCGCTGATGACGCTGGTGGGCGGCCGCGCCGTGCACCCGGTCAACGTCAGGGTCGGCGGCTTCTACCGCTTCCCGACGCGGGACGAGCTGCAGGCCCTGCGTCCTCAGCTCGCGCAGGCGCTCGAGGACGCGCTCGACACCGTGGCCATGGCTGCAGGCTTCGACTTCCCGGAGTTCGAGCAGGAGTACGAGTACCTCTCTTTGCGCACCGACAACGACTACCCGATCGAGGCGGGCTCCTTCGTCAGCAGCAGCGGCCTGGAGTTCCCGGTCGAGGCGTTCGCGGAGTGGGTGACCGAGGAGCACGTGCGGCACTCGAACGCCTTGCATGCCCACCTGCGCGGGACCGGTCCGTACGTCGTCGGCCCCCTGGCCCGCTACTCGTTGAACCACGACCGGCTGCCGCCCTCGGCCCGGAAGGCGGCCGACGCCGCGGGACTCGGTCCGACCTGCCGCAACCCGTTCCAGTCCATCGTCGTCCGGGCCGTCGAGATCGTCGTCGCCTGCGAGGAGGCCTTGCGGATCATCGACGGCTGGTCCGACGGCCGACCGCCCTCCGTGGACGTTCCGCCACGTGCCGGTGTCGGCCACGGAGCCACGGAGGCGCCGCGTGGGGTCCTCTACCACCGCTACGAGCTGTCCGCGGACGGCACCGTGCTGGCTGCCGAGATCGTGCCGCCGACCTCGCAGAACCAGGCCAGCATCGAGAACGACCTGCGCGCCTTCGTCCAGGCTCGGCTCCACCTCGACACCGAGGAGCTGACCCGGCAGTGCGAGCAGGCGATCCGCAACTACGACCCGTGCATCTCCTGCGCCACCCACTTCCTCGACCTCACCGTGGAGGAGGGGTGAGCGTGCTCGTCGTCGGCATCGGCAACCGCTCGCGAGGCGACGACGCGGTCGGGCCCGAGGTGGCGGAGCGCGTCGCGGCGTTGGGCGTCCCGGGCGTCGAGGTAGTTGTGAACGACGAGCCGCTCACCCTGGTCGAGCACCTCACCGACCACGACGAGGTGGTCGTGGTGGACGCGGTCGGCCCACGCGGGGAGCCGGGGAGGGTGCACGTCGTACACGTCGGCTCCGCTCCCTTGCGCGGAGACTCGCCGGTCCTCGGGTCGCACGGGCTCGGAGTCGCGGAGGCCGTCGAGCTCGCCAGGGCGCTGGACCGGCTGCCGCGGCGGCTCACGGTCGTGGGCGTGGAGGGGGTGAGCTTCGACCTCGGCGCGCCGCTGTCCGAGCACGTCCGCGCCCGGGTCGACGACGCCGTCCAGGCGGTCCTCGAGCTCACGTGCCGAGCAGAGAGACCGCCAAGTCCCTTGTCGTGAGCAGGGCGTCCGGGAGCTCAGGTGGCGGCGTCAGAAGTGAAAGCACGCGGTGTCATCACCACCGCCGGGTCGAACTCCACGATGTCCGGCTCCGGTCCGTCCATCGGTATCCCGGCTCGTGCCATGGCTTTCGGGAACGTGTCGCGGTTGAAGGCGTCGTACTGCTCCTTCGACTCCCACACCTCAGTCAGGTCGAACCCCCGGTCAGTCGGGTACGCGAGGTGCAAGAGGAGTCCCTCTCCTCCGCCGTCCTCGCTGAGGACCGCCATGACCGCCTCGTGCATGGCCCGGTAAGCCTCGATCGGCGCTGGTACGTGCATGGTGCACCCGTACATCGGCCACCTCCGTCGTCTCCTTCGATGGGACGCCGCGGCCGGGCGGCCCGTCAAGGTCTCCTCGCCATTTTCAGGTGCCGAGCAGGTCGGCCGGCCCCGAGTGGAGGTTCCCGTCGTTGACGATCCGCAGGTGCCGCGAGGTGTACGCCCTGAGGAACCTGACCTGACGCGCGGTCAGCCGGTCGCACACCCACTCCCAATGCAGCGAGACCCAGTCGCCGACCTTCAGCTCGGTGACCATGCCGACTCCGTCGACGGACCGTACGACGGCCTCGGTGACCGGCTCGCCGAGCCCCAGGCGGCGGCCGTCCCACGTCAGCGGCGAGGACTCGACCATCACCTGGTCGCCCTGCACGGCGAGCACCTTGCCCCAGCGGATCCGGCACCGGTCCAGCACGTGCAACGCGTGCTCGCCTCCGCGACCGGACTGGAGGAGCCCGGTCCACGGGTAGATGCAGAACACCGCGAAGCTGTGGTGGGGCACGCCCCCGGCGAGGACGCTCTCGGTGAGGGTCGAGAACTTCGCGCCCGCGATCGCACGAAAGCGCTCGTCGACCGAGTCGCCGACCGCACGCGTGCCGACGAGGTCCAGGCGGGGGCTGCCCACCCAGTAGGCCTCGACCACGCGACGGTCGAGCGGGTCGTCGAGGCCGGTCGCGCCGGCGATGAGCTCGAGATAGGGCCAGGCGCCCTCGAACTGCCGCGCCAGCGCGCGAAGTCCGTCGTCGGCCCCGGACACGCCGTACTCGAAGAACGCCTCGTGGTCGTTCGGGCCGCAGTAGCCGTGCGAGTTCGGCGGGAAGGCGTACCGCGCGAACAGCACCGGCCCGGGCGCGACCTTCGCGGCGGTGCTGTCCACCGGGCCTACCGGGCGAGCCCCGGCCTCACCCATCGGCCACCTCCCGCGGTCGGCCCATGGTCTCCAGCCCTGTCAGCGCCTGCTCCGCCTGCGCCTGGTCGATGACCTCCATGGCGAAGCCCATGTGGATCAGGATCCAGTCCCCGGTGGTGGGCGGCGTCTCGAGGATGCCGAGGTTCACCTTCCGCTGCGCGCCCTGCACGTCCACGAGTGCCAGCTGACCGTCGTACTCGTCGAGGATCTGCACGATCCGTCCCGGGATGCCGAGGCACATGGGGCTCCTCCTCCTTCAGCCGGCGCCGGTCAGCAGATCCGCGGCAGCTGCTCGCCGATGGGCAGGTCGATCACGCGGGTGCCTCCGAGACCCGTTCGAGCCACCACCATCCCGCGGTGCTCGTCGGTGCACGTGCCTATGCGCTGCGCGCCGACGCCGAGCGGATGGTCGCGCATCGCCTCGAGCACCTGGTCGGCGACGTCGGCTGGGACGATCGCGAGGAGCTTCCCCTCGTTGGCCACCTGCAGGGGATCGAGCCCGAGGAGACCGCAGGCGTCCTTGACCATCTGCGGGACGGGCAGGTGCTGCTCGACCAGGTCGATGCCGACGCCCGACGTGCGGGCGATCTCGTTCAGGGTCGCCGAGACGCCCCCGCGCGTGGGGTCGCGAAGCGTGTGGATGTCGGCGCCCGTGTCGATCATCGCCTCGACGAGCCCGTGCAGGGGTGCGGTGTCGCTCTCGACCGTCGTACCGAACTCCAGGCCTTCGCGACAGCTCATGACTGCCACGCCGTGCACGCCGATGTCGCCACTGATCAGCACCGCGTCGCCGACGGACGCCCGGGTCGGCCTGATGTCGACGCCGTCGCGCAGCACGCCGATGCCGGCGGTGTTGATGTAGACCCCGTCCCCGCTGGCGCTGTCGACGACCTTGGTGTCACCCGTGACGAGCTTGACCCCCGCCGCCCGTGCGGCCGCGCCCAGTGCGTTCGCGACCCGTCCGAGGTCGCTCATGGAGGTGCCCTCGGACAGGATGAACGCGGTCGAGAGGTACAGCGGTGTCGCGCCGACCATGGCCAGGTCGTTGATCGTGCCGTTCACGGCCAGGTCGCCGACCGACCCGCCGGGGAAGAACATCGGCTTCACCACGAAGGAGTCGGTCGAGAACGCCAGCCGGGTCCCTCCGCCGACGCTCACCACGGCAGCGTCGGGCAGGTCGCCGGCGGCCGCGGCGTCGCCGTACGCCGGGAGGAAGAGGTGGTCGATCAGCTCCCCGGACATCACGCCTCCGCCACCGTGCCCCATCACGATCGTGGGGGAGTCACGCAGGGGCATCGGGCAGACCCACCCCTCGAAGTCGAGGGGCTCGGGAGCTTCCACGGGGTCCATGAGCTCCATCCGTTCCATCGCGTCGGTCATCTCGCGTCCACCAGCTCGAGGCGGCGGTAGGCGTAGTAGGCCGCGCAGGCGCCCTCGGAGGACACCATCGTCGCGCCGAGCGGGTTGCGGGGCGTGCACTGCTTGCCGAAGGCCGCGCACTCGTGGGGCTTGATGAGTCCCTGCAGCACCTCGCCGGACCTGCACAGCGGCGACTCGTCGGTGTGGATGTCGGTGACCGAGAACCGCTCCTCGGCGTCGAACTCGCGGTAGCGCTCGGAGAGCTTCCAGCCGCTCTGCGGGATCATCCCGATGCCGCGCCAGGTCCGGTCGGTCGGCTCGAAGACGTCGAGAAGCATCTTCTTCGCGGGGAGGTTCCCCTCGTCGCGGACCGCGCGCGGGTAGGCGTTCTCGAGCTCGTGCCTGCCTTCCTCGAGCTGTACGACGGTCCGGCGGATGCCCTCGAGGATGTCGAGCGGCTCGAAGCCGGTGACCACGATGGGGACCTTGTACTTCTCCGCCAGCGGTGGGTACTCCTGCGTGCCCATCACGCTGCACACGTGGCCGGCGGCGAGGAACGCCTGCACCCTGCAGGTCGGCGACTCCATGATCGCCGCGATCGCCGGCGGCACGAGGACGTGGGAGACCAGCAGCGAGAAGTTCTCCACGCCGAGACGCTGCGCCTGGTAGACGGTCATCGCGTTCGCCGGTGCGGTCGTCTCGAACCCGATGCCGAAGAAGACCACCTCCTTGTCCGGGTTGTTCCGCGCGAGCTTCAGGGCGTCGAGCGGCGAGTAGACGACGCGGACGTCGCCGCCCTGGCTCTTGATCCGGAAGAGGTCCTCGCTGCTGCCGGGCACACGGAGCATGTCGCCGAACGAGCAGAAGATGACGTCGGGCCGCTTGGCGATCTCCAGCGCCTTGTCGATGATCTCCAGCGGGGTGACGCACACCGGGCAGCCGGGCCCGTGGATCATCTCGATGTCCGTCGGGCAGGAGCTGGTCGATGCCGTGCCGGATGATCGAGTGGGTCTGCCCGCCGCAGACCTCCATCATCGCCCAGGGCTGGGTGGTCACCGCGTGGATCTGGTCGATCAGCTTCTTGGCCAGCTCGGGGTTGCTGAACTCGTCGAGGTACTTCATGCCTGCGCTCCTTCGGCTCCTTGGTGGGTGACGCCGGCCTGCCTGGCGGCGAGCTCGAACCCGTCGCCGAACTCCTCCTCGAGGATGCCGAGCTTCTCGAAGTTGGCCAGGGTCTCCATGGCCGACTTCTCGTCGAGCCGCTGGATGGCGAACCCGACGTGGACCACGACGTACTCACCGACCTCGACGTCGGGGATGTACTCGAGGCAGACGTCCTTGTGCACCCCGCCGAAGTCGACCTCGGCCATCAGGGTGTCGTCTCTCTCCTCGACCGAGAGAACGCGTCCAGGAACCGCAAGACACATGAGCTTCCTCCTTATCTGCCGATCAGCCGGACGCGCCGACCAGGATCTGACCGAGAGCGATGCCGCCGTCGTTGGGCGGGAGTAGTCGCGGACGGAGAACGGTGAAGCCGCGTTCGGTGAGCGCGGCGTACGACGACTCGAGCAGCAATGCGTTCTGGAAGACACCGCCACCGAGTACGACGGTCGCGAGGCCCGTCTGCTCACGGGCGTGGTCGGCGAGCTCCACCATCAGGCGGGTGACCGCGGCGTGGAACCTGGCGGAGATCGTGCTCGCAGACACGCCCGCTCGGACGTCGTCCACGACCGCCCTCATCACCGGGGCCGGATCGGCAGTGACGGGCTGGTCGGCCGCGCCAGGGACGATCTCGAAGGCGTAGGGCTCGACCGGCGTCGGTCCGTCCGGAACGCCCCGTGCCAGGCCCTCGAACTCCATGGCGGCCTCGGCCTCGTAGTCCACGACGTGGCGTACGCCGGCGAGCGAGGCGACCGCGTCGAAGAGCCGGCCCATGCTCGACGTGGGCACGCAGCCGAAGCCCGTCTCGAGCTGGTGCGTGAGCACTCGCAGCTCCGTGGGCGGGCAGGCTGCCACGGGCGGCAGGTCGCGGTCCCAGGGGAGACCGGCGCTGCGGAGGTGGGAGAGCGCCATGCGATAGGGCCGGTGGACACTCGCGTCGCCGCCGGCGAGCGGCACGTAGCCCAGGTGGGCAGCGCGGCGGAACGCCTTGTAGTCGGCGATGAGCACCTCGCCGCCCCAGACCGCCTGGTCCGTGCCGAAGCCCGTGCCGTCGAAGGCGAAGCCGATCACCGGCTCGTCCTGGCCGAGCCCGTGCTCGCCCATGACAGAGGCGATGTGGGCGTGGTGGTGCTGCACCCTCCGGACCTCGCGACCCTCCGCGTGCGTGTCGGCCCAGCCGCTGGAGCGGTAGCCGGGGTGCTGGTCGGCGACCAGCACCGCCGGCTCAACGCCTGTGAGCAGCTCGAGGTGCCGCTCGGTCGACTCGAACGCGGTGAGTGTCGAGAGGTCGTCCATGTCGCCCACGTGCTGGCTGACCCAGGCGTAGCGGCCGGCCGCCACGGCGCAGGTGTTCTTCAGGTCCGCGCCCACCGCGAGGGTCGGGTCGACGTCGAAGGGGAGCGCGATCGGCAGCGGCGCGTAGCCCCGTGACCTCCTGATCGGCAGCTCGGCGCCCGCGACGACGCGGGCGACGGAGTCGTCACAGGGCACCTGGATGGGCCGGTCGTGCATCAGCCACGCGTCCACGAGCGGCTCGAGCTTGGTCAGCGCCTCCTCGTCGTCGGTGACGATCGGCTCCCCGGAGAGGTTGCCCGAGGTCATCACCAGGACGGCGGGACCGGGCTCGTCGCCGTCGAGGCCGAAGAGGAGGACGTGGAGCGGGGTGTAGGGGAGCAGCACCCCGAGGTCCGGGTTGCCCGGAGCGACAGCGGGAGCGACCCCGCCGGACACCCCGTCCCGCTGCGGGACCAGCAGGACGGGGCGCCGGACACCCGCGAGCATCTCCTCGTCCTCGGGAGTGAGCCGTGCGATCGCACGGGCGGTGGCGAGGTCGGGGACCATCACCGCGAACGGCTTGTCGCCACGACGCTTGCGGCGGCGAAGCTCGGCGACGGACTGCTCGTTCCCGGCGTCGCACGCGAGGTGGTAGCCGCCGAGCCCCTTGACCGCGACGATCGCCCCGGCGGCCAGTCGGGCCCGCGCCTCGACCAGCGCGGCATCTCCGACGAGGGAGTCCCCGTCCTTGGTGACCAGATGCAGGCGCGGGCCGCAGTCCGGGCAGGCGATGGGCTGGGCGTGGAAGCGGCGGTCGGCGGGGTCGTCGTACTCGCTCCGGCAGGCCGGGCACATCTCGAAGCCGGCCATCGTGGTCGTGGCCCGGTCGTAGGGCAGGTCGGTGATGATCGTGTAGCGCGGGCCGCAGTTGGTGCAGGTGATGAACGGGTGGCGGTAGCGCCGGTTCCCCGGGTCGCGCAGCTCCCGGAGGCAGTCGTCGCACAGGGACACGTCGGGGGAGGCCAGCGTGCGGGTCGCGCCCGACCCGGTGGACTCCTCGATGGTGAAGCCGGTCCCGCCCACGGGCGGGAGCTGGGTCTCGAGGATGGCCTCGACGACGGCCAACGGGGGAGCGTCTTGCCCGAGTCGCCGGCCGAACTCCTCGACCGCCCCCGCGCTGCCCTCGACCTCGATCACCACGCCCGAGACGTCGTTCGCGACCGAGCCGCTGAGAGCGAGCTCGGAGGCGGTGACGTAGACGAAGGGGCGGAAGCCCACGCCCTGGACGACCCCGGAGACCTCGTACCTTCGGCGGACACGGTCGTTGCCGTCGACGGGGACGTTGTGCTCCCGGGACAGCCGGCCTTCGGACAGGTGGTCGTGGATCACGCGGAGGACCGCGTCGACCGCCGTGGGGATCGCCGCCTCCACCGGTGCGGAGAGGCCGATGCCCTCCTCGACGGTCGCGGGCCGGCACCCCACGACGTACGTCGGAGGCAGGCTGCCGCCGAGCCGGTTCAGGTTGGCGAGCACGGCCACCGGGTCCATGCCGTGGGCGTCGAGCTCACCCGAGCCCAGGTCGCCCTCCCGGACCTCCAGGACGGTCACGTCGCCGGAGGCACCACCGCCGGGTATGGCGTCGACGATGACGAGGCCGTCGTACCCGTCGAGCAGGTCGTAGGCGAGGTGCATCCCGCGGATGCCGTAGTCGACGACCCGTACGTGGTCGGGCACGCAGCCCAGGGCAGACAGCCGCCGGACGACCTCTGGCCCGAAGCCGTCGTCGCTCAGGAAGAGGTTGCCCACGCCGGCCACCAGGACCCGCTGAGTCATGTTCAGTGCTGCTCCTCCTCGCTCATGCCACCCCACAGGGTCGCCCCTCGGTCCAGGTCACATCTGGCGAATCCTGCGGTACCGCTGGATGTCCGGAATGGACCGGATGCCGACGATCACGGCTACAGCGAGGGCGACGAGGAAGAAGAAGGTGGTCAGTCTTCCGATGGCTCTCATGATCGGCTCTCCTCTCGATGCTCGGTGGCTGGTTGCTCCGGACGCCCGTCGGACAGGGGTTCGAGCTCGTCCGGCGCGAAGTACCAGTAGCGGCCGTACCAGTCGTGCAGGTCGGCCGCCGGGTCGTCGGCGAGCACCAGGGCTACGTGCACGCCGCCGTCCACGTCGGAGAGGACCGCGGTGACCCGGGCGACCTGGTCGGCGAAGAAGAGGTCCTGCGCGTCGGCACGCCTGGCGGGGTGGACCCGCACGAGGCTGCCCTTGGACACCGGCACCCCGTCGATCACCACCGCATCCAGCTCCGGACGCACCGCCTCGTCGGCCGCCGGGTCCCACCACGGGACCTCCGGATCGCCGAACGTCGGCGGATCGACGTCGCGGACGTCGGTCCCGCGGGTCGGGTCGCTCGCGAGGGCGGCCGAGTCTGCGTGGGGGTTGCGCAGGATGCCGTGCAGCTCCTGCAGCGACGACGGCGACAGGCGGTCGCAGCGGTCGATGACCTCCCGTGCCCTGGGGTCGGTGGCGCGCGCCTCCGCCTTCTCCTCGTCGGTCATCGTCATGACCCGGAGCGTGAGGATCTCGTCGATCTCGGTGGAGTCGAACAGGTCCCCGGTGCTCTGCTCGGCGACCTCGGGGAAGTCGTAGAGGATGATCGGCGAGGCGAGTACGACGGCGCTGGTGCGAGCCTCGTCGCCGGGGGGCCGGCCCCCTGCCTCGGGTCGCTCGCCGGCCAGGACCGGCCAGCAGCGGTGCTGGACGCAACGCCGAGCAGCGGCCGCAGCGGACGTGGGCGGGTCGACCACCGTCACGAACCCGGCGCCGACGGCTTCCAGGATGAGGTGCGTGCCGATGAAGGAGGTGCGGATCGCCGCGTCCCGGGAGCGGGAGTCCGTGTCCGGTGGATGCTCCGCGGAGACGTTGTCGACCCGCACCTCCAGCCTGGTGTAGCCGTCATCCTCCTCGGCCCTCGCGGAGACGATGGCGCGCAACGGCCAGCTGCGCCGCACGATCCGTCCGGCCACGTCGCCCGCGACGTTGCCCTCGGCGACGAGGCCGTCCACGGCGGCGGACAGCTCCTCGATGTGCTGGTGCCCCGAGACGACGACCTTCCGCTGTGCGCCGGCGAGGAGGTCCTCGGTGGAGTAGCTGAGCACGACCTCCTGCTCGACCGCCTCGTCCCACGACAGCCACTGGTCGTCGCCCACGACGAGCTCGTCGACGGGCACGAAGCAATCACCCTGACCGTCGTACCTCTCGACCGCCCGGGTCTGGAGCTGAAGGAAGCGAAGGCGGACGGTGAGCAACCGCGGCGCGCACGCGGCGGGCCCGGGCTCGGACGTCTCGAGGAGGCACTGCGTGGACATCCACGACTCCTCGCCGACGCCGGCATCGGCGGCGCCGGGAGGCCCGAGCACCCCGAACTGCCACCGCACCTGGTTCTTGCGGGACGACGCGCGGTAGGGGTAGAGCAGGTAGCCCTCGTAGAGCACGGCGTCGGCCACGGCACGGACCTGGTCGAGGCTCATCGGCCGCCTCCCCACACATCCGGTCGAGCCGAAGCGGCAGCAGCAGCGGCGTCGGCTGCGTCGGGCAGGTCAGACGCGAGCAACCGGGCCACCGTCTCGTCCCAGCCGGTGAGCCCGTGCCGGGTGCGGTAGTCCGCCAGGTCGCGCAACACGTCGCGGTCGAGCCGGATCCAGCCGGTGCCGGGGAAGTACAGGTCGATCATGCTCCGCCAGACCGGCACCGGGAGCTGGTGCCTCGCCTCGCAGTCCCACGGCACCTGCTCGACCCCGAACCCGCTGACGCCTCTGGTGAACACCGTCCCCGAGAACAGGAACGTGAGCGGGACGGTGCCGTCTGCGAGCGAGTGGAGGTACCTCGACGCGGTCACGTCGAAGTCGTAGGTGCACGGGAGTGCCAGGTCGGCCTCGGTGACGCCGGTGAACCCCTGGACCGTGGTGTTGCACTGCATCCACATGAACGGCTTGAGGGTGTCCACCCAGCGCGACCGGTCGCCGAAGATCGAGCGGAGCCCGGTCTCCTCCTCATCGCTGTAGCCGCGCCGCTGCGGCTCGATCCGCACCTGGCAGCGCAGGGCGATCGCATGGACCGTCTGCCCGGTCTGCTCCTCGACCCGGATCCGGGCGGTGAGCTGCGGTGCCGCGGCGTACGGCTCGGCGAGCACGTCGAGGACCGTGAATGCGTAGCCGCTCATGCGTGCTCCTCCGCGGGGGTGCTGCGCTCGTCGACCCTTGCGAAGAACTCGCCCATGGCCTCGCGCACCTCGCCGCCTCCGTCGAACCCGCGCCACAGCAGGCGGAGGCGCCCGACGAGCTCGTAGCAGGCGTCGATCGGCACCAGGTTGCAGCGGGGCTCGCCGTCGACGTGGCGGACGAGCAGCGCCTCCACGTCGGGCAGGAGCGCCGCGAGGGCGGGGTTCCCCTCGAGGATCCGCTCCCAGGCGTCGAGGGGGAGCTCGGACTCCGTGGCGCCCGCGGGGCTCGGGTAGAACGCGATCGTCCGGTCCTGCACCGAGTTGCGGAACAGGAACGCGAGACCCACAGGGATCTGGAGCTCGTCCCACTGCCGGGAGTCGATGGCGAAGCCCGGGAAGGAGAGGTAACGATCGGGGACCGCCCGGTACCTGAGCTCGGCCTGCTGGTCGGTGAAGAGCAGGTAGCAGCCCCGGCACGTGCACATGAGCGCACGGCTCTCGAGGTTCACCACGTGCGGGTGGTCCTCCGAGATCGGCTCGGCGCACATGTCACAGTGCTCGCCCGTCACGGGTGGGGGTCGGGTTGCGGTGATCCTCCGCAGCGAGGAGAGCGGTCGGGTCGTCATGACGGCACCGGCCTAGGGACTGCCACCGAGACGACGCCCTCGTCGCGCAGCAACGGCAGCGGGTCGAGGTGCAGGGTCGGGTCGTCGAGACAGGCACCGGCCCGGCGTACGTCGAAGTGTCCCTGACATCCGGGGCAGACCAGCACCGCGTCGTGCCGGTCGCCACCCAGCCTCCTCGCGATCGCGGCCTCGGCCAGGCCGGAGCCACAGCGCGGGCACTGGCTCCGGAACGCGAACAGCTCGTCACCGACCCGGCAGCCGACTGTCGCGAGCTCCTGGACGACCGCCTCGACCACCCCGCCCGCCGGCAGGCCAGCGAGCTCCGGCACGCTCTGCCACGACCCGGTCAGGTGCGGCTCCCGGACGTGCGACAGGAGCGAGTCGACGGGAATCAGCGGCGCTGCCGGTTCGGCCGAGCCTGCCTGCACCTCGATGGTCGTAACCTCCGGGGCGGCCGCCTCGATCGCTCCCTCCACGGCGAGCTGGAGGGTCACCGACGAGGACGGGCAGCCGTCGCAGCTGCCGAGAAGACGCAGCCGTACGACGCCCGTGTCGGTGACCTCCAGCAGCTCCACGTCACCGCCATGGGAGCCCAGGTAGGGGCGGACGCTCTCGAGCGCCTGCTCGACGCGTTGCTCGACGTCGTAGGGGTGGAGGCCGTGGACGATCAGGAGACTGGCCACCAGGTCGTCGTCGGCGAGCATGGCGAGGACGGAGTCGTCGAGCCGGCCGGCGTCGTACAGGATGTCGAGGATGCGCTCGATCCCGGCGCCGTAGAGGTCGGCCACCAGTCGCACGAGCTCCTCCGACCGCTCCCTCGCCACGGCGCCGCCGGCCGAGCTCGCGTCCAGGAGGGCGTCGATGCGGTCGCCGACCGCGCGCAGGTCCGGGGGACCGACGTCATGACCCGGGTCTCCGTGGACGGCGTCTGCCATGTCGGTCGGCTACTCGCTGCCGGCGGACTGGGTCGGCGTGTGCATCAGCTCGAGGGACTTGCCCTCGCCGAGGTACATGTGGACCCCGCAGGGCAGGCACGGGTCGAAGCTGCGGACCGTGCGCATGATGTCGATGCCCTTGAAGTTCGCCCTGTCGTTCTCCTCGAAGATGGGCTGGCCCTGCACCGCGTCCTCGTAGGGACCCGGCGTGCCGAAGGAGTCGCGCGGGCTCGCGTTCCACGGCGTGGGCGGGTAGGGGTGGTAGTTGGCGATCTTGCCGTCGCGGATCACCATGTGGTGCGAGAGCACGCCGCGCACGGCCTCGGTGAAGCCGCAGCCGATGCGCCTCGTCGGGCACGTCGAACTTCTCCCAGGTCTTGGTGTGGCCGGCCCGGATCTCGCCGAGCGCCTGCTCGACGAAGTGCAGCGCGCAGGCGGCCGCGTAGGCCTGGAAGTAGGTGCGGGCGCGGTTGCGCTCGATGGTGTTGCTCCAGTGCGGGATCTTCCACTCCAGCTCGACCGGACCCTTGAGCGCGGTCTTCGGCAGGTTGATCTGCACGCTGTTGCCGGTGGCCTTCACGTAGCCGATGTCGACGAGGCCCGCGAGGGCGGTCGACCACAGCCGCGCGAGCGGGCCGCCGCCGGTGTCGAGGGCGAGGTGGTCCTTCGCCGTCGTACCAGCGCGGCGACATGACCCAGGTGTACTTGTCGTCGAAGTCGCGCTTCTGCGGCTGCGGGATCGTGTGCTGGTTCCACGGGTGCCGCCGGTCGACCGGGTTGCCGAGCGGGTCGTGGGTCACGAACATCTCCTGGTCCTCCCAGTCGTCGTAGTACGAGCTGCCGAGCAGGATGCGGATGCCGAGGTTGATGTCGACCAGGTCGGTGGTCACCAGCTTGCCGTCGACGACCACGCCGGGGGTGACGAACATCTTCCGGCCCCAGTCGGTCATGTCGCGGTACTCGAAGTTGCAGTACTCCGGGTCCTGGAAGGAGCCCCAGCAGCCCAGCAGGATGCGGCGGTTGCCGACCTCCTCGTAGCCGGGCATCGCCTCGTAGAAGAAGTCGAACAGGTCGTCGTGCATCGGGACGACCTTCTTCATGAACTCCACGTAGCGCATCAGCCGGCTCAGGTAGTCGGTGAACAGCTGGATCGTCGCGACCGTGCCGACGCCGCCGGGGTAGAGCGTCGAGGGGTGGACGTGGCGGCCCTCCATCAGGCAGAACATCTCGCGCGTGTAGCGGCTGACCTGCAGCGCCTCGCGGTAGAACTCACCGCTGAACGGGTTCAGCGACCGCATGATGTCGCCGATCGTCTTGTAGCCGTGGGCTTCGGCGTGCGGCGCCTCGGTGCGGTTCGCCTGCTCGAGCACGCCGGGGTTGGTCTCCGCGACCATCCGTTCGCAGAAGTCCACGCCGACCAGGTTCTCCTGGAAGATGTTGTGGTCGAACATGTACTCCGCGGCCTCGCCGAGGTTCACGATCCACTCCCCGAGGTGCGGGCGGCTTCACGCCGTACGCCATGTTCTGGCAGTAGCACGAGCAGGTCGCGTGGTTGTCCCCGCAGATGCCGCAGATGCGACTGGTGATGAAGTGGGCGTCCCGCGGGTCCTTGCCCTTCATGAAGATCGAGTAGCCACGGAAGATCGAGGTCGTGCTGTGGCACTCGGCGACGGTCATGTTGCCGAAGTCGATCTTCGTGTAGATGCCGAGGCTGCCGACGATCCGCGTGATCGGGTCCCAGGCCATCTCGGTGAGGCCCTTGGAGTCCTCGGAGATCTTGGAGGGTCGTGGAATGGTCGACGTCATCGCGCCGCCTCTCTCTGTCTGGAGTGGGGGCTCACGACCAGGTGCGCTTCGCCCCGGTCAGGAGCTTCGTCCCCCGCGCGCGCCACTTCGGCTCCTTGTCGAGGGTGTGGATGGTCACGCTTCGCAACCGTTTGATGGCCGTGCCGTACAAGCCGACAGCAGTCGTTGACATCTTTCCGCCAGGGGGCTCGTCCATGAACGGCATGAACTTGTCGGGGAAACCGGGCATGGTGCAGCCGATGCAGATGCCGCCGACGTTCGGGCAGCCGCCGAGTCCGTTCATCCAGCCGCGTTTGGGGACGTTGCACTTCACCACCGGTCCCCAGCAGCCGAGCTTGACGATGCACTTCGGCGAGCCGTACTCCGTGGCGAAGTCGGCCTGCTCGTAGTAGCCCGCCCGGTCGCAGCCCTCGTGCACCGTCTGGCCGAAGAGCCAGGTGGGCCGGAGCGCGTCGTCGAGCGGGATCATCGGGGCCTGCTCGGTCGCCATGTAGAGCAGGTAGGTCAGGGTCTCGGAGAGGTTGTCGGGCTGGATGGGACAGCCCGGGACGCACACGATCGGGATGCCTGCCTTGGACTTCCAGTCCCAGCCGAGGTAGTCCGGCACGCCCATGGCGCCGGTCGGGTTGCCGGCCATCGCGTGGATGCCGCCGTACGTCGCGCACGTGCCCGCCGCGACGATCGCGGTCGCCTTCGGGGCGAGCCGGTCGAGCCACTCGCTCGTGGTCATCGGCTGGCCGGTGTCGGGGTTGTTGCCGAACGCCGCACCAGTAGCCCTCGTCCTTGATCTTCTCGTTGGGGATCGAGCCCTCGACCACGAGCACGAAGGGCTCGAGCTCGCCGCGGTCGGCCTTGAAGAACCACTCGAGGAAGTCGTCCGCCCCGCCGGTGGGGCCGCACTCGAAGTCGATCAGCGGCCAGTGCACCGCGATCTTCGGCAGGCCGGGCAGCGCGCCGAGGGCGATCTCCTCGATGCTGGGCTGCGTCGCCGCGGTGAGGGCGACCGAGTCGCCGTCGCAGCTGAGCCCGGCGTTGATCCAGAGGACGTGGATGAGCGTCTCTTCGGCCTTGACTGCTTCTTGCGTGGGCATGGCCGCCACCATCCTGGGGGCGGGAAGCGAACCCCCTCCGTTGTGGGGGCCGCCCCGTACGGCCCGCGCTGACGCAACGGTCCTTCATGGGTACGCCCGCTGCGCGAAGGTTGTCAAGGCTCGCCGGACGTACGAGAAGCGACACGCCCTCGACGTTCAGACGGCGTCGAGCCAGGCGTACCAGGAGTCGAGGTTCTCACCGCTCTTGACCGACAGGGCGATCAGCTCGAGGTCGCGGTTGAGCTTGCGGGCGTCGGTCTCGCAGCGGTGGAGGTCGAAGTCGACGTAGGGGAGCAGGTCGGTCTTGTTGACGACGACGAGGTCGGCCGCGGCGAACATGTGCGGGTACTTCAGCGGCTTGTCGTCGCCCTCCGTCACCGAGATCACGACGACGCGTCGGCTCTCGCCGAGGTCGAACATCGCCGGGCAGACCAGGTTGCCGACGTTCTCGACGAAGACGAGTGCCTCCCGGTTCGGTGCGAGCTGCCTCAGGGCGCGGTCGACCATGGTCGCGTCGAGATGGCAGCCGGCGCCGGTGTTGACCTGGACCGCACGTGCTCCTGCCTTCCGGATCCGTTCTGCGTCGAAGAGCGTCTCCTGGTCGCCCTCGATGACGCAGATCTCGTTGTGGTGCTCGCGGATGGTGCGCTCCAGCAAGGAGGTCTTCCCGGCGCCGGGGGAGCTCATCAGGTTGACCGCCCGGATCCCGTTCTCCTGCAACCATGCGCGGTTGTGTGCTGCCAGGTGGTCATTGCGGGCGAGCACCGCCTGCTCGATGTCGACGGTGCGCGTGTGGTCGTGCTGCTCGAGGTGGTCGTGGGAGTGGTGCTCGTGGGCACCGTTGTCGTGCGTGTGGTGGTCGTGGGCGTGGTGGTCGACCGGGGCGGGCGCCGTACCGCCGACCTCGTGCACCGAGGTGATCCGGACCTCCTCCTGGCCGCAGCCGCAGGTCGCGCACACGGCTACGCCACCTCCACCGAGGTCACGTAGAGCTCGCGGCCGTTGAGCAGCTCGACGTCGGCGCTGCCGCAGGGGCAGAGCAGGAACATGTCCGCCAGGTCGAAGTCGTCGCCGCACGTCCGGCAGTGCGCCCGGCCGGCCGGCTGCTCGATCTGCAGCGTGGCGCCCTGGAGCGGAGTCCCTTCGGTGGCGAGCTCGAAGCAGAACCGCATCGCGTCGGGTACGACGCCCGTGAGACGGCCGACCTGGAGGCGAACCACGGTGACCGGTTGCGTGCCGGTGCGCTGGAGCACCGTGTCCACGACGCTCTGGGTGATCGCAAGCTCGTGCATCGGAACCCCCGCTCGTTGCGGCCACGATAGGCCGGGACGGGAGCCGCGTCGAGAGCTTCCTCCGCTGCCAGGACGTCATCGAGGCGGAGCCGACTCGCACCCACCGGGCGGGCTAGGTGCTGATGATCTCTTGAGACCAGACGACTCCGGTCCACCGACTCTGTCCGGGCTTGGCCTCCGCGGGTTTCTTGGTGCGTGGGGTGTCGAGACCCGCTCGCCACCCGCGGGGGACGTCATCAGCACACGACGGAGGACGACCATGCCCCACAGACGAGTCTCCAACCCGGTGGCCAACCGGCCGGCACCGGCCGACACGCTCTCCGTGAGGGGCGGTCGGCTCTTCGTGGAGGAGCGCGGGGCAAGCGACCTCGTGGAAGAGTTCGGCTCGCCGATCTTCGTGTTCTCCGAAGCACAGCTGCGGGCGAACCTCCGCCGCTTCAAGACGACGTTCGAGCGCGCGTGGCCGGAGGGGCCGGTCGACGTACTCCCGGCTTTCAAGGCCAACACGCTCCTCGCCCTTCGGCGGATCGCAAGTGAGGAAGGCGCGGGGGCCGACATCTACTCGCCAGAGGAGCTCGCCGGGGTGCTCACCACCGGCGTCGACCGGGAACGGGTGTCGGTCAACGGCGGCGGAAAGTCAAGGGACCACCTTCGCAACTGTGTGGAGGCCGGCGTTCGCATCACGGTCGAGGACGTCGACGAGATCGACGTGATCCAAGAGGTTGCCGCGGAGCTCGGCGCTGTGGCGAAGGTCAGGCTCAGGTGCAAGCCCGCCGTACCCAACCTGTGGCGCCGCACGGACTTCAGCCAGCTCAGCGTGCCGGTCGACCTGGCCGTCCAGGTCTACAAATCGGGCATCCCACGTGAGTACCTCGCCGACATGGGGCGTCGCATCTTCGCGATGCCCAACGTCGAGCTGGTCGGGCTCCACTTCCACGTCGGTCGCCACCACCCGAGTCTGTGGTTCTGGGAAGGGCTCATGACGAGGTACGCACGGCTGGTCGGCGAGCTCTCGCGTGACTGGGGCGGTTGGCGTCCCTCTGAGCTCGACGTCGGTGGTGGGATCCCGAGTCCTCGCGACCCGCACAACGAGGAGTTCGCTCGGTCGGAGTTCATCCTCACGGCGGCCGGCTACCCACTCATGGTCGGTGCGCGACGTCTCGGTGAGAACGCCTACCACGCGATGATGGGTCGTCTGGTGCCCGCCTTGACCGGGCACCGCGTGCGCAAGCAGCCGCCCACAGTGGAGGCGTTCGCGGCGACGATCACGTCCACCCTGCGCAGCGAGCTGCTCAGGGAGGGCGTCGAGACCGAGGGCATGAGACTGCAGATCGAGCCAGGCAGGAGCATGTACGGCGACACCGGCATCCACCTGACTCGGGTCAAGAAGGTCAAGCGGCAGTCCGAGCCGATCCCGTACAACTGGGTTCTCACGGACACCACGTACTTCTTCCTGGCCGGAGGCGTGCTCGAGCACAACCGGCACCCGTTCGTCGTCGCCGACAAGGTCGACGCGCCTGCGACCCTGAGCGCCGACCTCGTCGGGCACTCCTGCTTCGCCGACCAGATCGTGCTCGGCGCACACCTGCCCGAGGTGGAGACCGGTGACGTCATCGCGCTGCTCGACACCGGGGCCTACCAGGAGAGCTCGGCCTCGAACTTCAACGCGCTGCCCCGACCGGCGAGCGTCCTCGTCACCGGCAGCAACGCGCGGGTGATCAAGCGGGCGGAGACGGTCGAGGACGTCTACGCGCGTGACGTCGTGCCCGAACGTGTCCACCTTCCCGAGAAGGGCGGCGCGCCGGTGGAGCCCCGGCCGGTTCGATGACCGACGATCCGCTCGTGGGGGTGGCGGCGGCGCTGCAGGTGGTGACCGCGCTGGGCATCGGCTTGTTCTGGCTGACCTGGTTCCGCCAGCCGCACACCGAGGAGTGGTTGCCGACCGGGTACGTCGAGCACGAGCGCGTCTTCGTGTACTCCGACAGCGTCCTCGCCACGCTGCTCGTCATCTCGGCGGTGCTGGCGGCTTTCGAGATGTCGTGGGGCGCCACGCTGGGCCTGGTGTGCGCCGGGATGCTGCTCTTCCTCGGCGTGATCGACGCGGCCTACTTCGCCCAGCACGGCATGTTCGCTCGGGGCCGGGGAGGTCTCGTCAACGGGGGAGTCGTAGCCGCGGTGCTGATCGTGTCGGTGTTCCTCGTCGTGGCCTACGGCTGAGCCGCTCGTTCATGAGAGGAGCAGACCTTGCACGAGTCGTTCGCAGGTAAGCACGCGATCGTGACCGGAGGGTCGAGCGGGATGGAAAAACCGCGTGTTCCGCGGACACGAGCCAGGCCGCTGCTCCACCATGGATCCGCGCATTCCGCCCGAAGCGGGCACCGTTGCGCGACTCGAGGGGGAGATGACAATGAACGGGCAAGAGCTGCCTGCGGGGATTCGCTTCGGCCCGCAGCCGACTGCCGAGCAAGCGGCGGACCAGGACGTTGCCGCGATCGCCAAGGCCCTGCGCCAGAAGGCCCAGCAGATGGTGCTCGTGGGACTGCTCTGGTTCGCGGGTGGCCTGGCCATCAGCATCGGGTCGTACGTCGCCGCCGAGCCGGGCGAGACCTACCACGTGTTCTGGGGTGCGGCCCTGTTCGGCGCCTACAAGCTGGCCCGCGGCTTGTACTACATGGCCGACCCGGCGAAGCTGCTGCCTGCTCGCTGACGGCTACGGCGTCCCGGCTGCCCGGCGTGGCGGCCGCGGAAATGGTCGACAACGTCAAGATCCTCAGCCGATCTTGTGTCGTTGTTGCCCACTTGCGCGCCCGCCTGTCCGCGCGTTCAGGCCACCGTCGACCAGGCCCCGGCGATCTGCTGGTAGCTGTCGATGCGGCGCTTGCGGTCCAGGCTCGGCGTGACGACCACGAGCTCGTCGACCATCGCCTGCTCCTTCATCTCCGCCAGCCGGCTCGCCACGTCGTCGGCCAGGCCGGTGACCATGCGAGGGTCGCGGTCACGGCGACGGCTCCGGAACGCGTCCGACCGGGCGTGCTCGACGACCTGCTCGGGACGCAGCGGCTCACGGATGTTGCGGGCCAGGTTCTGCATGGTCAGGGCCCAGCCTGCCTCGAACTCCAGCACCGAGTCCTGGTCGTCGCTGGCGAACGCCAGGACCGACATCGCGGACCACGGCTCGTCGCCCTCGCGGCGCGGCCGGAACTCGCGGCGGTAGTCGCGCAGTACGTCGAAGGCGATGTCGGGGCTCTGGTGGTGCGCGAAGACGGCCCGCATCCCGTTCACCGCGGCGAACCGGGGCCCGTAGTGGCTCGAACCGAGCATGAAGACCTCAGGGAGCTCGTCGACGACCGGCGCCGCGACCAGCTGTCGGTAGGGGTGGTTCTCGGGGAACTCCTCGCCGTCGCCGAGGAACGTGAGGAGCTCGGCCACCTGCCCGGGGAACTCCGTGGCCACGTCGCCGCCGCTGCCTCGGCGCAGGACGTGCGCGGTGAGGGGGTCCGTGCCTGGGGCACGACCGAGCCCGAGGTCGATCCGACCTGGGTACATCGCCATGAGGGTGCGGAAGGTCTCGGCCACCTTGAACGGCGCGTGGTTGGGCAGCATGATCCCGGCCGCGCCGACCCGGATGCGTGACGTCTTGCCGCCGAGGTGGGCGATGAGGATCTCCGGAGCGCTGCAGGCGAGGCTCCGCATGTTGTGGTGCTCCGATACCCAGTAGCGCCGGTAGTTCGCCGCCTCCACGGCCTGCGCGATGTCGACCGCCCCCGCGATCGAGTCGTGGGCCGGCTCGCCGTACTCGATCCCGACGAAGTCCAGGACGGCCAGCGGGAGGGTCGAATCGGACGGCATGGGCTGGTTGGTCATGCTTGACCCAAGGCGCGGCGCCCGCCTGATATTCCTTCCGCCGCGGCGAGCCTCCGTCGCGAGTAGCGGGTAGTTCGGTGGGACGGTCCTGACTCTGGCGGGAAAGGCTCGTGCGCGCCTTCTATGGGATCGCGGCCGGTTTTCGTCCACAGGCACCGGGGTGGCGGGTTCGTCCCCCTGCTTCGAACAGGTGTGCGAACCGGGGGTTGTGTTTCCCTAGCGTGGTCTGCATGGAGATCGCGTCGACGCCGCTGGTGGAGCGGGTGGACCCGGTGCACGGGTTCGCCGGCCGGGCGCTCGCGGCGCTGGACCAGATCGCGGATGCGCCGGGGTGGGCGATGACCCCGGCGGAGCAGGCCGAGACGCTGGTCGAGCTGGGTCAGCTGGCGGCGCGGCTGACCGAGCTGCGGTGGCGGGTGCTCGCCGGCGCGAACCGCAACGAGGTCGGCACCAAGGACGGGTCCACCAGTACGGCGGCGTGGCTCGCGGCCCGGACGAGGGAGAACCGGGCGAGGTGTAACGGGGAGCTTCGCGGGGCCCGGCTGCTGGACGAGGCTCGGTTCGCGCCGACGAGGGCGGCGTTCGCGGCCGGGTCGCTGACCGAGGACCAGGTGTGGGTGATCCTCCGCGCCATCGAGGACCTTCCCGCCGAGGAGGTCACCTCAGAGCAGCGGACCGCCGCCCAGGAACACCTGATCGGGCTGGCCGGCGAGCACGACGCGAAGGCGCTGCGGGTCCTGGCGAAACGGATCTTCGAGGTGCTCGCCCCCGACGAGGCCGACCGACGGGAGGGCGAGGCGCTCGAGCGGGAGGAACGCCGGGCCCGGGAGAAGACCCGGTTCACGATGCGCGACAACGGCGACGGCACCACCAGCGGCTGGTTCAAGCTGCCCACCCTGCAGGCCCAGATGCTCGGCAAGACCGTGCAGGCGTTCGCCGCACCCCGCCGCACCAACCCCGACGCCTGGTTCGACGCCGACGGGAAGAAGCGGCCCTACCCGGTGCTGCTCGGGCAGGCGTTCGCCGACCTGGTCGAGCACCTCCCGGTCGACAAGCTGCCCCAGGCCGGTGGGGTCGCCGCGACCGTGGTGGCCACGATGGACCTCCAGGCGCTGCGCACCGGGATCGGCGCCGCCTCCCTGGACACCGGCGGCCGCGCATCGGCCGCCCAGACCCGCCGGCTGGCCTGCAACGCCGGGATCGTGCCCGCGGTGCTCGGCAGCCGCTCCGAGCCGCTGGACCTGGGCCGCAAGACCCGGCTGCACACCGGCCCGCAGCGCACCGCGCTGGGCATCCGCGACAAAGGCTGCACCACCCTCGGCTGTGACCGGCCGCCGGCCTGGTGCGAGGCCCACCACGAGGAGGCCTGGGCCGAGGGCGGCGGCACCAGCGTCGCCAAGGGCCGGCTGCTCTGCCCGCACCACCACCACCTCGCCCACGACTCCCGCTACGTGATGCGCCGACTCCCCAACGGCAAGGTCCGCTTCCACAAGCGGACGTAGATCGACCTGGACGGGCGAGCCCGCAGCGTGACCTTGGACACGCCTGCGTCGTTGGAGGTGCACAGCCCGGCTCGGCAGTGCCCGGGCCAGGCGCGTACCCGGAGCCCGTGGGCTTGCTTCGGGTCGTCACGATCGGCGTGGGCACCTTCAAGGTCCAGGAGGTGCCCACGTCTCGGGCTATGGGTGAGGCGTCAGCGTTCGCATCGTCCGCACGCCGCGGCCGTCGCCTCGACGAGTTCCTCGGCCGCGTCGACCGCAGAGCCGATCACCTGTGCGCTGCAGCCCAGCTGGGCGAGAGCCGTCCGGGCGCGGGCTTCGAAGGCGGGTGGGGCGAGAGGCAGGCGCGCAGCCGCGGCGACCGCACCCTTCTCGTTGATCAGCCACCTGCCCGCGGAGCCATGCAAGGCATGGGCGCACAGACCCACGACGCGGAAGAGGCAACCAGCCGTATAGGTGGTGTCCGCGCGGCTCACCGCCTTGCGAGCGTTGGCGATCAGGAAGTGCGCCTCCCACAGGCCGTCGACGAGAGCGTCGGCAAGGAGTGGCGGGTACGCACGAGTCTCGGACTGCAGCACGGCCAGCTCTCCCGTCGGATCGGCCAGCACGACGCCGAGCGCGACCTCCCCGGCGTAGGCGAAGTCCGGAACCCCGAGGGGATGACCGGCCTGGGTGTGGAAGGCGTAGCGGCCCGCCTGCGCGTCTGCCCAGGCCCGTCGTACCCGACCGACGTCCCGGTAGATCCAGTCGACCGGGGAACCGGCTACGTTCAGCCAGCCGCCACCGTCCACCCACGGGCCCCAGGCGCCGGGTTCGGTGACCCTGGCTTCAGGACCCGCCACCGAGCGGGCCAGCGACTGTAGGGCAGCGACGTCGAGGGGCGGCTCGTAGTAGAGGCCCAGGTCGAAGTCCGAGTCCGCCGTATGGTCGCCGCGCGCGCGGCTACCACCGAGGAGCACAGCCCGTACGCCGTCCACCGCGACCAGTTGATCCGCCACTTGCTGGAGCGTCTCCTGGGTGATCACTCGCCACATCATGACAAAGAGAGAACTGCGGCCTCCCGAATATGTCGGCGGGCCTCGATACCTTCGTGTCGTCGGGTCGAGACATGGGGGGAGCAGTTGAGCGAAGTCGCAGGGTTCGATCTGGATCAGGCCACCGCGCGTGCCTGGAGCAGGTTCCAGGCACGCCTGGCCGACCGCATCGTGGAGATGACGGACGAGGACGTGCTGGTCGTCGACGTGGAGGTCGCGGACGACGACGTCGACGGTGCGGCGCCGTACGTCCAGTTCGCGGTGTTCGGCGACGGGACCCGCCTGCGCGGCGAGGTCTCGAGCAACGGCTACCTGGCCGCGCGGTACGCGCTCGACGACGAGCAGACCGACCGCCTGGTCGCACTCGGCTGGAGCAAGCCGACCGTGCTGCCCGAGGACCCGGAGGGAGAGGGCTCGTCCAACTTCTTCGTCGATCTTCCGGCACCTGAGGCGGATCGCCTCGCCGTCATGTCGGTGAAGGCACTCCGCGAGGTGTTCGGGATCGCCCACCCGGCCTTCCTGGTCGCACCCGATCTGGCGGAGGACGCCGAGGTCCCGGCTCGCCCGCAGTCGTTCGGGGAGACTGCCGACGAGCCGCTCGCGACCATGCCGGAGTGCGACGAGGAGCTTCGTGACCTCGTCGACGCGGCACTCCGCCCGCTCTTCGGGCAGCCACCCGAGAAGGACGAAGACGGCGACATCCCCGTTCCGTGGGGAAGCTCCTTGGTCTACGTGCGAGTCGAGCAGGACGTCCCGATCATCCAGCTCTACAGCGTCGTGGCTGACGGCGTGACGGATACCGGCCGCGCTGCCTTCGAGGTCAACGTCCTCAACCGTGACGTGCGGTTCCTGAAGTTCGTGCTCGTCGAGGACCGGGTGATCGCGCAGATCCACCTGCCTGCGTGGCCGTTCGTGCCCGAGCACCTCCGCACGATGCTGACGGGCATGTCCCGACAGATCGACGAGCTCGACGAGGACCTGGTCGCGCGGATCGGAGGCAGCCGGGCCTTCGAGCCCTCCGACGAGCCGGCCGAGGGGTCCGCCGTCCCGCGACGGGCGACGAGCGAGATCGCGTCCGAGACCGCGTTGACGACCCTGCTGCAGCTGGAGGCCTCAGGCCCGGTGGATCCCCGCCTCGCCGCCGGCGTGTGTGGCTTCGACCAGGCGCTGATCGTCAGGCTGCTCCACGAGACCGAAGGTCAGGAGATCGCCTGGCGACGATCCCGGGACCAGGCGCTGCGCGACGGTGACACCGACCGGGCTACGGCGTGCGTCCGCGAGCTCGTGGCCTGGAAGCGAACGACGTCCTTGCTCCGCCGGAGCCTCCGTGTAGTGGTCGAGCGAGGTCTGGGGCGCGAAGCGAGCCAGGGGGCGTAGCGCAGTCGTCCGCAGAAAATGTCGGTGGCTCCCGCTACCTTCATCTGGTCGTGGGAAACCGCCGGTCAGTTCCGAAGCGCCAAGCACTCCGAGTCCGGAAGATGCCGGATCGCCGGGGCGGCTACCCGATTCCAATGCCGAACACCCGTCCCCTGGCGGGCCCCGCGAGGCCTTGCGGTGTGAGCCGCGAGCCGACGGAGGAATCGTTCGAGAGAGACCGGCCGCGCAGGGGCGTGGCCAGAGACGGGGGAACCATGAAGTTCTCTGCACAGCTGGACGTGAACGTCGTCGCCCACGAGGCGGACGACGAGGTGGCACTGCTCCTCGACCTCGAGGCGCCGGCCGCGCCGGAGTCCGATGTCGACCGGGCCGGTTCGTCGCTCCAGATCGTCCTCGACCGGAGCGGCTCGATGGCGGGTCCGCCGCTGGAGGGAGCACTCGAGGCGATCGCGGGGCTGGTCCAGCGGCTCGACGCCCGCGACAACTTCGGCCTCGTCACCTTCGACAGCTCGGTGCAGGTCGTCGTACCGGCCGGGCCGCTGACCGACAAGGGCGCAGTCATCGACGCTCTGGCACGGGTCCGGGCCGGCGGCATGACCGATCTGTCGGGCGGCTACCTGCGGGGGCTCCAGGAGGTGAAGCGGGTTGCCGGGGAGACCGGTGGCACGCTGCTGATCATCTCCGACGGACACGTCAACCAGGGGATCGCCGACCCGGGTCAGCTCGGCGACCTCGCTCGGGACGCCCATGACAAGGGCATCGTCACCTCCACCCTCGGCTACGGACTCGGGTACGACGAGACGCTGCTGACTGCTCTGGCGCGGGGCGGCTCGGGCAACCACCACTTCGCGGAGAACCCCGACGCGGCCGGTGCGGCGATCGCCTCGGAGGTCACCGACCTGCTCGCCAAGTCGGTGCAGGCGGCCTCGCTGACCGTGCAGTTCTCGAGCGACGTGGACATGCTGCGCCTGTACAACGACCTGCCTGCGACCCAGATCGGCGAGGGCAGGGTCATGATCGAGCTCGGTGACTTCTACTTCTCCGAGCAGCGGAAGCTCCTGATGCGGTTCAAGGTCCCGGCGATGGCGGCTCTCGGACTGGCGCAGATCGCGTCCTTGGAGCTGCGCTACGTCGAGCTCCCGTCGCTCCTCGAGCACGTCATCACCCTCCCCGTCACGGTCAACGTCGTGCCGGGCGACGAGGCAGCCGGCCGAGTCCCCGACGCGACGGTGGTGACCGAGGTGCTCTACCAGGAGGCACAGGAGTCGAAGCGGCTGGCCTCCGAGGCCCTCGAGCGGGGTGACCGTCGTACGGCCCAGAGGCTTCTCGACGAGGCGGTGAGGACGCTGGGCCAGGCAGGGGAGGCCGCGCCCGACTTCCTGCGGATCGAGCTCGAGGCCGAGGCAGAGGACGTCCGGTTCATGGGGGAGCAGACGATCGCCGGCGACGTGAACT
Source organism: uncultured Actinomycetota bacterium (assembly GCA_963715375.1). Classification (GTDB taxonomy): domain Bacteria; phylum Actinomycetota; class Actinomycetes; order Propionibacteriales; family Nocardioidaceae; genus Nocardioides_C. The sequence goes on along the minus strand of CAVQSC010000019.1, from coordinate 331,521 downwards.
ACATGTCGAAGATGACCCGCGCCTCGTACCACCAGCAGAACCGCAAGCGTGGCCGTCGTCGCCCCTCCCTGGAGGAGGACTGACATGAGAAGGGCCGAGGTCCCTGCCCGGGTGCACGCGTACGTCTGTGAGTACTGCGGCTACCAGGGCCGGGACCCTCGACCCGTCGACGAGGTGCAGTGCCCGATGTGTGGCGAGCAGGTGACCCCGCTGCGCTAGCTGTCGGACGGTCAGTCGGCGATGTCCAGGACCGACTCGTCGTCGGAGTCCCACTCGTCCACCAGGTCGACCAGGTCGGCCACCGAGTCGCGGACGTAGGTCGGGCGGTAGGGGAACCGGTCGACCGCGTCAGGCCTGGTGGAGCCGGTGAGCACGAGAATCGTCCGGAGCCCTGCCTCGAGGCCGGAGACGATGTCGGTGTCCATCCGGTCGCCCACCATCACGGTCGACTCAGAGTGGGCGTCGATCCGGTTCAGAGCCGAGCGCATCATCAACGGGTTCGGCTTGCCGACGAAGTAGGGCTCTACCCCGGTGGCCCGAGTGATCAGCGCGGCGACCGAGCCCGTAGCCGGGATCGGCCCGGCGGTCGAGGGCCCCGTCGGGTCGGGGTTGGTGGCGATGAAACGAGCCCCACGCTCGATCAGGCGGATCGCAGTCGTGATCGCCTCGAACGAGTAGGTGCGGGTCTCCCCGAGGACCACGTACTCGGGGTCGCGCTCGGACAGCACGTAGCCGATGGAGTGCATCGCGGTGGTGAGGCCCGCCTCGCCGATGACGTACGCCGTGCCGCCCGGACGCTGCTTGTCCAGGAACTGTGCTGTGGCGAGGGCACTCGTCCAGATCGACTCCTCCGGCACCTCGATCCCGCTCCGGGCGAGGCGGGCCTGGAGGTCTCGTGCTGTGAAGATCGAGTTGTTCGTCAGCAGGAGAAACGGACGGCCGCGGTCACGCAGACGTTTGACGAAGTCCGAGGCGCCAGGGATCGCCTCGTCCTCGTGGACGAGTACTCCGTCCATGTCCGACAACCAGGTGCGAACGGGTCGTTGCGGCGAGTCCATGGGTCGATCGTCCCAGACCCGGACCGTCGGACGCACCTGACCAGCCGGCTGCCGAGGCGCTGGCCGCGACCGGGTGGGCCGGCGAGCGAGTCGGCAGTTGTCAGAAAGCCAGTCTCCGGCGGCGGTGGGACCCGGTGCTGCCCGTTCGTCGATGGGCGCCAGGGGATGGCCGGTAGAAGAAGGCAAGCCATCGTCCGTCGGTCCACCCACGCCGGCCCGGGGGGCGGGGGGCCAGCACGTCAGGCAGCGCTCGCGGCGTACCCAGGCGGTCGGCCCTCTCGCGGTCGATCCAGAGTGCCAGCAACGTAGAGGTGTTCATGACGGCGAAGCTAGATGGCCAGGCGGTGGCATCACATCGGACGTCCGCCGTAGTTCTGGACCTCTGCCCGCGCAAACGAGGCCCTGAGGGTCCTTACGCAGGACCCGTCCGATCCAAAGGGGTCGTCCCGCGGGGCGCCCGCTGCGCCGCCTCGGTGAGCAGGCCGGCCGCCGTCCCGGGTGACGGTCCAAGGGTCCGCCTGGGCCATGGAGGAGGGGACTGAAACGTGCTTGCATCGGGGGATGGCGGTGGGAGCGACGCCGGCACGTGCTCCCCACCAGACCCTGTTCGACTCCTCTGGCCGTGACCGTGAGCTGCGCCTGGCGGAGGGTCTGCTGGCCGACGGTCCCGTACGCCTTGTGACGTTCACGGGACCGGCGGGGGTGGGCAAGACATGGACTGCCCACCGGGTGGCCCGACGCCTCGAGGCCCACCGGGGCACCCCTCCTGTCACCGCTTCGGTCCACAACGTTCGTGGTTTCGAGGACCTGGTCAGGGCCGTTGCTCGGGCGGTCGACGTACCGCCGAGCTGGGCGCCGCTCGTGGACCGGCTGTCAGCGGTCGTGTCCCGCAAGCCGCTACTGGCGGTCCTCGACGGCTGCGAGCGCCTGAGCGGCCGGCCACACCCGGTGGCGAAGCTCCTCTCGCTGTGCCCGTCGCTGCGCGTGGTGGCCACGAGTCTCCGGCCTCTGGGGGTGGAGGGGGAGCGTGTCGTCGGGCTGGACCCGCTCGGCGTGCCCCCTAGCACAGCAGGGTTGGACGAGCTGCGTCACAGCCCGGCGGTCCAGCTGTTCTTCAAGCGGGCAGCCGAGTCGAACCACGGGTTCGAACCGGATACCGCCGACGCCACGACCATCGCCGAGCTCTGCCGCCGGGTCCACGGTCTCCCGCTCGGGATAGAGATCCTGGCTACCCGGGCGGGTGCCGACTCGCCCGCCGCCCTGGTCGGGTACCTCGACAGCGGGCAGGAGGTCACCTCACAGCGCACTCCCACCTCAAGTGGTCATCGGCACCTCAGCCTCCACTCGGCCCTGGCATGGTCCTACGCCATGCTGGGGCCTCGCGCCGCGACGCTCCTGCGCCGGATGTCCGTCTTCGCCTCCCCGGCAACCGTGGACATGATCGCCTCCGTCGCCGGAGCCACTTCCTCGGACGGTGCGGGCTCTCAGTCGGCTTCACAGTCGTCGTACGCGGAGCTGCTCGACACCCTGTCGAGCCTGGTCGACCACCGGCTCGTCGAGCCGCACGAAGGTCCTGGCGAGCCAGGGTTCGTCCTGGTCGAGCTGATCCGTGAGTTCGCGCTCGAACAGCTGGTGGAGGAGGGCGAGCAGGCTGCGGCGGACGAGGCTCACACCCGTGCGGTCATCGACTTCGCGCTTGCCCGAAGCGAGGGGGTGGAGGCGTTCGAGGACGACGTCTCGCAGGCCGAGCTTGCCCGGTCGGAGGCCGATCTCCGGTCCGTGCTGCGGCGGCTGGTGGGGCGAGCCGACGTGGAGGACGGACTCCTGTTGGCCACGGCGCTGGCGCCCTTCGTCCTGCGGCGGGGGTACGACGGTTTCGTCGGCCCGGCCCTGACCAGCCTGCTCCGCCGTGCCAGGACGCGGGAGACCGACGAAGTGAAGCTCGCCCGGGCAACGTTCTGGAAGGCCTGGTTGTGCGCCCAGTTCCCGGAGCCGGAGGCCGCGGACGAGGTGCGCACGGACCTGGCCGAGGGGCTACGCCTCGCCCGGCGCAGCGGAGACAGCAAGACGTTGCTGCTCGGGTTGTCGCTGGCGATGCAGACACTGCCCGTGACCGGCGACACGGCGAGCGCAGCGGCCGCGGCCGCAGAGGGCCTACCACTCGCCGAGGCGATCGAGGCTGCGGGCGACCACCGATGGGTGGCGCGGTTCTGTGCGCGCGCCGGGATCGTCGCCCTCCAGACCGGCCGCACGGAGGAGGCGTTGAGGCTGGCTGCCCGGGGCCTCGAGGGCGTCGAGGCCGGCGACGCTCGTGCCCAGATCTTGCTTGCGCTGCTGCTCTCAGCGGTGCCACAGGACCGCGCGGCGGCGCTGATGTCACGCCTTCCGCCGGTCGAGGAGCTGATGCGCACCGCGCGCCGGCTCGGTGACCCGCGCTACGAACCGCCATTGGTCCGGGCGGCCGGGTGGCTCGCGCTGAGGGAGGGGGACCTGCCTACCGCCGCCGCGCGGTGCGCCGACGCCCTGAGACTGGCGCACCGGCAGGCCGCGTGGCACGACATCCCGTTCGCCATCGTTCCTCTCACGATGGTCGCCGTGCGCCGCAGGGACCTGGCCGACGCGGCACGCCTCCACGGCATGGTCCGCTCCCGGCTCGACGTCTTGCGACGCGCACTCCCGCCCGACCGGATCGAGAGCTACCTGCGCTCGGTCGATGCCGCTCGACGGACCCTGGGCGACGCAGGCTTCGAGTCCCTGGCCGAGCGCGGTGAGGAGGAGATGCGTGCGGACGCGCTGTCCGGGCCGCTCGCGTACGCCGAGTCCGCGGCAGCCGTGGGGCGTGCGGGTCACCCCCGCGTGCCGGCGCAGCCCGGGGATCGCGACCCTGACCAGCTGACCCCCCGAGAGCAGGAGGTCCTCAGCGAGCTCGTCACCGGCGCCACCAACAAGGAGATCAGCCACCGTCTCGGCATGGCGCCCAAGACGGTGATGCACCACTCGGTCGCGATCTACCGCAAGCTCGGCGTCCGAGGTCGGGCGGAGGCCACCGCCTGGGCCTTCCGTCACGGACTCGTCGACTGAAGCGGCTCGGTTTGGTGCAGTATCGACCCATGCCGATCCTGGTCCCGCCCGACCCGACCTTCGTCACGCCCAGCGAGCAGAAGGTATGGGAGGCGTTGCGCGACCAGCTCGGCGTCGGCGACGTGCTGATGACGGGCCTTCGGGTCACCGACCGCAAGAAGGACCACGAGATCGACATCGCCGTGGCGTTCGAGGGTGGCGGCATCGTCGTGGTCGAGGTCAAGGGCAGCACAGTCTGGTGCGACGAGGACGGCTGGTGGATCGAGCGACGGGGCAAGGCCTCGCCGATCGACCCCGTGACCCAGGCACGTGAGGCGCTCTACGCCTTCCGTGAGTGGGTCACCAACACGCCGCAGTGGGGCAGCCGGACACCCGTCCGGTGGGGCCACGCCGTGGTGCTCCCGTACACCCCCGTCGACGACGACTTCGCGTTGGTCGACGCACGCCGGTGGCAGGTGGCAGGAAGCCACGACCTGCACCGGCTCGGTGACTTCCTCCGCGCCATCGTCATGGAGCAGGCCAGCGGCAAGCGCCTCCTCGACGCCGACGACATCGACGCGATGCTCGAGTCGCTGAACGGCCGGGGCCTGCCACAGCGCGACCTGATCGGGCAGGCGGAGGAACGCAGTGACCAGGTGGAGCGCCTCAGCGCCGAGCAGGCGGTCATCCTCGACGCGGCCCGCCTCCTCAACCGGGTCGAGGTGCGCGGCGGCGCGGGCAGCGGCAAGACCTGGCTGGCGGTCGAGCAGGCCCGCCGGCTCAGCAGGGCGGGCAAGCGTGTGGCGCTGACGTGCTACTCCCGCGGCCTGGCGGCATGGCTCCAGCGTCGCGTCGAGACGCTTCCCCGCAAGGAGAGGCCCGCGTACGTCGGGACCTTCCACAACCTCGGGGTCGAGTGGGGCGCGCCCACGGGCAGCGACGACGACAGCGGCTTCTGGGAGGTCGAGCTGCCCCGGCTCATGGTGGACCTCGGTGCCGCGCAGCCGGAGGGCAGGCTGTTCGACGCGGTCGTGATCGACGAGGCGCAGGACTTCGCCGATCTCTGGTGGCCGACTGCGCTCGCGGCGCTCCGGGACGAGGAGACCGGCGGGCTGTACGTCTTCTCCGACGAGGGCCAGCGCGTCTTCTCACGGTTCGGCGGGCCACCCGCGGGCCTCGTGCCACTGTCCTCGACCACAACCTCCGCAACACCCGGCAGATCGCGAACAGCTTCTCCAGCCCTCACCCCGATCCGGATGCGCCTCGGCGGTGTCGACGGCCCCGACGTGCGCCTTCGTGGAGTGCGGCTGCGAAGGAGGCCCTCGAGTGTCGCGGACGACGCGGTCGACGTACTCCTCGAGGAAGGCTGGCGACCGCAGGACGTCGCGCTGCTGACCACCGGCAGCCGCCACCCCGAGCAGATGCAACGCCAGGCCGCCGGCCACGAGAGCGTACTGGGACAGCTTCTGGGACGACGAGCAGGTGTTCTACGGACACGTTCTCGGCTTCAAGGGCCTCGAGCGCAGCGCCGTCGTCCTCGTCGTCAACGAGGAGTCGCCGGTCGGAGCGCTCCCGGGAGCGCCTGTACGTCGGACTCTCCCGCCCTCGCGACCAGCTCGTCGTCTGCGGGGATCCGGACTACATCGCGGAGGTCGGGGGCGAGGCCGTGCTTCGCCGGCTTCGCCTGTCGTAGCGTCGGGTCAGTGTCACCTCGGTCGGTGACGCGATGGCGATGTTCTGTCACCGACAGGCCCGGGATGCCCCCTCGGCGCTGTGGGCAACGGCCCCCGGCGTTCCTAGCCTGCCGAGAGCGGGTCTTCGCCGACGGGGGTGGGTTGCATGGGGAAGCACAGGTTGCTGGTCGCGGCGGCAACCACGATGGCCGCGGTGCTGACGACGACGACCGGAGCCGCCGAGAGCAAGGTCATGGCTCGGGCGGAGAGCACGGACCAGAAGCCCGCGGCGAGGACAGCGGACGCGAAGCTCCGACGCCCGAGCGCGGCCCCGAAGATCGTGTGGGGGCAGTGCAGGAAACGCAGCCTCAGGGTGGCCCGGGCCCGATGCGGGTCCGTCGCGGTGCCGCTGGACTACGCCAACCCCTCCGGCGGGACGATCAGGCTCGCCGTCGCGCGGGTGAGGCACACGACCCGCAGGTCCCAGGGCGTGATGCTGGTGAACCCGGGCGGGCCGGGCGCCCCCGGGCTGGAGTGGGCCGACCTCGGTGGACTCATGCCCAAGCGCAGCGGGGCGGGGTATGACTGGGTCGGCTTCGACCCGAGGGGTGTCGGTGCGAGCAGACCGAGGCTGTCCTGTCAGCCGAACTACTTCCACGGCGACCGGCCGCCCTACCGACCGACGAGCCAGGCGCTGCTGCGGACCTGGTTGCGCCGGTCCGAGGCCTACGCCAAGAGCTGTGCCAAGTACGGCGGCCTGCTCGACCACATGAAGACCGTCGACACCGCCAGGGACATGGACCGGATCCGTCAGGCGCTCGGCGCGGACCGGATCAGCTTCTACGGCTACTCCTACGGCACCTATCTCGGTCAGGTCTACGCCACGATGTTCCCTTCTCGCGTCAGGCGCATGGTGTTCGACAGCAACGTCGACCCCACGCAGGACTGGGGTACTTCGGGCACCGCCCAGACGCTGGCCATGCAACGGGTCTTCGACCTCTACTTCGAATGGGTCGCGCGTCACCACGAGGCCTACCGGCTGGGCCGCAGCGCCGCGGCCGTGGAACGGCTCTACCTTCGCCAGCAGCGCGTCCTGCGCAGGCATCCTGGCGCAGGAGTGCTCGGTCCGAGCGAGTGGGCGGACACCTTCGGGCTCGCCGGTTACGTCCAGCTCTTGTGGCCCCCGCTGACCGAGGCTTTCGCGGCCTGGGTGCACAACCACAACCCCATGCCGCTCATCAGGGGCTGGCGGCTCGTCGACACACCCGGCGACGACAACGGGTACGCGGCCTTCCTGGCGACGTTGTGCACCGACCAGTCACCGCCCACCGACTGGCGCGACGAGATCGAGAGCTCCCGGCGGCTGTATCGGCAGGCCCCGATCACCACCTGGTCGTCCACGTGGTTCTCCGCTCCCTGCCTCTTCTGGCCGGCCGAGCCAGGGACTCCGGTGTCCGTGGACGGCCACGACGTGAGCGTCCTGCTTCTCGGCCAGACCCTGGACGGCGCCACTCCCTTCGAGGGCAGCCTCACAGTCCGAGATCTCTTCCCGGGCTCCCGGCTCGTCGCGATCCGGGGCGGCACCACCCACTCGTCGACGCCGGACCTCGCCGGACCCTGTGCTCGCGCCCGGCTCGCGGCGTACCTCGAGACCGGCGCCCTGCCTCCCCGGCTGCCCGGACGGCGTGCCGACGTGTCCTGCCCCGCGCCACCGCCGCCGCGCCCCTAGCGACGGGCGCCGCGCCGGAAGTCACCGTCGCCGGGGCCGCGGGTGCTGCGGTCCCGCGACCAGGGGCTCACCGGAGGGCGCCGCAGCACTTCTTGTACTTGAGGCCCGAGCCGCACCAGCAGCGGTCGTTGCGACCGGGAGGCCAGACGAGGAAGCGTCCTGAGTAGGCCAGGTGAGCGCCGTACATCCCGCGAGTCGACGCGTCTTCGACGTGGTCCCCGCGCGTGGCGGCGAACTTCAGATAGTCCTCGAGACCGCCCAGGCCGACCGCGACGGGTCCTTCGTGGTCGACGAGCTCTCGGAGCCGGTGCTCGACGCGTGAGCGGTGCTCGGCGTGGTCGGACCCGTAGTCCTCCCTCAGCTCGGGCCACCGCTCGAGGACGCCGTCGAGCTCCTCCTTCGGCCAGTAGAGCACCGCGAGTGGGGGAGAGACGTCGCCGCTCGGTGCCTTCAGCAAGCGCTTCTCGTCCTCGACGTCCGCGGCGTACTCCCTGCGGGTCTCCTCGCAGAGCTCGTCGTACCTGTCGTGCGGAAGTCCCAGCGCCCGCCGGACCCGGAACCTGCCGTTGAGGCAGCCGAGGTCGAGCGCCTCGGGGTCCTCGCGCTGCGCATGGGTCAGCCCGGCGCTGAACCAGCGCAGCGCCTCGTCGAGGCGGTCGTGCAGCTCCAGGCTCTCGCCCACCACCTCGTGAACGTAGCGGCCCGACCAGCCCGCCTTCAGGTCGCTCCGCAGCTGCTCGAGCAGCTCGTCGGCCCGCGAGGTCTCGCCCAGCTCGAGGAGCACGTTGAGCATCTGGGCGCGAGCGTCGAGGTAGGTCTCGCCGCCGTCCTGCGCGGCTTGTTCGAAGCAGGCCCTCGCACGCTCGAGGTCGCCCTCCATCTCCCAGCGCTCGCCCGCATGGCTGAGCCAGGCCGCCCGACCCGGGGCGCCCGGTGCGATGCCACGCGCCCTCTCCTCGCAGACAAGGGCGACGGTCTTGCCAGGCAGCTGGCTGCCGAGCGCCTCCACGTCGTCGAGGATCTCGTCGAGCAGGTCGTCGTCCATGAGGCACAGGTTATGACGCCCCATCTCTCGCCGCGGGCTCCGACCACGGTCTGCACGTCGAGCCACCACCTGCACCACGTGGACGAGGGGATAGAGGCCCTCTCGTCCGGTACCTCCCGATGCGTTCCCGGCCTGTGCGTCTGGGTGGCACTAACTGCCTATGACCCAATGGGGCGAACGGCTCTGGCAGGTACCTAATGCGGTGCCTACGTTCGGCGTTGATCCCTGTCCTTCCCCTTTTTGGAGGCTTGTATGACGACAGAGGCATCGTCGACGTCGATCCCGCAGCAGACCCGCCGCGGGACCAGACCGGACGCCGACGTACGAATCAAGCTCTACGAGACCATGGTTCTCAGCCGCACCTACGAGGAGGCGATCCTTCGCGAGTACCACGCCGACAAGGGGCCCGGCTTCGACATCGGGAAGGGCCTGGTGCCGGGCGAGATGCACCTCTCCGCGGGTCAGGAGCCCGTCGCGGCAGGTGTCTGCGCACACCTGACCACCGACGACGCGGTGACCGCGACGCACCGGCCGCACCACTTCGCGATCGCCCACGGCGTGGACCTGCAGAAGATGACCGCGGAGATCTTCGGCCGTGAGACCGGCCTGGGCAAGGGGCGCGGTGGCCACATGCACCTGTTCGACCCCACGACCCACTTCTCCTGCTCGGGCATCATCGCCGAGGGGTACCCACCCGCGCTGGGACAGGCGTTCGCCTTCAAGCGCAAGGGCACCGACCGGATCGCTGTCGCCGTGACGGGTGAGGGCGCTGCGAACCAGGGTGGCTTCCACGAGTCGCTGAACCTGGCCGCGAAGTGGCTCCTCCCCGTCGTGTTCGTCGTGGAGGACAACGACTGGGGCATCTCGGTTCCCCGCGCGGCCTCAACGGCCATCGCCTCGAACGCCGACCGCGCGGCGGCGTACGGCATCCCGGGGGAGCGGGTCGAGAACGACGTCGAAGCGGTGTACGACGCGGCCGCCCGAGCTGTCGCACGCGCCCGAGCCGGCGAGGGCCCCTCGCTGATCGAGGTACACACGCTGCGGATGTGGGGGCACTTCGAGGGCGACGCGCAGGGCTACCGGCCAGAGCTCGCACAGGTCTCGGAGCACGACCCGATCCCGCGCTACGAGCAGAAGCTGCGCGGCGAGGGGCTGCTCGACGACGAGAAGGTCGACGAGGTCAAGCGGCTGGTGAACACCGCTGTCGAGGACGCCGTGTCCTTCGCCAAGGCGAGCCCTGTCCCGGACGCCGCCAACGCAACCTCCTACGTCTTCGCCTGAAGGAGCACAGAATGACCATCACTGAAGCGCCCCACGCAACGCGACGACTCACCACCTCCAAGGCGATGGTCGAAGCCATCGCACAGGAGATGGAGCGCGACCCCTCTGTGTTCTACATGGGAGAGGACGTCGGAGCGTACGGCGGCATCTTCGGCTCGACCACCGGGCTGCTCGACCGCTTCGGCCCGGAGCGGATCATCGACACACCCATCTCCGAGACGGCCTTCATCGGTCTCGGCATCGGGGCCGCGGTCGAGGGGATGCGCCCGATCGTCGAGGTCATGTTCACCGACTTCATGGGCGTGTGCCTGGACCAGATCTACAACCACATGGCGAAGATCCACTTCGAGTCCGGCGGCAACGTGAAGGTGCCGATGGTGCTGACCATGGCGGCCGGCGGCGGGTACTCCGACGGCGCCCAGCACTCGCAGTGCCTGTGGGGGACCTTCGCCCACCTGCCCGGCATGAAGGTCGTCGTGCCGAGCAACCCCGCGGACGCCAAGGGCCTGATGACCTCGGCGATCAGGGACGACAACCCGGTCGTCTACATCTTCCACAAGGGCATCATGGGGCTGGCCTGGATGGCCAAGAACCCGCGTGCCACCGACGAGGTGCCCGAGGGGGAGTACGCCGTCCCGATCGGAAAGGCCCGCGTCGCCCGCGAGGGCGCCGACGTCACGGTTGCGACGCTCTCGCTCTCGGTCCACCATGCCCTCGACGTGGCCGAGAAGCTGGCGCCCGAGGGGATCGACGTGGAGGTCCTCGACCTGCGCAGCCTGGTTCCCCTGGACCGTGAGGCGATCCTGGAGTCCGTGGGCAAGACCGGCAGGCTCGTCGTCGTGGACGAGGACTACCGCTCCTTCGGGGTGTCGGGGGAGGTCGTCGCGACCGTCACCGACCACGACCCCGGCATGCTGCGGGTGCCGGTTCAGCGGGTCGCCGTGCCGGACGTGCCGATCCCTTACGCCCACGACCTCGAGTACGCCGTCCTGCCGCGCCAGGACCGGATCGAGCGGGCCATCAGGGCCTCCGTATGACCGACGTCCTCTTCCCTTCGATGTCGAAGGAGACGCCGGACGCCGAGGGCGTTCTCGCCACGTGGTTCGTGAGCGAGGGCGCCGCGGTGAGTGCCGACCAGCTGCTCGCGGAGGTGCAGGTCGACAAGGTCTCCGCCGACGTCGTGGCCCCGGCAGCCGGTGTCGTGCACCTGTTGGTGGACGAGGACTCGGCGGTCAGGCAGGGGACGGCGATCGCACGCATCGACTAGAGGGGATCAAGGAGCCAGAGATCCTGACCGGGCGGGGCCGCTCGCTCGGTCAGGCACTCCGGCGTACCTCGCGGGCGGCGAGCCAGACCTCGAACCTGCCCTCGCTCTCGCCGAGGAACTCTTGGAACCGAGACTCGAAGCCGTTGATCTCGTCGCGCATGCGGAACATGCGGTAGTCGAGCAGCCGGTCAGGGTTGCATACGTGGGAGGCGGAAGCCGTTCGGTCTACGGACTCGCCGCACTCCTCACACGGCATGTGCCGGGACAGGAACACCACAAACCTCCAGATCAAGCCCGGTGGGAGACAAGCGGCATCTTTCCCGCGGTTCCAATGGGTGAAACTGCCCATGGTCAGGATCCGGCGGCCGGTCTAGGTTGACGAGTGTGGGGGAGCGGGTGCCAGAGCGGAGACCCACATGGCAGACAACGCAGAACTCGTACGCAGCATCCTCGAGGCCTGGAACAGGCGTGACTTCGACTACATAGCCGAGCACACGGCGCTCGAGGCCGTCATCACCGACGCTGGGTCAGGGGAGACCTGGAACGGGCGAGAGGGTGTCCTTCGTTACAACAAGACGTGGGCCGACGCCTTCCCCGACGGGAAGATCACGATCGGCCGCATCCTCGAGGCCGGCGACCTCGTGGTCGTGGAGTACACCGGGCACGGCACGCACACCGCGCCCATGGTTACCAGCGCAGGCACCATCCCGGCGACGGGGCGGGAGGTCACGCTGCGCTTCTGCGACGTGAACGAGGTCAGAGACGGCATGTTCCACAAGCAGACCACCTACGGGGACTCGGGATCCCTCATGGCCCAGCTCGGCCTCACCGCCGGGCAGCCCTCGACGACCGCCTGAGCCACAGGCGTCATCCTCGGACCCTCATCGACACAACACAGCGGCGCCCGCCGGCCACACGAAAGCCTGCCCGAGACCATCCGGGCAGGCTTTCGAGTTCTAGGAGAGTCCTCGACACTGTTCCCAGCCGAGCCGGCGTCATTCGCTCCGGCCGCGAGACAGGGGACAGCAGGGGACAGCCGGGTTCCTCAGCCGCCTGCCTGTGCCGGGAAGAGCTGCACCCGGTCCCCGTCGGACAGCGCCGAGCCGTGAGGCACCGCAGCGCCGTTGACCACCACGATGCACTCGCGCGGGTCCACGTCGCAGGCAGCGAGCAGGTCGGTGGTGACCGCCCCTTCGACCAGGGACAGGATCTCGGCCAAGCCGGTGGCTCTCTCTGCGAGACGGCCCTTCCGGGAGACGGTGACCTCCATGACGAGGGCCTTCTCCCTCACCAGCCGGCCGGTTCGCCGTACTGCGCCTCGACGAGGTGCACGATGCCGATCCGCTCCAGGGTGTCGCGGGGCACCAGCATGCTCAGCTGCACGAAGCCGGGCAGCCGCCCTATGTCGACGGCGCCGGAGACCGTGGACCGGTTCTTGACCTCGTCCACAGTCATCCCGAACAGCTTCGCGGCGCGGACCACGGCGTTGTCGACGGCGGCGTTGACGAACGGTCCGGAGCCGAGCACCTGAACCGGCAGCATCGGCCCCTCGAGGGTCGTCGCGTTGGCCGAGGCGAGGGCCTTGCCTTTCGAGACCTCCTCGGACGTGAACGGCCGGGCGAGGAACGGCAGGTCCTCGACCGGCGGCAGGAGGATCGGTCCGTCGAGCTCGAGTCCCTTGATCACGTCCACGCGGACGACGAGCCGGGCGCCGATGTCGGTGGTGTGCACGGCGATCTCCCCGTCGCCGATCATGGCGTGCACGTCGCCCGCGTAGATCCCGGCGCCGTCGACCTTCACCGGCACGATCACGACACTGCCCTGCCGCACGGAGTCGATGTCCATGTGTACGTCGGTGCGCATCTCGAGCTGCTCGTCGGTGACAGCGAACTCGTGCTGAGCGCCCACGAGGAACGCGCCGAAGTCGCCGCAGTTGTGCGAGCTCGGCAGGTCGATCGCCGGGATCGAGCCGAGGTTGCCCGCCGAGATCCGGCAGCGCGTCATGGTGCCGACCAGGTCCGCCCTCCCGAGCGCGACGATCGGGTGCTGCGTCGAGTGCTCTGTCAGCGCCACCCACTCACGGGCGTCGCGGGCGAGCTCCTCGGCGCGGGCGGGCGCGACCGTGACGCCGATCCCCTTGTCGTCGTCGAAGACCATCGTGTAGCCCTCGACCATGTGGAAGGGGATGACCTCGCTGTCGCAGGCCTTGCACTTCACCGCCGACTCGCCGATGCCGTCGAGGTAGGTGTCGGGGTAGAGGAAGTGACGCCCCGCGTCGCGGCAGGTGGGGCAGATGTTCGCGACGAACGGGTCGCTGATGAAGCGCCCCTCGACACCCACGTGCGTCCCGGACGTCGTGGCGCGCGAGGTCTGCTCGAGCGTCTCGACGTACAGCGCCACGGCGTCACCGACCTTCGCGCCCTCGACGCGGACGGGCAGGGTGACCTCGTGCCCGCTGCGGATGGACGGCGTGATCATCGGGCCCCAGCAGCCCGGCACGGTGATGTACTCGATGCGGCCGCCGTCCTTGACCGGGCCGAGCATCTCGTTGCTGGGTCCGACGATGTCGGTGTAGCGGTCGACCAGGACGAAGTCCTGAGCGAGGTCCGATGTCATCTCTACGGTCATGAGGCCCTCCTCGGGGTGAGTGGCGGTGTCAGGCCGGCAGGCGAAGTCCGGCTGACCGTGCCGGAGCCGCCGGGTGGGTGGGCGCCGGAGAGGGCAGCCACGGCCGCGTCGTACAGGTGCTCGGCGTGGACCGCGGAGGTGCCGATCGCGGTGAGGCCGAGCCGGCCGTCTATCTCCAGCCCGCACAGCGCATGGAGCACGACCCCGGTCCTCGCCTCGCGGTCGAACTCGAGCCCCGCGGTCCGGATGGCGTTGATGACGTCGTCCGCCGGGCGTCCGAGCCATGAGGGGTTCACGAGGCCGTCCGTCGAGCGGTAGCAGCGCTCGGAGCCGTCGTCGGTGAACCAGCGCCCGGTCGAGCCGTCGTACCGCCCCGGCGCCAGGCTGCTCAGGGCGAACAGCGGGTGGGTGGTGCCGGTCTTGCGAAGGTTGATCTCCAGGCCGTACACGTCCCAGCTGCCTGACAGCGACTGGACCGCGGCGAAGTCGACGCAGAAACGGCCCAGTGCACCGTGCTGCGCCAGCTCGTGCCCGACGGCCTCGCCGTACGACGCCAGCTGGTTGCCGTACGACGGGTTCGCGGGGAACTCGCAGCCGACGTACACCTGCCCGTTGGGCCCGTCCACGAGCTGTTCGTGGGTCGAGAGCACCTCCACGGAACCCCCGGGCGCGATGTCGACCTGCACGCTCGGGCTGGAGAATCGTGCGCCGACGAGAAACTCCTCCACCACAGCGCCGAGCCTCAGGTCGTCGAGGTACCACGGCTCCAGGGACGCGACTGCGGTCCGGAGGCCCTCCGTGTCGTGGGAGTGTGAGAAGCGGATCACGCGGTTGCCGTCTCCGGTGCCGCTGTCGTCGGTCTTGATGACCACACCCCCCACCCCTGGATGCTCACGCCGGATGGCCTCGGCTGCCGCGACGGCGTCGTCGACGGAGCGCACGTCCTCGCGACCGAGCGGCACCGGCACTCCGGCTCGGCGCATGACCCGCCGGCCGTTGCTCTTGAAGCCAAGCGGCCACAGCTCCGCGGCGGTCCCGTTGAGCGGCATCCCGAGTCGGCGGGCCAGCTCGGTCTCGGCCGGTGTCACGTTCCACGGCTCGATGTAGCCGAGACGGCCGCCGACCATCCTGCGCAGCCTGGCGATGAGGTCCGGGCGGTCGAGGAGCTTGGCGGACACCGAGCGCGGGCTCTGGTCCGGGACGACGAGGATCCGGAACCGTGCCCGCATGTCCCGTCGCTGCTCGGGCGGGACCAGGGACAGGTAGTAGTCGATGACCTGACGGGCCGGACGGACGGAGGTGACGAAGATGATCTGCGAAGCCGGGACGTGAGGCAGGCTCAACAGCCACAGCAGGTAGCGGTGCTCGAGCACGGGGATGCGGCCGGCGTAGTGCTCGAGGAGCGACCCGCTCACGCTGTACGACGGCAGCACCACGACCGTGTGCGGCGTCCGCGAACCTGGCCGGTTCGCGGACCTGGCGCGAGCAAGGGCTGGTGATGAGTCGACGAAGCCGTTCATCTCGCTCCCTCCAGACGGGCCCGGACACCGCTGATCGCCAGGGCGGGATGAAGGCAACGGCATGCCGCTCGGCGACCGAGTCCAGTGTGCGTCGCGAAGCGGCTTCCCGGGAGGGAAACCCTCGGCCCGGACCGCGCTCGGCTCGGACCGTGGGAGATGTCCAGACAGACAGAACGGTCGGTACCGTGACGGAAAGGCACACGTGCCCGGCTCGGACTAGGTGGTGCCGGCACCCGCGACCGTCCTTCCCCGCAGTGCCCGCCGCGCCGCCGAGAGGCCAGAGCCCATGGCGGCGTTCATGCCACCGCTGCTGGTCCAGGCGCCGGCGAGGAAGAGGTTCGCGACCGGGGTCTCGTGCGACAGCCACCCGAGGCCCGAGTTGGCCGGGCTGTTCTCGTAGCCCTCGATGGCACCGCCGGGGTTGCGGGTGAAGTGGAAGTTCGTGAGCGGTGTCGACGCCTCGCGGTGCCGGATCGCGTCGATGAGCCCTGGCACCGACTCCGCGGCGCGTGTGATCAGGGTGTCCGCCACCTGCTCCTTGAGCTCGAGGTAGCGCGGGTTCTGGTGGTAGTCGACGAGGTCGCCACCGGTGCCCCACACGTCGCCGTAGTCCCAGGGAGCGACCGACGTCAGGATCACCACGCCGTGGCCGTGGGGAGCGCAGCCGGGGTCCGCGCGGGTGTAGTCCGTGATGGCGAGCTGCGCCCGGCCCCAGTCGCCCCGGAGGGAGGCCTGCCAGGCGTCGTCAGGGTCGAGTGTCGGGCCGACGAAGAGCTCGTGCGGCAGAGCCTGCTCGGCGAAGAGGTCGCGGCCCAGGCCGAGGTAGACGGCGAAGGTCGTGTAGCCGGGCGCCGGGCGCTCCACCGCGTCGACGTAGTCGGACGGGACCCGGTCACGCCCCACCAGGTCCAAGATGGTCGTCGGCGCACTGGCGTTGGAGACGAAGAGCTCGGCCTCCAGCCGAAGACCTTCACGGGTGGTCACGGCCACCGCGCGGTCCCCGTCGAGGTCGAAGCCGGTCACCAGCTGGCCGTAGCGGATCTCCCCGCCCCGTTCACGGAGCACCTGGACGAGCGCTGCACTGATCGCCTGCGCGCCGCCCTCGGGGTACCACCCGCCGTGCTCGTGGTAGCTGGCGAGGGCGGTGGTGCCGATGACCGAGGCGCACTGGGAGGGGGGAAGCCCGAAGTAGCCCCAGAGCGCGCCGAGCGCGCCTCGGGCCTCGGGGTCGCTCACGTGGCGGCTCATCGTCTGCTCCCAGGTCTCACCGCTCACCCTCACGAGAGCGGGGAAGCGCAGGGCCAGCTCCTCGAGGCTCGGCCCGCGGCCTGCCGCCTGGTCGACGGACAGGCGTCGTGTGTCCCGGTACACCGCGACAGCCTCGTCGAGGTAGCCCCGGATCCCGGTCGCCTGGTCGGGGAAGTTCCGGATCAGCTCTGCCTCGTAGCCGAACGGGTCCGCGTGGGCGACAACCTCCCTGCCGGCGCCTCGCAGGACGTACAGCGGATCGAGCCGATGCAGGCGGAGCCGGTGCCAGATCCCGAGCTCGTAGTAGAGCTCGTCCACGCCACCACCCGGTGCGAGCCCGTTCAGCGCGTGGAGGGCCGTGTCGAACCGGTAGGGCCCGCGCTGGAAGCCTGACGCGTAGCCGCCCGGAAGCGAGTGCTGCTCCAGGACGATCGTCCGCCGTCCCTCGCCCGCCAGCTTGACGGCCGCCGCCAGCCCACCGAGACCGGCCCCGATGACCACGGCGTCCACGCGTTCGTCCATGACGGTTCCCTCCCACGATGACTCCGGCCGACATCTCCCCAAGGCCGTCACTCGATGGGAGCATGCGGCCTTTGCGCGCGGGGAGGGGCGAAGGTCCTCGCGGGACTGGTCGTTACGGGCGGGGCGGCACTGCGACCCGGTCCAGGTCGCGAGCGGTCACGCGCTCCGGCGTACCTCACGGGCGGCCAGCCAGACCTGGAACTGACCTTCCCTGCTCGAGAGATAGTCGCGCAGGGTGGTGTCGAAGGCGAGGATCTCCCGCTGCATCGCGATCATCTGGAAGTCCAGACGCCGCTGGGGGTCGCACGAGTGACTGCCGGCTGCTTGGCGGTCGACCGACTCGCCGCAGTCGGCACACGGCATGTAGCTCGACCAGAACATGGCCGGAACCTCCTCTGACTTCCCGAGACGGCACCATGGTTCCCGCTCCGACGCCGCGGGAAACGGTCAAGCCATCCGACCCCCCGAGCGTCCGATGTATAGACACCGCACGACCCTGGGCCCGCCTGGTTCCGGTCGACGTTGACTTCCTCCTTTCACCACACAATCGTGGGAAAGGCGCCGGTGGCACACACAGATCTCTCTCGGGACCGACACCCCTGGAGCCTTCATGCAGATCCACCGAATCACCTCTGACGTGACCGTCTTGAACGACCACCTGCCTGTGCCCACGATCGGGTTCCTGCCGATCAACGCCTTCGTCCTGCACGCCGAACAACCCGTCGTCGTAGACACCGGCGTCAGCCTTCCGGACCGGGGGTTCATGGACCTCCTGGGATCCGTCATCGACCCGAAGGACGTCCGGTGGATCTGGCTGACCCACCCCGACCGCGACCACACGGGCGCCCTGTTCGAGCTGCTCGATGCCGCGCCGGAAGCGCGGATCGTCACCACGTTCATGAGCGCCGGGATCATGTCGACCGACAAGCCGCTTCCGATGGACCGGCTCTACCTCATCAACCCCGGCCAGACCCTCGACGTCGGGGACCGGACCCTCACGGCCTTCAGGCCGCCACTGTTCGACAGCCCCGCCACGGTCGGGTTCTTCGACCCCAAGTCGCGCACGTGCGTCTCCTCCGACTGCTTCGGCGCGCCGATGGCCAGCGAGGACCTCGCCCAGAGCGACGACATGCGTGACGTCTCTGCCGCCGACCTCCGCTCCGCCCAGCTGCTGTGGGCGACGGTCGACAGCCCGTGGATCCACGTCGCCGACCGCGACGCCTACATGCGGACCGTGGAGCCGCTGCGCCAGATGGAGCCGGAGGTGATCGCCAGCTCGCACCTGCCACCTGTCGTCGGAAGCACCACGGCCTGCATGGACATGCTCGCCGTCGCGCCCATGGCCGACCCGTACGTCGGGCCCGACCAGCGCGCACTGGAGGAGATGCTCGCGGGCTTCGAGCCGGCCTCCTCGAGTCCGCCGGCCGCCGGCTGACCCGGGACCGGAGCGGAGTCTCACCCTCGCCACCCGCTACGGGCTCGAGGGCATGACCTCTTCTGCGATGTTCGGTGTCGTCGCCGGGTGCTCGACGAGGGCCAGGATGCGGCTGGCCATGAAGCGTGCCGTCCGCACCGGCGTCCCGCCACGGGTCACCTCGGTGACCTCGACGATGCCGCGCCCCGTGTTGATCTCCACCCGGCGTCCGTTGCGGGTGGCCGTGACCTCGTAGGTACGGACGTCGCCGCCCGCATCGATGACGATCTCCACCCGGTCACCCCGCACGCTTCAACGGTAGACCCCGCGTCGTACGGCGACGGGTGAACCGGGCAACCCCGTGCCCGGGCACCTTGCTCCTCGGGGGCGCCGCCGCCCGGCCCTGGTGACGGCGATGCTTGACTGCCAGACTCCTGGGTACGTGCCCGCCAGCCGGCGCAGCCGAGCGCCGTGGAGTGAGAGGAGCGTCATGGTCACGACCCCCAACGAGCCCGTAGGTGACGACGACATCGAGACGGTCGGCGCCCCGCCCTCCGCAGGCGAGACGGTCGGCGACCAGGACGCGGACGGCACCGACACCGCGGACGCGGACGGGACCGACGGCGACAGCACGGACGCCGCCGACGGCGACAGCGCCGACGGCGACTCCACTGACGCAACCGACGGGGACAGCACGGACGGCGGGGACGCCGACGGCACCGACGCCTGAGCCTTGGACGCACTCGAGCTGCTCAGTGGCGACGCCCAGGCCTTCCTCGACAAGGTCTGGGCGTCCCACGTCCACATCCACCACACCGACCCGGCCGACCTGGTCGGGCTGCTGTCGCTCGACGACGTCGACCACCTGCTGACCAGCGTCGCCCTGCGGACACCTGCGTTGCGTGTGGTGAAGGACGGGTCGGTGCTGCCGTCCTCGCGGTTCACCCGCTCGGCGACCATGGCAGGGTCGCCGCTCACGGGCCTGGTGGACGCGCGCAAGGTCCTCGCCCTCTTCGACAGCGGGGCGACCGTCGTGCTCCAGGGGCTGCACCGCTACTGGCCACCGCTCACCGAGCTGGTCCGAGAGCTCGAGATCGCGCTCGGCCACCCGTGCCAGGCGAATGCGTACCTCACCCCGCCGGGCAGCCAGGGCTTCGACCGGCACAGCGACAGCCACGACGTCTTCGTGTTCCAGACTCACGGTCGCAAGCAGTGGGAGGTCGTCGAGGGCGGCGAGGAGCGCGAGGTGCTGCTCGAGCCGGGCCTCTCGATGTACCTCCCGACCGGCACGCCGCACTCCGCCCGCAGCCAGGAGCAGACCTCGCTGCACGTCACCGTCGGCATCAACCGGCTCACCTGGCGTGAGGTCCTGCGCAAGATCAGCGACGAGGTGCTGGCCGACGAGAGGTACGACGCACCGGTCCCGGCCGGGTACGCCGACGACCCGGCACGTCTCGCGCAACAGCTGGCCGACGAGCTCGCGGCGTACACCCGAGGCATCGGCGAGGTCGACCCGGCGGTCATCGCCGAGGAGCGAGCCGCGGCGTTCCTGCGCGAGCGCACACCGGCGCTGCGCGGTGGTCTCAACGACCTCGTCCACCTCGACCGCATGGACGACGACACCCTCCTGGAGCGCAGGCCTACGGCAGCCTGTGTGCTCAAGCCCGCGGCGGAGCGGCTCGTCGTCCTGCTCGGCGACCGCGAGCTGCGGATGCCCACGAGGCTGTGGGAGCCGATGGAGTTCGTGCGGGACCACGGCGCGTTCCGAGTCGGCGAGCTGGCACCGTGGCTCGACGAGGAGAGCAGGCTCGTCGTCGCACGACGACTGGTGCGTGAGGGCCTGCTGCGGATCGCCCGATGACCGCAACCACCCGGGCCGCCTTCCGCTGCTCGGCGGCCAGCCAGGAGATCGACGAGCCGCTGGAAGGCTCCGCCTCCACGGTCCGGGCCTTCCTGCTCCTCGAGGCGCCGGGCCCATGGGGCGTCGACGCCGTCCGTGACAGCCGGCTGCCGGACGAGGTCAAGGAGCGGCTGTCCGAGCTGGAGTCCAGGCACCGGATCCGCCCCCTGCTCATCCGGCGGCACGGCGGGGGGACGCGTGGGACGACGTCGCTGTTCGCGGCCCACGCGCACAGGGAGAAGCCGTGGGTGGAGACAGCTCGCCTCGATGACGTGCGGGAGCTGCTGGACCTCGACCTCCTGGGGCTCGGCGGGGGGCGGTCGACCGGGCTCGCACCCCACGAGGAGCCGCTGTTCCTGGTCTGCACGCACGGCCGGCACGACGCGTGCTGTGCCGAGACCGGCCGCCCGCTGGCCGCCGCGATGACGCAGGCCGCTCCCGAGCACACGTGGGAGGTGTCCCACATCGGCGGCGACCGTTTCGCGGCGAACCTGCTCGTGCTGCCGCACGGCCTCTACTACGGCCGTCTGGAACCCCACGACGCCGCCGCCTTCGCGAGCAGGCACCTCGCCGGTGAGCTCGACCTCGAGCACCTGCGTGGGCGGTCGGCGTACCCCTTCGCGGTCCAGGCAGCGGAGATCTACCTTCGGCGCCACGTCGGCGCGCTCGGCATCGAGCCGCTGCCGCTGGAGGAGCAAGCCCGACACGGCACCGAGACCCGGGCTGTCTTCTCGCTCGGCGGTCCGGTTGGAGGCGGCTCCGATGGACGGACCGCACGCTGGGAGGTGAGCGTGCACACCGAGCACGGTGAGCCGCGGCAGCTGACGTGCCGCGCCACGTCCATCTCGACCGGCTTCAGCCACCGGCTGATCGGCATCCGCCGACTGTGAGCCGGGCAGCCCTGACGTTCACCAGAGCAGCCCTGTAGTCCGGGCCGTCAGACGTTCATCCCGCGGGCGGCGACCCTCCACCGGTCCACGACCTCACCGCCCTGCGTGACGACGTACTCGTCGAAGAGGTTCACCACGTTGCAGACGTGGTTCGGCACGACGCGGACGACGTCGCCCACGGCGGGCACGGTCGGAGGCGCCCTCGACGATGCCGTGGTGCTCGGAGAGCGTCGCGACGGTCGCCTCACCGAGCGCCGGGATCCAGCCGTGGCCGGTCAGCCAGCTCGGTCGGTCCATGGCCAGTGCCTTGGATCCTGCGTCGACGACGAAGCGGCCGTGTCCCGTGCTGACCACGGTGGCGGCGACGGAGAGCGCGAGCTGGTCGGCACCGCAGGCGCCGAGGCTGAGCTGCTGCCGGTCGTAGAAGACGTACGACCCCGGCCGCTCCTCGGTCACCTGTGGCGGACGCGCGCGGCCCGTGGTCGGGGTGGACCCGGCGCTGACCACCCTCACGTCGAAACCGGCAGCCCGCAGCAGGTCGTGCGCGTCTGCCAGGGCGGCTCCCTCGTCGAGGGCGGCTGAGTCGGGGGCGGCCGGGTCCTTGTAGGAGTGACCCCCATGGGTGAACACGCCGGTCACCTGGAGGCCGAGGGAGTCACACAGCTCGGCCAGCCCGACCACCTCTGAGGGTGTGACTCCTGTGCGGTGCTGGCCGGAGTCCACCTCCAGGACGACCTTCACCGCGCGACCCTGCACTGCAGCGGCGATCGCCGCCGCGCCGGCGGGGTTGTCGACACCGACCCGGAGGTCTGCCTTGTCGAGCAACCGACGCATTCGCGCTGCCTTCGCGCTGCGAGGGAGGACCGGGTAGGCGATGAGCAGGTCTGTGAACCCGGCGTCAGCGAAGACCTCGGCCTCGGACAGGGTTGCCACCGTCAGGCCGCTCGCCCCGGCACGCCGCTGCATCTCGGCGATCTCGATCGACTTGTGGGTCTTCGCGTGAGGTCGGAGCTCGAGGCCACGGGCACCGACCACCTCGCCCATGGCGTCGATGTTCGCCTGCAGCCGGTCGACGTCGACCACGAGCGCGGGGGTCTCGATGTCCATGGGGGCTCAGCGTACGGCCGGTCGTGCCACTCCGCGGTGGCTCCCCGTTTCTGGGGATTCTTCCTGTCGCCGGGTATTCCTAGGCTGACGCCGAGGGCGGCTCCAGCCGTCCACGGAGGGAGCAACCATGACTGCCATCGGCAGGCCGGCGCGTGTTCTGGGGGCGCTCGCCCTAGGTCTGAGCGCGGCTGCGGCGTACGGCGGACCCGCCAGCGCGGCCACCGCCTCGTGCGGGGACGTGATCACGGTGGACACCGTCTTGACCCAGGACCTCACGTGCGGGCCCGGCGACGCGTTGGTCATCGGCGCGAACGGGGTCACCCTCGACCTCGGCGGCCACACGATCACTGGCCCCGGTGCGTACGGTGCAGGCGCCGGAGCAGGGGTGCGAGCCGCCCAGCGGACGGGAGTCACGGTCACACACGGGACGTTGACGGGCTTCGCGTCGGCGGTCGTCCTCGACGAGTCCCGGGACAGCCATGTCACCAAGCTGACCGTCCACCACAACGACCGGGGCATCGACATCGCGGGTGGCGGAGGCCACCTGATCGACAAGAACGTGTCACGTGACAACGGGCGCGACGCCATCCGGCTCGGTCTGTCCGCGGGCAACCGGATCACCCAGAACACCGTCACGGGAAACGTCTACGGCATCACCGTCGCCGACTTCTCCTCGAACAACCAGGTGGACCGCAACGTCGCCACGGGCAACCAGTACTTCGGCGTCGCGACCTGGAACTCGACCGGCACGACGATCGAGAAGAACCAGGTCACCGGCTCCGCCGTCCACGGGATCCAGGTCAACCCGGACGCCAGCGGAGTCGTGCTGCTCCAGAACTACCTCCAGGGCAACGGCGACGACGGCATCCACGTCGAGTCCGCGGCCACCACCATCACCAAGAACACCGCGGTCTACAACACAGACCTCGGCATCTCGGCGCCCTCGGGGGTCGCCGACGGCGGCGGCAACAAGGCGAGTGGCAACGGGAACGCCGCTCAGTGCACGGGTGTCGTCTGCGGCCCGGCCTTCTGACCCGGCCCTGGAGTGCGCGTAGCTCAGCGCACGACGACGGCCTTGCTCGCGGTGACGCCGTTGACGCGCACCGCGAGCTCGGCCGTGCCGGGTCGCAGCGCGGTCAGCTCCTGATTGTCGGGGTCGTAGGCCACCACGGCGAGGGACGGGGCGGTGCCCGGCACACCGACGTGAACGGTGCGTGACCCCACCCACTCCGCGTTCATCGGGTAGCCGACCCGGACCCGCCGACCGGCCTGGTCCAGAAGGGCGGACACGCCCGCGGTGGCACCCACCGCGAGTGCGTTCGGGGCCTTGACCCGCAGGTCGTCGACGTGCGCCCGGAACTCAGCTGCCAGCCACTGCGACGCGGTCGCATCGACGCGCAGCATGGTCCAGCCGGTGAACGACCCGGTGCTCGAGCGCGCCGGGTCGCTCACCGGCCCCGCCACCACCTCGGGCACGCCGTCGTGCCGTGCCACGGCGAAGCGGCGGGCGTGCGATCCGACGTACGCCGCGTTCTTGCGGCTGCTCGCACGGAAGTCCGAGAGCAGGCTCTCGACCAGCTCGCCCTCCCGCGGGTCGGTGAGCTGCGCGGTTCCGCCCGTGACCGGGTCGCTGGTCGGATGGTGCGCGACCACGACGACCGACCGCACCGCCGGGTCCTTCGCGGCTGTCGCGAGCTCGGAGCCCAGCCGCACGAGCTGGGTGAACCCGCCGAGCCGGAAGGCACCCTGGGCCGAGTTCAGCAGGACGAACCTGGTCCCACGCTCGTCGAAGACCCGGACCGGGTCCCCGAACTCGGCGCGGAAGAGGGTGAGCTGCCCGTCGTCACCGAGCTCGGCCTCGCCCGGGACGTAACGCCACGGGACCTTCCCGCCGAGCTCCTCTTCGAGGAGTCGCCGGGCAAGGTCCAGGTCTGCCTTGCTGCCGTGCGCGACCAGGTCGCCGTTCACCAGGACCAGGTCGGGCTTAGCCGCCGCGATCTCACGCATGGTGCGTCGGGTACGCAGGACCATCCTGCTGTTCGGCGCCGACGCGGAGATGCCCGCGTCGCTCATCACCGCGACCCGAAGACCGCCGGCCGGGAGCGGGGCCCGGTCGGCCACCAGCGGGTCGCGCAGGGGAGCCGTCGCCGGCACGGTCGCACGTCGCTCGGTGAACACGGTCAGGTCGTCGAAGCCGAGCGTCCCGGAGTAGCGCCGCGACCTCTTGGTCTCCACGGCGTGCACGCGCACGAGCCTCAGCGGCTGCGCCAGGCCGGCGGGGAGGTCGGCGGTCAGGAAGCGCCAGCCCTTCCAGGTCACCCGTCGGCTGAGGTCCAGGGTGGACCTGGTGCCGGCTGCGTCCTTCGCGACGACGCGGAGCCAGGCACCCTTGCCGTCGCCGCGTACCCACAGGCCGATCCGGCGAGCGCGCCCCGGCAGCTCCCGGGCCGGGGTCGCGGTCAGGTACGCCGCGCGGGGTGCCTCCCGCCCGAGCAGGGAGTAGCTCATCGCGATCGCCGAGCGCGGGTGGCCCTTCCGGTCCCTCGTCAAGCTCAACGACGCCGCAGATTTCGCCGGGTAGGCAGTCGCCTCCCAGTCGCCGAGGGAGGTCATCCGGTTCACGAGGTTCCGCTCGAGCCCCACGGTGACCCCGACGTAGGTCGAGCGGCCACCCGCCGAGAGCTTGACGATGTCAGAGGCCGAGGGCACGCGCGCCGTCACGGTGAAGCCCCGGCCGGTACGTCGGACGTTCAGCTTGTCGCGGTCGTAGGAGAGGCGGACGTCGCGGGGCTCCACCCAGGTGTCGAAGCCCTGTGGGTCGTAGCCCCGCACGTCGAAGGCCGCGCGCTCCGCCTTGCCGGGCAGCGCGATGGTCGGCACGCTGGCCTCGAGGCGGTGGACCGGGCCCAGGACCCGCACCTCGAACTGTCCGGTGGCGCGCCCGGCCGTCGCCGTCACCGTGCCGGTCCCGGTGCGGCGGCCGACCACCACGGTGCGCGTCGCGGGTCCGCGACGAGCGGAGACCCGTCCCGAGCCGCTCCAGGACGGCCGGGCCCGGACCGGGTCGCCGGTCTCGTCGTGGCCCCGGGCGACGAGCACGCGGGACAGGCCCTTGAGCACGCGGTGGGAGTCGTCGCTGTCGGAAGCAGGCTCGACGCGGATACCGCGGAGCAGCCCGGAGCCGTCGGCGAAGGTGAAGTCGAGGCCGTTGGCCACGCTGCGCAGGTGACCGTCGGAGGGTGAGTTGACCACCGAGGTCGCCTCGCCGGACTCGCGCGCCATCATCGACGAGGAGCCGCCGCCGTCGAGGTTGAGGCCCTCCTCGGCCCCGAGCTGCTTCAGCAGTGTCGCGGTCTCCTTCATCGTGAGGCCGCGGCTGTGCGCCTGGCGGCCGTCGACCGCGATGATGATCACCCGGTTCTGGTCGGTGTCGATGCCGATCGCGGTGCGGGGGTGCATCTCGAGGTCACCGGGCGCGAGCACCTTGCCGTCGTGGAGCAGCACGACGTTGCCGCCGATGGCGACGCGGGTGGCCGC
This sequence comes from uncultured Actinomycetota bacterium, assembly GCA_963715375.1. Lineage (GTDB taxonomy): Bacteria > Actinomycetota > Actinomycetes > Propionibacteriales > Nocardioidaceae > Nocardioides_C. The sequence goes on along the minus strand of CAVQSC010000019.1, from coordinate 305,642 downwards.
CCGGTCGATGCCGTACTCCACCGACACCCGCGCGCCGACCTCGAGCCGGCTGAGCCGCTTCGCCCCGTCTCCGGTGCCGACGAGTCGAACCGTGTCGCCCGTGATGGGGCCGGTGCTCAATCGCCTGTGGTTGACTCGCACCCTGCCCCGGCGGACCACCACCTCACGGTGCGGGGCGCTCGAGCCGGGGAGGACGCGGGCGCGGCCGACGCCGCCCCAGGCCCCTGTATAGATCCCGATGCCGTTGGGTCGCAGCACCGGCGCGTTCAGGTTCGTCACCTCGATCGGGGGCCTGCCCTTGCGGGTGATGGCCGCTCGGAGGTAGGTCCGGGCGATGGCGGCCACGTTGGCGCGGTCGAGGGTGAAGGTGTTGTTCCAGCCAGAGGTCGAGCCATGGACCAGTCCGCGCTGCCGGTCGACGCCGATGCCGAGTGGGGCGCCGGTGTCGCCGATGTCGAAGAAGTCGCCGTTCACCCCGGCGATGGCGTTGTCCCGCTTGATCGCCGAGCTGATCGGTCCGGGTGCCGAGACCTTGCCGGGCGCTGTGTAGTCGAGTCGCAGGCCGGGTGTGGAGAGGTCTGCCGTCAGCGCGTTCACGCGGATCCAGCCGCGCACGTCGTACCGGTCGAACCGCGTGTGCTCGAGACCGGGTGCGACAGGGCGGGTGTGCTCGTCGACGTTGAAGTAGTCGGTGACGCCACCGGTCGACCTGGCGGTGAGCACCGGCTCCGTGATGTCGGAGCTGTGCTGGACGACGCTCGACTCCAGAGGCGGCCGCGGCCGGTCGGGGCCGGCGGATGGGGCCGCCTCACCCGCGGCGGAAGCCGGGAGAGCGACGGGTACGGACAGGAGGAGAGCGAGGGCCGAGAGGCCGAACCGGGTGCGACGGTGAGGCATGCCGGGATCGTAGGTTCGTACCTACCTCTTTACTTTGGAATCGGATAATCGGTCCCGTTCTGTCACCCATCCGACGCATCGGGACCGATCTGTCAGGCTCGCTCCTCCGCGATGTGGTTGCCACCGTCCACGGCGAGGCACTGGCCGGTGACGTACGAGGCGCCCGGGCTGCACAGGAAGGCGATCGCCGCGGCCACCTCGTCAGGACTCGCGCTGCGGCCGACGGGGGAGAGGGCGCCCTGGCGGGCCTCGTCGGCGGTCTGGCTGCTCGTGGCGACCCATCCGGGCGCGACCGCGTTGGCCGTCACCCCGTCCGCGGCGAAGTCCAGCGCGACCGAGCGTGCGAGCCCCACCATCCCTGCCTTGGCGGCGGCGTAGGCGGCCTCACCCTTCATCGCCATCACCGGGCCAGTCACTGAGGCGACCATGACGATCCGGCCCCAGCCCGCCTCGCACATCCCCGGAAGGGCTGCCTGTGTGCAGAGGAAGGCGGTGTCGAGGTTGCGAGCCAGCGAGCGGTGCCACTGGTCGAGGGTGAGGCGGAGGGCTGTGTCCGACTCGGTGCCGCCCGTCGAGTCGTCCGTCGAGTCGACCGGCAGGGCGGGGGAGGAGAGGCTGGTCATGCCGGCGTTGTTCACCAGCATCGTGGGTGCGCCCAATGCGGCCGAGACCTCCTCGACGGCCTGCCGCACCTGAGCCACGTCGGTGAGGTCGGCGACGACACCGATGCTCGTGACGCCGGCCGCCTCGAGCTCGGCAGCACGTACGTGGGCGCGGTCGGTGGTGGCCGTGACCGCGACCGCGGCCCCGAGCCGGCCGAGCAGCTTGGCCGTGGCGAAGCCGATGCCGTCCGCCGATCCCGCCCCCGTGACGAGCGCGACCTTGCCGGCGAGGGAGAAGGCCGCCGGCAGGGGGAGCCCGTCGGTCACGGCTCGACCAGCTCGTCGACCGCCTCGCCGAAGAGCCTGGTGTGCAGGACGACGTCGTCGCGACTGGTCTCAGGGCACATCAGCGCCATGTTGTGGAACGGGGTGATGAGCACGCCTCGGTTGGCGAGGTAGAGGTGGAGGTACTCGTCGAGCTGCTCGTCCGCTGCCGCCGCAGAGGCACTCCCGTTGCGGGGCGCCGGTGACGCGAAGCGGTACTCCGACCGGGCGCCGAGCTGGCTCACCGACCAGGGCACCCCCGTCCGGTCGATCGTCTCCTGGACCCCGGCCGTGAACTCGGTGGCCAGGTCGACCATGTGGGCGAAGGCGTCCTCGGTCAGTACGTGCTCGAGCGTCGCGCGCATCGCGGCCACCGACAGGGCGTTGCCGGCGAGGGTGCCGCCCACGCCGCCGACGTCGACGAGGTCCGCCTCGGGGTGAGTCTGGACCATCTCGGCGACCTGGGCGCTGATCCCGTAGGTGCCGCTCGGGATTCCTCCGCCGATGCTCTTGCCGATGACGAAGATGTCCGGCCGGAGCCCCCAGAGCCGGGTCGCGCCTCCCGGGCCGGCGGAGAAGGTGTGCGTCTCGTCGATCATCAGCAGCGCGCCGTACTTCGTCGCGAGCTCCCGCAAGCCGTCGAGGAAGCCGGGCTCGGGCAGGACGATGCCGATGTTGGTGAGCGCGGGCTCGGTCAGGATCGCGGCGACGTCGCCGTGGGCGAGCTGCTCCTCGACGCCGGCGAGGTCGTTGAACTCCGCGACGCGCGTCGTCTCGGCCAGCGGCACCGGCGCGCCGACGAGGCCCGGCCGGGCGACCGCCGTACCGCCCTCGCCGGGCACGGCGAACGCCTCGTCCACCGAACCGTGGTAGCAGTAGGCGAACGTCAGGATCTTCGGCCGGCCGGTCGCGAGCCGGGCCAGGCGGATCGCCCACCGGTTCGCGTCGGTCGCGGTGAGCGTGAAGGACCACAGCGGCAACCCGAAACGGCGGCTGAGCTCCGCACCCACCCACTCGGCGTCCGCCGTGGGGAGCATCGTGGTGATGCCGCCGAGGGCCCCCATCCGCTCGGTCACCGCCTCGACCGTCGGACGGGGGCTGTGCCCGGCCATGGCGCCGGTGTCACCGAGGGCGAAGTCGACGTAGTCACGTCCGTCCACGTCCGTGACGCGGTTGCCGGTCGCGCGGTCGAGGTACAGCGGGAAACCGCCGCTCCACATCGCCATCCACGTCATCGGGACGCGCCCGAACAGGTGCTCGGCCTCTCCGAAGAGCCGCTCCGAGCCGGGGTGGTCCGAGGTGTAGGTCAGCCGCTCCCGGTCGATGAGCCTGGCAAGACGGTGCCTGTCGATGGATGCCATGGCCGAGACTCTCGACCGCCATCTCTGGTGGCGTCAACTGTGACGCAGGTCTCGGAGCGGGATCTTGCGTTCCCCCGCGGCCGACGGCGGCGGATTCCTACTATTTCGTCGCGATCAGTCACGTGTCACGGCAGACAAGCAGGACGGCGGACCGACGCCCCTCCCGTCCACCCCTCACCGGAATGTGCTCGCCCGTGTCTGTCGTCGTGCTGGTCGGCTGCGCCGCATCGGTCCTTTCCCTGTACTCCACCGTTCCCCAGGTCGTCCGCGCCGTCCGCACGCGGTCGGTGGAGGGTGTCTCGTGGAGCTCGATCCTGCTCAGCATGGCGACGTTCACGCTGTGGTGCGTGTACGCCGTCGCCGTCGCGGACGCCATCCAGGTCGTCAACAACAGCCTGGCCCTGGTGCTCCTGCTCGCCCTGGCGGTTGCCGTGGTGAGGGCGGGTGCGCCTCGCCGGGCGTGGACGCCGCTGGTCGCCGTCTTCGCCTCGGGGCTGGCGTCGATCTGGCTCGTCGACGTGGCGAACTCCTTCACGCTCGCGATGGTCGGCACTGTGGCCAGCTCGCTGCGCATGCTGCCGCAGGCGCGGCTGGCCGTCTCGCGGGCGCCGCTGGGAGGCCTGTGCCCCTGGTCGACCCTGCTGGCATGGTGGGGCACCGCCTTGTGGGTGGTCTACGGCGTTCTCGCGGCCGACCTGCCGCTCACGCTGTGCTGCCTCGTCCTGCTCGCGATGCAGTCGGTGGTCCTGGCCTATCGGCTTCCGCTGCGACGCACCCTCGCCTCGCTCGCCGCCGGTCGTCTCGGCAGGCCGGTCGCGCAGCTCTGCACGCCCATCTCCGCCCGGCTGCCCGAGCGGCGCGACAGGTTCGAGCTCGCAGCCTGAGCCGTGGGCGAGCTCGCGGCCTCAGCCGGTGACGGCGCGGATGGTCCACTCCGCCGTGTGATCTGCTCCGGGATCGAGGACCACCAGGTCGGTACCCGAGTTGAACGCGTCCGGCGGGCAGGTCATCGGCTCCACGGCCAGCCCCAGCCGTGACTGTTCCGGATCGGGCAGGTCGGCGGTGTGCACCTGGACCCAAGGGAGCACTCGCGGGTCCCATTCGCACTCCGCTCCGTGACCCTCCTCGCCGATCACGCGCGCTCGCACGAGCCCGTCGTCGCCGGGACGCAGCGATGTGAAGGCGTGGTCGACCTCCGTCGCGCCGACCCGCCTCGGCCGGCCGAAGTCGAGCTCCGTCCCGGCGACGGGTGCCAGACCTCGCGGGACCAGGCGGTCGGGCGTCACCTCCAGCACCTGCTCGGCGGGGACCTCCAGGGTCCACGTGTCGACGCGCCCCGCTCCGCCCAGCAGGTACGGGTGGCTCGCCGTCCCGTACGGCGCGCGGCGCTCCCCGATGTTCCTCGCCGTCACCGAGCAGGAGAGCCCGCCGTCATGCAGGCTGTAGCGCACGACGAGCCGGACGCAGAACGGGTAGCCCGGGCGCGGGACGAGGGAGTGGCCGAGGACCACCGAGCCGGCGTCGGAGTCGAGCAGGTCGAAACGGTTCCAGCTCACCAGCCCGTGGATCGCGTGGTGACGTCTGGGCTCGCTGAGGTCGAGCTGGAGGTCCTCGCCGTCGAAGGTGTAGGTGCCGTCCACGACCCGGTTCGGCCACGGCGCGAGGAGGGCGCCGCGGGCGCGCGGTCGCACCTCGCCGGCGGCGTAGCCCAGCACGAGGTCGCGGTCGGTGTGCCGGAGCTCGCGCAGGCCGGCTCCCACCTCCGTCACCACTGCGGTGTAGTCGCCGTGCCGCAGCAGGTACTCCTCGCCACCCAGGCTCATCGGCTCCCTCTCGTCGCCCGCGCGTCCCTCGTCCGAAGGCCACCAGCCGGAAGCAGTGGTCGTCAAGCATCCTGTCGGCGAGTCCGCCTAGGCTCGGGGCGTGGTTGACCTGAGCCTGCTCCTCGACGAGCCCGACCTGCGGAGTCGGTTCGGCTCTGCGACGTATGAGAGGGCCGTCGACTACGTCCGGCGGGGCAAGGTCCTGTCGTGTCGGCACGAGCTGGACGAGGATGGCGACCTCGACATCCGCGGGAACGTCGAGGGGTCCACCGGCGAGGTCTACGGCTGCAACGTCAGCGTCGGCCAGAGCGGACCCGGCGTGTGGACGTACGCCCGGTGCACGTGTCCGGTCGGCGAGGGGTGCAAGCACACGGTGGCGCTGCTCCTCACCGTTCGCGCCAAGCAGGCCGAGGAGTACGCCGGTGGGGCGAACCGGCGCTGGGAGCGGCAGCTGAGCTCGGTGCTCGACGAGCTCGACGCCGTCGCCGACCGGCCTGCCGGCGCCAAGCCGCTCGCGATCCAGGTCGAGCTCAACCAGCGCACGTCGGGGTCGAGGTTCCGTGGCTGGAGCGAGCCGACCCCGCGGCACGGGAGCCTGCGGATCAGGCCGTTGCAGCGGGGCGCCCGGGACAACTGGGTCCGCTCCGGGGTCTCCTGGCAGAACCTCCAGCACGCCGACCCGAGGCGTCAGGGCCACCCGCCCGAGCAGGCGTCGCTCCTCGCCGAGATCTTCGCCGCCTACCGCGCGGCCCAGCGAAACCTGTACTTCGGAGGCGGCGAGTCCCACCTGGTCCTGGGCAGCTTCGGCAGCTCCCTGTGGAGCCTGCTCGACCGGTGTGCCGAGGTGGGGGTCGAGGTGGTGCCCGGTGCCGGCCTCGAGAGTGTGAGCGTCCACCCCGAGCCGGTGCGCTTCGAGCTCGACGTGAACGCCGCCGCGGACCGTGACGCCCACCTGCGCCTCGGGGTGAGAGCCGGAGGGGTGTGGCACGGCGCGGACGCGATCGACGTACTCGGGGAGTCCGGTCACGGTGTCGCGTTGTGGGTGCCGGGGGAGAAGGACCGGACCTGGTCGGTGACCCTTGCCCGCCTGGCGAAGCCTGCCGGCCCGGAGGTGCGCCGCCTGCTCGGGATGAGCGAGCAGCTGGTGGTCCCGGCGGACGACCGGGCCGACCTCGTGGCGGAGTACCTCCCGCGGCTTCAGCGACACGTGCCGGTGGTCTCCTCCGACGGGTCCGTGGCGGTGCCCGAGCCTGCCGAGCCCCGGCTCTACCTGACCGTCGACTGGAAGGCGGTCGACGAGGTGTCGTTGCGGTGGACCTGGCGCTACCGCGTCGGTGAGGACGACCGGATCTACCGGCTCGACGAGACCCGCGGGTTCCGCGGTGTGCGACGCGAGGACCTCGAGGAGAAGCTGCTCGAGGAGCTCGGGCGATCGCTGTCCGACGAGCAGGTCCCGCGGCTCTTCGGCAGCCACCGTCGCGATGCCGGCCCGGTCCCGGAGACCGTCTTCCACGACGTCGCGGCGATCGCGTTCGCCGAGGACGTCCTGCCCGGCCTGGAGGCAGGTGGGCTCGTGGAGCTCGAGGAGATCGGCACGCGGCCCGACTACCGGGAGGCGCAGAGCGCGCCGGTGATCCGGTTCGCCGCACCCGAGGAGGGCGAGGGCGACGACGACGGCCGCACCGACTGGCTCGACCTCGAGGTCGTGATCAGCGTCGACGGGCAGTTCATCGCGCTGGCCCACCTGCTCGAGGCGCTCACCCGCGGGCTGCCTCGGATCATCATGAAGAGCGGCGTCCACATCAGCACCGACCATCCCGAGTTCCGGCGTCTCGCCGAGCTGGTCGACGCAGCCGGAGAGCTGCACGACCAGCCGAGCGACGGCGTTCGCGTGAACCACCACGACCTCGGCCTCTGGGACGAGCTCGCCGAGGTCGGCATCGTCGACGCCCAGGCCGACCAGTGGGTGCGTGCGGCACAGGCGCTGCGGGGGCTCGAGACGCTGCCCGAGGTGGAGCCGGTCGGGCTGAAGGCCGAGCTGAGGCACTACCAGCGCGACGGGTTCCGGTGGCTGGCGTTCCTGTGGGAGTCGGGGCTCGGCGGGATCCTCGCCGACGACATGGGCCTGGGCAAGACGCTGCAGACGCTCGCGCTCGTCGCCCATGCCCGGGAGCGCGGCGCGGGGCCGTTCCTCGTGGTCGCGCCGACCAGCGTGGTGTCGACGTGGGCGCACGAGGCTGCCACGTTCACACCCGGCCTCGTGGTCGAGACCGTGACCGAGTCGCACTCGAAGCGGGGAACGGCGGTCGCCTCGCTGTTCGACAAGGCCGATGTGGTCATCACGTCGTACACCCTGTATCGCCTGGAGGTGGACTCCTACGCCGCGCTGCCCTGGGGCGGGCTCGTGCTCGACGAGGCGCAGACGGTGAAGAACCACAACGGCAAGACCTACCAGTGCGTGCGGCGCCTCGACGTGCCCTTCCGGCTTGCGCTCACGGGCACGCCGCTGGAGAACCGGCTGATGGAGCTGTGGTCGCTGCTGTCGATCGTGGCGCCGGGGCTGTACCCCTACCCGCGGCGGTTCACCGAGCAGGTGGCGATCCCCGTCGAGCGGCTCGGTGACAAGCAGGTCCTCGAGCGGTTCCGTCGCCGGATCAGGCCGTTCCTCCTGCGCCGGACCAAGGAGCGCGTCGCCTCCGACCTCCCACCGAAGCAGGAGCAGGTCCTCGAGGTCCGCCTCACGCCGCGACACCGCCGCGTCTACGAGACGCACCTGCAACGAGAGCGGCAGACCGTGCTCGGCCTGGTCGAGGACTTCGACAAGCACCGGATCGCGATCTTCCGCTCGCTGACGCGGCTGCGGCAGCTCAGCCTCGACGCCGGTCTCGTCGCCGAGGAGTACGACGGGATCGGGTCGGCCAAGGTCGACGTCCTGGTCGACCACCTCCAAGAGCTCATGGCGGAGGGCCACCGTGCCCTGGTCTTCAGCCAGTTCACGTCCTTCCTGCGCCGGGTTCGTGCACGGCTGGACCGGGAGGGCATCGAGTCGACCTACCTCGACGGCAGCACCCGCAGACGCGGTGAGGTGATCGAGGAGTTCAGGAGCGGCGACGCCGGGGTGTTCCTGATCAGCCTCAAGGCCGGGGGAGTGGGACTCGACGCTCACCGAGGCGGACTACGTCTTCGTGCTCGACCCGTGGTGGAACCCCGCCGTGGAGGCACAGGCGGTGGACCGGGCTCACCGGATCGGCCAGCAGCAGCCGGTCATGGTCTACCGGCTCGTCTCCGTCGGCACGATCGAGGAGAAGGTGATGGAGCTGAAGGCGCGCAAGGCGGCCCTCTTCGCCCAGGTCGTCGACGGTGACGGGTCGATGGGCACGCCGATCGACGCCGAGGACGTGCGCGCCCTGTTCGGCGGCTGACGCCGTCAGGCCATGAGCGCCTGGCCGACGCGGACGCACGATCGAGGTCGTTGGCCTCGTGTGCCGTCGCGGCCGCCGTCCCATCCTGGAGGTGGGCGTTCAGGGGGGCGACAAGATGAGGCGCGTACGGGCTGCCGCGGCCCTGTGCTGCGGACTGCTGCTGAGCGGCGGGGGGACGGTCTCGACCGCGGAGGCAACGACAGCCGGCCGCGCAGTGGGGGCTCACGGCAACGCCTGCCCGAGCGGCCTGGTGGCGATCACCTTCGACGACGGGCCGAGCTCTGTGCTCACCCCCGACTTCGTGGACCTGCTCCATGACAGGCACGTGCCCGCGACCTTCTTCGTGGTGGGACGGCGAGTGCGCGAGGAGCCAGGTGCGGTCCGCCATGCCAGCGCGCTCGGCTTCACGATCGGCAACCAGACCTACGGGCACGAGAACCTCGTCGAGCTCAGCGGCGCGGAGATCCGCACGACGCTCAGGCGGACCCGCCGTGCGATCCGGGCTGCACGGGCTCGACCCTCGACGTTGATGCGGCCGCCGTTCGGGAGCATCGACGACCGCGTCCGCGGCGTCGTGCGCGACCTGGGGCTTGTGCCCGTGCTGTGGACCGACGACCCGCGAGACTGGGACGCCCGCTCCCCAGCGGCGATCGTCGCCAGCACGCTCGCCCAGCTGCATCCGGGCGAGCCGAACATCGTGCTGCTCCACGACGGGGTCGCCAACTCAGCGAACACTCTCCTGGCCCTGCCCCGGATCATCCGTGGCGTGCGTTCGCGCGGCTACTGTTTCGCCAGGCTGGACGCGCGTGGGCGGCCCACTCCTGCTGTGCCCCGGGTCCGGGTCGCGGACGCCTCGGTCGCGGAGCGGCCAGGGGGCTCCCTGATGAGTGTGGCCGTCACCCTCGGGCGACCGACCTCCCGGGAGACGAGCGTGCGGGTCGTCACGGGCACCGGGTCGGCGACGCCGGGACTGGACTACGTCGGGCTCGACCAGCGACTCGTGTTCCCGGCGGGTGCGACCAGACGCGTGGTGGCGGTCAAGGTCAGAGACGACCAGCGCGACGAGCCGACCGAGCGGTTCGCCGTCCACCTGTCCGATGCTCGCGGGCAACGGATCGGGGACGGCGTCGCCGCCGGGGTGATCCGGGACGACGACCCACCGCCGCGGGTCAGGGTCGGTGACGCCCAGGTGGCAGAGCCGGACAGCGGAACGGTCGACGTGCCCGTCACGCTTCGCCTGAACCGGGCCAGCGGGAAACGCGTCCGGGTCACTGTGTCCACCGAGGCCGGCTCCGCGGACGCCACAGACTTCGTCCCGAGGACGCAACGGCTCTCGTTCGCTCCGGGTGCCGTCGAGGCCCGTTTCACGGTGACCGTCCTCGCCGACACCCTCGAGGAGGGCCCGGAGACCTTCGAGGTGCGGTCGCACGATCCCGCCAACGTGGTCGTGGCGGACGGCACCGGACTCGTGACGATCCTCCCGCCCTCCGACTGAGCCGCGGCTCCGGGACGCCATACGCCCCGGTCGTCACAGGAGCCGGAACGCATGACGTCCCGGGTGGGCGGGCGCATCCCTCGACCTTCTCCGTCGCATCCCTGTGACCGCGATGTGAAAGGCGCTCCGACAGGCCTTCGACAGGAGCGGAAGGAGCAAGCCAGTGCCGTGGAAGGGCGGGCTCGGAGTCTGTGGCGTGGGACCACAGCCGACCGAGGAGCGACCATGGAAACCGCGCAAGCGAACTGTCTTGATACGACTGAGACGACCGTCGCCGACCGCCGAGAGGAGCGCAACCTGCGGGCCTGGCTTGTCGTCGCGGCCGGCGCGGTGGTGTCGGGCGTGGGGCTCGGGCTCACCGGCTCCCACGGCGTCTTCCTCGGCAGCGGCGCCGGAGCAGCGGACCTGGGGTTGCTCCTGGTCGCGCTGTCGACCGGACTGCAGTTCGGGCTGAGCCCCCTCGTCGGTGTCATGACGGACCGTGTGGGGGTTCGGCGTGTGGTGGTGGTCGGGGCCGGCGCGCTGGCCGGGGGAGGGCTGGTGGCGGGGCACGTGCCCGTGTCCGCGGGCGCGGTGGCCTACGCGATCGGCACCGGGGTGGCCGGGGCCTGTGCGCTGACCCCACTCCTCGCGACGGTGTCCGGGTGGTTCGAGCAGCGCCGCACGCTCGCCATCGGGATCCTGCTCGCCGGAAGTGGCACCGGAGCCCTCGTGCTCCCTCCCGCGCTGACCTCGCTCATGGCGGTGCACGACCTGGCCACGGTGTGGAGGGCGGCCGCGGTGGGCGGCGCCGCGCTGATGCTGGTCGCGGTGCTCGCGCTGGCCCAGGCACCCGACGCGGGACGCCCACGCGGAGAGAGTGCACACGGGGGCAGCGCGTCGGAGCCCTGGTCGGCAGTGGCCCGGGCGGTCCTGCGGGAGCGCTGCCTGCGCCGGATCTACCTCTCCGCGGCCGTGGCAACCGCAGGCGGCGCGTTCCTCCCCACCACGTTCCTGGTGCCCCTGGCGCGGGACCGGGGGCTGAGCGCGGGCGATGCGGCAGCGCTCCTGGGCCTGGTCGCACTCGTGACGCTGGGGACCCGGATGTTCCTGCCCGCGCTGCTCGTCGCCCGGTGGTCGGCGTACCGGGTCTTCGTGGGCGTGCATCTCGCGCTGGCTGCGACGTACCTGCTGTGGGCGGGTGCCACGGTGAGCACGACGCTGCTGGTCGGCTTCGTCGTGGCGTTCGGAGCAGGCATCGGCGTCTGGACCACGCTCCTGCCTGCGGTCGTCGCCGAGGTCTGTCCCGCGAGGCTCGGCACCGTCCTGGGGATGGTCTACACGTCTCCCGCGGTGGGTGGGCCCATCGGCGCGCTTGCCGGTGGTGTGCTCTGGCGCTGGAGCGGCGACGCGGCCTGGCTCGCGCTGGTCGGCTCGGCGACCCTTGTGCTCGCCGCGGTGATCCTCCCCGCATCCTCCTCGCAGAGCCGGAGGGCGAAGTCGGAGACGCCGGCGAGCCCGAGGTGGCTGCGCCCGCGGAGCATCGCCTCGTCGAACGACGGGCCCAGGGCGCTGCGTGCCGAGGTGAGCGCGGCGTCGAGTCGCTCGGCCTCGGCGCCGTAGGACGGGTGGAGGGCGTCGATCCCGCGGACGGCCGCCCACAGCTCGACGGCCTCCTCGTCCCGCCCGACCCGGCCGAGAAGCACCACGAGGTTGCGCAGTGCGGTGACGAGCAGTGCCGGGTTGCGTGTGCCGGACCAGTGGGCGATCACACGGCGGAAGAGCTCGTACGTCGCCGGCTCGACCGTCGCGGACCGGCCACGCAGCGAGACGAGGGCCGTCATCGCCACGCCGGTGACCAGGCGGTTCCCCACGCTCTCGGCGAGCCGGAGTGCCTCGTCGAGAGCGGAGAGGGCTCGCCTCTCGTCGTGCTCGGCCGATGCCTCGCCCTCGGCGAACCTGGCGAACGCCAGTGCCGAAGGGTTCCCCGTGGAGGCCGCGAGGGCAAGCGTGTGGTCGACCGCCTCCTCCCGGGCGAGGTCGGCGTAGGCCAGGGCGAGGACCTTGTTGCTCGAGGCGATCGCCTCGGAGACCCTGTCGCCGCGTTCGGCATAGGCCCGCTCGGCCCGCTCGTAGCTCTCGACAGCTTCGATGACCGTGCTGCGGGCGAGGTGGACGTCGCCCAGCAGCTCCGCGAGCTCTGCTGTCGGGGCATCGTCGCCGAACCGTCCGAATGCCTGGGCCGCGACCCGCTCCGCCTCCCCGAGCTCGCCCTCCAGCCAGGCGCACCCTGCCGCAGCGGTGAAAGCGACAGCCGGGGCCCGCCCGGGGTCGGCCGCGACGAGCTGTGCTCCCCAGCGCAGCAGGTCCGTGCGGAGTCGCCAGTACGCCCACCGCCAGGTGGCGGTGAGGATGCGCTCGGCGACCTGCGGCTCCTCCGCCTCCCGGGTCCAGCGCCAGGCGGCCCTGAGGTCCTCGATCACGTCGCCGAGGAGCTGGGTCCAGCGGGCCTCCTCAGCGCCTTCGAGCCCACGACGGGCCCCCTCGGCGATCTCGACGACCCACAGGGCGTGGCGCCGGCGCACCGCGGCGAGCTCACCGGGGGCGAGCCGGGAGACGGCGTACTGCCGCAGGCTCTCGAGCAGCCGGTACTTGCCCCTGCCCGCCCCCGACGGCCGGACCACCATCGACCTGTCTGCGAGCTGTGCGACGACGTCGGCTACGCGCCCTTGGACAAGGGTCGCGTCGGTGACCACGGCCTCGGCGGCCGCGAGGTCGAAGCCCGACGGGAAGACGGCGAGCCGTGTGAAGACGGCACGCTCCTCGTCGTCGAGGAGCTCGTAGGACCAGTCGACGACCGAGCGCAGGGTGCGGTGGCGTGTGGGCGCGGCGCGTGCTCCACGGGTGAGCAGCTCGAACCGCTGGTCGAGACGGTCGGCGAGATCCTCCAGCGTCAGGCTGCCCATCCGGGCCGCTCCGAGCTCCAGGGCGAGCGGCAGTCCGTCGAGGGCACGGCAAACCTCCCCGACCCGACGGACCAGCTCGGTGTCGCCGCTGAGGTCGACGCCGGCGTCGACCGCCCGGGCGAGGAACAGCTTGACCGCCGCTGCCTCCGCATCGGCCGCACCGGGGGTCGGGAGCTCGAGCGGGTCGAGCGCGCGCACCCGCTCTCCGAGGACCCCGAGCCGCTCTCGGCTGGTGGCGAGCAGGGCGGCGGCGGGGTTGCCCACGGACGAGAGCACCGCGGCCACTCCGTCCAGGACCTGCTCGCAGTTGTCGAGGACGATCAGGCCCGGGTCGGAGGCGAGCCGGTCGAGGACCGCGCTCTCCGTGGCCCTGCTCGACTGGGCCTCGACGCCGAGCGCGTCGGCGAGGGCCCGGACGACACCGGCACGGTCGCGCACCGGAACCAGGTCGACCCAGCAGGCGCCGCCGGCGCGCTCGGCGACGTGCTGCGCCAGGCGGGTCTTGCCCACGCCGCCGGGTCCCACGAGGGTGACCAGGCGGCCGGGGGCCAGCAGGTCCGACAAGGCCGCGGCGTCAGCGTCGCGGCCGACGAACAGGCCTGCCGGCTCGCGTGAGCGCATCCCCCGGAGCTGGTCGTGCTCCGCCGCGGGAGCGTGCCGCGAGGTGGCACGGACCTGCGGCGCGGTGTCGGCACGTAGAGCGGTGGGAAGCTCTTGCCGCAGCACTCGCTGTTGCAGTGCGGCCAGCGGCGGTGGGGGGTCCAGGCCGAGCTCGTCGGCCAGCCGCTCGCGATAGCTGTCGTAGGCGCTCAGCGCGTCGGCCGTGCGGCCGTACCGGTGAAGGGCGTCCACGAGGAGCCCCACCGCCCGGTCGCGGAAAGGGTTCTCGAGGACGAGCGACTCCAGCGCGTCCACGGCCTCCGCGCTCTGCCCTGCGGCGAGCAGAGCGGCCGCGAGGTCCTCACGTGCGACCAGCCGCGCCTCCTCCAGACGGAGCGCGTCACCGGAAGCCACCCCCTCGGCGAGCTCGCCCCACGCGGCCCCGCGCCACAGCTCCAGCGCCGAGCGCAGCAGCGTCGTCGCCTCGAGTGCGCGCTCCACGGCGGGGTCTCGGACGGTGGGGTCGCCCAGCAGTGCGCGGGCCTGCGCGTGGAGGTCGGCGAACCGCTCGGAGTCGAGCGAGCCGGGCGACACGTCGAGGACGTAGCCGGGAGCCAGGGTCCGCAGTGCCGACCCGGCCCCGCCCAGGGTTCTGCGCAACCGGGCCACGGCGGTGTGCAGCGAGGCTCTCGGGTCGTGCGGCTGCTCGTCGCCCCACAGGCCCGCGGACAGTCGCCCCGTGCTGACCGCGCGTCCGCGGCTGAGGAGCAGCATCGCGAGCAGGGTCCTCTGGGTGCCCGCCGGAACGGGCACCTGACTTTCGTCCACCACCACCTCGACCGGGCCGAGGACGTGGAAGACCGGTCCGAGGACCGTGGTTGTGGGGACCATGCCGCTGCCCATTGAACTCTCACCGCCTGGCTCGGGCCAGTGGTTTGGGCGCCGGTGACGGATCAGCCCCGCTCGCGCGCCCACAGCGTGAACCGTGACACCGGCCAGAACCCGTGCTGCTGGGCTCCCGGCCGGCTCATGTCGCTGAACAGGGAGCCCGAAGGCAGGTCCGGGCAGGCCGCCAGCCGCGTGTGCAGCAGGGTTCGCCAGTACCCGCGACCTCGGGCGCGAGGCAGGACGACTCCCATCGCGAGGACGTGGAGACCGAGGGTGACGTACGACGCGGCCGCCGCGACCGGCTCCCCGTCTGCGTACCCGACCCACATGCGGAGCCCCGACCGCCGCACCCCGTCGGCGAAGAGCGCCCCCGGCCGCCACGGCAGCAGGTCCGGCAGCGGGTAGCCCTCGGTGACGACCCGCTCCCAGGCGGCGAGCTGCTCCGCATCGGCGACCTCGTCCACGACGAGATCGGGGACTGCTCGGGGGAGGGGCCCACCCGGCGGCCGGAAGAGGAAGGGCGGGTGCCCCTCGAGCTCCCAGCCCCGTCTGCTCAGGTCCGGAGTGGGCCACGCGCTCCAGAGGTGGACCCGCCCCGAGCCCTCGCGGAACATCGTGCGCTCCACGCCGTCGAGCACCTGGTCCCACCTGTCCGGTGACGGTGGGCGAAGCAGGACGGCGGACGAGTAGTAGCTCGCGGGGCGACCCAGGTCGGCGGTCAGGGCGTCGTCGGTGCGGACCACGCGCCCACCGCTTGCCGCGACCGGTCCGGCGAGGGACTCCGACCAGGCGAGCACGAACCTCCGCAGCTCGGTGTCACCGGGTGGGAGGTCGTGCTCCCACCCGGTGGTCAGGCTGGGGTGCGGGCTCTCGAGCGTGGTCATGACCCTGTGCCGCTGAGCCGGTAGAAGCGCCAGAACGGAAAGTCGATGGGCAGCTCCTCGATGCGGCTGAACCCGGCCTCCTGCGCCCACCGGCGAACGGTGGGCGCCCGCAGGACGGTGCCGTTCGCCTCGACGGGGCTCTCGGCCATCGTCGCGGGCAGGCAGTGCAGCACGCTCCAGCCGTAGTTGAACCGTTCGAGCTCGTCGCCCGGCGCAGTGAACTCGTCGGCGACCCTTTCGTCGGCCACCAGCACGGAACCGGCGGGGGAGAGGAGGCGGCGCGCGGTGCGGAGCGCGCCCGCCGGGTCACCCATGTCGTGCAGCGCCTCGAAGATCGTCACCAGGTCGAAGCCTCCCTCGAGCTGCTCGTCGGCGGCGTCCCCCAGGTGGAAGGTGACCCGGTCGCCGAGCTCGGCGGCTTCTGCGGCCGCGCGAGCGGTGAGGACCGAGGCATGGTCCAGGTCGATCCCGACCACCTCGACGTTCGGGTAGGCGCGGGCCATCGCCATGGCGGAGATGCCCTCGCCGCATCCGAGGTCGAGGATGCGGGCCTTGGGCGCGGTGGACAGGTGCTCGTGCAGGTCGGGGACCGACGGCAGCCAGCTCGAGCCCAGCTCGTGCAGGAACGCCGGCCGGTTGAAGTCGGCGATTCCCTGCCGGATCTCGGTGCCGAAGTCGGGGTAAGGCACACCGGTGCCCTGACGGAAGGCGTCGGTGAGGTGGGGGAGCGCCCGGGCGATGCCGGCCAGCATCAACGTCGCCCCCGCTGCGTAGTACGGGCTGTCGGTGTCGACGAGCACCTCCTCGTGGGCGGCGTCGAGCTCGTAACGGCGCTGGTCCGCGTCGCGGCCGCCGTCGGAGCCGAGGATGCCGGCCACGGCCTGCTGCTCCAGCCACTCGCGGGCGTACCTCGCGGCGATGCCTGCGTGCGAGGCGAGCTCACGAGCGGTCAGGGCGCCGTGGTCGGCGAGAGCGCGGTAGAGGCCGAGCTCGACGCCCAGGTAGACGGTGAGCATCTCGTTGGTCGTGATCGTGCCGGCGAAGATGCGTTCGCCGAGCTCCTCCCGGCGGTCCTTCGCTGGGGTCGTGGTCTCGGTGCTGGTCGACGTGGTCATCGTTTCCTCCTCGAAGGTCTGGATAGAAGCAGCGTCGGCTCCGGGCCTGTCAGTCCGGCGACACTCGGCTGTCACTTCTGCCGAAAGTATTGAAAGAACTCTTTCGAAAGAGTACTTTCGATACATGACCCGGCAGCGGAGGACACTCAAGGACGCGGAGTCGCTCAAGGCCTTGGCGCACCCGTTGCGCATGGACCTGCTCGAGGTGCTGAGGCTCGAGGGGCCGCAGACGGCGACCGAGCTGGCGGCGGTGCTCGGCAGCTCGCCGTCGAACTGCTCCTGGCACCTGCGGAAGCTGGCCGAGCACGGCTTCGTGGCCGAGGTGCCTGGCAGCCACCGGGCGTGCCCGGCCCTGGCAGGCGGTGGCGCAGGGCCTCAGCTGGAACGAGGGCGAGGTCGAGCCCGAGGCGAGGTCGGCCGGGATCGGTCTCACCGAGGTGCTGCTCACGCGGGAGTTGCAGCGTCTCCTCGCGGCGCAGCAGGTGCTCTACCTCGAGCCGGAGGAGTGGCAGCGGGCGACAACCGTCACCCAGTCGGCGTCGTGGCTGACCCCGGAGGAGGCGCACGAGGTCTCGGCTCGGATCGGCGAGCTCTTCATGGGCTACGAGGACCGCGTCGACGACCCCTCCCTACGACCGGAGGGCGCTCGGCCGGTGTCGATGGTCGCCTGGCTCGCGCTGCGGCCCCAGCCGGGTCCGGGCCACCAGACGCCGGGCCACAGGACGACCTAGAGGACCAGGACAAGGACAAGCAGGACCAGGACAGCCAGGACGACGAGGGGGAGCCACGATGAGGGCAGCGTTCCGCACCACAGGGTTCAAGAGGCTGTACCTCGGCCTCACGGCGAGCATGTTCGGCGACTCGCTGATGCTGATCGTCCTCAGCATGTGGGTCAAGAAGCTCACCGACTCCAACGGTGCTGCCGGACTCACCTTCCTCTGGCTGACCATCCCGGCGCTGCTGGCGGCCGCTCTTCGGGTACGTCGTCGACCGAGTGCCCCGCAGGGCGTTCCTGGTCTGGGCGAACCTCGGCTCGGCGCTCGCCATGACGCCGCTGTTCCTCGTGCGCGACGCCGGCGGACGTCTGGATCATCTACGTCGTCGCCTTCTTCTACGGCGTCTCGTTCGTCGTGATCCCGGCCGCGCTCAACGGGCTGCTCAAGGACATGCTTCCCGAGGACGTCCTCGTCGAGGCGAACGCGTCGCTGTCGGTGACCCGTGAGGCGCTGCGTCTGGTGGGGCCCGCTGACGCGGCGCCGCGCTCTTCGCGTTCGCCGGGGGCCCCTGGGTGGCCGCCATCGACGCCGCGACCTTCGTGGTCGCAGCCGTCGCCATCGCCAGCCTGTCCGTGGTGGAGACCCACGAGGAGCACGAGCCCCTGCACTGGCGCGCCGAGGTCGCCGCCGGCGTGACCCACGTCCGACGTACGCCGGTCCTGCTGCACAGCACGCTGAGCCTCAGCATCTGCCTGCTCGTCCTCGGCTTCGCCGAGTCGGCCATCTACGCCGTCGTCGACGCCTTCGACAAGCCGGTCGAGTTCGTCGGCCCCGTGCTGACCGTGCAGGGAGTCGGCGCCGTGACCGGCGGGCTGCTCTCGAGCCGGCTGGTCCGGGCGATCGGCGAGCCGCGCGCGATCATGACGGGTCTGGCGCTGCTCAGCGCGGGTATCGGCGGCGTCGCGGTGGCGACCGAGGTGTGGCAGCTGTTGGGCGCCACCGTCGGTCATGGGCGCGCGGCATCCCGGTCGTGATCGTCGCCTACAACACCCTGCTCCAGAAGCAGACTCCCGGACGGCTCATGGGCCGCGTGTCGACGGCCACCGAGGTCCTGGTCACGACGCCACAGGCCGCTGTCGATCGCCGTGGGTGCGCTCCTGGTGACGCCTGCTCGACTACCGGCTGATCTTCGCGATGATGCAGCATCGGTACGGCGGTCGCGGCGGTCTACCTCCTGACCATGCTGCGGGGACGGCTCGCGGCGGCCGGCGCACCGACGCCGAGTGCAGAGCCCGGCGCAACGGTCGCGTCCGGCGCCCCGACGTCGCTGCCGGGCGCCGTCCTGGGCGACGTCGCCCCTCGGCGGTCGACCGACCAGGCATGATGAGGCGATGAGCGAGCAGGAGCAGGGCATCGTCTTCCCGCGCAGCGCCGACGGGCGGAGGAGCACCGCGGCAGTGGGGCGGGCCGTCGTCGTCGACGCACTGCACGAGGTCGACCCGATCGGGGCGAACAACGCGGCGCAGGAGACGAACTGGCGAAGCGGCTACCTCGCCCACTTCCGGCGGCTCCTCGAGGCGGGGCTCACCTCCCGGAAGGCGGCCCTCGCGATCGGCACCGAGGGGCTCTCCTCGTTGCACGACCGGATGGAGGTCGTCACCTCGAACGGCAGCGAGGTCCCGCTCCGGTCGTGGACGGGGTCCGACGCCGAGCGAGGGCTGGACACGATCGAGGTGCGTGGCGAGGGCGAGGTGGAGACCGAGGTCTCGCTCCCGTACCACGGCCGCCGCCTGCGGGGGGACGACCTCCACCGACGGCTCGACGAGTGGGTCGTGTCCGGCGTGATCGAACCGACTGCCGCGGACGCCGTACGGCTGGTGATGGACAACCCGGACTGGCTTCGGCTCGAGGGCCACACCGTCGCGGTGCTCGGCGCAGGCGCGGAGATGGGGCCGTTGCAGGCCCTGCTGCGCTGGGGCGCGACCGTGGCCGCGGTCGACCTGCCGCAGGCCCACATCTGGCAGCGGGTTCTCGACACGGCCCGCCATGGTGCGGGCGCCTCGCTCGTCCCGGTCGACCCGGGGGCGTCCGAGGCCGCCGTGCACCACCACACCGGCGCGGACCTCATCTCCGAGGTGCCAGAAGTGGCGGACTGGCTCTCCGCGCTGCCGGGCAGGCTGGTGCTCGGCAACTACGTGTACGCCGACGGCGCGACCAACGTCCGGGTGTCGATGGCGGTCGACGCCCTCACGACCCGCCTCCTCGAGGCCCGAGGCGACCTGGCGCTCGCGTTCCTGGCGACCCCGACCGACGTGTTCGCGGTCCCCGGTGACGCGGTCGACCAGGCCACTCGTGCCTACGAGGGCCGCTCGACGACCGCCAAGATCCTCGGCCGGCCGCTGCGTGCCGTCAGCGCGGGCCGGCTGCTTCACCGCGCGTACGTCCCCGACTCCGACCCGGGCGTGAACGACAGCCTGGTGCCGCAGCAGGGGCCCAACTACGCGCTCGCCAAGCGGCTCCAGCGGTGGCGGGCCGCCGTCGCCCGCGACGCGGGTACGACGGTCTCGCTGAACGTCGCACCCCCGACCCGCACCCGCTCGGTCGTCAAGAACCGGGCGCTCGCCGCCGCCTACGCGGGAGCGCACCGCTTCGGGGTCGAGGTGTTCGAGCCGGCGACCTCCAACGTGCTGATGGCGATCCTGCTCGTCCACGACCTGCACACCGACGGCGGCCCTCGGCACGAGCACCCGTGGGAGGACGAGGCGTACGCCGCCGTGCACGGTGGCCTGTGGCGCACCGGCTACGCGCCGCGAAGCGCCCTGGGTCTCGCCGCACTCCTGGGCTACGGGGCGGCCCGCGCCTGATCTGTCACCTCGATGTGACCTGGGTCCAAATATCTAGTCCATCCGTTTCCGATACCTGCGGTATGGGGAGAGTTCGCACGGAAGCCTCATACCGGCATGTTTCGCATGCCTTCGTGCAGCTCGGCCGTGCCTGGTCCGCACCCGGACCCTGTGACGCCGGCCCCGACGGAAGGAACGAATGCCAGACCTGTTCATCGACGGAACCTGGCGAGACGCCGCCGACGGAGGGACCCGCGAGATCCGCTGCCCCGCCGACGGCAGCCTGGTGGCGACCGTGTCCGAGGCCACCGCCGAGGACGCACTC
The DNA here is from genome assembly GCA_963715375.1 of uncultured Actinomycetota bacterium. Classification (GTDB taxonomy): domain Bacteria; phylum Actinomycetota; class Actinomycetes; order Propionibacteriales; family Nocardioidaceae; genus Nocardioides_C. Next base: position 285,402 of record CAVQSC010000019.1, on the reverse strand, counting down.
GACGCGGTGAGAGCCGCGCGCAAGGCGTTCGACGACGGACCGTGGCGCGAGACCACCGCCCTCGAACGGTCGCAGGTCCTCAACCGCGTCGCCGACGCGCTGGAGGAGCAGAAGGCCGAGGTCGCTCGTCTCGAGTCCCTCGACACCGGCAAGCGCCTGGTGGAGTCCGAGCTCGACGTCGACGACGTGGTCTCGGTCTTCCGGCACTACGCGGGCCTCGCCAACGCCGATGCCGGACGAGTCGTGGACCCCGGTATGCCCGACGTCTCGAGCCGCGTCGTCTACGAGCCGGTCGGCGTCTGCTCGCTGATCACGCCGTGGAACTACCCGCTGCTCCAGACCTCCTGGAAGGTCGCTCCGGCGATCGCGGCGGGGAACACCTTCGTCCTCAAGCCGAGTGAGCTGACCCCGTCGACCGCCATCTGGCTGATGAAGGCGCTGACCGAGGCCGGCGTACCGTCCGGCGTCGCGAACCTGGTCCTCGGGTCCGGCGCCGTGGCCGGCGCACCACTCACCGAGGCGCCCGAGGTCGACCTGGTCTCGTTCACCGGTGGTCTCGAGACCGGCCGGAGGATCATGGCCGCCGCGGCTCCCACCGTGAAGAAGGTCGCCCTCGAGCTCGGTGGGAAGAACCCCAACGTCGTGTTCGCCGACGCCGACATCGAGACCGCGCTCGACTACGCGCTCACCGCGGTCTTCCTCGACTCCGGCCAGGTCTGCTCCGCGGGCGCTCGCCTCGTCGTCGAGGACACCATCCACGAGGAGTTCGTCGCCGAGCTCGTCCGCCGTGCGGAGAAGATCCGCCTCGGCGGGCCGTTCGACGAGAAGGCCGAGACCGGTCCGCTGATCAGCGCCGAGCACCGCGAGAAGGTGGAGAGGTACGTCGCCGAGGCGATCGAGGACGGCGCGACCCTCCTGGTGGGTGGTGCCCGCCCGGACGACCCGGAGCTCGCGAACGGCTTCTACTACCGGCCGACGATCCTCGACCACTGCGCCTCCGACATGCGCTGCGTGCGCGAGGAGTCCTTCGGCCCCGTGCTCACCGTCGAGACGTTCACCGGAGCCACGGACCAGGAGCGCGAGGACGCGGCGGTCTCCGTCGCGAACGACACCGTCTACGGCCTCGCCGGAGCGGTCTGGACCCGGGACGCCGGACGCGCCGAGCGGGTCGCTCGTCGGCTGCGCCACGGGACAGTCTGGATCAACGACTACCACCCGTACGTGCCCCAGGCCGAGTGGGGCGGCTTCAAGCAGTCCGGTGTCGGGCGGGAGCTCGGACTCGCCGGGCTCGACGAGTACCGCGAGGCCAAGCACATCTGGCACAACACGAAGCCGGCACCGCAGTACTGGTTCGGAGCGCCGGAAGGAGACAACCGATGAGAGCCGGCAGCAAGACCTACGACTTCGTCATCGTCGGCGGAGGCTCGGCCGGCTCTGCGCTGGCCAACCGGCTGAGCGCCGACCCCTCGACGAGCGTTCTCGTGCTCGAGGCCGGGCGGAGCGACTTCAAGATCGACCCGTTCATCCACATGCCGGCAGCGCTGCCGTACCCGATCGGCAACCGGCTCTACGACTGGAAGTACGAGTCCGAGCCCGAGCCGCACATGGGCGGCCGCCGCGTGTTCCACGCCCGCGGCAAGGTCCTCGGCGGCTCGAGCAGCATCAACGGGATGATCTTCCAGCGCGGCAACCCGATGGACTACGAGCGCTGGGCGTCCGACCCGGGGCTGGAGCAGTGGGACTACGCCCACGTCCTGCCCTACTTCAAGCGGATGGAGACCTGCCTCGCCGGCGCCGACCAGTGGCGCGGCGGGTCCGGGCCCCTGGTGCTCGAGCGAGGACCCGCCACGAGCCCGCTCTTCGGGGCGTTCTTCGAGGCCGTGCAGCAGGCCGGCTACCCGCTGACCGACGACGTGAACGGCTACCGGCAGGAGGGCTTCGCGCCCTTCGACCGCAACGTGCACCGGGGCCGCCGGCTGAGCGCCGCCCGGGCCTACCTGCACCCGGTGAAGCACCGGCCGAACCTCGACATCCACACGCTGTCCCACGTCACGGGGCTGCGCATGCGCGGCAACCGGGTGGTCGGCGTCGACTACCTGCGTGGCGGGAAGCTCAAGCGCAGTGTCGAGGCGCGTGAGGTCATCCTCTGCGGCGGTGCCATCAACTCGCCGCAGCTGCTCCAGCTCGCCGGGATCGGCAACGCCCGTGAGCTCGAGGCGCTCGGGATCAAGAGCGTCGTGGACCTGCCAGGGGTAGGGGAGAACCTCCAGGACCACCTCGAGGTCTACATCCAGCACGCCAGCAAGCAGCCGGTCTCCATCGCGCCGTGGCTCAAGCACCGTCACAAGCCGCGCATCGGCGCGGAGTGGATGTTCCTGCGTCGCGGTGTGGGCGCGTCGAACCACTTCGAGGCGGGTGGCTTCATCCGCAGCAACGACCAGGTCGAGTACCCGAACCTGATGTTCCACTTCCTGCCGATCGCGATCCGGTACGACGGGACGCAGCCTGCCGCCGAGCACGGGTACCAGGTGCACATCGGGCCCATGTACTCCGACGTGCGCGGGAGCGTGAAGGTCAAGTCGGCCGACCCGTTCGAGCACCCGGCTCTCCGGTTCAACTACCTGTCCACCGAGAACGACCGCCGCGAGTGGATCGAGATGGTGCGAGCAGCGCGCAAGATCCTCGAGCAGCCCGCGTTCGCGCCGTTCAGCGCCGGCGAGATCTCGCCCGGCCCCTCGGTCGAGACCGACGAGGAGATCCTCGACTGGGTCGCCCGCGACGCCGAGACGGCCCTGCACCCCTCGTGCACCGCGAAGATGGGCACCGACGAGATGAGCGTGGTCGACCCGTCGAGCATGCGCGTGCACGGCGTCGAGGGGCTCCGTGTCGTCGACGCCTCGGTGATGCCCTACGTCACCAACGGCAACATCTACGCCCCGGTGATGATGCTGGCCGAGAAGGCCGCCGACCTGATCATCGGCAACGAGCCGCTCGCCCCCCTCGACGCGCCCTACTACCGCCACCGCGACGGGATGCCGTTGTACCCGCCCGGTGACCCCCGCAACAACATCCCAACCGGAGCAGCGCATGAGTGAGACGACGACAACTCTCGAGACCCAGGCGGATTCCGAGCCGCCCGCGCGGATCAGGCCGGTCGTGTTCTTCGCCTCGGCGGCGGTGACCCTGGCCATCGCGATCTGGGCCATCATCGCGCCCAAGGCCGCGGCGGACACGATCGGCGTCCTCGTCGGCTGGACGACGGGCTGGTTCGGGTGGTTCTACGTTCTGCTGGCCACCGCCGTACTCGCCTTCGTCGTGTTCCTGGGGATCTCCCGCTACGGCAAGGTCAAGCTCGGTCCCGAGCACTCGCAGCCGGAGTTCAGCACCTTCTCCTGGGCAGCGATGCTCTTCGCCGCGGGAATCGGCACCGACCTGATGTTCTTCTCGGTCGCCGAGCCGGTGACTCAGTACCTCGCGCCGCCCGTCGGCAAGGGTGAGACCGTCGACGCCGCTCGTGAGGCAACCACCTGGACCCTGTTCCACTACGGCCTCAGCGGCTGGGGAATGTACGCCTTGATGGGCATGGCGCTCGCCTACTTCTCCTACCGGATGAACCTGCCCCTGGCGATCCGTTCGTCGCTCTACCCGGTCTTCGGCAAGCGGGTCCACGGCGTGCTGGGTCACAGCGTCGACACCGCTGCCGTCGTCGGCACCATCTTCGGCGTCGCCACCTCCCTGGGCATCGGCGTCGTCCAGCTCAACTACGGCCTGAAGATGCTGCTCGGCATCCCGGAGGGCGTGCCCGCACAGCTCGGCCTGGTCGTGCTCGCGGTCGTCATGGCGACGGTGTCCGCGGTCACCGGCGTGGACAAGGGCATCAAGCGGCTCTCCCAGCTCAACGTCCTGCTCGCCATCGGTCTTGCTCTCTGGATCCTGGTCACCGGAAAGACGACGTTCCTTCTGAACGCGTTCGTGCTCAACGTCGGCGACTACGTGAGCAGCTTCGCGGGCATGACCAACCAGACCTTCGCCCACGACGGGGCCGGCGCCAGCGAGTGGATGAGCCTGTGGACGCTGTTCTTCTGGGCCTGGTGGATCGCCTGGGCGTCCTTCGTGGGCCTCTTCCTGGCGCGGATCAGCCGTGGCCGCACCATCAAGCAGTTCGTCGCCGGGACCCTGATCATCCCCTTCACCTACGTCCTGATGTGGGTGTCGATCTTCGGCAACGCGGCGATCGACGCCGTGCGCAGCGGGAACGCCAAGTTCGGCGACCTCGCGATGAACACCCCCGAGCGGGGCTTCTACACGCTGCTCACGCAGTACCCGGCGTTCACGTTCATCGCCGCGATCGCCACCTTCGTCGGTCTGCTGTTCTACGTCACCTCGGCCGACTCCGCCGCGCTCGTGATGGCGAACCTCTCGTCGAAGCTGCGCACCCCGCAGGACGACGCGACCACGGGCGCCCGTATCTTCTGGGCGCTCGCGACCGGCCTGCTGACCATGGCGATGCTGCTCGTCGGCGGTATCACTGCGCTGCAGAACGCGACCATCATCATGGCTCTGCCCTTCGCCTTCGTGATCGTGCTCGTCATGATCGGGCTCTACAAGGCGCTGAGGGTGGAGGCTCACCTGGACGACAGCAGGCGGCAGGCCCTGCCAGGCCTGTTGTCCGGCCGGAGCGCGGGGCGCGAGTGGCGACTGCGGCTTTCGCGGGCGATGAGCTTCCCCGAGCCCGCCAAGGCGAAGGAGTTCATGCACGAGGTGGCGCTGCCGGCCCTGAACGACGTGGCCGAGGAGCTGCGTGCCAAGGGCGTGGAGGCCACCGCCGGGGAGGTCGGTGACAACGGATCGTCGTACCTCGAGCTCGCGGCCGACCTCGGCACGGAGCACCCGTTCCGCTACCAGATCTGGCCGCGTGAGGTGCCGACTCCGGTGTTCGGCCGGGGTACGCCGAAGGGGCACGACGTTTACTGCCGGCTCGAGGTGCACCTGCGCGAGGGCGGCCAGGGCTACGACGTCATGGGCTACACGCACACCCAGCTCATCGACGACGTGCTCGACCAGTACGAGCGGCACCTGCAGTTCCTCCACCTGCAGGCGGAGACGGCTGCGACCACCTGATCGCACGCAGTCTCGCTGAGGGCCCGCCGGCCGGGGATGATGCCCCGGCCGGCGGGCCCTCGCCGTTGCCGTCCATGTGGATGCCAACCGCGGGTCGCGGGACCCAGAGCGTGTCGTTCCCGTCCAGCTGGACGGGAAGTGCGACTCAGTCCAGCCAGATCGGCTGCTCGAACCCGCCGCGCTTCGTCAGAGGTAGATGTTGTCGTGCTCGATGCAGAACGCCTGGAACTCCTCGGGCGTCATGGTCAGCTCGCCGCGCGCGAGAGCGGCCAGCCCCTCGAAGTAGCCCTCACGGGGAGCGCCGGGAGCGAACAGGATGAGCATCGAGGCAGGTACGCCGGACTCGTTGCTGAAGCCGTGGATGCCACCGGGCGGGACGTGGAGAAAGTCACCAGGACCCGCGTCACGCCAACCGTTGCCGTCGTGGATCCGCACCGTGCCATCGAGCACGAAGAACGACTCCGACATCGTCCGGTGGAAATGCGGCATCGCGCCGCGGGGCTCGGCACCCATGTTCCACCGGTAGAGGCCGAAGGCGCCGCCTGTCGTCTCTCCGGTCGCGAGGTAGTGCGCGTTCTGTCCCGGCGCGGGGAACTGGAGGTCGGGGTCGTGCTCGGCCGGACGGAGCACGGCGGAGACCTCGCCGCCGTCGCCGAGGTAGCGGGGCTCGGGGTAGGACATGAGGCCCACTCTGCCGCGCGGAACCTGGCGTGTGGGTGGTTTCCGTCGGACGCGTATCGACAGCTACACCCCGGCCGCCTTCTCCAGCGCGGCGAGCTCGTCGTCGAGATGGACGAGGAGACGCTGGAGGTGCGGGACGGTACGACGGCAGCCGGTGAGGCCGAAGCCCATCTCGCCGGCGTAGCTGGTGCACGTGATGTTCAGCGCGATCCCGTGGATCGGGATGGACAGCGGCCACATCCCGTCGAGCCGCGCGCCGTTGAAGTAGCGCGGCTCCTTCGGGCCGGGGACGTTGGAGATGATCAGGTTGAACGGCGGCCGCGTGATGCCGTGGAGCCGCAGGATGGCCGGGAGCACGGCGGGGGCCATGCCGACCGCGCTCATCGCCATGATCTGCGCCGGTGTCATCGTGCCGAGTGCCGCCTTGCCCGACCGCATCGATCGGTGGATGCCGAGCAGGCGGTCGGCGGGGTCGTCGAGATCGGTGCCGAGCTTGACCATCACGCAGCCCACGGCGTTTCCGCCCGTGGCCGAGGCGCTCCCGGCGTCCTTGGCCTTGAGCCCCACCGGCACCATCGCCACGAGGGTCGAGTCGGGGAGCGCCCCGAGCTCGAGGAGGTACTTGCGCATCGCACCGCTGCACATGGCCAGGACGACGTCGTTGATCGTCGTACTCGTCGCCGCTCCCACCGAGCGCATCCGCTCCATCTCCCAGCTCTGCGCGGCAAAACGGCGCGACCCGGTGATGGGCTTGTTGATGATCGTGCGGGGAGCGTAGAGGGACAGCGCTGAGGTGTCGTTCCGGACACCGCGGGTGAGTGTCCTGAGGAGGGCGGCCGGCATCCCCGCAGCCTCCGCGGTCAGCGCGAAGGCGGACCGGAACGCGCTCACCGGCAGGTCGAGGAGCGACGAGTCATGCGGGCGCTCGACGCGGGCCTTCTCGACCTGCCGCTTGCCCCACGGGGGCGGCATGTCGCGCCGGTCCGGGTCGGCGGACAGAACACTCTGGAGCAGGCGCATGGAGGAGACGCCGTCGACGAGGGCGTGGTGGATCTTGGTGTACGTCGCCACCCGACCGTCCTCGAGCCCCTCGATGATGTGGGTCTCCCAGAGCGGGCGCTCCAGCGCGAGACGGGTGCCGTGCAGCCGTCCGCACAGGTCGAGCAGCTCGCGGATCCGGCCTGGGGCGGCGAGGGCGCTCTGCCGCACGTGGTAGTCGCAGTCGAACTGGTCGTCCTCGACCCACACCCACTGGCCGCCCGTGGCGACCGAGCGGTGGGGGCGCTTGAGGAACAGCGGAGAGATCTCGCCGACCCCCAGCGACTGGGCGAACATCTCGCGCACGAAGTCCGGCCCGGCGTCCCCGGGCGGCTCGAACAGCTGGAGCCCGCCGACGTGCATCGGCTGCTGACGGTTCTCGGCGAGCAGGAAGCCTGCGGCCGTCGGGTCCAGCGGTGTGACCATCTTTCCCCCAGAGTCGGATTTCGCGAGCATCAGCGGGCCTGCTCGAACTTCACCTTGCCCAGAACACCCCGCTTCACTCCCCGACGACGGGGAGGTCGACCTTGGCGTTCTCGACGATGACCGCGCCAGGCGTGCGGCTGCCCATGCCGACGAAGGTGTCGCTGACCGGCGTGGCCAGCACGAAGAGCGACTGACCCTCGGGCACGTCGACCGCGACGGACGGGAGCCTGATGCGGCGCTCCTCGCCGAGGACCGGCTCGAGCTCGAAGATCGGGAGCACGTTGTTCTGGACCAGCTTCGCGTCGAGCGGGCTCGTGCCGACCGCGAGACCGTAGAACGCACGGTTGTTGACCCCGGCTGCGGTCATCGAACCGGAGAGGTACGGCGTCCCGGCCACCCGGATCGGGCCGTCGGCGATCTTGAAGGCGGTCGGGGCGCCCGCGGTCTCACTCGTGGCGACCGTCCCGACATCGAAGGTCTTGTCGGCCCTCACGGAGTCGACCGTCGTGCAGCGCCCGCCGGCTGTCGCGAGGTGGTAGCGGCCGTACCCGCGCAGCCCGGTCCGCCTGCCCTTCAGCTTCTCGGTGAAGAACCGCAGAGCCAGGTCGTCGAAGGAGCCGCCTGTGAGCTTTTTGCTGCACGGGTCGCTGGCGACCCCCACCGCCTGCGGGAAGACCGCGGGGAGGACGTGGCCGCCGTTGTAGCCGACGAAGATGCTCTGCCGGCGAGCACGTGGGGTCAGCGCGTGCCGGAAGTTCTTCAGGCCCTGGTCGAGGGGGAAGAGCGTGTCGGTCGCGCCCTGGCCCATGAGGACCGGGATGTCGAGGAGGCGGCCGTTCTTCACGTGCCAGGCCGGGCCGTTCTTCTGGAAGAACCGCTTCATGTCCGCGCTGCCGGGCACCTCGCCGCGGGGCCAGAAGCCGGTGGCCGCGCCCTGACCGAGGGCGAGGAGGACCTCGGGCGGTAGGGCCTGCGAGCCGGCCGCCGAGAGCGACAGCGCCCACGCGGTCCGGACGACTTCCTGGGGAGCGAGGCTCTGGTTCAGGTCGTACCAGGTGATCTCCGGGGCGAGCGCGTCGAAGACCGGCTTGCCCTTGTCCATGAGCTCACGGAACGCTCCGACGTACTGGTAGCCGCCGCCGTAGCTGCCGCCGATCGCACCGAGACGCGGGTCGCCCTTGCCGTCCTTCTCGACCCAGGGCATCCGGGAGACGAGGGAGACCAGGCGCTCCACGTCGCGGCCCTCGATGTCCGGGTTCTCGACGTGCGCCTTGCCCCCGCTCTCGCCGAACCCGCGCTGGTCGAAGGAGATCACTCCGAAGCCGGCGTCGAGCCACTTCGAGAAGGATGCGGCGTCCTTCGTCCGCGAGCCCGCCCAGCCGTGGCTGTGGAAGATCATCGGGACCTTGTGGTCGCGCGTCGCGCCCCTGGGCTGGAAGACCGTGTAGCAGATCTCGACCTTCTCGGTCGTGCCCGGCTCAGGCACGCTCGCCACGCACCCGTTCGTCACGCGGGGGCCGGCCTGCGCGGTCGCCGGGGCGGAGAGCGCGGGGAGCAGGCTTGCGGCCATGGCGGCCAAGGTCGATGCGACGGCGACGCGACGGGCGGACATGGCTCACCTCGAGGTCGGGACTGTTCGGGCACAGACACAACGACCTCGCGAAGCGCGGGTTACGTGAGGGCGGGGGTGACGATGTAGCCGTCCTCCACGTCCCCGAAGACGCTGGTGCTCCCGGGACGCCGGTGAGCGTAGAGGCCGATGTAGGCGCACAGAACGGCGTCGACGACGTCCTCGACGGTCTTGAGGTCAACCTTGCGGGAGGACCGCTCGACGATCTTGCGGACGTCCCGCCAGCCGGCGTGGTGCTCGAGGAGCAGGGGCGGATCGGCCAGTGCGAGGCTCTCGATGAGCTTCATCAGTCGAAGGCTCTCGCTACGGAGCAGGTCGAGGTCCCTGCCGGGCTTGTGCTTGTACTTCACCGTCCGGGTGAGACCGAAGAGGGCGATCGTCGCGGGGTGGGGGTAGACCTCCAGCGCTCGCCGGCTTCCGCTGGAGGACGGGTCCACGTCGAGGTCCAGTGCACGGGCGAGTCGCAGGGCGCGGGTTCCGTGGGCGAGCTCCGGCCTCGCGGTGTTGGTCGGGTGGGCTCCAGCGTCGTACCGTCCGAAGACCGCGCCGAGCTCCGCCTCGCACCTGCGGCGGCCGGTCGCGTTCCTCACGATGATCGGGGCGTCGATCGCCACGACGCACGGGCCGTCGGTGTACGGGGTGAGCCACCGGAGGATGTCCTCGTCGGTTCTCGCGTCGGTCAGGTCCAGCAGGGTTCCGCCCTCGCCGAGCACCGCGAGGCCCGTGCGGTTGCGCGGACCCCAGGCGAGGTCGACTCCCAGGTAGTGCATGCCCTGCACGTTAGTTCGTCCGACTCCGTGGGAGAGATGCTGAGGGGCCACGCCCGGACGGACGTGGCCCCTCGAGGGGTGCGGCTCGCGCCGGTCAGCCCTTGGTGGGCGTGGCGTAGCGCAGGTAGGGCTTGACCACCTCGAGGTCCGGGAAGCGCTGCTCGGCCTCCTCGGTCGGTACGTCGGTGGCGATGATGGCTCGATCGCCGGGGCGCCAGTCGACCGGGGTGGAGTACGGGCCGGACGCGGTGAGCTGGAGCGCGTCGAGCACGCGCAGGATCTCGTCGAAGTTGCGACCTGCGCTCTTGGGGTAGGTGAGCGACAGCTTGATCTTGTCGTCCGGGCCGATGATGAAGACCGAGCGCACGGAGCTGGCGTCACCCTCGCCGGGGTGGATCATGTCGTAGAGCTCGGCGATCTTCTTGTCGGGGTCGGCGATGATCGGGTAGCCGACCGTCGTGTTGGAGACCTGCTCGACGTCCGGCTTCCACCTCTCGTGGTCCTCGACGGAGTCGACGGACAGCGCGATCACCTTGGTGTTGCGCTTGGCCCACTCTTCGCTGAGCTGGCCGACTCGGCCGAGCTCGGTGGTGCAGACGGGGGTGAAGTCAGCCGGGTGGCTGAAGAAGATCGCCCAGCTGTCGCCCTTCCACTCCAGGAAGGAGACCTTCCCCTCGGTGGTGTCGGCGGTGAAGTCGGGGGCGGTGTCACCCAGATGCAGAGCCATGTAATCCCCTGTTCTCTGTCGTCACGATCTCTTGCGCTGTAACCCGGTGGCGAACCGCGGCGCGGCGCCACCTCGTGCCTACCCTCTCCTGCGACCGGTATGGAGGCAACTTCCTTCGAGCGTGGCCGCCTCGGACTCAGGGAACCTCTACGACGGTCATCCCACCCGTGCCCGACGGACGGTCCATTGCGGCGAGTGCCGCCCCGGCTTCCTCGAGGCCGATCACCTCGCCGACGAGCCGGTCCGGCCGAAGCGTCCCGGCGACGACGAGCGCGAGCATCGCCGGATAGTCCGCCGCCGCCATCCCGTGCGAGCCGAAGACGGCAAGCTCCTTCGCCACGACCTGGTCCATCGGCAGTGGCGGCGTCGAGGCCCGTCCGAGGAGCAGCCCGACCTGCACATGACGCCCCCGAGGTCGCAGGCCGCCGACCGACGCGACGGCGGTGGCAGGGGAGCCGAGCGCGTCGACGGAGACATGCGCGCCGCCTCCTGTGAGCTCCCGGATCGCCTCGGAAGTGTCCGGCACGTCGTCTGCGTCGACCACGAGCTCGGCGCCGAGGGACCGAGCGAGCCCGAGCGCAGCCGGGCTGACGTCCACCGCGACCACCCGAGCACCGAGAGCGACTCCGACCATGACGGCGGAGAGGCCGACACCCCCGCAGCCGTGGACGGCCAGCCACTGACCGGAGTGGACCTCGCCGTGCGCGGTCAGGGCTCGGAAGGCAGTCGCGAACCGGCACCCTAGCGATGCCGCCGTCACGAAGTCCACGTCGTCGGGGAGGCGCACGAGGTTCGTGTCGGCGGCGTGGATCGCTACCAGCTCGGCGAAGGATCCGGGACCCGTGAAGCCCGGCTGCGTCTGGTCGGGACAGACCTGGGCGTCCCCCGCCTGGCAGTACTCGCACCTCCCGCATCCGCACACGAAGGGCACCGTGACCCGGTCGCCGGGCCGCCATCTCGTCACCGTCGGACCCACCTCGGCCACGAGTCCGGCGAGCTCGTGGCCCGGGACATGGGGGAGCGCGACGGGGTCGTGCCCCTTCCAGGCGTGCCAGTCGGAGCGGCAGACCCCTGTGGCCCTGACCCGGATCAGCACCCCGTCCTCCGGGCAGGGCGGCTCGTCCACGACGCGCAGCTTCGGCGTGGCGCCGTACTCCTCGAAGACGACGGCCTTCATGCCACCACGGCCGCGCGTGCGGTGAGCCCGGCGGACGGCCACACCGGGGCCAACGAGTCGAAACCAGCACAGGAAGGGTGGCTACGCATGCCCACAGTCTCCACAGTCGCAGCAAGCGACCCGAGGTCCGTGTCATGGTCGGAGGAACGGGCACCGACCGGGACCGGACGAGGAGGATGCAGACATGACCGGATGGGTCGGCAACATCGAAGAGGCGACGACAGGAAACACGTACTTCCGTGAGGCACTGTTCACCGGCACCGCCTTGCAGCTCACGGTGATGAGCCTCGAGCCGGGCGAGGAGATCGGCGTCGAGATGCACGACGACCGCGACCAGTTCATCCGGGTCGAGGCCGGCCGCGCCACCCTCACGCTGGGACCGTCGAAGGACGAGGTCACCGAGACCCACCACCTGGAGGACGACTGGGCCGTGATCGTGCCCGGCGGCACCTGGCACAACGTGGTCAACGACGGTGACGAGAACCTGAAGCTGTACTCCATCTACGCCCCACCGGAGCACCCCGCCGGCACGGTCCACAAGACCAAGGCCGAGGCCGACGCCGCAGGGGCCGAGCACGGCCACTGAGCTCTTGTGAGCACCGGGTCCGCGGCATAGGTTCGCTCCATCCGGCGCAGACACCGCTGACCCGCACCTCCCAGGAGGCCACGTGCGCGAGACCCACGACTACGTCATCGTCGGCGCGGGGAGTGCGGGTGCGGTCATCGCCTCGAGACTCAGCGAGGACCCCCGCACGTCGGTCCTCCTGCTCGAGGCCGGGGGAGAGGCGGTCGCCGACGAGATCACCATCCCGGCGGCGTTCTCGCAGCTGTTCAAGACCAAGTGGGACTGGCAGTACACCACGGTGGAGCAGAAGCAGCTGAACGCCCGCCGTGCCTACTGGCCGCGGATGCGAGCGCTGGGCGGCTGCTCGTCGATGAACGCCATGATCTACATCCGGGGCAACCGGCTCGACTACGACACCTGGCGCGACGAGTTCGGTGCAGTCGGCTGGGGGTACGACGACGTGCTTCCGTACTTCGTCAGGGCCGAGGACAACTCCACCCTCGGGGCGCCTTACCACGGGCAGGGCGGACCCTTGCACGTCGAGGACCGTCGCTACACCCACCCGCTGACCTATGCCTGGCTCGAGTCCGCGGCGGCCAGCGGACTCAAGCCGAACGACGACTTCAACGGCGCGGAGCAGGAGGGGGTCGGGCTCTACCAGGTCACCTGTCACAAGGGGAGGCGCTGGTCGGTGGCCGACGCCTACCTCGCGCCGGCGGCCGGCCGTCCCAACCTCACGGTGCGCACCGGTGCACTCGCAACGCGGGTGATCGTGGAGAACGGTCGCGCGGTGGGGGTCGACTACCAGTACGGCCCCGGCGAGCAGACCGCGTACGCCGAAGCCGAGGTGATCCTCTCGGGTGGTGCCGTCAACTCACCGCAGCTCCTCATGCTCTCCGGGATCGGCCCCGCCGCACACCTGCGCGAGGTCGGTGTCGACGTCGTGGTGGACCTTCCCGGCGTGGGGGAGAACCTCCACGACCACCCAGCGGCACCGCTCGTCTGGCACACGCAGCACGCGACCGACCTCGCCGACTTCAACAACCTGTTCAACTTCGCCAAGGCGAAGGCGGTGGGCAAGGGCCCGCTCGTGTCGAACATCGCCGAGGCCGGCGGCTTCTTCCGGACCCGCGACGACCTCCCGGCTCCCGATCTCCAGATCCACATGGCGCCGTCCGGGTTCTGGGACAACGGTCTCCACGAGCCAGTCACCCGCAAGGTCACCGTCGGCCCGACCCTGGTCGACGTCGCGAGCCGCGGCCGGCTGCGCCTCCGGTCGCCCGACCCGCGCTGGCACCCGGAGATCGACCCCGCGTACTACGACGACGTGCGGGACCTGGACGCGATGGTGCGCGGGGTGCAGAGGATCCTCGAGACCGTGCGCACGGGACGGATCGCCCGCCACATCGCCGGACCGTTCATGCCAGGCAGTGACTTACCGACGGAGAGCCACATCGTCGAGCACCTGCAGCACAACACCCAGACGCTGTACCACCCGGTCGGGACCTGCGCGATGGGTCAGGGCGAGGAGGCGGTGGTCGACCCGCAGCTCCGGGTGTACGGCGTCGAGGGGCTCCGGGTGGCCGACGCCTCCGTCATGCCCGCCGTACCCCGCGGCAACACCAACGCCCCCACGATCATGATCGGCGAGAAGGCAGCGGACCTGCTCAAGGGCCGCCTCGACGCAGGAGGAGCCACCTGATGGGCCAGAAGCTCGAGTCCCTGAACCCCGCAACGGGCGACGTGGTCGGCGTCCACGTCGTCGACGATCCTGGCGACGTCGACGCGGCGGTCGCCCGCGCACGCGAGGCGGCGACCTGGTGGGACGATCTCGGTTTCGACGGGCGCAAGCGGATCCTCGACCAGTGGCGGGGTGTCCTCGCCCGGCGGATGGGTCAGCTCGCCGATCTCGTCCACCAGGAGACCGGCAAGCCGCACGGGGACGCCCAGATCGAGATCGGGCTCGCGATCGACCACCTGGCCTGGGCCGCCCGGCACGCACAGAAGATCCTCGGCCCGCACAGGGTGCCGGCCGGACTGCTCATGGCCAACCAGGCTGCGAGCGTGGAGTACCGCCCGCTCGGCGTGATCGGCGTGATCGGTCCGTGGAACTACCCGGTCTTCACCCCGATGGGCTCGATCGTCTACGCCCTCGCCGCGGGCAACCCGGTCGTCTACAAACCCAGCGAGCACACCCCCGGTGTCGGGGTCTGGCTCGCCGACAGCCTGGCCGAGGTCGTGCCTGACAAGGCGCTTTTCCAGGTCGTCGTCGGATATGGCGAGACCGGCGCCGCCCTGTGCCGGTCCAAGATCGCGAAGCTCGCCTTCACGGGTTCGACCGCCACGGGCAAGAAGGTGATGGCCGCCTGCGCCGAGAACCTCACCCCGGTGCTGATCGAGGCCGGCGGGAAGGACGCCCTGCTCGTCGACGAGGACGCCGACATCCCGGCGGCGGTGGACGCTGCGGTCTGGGGCGCGTTCTCCAACGCGGGTCAGACGTGCGCCGGCGTGGAGCGGGTCTACGTCCACCAGCGGGTGTACGAGGCGTTCCTGGAGGAGCTCACCGAGCAGACCCGCGGCGTCAACGCGGGAACGCACGCGGGAGCCCAGTACGGCCCGATGACGATCCCGTCCCAGGTCGAGGTGGTCCGTCGTCACGTCGACGACGCGATGGCCAAGGGCGCGAAGGCGCTGGTCGGTGGTGCCGAGTCGGTCGGCGACCGGTTCGTCCAGCCGGTGGTGCTCACCGACGTGCCGCAGGACTCGAGGGCGATCACCGAGGAGACCTTCGGGCCCACGATGACGGTGAACAAGGTGCGTGACATGGACGAGGCGGTCGCGCTCGCCAACGGCACGAGCTTCGGGCTCGGCTCGACGGTCTTCTCACGCTCACGCGGGCCCGAGCTCGCGCGGCGGATCAGGTCCGGCATGACGGCGATCAACTCCGTGATCGCGTTCGCCGGGATCCCCGCCCTGCCGTTCGGCGGTGTGGGCGACTCCGGCTTCGGCCGGATCCACGGCGCAGACGGGCTCAAGGAGTTCACCTACGCGAAGGCGGTCGCAAGACAGCGCATGAAGCCGCCCGTCCTGCTCACTTCGTTCGCCCGGTCGCCGCAGCAGGACAAGCTCTTCGCGCAGACGATCGCGGTCCTGCACGGCAGGGCGACCCAGCTGCCGAAGCTGCGACGCCGGTCGCGCTAGGCACGCGGTCTGGACCGGTGCCATTTGTCGGGTTTGAGACATGCGCCAAGGGGCATCGTCTCTCGGCAGAAACCCGACAGAAGAGGTCTGACATGCGCGTGCTTGCCTGGATGGTGGAGCAGATGTGCCGCCCGCTCGACACGAAGGTGTGCTCGATCGCGAACAGCACGGATGAGTCGGACGGGTTGGGCTCGTTCCCCGGCTACTACCTCGGCGGCTGAGCCCGAGGCGGCACCTCACTCCTCCCAAGGCGCCTCGTCGCCCATCTTGGCGTAGTACTTTGCCAAGTGGCTCTTCACGCGGTCGACATCCTTCTTCGGCAGGTCGACCCCGCCGCGTGATCCCTGCATCACGTTGCCGGCGGTGATCACGCCGCGAGGCACGACGACGAGCTTGTCGTCGACGACGTCGGCGATCAGCAGTTTGTAGGCGGTGAAGTTCTCCTTCTTCTCCGCGTCGTACCAGACATGTGTGTCGCGGTACTTCTCGTTGGGCTCGTCCTCGGCCCCCGCCCAGGCGCGTACGCGCCTCTCCGCGGCACTGCCGTCCCACTCCTTGTCGCGCTCGGCCAGCGGTAGGTCCTGGAACGTCGTGACAGCCATGTCTCATCCTCCCGAGGTCACGGTCAGCCGTCACCCTCGCCGTACCCGCTGGACCGGTCTTTACGACCCTCGGACGCCGAACCGATGATGGCCTAGGGTTGGCGCGCCTGCGTCCATCGGCATAAGGGGTTGTGAGAGGAATGGTGCTCCTCGAGATCCTGCTCGTCCTCGGTTTCCTCGGCCTGATGATCTACCTCTTCTCGGCCGGCGCGGCGTCGCGGGCGCTGAACCAGCGCGAGCGCGACGAGCTGAACGGGCTGCGGGCGCTGGTGGACGAGCTGAAGGAGACGGCGTGGGACCACCGCGAGCTCGACTCCGCTCTGTCCCTCATCATGATCGACAAGATCCGTGAGTACGAGCGGCACAACCGCGAGCTCGGCTCCTGACCCCCAAGGACCCCACAGTTGAAGAACGTGAACAAGCTGCTCGCTGCGGCGGGCGGCGTCGTGGCGCTCGGCCTTCTGCTGCTCCTGGTCGCGAGACCGTCGTCTGTCTCCACAGGGCCGGACCAGGTGGCGCTGCACTACAAGGGCGGCGCGTTCTCCTCCAAGAAGTTCAGTGACTGCGTTGCGCCGTCCAACCGTCAGTTCGACGGGCCCGGCGACCACCACTTCGCCTACCCGGCCTCGCAGACCAACTTCGTCTTCGACGCGCAGGACGGGGACTCCGGGCCGATCACCTTCGTGACCAAGGACGGCATCGAGATGACCGTGGAGGGGGTGGCGAACTTCCTGCTGAACACCTCGTGCGAGCCGATCAAGATCGGTGACACGACCTACGCCGGTGGCGCGCTCCAGCGGTTCCACGAGCTGATCGGAAACCGCTACAACGCCTACATGACCTCCGACGGTGCGCGCTCCGACGGCTGGCGGCAGATGCTGAACGTCTACATCTTCCGTCCGCTCGACACGGCGACCGACCGTGCCGGCCAGAACTACACCTACACCGAGCTCTACACGGACCCGAACAAGAAGGCGCAGTGGGAGCAGGACGTGCTTGCCCAGCTCCCCGAGCTCGTCAACCGGCAGACCGACGGGGACACGGAGTTCTTCCAGAACTTTGCGGTCACCTTCCAGAAGCCCGAGCCGCCGCAGTCGATCAAGGACGAGCTCGTGAAGCAGCAGGCGGCGGTCGCGAAGGCCAAGGCTGCAGAGGCCGAGGCAGCGGCGCGCGAGGCGGCGGCGAAGGCCCAGATCGCGGTCGAGCGCGCGGAGGCGGCGAAGATCGGCGAGCGGGTCCGGGTGCTCGGTCGCGACGGGTACCTCCAGCAGTACGCCATCGACCACGGCATCAACCCGTTCCAGCCCTCGGGCGGCAGCCTCATCGTCGACCCGCCGCGCTGACCCGGCGGCTGCTCAGGCCGCCCGCAGGGGCGGTCAGCCCGAGTACTCCACCTCAGCGCGCCAGTCCTCGTCGGGCGTGGTCGCCGCCGCGTAGACGGCGTCGGCGACCCGCTCGGGTGAGAACGCGGTGTCCGGCGCAAGGATGCCCTTCACCGTCAACGACATCGCCCTGATCCCCGCAGGGGCGAGAGTCCTGTCCAGGCTGAGGACGAGGTTGCGGAGACCGGCCTTCTGTACGCCGAGGGAGCACGCCTGGTGGGACGGGCGGTCGGCGGCGACGCTCCCGGTCGCCGTGATGCGCGCGCCCGAGGGCATGGCCGGCCGCGCGGCCTGGACGGCCGTGAGGAGTGCCGCGACTCCGACGTGGAGATCCTCGAGGAGCTCGGCCGCGGTGAGCTGGAGTGGGTCGGCCGGCCTGAAGGCACTGGGGTTGAAGTGCAGGGCGTCGATGTGCCCGAGGTGTTGGCCGAAGCGTTCGATCGCGCTGGTGAGTGCTTCCGCGTCGGTGATGTCGACCGGGGTCCAACCCGTCGTGACACCCGCCTCCTGGAGCTCGGTCCCGAGACGTTCGAGGGCGTCGGTGGAGCGAGCAACGAGCGCGACGTCGTACCCCTCACGACCGAACCTCCGCGCCACCGAGGCTCCGACGCCCGGACCCGCACCGACGACCACCAGCACCTTGTTGTCCATGAACGGACCCTACGGGAGCCTTCCGATTCCCCGGTTTTGCCACCAAGTCGTAGCGAAGCGGACATACTGCCTCGGGATAAGTAAAAACGACTCCGCTGCCTGGGAGGGCGGAGTCCCCTCATGAGTGTCTGGGAGGCCACTGATGAACCGAATGACCCGTACTGCCATGGCTGGTGCGCTCGCGGCAGCCGTGACCCTCGGGGCTGCTGCCCCGGCAGCGGTCGCCAAGCCGAAGGCTTCGCACGTCAAGGTCGACCACAAGGCCGCCAAGGCACACAAGCCCGCCAAGTCCGACAGGTCGCTCACCGCGGCCGAGCGTCGGCTCGCCAAGGAGGCCGCCCGCAAGGACGCGTACCTCGGGCGCCTGGCCCGGTCCAACAAGGTCGAGCGGCTCGAGGACACCGTCGAGGCGGCCGTCCTGGAGAACATCGCCGAGGACCGCGCGCAGCTCGGTGACCTGAAGGCTCAGGCCGCGACGAGCGACGTCAAGGAGCTAAAGGCCGAGCTCCGCGGCTTCCGGCCCGAGGTCTACAACACGATCGTCAACCAGCTGCGCCTCTCGACCCGTATCCAGAAGGCGATCGCCGAGATGACGGACGCCAGCGTCCTCAGCGCGGAGTCCGACGGGCTCACCGCACTGGTCGGGCTGCTCTCGACGTACGACGCAGAGACTGCCCGCGCTGACCTCAGGGCCGCCCAGAAGGTCCTGTCCTCCGTCAAGGACGCCGTGGAGACGGCCGACGACGAGGCAGGCGACGAGGCAGGCGAGACCCCGGAGATCGAGACACCGGACACCGACACCTCGGACACCGACACCTCGGACACCGACACCTCGGACACCGACACCACCACGCCCTGATCGAAGGCACCCGACGAGGGCCGTCCTCCGGCACGGAGGGCGGCCCTCGTTCGTCGGGTGGCCGAGTTTCGAGACTGCTAGGTTCCTGGCGTGGTGAAACCCGCGCGCGGTGACCTTCTCGCCGGGGTCAGCGTCGCGCTGGTCCTGGTGCCCCAGTCGCTCGCCTACGCCACGATCGCCGGCGTCGACCCGGTGCACGGGCTCTACGCCGCCGTTGCAGCGCCGCTGGCCGGGGCGATCGTCGGGTCATCGCCCTACCTCCAGACCGGACCGGTCGCCGTCACGAGCCTGCTGACGTACGGCGCCCTCGCCGCCTTGGGAGATCCGTTCACGGCGCAGTTCGCCCTCCTGGCCGGCCTCCTCGCCATCCTGGTCGGGCTGATGCGTCTCGCCATCGGCCTTCTCGGAGGTGGCCCCATCGCGTACCTGATGTCCCAGCCGGTCGTGGTCAGCTTCACCTCGGCGGCGGCGATCCTCATCGTCTCCTCCCAGCTGCCCAGCCTGCTCGGGACCGAGGGGGGAGCGGGCAACCCCCTGGTCACGGCACTTCGCGCCCTGGCGTCCCCGTCGCAGTGGTCATGGACCGCCATCCTCCTCGGCGTCGGGGCGATGGCGGTCATGCTGGGCGGCAGGCGGATCTCCGGGCTCTTTCCGGGCGCGCTGGTGGCCGTCGTCGCGGGGACGCTGTGGAGCTGGGCCACCGACTACGGCGGCAGCGTCGTGGGCGACATCGACATCGACTTCGCAGTCCGGACCGACCTGCCGTGGGCGGACCTTCCGGAGCTGCTCCTGCCCGCGCTGGTGATCGCGATCGTCGGCTTCGCGGAGCCCTCGGCGATCGCGCGCAAGTACGCTGCCGAGGACCGCACGTACTGGGACTCCAACCGTGAGTTCATGGGGCAGGGGCTGGCCAACCTCGCCTCGGGCGTTGCCGGCGGCTACCCGGTGGGCGGCTCGTTCTCGCGCACGGCGCTCAACCGGCTGGGCGGTGCGCGCACCCGCTGGAGCGGCGCGTTCACAGGGCTCGCGGTGGCGGCGATCCTGCCCTTCGCGTTCCTGCTCGCCCCGCTGCCGACCGCCGTGCTGGCCGGACTGGTGATCGCGGCGGTGACGTCGCTGGTGGACGTGAGGTCACCGGCCCTGTACTGGCGCTGGTCCCGGCCACAGTTCGCGGTGGGCATCGTGACCGCGGTCGGGACGTTGGCCCTCGCGCCGCACGTCGAGCAGGGCATCCTGCTCGGCGTGGGCACGGCGCTCGCGGTCCACCTCTGGCGGGAGCTGAACGTCACCGTGCCCTCGGAGCTGGAGGGGGACACCCTCCACGTCTGGCCCACCGGCGTCCTTTACTTCGGCTCCGCGCCAGGAGTGGAGCGGGCGGTGACCCGGCTCGTCGCCGAGCACTCCGAGCTGCGGCGAATCGTCGTCCACCTCGAACGCCTCGGGCGAGTGGACCTGACCGGTGCGCTGATGCTGCGCGACGTGTTCGACGAAGTTCGCTCCGCCGGAGTGGAGGTCGAGCTGACGGACGCCAAGGGCCACGTCGCCCGGGTGCTGTCCCGCGTGTTCGAGGGCTACCCGCTCCACGGGTGACCGCCGAGGCTGCGGGTCGGCCTCACTTCTGGGAGACGGCCACCCGGCAGGCGTCGATGAAGGCGTCGATCTCCAGGTCGGTCTCGTCGCCATGGCGGCCCTTGGTGACGATGCGCTCCTCCTCCGCGCCCTTCCCGCAGAGTGTCTCCATCTCGTCCTGGGTGGCCCGGGCGCCGATGGTGTCGGCGATGGTCTCGCCGTAGTCGCGACCGGCGTCGCGGGCCTCCTTCTCGCTAGGGCCCTCGACCTCGGCGGAGCAGGCCGCGAGAGCCAGCGCGGCCGTTGCCAGGACGAGAGAGCGGGTGATTCGACCATGCCTGCCAGTTCGCATGCCGGGATTGTCCCACCCTTGCGCGGGAGTCGATCGGGGGCGCCCAGGGCGTGGGCAGGAGCCGGGTCAGAGCCTCAGCTCCCTGACCACCGAGTCCACCACCGCCACCAGGTCGTCGCCGCCGGACTCGGCCGCGACCTTCCGCTGCCGCTCGTAGGACCCTCCGACCCTCGGGATGGCAGCGGCGGCCGCCAGGTCCGACGTACACCTCAACCGCTTGGCAACCGGCTCCAGCCGCCAGAGCAGGTCGTCGAGGTCGTCGGTCAGCCGGCGCTCCCGGCAGGAGGGGTCGACGATGATCTCGGCGTCGAGGCCGTAGCGGGCCGCGCGCCACTTGTTCTCGCGGATGTGCCACGGCTGCAGAACGGGAAGGGTCTCCCCGGCCTCGAGCCGGTCTTCGAGGTCGACGACCAGACAGTGGGTGAGGGCGGCGACGGCTCGCAGCTCGCGGATCGTGGAGATCCCGTCGAAGACCCGGACCTCAACGGTGCCGAACCCGGGCGCGGGCCGGATGTCCCACCGCAGGTCCTTCAGGCTCTCGATGACCCGCGTCTTGCGCTCGTCGGCCACGAACGACTCGAAGCCCTCCCAGCTCTCGAACAGGAGCGGAAGCCCGGCGGTCGGAAGCTGCTGGTACATCATCGCCCGGTTGCTGGCGTACCCCGTGTCGGTCCCGGCCCAGACCGGTGAGGAGGCGGACAGCGCCTGGAGGTGCGGGAGCTGGTTCAGCAGGGACGAGATGATCGGGAAGACGTGATCGCGGCGCCTGACCCCGACGTGCACGTGGACACCCCAGATCAACATCTGCCGGCCCCACCACTGGGTCCGCTCGATGAACTGCCGGTACCGGTGCCCCGGTGTGAAGAGCTGGGAGGACCAGGCCGTGAAGGGGTGCGTGCCGGCGCTGTACAGGTCCACCCCGAGCGTGTCGCCCATCTGGCGGACGAGACGCAGCGTCCGGGTCAGGTCCTCGACGGCTTCGTCGACGTCCTGGCTGACGCCGCTCACCACCTCCACGGTGTTGCGATGCAGCTCCTTGTGCAGCTTGGGCTGGGCCGCGCCGCCCTCATGCCTGCGCACGGACTCGAAGAGCTCCGAGGCCGAGTTCGAGAGGTCGCGCGTCACCTTGTCGACCAGCGCGAACTCCCACTCCACACCGAGTGTGGGTTGGGGCGAGGCCTGGAATTCGATGCCCATCCATCGATGGAAGCACGCTCAGGGAGCCGGGGCACGGCCCAAGCGCCCTGGGCTGGTCGGGGCTTTGGGCTTCAACCGCGCGAACGCGGTCGGCTCTGTGAGAATGGCACGAAAGCGTCGAAGGGGGATGAAAGGACATGGAGCACGACGAGCAGCTCTCGCTCTTCGCGGGGCAGGTCAGCCACGACCTGCGAACGCCGCTCACCGCCATCCTGGCGAACGCGGAGATGCTCTCCGCCGAGCCCGCTGTGAGCGAGGACGAGGACCTGCGGTGGATGGTCGAGGGCATCAGCCGCGCCGGGCACCGGCTGGACGCGATGGTGGAGCAGATGCTCGCCTACGCCCAGGAGGGCGGTGAGCCGGTCCTCTCGGTCACGGCGCTCACCTCGGTCTTCGAGCTCGCACTCGAGGACCTCGCTCCTGTCTTGGCCGAGAGCCGGGCCGAGGTCACGGTGCAGGAGCTGCCGAAACTCGCCGTGGACGCCCGCCAGCTGTACTCCGTCGCCCGGAACCTCCTGTCGAACGCGATGAAGTTCGCGCGCCCCGACACCCCGCCTCGCGTGCTCGTCAGTGCGGAGTGCCTGGACGACCGGTGGAGGGTGCAGGTCACCGACAACGGCATCGGCGTCGCGCCGGAGCTGCACGAGTCGATGTTCGTGCTCTTCGCGCGCGCGGACAAGCGTGTCGAGGGCAGTGGCATCGGACTGGCCAGCGCGAAGCGGATCGTCGAGGCCCACGGAGGCCGGATCGGCATGGAGAGCGCGCCGGGCGGCGGCACCACGGTCTGGTTCGAGCTACCTGCGTAGCTCTCCCAAGGCCGCGGCGCCGCCAGGAGGCCCGGTCACCAGCGCGGTGCGATCCCGTTGGTCAGCTTGACGGCGTAGAAGCCGGTGTTGCCGTCGGTGTACCAGACCTGCTTGCGTCGCAGGTCCCAGGCCGGCGCGGACATGGCGTACGCGCCCTCGCGAAGCGGCTTCGGGCTGCCCGGGACGATCGGCTTGTTGAAGTAGCCGACCTCCTTGGGCTGCCTGGGGTTGCGGATGTCGAAGACCCGAAGGCCCGAGGCGATGAAGCTGCAGGCGACGATCTTCGGGTCCTTGCGCCGGGGCACCGAGCAGTAGTGGCCGGCGTACCCCTGGATCTGCAGCCGTGCGCCGGGGTCGCTCTGCGAGGGTCCCTTGCGGGCCCAGGGCTGGTTCACCTGGAGCCGGATGTTGGAGACGACACGGGGGTGCTTCTCGTCGTCGATGTCGATGAGACGCGCGGCCCCCACCTTGGCCCCGGCGTCGTAGAGGGTGGGCTGGTCGGTTCGGTAGTTCGCGAACTCGTCGACCTCGAGCAGGTACTCGTGGCCCCGGATCGTGATCGGCTCGGCGACCTGTGGGATGGAGCCGCTGCGCCACTGCAGCTTGCTCACGACCGGGACCTCCGGGTCGGACTTGCGAGCCTGGATCTGGCTGACGTCGAGGATCGCGAGGCCGCCGTTGGAGATGAGGCCGTCCCGGGGCTGTCCGATCTCCGCGACGTAGAGCCGGTTGCCGTCGGCGCTGACCCGCATGCCGTGGTAGACCACGCCGGTCCGGACCCAGAGCGCGCGAGGCTGCCGTGGGTCGCTCAGGTCCACCGCGGTCAGCGTCTGGCCGCCGGTCGAGGAGACGTAGAAGGTCTTGCCGTCGGGGGCGAACCCGCTCTCGTGTCCGAGGAGACCGGTGGGCGTGGTGGACAGGAGCTCCGGACTGCGGCAGTCGCCCTTGACGTCGTACACGTCGATCTCCCCGACGTTCGTGGCCGGGTTGCCGAGCACCGCCACGAGCAGGCCACGCCTCTTGTTGAGCATCAGCGACTCGTGCGGGCTCTGCATGGCCGGCGTCACCAGGTTCGCGGTCTTCTTCGGTCGACGCGGGTCGGACATGTCGAGGACCACGACGCCGGTGCCCTCGCGGCCGACGTTGAACGGCACGTCACTGGGGGAGAGCAGGGTCGAGTCGTAGAAGGCGCAGGCCCGGCCGCTCCGGTCGACGTACCGAAAGACCTTGAAGCCCCCGCTGCCGCCGTAGTGGCTGACCTGGCGGGTGTTGCAGGTGTACCCCTTCTGCGCCCGCCCCGTGTCGTAGTCCTTCGCCGGAACACGGCCCTGGATCGAGGTCTCGGGCCTGGACCCCGGCCCGCAGTCGGCCCGGGGCACGGCGGCCAACGAGACGTCACCCTCGGCGTTCGATGCCGTCGTCAGCAGCGTCGCGCCGAGGGCGACGACGGCGAGCACCGCGAGCAGGCGTACGACGGCCGCGCGGGAGCTGGTCGGGGGAGCACTGATGGGCATGGGTCGCCTTCGGGTCGGTGGGACTTGTGCAAGCACCAACGACCCAGTTGTGGATGCGTCACGGTGAGGCCGACGCGCTGGGCGAAGGCTCTCCTGTCGGGGAAGGCGATGCGCTCTCGGTCGGTGTGCTCGAGGGGGTCGGCTCGCCGTCGGCGGTACCGGTCGTGGACGTGGGCGTGGTCGTCGAAGAGGGCTCCGCGTCGGTCGCCGGCGAGGTGCCCGACGTCGCGGTGGACCCCGTGCTCGTGGACGCCTCGGTCCCACCGGCCGCGACACCCTGCGTGGGCCCATCGGTCGGCCCGGTGTTGGGCCCGGTGTTCGGCCCGGTGCTCGGGCTCGACGTCGGCGACGACGATGGGCTCGTGCCCGCGTCCCTCGTGGACGACCCGCTCACGTCGGCGCCGAGCAACTCGAGGATCTCCCGCTCGAACTCGGTCAGCTGCGCCCTGATCTCGCTGAGCGAGCGTCCCTCGAGCGTCGTGCCGTACTCGGCGATCCGCGACCACAGCTCGGCGAGCTCGCGGGCGGTGTCCTCGCCGAGAGGGCCGTCGAGCGTGACGACGAGCTGCTGGGCGAGCGCCCCGGTGACGCAGGAGACGCAGCTGTAGTTCACGGCCGCCGCGAGGTTCTGCGGCACGATGTCGCTCTGGCCGAGCACCAGGACCACCTGGAAGGCCACCGCGACCGTCGTGCACCCCTCGCAGCTGGCCAGCGCGTAGGCGGAGTTGACGTTCTCGGCGGCGCCGTCGTCGGCCCAGACGAGGGCGAAGGCGACGTCGTAGACGGTCGAGCCGTCCTCGGTGTTCACGGCCAGGGCCTGGTTGTCTCCCTCCTCCGGCGCCGGCGGCCGGTTGAACGGGAAGACCCACGTCCCGGGGTCGACCTGCTCGACGTCTCCTGCGGATAGGTCGGCGCCGGAGGTCGTCGTCCCGGTGGTTGTGGCTCCTGCCGTGCCCGCCGGCTGGTGCGGCACGAGGACGACCGACAGAGCGGGGGACTCCGCGGTCGGCAACGGCTCGCCGGAGGGCCAGGTCGTGGTGGCGCGGGCGACGACGCCGGGCTGGAGTCCGGTGGGGGCGGACATGGGGAGCGCGTCGAAGAGGGTGCCGCGCTCGTACGCCTGGATCGGCCGGTAGCGGTCCTCCCCGGGCCACCACGCCCAGGCGAGGCCGGCGAGGATCGCGAGTGCCACGACGACGGCGCCTGCGCGTCGGGCCGGATGACCCGCGGTGCTGTGCCAGACCCCTGTGCTCACGCGCCGGACCAGGCGGCTGACCATGTAGGCCGAGCCGAGGACCGGGAGCGCGATGGCGAGGATCGACAGCATCCGCGCGCCCATGTCGACGACGTCACCCTCGGCGAAGGAGCTGCCCAGCGTCGACCACTGCTCACCCAGGCTGTCCCAGGCGGTCGCGGCGACGCGTGGGAACGACACCACCATCAGCACGAGCGTCGCCAGCAGCAGGGGCACGACGACCAGCACCCAGGTGGTCACGACGACGCGGGCCCAGGGCTTGAGCAGGTGGTGCTCGGGCTTGCGCCAGTTCTGGGGCAAAAGGCCGAGCAGGGTCGGCTTGATGTGGCGGAACAGGTCCGGGACGCCGGTGAGGTCGGCGAGGACGTGGTACCCGTCGAACCTCACGAGCGGGGTGAGCTGGCGCAGCATCTGCAGGACCTGGGCGGCGATGATCAGCAGGATGGCGTCCCAGCGCGAGAGCCACCACACGCCGAACATCGCCACCGCGACGATCGCGTTGAAGTACAGGCCGCCGAGGTCGGTGCGCACCCTGCCGCCGCGTCCGAGGCGGTAGCTGTCGGTGACGTCCGTGTAGAACGCCGGCCAGACCAGGTAGAGCCCCATGCCCATGGCGCCAGGGGTGGCGCCGCCGTACCGTGCCGCCGCGGCGTGCCCGAACTCGTGGAAGCCGGCAGACAGCACCGTGATGGCGAAGACCGCGAGCAGCATCCCGGGCTCGTACAGGGCCTCGTGGGTGGCGGCGGCCAGCCCCTCGTCGAAGAGCACCCAGCCACACACCGCGACGAAGGCGGCGACCAGCACCGCCACGACGAGTGGCTGGAAGAGCGGGGCGAACGGCGCGGTGAGACGGCGGGTGGCGTGGGGGTCGGTCACCACGTAGCGGAACCGCAGCCCGAGAAGTGGGGCGGCTCGTTTGACCTCGGGCTGCGAGCCGTCGGCGAGACGCAGCAGCCCGTAGGGCAGGAGCTGTTTCTGGATCAGGGTCGCGACGTCATCGGGGGAGACGAGGCGGCCAGTGCGGTCGCCGACGCGCCGCGCGATCTCCTCGTGGGTGCGCCGGCCGTCGATCGCGGCGAGCACCTCGTAGAGCAGCGGGGTCAGCTGGATGGTCTGGCCGTCCGCGCGCCGGACGAGCGCCGGGGGAGTGCGGTAGCCGGACCCCTTCATCTCCCCGATCAGGACGACACCGTCGGCCGGCGCGGGAACGCCGGCCGACGGAGGCGCAATGGTCACAGCCGGTTACTGCTGGATGTCGGAGGCCTGGTCGGCCGTGGCCTCGGCAGCGCCGTCGATGCTCTGGTTGATCACGGCGTCCTGCTGGGCGATGGCCGTGGCCTCGGAGCCGATCGAGCCGATGTTCGCGGAGACAGCCGCGTCGATGGGGGCTGCCACGTTGGCGTTCGCGGCGACAGCACCGTCGATCGGTGCGGCGATGTCCGCGTCGGCGTCGAGGTTGACGTTGACGTCGAGCAGGTCTCCGCTGAGGGCGCCCTCGACGCTGGTCGGCTCGGTCTGGGTCGTCGTGGTGGAGCCGTCGATCGCGCCACCGTCGCCGCTCGTGCCGTCGGCGGTGCCGTCGTCGATGACGTCGTTGCTCTGGTCGATCCCGCTGTCCTGGGTGGCGTGGGCCGTGGCGTCGGCGGTGACGTCCTGGTTCACCAGGACGTTCTGGTCGGCCAGCGACTGGGCTGTCGAGTCGAAGGACAGGATGTTGGCGCCCACGGCGGCGTCGATGGGGGCCACGACGTTGGCGTTGGCCGCGACGGCGAGGTCGATCGGCGCCGCTGCGTCGATGGCGAGGTCGATGTCGGCGTTGAGGTCCAGCAGCGACACGACCTCCTTGTCCGGCAGTGCCGTGGCTCCCTCCGCGGCCAGGTCCTCGGCGCTCAGCGGCTTCTTCTCTGCGTCACTCATCTGACTCCCTCATTCGATGGTCCTGCAGTCGTGTCCGCACTGGTTCCCACAAATGTCCGAAACATTCGCTGGTTTGATGGGACCCGTGATCTGCGTGTCCGAGGCCGGCGACGAGCTCGCCTCGCTCCTGCCCGCGCCGGGCGGGGCGCGCCGCCTCGTCGGCATCAGCGGTGCTCCGGGAGCCGGGAAGTCGAGGCTCGCGAGCTTCCTGGCGCGCCTGCTCGGCGACCGCGGTGCGCACGTGCCGATGGACGGCTTCCACCTCGCCGACGTCGAGCTCGCGCGACAGGGGATCCTCGACCGCAAGGGCGCGCCCGAGACCTTCGACGCTCTCGGCTACGCCGCCCTGCTCCAGCGGCTTCGTTCGTGCCCGCGCGAAATCGTGTACGCGCCGGGCTTCGACCGTGACATCGAGCAGCCCCTCGCCGGGGCGATCGCGGTCCCGCCGACGGCGCAGGTGGTGGTCACCGAGGGCAACTACCTCCTCCTCGACGAACCGCACTGGCGGGAGGTCAGGGCGCAGCTCGACGAGGTCTGGCACGTGCGCTGTGACGAGGGGCTGCGCCTCGAACGGCTCGTCGCCCGGCACACCCGGTTCGGGAAGTCCCCGGCGGCCGCGCGCGAGTGGGTCGAACGGGTCGACCAGCCCAACGCGCGGCTCGCCGAGGCCTCAGCCGACCGCGCCGACCGGTTGCTCGACCTCACCTGCTGGGACGGCGGCGGTCGGCGGGCCGTCGTACTCCCGGATGCCGACCCTGCCCCAGAGCCGCTCGAGGGGGGCGGGTAGCCACCAGTTCAGCGAGCCCAGCAGGCGCATCGTCGCCGGCACCAGGAGGGCGCGTACGACGGTCGCGTCGATGACGATCGCCAGCACCATACCGACCCCGATCATCTTGATGAACGTGATGCCGCTGGTGGAGAACGCGCCGATCACCACGACGAGCAGCAGGGCCGCGCTCGTGATGAGTCCCCCCGTGCGCTGCAGGCCCGTGGCGACGGCGAGCCGGTTGTCACCGGTCAGGTCCCACTGCTCCCGGATCCTGCTCAGCAGGAAGACCTCGTAGTCCATGGAGAGCCCGAACGCCATCGCGAGGATCAGGATCGGCTGGGTCGCCTCGACGGTCCCCGTGGGAGTGAAGCCGAGGAGTCCGGACAGGTGGCCGTCCTGGAAGATCCAGACCAGCGCCCCGAAGGAGGCGCTCAGCGAGAGCAGGTTCATCACGATCGCCTTGGCCGGCAGCACCAGCGACCCGAACGCCAGGAAGAGCAGCAGGAAGGTGGAGCCGAAGACCCACGCCGCCATCAGTGGCAGCTGGTCCCCGAGGCTGTCGAGCACGGCGACCAGGAACGCCGTGGTGCCGGTGACGAGGGCGGTGCCGGACTCCGGGTCGAGCCCACGCAGCTCGCGGACCAGGTCCTTCGCCGAGGCGGAGTAGACGTCGAAGCGGTGCGTCACGTCGAGGACCACGTTGTCGTCGCGGCTGCCCGCCACGGTCACGCCGGTGACCCCCTCCGTCGCCTCGATCCGATCGATGAGGTCCTCGGTGCTCGCGACCGGGGATCCCTGGACCACGACCCGGATCGGGTCGCCGGAGCCGGGGAAGTCGCTGAGGATCGTCTCGGCCACCACACGGCTGTCCGTGCCCTCCGGCAGTGCCCGGTGGTCGACGCCGCCGAACTCCGCCCGCAGGAACGGCGTCCCGAGCACGAGCAGCGCCGGGACGATCACCGCCACGTACATCCACGGTCGCGCCATCACGGCGCCGGCCACCCGCGCCCAAGGTCCGGGGCTCTCGGCGACCCGGCGCCCCCGTTGCCGGCCGGCCCGCTCGGCCGGGCGCGAGCGCCGGTTGAGCAGGGGCACTCGCCACGCGTCGACCCGGTGCCCGAGCAGGGCGAGGGCGGCGGGCAGCGCGGTCAGCGCGGTCAGCATCGCGACGCCTACGGCGGCCATCCCGCCGAGACCCATCGAGCGGAAGAACACCTGCGGGAACAGCAGCAGCGAGGAGAGCGCGACCGTGACCGTCAGGCCCGAGACCGCGACCGTGCGACCGGCAGTCGACATCGTCGTGACCAGCGCCCGCTCGACGTCCTCGCCGCGGCGCAGCTCCTCACGGAACCGGCTGACGACGAACAGCGCGTAGTCGATGGCGAGCCCGAGCCCGAGCATGGTCACGATGTTGATCGCGAAGACCGACACCTCGGTCATCGCGGTGATCACCCGCAGCACGGTGAAGGCGCCGAGGATCGCCACCGCGCCGACCGCGAGGGGGAGCCCCGCGGCGACCACGCCGCCGAACACCACGAGCAGCAGCACGAGCAGGATCGGGAACGAGATCATCTCTGCCTGGGCGATGTCCTCCGAGACCTGCGCGTTGATGTCGGCGTTCATCGCGAGGTTGCCGCCGAAGCCCACCTCGAACCCGTCCGGCGCGGCATAGGTGTCGACGAGGTCCCAGTACTCCGCGTCCGTGGTGCCGTCCGGAACCCGGACCGCCACGTAGGTCGCGTGCCCGTCCTCGGAGACGAACGACTCCGACCCTGTCTCGGCGTAGCCCACCGTCTCCTCGACGAGGCCGTCGGGCAGAGCCGCCACCGCCTGCTCCACCCCGGCGGCGAACTCCGGCTCGTCGACGGTGAGATCGTCGTTCCTGACCAGGAGGACGAGGTCGTGCCCGCCGCCGAGGATGTCCTCTGCGGCACGGGCGGCGCGTGACGCCTCACTGTCGGGGTCGTCGAACCCGGCGTCGCCGAGCGCGCCGAAGACGCCCGTTCCCCACACGACCGCGAGGACGACCAGCGCCCCCGTGGCGACGAGGACCCAGGTGCGGAAGCGGTGGACGCAGCTGCCCAACCAGGTGAACATCGCGCCCCCTACTCGACCGTGATCGCGCGCAGCACGTCGACGCGGCTCGCGCGACGGGCGGGCCCGATGGCGGCGAGCACACCGACGATCGCGGCCACCACGAGGTAGACGACGAGCGTCCCTGCAGGGACCTCCAACGAGGTGATGCCCTGGTCGACGAGGGACCGGCTCAGGGCGATACCCGCGGCCGTGCCGAGGGCGATACCGGTGAGGGCGCCGAGCAACGACATGAGCACCGACTCCCGGCGTACGACGGTGCGCACCTGCTTGCGGGTGGCGCCGATGGCCCTCATCAGACCGAGCTCGCGGGTCCTCTCGACCACCGAGAGCACCAGGGTGTTGACGATGCCCAGGATCGCGACGACCACCGCGAGGAGCAGCAGCGCCGTGACCAGGCCGAGCATCTGGTCCACCTGCGCCTGCGCGTCCTCGGTGAGCTGCGAGGGGTCGCTCACCTTGACGTTCGGGTAGTCGGCTACTGCCGCCGAGACCGCTGCCTTGCCGTCCTCGACCGACGTACCCTCGGACAGCGACAGGAGGATCGCCATGTCGAGGCGCGAGGTCACGTTGGCGGCGTAGTCGTCGAGGGAGACCAGGTAGGCAGAGCCGACCAGGGCATCACGCTCGAACGTCCCGGCGACGGTCAGGCCGACGTCCCCGGTCTCGGGGAAGGTGACGGTGATCTTGTCCCCGGCGTCGAGGCCGAGCGCCTCGGCCTGCTTCACCCCGAGCAGCATGCTGCCCTTGCCGAACTCCTCCAGTGAGCCGGTGGCGATGCCGAGGTCGGCGACATCCTCGATGCCCTCGCTCGGCATTCCGGCGACGTAGGTGGCGTTGCCGGCGACCTGGGCGCCCGAGAACCTCGCCTCCACGACGGTGTCGACCTCGTCGAGGTCACGCAGTGCCGCGGCGGCGCCCGGACTCATGCCCGCACCCGTCTGGCTGGCGGGCTTGAGGATCAGGTCCGAGCGGTTCCCGTCGGAGACGAGGTCCGCCAAGGATGCCTTGGTCGAGGACGCGGTCACCGCGACCGCGCACACCACGGTCAGGCCGATGGTGAGGGCGAGTGCGGTGGCTGCGGAACGGCGAGGTGCCCGCGCGATGTTGCGGGCGGCCAGGCGCCAGCCACCGCCACGCGGACCGCGGTCGGCCACGCGGGCCATCGCGCGGGCCAGCAGCGGGCCGGCCGTGACCAGTCCGGCGAAGGCGACGAGCGTGCTGAGCCCGGTCAGCACGGCCTGGTTCTCCACGAGCGCGCAGGCAGCCAGGCCGGCGAGCCCGCCGAGGAGGAGGACCAGCCCGACCGTGAGCCGGACGCGGCCGATGCCGCCGCCGACGGGGGTCGCCTCCCGCAATGCTTCGACCGGGGCTACCCGGGTCGCGCCCCAGGCCGGTGCGACCGCGGCGATCACGGTCACGACCACGCCGACCAGCAGTGCGGCGACGATGGTGCGAGGCTCGACCGCAGCGGAGGTCGTGGGCACCTCGATGCCGACTGCCGCGAGCAGCTCGCGGATGCCGACCGCGAGGCCGACACCGGCCAGCAGACCGATACCGGCCGAGACGAGACCGATCGTGAAAGCCTCGGCCACGATGCCGCCGAGCACCTGTCGCCGGGTGGCGCCGACCGCCCGCAGCAGTGCGACCTCTCGCCGGCGCTGGGCGACGAGCACGTTGAAGGTGTTCCAGATGACGAAGGACCCGACCAGCAGCGAGACTGCGGCGAACGCGAGGAGGATGTTCGTGAAGAGCCCGAGTCCCTCGCTGACCGCCTTCGAGTTCTCGTCCGCGAGGTCGCGCCCGGTGATCGCCTCCAAGCCGGCGGGCAGCGCCGCCGCGATGTGGTCACGGAGCTCCTCGGGGGTGACGCCCTCCTCGGCCTTGACGTCGATCTCGTCGACCTTGCCGACCTTGCCCAGCAGCTGCTGCGCGATCTCGGTGTCGAAGCTGGCCACGGTCGCGCCCGCGAGGCTGTCGGTCTTGCCGAAGCCGATGGTGCCGGCGAGGGTGAAGGACCTCCTGCCGTCCTCGAAGACGACGTCCACCTCGTCGCCGACCTGGTAGCCGGCCTTCGTCGCCGTAGCCGCGTCGATGGCGACCTCGTGCGGGCCGGAGGGGTGGCCGCCGTCGCGGTAGCTGAACGCGCCCGCGAACCGTTCGTCCCCGCTGGCGCTGACGCCCAGGGTCGGAGCGCCGCCCGGCTGGATCGGCTTGCCGTCCTTGTCGAGGATCAGGGCGAACCCGGACAGCGTGCCCTCCGCCGCCTCGACACCAGGCATGTCGCGCACCAGGTCCACGAGGTCGTCGTCGAGGGGGCGCAGCTGTCCCTGGGTGGTGATGTCGCTGTACGCGGCCTCAGCTCGGACCGCGACGTCGGTGCCCTGGGTGAGGCCGTCGTACAGCTCGTCGAAGGCCTTGCTCATCGTGTCCGACAGCACGAAGGTCCCGGAGACGAAGGCGACGCCGACCGTCACGGCGGTGACCGTGAGGAAGAGCCGCAGCTTGTGCATCAGCAGGCTGCGGAGGGAGAGCTTGAGCACGGTCAGTCACCGAGCCGCTTCATGGTCTCGAGCACGGCGTCGCGCGTCGGGGCGACCAGCTCGTCGACGATGGTGCCGTCGGCGAGGAAGACCACCCGGTCGGCGTACGACGCGGCGACCGGGTCGTGCGTGACCATGACCACCGTCTGGGCCAGGTCGTCGACCGCCGAGCGCAGGAACTTCAGCAGCTCGGTGCTCGTCTTGGAGTCGAGCGCGCCCGTGGGCTCGTCGCCGAACACCACCTCGGGCCGTGACACGAGGGCGCGTGCGACCGCCACCCGCTGCTGCTGGCCGCCGGAGAGCTGGGAGGGGCGGTGGTCGAGACGGTCGCCGAGCTTGAGGGTCGAGACCACCGTGTCGAACCACTCAGGGTCCAGCTTGCGGCCGGCGAGGTCACCGGGGAGGGTGATGTTCTCCTCGGCGGAGAGGGTGGGGATCAGGTTGAACGCCTGGAACACGAAGCCGAGCCGGTCCCGGCGCAGCAGGGTGCGCTGCTTGTCCGAGAGGGTCGCGAGGTCGGTGTCACCGATGAAGGCCTGACCCGAGCTGAGCGCGTCCAGCCCCGCCATGCAGTGCATGAGCGTGGACTTGCCGGACCCGGACGGGCCCATGATCGCGGTGAAGGCGCCGGCTCCGAAGTCGACCGAGACACTGTCGAGCGCCACCACCTCGGACTCGCCGGTGCCGTAGGCCTTCCGGGCCGCGACGACCCTGGCCGCCGTCCTCTCCGAGTTCTTGGCAGTCTCCGACAACAGCGCTGGTTGCGTCACGAGGGCACACTTCTCTCTTGGTGCGTAGGTGCGATGAACCCGAGATGCCCGAGAGAGCGGAAATGGCGCGGTTGCCCCCAGTTCCGCAGCGGGAAACCTACACGGTTGGAACCGCCCGAACACGTGTATTTCCCGTGTCGCAGGGCGCGAGCGGGTGAGACCTGGAGCACACGACGAAGGTGGCTCCGGGAGACCCGGAGCCACCGTCGCTCATCCGGTGCTGGGGCAGCGAGTGCCCTAGATTCGCGAGCCGATCGCCGCGAACGCCGTGCACATCACGAGCAGCCCGACGATCAGCGGCCAGGTGAAGCGCAGCCACTGGTCGTAGCGGACCTTCGCGAGGGCCAACCCACCCATGACCACGGCGGAGGTCGGCGTGATCAGGTTCACCACGCCGGACGCCGACTGGTAGGCGGTGACCACCATGGCCCGCGAGACACCGGCGAAGTCGCCCAGGGGCGCGAGGATCGGCATCGCGAGCGCCGCGTGGCCCGAGGTGGACGGGACGAGGAACGCCAGCGGCAGGTTGATCAGGAACATCAGGCCGCCGAACACCGCCGTCGAGGTGTTGCTGACCGCGTTCTCCATCGAGTGCAGGACCGTGTCGGTGATCTGCGAGTTGTTCATGATCACCGTGACGCCGCGGGCGAGCACGATGATCAGGCCGACGCCGATGAAGTCGCCGGCACCCCGCACGAGCGTGTCGGTCAGGCCCTTCTCGCCCAGCCCGCCGATCAGCCCCACGACGATCGACATCACGATGAACAGCGCGGCGAGCTCGGGGAAGTACCAGTCGAGCTGCCAGGCGTAGCTGTCGGCGTTCGGGCCTTCGACCACCTGCGCCCAAGGGACGATGGCGAAGATCATGAAGGCGAACGTGAGGCCGACGATGGAAAGGACGGTCTTCTGCTTGCCGGTCAGCTTAGGCACCTCGCCGATCCCCGCCGCCGCGATGTGCTCGTCGCCCTCCTTGGCGCTCACCATCGACTTCGAGGGGTCGGCCTTGACCTTCTTGGCGTAGCGCAGCACGAACAGGATGCCGACCGGGACCAGCACCAGGTACATCACGAACCGGAAGAGGATCCCGTCGCCGATGGAGATGTCGGCGGCGTCGGACGCGACGCCGGTGGCGAAGGGGTTGACCGTGGAGGCGAGCACGCCGATCCCGGCACCGATCATGATGGTGGCCGCGGCAACCATCCGGTCGTAGCCGAGGCTCAGCATGAGGGGCACCACCAGCGCGTAGAACCCCAAGGTCTCCTCGGCCATGCCCTCGGTGGTCCCGCCGATCGAGAACAGCACCATCAGCAGGACGATCACGACTGCGCCGCGGTTGCCATAGCGCTTCGCGACGTGGGCGACCCCGCCGTCGATGGCCCCGGTCTGCATCGACATGGTGATGAAGATGCCGATGGCGATGACGAACAGGAAGACTCCGGCGGCCCCGAACAGCTCACCGACCTCGTAGGGCCCGATGAACCCGCTGTCGCTGCTCTGGACGCCGTACAGGCCGTTGACCGGGCTCATGAACAGCTGCATCAGCCGGTCGGTGAACGACAGCCCGGCATCGACCTGGTGGTAGGTCCCCGGGATCGGGCGGCCGGCCGGACCCACCCGGTAGGCGCCGGTCGGGATGATGAACGCCAGCAACCACACGAAGACGGTCACGGCGAACAGCACGGTGAAGGCGCTCGGGAAGGTGAACTTCCGTCTCTTCTGGGCGGTCGGTTGCTCGCCGGCCGGTCTGACATCTGCGTTGGCCATGATTCACCCCTGTTTCACGAAGAATCCGCTGCCACCAGGACAGCAGTCAAGTGCCTGCTCCGACCGCTTCCCAACGGCCTGCACCTTCGGGTCTTTCGGCCCTCAAACCGAGCTCGGAGGAGGTGCAACCTGAAGCGGGACGGTGTGTGTCACGAGAGGTGGTGCGTCGGCATGGGCATGCGCGTCGACTCGGAGGTCGGACGACTCAGACAGGTGATCCTCCACAGGCCGGACCTGGAGCTGAAGAGGCTCACGCCCACGAACAAGGACGCCTACCTGTTCGACGACGTGCTGTGGGTGAAGCGGGCCAAGCAGGAGCACGACGCGTTCGCGGAGTCGCTCAGAGACCTCGGCGTCCGGGTCCACATGCTCGAGGACCTGCTGCTCCAGACCCTGGCGGTCCCGGAGGCGAAGAACTACATCCTCGAGGCCTCCCTGGACGAGCTCGTCTACGGTCCGATGGCCCTCGACGCGCTCCACAGCTTCTTCACGGGCCTCGACGACGAGACCCTGGTGGAGTACCTGATCGGCGGGATCACCAAGCGCGAGCTGCTCGAGCGGGTCGAGGAGCCGCCGTCCTTGGTCGTCCAGGCCCTCGACCTCGAGGACATGCTGCTGCCACCGCTGCCCAACCACATGTTCACCCGGGACACATCGGCCTGGTTGTACGACGGGGTCTCGATCAACTCGATGCGCAAACGGGCGCGTGAGCGCGAGACCATCCACTACGAGGCGATCTACCGCTGGCACCCGCTCTTCGCGAACGCCGGGTTCAACGTCTGGGCCGACGGCAGGGTGAACGGGATGGCCACCACGGAGGGCGGCGACATGCACGTCCTCGGACGCGGCGCCGTCATGGTCGGGATGAGCGAGAGGACCACCCCTCAGGGCATCGAGCGGCTGGCGCGGCGGCTGTTCGCCAAGGGCTCCGCCCAGCGGATCGTCGCGCTGGCCATGCCGAAGAGCCGGGCGTTCATGCACCTCGACACGGTGATGAGCATGGTCGACGGGGAGACGTTCACCAAGTACGCGGGGCTGGGGATGCTGCCGTCGTACACCATCGAGCCGGGCGACACCGAGAAGGAGCTGAAGGTCACGGCTCACCGTCCCGACGACATGCACAAGGCGATCGCCGACGCGCTCGGGCTCGACCGGATCAACGTGCTGACCCCGACCCAGGACGTGCACGCGGCCGAGCGGGAGCAGTGGGACGACGGTTGCAACGTGCTCGCCGTCGCTCCGGGAGTGGTCGTCGCCTACGAGCGCAACGTCACCACGAACACCTTCCTCCGCAAGGAAGGCGTCGAGGTGGTCACCATCCAGGGCAGCGAGCTCGGGCGAGGCCGTGGCGGGCCGCGCTGCATGAGCTGTCCGATCGAGCGTGAGGGGATCTGACATGGCCTTCAACCTGCTCCACCGCAGCTTCCTCAAGGAGCTCGACTTCACACCCAAGGAGTGGAAGTTCCTGCTCGACCTGGCCGCGGAGCTGAAGGTGGCGAAGTACGCCGGCTCCGAGCAGCCGCGGCTGGGGCGGAAGAACATCGCCCTGATCTTCGAGAAGTCCTCCACCCGGACCCGGTGCGCCTTCGAGGTCGCCGCCTACGACCAGGGGGCACGGGTCACCTACCTGGAGCCGTCGGGGTCCCAGATCGGGCACAAGGAGTCGATCGCGGACACGGCGCGGGTGCTCGGACGGATGTACGACGGCATCGAGTACCGCGGCTCGGGCCAGGAGAAGGTCGAGACGCTGGCGAAGCACGCCGGGGTGCCGGTGTGGAACGGCCTCACCGACGAGTGGCACCCGACCCAGACCTTGTGCGACATGCTCACCATGCGCGAGAGCTGCCACAAGCACGACGAGGAGATCTCCTTCGCCTATCTCGGCGACGCCCGCAACAACATGGGCAACTCCCTTCTCGTCACCGGCGCGATGATGGGCATGGACGTGCGGATGGTCGGCCCGCGCGAGCAGTGGAACCACGAGAGCGTGGTCAAGCACGCCCAGGACATCGCGGTCGAGACCGGCGCCCGGATCACCCAGACCGACGACGTCGCGCAGGGTGTCGACGGGGTCGACTTCGTCTACACCGACGTCTGGCTCTCCATGGGCGAGCCGAAGGAGGCGTGGGAGGAGCGGATCCACCTGCTGCGGCCCTACCAGGTCAACACGCACCTGCTGAACATGACGGGGAACCCGGCGGTCAAGTTCATGCACTGCCTGCCCGGCTTCCACGACCGGCACACGACGGTCGGGGAGGAGCTGTACGAGAAGACCGGCATGAGCGCCCTCGAGGTGACCGACGAGGTCTTCGAGTCCAAGCACTCGATCGTCTTCGACCAGGCCGAGAACCGGATGCACACGATCAAGGCTGTCCTGGTCGCGACTTTGGGAGGCTGAGGTGCGCATCGTCGTGGCGCTCGGCGGCAACGCCCTGCTGAAACGTGGCCAGAGGCCGGACTGCGACGTGCAGGAGGCGAACGTCGCGCGTGCCGTGGTGGCGCTCGCACCTCTCGCCGCCGAGCACGAGCTCGTGATCACCCACGGCAACGGTCCGCAGGTGGGTGTGCTGGCGCTGCAGAGCGCCTCGGACCCGAACCTGACCACGCCGTACCCCTTCGACGTGCTCGGCGCACAGACGCAGGGGATGATCGGCTACTGGCTGCTCCAGGCGATGCAGAACGCCCTGCCGGGCCGCCAGGTCGCCGCGATCATCAACCAGACGCTCGTCGAGGTCGCCGACCCGGCGTTCGAGAACCCCACGAAGTTCGTCGGGGAGGTGTACGACGAGGCCGAGGCGAAGCGTCTCGCCGAGCAGCGCGGCTGGACCGTGAAGCAGGACGGAACGAAGTGGCGTCGGGTCGTGGGCTCGCCCAAGCCGCAGCGCGTGGTGGAGACCCGGCTGATCCGGCTGCTGCTGAACAGCGGCGCGGTCGTCGTGTGCGCAGGTGGTGGGGGAGTGCCGGTGATCCGCAACGAGAAGGGCCACCTCGAGGGCGTCGAGGCGGTGGTCGACAAGGACCTGACCAGCTCGGTCCTCGCCGAGGCGCTCGAGGCTGACGCACTCCTCGTGCTGACCGACGTGCCGCACGTCGTCCGCGGCTTCGGCACGCCCCAGGAGGAGCCGATCCTGCGGTCGACCCCGGCCGCTCTGCAGCGGGAGTCGTTCCCGGCCGGGTCGATGGGGCCGAAGGTTGACGCGGTGTGCCGGTTCGTCGAGGTCACCGGTGACCTGGCCGCGATCGGAAGGCTCGAGGACGCCGAGGCGATCATCGCCGGCAAGGCGGGCACCATCATCACTCCAGCGGGGCACTACGGCGGCCCGGACGACCTCCAGCCCGGACGGTGGGGCGAGCGACCTGAGGGTGGCTCGGTCTAGGACAAGGCGCCGAGTGCGGCGGAGAGGACCAGGTAGCTGCCGGCGCCGATGCCGAGCACGAGCAGGGTGGAGCGCCCGCGGGCCGCGGCGGCGAGGCCGAGCGCCACCGAGACGAGCGCGACCAGGACCGGCCACGGGATCGAGGCGTCCTGATGGTGGAGAACCCCCCGGACAGTGACGGCGACCAGGACCGAGAGGCCGGCCCAGGCGGCCGCCCGGGAGACCGCCTCGGGGACCCGTGCGGCTCCCAGGAGGGGCAGCAGGCGGAAGGCGAGGCTGCCCGCACCGACCAGGGCGAGGGCGATCACGGTGGTCACGACGACCTCCCGTGCTGGACCAGAGCCGCTGCGGTGCCACCGGCGACCGCGGAGAGGACGAGCGCCAGCCCACCGTCCAGCGTGGCGGTGACGAACGCGGTGCAGGCGGCGGTCACTGCTGCGGCGAGCTCCGGGCGGGCGCGCACCTGCCGGACCGCGAGCGAGCCCAGGGTCAGGCAGGGGAGCAGGGTCGCAGCGGGGACGGCCTGGACCCAACCGCCGAACAGAACGCCGAGCGTCACGAGCGAGGGCCAGCCGAACCACAAGGTCAGGCCAGCGCCGAAGTAGAAGCGACGGTGTGCCCGGTCGGGCTCCGACGGCCGGCTGTGGGTGAGCCCCCAGAGGGCGTCGGTCAGCAGGGCGGCGGCGGCGATCCGCGACCTCGTCGGGGTCTCGCGCCAGCGCGGCGCGATGGACATCGAGTACGCGATCATCCGCGCGTTGATGAGAAGACCGACCATGGCCGCGCCCACGACGCCGGTGTCGTGCCGGAGCACGTCCAGGACGGCAAGGTGCGCGGCCCCTCCGTAGATCGTCCACGTCGACAGCCACGCCGCGAGAGGGCTCTCGCTCGTCGCGACTGCGGCCCCGACGAGCAGGCCGAACGGGGCGAAGGCGACGAGCATGGGTGCCATCGCCCGCACGCCGGCGACCACGTCGTCACGCCCGCGGGCGACGATCACGCTGTGCTCGGTCTCGAGCTGCTTCATCGTTGTCATACGGCGATGGTCGAGACAACGGCTTCCCGCTTCCTTCTCGACCGGGGAAGGTCCGCGGAAGGTCGGGGGCGGAGATTGGCCGGCATGACCACGAGCAACCTGTCTGCGCCGGACACCGGCACCCTGCTCGGCGTCTGGGCGCACCCCGACGACGAGGCGTACCTCTCCGCTGCGCTGATGGCGCGCGCGGTCGAGTCCGGGGAGCGGGTCGTCGTCGCCACCGCTACGCGCGGCGAGCGTGGCACCCCCGACCCGCAGCAGTGGCCGCCCGAGCTCCTCGCACCGCTGCGCGAGCAGGAGCTGGCGCACAGCCTCGAAGCCGTCGGCGTGACCGAGCACCGGTGGCTGGGCCACCGGGACGGAGAGCTGCCGGGGGTACGACGCTCCACGGCCGTCGCCCAGGTCGCCGAACTCATCGCCGAGGTGCGCCCCGACACGATCGTGACCTTCGGCCCCGACGGCATGACCGGCCACGACGACCACCGCACGGTCTCGGCCTGGGTCACCGGCGCCTGGCGGATGACCGGTTCGCGGAGCAGGCTGTGGCACGCCACGCTCACCCCGGCCTTCCACGAGACGTGGGGGCGACTCAACGAGGAGCTGGGCCTGTGGTTCGAGGGCAGCGTGCCGCCCGTGACGCCGGAACGGGACCTCGCGGCACAGGTGGTGTGCGACGAGGACCTGAGTCGGCGCAAGCACGCTGCCCTGCGCGCCCACGCGTCGCAGACCGAGGCGCTCGCCGCCCTGGTGGGGGAGGACAGGTACCGCCGCTGGTGGTCGGTGGAGTCGTTCGTCGCGGCTCACGAGCGAGGGGGCGGACATGCAGGTCGGTGACGTCGCCCGTCGTACGCGGGAGGTGACCGCCGGTGACATCGAGCTGTTCACCGCGCTGACCGGTGACTACAACCCTCTGCACTACGACGCGGACCTGGCTGCTCGAAGCAGGTTCGGGAGCATCGTCGTACAGGGCGGTGTCACCAGCGGTCTGCTGAACGCGCTCGTCGCAGAGCAGCTCCCGGGGCCGGGCAGCGTGTTCCTGCACGTGGACTGGAGCTTCAAGGCGGCGGTCCGGCCCGGCGACGTGATCACCGCCGAGGCTCGGGTGCTGAGCGCGCGGGAGGACAAGCCCGTCTGCGAGCTCGCCACCACGATCACCAACCAGGACGGCATGGTGGTCCTCGACGGCGCCGCCGTGGTGTGGCGGGATCCCGTGGTGGCCGCGGAGAGCGAGGCCGCCGTGTCTCGTGCTGAATGAGGTCAGCCTTGACGGGGCGGACGTTCCGGACGAGGCACGTGGTCGACCATCGCCTTCTGGATCTGGTCGAGGTCGGCGGCGTCGGGAAGGTGGACGCTGCCGTCCAGAGGCAGGAGGGTGGCATCCGGGAGGCCGGCCACGAGGTCCTGTGCCCCGCGGAACGGGATCAGGCGGTCGCCCCGGTAGTGGAGCACGAGCGTCGGGGCCTCGACGTCTGGCAGCAGGTCGGTCACGTCGTGGTCGTACATGGAGGCGAGGTAGTCGGCCGCGACGTCCGGCCCGGCCGACTCCAGGAACACCTGTGACAGGTGCCAGGCGGCCTTGTCGCTCGACCCCGGCCGGTACAGGTCGGCGAGCAGCTTGGAGCCGATGCTCCAGTGGGTCCGGGTGATCTGCACGACCATGTCGCGCATCGCTTGGTCACCGAACGTCCGGGGACCGTCGGCGAACGTGCCGAACAGCACGAGAGAGGTGACCCAGTCCGGTCGTCTCGCCGCCAGCGAGACGGCGATCGGCCCGGCAGCCGACATGGCGAGCAGCGATACCGGCGGGCCCACCGAGCGGACCACGTCGGCGAGCTCCCGCACGCTCGCTTCGAGGCCGTGGTCGCGGACCGACACCAGGGGACAGCCCGGTGCCCGCGCGGTCGTAGAGCGTCAGGGAGAAGTCGTTCGTGAGACGCTCGAGCAGCGACGAGCGAGGATCCCTGCCTGACGCGATGACGTCCAGGCTCGAGATCCAGCCGAGCAGCACGACGAGCGGCGGACCTGCCCCGGTCGTGCCGTAGGCCACGACGTCCCCCGAGCTGGTGCGCAGGTAACGGACCTGCAGGCCGGGGAGCCCCCGTGGCAGCGCCGCCGGACCGGCTCCCGCCGGTGGTTGTCGGCGCCGGGCCGGTGGACTCCCGGAGGAGCTCGACCTGCAGCGACTGCATCGTGCGCGAGGGCTCGAGGCCCAGCTCCTCGCCGAGCTGCCGCCGGTAGCTCCGGTAGTGGTCCAGCGCCTGCGCGGTCCGTCCCGTCCGGTGGAGAGCCTTCATCAGCGTCGCCCGGGCCGTCTCCCGAAGGGGCTGCTCGGAGACGAACGGCTGGAGCAGCGGCACCACCTCGGCCGGCCGGCCACAGGAGAGCAGCGCCTCGGCCAGACCCTCCACCGCCGTGTGACGCGCCTCCTCCAGACGTAGGGCCTCCAGGTGCGCGAGCTCGGTGTCGGCGAAGCCGGCGTAGGCCGAACCTCGCCAGAGCGCGAGCGCCTCGGTCAAGGTGCCGACGGCTCGCTCGGGTGGTTCGTCGCGAGCCTGACGCACCAGAGCCGTGAACCGCTCGGCGTCCAGGTCGCCGGCCTGCAGCTCCAGCCGGTAGCCCCGGTCCCTGGTGACGAGCGCATCACGACCACCGGCCGCGCGGAGACTGTTGCGCAGCTTGAACACCGCGCTGTGCAGCGAGGCCTCGGGGTTGGCCGGCAGGTCCTCATCCCACAGCAGGCTCACGAGCCGGTCGGTGCTCACGACCTCGTTGGCGCGGGCGGCAAGGGCAGCGAGCAGCGCAGGCTGCCGAGCGCC
The DNA here is from genome assembly GCA_963715375.1 of uncultured Actinomycetota bacterium. Taxonomy (GTDB): domain Bacteria; phylum Actinomycetota; class Actinomycetes; order Propionibacteriales; family Nocardioidaceae; genus Nocardioides_C. Next base: position 242,793 of record CAVQSC010000019.1, on the reverse strand, counting down.
GGGAAGCGCGACGGCGGTGCCGCCGCTTCCGACGAGCTCGACGGCTCCGAGCACGCGCACCAGCACAGCGGGTCCCTCCGAGACCCAGTGTGCCGGGTTCTCAGCCGATGTCGAGAGCCTCATCCCACGACCCTTCGCAGGCGAGCCGGACCACTGCCGAGCGGTCGACGACGGAAGGCTCGAGGAGCCTGAGCGGTCCTTCCGACTCCACGAGTCCGTCGATGACGCGGCTCGTCACCCCGAGACGGTCGATGAGTCGCCGCGACGACGCGTTGGCGGGGGCCATCGTCGCCTGGATCCGGCGCACACCCCGGGCGGCCGCCACCGTCGTGACCACGTCGAGGAGCACGGTGCCGAGGCCACGACCGTGGTGGTCGTCTACCACCTCGAAGGCCACCTCGGCAGTGGTCGCACAACCGGGCACCCGGACGTAGCGCGCGACGCCGGCCGGCTCACCCGCGACCGAGGCAACCCACGCCGCGTGGCGGTCGCCGTCGACGTCCGAGAGCACGGACAGGATCGAGCGAGGGAGGTCGGAGAGCCCGGTCAGGTACCGCAGGGCTCGCGAGTTCGCGGACATGCCGGCGAAGACGGCGAGCAGGGGAGCGGTCTCGCCGCGCTGCAGGGGGCGCAGCGTGGCGACGGTGCCGTCGCGAAGGACGACCGTCAGGGTTCCGTCCTCACGGCCTGTGCCGAACCCGATGCTCTGGAGCTGGGACATGGTGTCCTCCGGTGGTGTGTGGTCTGCCTGACCACGCCACCGTGGGCTCCGGGCCTTTCTCAGCCCTTTCTCCGACCTTCCGAGCGGACCGGTGAACCTTCCCCGGGCCTTCCCCCAGGTGAAAGCGCGGTGGAAGGACGGCGGAAGGCGCCCTTCCTACGTTCCTCTGCATCGGCAAACCAGCGCCGCAAACCCGCGGCACAGACCAATGGAGGAAACCCATGACCGTCACCGCCAAGCCACACCGCAACGGAGTGGACACCCCGACCCTGTTCGCCACCCTCGACGCGGTCAAGGGGCAGAACGAGATCGCCCAGTTCCGGTTCCGCGCCGAGAACACCTGGGTCACCGGCACGCACAGCCGGTCGCGGATCTCCGGCTTCTATGGGGCCGGGCAGGAGATGACCCACAAGCACGAGACGGTCATCGACGCCGACCACCCCGCCGTTCTCGTGGGGCAGGACAACGCACCGACACCGGCGGAGTACCTGCTGCCCGCCCTCGCCTCGTGCCTGACCGCGGGCATCGCGAACATCGCGGCGGCCCGCGGCGTGACGCTGACGAAGGTCAGCTCGACCGTCGAGGGCGACATCGACCTGCTCGGTCTGTTCGGCCTCTCCGACGGCTCGGTACGCAACGGCTACCAGGGCATCCGGGTCACCTTCCACATCGAAGGCGACGCCGACGACGAGACGCTGCGCGGGATCGTCGAGCAGTCACGTCGACGCTCCGCCGTCTACGACGCGCTGACCAACCCCACCCCCGTGTCCGTCGAGGTCGTGACCGGCTGACCGCCGGAGCACACCTGAGCGCTCCGGCCCACCCGGCGCCATCCCTGCCGGAAGGCCGGAGCCCGGACCCGGCTCGCAGAACCTCTCACCCACAACCCCGCCCACCGCGAACACCTCACAACCACTGCAAGAAGGAACGTCTCTCATGCCCACCACAGACACCGTCGTCATCGGGGCCGGCCACGCCGGTCTGGCGGTCAGCCATCTGCTCACCGAGGCCGGCCGGGACCACGTGGTGCTCGACCGCGGACAGGTCGCCGAACGCTGGCGCTCCGAGCGGTGGGACTCGCTGCACCTGCTGACCCCGAACTGGATGACCCGACTCCCCGGATGGGACTACCGGGGCCGCGACTCCGAGGGCTACATGGCCGCCGGTGAGCTCGTCACGCACCTCGAGCGTTACGCCGGGTCCTTCGCGGCGCCAGTCCGGAGCGGGGCCACCGTCCTCTCCGTGACATCCGCGGGGGGCGGCTACCGGGTCGTCACCGATCAGGAGACCTGGCTCGCCCGGCACGTCGTCGTCGCCACGGGGCCGTGGGGCACCCCCCGCATCCCCGAGGGCATCGACGCGGCAGGCTCGGGCCTGCACCTGACCACGGCATCGCGCTACCGCAACCCCGACGCGCTGCCGGACGGCGGGGTGCTCGTGGTGGGTGCGTCGTCCTCCGGGGTCCAGATCGCCGACGAGCTCGCCCGAGCGGGTCGCCAGGTCGTCCTCGCTGTGGGCCGGCACACCAGGATGCCGCGCCGCTACCGCGGTATGGACATCTTCTGGTGGCTGGAGCGGACCGGTCGGCTCGCGCGGAACATCGACGAGGTGAGGGACCGTGCCGCCGCGCGCAACGAGCCGTCGATGCAGCTCGTCGGACACAACGAGCCGGACCGGTTCGTCGCGGACCTCGACCTTCCGTCGCTCGCGAGCCAGGGCGTCCGAGTCACAGGACGACTGCGCGCGCTCGACACCGGGATCGCGTCCTTCCAGGACAACCTCGTGGCGTCGGTCGCAGAGTCGGACCAGCGCATGCACAGGTTCCTCGACGCTGTGGACGAGCATGTCCGACGCAGCGGTCTCGCCTCGGAGGTGTGGGCGCCTGCGCGGCCCCGGCCGTTCCTCCCCGACGACGTCCCGGCCAGGCTCGACCTCCGGGCCGAGGGGATCAGCACGGTGCTCCTGGCCACCGGCTACCGCCCGCACCACCCCTGGCTGGACGTCCCGGTCAAGGCTCCGGACGGCTCCATCCGCCAGCACCGCGGCATCACGCCCGCATCAGGGCTGTACGTCGTCGGCCAGCGCTTCCAGCACCGCCGGGACTCCGGGTTCATCGACGGCGCCCGTCACGACGCGGAAGCCGTGGTCGCCCACCTGTCCGCCAACCGACCCCTCGACCCGTCCCTGAGGTGAGTGTCATGACCAAGTCGTACGACGTCGTCGTCGTCGGCGCCCGCGTCGCCGGCGCCTCGACCGCGCTGCTGCTCGCCAGAGCCGGCCTGAAGGTCGCCCTGGTCGACCGCTCCGTCTACGGCAGCGACACCCTGTCCACCCATGCGCTCATGCGCGCCGGAGTCCTGCAGCTGTCGCGCTGGGGCGTGCTTCCGGAGGTGCGCGCCGCCGGGACCCCCGCCGTCGAGAAGGTCCTGTTTCACTACGCCGACGGCGACTCGGTGCAGGTCTCGATCCGGCCGAGCCCCGGCGTGGGTGCGCTCTACGCGCCGCGCAGACACGTGGTCGACAAGATCCTGGTCGACACAGCGGCGGCAGCCGGGGTCGACGTACAGCACGGGGTCACCGTCACGGGGCTCCTCGCCGCCGCGGGCGGCCGGGTCGGTGGGGTCCGTGCGACCAGTCGAGACGGCACCTCGTTCGAGATACCGGCCCGGTTCACCGTCGGTGCCGACGGGATCCGATCGGTCGTGGCCGACCAGGTCGCCGCGCCGGTCGAACGACGGTCGGCTGCTCTCGGTGCCTCGCTCTACCGCTACCACGGCGACTTCTGCGCCGCGGGCTACGAGTGGGGGTACGGCGGCCACGCCTCGGCCGGCATGATCCCCACCAACGACGGACTGACCTGCGTCTTCGTGGCCGCGACGCCTCAACGCATCCGGGCCCTGCGACGCCAGGGCACCGACGCTGCGTTCGAGGAGCTGTTCGCCGAGGCCATGCCGGACCATGTTCCTCGCCTGCACATGTCCAGCCCGGCCGGCAGGATCCACGGCTGGGCCGGGATGCCGGGCTTCGTGCGGAGGTCGTGGGGCTCCGGCTGGGCGCTCGTCGGCGACGCCGGCTACTTCAAGGACCCGATCACCGCGCACGGGATGACCGACGCCCTCCGCGACGCCGAGCTGCTGGCGGACGCGGTCGTCCAGGCCGCCGCTGGGCTTCGGCCCGAGGCCGAGGCGCTGGCTGCCTACCAGGGACGGCGGGACGCGCTGTCGAGCCGGTTGTTCGAGGCCACCGACCAGATCGCGGCCTACGACTGGGACATGGCTCGGATCCGGCGGCTGCTGCGCGAGGTGAGCTCCGCAATGGTCGACGAGGTCGAGGCGCTCGAACAGCTCCCTGTTCGTCATGGAAGCGACGGATACGCCCCGAGCATCCCACCTGACAGGGCGTTGGTGCGGGAGTAGCGTGACGGCGTTCCATCGGGACGGGGCCTAGGTATGCAGGTACGCATCGACATGCTCGGGGGATTCTCGGTGACGGTCGACGGCGTCGCCGTACCTGATGACGCCTGGACGAGGCGGCACGCCGCCGGACTGGTCAAGGTGCTGGCCCTGGCACGCGGACGGCGTCTGCACCGGGAACAGGTGATCGACGCCCTCTGGCCCGACATCTCGCTCGAGGCTGCGGGTCCGCGGCTGCACAAGGCGGCCCACTATGCGAGGCGGGCCCTGGGCGACCAGGGCCGCACCCTCGTGCTCCGCAACGACGTCGTGACGCTGCTGCCGGACGCCGAGGTGACTGTCGACGCACACGAGTTCCGGGCACAGGCCGAGGCGGCCGTCTCCGAGGGGTCGCGTGAGCGTGGGCTCGAGGCCGTGGCGCAGTACGCCGGGCCGCTGCTGCCCGAGGACATCTACGAGCCGTGGGCGGAGGCGCCGCGGGAGTCGCTCGCCGCGCTCCACGCCGAGGTGCTCCGGCTGACCGGCCGCTGGGAGGACCTCCTCCAGGAGAGCCCCGCGGACGAGGATGCCCACCTCGCCGTCGTGAGGGCGGCGGCGGAGCGCGGCGACACCCGAACCGCGCTCCGACAGCTGGAGCGCATGGACCAGGCGCTGCGTCGCGAGCTCGGCACCTCGCCGAGCCCGGCCGCGGAGGCGTTGCGCCGCTCCCTGCTCGAGGCGTCCTCCGAACAGAGGCCGGCCGCCCCCACCGCGCCCGCCGGGAACAGGCTCGTCGGACGCCGAGACGTGGGGGACCTGGTCCGCGAGCGGCTGACGCAGGCCGAGGCGGGCCGGGGGAGCACACTGCTCGTCACCGGTCCGCCAGGGGTGGGGAAGTCCGCGGTGCTCGACCTGGCCACCGCGCTGGCGGGTCAGCGCGGCTGGCGTGTCGGACGTGGCACCGCGTCGGCCGTCGAAGGACCCTGGCCCTACGCCCCGGTGCTGGAGGCGCTCGGTGACCTGTGCCGCAAGCATCCTTCGCTGCTCGACGGCCTCGACGACAACTACCGGGAGGAGCTCGACCGGGCACTCTCGGCGCGGGAGGTCACCTGGACCGGTGAGTCCGCGCACCAGCGCCTGTTCGTGGCTGCGGCCGAGCTGCTCCGGCTGGCATCGGCCGGCAACGGGCTGCTCCTGGTGGTCGACGACATCCACGAGGCGGACCAGGGGTCCTTGCGGCTGCTGCACTATCTCGCCCGGTGCGCCCTCGGCGAGCGGGGCGTGCTCGCCCTCGCACACCGTTCCGGAGGTGGCGATGCCCTGGAGGAGATGCAGACCAGCCTCATCACGCGTGGCATCGGCACCCGGGTCGAGGTGAGACCCCTCGGGGAGTCCGCGCTGCGCCGCCTCCTGACACAGCGCTTCCCGGCGCTGGACGAGGAGCAGGCCCAGCGGATCTGGGCGGTCAGCGGCGGTCTGCCCTTCACCGCCCTCGAGCTGGCCCGGGCAGCCTCCGAGGGCCGGGCGGAGAGTCTCGTGGCGGGACTTTCCCGACCGGCGCAGCGCACCTTCCAGCGTGTCGCGATCCTCGGCTCCACCTTCACCACCGACGAGCTGCTCGCTGTCGCTGGGGTCGACGAGGAGGAGGCCTACCGCCACCTGGAGGCGGCACTGGCAGCCCTGGTCGTCGAAACGGCCGACACCGGCTACCGGTTCCGTCACGCCCTCGTCCGCGAGGGGCTGCTCGGCTCGATGCCCGCACACGCCCAGGCTTCCGCCAGGCAGCAGGTGGCGGAGAAGCTCGCCGAGCTGGGGGCCGCTCCCGCCCGGGTCGCGCACCACTTCATCGTGGCCGGTCAGCCGCTCCAGGCCATCCCCTACGTGCTGCCGGCCGTGGAGACAGCCGGCGCGCTCGGCGCCTACCGGGACGCCCTCGCCCTGGTCGACGCGGTCCGCGACTCGGCCTCCGGCGACGCGCTCTCCCGCCTGCTGGCGCGACGCGGGGACCTGCTGATGGCGCTGGGCGACCCGGAGTCGATCACGGCCTACCGTGAGGCGATCCCGGTCACCTCGGGAGTCGACCGGCGGCTGGTCCGCGCCCGGCTCGCGCGTGCGGCGTGCTTCTCGAACGACTTCGAGACCGCGCGTACGGCGCTCGACGGACTAGGGATGGAGGGCGACCTAGCCGACGGGCCGATCCTCCTGGCGAGGGGCAACCTGTCGTACTTCACCGGCGACATCGACGCCGCCTGGGACGCCGCCTCCGCAGCACGCAGTCTCGTGCAGAGCCCCGACGACCCCTGGTACTACATCGACCTCGTGGCCCTGCAGGGGCTCATCGCGCACCAGCGCGGCGAGTGGTTCGAGCGCTTCCGGCTGGAGCTGCGGCGGACACAGGGCAACGCCGGGCTGGCCACCGCGCTGTTCGACGCGCACCTCTGCGTCGCCGAGTACCTCCTCTACGGGCCCGTGCCCTACGACGAGGTGATCGAGCAGGCCGAGGGGCTGCGGAGACGAGCCTCGCACTTCGGCGCCCTCCGCGGAGTCGCCTTCGCGACAGCGCTCATCGGCGAGGCGGCCCTCCTCAAGGGTGACCTCGACATGGCCGAGCGGGAGCTCCAGGAGGCCGTAGACCTGCACCGTGACGCCGACGCCGCGGCAGGAGAGGCGCACAGCCTCCAGCGCCTTGCGGAGGTCCGTCTCGCCCGGGGGGACCGCGAGGGGGCCCAGCGACTGCTTCGGCGGGCACTGCCGCTCGCCCGGTGGTCGGTGATGAGCATGCACGTGCTGCAGCGCGTCTACGGGTCGATGATCGGCGCGGCACCCGACCCGTGGGCCGCGCGGGCGGTCGTGGACAAGGCCGAGGCGACCATGGGCGAGACCGACGAATGTCCCTTCTGCGACGTGATGCTGGCAGTGCCGGCGAGCATCGCCTGCTCCGACGTCCACGACCTGGAGGGCGCCCGACGCCACCTGGCGGTCGCCGCGGCGTCCGCAGCGAGGTGGGAGGGGAGTGCGTGGGACGCGGCAGTGCTCGAGACCCGCGCGCACCTGGCGCTCGCCGAGGGGAGCCCCGAGGACTTCGAGACGATGATCGACGAGGCCGCGCGCCTGTTCACCTCCGCGGGACACGTGCTCGACGCGCAACGGTGCGCCACCCTGCGTCGTACCGCCGCATCGGCCGCGGTGACCGGTTTGAGCGTCTGATGGGCACGCCCGGCGCCTCGCGTCTCGGCGCGCGAACGGTCTGGACAGCCTGCTGACGTCCTCCCTAACTCTGGCGGGTGCGAAATACGTCGTGAATGTCGCCTTTCAATAATGGTTCCGGTCGAGCAGAGAGCAGGAAACATTGAAATCCGTCGTCCGCGCGGTGCGATACTGCCGTCATGTCGTCCCAGCCTGAGGGTGCGCAGCCCGGGGCACCGGCGGTCTCCCTCAGGGGCCTCCGCAAGTCCTTCGGGCCGGTGACCGCCGTCGCCGGGATCGACCTCGACATCGCCGACGGTGAGTTCTTCGCGATGCTCGGGCCCTCCGGGTCCGGGAAGACCACCGTGCTGAGGATGATCGCCGGCTTCGAGACTCCCAGCGAGGGCGCGGTCGTCCTCGGCGGCCGGGACGTGACCTCGGAACCGCCGTACGCGCGGGATGTCAACACGGTCTTCCAGGACTACGCGCTGTTCCCGCACATGAACGTTCTCGAGAACGTCGAGTACGGACTGCGGGTGAAGAAGGTCGCGCGCGGTGAGCGGCGGGAGCGCGCGCTCGCCGCTCTCGAGACCGTCCAGCTGGCCAGCTACGGCGACCGCGCTCCGCATGAGCTCTCGGGTGGGCAGCGTCAACGCGTCGCCCTGGCCCGGGCACTCGTGAACCGGCCGAAGGTGCTGCTCCTCGACGAGCCCCTCGGCGCTCTCGACCTCAAGCTTCGCCGCGAGATGCAGATCGAGCTGAAAGGGCTCCAGCGCGAGGTTGGCATCACCTTCCTGTTCGTGACCCACGACCAGGAGGAGGCGCTGACGATGAGCGACCGGATCGCGGTCTTCAACAACGGGGCGATCGAGCAGGTCGCCACACCGATCGAGCTCTACGAGCGCCCGGCGACCAGCTTCGTGGCCGGCTTCGTCGGCACCTCGAACATGCTCGAGGGCGATGTCGCGGAGAAGCTCATCGGTGAGCGAGGCACCTTCAGCATCCGGCCGGAGAAGATCCAGCTGCTCCATGCCGGCGCGGGGTCTGACGCGACACCGTCCGAAGGTGACGAGTGCACGGCCAAGGGAACCGTGCGCGAGGTCGTCTATCTCGGGTCCGCCACGCACTCCGTCGTGGAGCTCGACGCCGGGGGACAGCTCACCGTGCTCGAGCAGAACGTCGAGAGCTCGGTGGACCGTGCGCTCGCCAACCGCGGTGAGGACGTGCTCCTGACCTGGCAGCGCGAGCACGTCGTGACCCTCGGGGGTCCACAGGAGGAACAACAGACACCTCGGGACACGCCTACTGAGGAGAACGCATGAACAAGATGACAGCACTCGCCGGTGCTTGCGCGCTGGGCCTCGCGCTCGCCGCCTGCGGCACGTCCGAGGAGAGCGGCGGAGGCGGCGGCGCCTCCCCGGAGGCCGGGGGTCAGTTCACGCCGCCGGACGTCCCCATGCTGAAGTCGCTCGGCGAGGGGGAGGGGCAGGTGAGCATCCTCGCCTGGCCCGGCTACGCCGAGGACGGCAGCACCGACCCCAAGATCGACTGGGTCACCCCGTTCGAGAAGGACACCGGCTGCCAGGCGAACGTCAAGTACTTCGGCACCTCCGACGAGGCCGTGACCTTGATGAAGACCGGGGAGTACGACGTCGTCTCCGCCTCCGGTGACGCATCCCTGCGCATGGTCGCAGCCGGAGACGTGGCCCCGGTCAACACCGACCTCGTGAAGAGCTACGCGGAGATCCAGCCCTGGCTCAAGGACCGCGACTGGAACTCCGTCGACGGCCAGATGTACGGCATCCCGCACGGCTGGGGCGCGAACGTGCTGATGTGGCGGACCGACAAGGTGAAGCCGGCCCCGACCAGCTGGAGCTCGGTCTTCGAGAAGGACCCGCCCTACGCCGGTCAGGTCACCGCCTACGACTCGCCGATCTACATCGCCGACGCGGCGCTGTACCTGATGAACACCCAGCCCGACCTCGGGATCGAGAACCCCTACGCCCTCGACCAGGACCAGCTGCAGGCGGCCGTCGACGTCCTGAAGACCCAACGGCAGAACATCTCGGAGTACTGGTCGGACTACCTCAAGCAGGTGCAGGGGTTCACCAGCGGCGACACCGTGATCGGCACGACCTGGCAGTTCATCGTCGGCCTCGCCAAGTCTGACAAGGTCAAGGTGGAGGCGATCCTGCCTGACGAGGGGTCGACCGGCTGGTCGGACACCTGGATGGTCGGCGCCGACGCCAAGAACCCCAACTGCGCCTACATGTGGATGGACTACGTCACCAGCCCGGAGGTTCAGGCGCAGCTGACCGAGAACTACGGTGAGGCGCCCGCCAACGCGAAGGCGTGCGACTTCACCTCGGACCCGACGTTCTGCGACGTCTACCACGCCGACGACAAGGCCTACTCCGACAAGATCTGGTACTGGACCACGCCGATCGAGCAGTGTCTCGACGGCCGCACGGACGTCAAGTGCACCGACTACGGGGAGTGGACCCAGGCCTGGACCGAGGTCAAGGGCTGACCTTGTCCCGCTTCATGCATCGCCGCCCAGGGCTCCGGCTCGGGTTGCTGCTGGCCCCGCCCATGCTGTGGCTGGGGGTGGCCTACCTCGGAGCCCTGGCGGCGTTGTTCCTGACCTCGCTCTGGGGGCAGAACAGCTTCACCGGCGAGATCGAGCGGACCTGGACGCTCGACAACTTCCGCGACCTGTTCACCCTGGAGGTGTACCGCACCATCACCTTCCGCACCTTGGCGATCGCGGCTCTCGTCACGGTCGTCGACGCGGTGCTCGCGTTCCCGATCGCCTTCTACATGGCCAAGGTGGCCTCCCTGCGGGTGCAGCAGCTCCTCGTCATCGCGGTGCTGATGCCACTGTGGGCGTCGTACCTCGTCAAGGCCTACGCCTGGCGCGGGATGCTCTCGGAGAACGGGCTGATCGACTGGCTGGCGGCGCCGTTCGGCCTCCAATCGCCTGGCTACGGGATGACCGCCACGATCATCGTGCTGGCCTATCTCTGGCTGCCCTACATGGTCCTCCCGATCTTCGCGGGGCTGGAGCGGCTGCCGAACTCCCTGCTCGAGGCGTCGTCCGACCTCGGCGCGGCCCCCGGGCACACCCTGCGACGGGTGGTGCTCCCGATGGCCTTCCCGGCGGTGGTGGCAGGCTCGATCTTCACGTTCTCGCTGTCCCTGGGCGACTACATCGCGGTGAAGATCGTCGGCGGCGCGAACCAGCTTCTCGGGAACGTGGTCTACGACAACGTCGGTGCCGCGAACAACCTCCCGTTCGCGGCTGCGGTGGCCACCATCCCGGTGGTCGTCATGCTGGTCTACCTCGCGGCCGTACGACGGACCGGGGCACTGGAGAACCTATGACCCTCTCTCGCGGCATGCGTATCGCGCTCGTCGCCTTCACGATCCTGGCACTGGCGGTCGTCTACACGCCGCTCGCGCTCATCGTGCTCAACTCCTTCAACGCCAGCGCTTCGTTCGCCTGGCCGCCTACCGACCTGACCCTGCACTGGTGGAACGTCGCGGCCGGCGCCACGGGAGTTCGCAACGCGCTGCTCGTGAGTGTCGAGGTGGCAGCGCTGGCGACGCTGGTGGCCCTCACGCTGGGGACCATGGCAGCGATGGCGCTCTCCCGGTACCGCTTCTTCGGGCGCAGCTCCGTCTCGCTGCTGATCATCCTGCCGATCGCCCTGCCCGGCATCGTCACGGGAATCGCCCTCAACAACGCCTTCCGCACGATCTTCGGCTGGGAGCTCGGCTTTCTCACCATCGTCGTCGCGCACGCGACCTTCTGCATCGTCACGGTGTTCAACAACGTGCAGGCCCGGCTCCGCCGGCTCGGGGGCAACCTCGAGGAGGCGTCGATGGACCTCGGCGCCGGCAGGTTCACCACGTTTCGCCGGGTGACCTTCCCGATGCTCCGTTCGGCGCTTCTCGCGGGCGGGCTGCTCGCGTTCGGCCTCTCCTTCGACGAGATCGTCGTCACCACGTTCACCGCCGGGGCTCAGCAGCAGACGCTGCCCCTTTGGATCTTCAACAACATGTTCCGCCCGAACCAGACACCGGTGGTCAACGTGGTCGCGGCCGTGCTGGTGGTGCTGTCGATCATCCCGATCTACCTGGCCCAGCGGCTCTCCGGCTCCCACAACGAAGGCCTCACCGGCGCCCGTTGAGCGGAGCAGGTCGGGTGAGCCGGTCGGGTGAGCGGCGGGCCGGTCAGTAGCCGCGTGGCTTCTCCGGCAGGTAGAGCCAGACCCGGAACAGGTGGTCGAGCTGCCGGCCGGACACCCTCTCGGCGAGCGCGCGGAAGTCCTTGGTGGTGACCGAGCCACGGGCGTTCTGGGCCGTCCACCGGCGCAGGATCGTGAAGAAGGCCTTGTCGCCGACCCGCTCGCGAAGCGCCTGCAGCGTCATCGCCCCACGGTCGTAGACCGGCGTGGCGAAGAGCTTGCCCACCGACCCAGGGTCGCCCGGCGGCACTGTCCAGAAGGGCGCGTTGGGCCCGTAGGTCCGGTAGAGGAAGCGGAACTGCCGGTGAGGCGTCTTCGGTGACTTGTAGCGCCAGGCGTCGTAGAGCCACTCGGTGTAGGTGGCGAAGCCCTCGTTGAGCCAGATGTCGCTCCAGTCCCTCGGCGTGACCGAGTTGCCGAACCACTGGTGCGCGATCTCGTGGGCGACGAGGTAGCCGGGCGCCACGCCGGGCAGGACCGGTCGGCCCTGGGTCTCGAGGGCGTAGCCGATGTTCATCCGGTCGATGATCAGCCCCGAGGTCGCGAACGGGTAGGGCCCGAAGCGGCGCTGGAGGAAGTCGACGATGCCGCCCAGCTGCCGCCGAGCCCCTGCCTGCTTGCCCAGCGACGAGTCGACGAACGTGATCAGCGGGATCCCGGCCGCGGTCCTGCTCCGGTACATCCGGTAGCGGCCGATGGACACGGTAGCGAGGTACGGCGCCATCGGGCGGTCCTCCCGCCAGTGCCACACGGTGCGCCGAGCGCCGACCTGGCGTCGCGCGAGCCGGCCGTTGGAGGCCGCCTTGAGGCGGTTGGGCACGTCGACGGAGATCGAGTAGGTCGCCTTGTCCCGGATCGTGTCGTTGACCGGGAACCACGTCTCGGACCCGAACGGCTCGGACAGGGCGGTGGCGCCGTCCTTGGTCGGGATCCAGCCGATGCGGCCGAGCTGCTTGTGGCGGTACGGCGCGGGCTTCCCGTCGTAGCGCACGGTCGTGGTGAACGACTTCCCGTCGAGGATCGGAGCGGCGGGCTGGACGGTGAGCTCGAAGCCGTCGCGGGTCCACTTGGCCGGCGCGCCGTCGACGCTGATGGAGCGGATCCGCAGGCCCTGGAGATCGAGGTTGAACTTCGACAGGGCCTGGGTCGCGGTCGCGGTCACCGACGTGGTCGCCGCGATGCTGCGGGAGGCGGCCCGCCAGCGCAGGTCGATGTCGTAGTGGTCGACCTGGTAGCCGCCGTTGCCCCGAGCCTTGATCACCGTGTCACGCGAGTCGGGGGAGCCCGGGGACGGTGCGAGAGCCGCCTGGGCGGGCACGGCGAGCAGCCCCAGCGCGGCAGCGAGGAGCAGGCTCAGCGGACGGAGGCGAAGACGTGGGGACACCCGACGAGGCTAGCGGCCGTGAGGTTGCGGCGCCTCCCGGCCGCACCGAACTGTGACCTGACCGACCCGGTGTCAGAAGCTGATGCGGCAGGCGACGAGCCGGTGCTCGGCGTCGGGGTCACCCGTGCGGGTGATCCTCGGCGAGGCGGCGCGGCCCGAGAGCATCCGGCAGATCTGCACGGCGTCGGCCTCCAGCGTTGTCCGAGGCGAGCCGACCCCGAGCGTCCAGCTCCCGGCGCCGTGGCCGGTCAGCGTGAGCGTGGTGGCGTGGCCCTCCCAGGCGTGGGCGAGGTCCCGCACGACCTGTGCGACGACGTCTGCCTCCGTCGCGCTGGTGCGCAGCTCACGTCCGGTCGCCCGGGCGACGTCGATGCGGTGCATCCACAGGTCGCGGGGGTAGATGACGTCGACGAGGTAGGCGAAGGTCGACCCACGCGGGAGCCCGAAGCCCGCGGGGATCGGCATCCGGCGCAGCGGTCGCGGCAGCCGGCGGCGGGCTCTCGCGGCCTTCGGGCCGAGGGCGGCGATCTCGGCGACCAGCTGCTCGAGGGTGGCTTCGCCGCGATCGTCGACCTGCAGCTGGTTGATCGCGTCGAGACGGTCCAGGCTCGGGTACCTCCGAGGCGCGAGTGCGACGCGCCGTAGCTGAGCGCGCAGGTGCGCTCCCTCCTCGAGCGCGCCCGCGACATGGGCGACGACGTCGCGAACGGTCCAGCCGGCGCAGTCCGTGGGTGCCTGCCACTCCAATGTGTCGAGGTCGCGCAGGAGTGCGAGGAAGGCGTCCAGCTCGCCGAGGGCGACGTCGTGCGCCCGGTGGCGCGTTGTGGGCAAGAGCGTGTCGGTCATGAGCGGGGCCTCGATCCGTACTCGGCGATGAAGGAGGAGACGAGTGGTCCGACGAGGGCGGACGTACGCCCGGAGGCCACGGGGACGTCGGGCTCGTTGGACAGGCGCTGGCTGATCAGCCCCGAGACCAGGAGCGACCAGACGTCGGCGGCCTCGGTGATGTCGGCGTCGGCACGAAGGTGGCCATCGGTCTGCAGACGCTCGAACACGCGGTTGCCCATCGCCTGGACTGCGATGGCCGGGGCGTAGGACTCGGGGGAGGGTCGCCACTGCGGGACGGGTCGCCAGAACATGAGCTGGGAGTACGCCGGGTGGGCGGAGGCCCACTGCAGGCTCCGCGTCATCGCGGCGACGAGACGGTCGCGGAGCGTCGAGCGCGAGGGGAGCGGGCCGTCGTACTCCCGCATCGCCTCCTCGAACGCGCGCCACCCGCGCGCGAAGACCTCGTCGTAGAGCGCCGCCTTCGACGGGAAGTAGACGTACAGCGACGGCGTACGCATGCCCATCCGCCTGGCGACCTCACCGAGGCTCAGGCCCGCGGCGCCGCTCTCGGCCATCACGGCCAACGCATGCTCGACGACCTCGTCGAGGGTCTGTCGGTGACGCCGCCGGCGGCGGTCGTGGACGGGCGCGGAACTCATGGGAAGAGGATTTCCTAACAGCGTTAGGAAGGCAAGAGGTTCCCGCCTCTGGTCCAGGCCGGATCGCGGCGTGAGCAAGGACACCCCGGAGGAGCCGGTCGCGGGTGGAGTGGCACGTCTCCGACCGGAGAAGATGTTCCCCGTGCCCGAGACGAGAGAGATCTACAAGACCCTCGACCTCTGCCTGCGCGTGGGAGAGGTCCTGCTCTCCTCCGGCGCGGGTGCCGCCGACGTGACGGCCACGATGCTCTCTCTCGCCCACGGCCTCGGCCTGCGCAACGCCGACGTCGACGTCACCTTCACCGCGCTGTCGATGAGCTACCAGACCAGCTTCGACGAGCCCGCGCTGATCCAGGTGCGCAACGTGCGGCGCCGCGAGATCGACTATGAGGACCTGACCCAGGTCGACCACCTCATCCACGCGGTGCTGCGGGGCGAGATGGACCGGGAGGAGGCGCGGAGCACGCTTGCCAGGATCATCTCCTCCGGCCACCGCCTGCCCAAGTGGTCGGTGACGCTCGGGTTCGGGATGACCGGCCTCGGGGTGGGTCTGCTGCTCGGTGGCGACCTGATCGTGGTGGCCATCGCCTTCCTCGCCGCCGCGGGGATCGACCTGCTCCAGAGGGCGATGTCCCGCCGACGGCTGCCGACCTTCTACCAGCAGGTGGCAGGCGGCCTCCTCGCCACGCTGTTCGCCGTCGGGACGGCGGCCACGAAGCTCGACGTCGACCCCTCGATGGTGGTGACGGCGAGCATCATCATGCTGCTGTCCGGGATCGGGTTCATGGGCGCGATCCAGGACGCCCTGACCGGCTTCTACATCACCTCGGGCGCCCGCCTGCTCGAGGCGCTCCTGGCGACCGCGGGGATCATCGCCGGGGTCAGCGGTGGCCTGACGGCGGGCAAGATGCTCGGCGTGGAGCTCGGGCGGCTCGACCCCGGCGCGGCCGGCTGGCAGGCGTTGCCGGTGGTGACCTTCGGCGCGGGGCTCTGTGCCGCCTCCTTCGCGTTCGCCTCGTACGCGCCGCTGCGGTCGCTGCCGCCGATCGCCGCGATCGCGGCGGTCGGCGAAGCGGTGTGGTACCTCCTGTACGTCCAGGGCGCGGGTCCGGCGTGGGCGTCGGCCTCCGCCGCCGTGTCGATCGGTGTCGTGAGCTACTCCGTCGCCGGGCGGGTGCGCGTGCCGCCCCTGGTGGTCGTCGTGCCCGCGATCGTGCCGCTGCTCCCGGGCCTGTCGATCTACCGTGGCCTCTCGCTGATGTCCGCGGGGGAGAGCTCAGGTGTCATCGCCCTGGCCACCGCCGCCGCGGTCGCCATCGCCATCGCCTCGGGCGTCATCCTCGGTGAGTACGTCGCGCAGCCGCTCCGCCGCGAGGTGCGCCGGCTCGAGGACCGCCTCTCCGGTCCCCGTCTGGTCGGCCCGATCCGGGCCCGTGCGGTCAAGCGGGAGAAGCAGGCGGCCGCCTGACTCACGGGAGGGTCCGAAGCGGGTACTGCGCGCCCGTGCTGGTGTCGATGAGGGCCGCCCGGTCGGCGGTTGCAGTCAGCGGCAGCATGTCGAACACCGCCGAGGCGACGGTGGGGAGCCGCTCGAGCGTCGTACGCGGTGCCAGCGTGCAGTGCGGCACCCAGACCCCCGGGCGGTAGTGCTGGTGCAGGTCAGCCCCCGTCGACTCCACCGCCTCCACGACCCGCTCCTGGCGCCGTGCGATGTCGGAGGTCACTGACGGCACGAGCCAGGTGCGGCTGCGCCGGAACATCCCGATCGCGTCGAAGTGCAGCGTCATGGGCCCCTCGTCGGGGAGCAGGTCGAGCGCCTCGGAGACCTTGGCGAGGTCGTAGGTCCGCAGGACGGCGTAGGACAGGTGCGGGACGTGCCCGCCGTGCGTGTGGGTCAGCAGCGTCGGCACGCCGTCGTCCTCGAGCCGGCGCCACAGGCGGCGGATCGCGAGGTCGCTGTGCGCGTCGAAGAGCAGGCAGACCGCGAGTGCCACGACGTCAGCCGAGTACGTCGAAGCCGATGGACCCGGTCGGGCCGGTCTCGGTGACCTCCACCCGTTCCACCCGGGCGTAGGGAGGTCCCTGGTGGCACCAGCTCACCATCGCGTCGACGGCCTGGGTCGGCCCCTCGAACATCGCGCCCACCGTGCCGTCCGGCTCGTTGCGGACCCAGCCCGCGACACGGGAGCGCTCGGCCTCCTGACGGCAGGAGTCTCGGAAGAAGACCCCCTGCACACGACCGTGCACGACAACCCGCCGGGCGATGACGTCGCTGCTCATCGGCTCATCATCGCGCCATCTGGGGGAGAACGTCCCGGGAACCTCCGGTGCAGACCAGGTTTCACCCTGCGCGCCGCCGGGGATGTTCCCGCCGACGACCTACGAGCGCCGCCCCTGGGAGGAGGGCGGCGCTCGTCGTCTGTCGGGGCCCGGTCAGCCCTGCTTCTTCTCCGTCGACACCTCGTTCGGGAGGTTGTCCGCCTTGACCGCGTTGCGCTCACCGAGCGGCTGGGGCGGGCCGACTGTCGTGTCCTTGACGGTCTGCTGCTCCGCCTCGGCGTTGATCTCCGCGCCGAGGAGGACGATGAAGGCGGTCAGCCACAGCCACAGCATCAGCACGGCCACACCGGCCAGGGCGCCGTAGGTCTTGCTGTAGCTGCCGAAGTTGTCGACGTACAAGGAGAATCCCACCGAGGCGAGCACCCAGATCACCGTCGCGACGGCCGCGCCGACGGACACCCAGGAGAACCGCGGGCTGTCGCGGTCCGGGGCGTAGCGGTAGAGGACGGCCAGCGCCACCATCACGGCGAGCACGACGCCGACCCATCGGCCGATCTGCAGCAGCCAGTGGATGGCTCCGCTCGGGAAGACGGAGTCGAGCAGCACGGGTGTGACCGCGATCAGCGTGACCGCCAGGACGACGAAGACGATGGCGCCCAGGGTGAAGCCGAGCGAGAGAAGCTTGCGCTTGACGAAGCCGCGGGTCTCCTCCTCGTCGTAGGCGACGTTGATGGCACTCACGATGTTGCCGACTCCGCCGGAGGCGCTCCACAAGGCAAGGGCCAGTGCGATGATCAGGCCGAGGCCGAGCGACTGCTGCGGCTGTGAGGTGATCGCCTCCATCTGCTTGGTGATGATGGAGGCCGCGTCCGCCGGGAGAGCGTCGGAGATCGCCTGGGTCTGGCGGGCCACCGTCGCGGGATCTGCGACGAGCCCGTAGATCGTCACCGCGGCGATCATGGCGGGGAAGAGGGAGAGGAACGAGTAGAAGGCGACCCCCGCCGCGAGCAGGGGGACCTGGTCGACCTTCGACTCCGCCCAGGCCCGCTTCGTGACCTGGAACCAGCCCTTCGCCGGGATCTGCCTGGGCTCGTCCGCGGTGGCCCCGGGGAACTCGCGCTCTAGCGTGCTGGCGTGCTTCGTCATGCCAGACGAGTACCCCCGGGGGCGACCGTTAAGCGCCCGTGTGGCTCATCGCGTGGCGTCTGTGGCCCGCGTCTCCTCAGTCCTTGCGAGCGGGCATCACCTTCGAGGCGATCCGCGCCACCGTGCTCTGGTAGCCGGCGCCGACGAGCCGGACGTAGCCGTCGAGGAACTTGGCGTCGTTGCCCACGACGATGCGCGGCTTGTTCCTGAGCACGCCGTCGACGATGATCTCGGCCGCCCTGTCGGCGGTGGTCTTCGCCAGCTTCCTGTCGAAGAACTGCGCGACGGTCTGCTGGTCGTGGCTCCGGGTCGTGCGGGCGTTGCGGGCGATCGCGGTCTTGATGCCGCCGGGGTGGACGCACGAGACCTGGACCGGGTGCCGCGCGATCAGCATCTCCGTGCGCAGCGCCTCGGTGAACCCGCGAACGCCGAACTTGGAGGCGTTGTAGGCGGTCTGGCCGGGCATGCCCATCAGCCCGAAGAGGCTGGAGATGTTGACCAGGTGGCCGTCGCCGCTCCGCACCAGATGGGGGAGGAACTCCTTGGAGCCGTTCACCACGCCCCAGAAGTTGACGTTCATGACCCACTCGAACTCGTCGTAGGACATCTCCTCGAAGTCACCGTGCAGCGCGACGCCGGCGTTGTTGAAGACGACGTTGACCTTGCCCAGGTCCGCGGCCACCGACGCGGCGTAGGCGGCCATCGCCGCGCGGTCGCTCACGTCCAGCTTCTC
This sequence comes from uncultured Actinomycetota bacterium, assembly GCA_963715375.1. GTDB lineage: Bacteria > Actinomycetota > Actinomycetes > Propionibacteriales > Nocardioidaceae > Nocardioides_C. Next base: position 224,214 of record CAVQSC010000019.1, on the reverse strand, counting down.
GGTCTGCACCTCTCGGGCGTGGCCGGCGCTGCATGCCTCGGCGGTCTCGAGGAGACCCACCTCGTCCTTGTCTGAGAGCGCGAGCACCGCGCCACGGGCGGCCAGGTTCTTCGCGAGCGCGCGGCCGATGCCCGAGCCTGCTCCGGTGATCACGGCCACCTTGCCGTCGAACGTCCTCATGCGGTCTGTCCCATCCTCGTGGTCGTCGATCCGGTTGCTGCTGCGGTCTGGCGGACGTCGTACTGCTCGACGTCGAACCTGCGGGTGAGCCGGCGGAACGCGAACGTGGTCCGCGGCCAGAGCGTGACGTTGCGGCCGTGCTGGTCGAGGTACCAGCTCGAGCAGCCGCCGGTGTTCCACACCGTCTTCTTCATCCGGCGCTGGATCTCGCGGTTCCACTGCTCCTGCGCCCGAGGCTTGGGCTCGACCGCCGTGATGCCCCCGGCGTCCATGGTGCGCAAGGCGTCGAGCACGTAGGCGATCTGGGACTCGATCATGAAGACCATGCTCGAGTGGCCGAGGCCGGTGTTCGGGCCGACGATGAAGAACAGGTTCGGGAAGCCGTGCACGGTCGCGCCCTTGTAGGACGACATGCCTTCGCGTCCCCACACCTGGGCGAGCGTCTCGCCGTCGCGGCCCGTGACGTGCTCGGCGATCGGCAGGTCGGTGGTGTGGAAGCCGGTCGCCACGACGAGCGCGTCGACCTCTCGCTCGACACCCTCACGTGTGACGATCGCGCTGCCGGTCACCTTCTCGATCCCGTCGGTGACCAGCTCGACGTTCTCCCGGTCGAGCGCGGGATACCAGTCGTTGGAGATCAGGATCCGCTTGCAGCCGATCTCGAAGGTCGGGGTGACCTTCTCCCGCAGGGCGGGGTCCGAGATCCCCTTCTCGATGTTGGCCAGCGAGAGCTTCTTGGCCGGCGCGGCGAGCTTGGGACTCACCGTGAAGCCCGGCACGAACGTCTCGCGACCCCAGTAGATCGCCGTGCGGTAGAGGCGCTGCACCCCCGGGAGGCGACGGAAGACGAAGCGTTCGATCCCGGTGTAGGCGCGGTCGCGACGAGGCATCACCCAGGGCGCCGTGCGCTGGTAGACGTCGAGGCGGGCCGCCTTCTGGGCGATCTCCGGGACGATCTGGATCGCCGAGGCGCCCGTGCCGATCACGGCGACGCGCTTGCCGGTCAGGTCGTAGTCGTGGTTCCAGCGGGCCGAGTGGAACACCTCGCCCTGGAAGGTCTCGATCCCTTCGATGTCGGGCATCTTGGGGTCCGACAGCGCTCCGGCCGCCGACACCAGCAGGTTCGCGGTGACCGTGCCGGCGGAGGTGGTGACCCGCCAGGCCTGTGCCTCCTCGTCCCACGCGGCGTCCTCGACGGTGGTGTCGAAGCGGAACCGGTCGAGGACCGAGGACTCCGCTGCCACGCGCTTCAGGTAGGCCTGGATCTCCGGCTGCGGTGAGAAGGACCGGGACCAGTCGGGGTTCAGCGCGAAGGAGAAGGAGTACAGCTGCGACGGGACGTCGCAGGCCGCCCCGGGGTAGGTGTTGTCCCGCCAGGTGCCGCCGACGTCCGGGCCGCGCTCGATGACGAGGAAGTCCTGCTCACCCTGCTCGGCGAGCTTGATCGCGAGTCCGAGGCCGCCGAAGCCGGCTCCGATCACCAGCACCCTGGTGTGGCTCGGGAGGGCTGCCGTGTGGTCTGGGGCAGCGGTGGTGGTGTCCATGGTCGAGGACCATACCGACGGTATTGAACGGGAGTCAATAGTGTTGTTGACACAAATTCAGTAGAGTCGCGGGCATGAGCCAACCCCGAGTCCGGCTGAGCCCGGACGACCGTCGTGAGCAGCTGCTCGACCTCGGCATCGAGCTGCTCACCACCCGGTCGCTCGACGAGCTCTCCATCGACCTCCTTGCCGAGGAGGCCGGGATCTCACGAGGGCTGCTCTACCACTACTTCCGCAACAAGCAGGAGTTCCACCGGGCCGTCGTCCGTCGAGCGACCGACGAGATGCTCGCGCTGACCACCCCGGACCCGTCGCTCGACCCGCTCACGCGGCTGACCGCCGGCCTGGCCGCCTACATCGACTACGTCGAGGCGAACTTCGAGCCGTTCACCTCCCTTGTGCGCGGCGCCGCGAGCGGTGACCGGTTCCTGCGCGAGATCTACGAAGACGCACGTGGTGCGATCACAGGCCGGATCTTCGACAGCATCGGCGAGCTCGGGCTGAGCGACTCGCCCGCGACCCGGCTGCTCACCGACGGCTGGGCGGCCATGGTCGAGGAGGCCGTGATCACCTGGGTGCAGGAGCGACAGGTGCCCAAGGAGGAGCTACTCCGGTTGCTCGCCGCAGCCTTGCCGGCAGTGCTCCAGGCCACGGCCGCGAGCGACCCTCAGGCCGCCGACGCGTAGGCCTCGGCGAGCAGGCCGGCCACATCGGCGTCCAGGTCGGCGACGTCGTGCACCTCGAGATGGTGCATCCAGTGCCCGGCGACCTGCACCACTTCCTTCCAGCGGGAGCTCGCGTCCTCTCGTCCCAGAGCGAGAGAGACGACCACTTCGGCGCCCGGGTGGGAAAGGTACCTCCCGGGCAGCCACACCCAGCAGAATCCGGTACGGCGCCGGAAGGCGACCTGGCTCTTGGTGACCTGGACCGTCGCCGGGCCGATCCCGTCGACGATCGCCGCGACCTCGCCGTACACCTGATGGCCGAGCGGCGCACCCGCGAAGAACTGCTCGACACTGCCGTGCTCGACCCGGACCATGCCCCCATCCTCACGCAGTCAGCCCGACCCGGAGGCGGTCAGTGGAAGGAGCACCGCACGACGCGGAAGCGGAGGAAGGTCCCCTCGTCCCAACGCTCGCTGCCGATGTGCCAGCCGGCGACGACCTCGGTGGGGACGAGGTAGCCGTCGAAGCGGCGCTCCTCGCCGAGGATCGCGCCGAAGCGGTGACGGCCGTACGACGTCCCGGGCGGAGCTCCCCACCGGTCCATCTCGACCTGGCGCAGGCGACCGAGCAGGTCGACCGTGACGGTGACCGCCTGGTCCTCACCGCCCACGACGAGGTGTGCCGTCGCGCGCTGCCCGTCGAGCGGCTCCCAGGTGACCAAGGGGTCGAGTGCGACGGCGGGGACTGCCATGAGCATCTCCGTGGCATGACGGCCTGCTGCGCTGCGGCGGAGCTCCTCGCCGGTCGCGGAAACCATCCTGAGGCGGCGCAGCAGGCGCCAGCGCATCTGGGCCTCCTCGCGGGTGAAGCGGTCGAACCCCGTGACCGACAGCCCGGCGAGGCGGGTGCGGGCGGCCCAGACGAAGCCGCCGTCGAGCGTCGAGCGCTCCCGTGAGCAGAACTTCCGCCAGGAGCGACCCAGTCGCAGGTGGCCGCTCCACTCAGCCTCGACACCGGTCAGGAGGGCGGCACCCGGCGCGACGACGTGCCGCATCCAGCGCTGGACCGGCTCGGGGAGCCCCTCGAGGAGTGCGGGGTCGAAGACCCGGAACCCGTCCGTGGGCTCCCCGAGCACCTGCCAGTCCTGTGCCGGAGCGCCGACGGGGGTGGACGCGGTCGGCCTGCGCCCGTGGGGAGACACCAGCCTCGCCAGCCAGAAGCCGGTCACCACAGCCACGGTGAGGGCCATGGCGAGCCCGCCCAGGACGCCGATCGCGATGACCAGCCAGGTGGGTTGCCCCTCCTGCCAAAGCGGTGTGCTGACGCCCATGAAGATCCCGAGCCCGGCTGCCCACGCGACGCCGTTGACGGGGACCCACGTACGGGCCCGAGCCACGTGGTGGCGCAGCACTGTCCACTGTGCGAGCCCGATGGAGGCCAGCAGAGCGAGGCCGACGAGGACCCCGAGCGGGACCGAGAGCAGGGGTGCCCACCCGGTCCAGCTCGAGGAGGTGGTGACGGCCAGCATGGCCAGGAACCAGGCCACGCCTGCGCCGACGGCGGTGGCCGCAGTCCAGGACTGGCGGGCGAACCCGAGGAACTCGCGCCCGAGCACGATCGACTGGGCGGCGCCGAGCGTCAGGCCCTCCAGCACGCCGGCGAGGAGCATCAGAGGCAGGCTCAAGGCCCAGTGCAGGTCCCAGGCCAGGGCGGCCCCGAGCGCGGGGAAGGCGAACCCGACCGTCTCGCCGACGGTGGTCGCGACGACCCAGCGCCGACGAAGTGCTCGCGGGCCCTGGCTGAAGAACTGGTGGAGGTCGACGTCGTGGCTCTCGACGGGCGGGCGTTGGAGCGACATGGCGCTCAGCCCGCGAGTGCCGGCGCCTGGCCCACGCCGACCGTGACGACGGGACACGGGCAGCGCTCGGAAAGCCTCGCAGCAAGGTCGCGGCGGCGCCCGTTCTGCGGCTCGCCGATCACGACCATCGACGCGTTGGCCGCGGCCGCGACGAGTGCGTCCTCGACCGAGGCGTCGGGGGTCTGCACCATCACCGGCACCTCGACCTCGGAGTCGCTGAGAACTTCGACCACCCACGACTGTGTCCGGTACCTCGCGTCGCGACGGCACCGGTCCAGGTCACGTTCGAGTGCCAGGTCGGCCCGCCCCTCGACGTCGAAGGCGTGCACAACCAGCACGGAGGTGTGATCGTGGCGCGCCGCCTCTTCGACCGCCCAGCGCAGTGCGGCGGTCGCGGAGGGAGTCGTGTCGCCACCGACCACGATCCTTTCCCTGCTCAGCATGTCCGTGTCTCCTCGCCCTCGTACCGATCGTGCTACGGGCGGCACATCCAATTTGTCCTTGGTTCAGCGTCGCAGCGCGGCGCAGGCTGCAGCAGGGCGTAACGGACGAAGCCTGCGGGACCTTCGGCCCGTGCTGCCTCGCACGGAGCACCTCATGATGGACAGGGGAAGAGCGGTCTGCGGCGTCTGTCCGCCGCAAGGAACTGAGGAGGACTTCGATGAAGGAGCCGGTGGAGCTCACGGTTGACGAGTGCCTGGAGCTGCTGCACGGGGGTGTCATCGGGCGCGTCGCGCTGTCCACTCCCATGGGTCCACGCATCGTGCCGATCAACTACGCGATGTACGACGACTCGATCATCTTCCGAACGACGCCCTACAGCGAGCTCGGGACCTATGGCTGGAACACCGATCTCGCCTTCGAGATCGACCACATCGACTACGACAAGCATCAGGGATGGAGCGTCGTGGCGATCGGGCGGGCGACCTTGGTCGAGGAGCCCGACGAGCTGAACGACATCCGCACCAACTGGGACCCCACACCGTGGGCCGGCGGGCGTCGCCACCTCTACATCCGCCTGACATGGCGGGACCTGACCGGCCGGCGGATCGGCTCGGACTGGGCCCCCGCGGGCATGATGCCGGTACGCCGCGTGCTGTGACCCTAGGCTGGGTCGCATGACGGACCAGGCCCTGACGCAAGCACAAGACCACGACGGCCTCGAGCTTCCCGACAACGCGCGGGCGCTTCTCGACGCAGTCGTGGCAATCTCGTCCGACCTGGACATGCACAGTGTCCTCAACCGGATCGTGGTCTCGGCCTGCCAGATCACCGGTGCGCAGTACGGCGCCCTGGGTGTCATCGGTCACGGCGGAGGCCTGGTCGACTTCGTCACCCACGGGGTGACCGAGGCCGAGCACACCGCCATCGGCAACCTTCCGCGCGGCCACGGGATCCTGGGCCTGCTGATCGACCACCCTGAGCCGATCCGGCTCTCCCACCTCAAGGACCACCCGAAGTCCTACGGCTTCCCGCCGAACCACCCGCCGATGGACAGCTTCCTCGGCGTCCCGGTGCGCATCCGGGGGCGCGTCTTCGGCAACCTGTACCTCACCGAGAAGCTCGGCGGGGGAGACTTCACCGACCAGGACGAGAAGCTGGTCGAGGCCCTCGCCTCGGCGGCCGGCTTCGTCATCGAGAACGCCCGCGACTACGCGCAGAGCGAGCGTCGACGTCAGTGGCTCGAGGCCACGGCCCAGATCAACGAGGCGCTCCAACCGCCCGTGCGGCTCGACGACGCGCTGCGCCAGATCGCGATCGGGGCACGCCGGGTCTCGGGCGCCTCCGCGGTGGCCGTCGTACGGCGGGCGGTGGACGACACCCACGAGGTGGCTGCCTGGGACGGTCGTCGCATCGAGGACCTCACCCCGCTGGTGGACTCGCTCGAGGCCCACATCGCCGGCGCCGAGGAGGAGGCCACGGTGGTGGTCATCCCCCAGGGCGCCGAGCGGACCGTCGTACTCGTGCCGCTGCGAGCCCACCTCGCGCCGGACGGGGTCCTGCTCGTCGTGCTCGACGCCGGACGCGGCTCGCTCGAGAGCGACGAGGCCGAGCTGCTCGCCTCGTTCGCCGACCAGGCATCCTTGGCGCTGGACCGGGCCCAGGCCATCTCGGACCGGCAGGAGCTGATGCTGGTCTCCGACCGCGACCGGATCGCACGGGACCTGCACGACCTGGTGATCCAGCGGCTCTTCGCGACCGGCCTGGCGCTGCAGGGCGCCCGGCGCATGGCGCTGAGCGAGGAGGTCAAGGAGCGTATCGACGGCGCCGTGGCCGACCTCGACGTCACCATCCGCGACATCAGGTCCACGATCTTCGAGCTGCAGCACGGCCACGAGCTGTCCCTGCGGGCGGACGTGCGCGGGCTCGTGAAGGAGTACGTCCCCGTGCTCGGCTTCATGCCCATGGTCCGCACCTCGGGGCCGCTCGACACGGCGGTGCCGAAGCAGATCGCGGAGCAGCTCCTCGCGGTGCTCCGCGAGGCGCTGTCGAACGTGGCGAGGCACTCGGAGGCCGATGCCGCCGTCGTCGAGGTCGAGGCACGCTCCGACGAGGTCGTGCTCAGGGTGGCGGACAACGGGCGGGGCCTTCCCGCGGACCGCAACGAGAGTGGCCTTCGCAACGCCCGGCGGCGTGCCTCGGACCACGGCGGCTCGCTGCGCCTGGTCCCGGAGGAGCCCCACGGGACCGTCCTGGAGTGGACGGTCCCTTTGCGGGGTCAGTGACCGGCTACTTCTTGTGCTCGCCGCCGTCCGAGGGCACGACGACCACGGGGCACTCGGCGTAGTGCAGCACCGCCCGGGCCACCGAGCCGAAGGCGAACCCGCCGAACATCCCGGCTGGGTGCCTCCCGAGCACGACCACCTGGGCGTCCTCCGCCGCCTCGAGGACGGCGGCCGCCGGGTGCTTGTGGACGCGCATGGGGCGCACGACCACGTCGGGGTACCGGTCCTGCCAGCTGCCGAGGAGCTCGTCGAGCCGGGCCGACGCCTCCTGCTCGCGCTCGGTCACCACACCGGCGACCGTTGCGGCGTCCCAGGAGTACACCGCCGGGGTCTCCCACCCGTGCACGGCGACAAGCGGTACGCCGAGCCGCTTGGCTCTGCGGAACGCGAGCTCGATCGGCTGGTCGTCGATCTTGTCGAGGTCGATGCCGAGGACGACCGGCCGACCTGTGTGCTGGGCCTGGTCCCACTCGCTGGGAACGATCGTCACAGGAACGGGGGAGCGGCCGGCGAGCGCGATCGAGGTCGATCCCACGATCGCCCGCGCGAAGCCCCCGAGCCCGCGTTTGCCGACCACGACCAGCGCCGCGGACGACGCCTGGTCGAGCATGACGTCGACGGCGTCACCGGCGACGGCGACGGTGCTCACCGACTTCTCGGCGACGGTGTCTCGCATCTCGGCGCGCACGTCGGCGAGCATGTCGAGGACCTCCTGGTCCTGCGTGTGCACGGAGAAGTGGGGCGTGGGGATGACGTAGTCGGGGAGTGCGTTGACCAACGTCATCTCGCAACCGAGCGCCGCGGCCTCGTGAGCTGCCCAGGCAACGGCGCTTCGGTTTCTCTCGGAACCGTCAACGGCGACGACGATCGGCTTGTGGGTGGCGGCCCACTCGCCGGTCGTCGCCGCTTTGGCCTCGATGGTCATCTGAGGTCGTTTCCTGTGGTCACCGGAGGACCGGGTACTCGCGGACCAGGTGGCTCTTCGCCCAGGCCTTCCCGACGCCCCAGGTGTCGCCGGCCAGGGTCAGGGCGAGCACGATGACGGTGATCGCGCCGAGCACGTGGTCGTCGATGACCGGGTTGTTCTCCAGCGGGATACTGGCGAGCCACATCAGGCCGTAGAGCAGGGCGCCTGTCGCGGCCGCGATGCGCATCCCGAAGCCGAGGGTGAGGGCGGTGCCGATGCCGAGCAGACCGATCATGAACAGCCAGTCGGCCCAGGCGGCGCCGGCGAAGGAGCCGAAGAAGTCGTGGAACGGGTTGTCAGCCGGAACGCCGAACTTCAAGAAGCCCTCGGTCGGGCTTCCGCCGTTGAGCCAAGCTGCGTCCTTGGCGAAGAAGTCGATGCCTTCGCGGGCGCCGGTGTCCGGGTTGGTGATCGCGCCGGTGTGGAAGCCGAGTGCGAGCAGCTTGTCGAAGAACGCCCAGAGGAACGTCAGTCCGAAGCCGATCCGGAGAACGGCGAGCGCCTTGCGGGCAGCCGAGGAGCGGACCACCTCGGGTTCGAAGACGACGTCCTCGACGGCGGGTACAGGAGTGTGATGCATGGTGGCCATCTCGAGTTCCTTCCTTGCGGTTTGTTGAGTTCTCGTGTGGTCTTTCCTGACGATTCAAGAATCGGACCAGACCAGTCGCCGCAAGAGTGCCGAGGGGACTGACCTCAGGGGTCCAAGGTCCCAGCACGAAAACGGACTACCTGCCCGTGTTCAGCAGCCGCCAGTGGCGGTGAGTTGGGCCGGCAGCGTGCGAGGCTTGTGTACTCCAGTGAGCTGACCGACGAGCAGACGGCATTGTTGGAACCTGTGTTCAACGCGCCGGGCAAGCGCGGAACCACGCATCGCGGCAGACGAGTGCGCGACGCAACTCCCTCCCTCACTCGTCAGAACGGGCCTCTTGGACGTTACGAGAGAGCAAGCAGAATTCGTTGCCTTCGGGATCGGAGAGAACCACCCATGTGGCGTCGGCTCCTTGCCCCACGTCCGCGCGGCGTGCGCCCAGGTCAAGGAGCCGTTCGATCTCATCGCCTGTCGGGATGCCGTCGGCGCGAAGATCAAGATGTAGTCGGTTCTTGACCGTCTTGTTCTCTGGCACGGGGGCCACGTCGATCGTGGGCCAGGATCCATCCGCCGGGGCGATGCTGATGACGCCGTCATCTTCCTCGACCACCTGCCAGCCGAGGACGCTGCACCAGAAGTCGGCGACCACACGTGGTTGAACGGCGTCGACCGCGATGGCCGCTATGCGACTGGACATGCCACTATCCTGCCGCGTCCGGTGCTGACCGCGGGGGTGACGCGCGGCCTGGGGACGGGCAGACAGTGGCTGAGCGAGCATCACAACGCCACACGAATCGAGCGCTGTGGGTCCCGGTTCGTATGACGTCCCGGCCCAGCCGTCGCGCGCTCATCGGCAGTTTCACGTTTTCGATGTCGCGGATGAGCGGACGGCCGCAGCGTCGCGGCCACTCAGTCGAGACAGAACTCGTTGCCCTCGATGTCCTGCATCACGAGGCACGACTCGTCGCCGCCATCGGCAAGCAGTAGTCGCACGCGTACCGCGCCGAGCGCGACCAGTCGTGCGCATTCGGCCTCAAGTGCGGCCAGGCGCTCTTCGCCCACGAGCCCGGTGCCGACCCGCACGTCAAGATGCAGCCGATTCTTGACGACCTTGCCCTCGGGAACGCGCTGGAAGAACAGTCGCGGGCCCACACCTGAGGGATCAATGCATGCGAACCTTGAACCCTGATGCTCAGCCGGCAGCGCGCGGTCGAAATCGTCCCAAGTAGCAAACCCCTCTGGTGGCGGCGGTACGACGTACCCCAACACCTCGCACCAGAAACGAGCGACGCGCTCAGGTTCTGCGCAGTCGAAGGTGACTTGGATCTGCTTGACCGACGCCATCGGTCCACCATAGAGGCGCGCCCCAGCCATCGCCACGCGGATCGCGGTCTCGCGTGACATGGGTTGGTGACCCGCTCGGGGTCACCGAGATGAATGTGCTCGCGACCAAGCCCGTGTTTCTGTTCGTCCGGGCGACCCGAGCCGCTGAATGAACGTGCCCGTTCATCGGCATGATCCGGCTTACACACTCCGCGCTGATGTCAGTGGATCTCGTTCTGGTCGCCAGATACGAACGGTGAGTCCGCGACGCGAGAACGGCGTCTCAGCTGGGACGGAGCAACGGTTCAGTCAGCGGGGTAGTAGCAAACCAACGTGCCGGTCTCCAGCAGGTCATTCCGGATCCGGAAGTCGAGGAACCCGTCGGCGTACAGGTCCTCGCTCGCGAGGTCGCGCATCGCTCTCCAGATCTCGACGGGTACGGCGGCTTCCCCAATGACCGTGCTGCCGAGGAGCACAGACGCGCGTGGCTGGTCCGGTTGCATGTCGAACCACACGGAAGGTTGGTGCCACGTGCCGCGCCGGCCGTTGAGGTCGGCGTAGCGCGCCAACAGAGGCTCGGCACCTTCTGCGGGTTCGAAGGTCAGCGAGGCTGACGCCGGATGGTCGTAGTTGTCGAGCACACCCTCCTTGTCCTCGGGCATCTCCTCCAGATCGGCTCGCTGGTCCATCGCCTCCTCTTCGTCGCTCCCTGCGGGACGGAACGTCTGGCGGAGTGACCGGCCGGTGCCGACGAGGTGGAGCGCGACGCGCCCTGTCGCCTTCCACACTTCCCGGCTGACACGCTGGGGTGGCACGTCGCGTCGCCAGAGATCGAAGATGAAGCCATGGATGGGAGTGGTCTCGTCCAGGACGTCAGACAGCTGGTGGGCACGCAGCCGGGCCCGGAGCACCTCATCACTGTCGCCCGAGTCCGATCGCGCCGCCCAAGCCTCCTCATAGGCTTGACGAAGCCGTCTGCTCGCCTCGCTATCCGCGCTCATGCCCGGAGCATAGAAGGCTGCAGGGTGCCTCGGCGCACGGCCACGGCCGTCACGGCACGCACGCCGCCTCCTCTCACCTGACGGGCGCACTAAGGTCCGCCGCGGCCCCTTGCTGGCGGCCCGGCAGGGGTGCACGCTCGGATTGGCCCTACTTCGCGCCGCGGGCCGGATGCGACCGTGGGAGGCGGCATGGACGAGTCACGAGTTCTTCAGCGAGCGGGATGGGCGGGCGCCGCTTCGGTCGTGCTGCTCGTCGTCGGGGTGGCGCTGTGCTCGTTGGCAGGCGTCGACGCTCCAGGCGTGTCGGACGCCGCCATCCTCGAGAGGCTCGACGACGGCGCGAAGCAGACCGCGGCCGGCATCGGGCTGCCGGTGCTCGCCGTGGGGACGGGGCTGCTGTTGTGGTTCGCCGTCGGGCTGCGGCGGGTGCTGGACGGACTGCCCGGCGGCGACCCGCTCGCGCACGCGATCGTGCCGGCGGCGGCGCTGCTCGGGGGGCTGGTGATCACAGGAGCGTCGCTCGACGTGTCGAGCGCGGTCACGGCATTGTCGGACGAGTTCACCCCCGACCCGGACACCGCCCGCGTGCTCGGGACGGCGGGAGCCCTCGTCGGGCTCACCGGGCTGACCGGTGGCGCGGCGATGGTCGCTGCGACGACGCGGATCGCCCAGCAGGCGCGTGCTCTGCCGACGTGGGCCGTCTGGGTGTCCTACGCCGTCGCCGTGGTCTGCCTGTCCGGCTTCTGGAGCGGGGGCATGGCGTCCGTGGCCTTCGCGCTGTGGCTCATCGGCGCCGTCATCGGGCTGCTGCGCGCGGCGCGGCGGACACCGCCGGCGCCGGCCGTCCCGGCGCAGGGCGCACCGGCTCCGGAGGCGGCCCGCACGCCCCCGACCGCCACCAGCGGCTGACGCCTCAGCCGACGGTCGTCCACAGCCCGGCCCTTGTTCCGCCTGGAGTGGTGATGGCGGTGCCCTCGGCCCGCTGAGTGCCTGCTGCATCCGCGCGCCGTCGTGCCCCTTCGGGCCTATTCGATGTCGGCGGCCAGTTGTTGGTAAGCGGGGTGGAGTTCCTGCCATCGCGCCCGCGCATCGCAGCGTTCACGACCGGCGAGGTAGGCCGCGAGATCCTCGACGTGGATTTGGTCTCCTGCGCCGTACGCGGCGATTCCGTCCAGGGGCACGCCGCGGTCCTCGATGACGAGGATGGTGTGGTCGCCATCGGCGGTAAGCGTCGCCTCGATCACGCCGTCCGGCTCGCCTTCGGATTTGGTCAGGAGCAGTAGCCGCCGTGGGGGCTCGCACACCTCCACGCGACAGGCCCCCTCCCATCCGCTGGCGAAGTACCGTGCGCGAAACTCACCACCCTGGCGAAGTTCGCCGTCGACCTCGCCGAGCCAGCGGGCGAGACGGCGGGGATCGGTGAGGGCTGACCAGAGGTCATCCATATCGGTGTCGAAGCGGTCCTCAAGACGAACCATGCCCCTGCCATCCGCTGCACGCAGCGTGGCCAACGTGCGCACGCTTCCAGGCGTGTTGGTGGTCATGAGGTGCTCCTCCGCTCACGCTTGCCGCGTGCTATCTCGGTGTGTAGGGCATCGAGTCGCTGGTCCCACAGCGTCAGGTATCGAGTCAGCCAGTCGTTGATCTCGGTGAGTGGTTGGGGGCGCAGAGAGTAGACCGAGCCGAGGAGGTGTCGTTGCAGTCGGCGATCCCTGCCGCGACGACGAGCCCGCGCTCGAGCTCCGGGGTGCCGGTCACCGACGCCGCGCCAGGGTCAGCGCAGGAGCTTGGCGGCCAGGACCGCTGCCTGGGTGCGGCGCTCGAGGCCGAGCTTGGCGAGGATGCTCGACACGTAGTTCTTGACCGTCTTCTCGGCGAGGAAGAGCCGCTCGCCGATCTGCCGGTTGGTCAGCCCCTCCGCGATCAGCGCGAGGATCTTGCGCTCCTGCTCGGTGAGTGCGGCGAGCTCCTCGTTGACCTCGGGACCCTTGCGGACGCGCTCGAGGACGCGGGCGGTCAGGGTCGGGTCGAGCAGCGACTGCCCCGCGGCCACCCGGCGCACGCCGTCGATGAGGTCGCTGCCGGTGATCTGCTTGAGGACGTAGCCGGCGGCGCCGGCAAGGATCGCCGCGAAGAGCGCCTCGTCGTCGTCGTAGCTGGTGAGGATCAGGGCCTTGATGTTCGGGTCGATCGACCGCACCTCGCGGCACACGTCGATGCCGCTGCCGTCGGGAAGACGGCCGTCGAGGACGGCGACGTCCGGGCGTAGTGCGGGGATGCGGGCGATCGCCTCCTTGACCGAACCGGACTCGCCCACCACCTCGATGTCGCCTTCGCTCTCGAGGAGATCGTGCAGGCCTCGGCGCACGACCTCGTGGTCGTCGAGGAGGAAGACGCGGATGGGGGTGCTTGCCATGGGGTCTTTCTACCTTGCTCTTCGCCCGATTGCACGTGAGGCGGGGCCGAAGGTCCCGAACGTGTTGGTCGGTGTGCCCTATGGGGGCCCTGCCCCGGACGGGAGCCTTGAGCCATGGACATGTCAGTGGTGCACGGTTCGGTGGTCGTCGGTGTCGACGGCTCGGAGCCCGCTGCGGCTGCCCTCGACTGGGCGGTGAGGGAGGCGGCCCTCGAGGGGAGGGAGCTGATCGTCGTACACGCCTGCGGTGTCCCTGGCGCGATGCAGGACTTCGAGGACATCGTCGCCAACGAGCGCGGTCTGAAGTCGGTCGGCCGTTCCATCGCCCGCGAGGCGGTCCAGGACGCCCGCCTGAGCGATCCCACGATCGGGGTCGACAGCGTCGTCACCATGGGTCACGCCGAGAGGGTGCTCGTCGAGGCTTCCGAGACCGCGGACATGGTCGTGGTGGGAGCCCGTGGCCGCGGCACCGTCGCCAGCGCTCTTCTGGGCTCGGTCAGCGCCACCTTGGCGCGCGAGTCGCACTGCCCGGTCGTCGTGGTCCGCACCTACGACGAGGCACCGGAGGAGGACCTTCGCCCGGTGGTGGTCGGTGTCGACGGCACTCCGGTGTCGTCGGCGGCCGTCGAGTTCGGGTTCCGGATGGCGTCGCTGCGCGGTGCGCCGCTGACCCTGCTCCACGCCACCTGGGACCTTCGGGAGAAGGCGGCCCCGGTAGCGGATCTGCGTACCTACGCCGAGAAGGTGAACCTCAGCGAGGAGGAGGAGCGACTGGTCGCCGAGACCGTGGCCGGGCTGTGCGAGAAGTACCCCGACGTCGTCGTCACCGAGACCTACCGCCGCGGCGAGCCGGTGCGCCAGCTCGTCGAGGCGTCACGGGACGCCTCGCTCGTCGTGGTGGGGAGCCGGGGGAGGAGGCTGCTCGCGACGACACTGCTCGGCTCGGTCAGCCGTGGTGTCGCCGAACGGGCGTACTGCCCCGTCGCGGTGCTCCGTCCCTGATCCTCCCGGCCACACGACGAAGGCCCGGTCTGGTGACCGGGCCATCGTCTTGGAAAGGGTTTTTCAGTTGTCAGAAAATGAAGCTGGCGTCAACTCTCGTCAACCGCCGAAGATGCTCACGCCGCCGGGGCCGACGAGCAGTCCGACGACGATCAGAACGATCCCCATCAGGACACCCCCGCGCACCAGGGTCACGATTCCCCAGATCACGAGAGCCACTGCGATGATCCACAACAAGGTAGCCATGGTTTCCCTCCTCTTTCGGGGTGGATGGTGCCCGGATTGCGAGGTCCCAAACGGAGTGCCGATCGCAGTTTCCAAAGCGTTATGCAAAGCCTGCGGGGCCGCCGAGGGCCCGGCGGGGCAATTGTCGGGTTCCGGATAGCCTCTGGCCGTGGTCTACACGAGCGAGCACCCGATCTTCTACGTCACCGCCGACGTCGTCGTCCTGACCATCAAGGACGACACGCTCTGCGCCCTGGTCGTGGAACGCGCCGGTGAGCCGTACAAGGGACGGTGGGCGCTGCCGGGTGGCTTCGTGGAGCCGGACGAGGGGCTGTACCACGCCGCGCGCCGCGAGCTCGAGGAGGAGACCGGGCTGGGCCTGGAGGTCTCCAGGCTCGAGCAGCTCGGGTCCTACGGCGACCCGGGGCGTGACCCACGAGGCAGGGTGGTCAGCGTCGCGTGGCTCGCCGTGGTGCCGGAGGGGGCCCAGCCGGCCGCGGGGTCGGACGCGGCGAACGCGGCGTGGAGGCCGGTGAGGTCGCTGCTCGGGGAGGGCGGGCTCGCCTTCGACCACCACAAGATCCTCACCGACGGGGTCGAGCGCGCCCGGGCGAAGCTGGAGTACACCGCGCTGGCCACGGCGTTCGTGGACGAGGAGTTCACCATCGCCGACCTGCGGCGGGTGTACGAGGTGGTGTGGGGGGTGGGGCTGGACGCCGGCAACTTCCACCGCAAGGTCACCAACGCCGGCTTCGTCGAGGCCACAGGTGGCCTCGCGCAACGCGGACCCGGCCGCCCGGCGGCGTTGTACCGCCACGTCGAGGGCGCCGACGAGCTGTACCCGCCGCTGACCCGGTCCGCGTTGCGCTGAGCTCGTCACATCCCGGTCGGCTGCACGGCGATGGTGAACTGCACCCCGCCGGACTCGTCGATCTGGGCGTCGAGGATCTTGTCGTCGAGGGTCTCCGCGGCCGTCTCCTCGAGGAACACCCGGGCGCCGGTCTCCTCCTCGAGGACCTGGTCACCCGGCTGCGGGGCCTCGGTGGGCATCACGTGCAGGGCCGGGCTGTCCGGGGCGTCCTGGCTGATGCGGAGTCCTGCCTCGCCGCTCTGGCCGGCCTGCTCCACGATGCTCTTGACGACGTGGTTGGCGTTCTCGGTGAGAGTGAGCACGAACGTGCCTTTCGCTTGAGTGCGTCGGTCCCCACCACCGTGCGCAGGTTCGCGAGCAGACTTCAACCCCTCGGGCCACAGCCCGGGCGTGTCCCTGCCCACCTAGACTGCTCTCGTCATGACTGAGGCCGGTTCCGCACAGCGTCCCCCACAGGACCGCCGCAAGGGTCGGCCACCGAGGCGTCGGTCCGACTCCGGGCGGCGGGGCGGCCGTGGACCGCAGCCTCGGCGCCGGCTCACCGCCGAGCAGATCGCGGCACGCAGGGCGCTGGTCCCGCCGATCCACTATCCGGCAGAGCTTCCCGTCGCGGAGCGTCGCGATGACATCGCGGCGGCGATCCGGGACAACCAGGTCGTGATCGTCGCCGGCGAGACCGGGTCGGGCAAGACGACCCAGCTGCCGAAGATCTGCCTCGAGCTCGGCCGGGGCGTGCAAGGGCTCATCGGGCACACCCAGCCGCGCCGTATCGCGGCTCGCAGCGTCGCCGAGCGCATCGCCGAGGAGCTCGACGTCGAGCTCGGCACGGCGGTCGGCTACCAGGTGCGCTTCACCGATCGCTCGAGCGAGGACACCCTGGTCAAGCTGATGACCGACGGCATCCTGCTCAACGAGCTGCAGCACGACCGGATGCTCTCGGCGTACGACACCCTGATCATCGACGAGGCCCACGAGCGCAGTCTCAACATCGACTTCATCATCGGCTACCTCAGGCAGCTGCTGCCCAGGCGGCCCGATCTGAAGGTGGTCATCACCTCCGCCACGATCGACCCGGAGCGGTTCGCCCGGCACTTCGCCGACGCGAAGGGCGAGCCCGCGCCGATCGTGGAGGTGTCCGGGCGCACGTACCCGGTCGAGGTCCGCTACCGCCCCCTCGTCGAGGAGACCTACGACGACGACGAGGGCGAGACCGTCGTCCGCGACCAGACCGAGGCGATCGTCGACGCGGTCCAGGAGCTCGTCGCCGAGGGGCCCGGGGACATCTTGGTCTTCCTCCCCGGTGAGCAGGAGATCCGCGACACCGCGGACGTCCTGGGCAAGGTCAGGCCGCGCAGGGCGGTCGACGAGTTCGAGGTCGTGCCCCTGTACGCCAGGTTGTCGAGCGCCGAGCAGCACAAGGTCTTCGAGCCGCACACGAGACGTCGCGTGGTGCTGTCGACCAACGTGGCGGAGACCTCGCTCACCGTGCCCGGCATCAGGTACGTCGTCGACGCCGGCTTCGCCCGCATCTCGCGATACTCCTTCCGGACCAAGGTGCAGCGGCTGCCGATCGAGCCGATCAGCCAGGCCTCGGCGAATCAGCGCAAGGGGCGGTGCGGCCGGGTCGAGGCCGGCATCTGCATCCGGCTGTACTCGGAGGAGGACTTCGAGAGCCGGCCGGAGTTCACCGACCCCGAGATCCTCCGCACGAACCTCGCCTCCGTGATCCTCCAGATGACCGCGCTCGGGCTCGGTGACATCGCACGGTTCCCGTTCGTCGACGCCCCGGACCAGCGGAACGTGAAGGCGGGAGTCCAGCTTCTGGAGGAGCTCGGTGCACTCGAGGCGGTGACAGGACGGCAGCACCGGCTCACGAAGCTCGGCCGCAAGCTCGTCGTGCTCCCGATCGACCCGCGTCTGGCCCGCATGGTGGTGGAGGCCGACCGGCTCGGCTGCCTGCGCGAGGTGCTCGTCGTGGCGGCCGCCCTGTCGATCCAGGACCCGCGTGAGCGGCCGGCCGACCTCCGGGCGCAGGCCGACCAGATGCACGCACGGTTCCGAGACGAGACCTCGGACTTCATCACGCTGGTCAACCTCTGGCGCTACGTTCGCGAGCAGCAGCGAGCGCTCTCCTCGAGTGCGTTCCGGCGCATGTGCAAGGGGGAGTACCTCAACTACCTGCGGATCCGCGAGTGGCAAGAGCTCGAGGCGCAGCTGCGCCAGGTCGCCAAGCAGCTGAAGCTCACGGTCGGCCACCCGGCTGACGTCCCCGACGCGGACGCGATCCACCAGTCGCTGCTCGCCGGGTTGCTGTCGCACATCGGCCTGCGCGACCCCGACCGCCGCGACTACCTCGGTGCGCGCAACACCCGGTTCGCGATCTTCCCCGGGTCAGGGCTGTTCCGGAAGCAGCCCCAGTTCGTGATGGCGGCCGAGCTCGTGGAGACCTCACGGTTGTGGGGGAGGGTCAACGCCGCGATCAAGCCCGAGTGGGCCGAGCGGCTCGGCTCGCACCTGGTCAAGCGCAGCTACTCCGAGCCGCACTGGTCGAAGAAGCGCGCTGCCGTGATGGCCTATGAACGGGTGACGCTGTACGGCGTCCCGCTCGTCGCCGACCGCCTGGTGCCCTATCACACCGTGGACACCTCCGCCTCACGAGAACTTTTCATCAGGCACGCGCTCGTGTACGGCGAGTGGGAGACCCGGCACAGGTTCTTCGGGGAGAACCGCGCGCTCGTCGAGGAGGTCGAGGAGCTCGAGGACCGCGCCCGGCGTCGCGACATCCTCGTCGACGAGCACACCCTGTTCGACTTCTACGACGCCCGGGTCGGCGAGGACGTGGTGTCCGGCGCCCACTTCGACTCCTGGTGGAAGCGGGAGCGGCAGCGTCGGCCCGACCTGTTGACCTTCGACCCCGAGATGCTGGTCAACCCCTCGGTGGCCGACGTCCACGAGAGCGACTACCCCGACCAGTGGCGCGAGGGCGAGCTGGTCCTGCCTCTCAGCTACCAGTTCGAGCCGGGGGCCGCCGCCGACGGGGTGACCGTGCACCTACCCGTGGCAACCCTGAACCAGGTCAGCCCCGACGCGTTCTCGTGGCAGGTGCCGGGTCTGCGCGAGGACCTCGTGGTCGCGCTGATCCGCTCGCTGCCCAAGCAGCTGCGGGTGAACTTCGTGCCCGCCCCGAACCACGCGCGCGCGTTCCTGGACGCCGTCTCTCCCGGCGAGGAGCCCCTGCTCGACGCTCTCGAGCGGTTCCTGCGGTCGACCACCGGCGTCGTCGTACCTCGCGAGGCGTGGGACTGGTCGAAGGTGCCCGACCACCTCCGTCCGACGTTCCGCGTCGTGGACGAGCGGGGCAAGGCGGTCGCCGAGGGCAAGGACCTCGAGGCGCTCAAGGCGCCGCTCCGGCCCAAGTTCGCCCGGGCTATGGCCGAGGCCGCGGAGTCGAGCGGCCTGACCGTCACCGGACAGACCGGCTGGACGTTCGGGACCATCGAGCAGACGTTCACACAGCAGCGGGCGGGGCATGAGGTGCGCGGGTTCCCGGCGCTCGTCGACGAGGCGCGCCTGCCCGGGGGATCGGCGACGGTCGGCCTGCGCGTCTTCGGCTCCCAGGCCGAGCAGGAAGCCTCGATGCGCCTCGGCCTCCGGCGACTCCTCATCCTTGCGGTGCCGTCGCCGGCGAGGGCGATCGCCGCCGGCCTGAGCAACGAAGAGAAGCTGACGTTGGCGGCGTCCCCCTACACCTCGACCCAGGACCTGCTCGAGGACTGCGTCGCCGCAGCCGTCGACGAGGTCGTGGAGGCGGCCGGGCTCGTCTGGGACGAGTCCGGCTTCGCCGCGCTCGCCGACCGGGTCCGCAAGGAGCTCGAGGAGAGAAGCCGCGCGGTCGTGCAGGACGCCGGGCGGGTCCTCACCGTGTGGCGGGAGACCGACCGCGCTCTGAGCGGTTCGGCGGACCTGCCCATGCTGCCGGCGCTGGCGGACATGAAGGCGCAGGTCGGACGACTCGTCTACCGGGGCTTCGTCTCGGACGTGGGTGCGGCCCAGCTGCGACAGCTCCCGCGCTACCTCGCCGCGGTGCGGCACCGCCGCGAGAAGCTCCCGTCATCGGTCGGCCGTGACCGCCTCCTGATGGACCAGATCGCCGGTGTCCAGGAGGCCTACCTGCACCGCGTCGAGGCGCTGCCCGAGGGTCGACCGCCGAGCGCCGGTCTGCGCAAGGTGCGCTGGATGCTGGAGGAGCTGCGGGTCAGCCTGTGGGCGCAGCACCTGGGGACGGCGTACCCGGTCTCGGACACGCGCATCCGCAAGGCCCTGGACGCTGCCTGACTGCTAGGCGAGGTGGTCGTCGAGGCGGCAGGCCATCAGGACGTCGTCGGTCAGGACCCCGTCGAGCACGAACTCGCCCTCGAGCAACCCTTCGACGCGGAACCCGCACCCCTGGTAGAGGCGCCGAGCCGCGGCGTTGGGCTCGAGCACGCGGAGGGTCAGCTTGCTGGCCCCTCGACGCGAGGCCTCCCGCTTCGCCTCCTCGACCAGCCGCCGGCCGAGGCCGTGGCCCTGTCGGCGAGGGTCGACAGCAAGCCCGTTGATCTCCAGCACGTGGCTGTGCGAGGGCAGCGGGATCGCCTGGCGCAGAGCAACGTAGCCGGCCACGAGCCCGTCCACCTCGGCGACGAGGACCTCCTGCAGGCGGTTCGGGTCCCTCGAGAACGCCGAACCGGGCTCGGGCCGGGGCGCGGGTGTGACCGCAGGACTCCAGGTCGCCAGGTCGATCGCCGCGAGCAACGGGTCGTCGGCGGCCTCGGCGGGCCGGACCAGGATCATGACGCCCCTGTCAGAGGTCGTGGTAGGAGCGGGCCTCACGGATCACCGCGTCGAACATCGACCGGTCCAGGACGGCGCCCTCGCGGCGTACTCCCTGCTCCTCCAGACGGAGCAACCGGTCCAACCGAACCTCGCTGGGACGACCCTCGCGGTCCCAGGCGCCGGTGCCGATGTCCATCCAGTAGCGGCCGTAGCGGGCCTCGTCCTCGGCGTCGAGGTCGTGGTCCTGGCTCGAGAGCATCAGCGCGAGCAGCGTGCCGCCGTCGCGGCCGATGACCAGCACGGGCCGGTCCTTGCCCTGCGACGGGTCGTCCTCGTAGGGGACCCAGGCCCACACGACCTCGCCGGGGTCCGGCTCGCCGTCGAGGTCCGGGGCGTACTGCACCGACCCCGTCTCGTCGGTCGGCGGCTCCGTCGAGCCCGAGGGCGTGCGGAGCGGGTCGGCGGCCTGCCGGACGAAGGTGCGCATGAGCTTGCCGAGACGAGTCATGCGCCGATGTTAGTGGGCGTCGCTGCGGGCGCTGATCGCTGCGGGTGCAGCCGGTGTAGGTTGCTTCGACCATGGCCACCGTCGCGACCTACAACCTCTACCTCGGCGCCGACCTGGCGGTCATCTTCGGCGTGACCGACCCGGCGGATCTCGCGCGTCGCGCCCGGGAGGTGCACGACCAGGTCGGCGCCACCGACTTTCCCCAGAGGTCAGCGGCGATCGCGCGTGTCCTCGTCCGGGAGCAGGTCGACGTCGTGGGTCTCCAGGAGGTCGCCCGGTGGTCGCGGGAAGTGGCTGGCGGTGACGGCGAGACACGCACCGAGGTCTGGCTGGACTTCCTCGACGAGCTCCGGGCCGCTCTGGTCAGCGCGGGGGAGGAGTACGACGTCCACGCCTGCACCGCCAACTTCTGGGGCGGTGCGCATGTCCCGGGCGTCGGCGAGATGTCCGTGCTCGGCCACAACGCGATCCTGGTACGCCGGGGGAGCGGTGTCCGGGTCACCGGCGAGCGCACGGGGGACTTCACGCACACCCTCGACATCGCCACGCCGATGCCCGAGCTAGTGCTGCGCGTCGCGCGCAGCTGGGGGTGGGTCGACGCGGAGGTGGAGGGCCGGCCGTTCCGCTTCGTCAACGCCCACCTCGAGGCGTGGGACGGGCAGGTCCGCGACGCGCAGCGTGACGAGCTGCTCGAGGTGGTCGGCGATCCCGGGTGCGCGGTGGTGCTCGTGGGCGACTTCAACGCCACCCCCGAGGCCGTGGGGATGCCGGGGGAGTACGTCGACGCCTGGGTCGCCGGAGGAGACGAGGGGCCCGGCCTCACGAGCGGTCAGGCCGCCGACCTGAAGGGCGAGGACGCCCTTGCGACCCGGATCGACTACGTCTGGGTCCGGGGCGCCGAGGTCACCGGCTGCAGGGTCGTGGGCAACCGCCTGGCCGACCGGACCGCCTCGGGTCTGTGGCCCTCCGACCACGCCGCCGTCGTCGCCGACCTCGCCCTGTAGCGTCCCGGTCAGGTCGCGTCCGGTCGGCGCCGGAGGGACTTGACGTCGCTGCGACGACGCTTGCCGGCCAGCCGGCGCTCCTTCGAGCCGCGAGTCGGCCGGGTCTGGCGCCGCTTGGCCGCGGGAGGAGCGAAGGCACGCTCGAGCAGCTCGCCGAGGCGAGCCCGCGCGGCCTCCCGGTTGCGGTGCTGTGAGCGGTACTCCGACGCCGTCACGCTCACGCGCCCGTCCAGGAGGCGGTCGGCGAGCCTGGCCAGCGCGCGGGCGCGCAGGTGCTCGGGCACCGAAGGGGATCGCGCCAGGTCGAAGAGCAGCTCCACGCGGCTGTCGGTGGTGTTCACCGACTGTCCACCGGGGCCGCTCGACCGGCTGAAGCGCCACGCCAGCTCGTGCTCGGGGATGCTCACCCCGCCGACGCGGATGCCGCTCGTGCTCACGGTGACTCCGGCAGCGTGGTGTGCGGCTGTGCTCCCACCTGCGCGATGCAGCGAGCAGCGACCTCCATGGCCAGCTCCGGCCCACCGACGAGGAAGCCCGCTCCAAGGGCGTCTCCTGCGCCGGTGACGTCCACCACCGGACCCGGCACGGGGAGCCGGTGGTCGTCCACCCCGTCGATCACGAAGGAGCAGCCCTTGGCGCCTTGCTTGAGCACCAGCACCGTCGTGCCGCCGGCCCCGAACCCCGTGACCGCGGCAGTGGGGGCGTGGCCGGGGCCGTGGGTCACTGCCCACTCCAGCTCGTTCGCGAGCACGACGGAGGGCCGGAGCGCCTGCCAGAGCTCGCGGAACCGTGCCGGGCCGAAGGCGTTGATCAGCGACGCTGAGGACAGGTCGATCGCGACCCTGGTGCCGGCGGCGCGGGCGGAGGCCGCGAGGTCCACCAGGACCTCCGGTCGCGGCGCGCGGAAGAGGACGTAGCCCGAGACGAACAGCCAGTCGGCCCCGTCGAGCCAGGGGCCGGGCGCGACCTCGTCGATCCACGCGGAGGTGCCGGGGTCGGACGCCAGGGACCGTGAGCCCCGGGACACGACCGAGACGACGGTGCCTGCGCGTCCCGTGACCGGACCGTGCACCTCGATGCCGGCGGCCTCGAGTGCCTCGTCGACGTACCGTCCGGGGCCCTCCGCGGCCCGGGGGCCGAACAGGCGCGACCGGCCGCCGTACTCCTGGACCCAGCCCGCGACGTTGGCGGCCTGACCGCCGGCGGCGAACGTGATCCGCGCGGGGGTGTCGTCGTCGGGCACGAGCCCTTCGGGGACGTCGACGATCACGTCGAGCATGATGTCGCCGAGACACGCGACCAGCACCGCTCCAGCCCCTTCCGTCCGGCACAATGCGCGGGTGACTTTTCCCCTCCGCATCTCCGAAGAGGTCTCAGACGCTATTGCATCCGGCAGGGGCGTCGTGGCATTGGAGTCGACGATCATCAGCCACGGCCTGCCCACCGAGACCAGTGCCCAGACCGCGCGCGACATCGAGGCCGAGGTCCGGCAGGGCGGGGCGGTCCCGGCGACCATCGCGGTCGTCGACGGTGTGGTCTGTGTCGGCCTGGGCGACGATGCGCTCGTGCGCGTCGCCGAGGGAGCGGACGTGGTGAAGGCCAGCATCCGTGACCTGGGCATGGTCCTGGCCAGGGGTACGACGGGCGCGACGACCGTCGCCTCGACGTCCTACCTGGCCCACCGCGCCGGGATCCGGGTGTTCGCCACCGGAGGCCTCGGCGGCGTGCACCGCGGGGCCGGCGAGACCTGGGACGAGTCCGCCGACCTCGTCGCGCTGGCGTCCGTGCCGGTGACCGTCGTGTGCGCCGGGGTCAAGTCGATCCTGGACGTGTCCGCGACGCTGGAACGGCTCGAGACGCTGTCGGTGAACGTCGTGGGCTACCGCACCGACACCTTCCCCGGCTTCTACATCCGCGACACCGGGCTCCACGTGCCGTGGCGGGTGGACGGGCCGGCCGAGGTGGCCGCTGCGATGGCCCGGCGGGACGGGCTCGGGCTGCGGCAGGCGATCGTGGTCGCGAACCCGATCGCCGCCGAGGAAGAGATGGACCACGACCTCCACCAGCGCACGCTGGAGTCCGGTCTGGCTGCCGCCGAGGAGGCGGGTGTGCGGGGCAAGGACGTGACGCCGTTCCTGCTGGCGTGGTTCCACGAGCAGACCCACGGTGCGAGCCTCGCCGCGAACGTCGCGCTGGTGCGAGCCAACGCGCGGCTCGCCGCGGAGATCGCCGCCCACGTCGACGGATGACCCCGGACAACACGAAGGCCCGCCGTCCCGAGGGACAGCGGGCCTTCGCTTCGTGCGTGCC
Source organism: uncultured Actinomycetota bacterium (assembly GCA_963715375.1). GTDB lineage: Bacteria > Actinomycetota > Actinomycetes > Propionibacteriales > Nocardioidaceae > Nocardioides_C. The sequence continues at coordinate 200,210 of CAVQSC010000019.1, read as the reverse complement.
GGACCGGGAGCGCCTCACGGCGCGTGGCCGCTCTCAGCGGCTTGTTTTGGGACCCGGGGCTGCCGCGGCCCGGCACGCATTCAATTGTACAAGTCGGACCTCGAAGACCCACCCCTGTTCGGGGGAATCAGGACAGCAGACCGTCGACCTCGAGCCGGGCGGCGTGCTCGAGCTGGTCGGCCATCGTGGCCAGCTTCGCGGCGGACAGGTCGTGGGCGTAGGTCGAGCGCGTCGTGTCCCCCACACGGTGTGCCCGGCCGGCGGAGACGACTCGCGCGAAGGCGGCCGCGCGGTAGAGCGTGTCGGCGAAGTCACCTTGCGCCACGCCCCGCAGCACCTGGTCCACGAGCAGGCGGACCTCGTCGGGCCCGGGCGGGTCGACCACACCCGCCACGACCTCGTGCACGGGGGTGTGCCGTCGGCCGGTGTCGAACTCGGCGGCCGCGGCAGCGGGGTCGGCGTACACCCAGGAGCGGAGGACGTAGAGGCGCCAGAGGCAGCCGGCCAGGGAGTCGGCGGGCGAGCCTGCCCAGAGGTCCGCGAGCGTCTCGAGGCCTTCGGTGTCCGCCAGGGAGACGACGCGGGCGACGACCTCCTCGTCCGCGCTGTCACGTGCGCCGCGGACCAGCAAGGTCGCGCAGCGGTCGGCGGCCTCCGCGCGCACGGCCGGGTCGTCGCCGGCGGGGATCTCGTGGAAGTGCGCAGCCCCCGGCATGGCGGGTCGGCGGTAGCGAGGCGTCTCGGACATCGCCGACCAGACTACGACGGAGGCCGTCACCTCGGCGGTGGCAGCGCGTCGGTCGCCTCCGTTACGTCCAGACCGGTGATCTGCAGCAGGTCGACGATGATCGAGCGGATCTGGGCGAGGACGACCTCCGCCGAGAGGTCCGACACCCGTTCGACCTCGGCGGTGCCGTGGCCGATGCGGACGAGTGCACCTCGAGCGCCCTCGGCCATCTCGTTGCGCTCCAGCGACGCCTGCCATCTCGTCGGTGGCGTCGGCGAGATCCGCGCACAGCACGGCATAAGCGCGGGGGAGCTGCTTGCCGTGGTAGCTCGCCACCGCGACCCTTCGCACGAGCACGCGGGTGTTGCGCATCGCCCGGTCGATCGGCTCGACGAGCTCGGCCATCCGGCGTACGTGCCCGCGGTGGCGGTGCCGGAACGGCGAGGACGCGACGACGGACATGCCCTCGTCCGCCGCCGCCTGCAGCTCGCGGATCAACGGCTCGGTGGTGCGGGCGTTCGCGAGCATCTCCAGGGCCCGGTCGAGGTCCCCGTCCTCGGCGCTCGCGGAGGCGGCGCGCAGGAGCGAGGCGATCTTGCGCACCACCACCGCCGCACTCTCGCGCGGGCGACGTAGGGGTGCGCTCGGCACGACCGCAGCCGCGAGCAGGGCCACTGCGCCGCCGACGAGCGCGTCGGTCCAGCGCAGCCAGGCCTGTCCGGGCTCGGGAAGCAGGGTGGCGACGATGATCGACTGCACAGCGGCCTGGGTGACGAGCAGGCCGCCGGTGTCGAGCAGGATGGCGGTGGACATGGCGAGGGTCACGATGACGGCCAGCTGCCACCAGCCTGTGCCCAGCGCGAGGACGAGCAGGTCCGCGACGAACACGCCGACGGCGACGCCCACGGTCACCTCGGCGACCCTCCGGAGCCGCTGGCCGTACGAGGTCCCCAGACACACCACGGCGGCGATCGGGGCGAAGAACGGCGTCGGGTGGCCGAGCAGGTCCTTGGCCACCAGCCAGGCCACGGCCGCTGCGATCGCCGCCTGACCGATGTGCCACGACTTCGACTTCAGCCGGGCAAGCCGTGCCCTCACCGAGACACGCCCGCGCTTCCAGGCGCGGTCGAGGGTGTCGGGGAGATCGCTCACGAGGTCTGGGAGTTCGCTCACGGCGTTGATGCTGCCAGAGCCCCGCCTAGGCTGGGTGCATGGAACAGCGACGAATCGGACAGCGGACGGTGGGCGCGATCGGCCTCGGCGGCATGCCGATGTCGGTCCGCGAGCACAACGACGAGGATCTCGGGATCCGCACCATCCACGCCGCGATCGACGCCGGCGTGACCCTGATCGACACCGCGGACGCCTACTCCGTCGACGAGGCGACCTTCGGCCACAACGAGGAGCTCATCGCCCGCGCGCTGTCCTCCTCCGGCTCGGGCACCGACGAGGTGCTGGTGGCGACCAAGGGCGGTCACACGCGCGAGGGCAAGGAGTGGGGACTCGACGGTCGCCCGGAGTACCTCCGCCAGGCCTGCGAGGGATCGCTCCGCCGGCTCCGGGTGGAGGCCATCGGCCTCTACCAGCACCACCGGCCGGACCCGAAGGTCGACTATGCCGAGACCATCGGCGGCCTCAAGGAGCTTCTCGACGAGGGGCTGATCGTGGGCGCCGGCATCTCCAACGCGGACCCGGACCGGATCCGGCTCGCGTACGAGATCCTCGGCGAGGGGCTCGTGGCGGTGCAGAACGAGTTCTCGCCCCGCTTCCGGAGCTCGCAGGCCGAGCTCGACCTGTGCACGGAGCTCGGCATCGCGTTCCTGCCGTGGAGCCCTCTCGGAGGCATGAGCAGCGCAGCGGACCTCGGCGACAGGTTCGCGCCCTTCGCCGAGGTGGCCGAGAAGCACGAGGTCTCACCGCAGCAGGTGGCGCTGGCGTGGGAGCTCGCGAAGTCCCCGGTCGTGATCCCGATCCCGGGAGCCAGCCGTGTCGAGTCGGTGCGGGACTCCGTCGCGGCGGCCGACCTGAAGCTCGACGACGAGGACCTGGCGAAGCTCGACGCGTCGTGACTCAGCCGAGCTTCGCCGACGCCTTGCGCACGGCGTCGACCATCGGCTCCTTGCCGCGCGGGTAGTCGTAGTCCTTGCCCACCACGCGGATCTCCAGCACCGCGACCCGCCGGCCGACTCGTGTGATCCCTTGCGCGTCGAAGAAGCCTTCGTCAGGGGAGCCTTCGGGCGTGGGCCCGTAGCTCAGGAGGTACCAACCGGCCTCGGCGTCGGGCGCGGTCACGGCCTGGAAGCCCCCGACGTCGCGTCGCTCGTAGTCCGCGAGCTCCTCCTCGCACTGGTCTCGCCAGGACTTGAGCACCTCGAAGGCACGCCTCGCGGTCCGGTCGTCGGCGAAGTCCGCGACGAGGTGGCCGGCCGTGATCGTGTCCTCACCTCGGCCTTCGGCGTACTGCCGGACGACGACACGCATGGCGCCGATCGAGGTCATCGCGAACTTGTGGCAGGTCCCGAAGGGCTGGTCGCCCTCCGACCTCCGGGCTCGCGACCTCCTCCCACGAGGACCGGCCGGCGAGTCGGGGCAGCTCCGCGGTGGTCAGCAGCCGGTCGGTGGCCGTCCTCGCCAGGACCGGCGACGGCTCGGCAGAGGGGGACCCGGACGCGGCTGCGACCGGGACGGACGAGCCGCTTGCCGAGGCGGAGGCAGTCGGGTGCGGGGCGGTGGTCCGGGGGCGGGGGCTGTGCGCCCTCGGTCCGGCGGCCTGCGTCTCGCCCGAGCCCGCGGCCCTCGACGTGGCGTCGGAGCCGGCGCCACAACCGGTGAGGGCGAGAGCGAGGACGCACATGCCGAGACCGAGCGTGAGCCGGGTGCGGTGAAGCGCCATGTCGGGGGTCCTTCGGGTCGGGCGCGGTGCGGGCGCCGTGCCAGCCAACACTAGGTTCCGGACGACGGTTGTGCCGATCGCCACGCCGGGCACCGCCCACGACGGCTCCGGCAGGAGCGGCCGGTACCGTGTGCAGAGGTTTCTGCCGTTTCGGTGGATCGAGCGTGTCTGGAGGCAGGGTCAGGTGGCAGTCGGTCGCGGGCTGAAAGGGCTCCTGTGCGGCACCTTGCTGTGTGCCCTGGCCGTCGGCTGCACCTCCGTCGACACCGCCCCCGACTCGGCCGAGCCGACCCGCTCCCGGTCCAGCTCCACCCCGCCGGAGCCCGTCTCGCTCACGCTCGGCGTCTACGGGCCCAAGGCGATGCTCGATGCGTACGACGAGCTCGCCGCGACGTTCGAGGCCGAGCACCCCGGGGTCACGGTCGAGGTCGAGCCGCACGACGACGCCGAGGACCTGATGGCCTCGGTCGACAGTGGTGACGCTCCTGACGTCTTCTTGATGGACCACGACCACCTCGCCCGTCTCGTGGCGGACGAGCGGCTCCAGCCCGTCGACGGGCTGCTCGAGGCCCGCAGCGTGGACTTCGGTGACGGCTACCAACGCGGTGGGCTCACCGCCTTCGCGGCGAACGCCGCCCTCCAGTGCATGCCTCATGACGTGTCACCGGTCGTCGTCTACTACAACGAGGACCTCGTCGACCTGAAGCGGCTCGGTGGGCAGGACGAGGAGCCGCCCAACCCGCTCGACGGGTGGACGTGGGAGATGTTCACCGCCGCGGCACGACACGCTGCGCGCGGCCCGGCGAGCGGTGTGTACATCGAGCCGACCCTGTCCTCCCTGGCCCCCTTCGTCTGGTCCGCGGGAGGAGAGATCGCGGACGACCCGCAGGACCCGACCAGGCTCACCCTCTCCGACGGAGACTCGAAGGAGGCGCTCGAGCAGCTGCTCGCGCTGGTCCGCGACCCGCAGGTCACGCCGACCTCCAAGGACCTGGCGAAGCAGGACGCGGTCAGCCGCTTCACCCACGGCAAGCTCGGGATGATCCTCGGCACGCGAGCCCTCACGCCGAGGCTGCGGGCCGCCGACGACCTCCGGTTCGATGTGATGCCGTTGCCGAGCCTCGGCCGCCTGCGCACCGTCGCGGACATGACCGGCTACTGCATCTCCGCGGACACCCAGGACGTGGAGTCTGCGGCAGACCTCGTCGCCTTCGCGGCCGGCCGGAGAGGCGCCACGATCACCACCAGCACCGGGTACGTCGTGCCCTCCAACCTCGAGGTCGCCAACTCCCCGGTCTTCACACAGTCGGCGCTGGAACCGAAGAGCTCGTTCGTGTTCAACGAGGGCCTACGTCGGGCGCAGACGATGCCCTACGACCCTGCCTGGCCGGAGCTCGACGACCAGCTCGAGGGGCCGTTGAACCGGATGTTCTACGCCCCCGTGATCGACCTCGACGAGCTCCTCGAGGAGATCGACACCCTCTCGGAGCGGACGCTCGCTCCCGAGCCGCAGGACTAGGCGCTGTCCTCGTCGCTGCCGATTGCCTCGGCGGGGTCGGCTCCCGCCGCGACCTTGGCAGGGGCGGTGACGATCGCCTGGGTCAGGATCTCCGCAGTCAGGGCGACCTGCCACTCCCGTGCGCCCAACCCGCGCAGGCGCTCGCCCACCGCGTCGGCGAGCTCGTGCTCCTCGACGTCCGGGGGCTCCCACATGAGCCGTCGCACGTAGTCGGGGGTGAGGAGGTTCTCGACCGGGAGGTTGCGATCCTTCGCGAGCTCGGCGAGGTCGCTGCGCGCACCGCTCAGTCGCGCCGCCGCCACGGGGTCACGGTCGGCCCAGGCGCGGGGCGGCGGCGGGCCGTCGTACCTGGCGGCGAGGGGTGGCAGCTCCTCCTCGGGCAGGGCACGTGCCGCCCGCAACGCCTCGACCCACCGGTTGGCGTAGCGCTGGGCACCCCGGCCCTTGAAGCCCTTCAGCGCGAGGAGGGCCGCCCGGTCGCGGGGGAGCGCGTTGGCCGCCTCCACGATGGCGGAGTCGGGGATGATCCGGCCCGGTGTCACATCGCGCTGGGAAGCGATCGCGTCACGCGCCTCCCACAGCTCGCGTACGGCGGCCAGGGCGCGGCGGCCCCGGGCCCGGTGCATGCCTGAGGTGCGCCGCCAGGGATCCTGTCGCGGTGAGTTCGGGGCCGCGTTGACGAGGTGCTCGAACTCCTGGCGTGCCCACTCGGCCTTGCCGGTGCGCTCGAGCTCCTCCTCGAGCGCGTTGCGCAGCTCGATGAGAACCTCCACGTCGAGCGCGGCGTACTCCAGCCAGGGCTCGGGCAGCGGCCGGGTGGACCAGTCGACAGCGGAGTGCTCCTTGCGCATCCTGCGTCCGACGATCGTCTCGACGAGCGTCGCGAGCCCGACCCTCGGGTAGCCGAGAAGCCTCCCCGCGAGCTCGGTGTCGAACAGACGGGTCGGCCGCATGCCGATCTCGGTGAGGCAGGGAAGGTCCTGGGTGGCGGCGTGCAGGATCCACTCCGCGTCGCCGATCGCCTCGTTGAGCGCGGCCATGTCCTCGAAGGGAATCGGGTCGACCAGCGCCGAGCCCGTGCCCTCACGACGCAGCTGGATCAGGTAGGCACGGGCGGAGTAGCGGTAGCCCGACGCGCGCTCGGCGTCGACGGCAACGGGTCCGGTGCCGGATCGGACCGCCTCGATGACCTCGTCGAGCGCGCTCTCGGTGTCGACGACCTTCGGGAGTCCTTCGCGAAGCTCGAGGAGCGGTGCCTGCGGGGTCTCGGGCCCCTCCTGGGGCTTCTCGACCGGTTCGGTGCTCGTGGACTTCTCGGGTGGCATCAGCTGCGGCCGCGCTGTCCTCGTCGGCTCGGCAGCGGCGCGACACCCTCAGGCACCGGGGGAAGGCCCGATGCCGTGCACAGCAGCTCGCCCCACGCCTCGACGTGGTCGGCGATGTCCCCGGTCGGCGTCCACGACGCCCGGATCTCGAGCTGGGCGGTGGCCTCCTCGTCGGACATGGTCCCGAAGCTCTCCGAGGAGACCTTGGTGACCGTGCCGGAGGGTGCGATGTACGCCGCCCCGTGCGCGTCGAGAGCCTCGGTCAGCCAGGACCAGCCGACCTCGCCGAGAAGGGCGTCGTTGGCCATCTCGGGGTCGATCTCGGCGCGCGCGTAGGCGACGCAGCGGAAGGTGCCACCCCAGGCGTCGTTGCCGGCCGGGTCGTGCAGCAGGACGATGCGTCCCGTCCCGACGTCCTCGCCGTCGACTGTCACGTCCGCGGAGAGCGCCGAGGCGAAGGGAGCAATTCGCTGCGGGGCAGGCATCTCCTCGCAGAAGATCTCCGGACGCAGCCGCGCAGCATGCATCCGCTCGACCGCCGCGAGGAACTCCTCGGGCGTCGCGGGCGCCTCCGCGCGGGGCTCTTGTCTCGCGGCCATGAGGTCATGCTAAGCCGGATCCCGGGAACCCGTGGTTCGACTCGCCGCCTGACCTGCGAGGATGGGGAGGTGCCAGCCGCCTCCCAGACCGACCCCGCCGTCCACGACTCCGCGCTCCTGCGCGCCGCCCGCGGCGAGGCGGTCCCGCACACCCCGGTGTGGTTCATGAGGCAGGCAGGCCGGTCGCTTCCGGAGTACCGCAGGCTCCGCGAGGGCATCCCGATGCTCGAGTCGTGCATGCGGCCCGACCTGGTCGTCGAGATCACCATGCAGCCGGTCCGGCGGTACGCCGTGGACGCGGCGATCTTCTTCTCCGACATCGTGCTGCCGCTGAAGGCGGTCGGTGTCGACCTCGACATCGTCCCGGGAGTCGGGCCCGTTGTGGCGAAGCCGGTGAGCTCGCTCGCGGACGTGGAGGCGATTCCGGACCTCGATGCCTCCCACGTCCCCTTCATCACCGAGTCGGTGCGGACCCTGGTGTCCGAGCTCGGCGCGACCCCGCTGATCGGGTTCGCGGGTGCGCCGTTCACCGTGGCGTCCTACCTGATCGAGGGAGGGCCGTCGAAGGAGCACGCCAAGACCAAGGCGATGATGTTCGGGGCCCCCGACCTGTGGGACGCGCTGATGCGCAAGATCGCCGGCATCTCGGCGGCCTATCTCGAGGTGCAGGTAGACGCCGGTGCCTCCGCCGTACAGCTATTCGACTCCTGGGCCGGTGCGATGGCCCCGGCCGACTACCAGCGCTACGTCATGCCGTACTCCGCCCAGGTGCTCGCCCACGCGGGGACGCTCGGAGTGCCCCGCATCCACTTCGGTGTCGGCACCGGTGAGCTGCTCGGACTGATGGGCGAGGCCGGTGCCGACGTGGTCGGCGTGGACTGGCGGGTGCCGCTCTCGGCCGGCATCGAGCGCGTCGGCGGCCGCGCCGTGCAGGGCAACCTCGACCCGTCGCTGGTCTTCGCGCCGACCGAGGTGATGCTCTCGCGTGCGGCGGAGGTGGTCGAGGCCGGACGGGCGGCACCCGGGCACATCTTCAACCTCGGCCACGGCGTGATGCCCTCGACCGACCCCGACCAGCTCATCCGGCTGACCGAGTTCGTGCACGAGCACTCGGCTCGCTGAGCCCGGCTGGGGAGCGCCCTGCTCAGGGCTTCTTCAGGACCACCACGTCGAAGTCGGTTCCCTTCGGAGCGCCCGGCCCGAACGGCGGCGGGAGGCCGAGGTCGAAGCGCGTGTTGACCAGGGCGAGCTCACAGCCGTGCTCGGCCACAGTGGACGGCACCCGGAACAGCGGGTCCTTCACCGTCGTGGTCACCTTGCCGCGCTTCAGGTCCGGCGACAGCCGCACCTTCGCCAGGGTGTTGGCGAAGTTCTCGACGACCCAGAGGTTCCGGCCGTCCAGGAGGATCCCGTCGAGCGTGCCAGGCTCCAGGGAACCCTTTGCGACGGTGATGCGGCGGCTCCTACCGGTGCTTGGATCGACCGTGAAAAGCTCGCCGAGCTGGCTGTGGTCGACGATCAGTGTGTGGCCGCCAGGAGGCGCGTCGATGCCGTTCAGCCCGAACCCCTCGCCGGTGGCCGAGGCGGGCCCGGTCACGGGGATGGTCCGTGGCCGACCGAACGATCCGTCCTTCGCGATCGGCACCTTGTAGATACGAGGGGCCAGCGACTCGGTGAAGTACGCGGCTCCGCCGGTGAGGACGACGTCGTTCACGAGCGTCTTCCCGGGCCGTGTGAGCTTGAACTTCGCAAGCGTCCGGCCAGTGTCGGTGTCGTACACGTAGGCGCGCCCCGTAGGCCCTCCGGCGACGAAGAGCCGGCCCCGCGCCTCGTCCACCTTCATCCCCAGCGCGGACCGGCCGGTGACGTCGATGAAGACGCTGCCCTCACCGCTGCGCAGGTCGCCCCGGTAGATGTCTCCGTCCTTGATGGAGCCCACGTAGAAGGTCGAACCCGTGCCTACGGCGATGCCTTCGGGCTGGAAGTCGGTCGGGAGCGGGATCGAGCGCGACGACGTCGCTGCTGCGGCCGCGGTTCCGAGGGCCAGGGCCGGCGCCACGAGCACTGCTGCCAGAAGTCGGAGTCTCGTCATGATGAACCCCCTCGCCGAGAGCACTCCTCACCACGACTGTGCGCCTCGGGTCTGCTGATGTCGATGACGCATCGGGGCGACGGGGGACAAGGAACGGCCTCGTTCGTCAGCCGGCCTCGGGAGCGACCGGGGGAGCGGCGGAGCGGCGCCGGCGCGCCGCTCGCAGCAGCAGCCAGGCCGGTACGCCGAGCAGGGCGAACATCGCGGCGAACGGGAGCAGCGCCCCGGCGACCGTCGCCGCGGCGACGAGCACGCCTTTCAGAGCCTGCCAGCCGTCCGAAAGGCCCACGAGGAATCCGGTCTGCTCCTTCTCGGGCGGGGGCGGGGGTGCCGCAGGGGTGCGGAGCCGCACCGTGACCGTCGACATCGAGGTGTTGTCGCTCAGGTACTTCTGCTGAGCCTTCAGCGACTCGAGCTCGGCCTGCCTGGTGGCGATCTCGGACTCGATCCGGATCATGTCGTCGACGTTGGTGGCCTGCCGCAGAAACCGCTGCAGCCGCGCGAGGCTCGCCTCCTGGGTCGCGACCCGCGTGTCCACGTCGATCACCTGTGCCGTCACGTCCTCGGACCGGCGGTCGGCCCGCTTCGTGCGGCCGATCTCGGTGAGCTCGGTCATCACCTCGTCGAAGGCCGGCTCCGGGACGCGCAGGACGAGCACCGACCGCTCCGGCCGTCCCGCCCGGTCGTTCGACGTGTCCTCGCTCGCGAGGTAACCGCCGTGGCGTCCGAGGAGGTCGTCGATCTCGACGCGGGCGCGGTTCATCTCCTTGGTCACGAGCGAGACCTCGCCCTTCCGGATCACGGCGCGCGTGTCGGGCACGGGGCGGCTCAGCACGCCCGACCCGGGCTTCCCCGGAGCGGCCCCGCGCGCGGAGTCGCCCGCTGCACCACCGACCAGACCGTCGGCCGGAGCCGTCGCCGCCACGTCCGGCGCGTCGATCCCGTCGGACAAGGACGCGCTCTCCGAGACGCTGCCGCCGCTGTCCGACATGGTGTCGGCGCCGCCGCTGCATCCGGCCAGCAGTGCCACCAGGGCCGTCACCGCACCGCCCAGGGCCGCCCACCTTCCCCGACGCTCACTCGTTGTCCGCATGGCTCCTCCTCGACGCTGGCTGCTCGTGTCCGCTCGAGGGTGTGACGCGCACCATCTCGCCGCGGTTCCACCCGAGTTGGAGATGAGCCGGGCGGTTTGCGAATCTGTTACCTGTGAACCCCCGCCCCGCCCCGGTCGAGCCGCCCCATGTCGTCGTCGTGGGTGGCGGCATCAGCGGGCTCGCGGCGGCCGCGTCGCTGAAACGTCACGCGCCGGACCTGCGAGTCACCGTCCTGGAGGGGGCGAAGAGGATCGGCGGCAAGCTCGCTCTCGCCGAGGTGGGTGGCATCACCGTCGACGTCGGCGCGGAGTCGATGCTCAACCGCAGGCCGGAGGCGACGGCGCTGGCCCGCGAGGTCGGGCTGGCCGACCGGCTCGTCCACCCCGAGACGATCTCGGCCGGCCTGTGGACCCGTGGCGACCTGCTGCCGATGCCGCGCACGCTGATGGGCGTTCCCGTCGACGCCCGGGCCCTCGCCGACAGCGGGGTCATCTCGAGGTCGGGTCTGGCGCGGGCCGCGCTCGACGCGGTCCTGCCCGCGACCAGGATCGGTGAGAGCGACGTGAGCGTCGGGTGGCTGCTCGAGGAGCGATTCGGCAGGGAGGTCGTCGACCGGCTCGTCGAGCCCCTGCTCGGCGGCGTGTACGCCGGACATGCCCGTGAGCTCTCCGCCCGGGCGACCGTGCCCCAGGTCGTGGCGCTCTTGGAGCGCGACAAGTCGATGATGCGCGCGGCCGCGAGCGTGGCCACGCCGGCCGCCTCCGACGTACCCGTCTTCGCGGGGCTCTCGGGCGGCCTCGGGCAGCTGCCGCAGGCGATCGTCGACCACACCGGCGTGGAGGTCCGCACCGAAGCGACGGTCCGCGAGCTGGCCCACCGCTCGGGGGGCGGCTTCAACCTCGTGGTCGGCTCCAGGCACGACCCCGAGATCGTCCAGGCGGACGCCGTGGTCCTCGCGACCCCCGCGGCCGCCACCGCGCGGCTGCTCAGCGACGTCGCGCCCGACGCCGCGTTCGAGCTCGCTCAGGTGGAGTACGCCTCGATGGCGATCGTCACGATGGCCTTCCGGCGCCGCGACTTCCCGGAGACCACCGGCTCGGGATTCCTGGTGCCGCCGGTCGACCGTCGGGCGGTCAAGGGCGCCACGTTCTCGTTCGCCAAGTGGGCCTGGGTGGCCGAGGCCGGCAAGGGCGTCGACAACGGCGAGGACCTGCTGGTCATGCGCTGCTCGATCGGACGGCACCGCGAGGAGCAGGCGCTCCAGGTCGAGGACGAGCGGCTCGTCCAGACGGCGCTCGAAGACCTCAGCGATGCGATCGGGCTCTCGGTGCGCCCGGTGGACTGGCACGTGCAGCGCTGGGGCGGCGGCCTGCCGCAGTACGCCGTGGGTCACGTCGACCGGGTGCTGCAGGTGCGCCTCTCGGTGGCCAAGGTGGGTGCGCTCGCAGTGTGCGGTGCGGCGTACGACGGACTGGGCCTCCCGGCCTGCATCGCCTCCGCCGAGAGCGCGGTCACCCAGGTGCTCGGCGCCTTGTCCGAGAGGGGAGAATGAACCCATGACTGAGCCCGCACAGAGCCCCTCGAGCGACCACGGCCGCGGCCCCAACCGGGGTAAGGTCGCCAAGGACCTCAACGACACGGTCCGCTACACGATGTGGTCGGTGTTCCACCTTCGTGACGTGATCGGCGACGGCGACCGGGCCAGCGAGGCCAACGAGGTCGAGAAGCTCTTCGAGGAGCTCGAGGCGTCCGACGTGCGCATCCGGGGTCTCTACGACGTCTCCGGCCTGCGCGCCGACGCGGAGCTGATGATCTGGTGGCACGCGGAGAGCTCCGACGACCTGCAGCAGGCCTACCACCGCTTCCGCCGCACGGCGTTCGGTCGCCGGCTCGACCCGGTGTGGTCGCAGATGGCGCTGCACCGGCCGGCCGAGTTCAACAAGAGCCACATCCCGGCGTTCCTCGCCGACGAGACGCCCAGGCAGTACGTCTGCGTCTACCCGTTCGTGCGCTCCTACGAGTGGTACCTCCTCGAGGACGACGAGCGTCGCCGCATGCTCGCCGAGCACGGCATGATGGCGCGCGGCTTCCCAGACGTCCGCGCCAACACGGTCGCCTCCTTCGCGCTCGGTGACTACGAGTGGCTGCTCGCGTTCGAGGCCGACGAGCTCCACCGGATCGTCGACCTGATGCGCCACCTCCGCGGCTCCGACGCGCGGCGCCACGTCCGCGAGGAGGTCCCGTTCTACACGGGTCGTCGCCGCACCGCGACCGAGCTCGTCGACGACCTGCCCTGAGCTCTCTGCGACGTCAGACGCCCCGGTCTTCGTGAAGACCGGGGCGTCCTGCGTCGTGGCGCCTACTCGGAGGGCTCGAGCGTGAGACTGATGCTGTTGATGCAGTAGCGCTGGTCTGTGGGGGTGTCGTACCCCTCGCCCTCGAACACGTGGCCGAGGTGGGAGCCGCAGTTGGCGCAGCGCACCTCGACGCGCTTCATGCCGAACGAGCTGTCCTCGATGTACTCGACGCGGTCCTCGGCCAGCGGCGCGAAGAAGGACGGCCAGCCGCAGTGTGACTCGAACTTCGTGTCCGAGCGGAACAACTCGGCCTGACAGGCCCTGCAACGGTAGACACCCGTGGTCTTGGTGTCGGTGTACTCACCGGTGAACGCAGGCTCGGTGCCGGCCTGTCGCAGGACTGCGTACTCCTGGGGCGAGAGCTGCTCGCGCCACTCCTCGTCGCTCTTGTCGACCTGGTAACCCATGACTCCCACGCTACTCACGGACCCCAACCCAGACGGCGGGGTACATCGGAGGTCAGCTCTATGAGGCCCCCACGGGGTCGTGGGTGGCCGGCCGGATCTCGTCGAGGTCCTGCGCCGTCTCCGCCGCCTGCACCTGCTCGACGAGGCCGGCGACTGTGGCTCGACGCTCGTCGATCAACCCGAGCAGCGCGTTCTTGACCGCCGGGTCGAGGTCCGCCTGGCCGATTCTCTCGGCCAGGGCGACGAGGAAGGCGTCGGCCCGCTCCAGGTGGGCGAGCATCATCTGCTGATCCTGCAGGAAGGCCATCTCGATGCCCGCGCGGCGGATGCGCTCCGCGGCACGCTGCCGCGCTCGTTGCTCGCGTGGCGAGACGAGCCGGTCGCCGACCCGGTGGTCGGCCTGGCCCTCGGTCTCGCCAGTCCGACCGTCGGCGCCGTCGCCGGCCTTCTCGTCGCCCCCCTCGTCGGCGCCGCCGTCGGTCCTGTCCCCGTCCGGTTCGGAGCGGTCGCGGCCCTGGTCCAGGCGTCGGTCCCGGTCGTCGCCGTCGGCGTGGTCGTGGGCGTCCTGGCCGGCGCCGGCGTGACGGTCGTCCTGGCGGTCGGAGCGGCCTCGGTCCCAGCCGTCGTGTCCGTAGCCGTCGTACGCGGACGAGAAGCCCTGCCAGTTGCCGTCTGGCGAGCCGTAGCTGTCATGTGCCACCGCGGTCGGCACTGCCAGGGCGAGCGTCGACGCCGAGAACACCAACGACAGAGCGAGTCTGCGAGCAGAGCGGTGCATCGAGCGTCCTTCCCCCGAGGTGGGACATATCCGACATTAGGTGTCGCTCACTCTTTACTTTCGGAGCCTTCTCGTCAACAGGTCGTCTCACTGCCGTGGCGAGCAGAGGCCACCAAGCCACGCACCCCGGTGGCACGGTCCGGGTCCAGGACCACACCACCTTGAGGGCTTGGTAAAGGAATGGCCTCGATTGTGGCTATTCGGACATATGTTGCGGCTCGACGTCGGAGTCTGAGCTCCACCAAGCTCGTTCTCGTCCAAACCGGGGGATCTCCATATGGCGCGTCTGATGACGTGTGTCGTGACGCTGCTGCTCCTCGTCGTTGGCTGCTCGCCGGTCACAACGGCGACACCTTCCGACGTCCCGTCCCGTGCCGGAGCCGTGGCGAGACAGCCGCTGCGTGTGGTCCGTCCGAACATCGTCTTGATCACGACCGACGACGAGGCGGACTACGACATGCGCTGGATGCCGCGGACCCGGCGACTCCTGGGCGCGGAGGGTGTCACGTTCACCGACTCGGTGTCGCCCCATCCGCTGTGCTGCCCGGCCAGGGCCGAGATCCTCACGGGGCAGTTCGCCCAGAACAACGGCGTGCGCACGAACGAGGGCCAGGAGCACGGCGGCTACCGCGCCATGCACAGCTACCGGAACACGCTCGGCCCGTGGCTTCGATCGGCGGGATACCGCACCGCCTTCGTCGGGAAGTTCCTCAACGGCTACCGCAGCGCCAGCCCCCGCATACGCGGCTGGGACGAGTGGCACCCGTTGCTCGAGGACCTGGGGGCGTACCGGTACTACGACTTCTCCATGCGTCACAACGACCGCATCCGGCACCATCCGCGAGTCCATGTGTCGGACCTCCTGGCGGCACATAGCGCCAAGCTGGTGCGGCGGTTCGCCGAGCAGCGGCGCCCTTTCTTCCTGTGGCAGTCGCACGTCGCCCCACACGGAGCCTGCGTGGCCGAGGGTGACGAGTGGTGCTGGGGACCTCCGGTGCCTGCCGAGCGTCACACGGGGATGCTCGTGGACGTGCGGCCGCCGTCGTACGCGGATCCCGCCTTCCTGGAAGGGGACCTCACCGACAAGCCGTCGTACCTGACCGGGCGGTCGGTCTCCTCGCTGAGGCGCGAGAGCATCGGCGAGAACTTCACCCGGCGGATCCAGGCTCTCCAGTCGGTCGACGAGGCCGTCGCTCGGACCATCCGCGTGCTGCGCGCGACCGGGGAGCTGCGCAACACGGTCGTCGTCTTCACCTCCGACAACGGTTACCTGTTGGGGGAGCATCGCTGGACCGGCAAGGACGTGCCGTACGAGCAGGCGCTCCAGGTGCCGCTCCTCATGCGGGGGCCGGGACTGCCGAAGGGCGTCACCCGTCGTGACACCGTGGCGACGGTCGACCTCGCGCCAACGTTCGTCGCGCTCGCCCACGCATCGCCGACGGTGCCGCTGGACGGGCGGAGCCTGCTTCCGCTCGCGCGAAGGAGCAAGGCGACGGGCTGGCAGGACCTGCTGATCCAGAACGGGCCCCGGCTCGGTGAGGGAGACGGTGTCGGCTGGTCCTACCGCGGCGTCCGGACGCGTCGCTACACCTACGTCGAGTACTCCGTGTACGGAACCGAGCTCTACGACCGCCGCCGCGACCCTCACCAGCTGGCCAACGTCGCAGGCGAGGAGGCCTACCGCGACGTCGAGCGGGAGCTGCGGCGTCGCGCCCACGCCCTCAGGACCTGCTCCGGTAGGAGCTGCCGACGGAGCTTCGGCCCGATGCCCTCGCCACGGTGAACCCGCGGTCGTGCGTGATGCAGGGCCGCTTCGCGCCTAGATTGGGCACATGGCGAGCCCGGCGACCGAGATCGACGCAGCGGGACGAACCCTGCGCGTCACCAACCCCGACCGCGTGATCTACCCCGCGACGGGGTCGACCGCGGAGGTCACGAAGCTGATGGTGGTGGAGTACTACCTCGCGATCGCGCCGGGGATCATGCGGGCGCTCGACCACCGACCCACGACGCTCGAGCGGTGGCCCAAGGGCGTCCACGAGGGCATCAAGCTGAGCACCCGGTCCGGCGAGGTCGGCGATGCGTTCTACCAGAAGCGAGTTCCCAAGGGCGCTCCGTCGTACGTCGAGACCGCCTCGATCACGTTCCCCTCCGGGCGCCACGCGGACGAGGTGTGCCCCACCGAGCCCGCCGTCGTGGGGTGGGCGGCGCAGATGGGCACCCTGACCTTCCACCCCTGGCCGGTACGCCGTGACGACGTGGACCACCCGGACGAGCTCCGGCTCGACCTCGACCCGCAGCCGGGCACCGGGTTCGCCGACGCTGCACGGGTGGCGGGTGTCGCTCGGGACCTGCTCGAGGAGCTGGGTCTGCGCGGCTTTCCGAAGACCAGCGGCAACCGGGGCGTGCACATCTACGTGCGGATCGAGCCGCGTTGGGACTTCACCGACGTGCGGCATGCTGCCATCGCGTTCGGACGAGAGCTGGAGCGTCGTACGCCGGGGGTCACCACGAAGTGGTGGAAGGAGGAGCGCGGCGAGAACGTCTTCCTCGACTACAACCAGAACTCGCGGGACCGGACGATCGCCAGCGCCTACAGCCTGCGTCCGATCCCCGGGGCACCGGTCTCGACGCCCGTGACGTGGGAGGAACTGCCCGAGGTCGATCCCCGATCCTTCAACCTGCACACGGTCCCGAAGCGGTTCGCGGAGGTCGGAGACCCCCATGAAGACATCGACGACGTGCACTACTCGATCGAGCCCCTGCTCCAGATGTACGCCCGCGACGAGGAGGCCGGGCTCGGCGACATGCCGTACCCGCCGGACTACCCGAAGATGCCGGGGGAGCCACCCAGGGTCCAGCCCAGCAAGATGAACCACGCGAACTGGGAGAACGGCTAGATCCCGCCCGACCAGGCAGTGAGAGACTGCGCGGGTGACTCTCACGGTCCTCGACGTCGCCGGCGATCCCGTCCTCGCGTTTCCCTCGGTCGGCCCCGACGGAGAGACGCTGAGGGCGCAGGTGTTCTCCGGCCAGTGTCAGATCGGCCACCCCCCAGGAAAGAAGCCCAGGCTCTGGGGTGCCTCAGCCGCTCGGCTGGGCTTCTACGTCCCGCAGGCCGGGCCGCTACGCGCCGGCTACCTGCTCTCGACCTGGGCGGAGGTGAGCCTCACGAGGGCACACATCAGAGGAGGCGACTACACCCGAGGTGGCCCGTACGGCGTCGACGATGCCGCCGTCCAGCTGGTCGATGATGACCGAGGCTTTGGTGGCCGATGGCCGTACCTGTGGTTCACGGCCCACGGTGACCAGCCGATGGCCGTGCGCTACCGGTTGACAGTCACTCAGCCCGTGGAGTGACCTCGTGATCCCGCAGGACGGTGGAGCCAGGGCTGCCGGGGATCTACCTTGGGTGGAGGTGGCCTGAGACCCGGGAGACTCCGATGGTGGTCGACGAACGATTGGTAGGGGGCCGCCAGTGCTACGAACGGCGCGCCTGGCGTGAGGCCTGCGATCTGCTCGCGACCTGCGACCACGCGTCGCCACTGCAGGACGCGGACCTGGAGCGGCTGGCTGTCGCGTCGTTCCTGACAGGGGAGGACGAGGCCAGTGACGACGCCTGGCGACGGGCCTACCGGCTATACGTCGAACGGGGTGAGCGCGCCGGTGCCGTGAGGTGCGCGTTCTGGCTCGCCTTCCGCTTGCTCAACTCGGGTGACCTGCCTGGCGCGGACGGCTGGATCGCCCGGATGGAGAGACTGCTGGGGGACGCAGGAGACTCGCTCGACCACGGCTATCTGCAGTACCTGAGCGGCCTCCTGGCCGTCTTCTCCGGTGATCTTCCCAAGGCCGAGGTGGATCTCGATCGCTCGGTGCAGCTGGCCGAACGGAACGGCGACACCGATCTGTCGACTCTCGCCCGCCTGGCACTGGGCCGTGTGTTCATCTTCCGCGGCGACATCTCCGGAGGTGTGCGCCTCCTCGACGAGGCGATGGTCGCGGTCCTGTCCGGGGAGACGTCGCCCGTGGTCGTCGGTGACAGCTACTGCACCGCCATCGACGCCTGTCATGACGTGTTCGACGTACGCCGGGGTCAGACCTGGACCGCGGCCTTCACCCGCTGGTGTGCCACCCAGCCCGACCTCGTGCCCTACGCCGGGCTCTGCCTCGTCCACCGCGCGGAGTTCTTGCGGCTCAAGGGTGCATGGGTAGAGGCCATGGCACAGGCCGGCCTCGCTCGGGCGCGGCTGTCGTCACCGGTGATCCAGCTGTCGTTGGGCGCCGCCATCTACCAGCAGGGAGAGCTGAGGAGGCTGCGCGGACAGTTCGAGGAGGCGGAACGGTGCTACCGCGAGGCAAACGAGCACGGCAGGGACCCCCAACCGGGCCTCGCCCTGCTCCGCCTGGCCCAGGGCAAGCGCCAGGCGGCGGTTCGCGCGATCCAACGCGCCCTGGCTGAGGCCGACGATCGAGCGAGCCGCCCGCCGCTCCTGGACGCATGCGTCGAGATCGAGCTCGCTCTGGGCGACGTGACGGCCGCACGCGATGCCTGCGACGAGCTGTGCGAGGTCGCCCGCGCACTCGGGTCGCCGATGCTGACCGCGGTGTCGGACCGAGCGACAGGAGCGGTCTTGCTGGCCGACGGCGACGCGCGGGCTGCCCTTGCTCCGCTGCGCAGGGCGAGCTCCGGGTTCCGCGGCCTCGAGGCGGTGTACGACGTGGCGAGGACCGGTGTCCTCATCGCTGGGGCGCGCCAGGCGCTGGGGGACGACGAAGGGGCGCGGCTCGAGCTCACGGCGTCGCGGGCCACTTTCGAGCGGCTCGGCGCAAGGCCTGACCTCGCGATGTCGGACGGTCAGGCGCACGGTCGCGGAGGAGCCGGTGAGCACCTGCTGACCGCCCGCGAGGTCCAGGTGCTGCGGCTCGTCGCGCGCGGCCTGACGAACCGGTCGATCGGTGTGGATCTGGGTCTCAGCGAGAGGACGGTCGACCGGCACGTGAGCAACATCCTCACCAAGCTGGGCGTGTCCTCGCGCGCCGCCGCCACGGCCCTCGCCTACGAGGCCGAACTGCTCTGACTGAGCGGTTCCACCCACCCGCCGAAGTCGATGTCGTGGGTGGCTTCGCCGATGCCACAACACGATGGGCTTCCTAGCCTCGAGTCATCCCGCTGATCGCGGGACCCAACCGATCGAGGAGGCTGTCATGCCGAACGTCTCGTTGGAAACCGCCTCGGAGTCCATCGCGCTGGACGGGCTCGAGGTGCGGCTCGAGAACTTCGAGGGCGGGTACACCGTGTGCTTCGAGTCGCACACCGCCGATGTTGACCTGGCGCCGCTCTTCAGGGGCCTGCCCGATGACCGTTGCCAGTTCCCACGGTGGGGCTACGTCATCTCCGGTCAGATCACGTTCCGTTTCGCCGACCGCGTGGAGCGCTACCAGGCCGGCGACGCCTACTACGTCCCGCCCGGTCACACGCCGATCCATCACGCGGGCGCGCGCATCGTCGAGTTCAGTCCCACCGACGCTCTCGGGGAGACGATCAGCGTCGTCATGTCGAACCTGGCGTCGGCGGGGTGAGCCCGATGAGCCTGTTCTACGAGGTGGCGTACAGGGTCGGGTTCCACCCGTGGGAGGACCTCGTCGGACACCCGCCCTTTGCCGATCGGCTGATGTCGTTGGTCGAGCGGGAAGAGCGTGGTCTGGAGCCGCCCTACGGACGAGCACTCGATCTCGGCTGCGGAAGCGCCGTGTGGGGCGTGCGGCTCGCGCGACGCGGCTGGCAGGTCACGGGTGTGGACAACGTGGACGCTGCCCTGGCGCGGGCGAGGCAGCGCATCCGCGAAGCGGGTGTGGCGATGACGGTCGCGCTGGGTGACGTCACGCGGCTTCGGACTGCCCCCATCGGATCCGGCTACCGGCTGGTGCTGGACACCGGGACGTTCCACGGCCTGAACCGGGAGGAGCGTCTGGCCATGGGCCGCGAGGTGAGTGCGGTCGCATCAGATGACGCGACCGTGCTGCTCGACTGTTTCGCGCCTGGCCACCGGGGGCCGCTGCCGCGCGGGTGCACTCCCGCCGACGTCGAGGAAGCGTTCCCCGCGTGGGAGGTGACAGACGCCCTCGTTGCGGACTCCGACCCGGATGGCCTTGCGCGGGCACTACGTTTCGACGAGGTCTTCTACCGCCTGAGGCGCCGATGACGCACATCCGAGGTCGCCGGCTTCCGGGCATCATCGGAGGGTGGGCTTCCGACAGACGCTCGGGCGGTCCGGAGTTTCCGGGCCGCCCGGTGGCTGGCTCTCGAAGCGTGTCAGCGGGGATGGAGCACTCCAAGGAGGCCGTGCGACTCGTCGTCGGGTCCCGCGCTGAACCAGATGTCGGACTCGTTGCCTGCGGTGCCGTTGCCCGGCAGGAGACCCCAAAGGCCCTCGATCATGATCGGCTTGTGTGACCGGTCGAGCAGGGTCGCGACCACGTGACCGTCGCGCTGGTCCACGACGTGGATCAGGCCGTCGCCGAAGTTGCCGACCAGCAGCTTCCCTCCGAACGGACCGAAGCCCGGCGGTGCGATCGCCAGACCCCATGGCGAGTCCAGCACGCCGCGTCGCACGAGCGAGCCGAGGAAGTGACCGCGCTGGTCGAACACGTTGATGAAGCCGTTGCCGGCACCCGGGACGTCGTCCTCCCCGGCTGCGTCCTGCTTGGCGTAGGTGACGTAGACGCGCCCCTCGAGGTTTGCGACGTCGAAGGGAGCGAAGCCTGCGGGGATGTGCTTGCTCCTGAAGGCGTGCGGCGCAGCAACCCGCTGGAAGCTCTCGTCGAACACATCGATGCGGTTGTGATGGAAGTCCGCCGCCAGCAGGAACTGTCTGCCTCCTGCCGTCACCATCGTCAGTCCCTTGTACACAGCGTGCCTGGTGTGAGCCACGAGTACCGCGCTCGTGGGGTCGCCTGAGTTGTTCCAGGCCGAGATGTCGCCGTTCTCCCCGGCGAAGATGAAGAGGGCCGGTCCGGACTTCCCCCCGGTCGAGAGGGTGAACTTCCCGGTGGGGTTGAAGACCACGCCGGTCGGGTCGCCGCCGCCGGGAATCTTCACCTCCAGCGGCAGCTTCATGAGGCGCATCTCCGACGTACCGCCCTGGTAGAGGGTCGAGCTGCTGGTGCCGTTGTCGGCGACCCACAGCGGACCGGTGGAGGATGCCGCCAGACCCCACGGGTTGACCAGCTTCGGGTCGGTGAGCCTGGCGTGTCCGGGAGTGTCGGCGACCAGCCGCACCTCCCGGTAGCTGTTGCGCGTCCCGTGATCAACCGCATGTGCAGGGGACACGGCCAAGGACGCGCCGGCCGCTCCGACGACGACGGCGCAGGCTGTCGCCGCCAACGAACGTGACAGGAAGTGAGTAGGCATCACGCCTCCATGAGTTAGGCAGGACGCCCGGTTGGCGTCTACTGCGTACCTCGGTCACACGCAGTGGGTCGGACTCGGGTTCACGTGTCTGGACCGACGTCCGGTTGCCGACCAGAGCTCACTGGCCAACGACGGGCGCGGAGGTCACGCGGGAGGCCGAGCGCGCACTGCCTCCACGTTGCCTCGCAGCCGGGCCTCGCCGGCCGCCCAGGGGATCAGGACGGACTCACCGGCCTGGACGACCGTCTCGCCGTACGAGGTGACCAGGACTCCGCTGCCCTTCGTGACGAGTACGAGGGAGAAGGCTGCGTCCAGCTCGACATCGCCCCCGTCCGGACGCAGCAGCTCGGCGCGGAAGTAGGCATCGGCCTCGACAGGGAGTATCGAGGCGCGGCCGGTCCCGAGGCGACGGCCCGCACCCCACGTCGAACGCAGCTCCTCCAGCCTGGTGGGACCGACCGCCTGGCGCTCGACGCAGCCGAGGGCAGCCTCCCAGCCGAGACCTATGTGCCCCTCGTCCTCGGTCGGGACGAAGCCCGTCCACTCGAGGAAGATCGAGAAGTCCGTCGGCTCCTGCAGCTCGGCCACGAAGACCCCTGCGTCGATGGAGTGCGGCAACCCGGCGGGCACCAGAACGACGTCGCCTTCATGAACGGGCAGGTGGTTCGTGGTTGCCAGCATCGCGTCCACATCCTGCTGCCGGACCCAGCTCCTCAGCTCGTCCCGGCCGACGTCGCGGGAGAACCCCAGCCTCACTCCCGCGTCGCCGCGGGTGCCGAGAACGACCCAGGCCTCGGTCTTGCCGTTGGGGCTCGCCAGGTGGGAGCGCGCGAAGTCGCGAGAGGGATGGCAGTGGACCGGGAGGCGCTGGTCCCCGTCGAGGAGCTTGAGCAGAAGGGCAGGCGACGTTCCCCACTTCTCCAGATGGTCAGGGCCGAAGAAGGCTTCGGGATCGGTCTCGACGAGGTCACGGAGCAGCTGCCCGTCTCCGGTACGCGACAAGCCGAGCGAGTCGTCTCCGATCCGCGCGGTCAGCGAGCCGATCCAGTCCTCCGGCGTGAACGGGTCGTCGAACGGCAGTCCGCGGAAGGCCGCGATCTGCCCGCCGCCCCGGTAGACGTGGTGCGGTCGGTTGGGCGGTAGCACCAGGGGAAGCATCGGTCCTCCTGCCGTGGCGGGGCGGCGTTCGGTCACAACTCGCAGGTCCCCACCTTGCCGTGCCTGATGCGCGCGGGTCGAGCCGCGTTCTGCGGGGCCGGGCTTTCACCGGCCGCGGAGGCATCCCCTTCGTGTGACCTGGGTAACGCCATGGGTGACTCAGCTGCCCTGCAAGGAGGTGCCCGATGACCGCATCAGAACGATCAGAGCAAATGAGGACGGAAGGGGTGCTCGACGGACTCGATACGTCCAGCATGACCTCCTTCTACTGGTACCTCACGGTCCTCGCCTGTGTCGGCGGGTTCCTCTTCGGCTACGACACCGCGGTCATCGGCTCGGTCCTGGACTTCGTGCCCTACGAGCTCTCCGACCTCGCTACCGGCTACCTCGTCGCGGGCGCCTCTCTCGGCGCCGCCGTCGGAGCTCTTGCAGCCGGGCCTTTGACGGACCGGTTCGGCCGCAAGTCGTTGCTCATGGCCGACGCCGGCATCTACGCGCTCGGGGCCATCCTCTCGGCGGTCGCGATCAATGCGGGCATGCTCCTGGGCGCCCGGACTCTCATCGGGCTGGCGGTCGGCGCAGACTCGGCGATCGCGACCGCCTACATAGCGGAGTTCGCCCCCGCCAAGCGCCGAGGCCAGCTCGGCATCATCCAGCAGTGGATGATCACGGTCGGCATTCTGGTCTCGTACCTTGTCGCACTGTTGATCTTCAACCTGTGGCCTGATGCGGCCAAGACTCTCGACTGGAGGCTCATCCTCGGTCTCGGCGCCCTCCCGGCGGTGCTCGCGGTCGCGCTCCGGGCTCGCATGCCGGAGTCACCGCGTTGGTTGCTGCACAAGGGGCGCTACGCCGAAACAGCGAAGGCGCTGGGAAAGCTCGGCATCGAGGTCTCAGAGGACCAGGCCAGGCAGACGGCCGAGAAGCTCGCGGAGCGCGAGGCTCGCGAGGAGAAGCAGCGCAGACGAGCCTGGACCCCTGGTGTGAAGAGGGCACTCATGGTGGTCTCGGGCTTCTTCGTGTTCCAGCAGATCACCGGCATCAACGTGCCGTTCTACTACGGTCCGCAGCTGCTGGGCGACGTCTTCAAGTCCCCGTCGTCGAGCGCGATCGACGCGTCGATGGCTGGACTCCAGGCAGCGGCGATCCTCGGCGCGGTCAACGTGGTCGCGACGTACTTCGGCTTCCGCTACATCGACAGGGCCGGTCGCCGGCCGCTCGCACTCGGCGGTTTCGCGGGCATGGCGGTGTTCATGCTGGTCGCTGCGGTCGGCGTCGCGTTCATGACCGGCGCGCCCAAGATCGTCGTGGTCATGGTCGGTTTCTCGCTGTTCATCACGTCGTTCGCGATCGGTGTCGGCGGGACGGGCTGGCTCGTGCAGGGCGAGGTCTTCCCCACCGCTGTTCGAGGAACAGCGGCATCGATCGGAGCAGGTGTCGACTGGCTGGCCAACTTCGTCGTCATCGTGTCCTTCCCGGTCCTGACCACGGCGATGGGGCTGCCGTGGGTCATGGTCCTGTTGTCCGGGCTGTCGATCGTGGCGGTCGTCTTCGTCAGCCGCTTCCTTCCGGAGACCAAGCACCTGTCGGTGGAGCAGATCGTGGCCGTCTTCGAGGAGCAGAGCGGCACTCCGGGACGGGCCCCCAGCGTCAAGGTCCCTGCGTGAGGTGAGCCGGGCGTGCGGCCATCTGGTGCTCCGCCGGACCGCCAGGTGGCCGACGCACGTGTCTAGACGGGTGTTTCGGGGGTGCCGCCCCGAGGGGAGTTGTGTCTCACGGGGATCTTGCCCAAGCCGAGACGGACCGCACTATGACGTCGTTACCCGACCAAGAGCAGCGACTGATTCGCCAGACCGGCGCCGCTGCACTCTGGCGAGTGGACGTCGATCCTCCCGTCGATGACGGCCAGCCTCCCACCGAGACGTGCCACGTCCATGTCTGGACGTGCATCTGGTGCGCCATGACGCCACCCATCTGCGGCTCCTGCCGGCCCGTGACACCACCTTGCCCCGCGACGGGACTCATCCACGTCTGTGCATGCCGGGCGCGAGTGCATGCACCGGAGGCTGCGTGACTGGAGGATCCGACGAGCACGGGGAGCCCGCCGCATGACCACGCGACCCACGACGCTCGTGGACTGGCCCCGGCAGGGCCGCCGTGCGGAGGGATCTCGATGGTCGCTGCGCCGTGTCACGTCACGGCTCACCAGGATCAGCTGGCTCCTCGGCTACCTGGTGATCCTCGCCGTACCGCGCGCACTGGTGTCGACCGTCGCCCCCGACTCCGTGCGGGGAGTGCTCGAGATGTCGGCGGTCAACACAGGTCTGGTCGCCTTCTCCCTGCTCGTCGCCGCCTTCGTCCTCATGTCACGCTTGCGGTCGCTGCTCGCGTCGTTCGGCGTCGAGACCATCCTGCGAATCCATCGCGTGGTCGCCGTGGCAGGAGTGACCCTCGTGGTCATCCACGTCGGCCTCGTCCTCGCCAGCGACCCGCGCGGGCTCGCGATCTTCGACCTGCCCCATACGACGCCGGCAGCTCGGGCAGCGGTGGTGTCGTCCGTCGCCCTCGCTGCCGTCGTCGGCCTTGCGCTGCGCCGGAAACGTCGGCAGCCACGCTATGAGGGATGGCGCCTCCTCCACATCGCCTTGGCCGGGACGGTGTTCGTCGCGGCGTGGCTCCACATCTGGTGGCTGCACCACCTCGTCCACTACCTCCCGATCGGGGCGTGGTTCGCGGTGATGGGCGCCGTCGTACTCGCGGTGGCGCTCCGTCGGTGGCTGTGGCTACCGCTGAAGGCGCGGCGTCGGTCGTACGTCGTCGAGCGGGTGACCGAGGTCGCCGGGGACGCGGTGAACCTCGAGGTGAGGGCGCACGGGCACGATGGGGTGCCGTTCCACGCAGGGCAGTTCGCCTGGGTGAAGATCGGCTCCTCGTGCTTCGTCTTCGAGGAGCACCCGTTCACCATCGCCTCCACGGCCGCCGCCCCGGAATGCAAGCAGTTCACGGTCAAGGCGCTCGGGGACTTCACCGAGCTGCTGCGAGGCATGCGCCCGGGCCGGCGCGTGTACCTGGACGGCCCCTACGGCCAGATGACGATCGACGGTCTCGAGTCGTCCTGGGGCTTCGTCTTCGTCGCCGGAGGCATCGGGGTGACCCCGATGCTCAGCATGCTGCGGACCCTGGCCGACCGAGGGGACCGTCGACACCACCTGCTGCTCGTCGGAGCGCGGAGCGAGAGCGACATCGTGCTCCGTCCCGAGATCGACGAGCTGAGCGAACGCCTGTCTCTCACGGTTGTCTACGCGGTCAACGACCCGCCACAGGGCTGGACGGGGGAGTCGGGGCGGATCGACGGGACCCTGCTCGACCGATGGCTGCCCGCTCACGCGCGGCGCCGCTTCGACTACTTCCTCTGCGGTCCGCCGACGATGGTCGTCGATGTGGGGCGCCACCTGAGAGACCGCGGGGTCCCCGTGCGACGGATCCACACGGAGCGGTTCGAGGTGGTCTGAAGAAGATCCGCGGGCCGTTGACGGCTCGTCCGGGCCGGGTCGACACTCGAAGACGGGACCAGCCAACGCTGGGGGGGTGCCATGACCAGGTTGAGGCTCTCGACAGTCGGTGCCGTCTGCGCCATCGCCGCGGTTGTCTGCTTCGTGGTGGGCGTCGCCGCCATGGCCTCGAGCGGCGTCCAAGTGCTCATTCCCGAGACCGGTCATGCGGGGCGGGAGTGGATCGCGGACGTCGACTCAGCCGGTGGTCTCTTCCTGGTCGGGGCATGGCTGATCATCCTCATGGGCTTCTTGGGGATCGTCGCGTTCCTCGGCTTCTACGACATGCTGCGGCACGCCGGACCCGTGATGGTGCTCGTGCCGGTGCTGGGCTCGGTCGGCTTGACCCTGGTGACCGTCTCCCATCTCATCCCCATCGCGATGACCTACGAGCTCGTCCCGGCGTACACGGGCTCGGGACCCCTGGCTCACGTCTCCCTCGCGGCGACCGCCGACACCCTGGCATCGACCGCGTTGGTCACCAACACGGCCGGCAACTTCCTGGGCTGGGGAGTCGCGACGCCGCTGGTCGCCATCGCGATCCTCAGCACGCGCACACTCCCACGCTGGCTCGGTTGGTTCGGTCTCCTCGTGGGGCTCCTCGCGGGCTGGATCGGGCTGCTGAGTCCGGTGTCGGGTCTCTTCGAAGCGATCTCGACGCTCGGCTTCTTCGGGTTCTTCGCCTTCGTCCTGTCGATGGGGATCAGCATGTTGATGCGACTGCGCCGCACCGCCGAGGACCGCGCCGGAGTCTCGGCCTGACAAGCCCGGTGCAACGCCTGCCGACATGCTCGAACGCCCTGAAGCAGAGCCGGCTCAGGCGTAGGCTGCTGAGGTCAGGCCTTCCCAGGACCCCGGTGGCCAGCCGCGAGTGAATGGAGCAGGGATGGCCGAAGCCGAGGCAGGCAAGGCGGGCTTTCTGAGCGTCGGCGTCATGGGGCGCTCGCTCAAGGAGAACGAGCGCAGGCTCCCGCTTCACCCGCAGCACCTGCGCCGGATCCCCGAGGACCTGCGGGGGTGTGTCTACCTCGAACACGGGTACGGCGAGCGCTTCGGCACCCCGGACGAGGACCTGGAGAGGTGGGTCGCCGGCTTCAGGACACGCGAGCAGCTCATCGAGGAGTGCGACGTGGTCCTGCAGCCCAAGCCGATGCTCAGCGACATCGAGGGCCTTCGCGACGGCCAGATCCTGTGGGGCTGGCCGCACTGCGTCCAGGACGAGAAGCTCACCCAGGTCGCCATCGACAAGCGGCTGACGTTGATCGCCTTCGAGGCGATGAACCACTGGCACAGCGACGGCTCGTTCAGCCTGCACGTGTTCCACAAGAACAACGAGCTCGCCGGGTACTGCTCGGTCCTCCAGGCGATGCAGCTCGCGGGCACCACAGGCGACTACGGCCGCCGGCTGCGAGCCGTGGTCATCGGCTTCGGCGCCACTGCCCGCGGAGCGGTGACGGCGCTCAACGCCCTGGGCGTCCATGACGTCGACGTCCTCACCCACCGCGAGGTCGCCGCCGTTGCTGCGCCGATCCACTCGGCTCGCATGGTCCACTTCGACAGCGACGAGGAGACCGCGCGCCTCAGCCACGCGGTCACGGAGAACGGCAGGCTGCCGATCTCGGAGTTCCTCGCGGGACACGACATCATCGTCAACTGCGTGCTGCAGGACACCGACGCTCCGCAGTTGTTCCTGGACGACGAAGACCTGCCTCGCATGGCGCCGGGGACACTGGTGGTGGACGTCTCCTGCGACGAGGGGATGGGGTTCAGCTGGGCGCGGCCGACGACGTTCAACGACCCGGTGTTCGTGGTGGGCGACAACGTGCTCTACTACGCCGTCGACCACAGCCCGTCGTACCTGTGGAACTCGGCGACGTGGGAGAACAGCGAGGCGCTGCTGCCCTTCCTCCGCACGGTCGCCGAAGGAAACGATGCGTGGGAAGCCAACCCCACCATCCGACGGGCGATCGAGATCCGCGAGGGGGTCATCCAGAACCCCGCCATCCTCTCCTTCCAGGGGCGTTCGCCGAAGCACCCGCACTGGCCGCTGGCGACCTGAACAGGTCACCTCATCGCGCCGCGGGGTCGATCTCCCCGGCGAGGTAGACCCAACGCCCGGCTCGCCTCTGGAACCTGCTCCGTTCGTGCAGGACGTGCTCACCGTCCGGCCCCCGGAACCGTGCTCGGAACTCGACCTCCCCACTGTCGTCGGCCGGCCCGCCGTCGACCGTCCCGAGCACCTCGAGGCCGAGCCAGGTGAGCCCGGGCGCGGGGGAGATGTCGCTCGGGCGCGTGCGTGGGTGCCACGTCCGGAACACGTGGTCGAGGTGCCCGACGGCGTATGCCGAGTAGCGCGACCGCATCAGGTGCTCCGCGGTCTCGGCCGGCTCGCCGTCGTGCAGAGGCCGGCAGCATGCGGCGTACGGCACGCCGCTGCCACAGGGGCACTCCTCGAACGCGGGGAAGCTCGGTGAGGTCACGGGACCGAGTGTGGCAGCCGGCCCGGGTGGCCGCGGCGGAGCAGGTGCGGTGATGTCACAGCCCGGCGGCCGGCGGTGTCTCTACGGTGGACGGAGCGACCGGCGCTCTGGAACCGACGGAGGTTGAGATGACCACGACCGATGCGAGCAGCACGGCCACCTCGCGGGCTGACCAGGCACGGCGTGAGGCGTTGCGGATCCCGGTGCGGATGCCGCGAGACCTCTTCGGGCGACTGGTCGCGTGGTACTCCCGTCGCACCTACGGCGATGTTCTCGACAACGGCCTGGTCCTGTTGCACCACAGACCAGCGCTACTGTCCCTGGTCGCCTTCGAGCGCCGCGTGGAGAAGTGGGACAAGCTGGACCCGGACTTGAAGACCCTTGCGGTGATGGCCAGTGCCTCGGCCATCGGCTGCAGCTGGTGCGTGGACTTCGGCTACTACGCCGCGCACTCCAAGGGACTGCGCGTTGACAAGCTCCGCGAGGTGTGGCGTTGGCGCGAGTCGGAGGTGTTCGGCGAGACCGAACGGCTCGTCCTCGAGTTCGCCGAGGCGATGACCGCCACGCCGCCGACGGTCACCGACGCGATGGTGGCGCGGCTGACCGGCCGGCTCGGGGTGCCCGCCACTGTCGAGCTCGCCATGATGGTCGCCGTGGAGAACGAGAGGTCCCGCTTGAACTCAGCCTTCGGCCTGACCAGCCAGGGCTTCTCCGACCGTTGCGAGCTGCCGCGATGACGAACCACCACGCTGCGGTCGATGACGAGTTCGTCCGTCACCGGAACCTGTTGTTCACGATCGCCTACGAGATGCTCGGCAGCGGCGCCGACGCCGAGGACGTGCTGCAGGAGAGCTGGCTGCGCTGGTCGGTCGTGGACAAGGACGAGGTGCGCGACGCCCGCGCGTACCTCGCCCGGGTGGTCACGAGACAGGCCCTCAACCGGCTCCGCACCCTGAAGCGTCAGCGGGAGCATTACGTCGGCCCATGGCTTCCCGAGCCGCTGGCCACGGCGCCGGACGTGGCGGAGGACGTCGAGCTCGCCGACTCGGTGTCGTTCGCGATGCTCGTCGTCCTGGAGACGCTCAGCCCGCTGGAGCGCGCGGTGTTCGTGCTGAGGGAGGTGTTCGGCTTCGGGTACGCCGAGATCGCGGAGGCGACGGACCGGAGCCAGCCGGCGATCAGGCAGGTCGCCCACCGCGCCAGGGAGCACGTGCAGGCTCGCCGTCCCAGGGTGGCGACCTCGGACGTCTCCCACGACGAGGTCGCCGGACGATTCCTGCTGGCCGCGAGGACCGGCGACCTGCAGCAGCTGATGGACGTGCTGGCTCCGGACGTCGTGCTGCTCACGGACGGCGGCGGCAAGGTGCGTGCGGCCCTGCGACCGATCGAGGGAGCAGACAAGGTCGCCCGCTTCCTGCTGGCAGTCGCGCCTCCCGAGACGAGGCTCGAGATCGAGTGGTCGACGGTCAACGGTGCGCCGGCTGCGCTCGTCCTCGTCGACGGCAGGCTGGACTCGGTCGCCTCCATGGACACCGAAGGCGACCGAGTCACGCGGATCTACCTCGTGCGCAACCCCGACAAGCTGGCAGCCCTCACGGAGCCGTGGACCCTGTCGCGGTGAGCACCGTCAGGGCAGCGTCACGTACTGGGAGAGGAAGTCGCGCGCCGACTCGGTGTCGAGGCGGTAGACCACGTTGGTCGCCCGGCAGACAGCGTCTCCCGTGATCGTGGTGGCCGCAACCGTCGCGGTGTCACCGAGGAAGTTCGGGCCGCCCGAGTCGCCGTAGCAGGTGCCTCCGTTGCCGGTGGCCTTGTTCATCGAGATCCTCAGCCAGGACTTGTTGACCGCGTTGAGCGTCCCGGTGGCCACCATCCGCACGTCGTCGTACAGGTAGTCGTGTCCGCCCGGCTCGTTGGTGACCTGGTAGGCGCCGTAACCCACCGAGGTGAACCGCTGGTTCTTCGGCAGCTTCGACAGCGAGCCCGCGGCGGGGAGCGTGGCAGGCGTGATCCCCGTGACCTCCTTGTCGAGGACGACCACGGCGATGTCGTGGGGATCGCTCTGCGCGCCGGTGTAGTCGGGGTCGCCGTGGAACGTGCCGGTGTACGTCGGGTCGCCGTCCTTGTAGGCCGACGAGAACGTCACTCGCACCTCACCGTCACCGCCCTCGTCGCAGTGCGCCGCGGTCAGGAACACCGTCGGACTGATCAGGGTCCCCGAGCAGTAGATCCAGGTGCCGTCCGGGTAGGCCTCCGGCGCGACCAGGCCGCCGACGTTCGGGTGCGCGCTGCCGTCAGGGCTGCCGTTGATGATGGCGGCTGCCGGGGCGGCGAGTGACAACGCAGCGAGGGCGGTGAGACCTAGGACCAGACGGCGCATCATGGCGACTCCTTCGCGGGGCGGACCTCCGCCGGGGGAACGGGACAGGAGCATGCTGCCACCAGCCGGCCGAGCCGGCCATCATCGATTCGGGCGATTTGCGCGGCAGGCGGACGTCCTCAGACGCCGGTGACGCCCTCGCCGCCGCCGGCCTGCTCGTCGAAGCTCTCGCGCTCGAGCAGGTGGAGCACCGGCACGCCGATCTTCCGACGGGCCCGCGAGCTCCAGTCGAGGTGGAAGAACTCCGACACGACGTGGGACCGGGTCAGGATGATCGCCTCGCGACCGTCGACGGCCTGCACCTTCGCGGCGAGCGCGTCGATCGGGTCGATGCTCACGATGTCGCCGACCGCGTCGGCGCCGGTGGCGATCAGGCGGTCCAGGCACCTCGAGAGCTGCGCCCTGGCGCTGTCCAGGAGCTCGTGCTGGATGTCTTCGAGGTCGGACTCGTCCATCACGAGCGCGGGGGAGGCGAGCACCTCGCTCGCGGCGAGGGAGCCCATGGCGGACTCCACCCGAGCGGCGGCGTCCTCGACCGGGAGCAGGACGTGATAGCGGACGTGCTCGCCCTCGTTCTCCATCTCCTCGTGCAGGCCCCTGACCTGGCGGGCGTCCTGGTCGCTGAGGGGCTGCTCGACGAGCAGCACCACGTTGTAGGTCGGCTCGGACCCTGAGGCAGTCACGGGGTTTCGCCCTCCGCTCATGAGGATGTGGTGGACAAGACCTTACCCAAGTCGTAGGACACCGGCTCCTCGAGTTGCTCGTAGCCGCAGGAGGCCGGGTCGCGGTCGGGGCGCCACCGCTTGAACTGCGCCGTGTGCCGGAACCGGGTGCCCTCCATGTGGTCGTAGCCGACCTCGAGCACCCGCTCCGGGGCGAGCGGCACGAAGGAGAGGTCCTTGCCGGCGCTCCAGCGGCTCTGCGCTCCGGGGAGCCGCTCCCCGGTGATGTTGTGATGCTCGGCCTCGGCCCACCTGCCCCAGGGGTGGTCGTCGGTGTCCACGACGAGCGGGGCGAGCTCATCGAGCAGCTCGGCGCGCCGCTTCTCGCTGAACGCGGCCGCCACCCCGACGTGCTGCAGGGTCCCACCCTCGTCGTACAGGCCGAGCAGCAGGGAGCCGAGCAGCGGCTTCTCGGGCGTCGACGTCTTGTGCAGCCGGTAGCCGGCGACGACCACGTCGGCGGTCCGCTCGTGCTTGACCTTGAGCATGGTGCGGACGTTGGGCTGGTACGACGCGTTCATCGGCTTCGCGACCACCCCGTCGAGCCCGGCTCCCTCGAAGTGCGCGAACCAGTCCTCGGCCTCCGCCACGTCGGTGGTCGTGCGGGTCAGGTAGACCGGGGCCTTCGCGCCCGCCATCGCCTCCTCCAGACGAGTACGCCGGACCGCGAACGGCTCCTTCATCAGCGACTCGTCGTCGATCGCGAGGAGGTCGAACGCGACGAACGAGGCCGGGGTCTTCTCCGCGAGCATCCTGACGCGGGAGTCGGCCGGGTGGATGCGCTCCTGGAGCCGCTCGAACTCGAGCCGCTCGCCGATAGCGACGAAGATCTCCCCGTCCATCACGCACCGCTCCGGCAGGGACTGCTTCACCGCGTCGACCACCTCGGGGAAGTAGCGGGTCAGCTCCTTGGTGTTCCGGCTGGCAAGGACCACCTCGTCGCCGTCGCGGAACACGATGCAGCGGAAGCCGTCCCACTTGGGCTCGAAGGAGAGCCCGCCGTCGAACTTCGCTGGGTCGGGGACGCCCTTGACCGACTTCGCAAGCATCGGTTGCACCGGAGGCATCACAGGCAGTCGCACATTGGCCACCTTACGTGGATCCAGCCCCCCGGCGCGCAGCTCGCACTGAGTCACTCCGCCATTCGGTTGACCACCATCTGAATTGATTCGACTAGGTTGGGTTGGTCAACGATCAGAGGGAAACCATGACTGCTGGAGACTGGTTCTTGCTGGTACTTGGCCTGCCCCTGACGCTGGTCGTGGGCTGGGTGAGCTCGTACCGCGTTTGGCTACGCCACGCCGACGTCGGCGCCGGCATGGAGTGGGTGACCGGTGAGTCGGGCCAGGCTGGTTACCACGCCTTCATTCTTCCTGCGACGTTGAGCTTCACCGCAGCATGGCTGGGCATTATCGCTATGGAGACAAGGGACGCCCTGGAGGTGCCTCCGGCGTGGTTGAACACGTTCGTCAACTACTCGTTCCTCGGCAGCATCGGGTTGTTGCTGCTCGGATTCTGGATGTGGCTGTTCATGTGGCCGCGAGCGCTGGTGCCGCCCCATCTACGTGGTGTGCACCGGCTGCATGACAGGCAGTCGCATGCCAGGCAGCGGAGCCGCGAAACGTAGGCTTGGAGGCGTGCCGATCCGACTCTCCTCCCGCAACCCCCACGTGTCGAAGGACCGGCTCCTGGGGGAGCTCGTGCCCCCGCCCCGCTTCAGCCAGGTCAGCTTCGACTCCTACCAGCCCGACCCCGCGCAGCCCTCCCAGAAGCAGGCGGTCGAGGTGCTCCAGGGCTTCGCGGAGCAGCTGAACCGGCCTTCGAGGAAGGGCTCCTGGTGGTCGGGCCTGTCGCGGTCCAAGGCTGAGCCCGCCGGCCCGGGAGGGGTCTACCTCGACGGCGGCTACGGCGTCGGCAAGACCCACCTGCTCGCGTCCCTGTGGCACGCCGCGCCCGGGCCGAAGCTGTTCGCCACGTTCGTGGAGCTGACCCATCTCGTGGGTGCGCTCGGCTTCCACGACGCCGTGACCGCGCTGTCGTCGTACCGCCTCGTGTGCGTCGACGAGTTCGAGCTCGACGACCCGGGCGACACGGTGCTCGTGTCGACGCTGCTGCGCAACCTGCGGGAGCACGGCGTCCGGCTGGCGGCCACCTCGAACACCCTCCCCGGCAAGCTCGGCGAGGGGCGGTTCGCGACGGCCGACTTCATGCGCGAGATCCAAGGGCTCGCGGAGTCCTTCGAGTCGGTGCGCATCGACGGTGAGGACTACCGGCACCGGGGCCTGCCCAAGGCTCCGTCGGCCTCCCCGATCGAAGAGGTCCGTCGCCGGGCGGAGCAGGACGGCGCGAGCCTGGACGGCTTCCGGGAGCTGACCGAGCACCTGGCGAACGTCCATCCCTCGAAGTACGGCGCGCTACTGGACGGGGTGCGGCTGGTCTGTCTCGAGGAGGTCCACGCGGTCAGCGACCAGAGCGTCGCGCTGCGGCTCGTCGTCCTCGCCGACCGGATGTACGACCGCGACCTCCCGGTGGTGGCGAGCGGCGTGAGCATGGACGAGGTGTTCGCACCCGAGCTACTCGAGGGCGGCTACCGGAAGAAGTACTACCGGGCGATCAGCCGCCTCGACGCCTTGGCCCGCGAGGGCGCCGGAGAAGACGAGTAGGCCGAGGAATGGCGTCGGCGGAGTCGGGCATCATCGGCTCATGAGCTCACAAGTTCGCCTCACCGACGTGCTGACACTTCCGAAGGGTCCGGTGAACCTCGTCGCCTACGACACCGGCGCGACCCCCGGCTTCGAGGGCGGGAAGGCGCAGGGCAAGGCCGAGCTCGCTTCGCTCGAGCCCGGCCTGTCAGAGCTGCAGGAGAGGCTGTTCGCCGAGGGACGCACCGGAGG
Organism: uncultured Actinomycetota bacterium; assembly: GCA_963715375.1. Classification (GTDB taxonomy): domain Bacteria; phylum Actinomycetota; class Actinomycetes; order Propionibacteriales; family Nocardioidaceae; genus Nocardioides_C. The sequence goes on along the minus strand of CAVQSC010000019.1, from coordinate 165,823 downwards.
CTCCCGAAGTGTTCTCTTCGTGCTCCAGGGGATGGACACCGCCGGCAAGGGCGGCATCATGCGGCACGCGGTCGCCCTCTTCGACCCGCAGGGCGTGCACATCAAGGCGTTCGGCCCCCCGACCGAGGATGAGCTCGCGCACGACTTCCTGTGGCGGGTCAGGCGAGAGCTGCCCGACCCGGGCCTGGTCGGCATCTTCGACCGGTCCCACTACGAGGACGTGCTCATCGCCCGGGTCCGCGAGCTCGCCCCTGCGGAGGAGATCGAGCGACGCTACGACGCGATCAACGAGTTCGAGGCCGAGCTCGTCGAGAACGGCACGACGGTGGTCAAGTGCATGCTCCACATCTCTGCGGACGAGCAGAAGGAGCGCCTGCTCGCCCGCCTGGACGACCCGACCAAGAACTGGAAGTTCAACCCCGACGACATCGCCGAGCGTGGCCGCTGGTCGGCCTACCAGCGGGCCTACGAGATCGCTCTGGAGCGCACCAACACCGACCTCGCGCCGTGGCTGATCGTCCCGAGCGATCGGAAGTGGTACCGCAACTGGGCTCTCGGGCAGCTCATGCTCGAGACGCTCGACGGTCTCGGCCTCACGTGGCCGGAGGTCGACTTCGACATCGAGGAGCAGCGGGGCCGCCTGTGCGCGGAAGGGTTCGAGGACTGAGCCGTTCCGGTCCCGGTAGGTTGTCCGCGTGATCCCGACCGTCTCCGCGACCCGCTACGTCGCGCCCCTGCGCGAAGGCGGGTCGCTGCCGGGGATCGTCGAGACCGACGACCTCGGCACCTACGTCTGCAAGTTCCGCGGTGCGGGGCAGGGCCTGCGCGTCCTGGTAGCCGAGGTCGTGGCCGGGGAGCTTGCCCGGAGGCTCGGCATCAACACGCCCGACCTGGTCGCCGTCTCGCTCGACGCGGCGATCGGGAGGTACGAAGCCGACGAGGAGGTCCAGGACCTGCTCACCGCGAGCGTGGGGCTGAACCTCGGCGTGGACTTCCTCCCCGGCTCCTTCGGCTTCGACTCGGGCTGCACCCCCGACCCCGAGGTCGCCGCCCGGGTGCTCTGGCTCGACGCGCTCACCGCCAACGTCGACCGGAGCTGGCGCAACCCCAACCTCCTCGTCTGGCACAAGGAGCTCTGGGCGATCGACCACGGCGCCTGCCTGTACTTCCACCACAGCTGGGCGCAGGGCATCGGCAGCCCCGACCGTTTCGCGCGGCAGCCTTACGACGCCTCGGACCATGTCCTCGCCGCCTACCTGCCGGGGGTCGCAGAGGCCGACGCCGCACTCGCGCCCATGGTCACGCGCGACCTCCTGTGCGAGGTCGTCGCGCAGGTGCCCGACGAATGGCTCGAGGTGCCACCAGGTGCGGGGAGCGTCGAGGCAGTGCGCGGCGCCTATGTGGACTTCCTCATCGCCCGGGTGTCGGGGGAGCGGTCGTGGCTACCCGGGGTGGCGGCAGCATGACCGGCATGGGCTTCCAGTACGTCGTCCTGCGCTGCGTACCCCGCGTGGACCGGGAGGAGTTCCTCAACGTCGGCGTCGTGCTGCACTGCCAGCAGGCCGACTTCCTCGAGGCGCGCTGCTGCGTGGACGCCGAGCGGCTCACCGCGTTCGCTCCGGACCTCGACCTCGACGCGGTCAAGTCGGCGCTGGCGACGGTGGAGGCGGTGTGCCGTGGCGACGAGTCCGCAGGTGCCGCCGGGCGGACGCCTCTCGGCACGAGATTCGGGTTCGTGAGCGCGCCGCGCAGCACCGTCGTACAGCCGGGTCCGATCCACGGCGGGCTCACCACCGACCCGGCAGGGCAGCTCGACCACCTGCTCGACCGGCTCGTCTGCTGACCAGGCTGTTCGATACTGGACAGATGACCTTCCGACCATCCGTGCCCACGGACCTCCTGGTCCACCTGCGCCGGGCGCGCGACCGGGCGGACCGCAACTACGCCGAGCCGCTGGACCTCCACGCCTTGGCAGCTACCGCCGGGGTGTCGAAGTACCACTTCCTGCGCAGCTTCGCGGCGGTCTACGGGCAGACCCCTGCGCTGTACCTCAGCCACCGGCGGATCGAGCGTGCCCAGGACCTGCTCCGTTCCACCAACCTGACCGTCACCGAGATCTGCCACCTCGTGGGCTTCACCAGCGTGGGCTCGTTCAGCAAGAAGTTCCGCGACCTGGTGGGCGTGACCCCGTCGGAGTACCAGGCGCGCTACGCGCACACGGGCGGACCGCGGATCCCTGGCTGCTACGTGTTCATGCACGGCCTCAGCGACCGCGCAATTTCGGAGAAGCGCGACGCCGACCCCGGCGGCTAGGTTCGACACAAACGCAGCCGAACGAGGAGTCCCGCACATGATCACCAACATCTCGCTGATGACGCTCTACGTCACAGACCAGGACGCCGCCCGAGACTTCTACGTCGACAAGCTCGGCTTCGAGGCCAGGGCCGACGTGACGATGGGCGAAGGGTTCCGCTGGGTCACCATCGGTCACCCGCAACAGCCGGAGCTCGAGATCACGCTCATGGTGCCCGGTCCTCCGCTCGACCCGGAGATGGCCCAAGCGGTCGAGCGGGCCCTCGCGAAGGGATCGATGGGTGGCTTCGGGCTGAAGACCGACGATTGCCAGAAGACCTTCGAGGAGCTCTCCGCCCAGGGCGTCGAGTTCCCGCAGCCACCCTCGAAGCGGCCGTACGGCGTGGAGGCCGTGATGCGGGACAACTCGGGAAACTGGCTGGTGCTGGTCGAGCCGAGCGAGTACTCGCAGGAGGACTTCCAGGGCTGAACCGTCGCGAGCCCGACCAGCGGGCGGCCGGCGACACAGGGGGCGAAGCGGCCATCCGGTGACTCCGGATGGCCGCTGCTACGTCTGCTGAGGCCGGGGCAGCCTCTACATGTGGATCATGTGGCCGGCGATGCCCTCGATGGCCTCCTTGACCGCCTCGCTGAGCGTCGGGTGGGCGAACACGTTGCGCGCCACCTCGTCCGCCGTGAGGTCCCACCGCTGGGCCAGGGTCAGTGCCGGGAGCAGCTCTGTGACGTCGGGGCCGATCATGTGCGCGCCGAGGATCTCGTTGTACTTCGCGTCGGCCACGATCTTCACGAAGCCGCTGGTGTCGCCGAGACCCTTGGCCTTGCCGTTGGCCGAGAACGGGAACTTCGCGACCTTGACGTCGTAGCCCTTCTCCTCGGCCTGCTCCTCGCTGTAGCCGAACGACGCGATCTGCGGCTGGCAGTACGTCGCCCGCGGGATCATGTCGTAGTCCACCTCCATCGTCTCCGCGCCCGCGATCGTCTCGGCGACGACGATGCCCATCGCCTCGGCGGTGTGGGCGAGCATGAGCTTGCCGGTGACGTCGCCGATCGCGTAGACGCCCTCGATGTTCGTGCGGCCGCGCTCGTCGATGTCGATCGCGCCACGCTCGGTGGTCTTCACCCCGGTGTTCTCGAGGCCGTAGCCGTCGAGACGTGGCGCGAAGCCGATCGCTTGAAGCACCTTGTCGGTCTCGATCACCTGCTGCTCGCCGTTCTTGGAGACGGTGACCTTCACCTTGTCGCCGGAGTCGTCGATGCTCTCGACCTTGGTTGAGAGCATGACGTTCACGCCGAGCTTCTTGTAGTGCTTGAGAAGCTCCTTGGACACCTCGGCGTCCTCCGTCGGCACCATGCGGTCGAGGAACTCGACGATGGTGACGTCGACGCCGAAGTTCTTCATCACATAGGCGAACTCGACGCCGATCGCCCCGGAGCCGGCGATCACGACGCTGCCGGGCAGCTCGTCGGTGAGGATCTGCTCCTCGTAGGTGACGACCCGCTCCGACAGCTCGGTGCCCGGGACCAGACGCGTCGTGGCGCCGGTGGCGATGATCAGGTTGTCGCAGGTGTAGCTCTCGACGTTGCCGTTGTCATCCTCGACGTCGATCGACTTGTCGCCTGTGAGGGTGCCCCAGCCGTGGATCTCGGTGATCTTGTTCTTCTTCATCAAGAAGTGGACGCCCTTGACGATGCTGTCCGAGACGCTGCGGCTGCGCGCGTGCGTCTTGGCGAAGCTCATCGTCGCGTCGCCCTCGATGCCGAACACGTCCTTCTCGTGCTCGAGGATGTGCGCGAGCTCGGCGTTGCGCAGGAGCGCCTTCGACGGGATGCACCCGACGTTGAGGCAGACACCACCCCAGTACTTCTTCTCCACGACCCCGACCTTGAGGCCGAGCTGGGAGGCGCGGATGGCGGCGACGTAGCCACCAGGGCCGGCGCCGAGAACGAGGAGGTCGAAGTGCTGGCTCATGGGGCAGAGCCTACCTACCCGATGCGGTCAGATCAGACGGGGACGAGCTCCACGGCCCCGACGGCGTAGCGCGCCAGGATCGTGCGGGCCACCTCGGTGTCCGCACCGAGTGGGGCGGACACCGCCACCGCACCGGCCTCGAGCGCGAGCTCGGCGGCCCGGTCGGGGAGCGTGCCGGGTGCGAGGAACATCGAGCCGACCGCGATGTGACGCCGCCCCTCGGCGCGGAACTGTCGCACGGCCTCACCGGTCGCCGGGGGAGCAGCCGAGGCGAAGGCCGCCACCGTCGGCAGCTTGTGCTTGGCGCCCCACAGCCGCGCGAGGCGGGCCACCGCCTGGTTCACGAGAGGGTCGGAGGAGCCGGCTGCTGCGAGGACGAGCGCGTCGAGCTCTCGCACGCGGGCCTCCTTCAACGCCACGCGCAGCCGACGGTCGAGGACCTCGAGGAAGACGGTCTCGAGGCCGAGGATGCTGCTCGCGCGGACCTTGAGGTTCTCGTGCTTGGCCTCGGCAGCCGCGATCGCCGCCGGCACGTCGACCTTGGCGTGGTAGGCGTCGGTGAGAAGCAGCGGCACGACGACGATCTCCTCGTAGCCGGCCCGGACGAGCTTGTCGACGACCGTGGAGAAGGACGGCTTGGACAGCTCGAGGAAGGCCGCCTCGATCCGAAGGTCCGGACGCATGTTGCGTACCTCGGCGACGAGCGCCTGGATCGTCTCCGCTGAACGGGGGTCGCGGCTGCCGTGGGCCAGAGCCACCAGGGCGGGTGCGGTCATGAGCGGGAGCTCCCTTCGAGAAGAGGTACTGCGTCGTTACGGTCGAGGGTCCGGGCGTCTGAGGTGTTCATACGTGGATCCCGCACTCGGTCTTGGCGCTTCCGGCCCAGCGGCCGCTCCGCTTGTCCTCGCCGGGGGCGACCCGGCGAGTGCAGGGGAAGCAGCCGATGGAGGGATAGCCGTCGTACTGCAGGGGGTTGACGAGCACGCCGTGCTCCTCGATGTAGCGGTCCACGTCCTCGTCGCTCCATCGCGCCAGGGGCGAGACCTTGACCTTCTGCTTGTTCTCGTCCCACCCAACGACGGGGGCGATCACCCGGTTACGGGTCTCTTGGCGACGCAGCCCGGTCGCCCAGGCGTCGTACCCCTCGAGGGACTTGCGCAGCGGCGCCACCTTGCGCATCGCGCAGCACAGGTCCGGGTCGCGGGCGAACAGGTCCTTGCCGTAGGCCGCGTCCTGCTCGGCCACCGTCTGCTCGGGGGTGATCGTCTTCAGGTTCACCGGCAGCGTGGCCTCGACGGCGTCGCGGGTGCCGATGGTCTCGACGAAGTGGTAGCCGGTGTCGAGGAAGACCACGTCGACGCCGGGCGCCACCCGCGAGGCGACGTGGGCGAGGACGGCGTCGGCCATGGAGGAGGTGATGCAGAACCGCTCCCCGAAGGTCGCGACCGCCCACTCGATGATGACCTCGGCGGGAGCGAGCTCGAGCTCGGCGCCCATGTGGGTCGCCAGCTCCTTGAGCTCCGCATTGCTGCGTCCCGTGGTCGTGCTGCCGCGGAAGCTGCGAGCCGCCATCGTCGTCGCCGCGGTCATGACGCGCCTCCCTCGACGCCACGCGGGGCCACGAGGCCGAGCATTCTCAGTGAGAACGCGCGCAGGCACGCACGGCACTCCCAGGCTCCGTGCGGGGAGCCGGTCTCCGTCTCGTGCGGACGCAGGTCCTCGTTGCCGCAGTAGGGGCAGTGGAAAGGTACGGCGCGCTCGCTCACCGGACCCCCTCCAGCTCAGGGGCGCCCTCGCCGCGCAGCAGCGCCTCGTCGGCTCGCATCACCCACGCCTGGAAGGTCTCGCCGTCCCGCCGGTCGGCGAGGAAGGCGTGTACGACGGCCGTCACGTAGTCGTCGAGGCCGGCGCTCGTCACCTTGTGGGCCCGGAGCTTCTTGCCGAAGGCCGGGTCGAGGCCGAGACCGCCCCCTAGGTGGACCTGGAAGCCCTCGACCTGGCGGCCGTCCTCGTCGAGCACGAGCTGGCCCTTCAACCCGATGTCGGCGACCTGGGTCCGGGCGCAGGCGTTGGGGCAGCCGTTGACGTTCACGGTGATGGGGGTGTCGAGGTCAGGGAAGCGGCGCTCGAGCTCGTCGACGAGCGCGGCGGCGCGGTCCTTCGTGTCGACGATGGCGAGCTTGCAGAACTCGATGCCGGTGCAGGCCATGGTGTTCTTGCGCCAGTTGCTCGGGCGCGCCGAGAGGCCGATCCGCTCGAGTGCCGCCACGAGCGGCTGCACGTCCTGTTCGGCGACGCCGAGGACGACGAGCTTCTGGTACGCCGTGAGACGCACGCCGCGGGCGTCGTACTCCTCGACCACGTCCGCGAGCTGGGAGAGCATCGTGCCGGAGATGCGTCCGACGGTCGGGGCGACGCCGACGTAGAAGGCGCCGTCCTTCTGGGGGTGGACGCCGATGTGGTCCCCGGCGACCTTGGGCGAGACGGGGGAGGGGCAGTCCACGAGCCTGTGGCGGAGGTACTCGTTCTCGAGGACCTCGCGGAACTTCTCGATGCCCCAGTCGGCGACGAGGAACTTCAGGCGCGCCCGCGAGCGGAGGCGGCGGTAGCCGTAGTCGCGGAAGATCCCGGCCACGCCCTCCCAGGCGTCGGCGACCTCATCGAGCGGGATCCACACGCCGAGCTTCTGGGCCAGCATCGGGTTCGTGGACAGGCCACCGCCCACCCAGAGGTCGAAGCCCGCGCCGTGCTCGGGGTGGACGGTGCCCACGAAGGCGACGTCGTTGACCTCGGGGGCGACGTCGTGGCTGGGGTGACCGGTCACGGCGGTCTTGAACTTTCGCGGCAGGTTCGAGAACGCGGGGTTGCCGATGAAACGGCGCTTGATCTCCTGAAGCGCGGGTGTCCCGTCGATGATCTCGTCCGCGGCGACGCCGGCGACGGGGGAGCCGAGGAAGGGTCGCGGCGAGTCACCGCACGCCTCCTGGCTCTCCAGGCCGACCGCTTCGAGTCGCTGCCAGATCGCCGGCACGTCCTCGACGGAGATCCAGTGGTACTGGATGTTCTGCCGGTCGGTGATGTCGGCGGTGTCGCGGGCGAACTCGGTCGAGGAGCTGCCGAGGGCGCGCAGCTGAGCCGGCCCGAGCAGCGCGCCGTCGGTGCGCACGCGCATCATGAAGTACCGGTCGTCGAGCTCGTGCGGCTCGAGAGCCCCGGTCTTCCCGCCGTCGAAACCGGGCTTGCGCTGGGTGTAGAGGCCCCACCAGCGGAACCGGCCTCGCAGGTCGTTGGGGTCGATGGAGTCGAAGCCCCGGTGGGCGTAGATGTTCTCGATGCGCGCGCGGACGTTGAGCGGATCGTCGTCCTTCTTGAACTGCTCGTTGGGGTTGAGGGGCTCGCGGTAGCCGAGCGCCCACTGGCCCTCGCCGCGGCGAGGACGCGGACGCCCGCTGCGTCCGGGGCCGCTGGGGACGGGCTTCGCGGAGCCCGCAGGCTTGTGCGGCGTGCTGTTGCTGGAGGTCATGAATGCGTTCCTGGGGACGAGAGACGCACGAGAATCGTCGACCACCCGACGCCGTTGTCGAGACGTGTATGCCGGCGACCTGTGCGCTCGGCTGACATGGGAAAGAGTTCAGGCGGCGCACATGGGCATACACATCATGCTGCGGGTACGACCGAGGTCCACGTGGCGGCGAGCCACGAGGCGCGTGTCGGTACCTGCAGTGATCATGGAGAGGAGTCTCACGGAGCGGACGCCCGTTCCACAAACCCGGATCTCATGAAATGAGACATCCGTCCAGTAGGTGAGACGCTCGCGAGGCGCTGAGGCGCGGGGTGTGACGCCCGCCACCATCGCCCCCCGGTCCTCGGTCGGCGGAGGTCACTAGGCTGTGGCCCATGACCGAGCCGAGCCCAGCAAGGATCTCCGCCTCCTCCACCGGGGGAGCTCTCGCCGCCACCGCCAGCACCGCCTACAAGTCCGCCCTCGAGGTGGTCTCGTCGGTGGAGCCGAGGATCGCCGACGCGATCCGCTCCGAGCTCACCGACCAGCGGTCCTCGCTCAAGCTCATCGCCAGTGAGAACTACGCCTCGCCGGCCGTTCTGCTGACCATGGGCAACTGGCTCAGCGACAAGTACGCCGAGGGCACGATCGGTCACCGCTTCTACGCCGGCTGCCAGAACGTCGACACCGTCGAGTCGATCGCGGCCGAGCACGCCCGTGAGCTCTTCGGGGCCGAGTACGCCTACGTGCAGCCGCACTCCGGCATCGACGCGAACCTCGTTGCCTTCTGGTCGATCCTCGCCCACCGCATCGAGACTCCCAGCCTGGAGAAGCACGCCGCGAAGTCGGTGAACGACCTCTCCGAGGCCGACTGGGAGCAGCTGCGTCACGAGTTCGGCAACCAGCGCATGCTCGGCATGTCCCTCGACGCCGGCGGCCACCTCACCCACGGGTTCCGCCCGAACATCTCCGGGAAGATGTTCCACCAGCGCAGCTACGGCACCGACCCGGAGACGGGGCTCCTGGACTACGACCGCGTGGCAGAGGCGGCCCGCGAGTTCAGGCCGCTGGTGCTGATCGCCGGCTACTCCGCCTACCCGCGGCGGGTGGACTTCGCGAAGATGCGCGAGATCGCCGACGAGGTCGGCGCGACGCTGATGGTGGACATGGCACACTTCGCCGGGCTCGTCGCAGGCAAGGTCTTCACCGGGGACGAGAACCCGGTGCCGCACGCCCACGTGGTCACCACGACCACACACAAGTCCCTTCGCGGCCCGCGCGGCGGACTCGTGCTCGCGACGGAGGAGTACGCCCCCTCGGTCGACCGCGGCTGCCCGATGGTCCTCGGTGGCCCGCTCTCGCACGTGATGGCCGCCAAGGCGGTCGCGCTCGCGGAGGCCCGCCAGCCGGAGTTCGCCGGCTACGCCCAGGACATCGCCGACAACGCGAAGTCGCTCGCCGAGGGGTTCCTCAAGCGGGGCGCCAAGCTCGTCACCGGAGGCACCGACAACCACCTCGTGCTGCTCGACGTGACGAGCTTCGGCCTCACCGGTCGGCAGGCCGAGTCCGCGCTGCTCGACGCCGGGGTCGTGACCAACCGCAACTCCGTCCCGGCGGACCCGAACGGTGCGTGGTACACCTCCGGCATCCGCCTCGGCACGCCTGCCCTGACCTCGCGCGGTTTCGGCCCGGACGAGTTCGACCGCGTGGCCGAGCTGATGATCGACGTACTCGCCAACACCACACCGAAGCAGACCAAGGACGGCAGGCCGTCGAAGGCGAACTACGCGCTGGCCGACGGTGTCGCGGACCGGACCAAGGCCGCGTCGGCCGAGATGCTGGACAAGTACCCGCTCTACCCCGGCCTCGAGCTCTAGGCCGCCGCCAACGGCCGCAAGAAGAGCGCCTCGGAGATCACACCGGGGCTGGGATGTCCGGAAAACGTAGGTTTCGCCGCTTATGGGATAGGTCGAAGAGGGTTCTCCGCGAACGGGTTGGACTACCAGAAGATGGGCACCTAGGGCGATGTCCACAAATGAAGGACACGCGCATCCTTTGGTAAAGAACGCCAAGTAAAAAGTGGCACAACGGGGGACCTTCCGGCCCGGAACCTGTCCGGATTCTGGCCCCCTCCCGTCACCGGTATCCGATCGTCGACGGGCATGGTCGAGTGAGTACGCCGAGCGTCGTTCCGACGTCTGTCCCGTCGGGGGCCTCACCGGCCCGCGGGGAGCCGGCACACCAGTCGCCGGCGCTCCCCAGGCAACTTCCCCAGCATGAACCGCGAAAGGACCATCGCGCATGTCTAACACAGGGGGCAGGGACAGAAAGATGACGCAGGACGACGGGATCCTGCGTTCAGGACTCTGGGCAGTCTTCATGGGACTGATCGGGTTGCTGACGGCCTTCGTCGTCGTCGCGATCCACTGGAACGACGCATCTGGTGTAGCGGCGCTGGGCGCCGTCGCCAGCTCGATCGCAGCGATCCTGAGCGCCTACTTCGGCATCCAGTACACGCAGCGGGCAGTCGGAAGCGTCGGCGGCGGCAAGAAGCGGAGGGCGAGGTGACATGGCCACCCCGATGACCGCCGACGAGACGCTGCTGGCGCTGAGGCACTGGCAGGTGCCCTTCCAACAGGTGGACGGCTGGCGCACCCGGAACCGGAACCACAAGGGCCCGTGGGGACCCGTGCACGGCGTGATGCTCCATCACACGGGTGACGATGCAGACGACGTGGTCGACCTCGGGGTCGTCACTCGGGGCCGGGCCGGCCTACCTGGACCCCTTGCGCAGTTCGGCTGTGACGACGAGGGCACGATCTGGCTGATCGGCTGCGGCCGGGCCAACCACGCCGGCGGCGGCGACCCGCGGGTGCTGCGCGCGGTGATCGAGGAGGCGTACGGCGGCCACCCTCCGAGGCCCCGTGAGCACACCGGCTCCTCGGGGGCGACGGACGGCAACGACAACTTCTACGGTGTCGAGGCCTTCTACAGCGGCCAGAGAGCACCGACCGCCCAGGTGCGGCACTCTCTGGTCCTGCTGGCCGCGGCGATCTGCCACCACCACGGCTGGACGGCGAGATCCGTCATCGGCCACAAGGAGTGGTCGAGCTGGAAGCACGACCCGGGCCACGTGGACATGACGAGCTTCCGGGCGGCGGTGGCGGAGCAGCTCGTGGAGGGTCCGCCGGAGCCGATCCCTGACGTCGACCTCTACCTCGACAGGGCGCGTCGCCGCCTCGAGTCGGCCTACGACGACCTCCTCGTCGCGCACAAGAACCTCACGCTCGCCGTGGACGCGGGCGCGAAGGTCCGCCGGATCCGGCAGCACGTCGAGGCCATGGCCGTCTCGGTCGAGGAGGACGTGGCCCGGCTCCGTCACCGGTCGGAGTAGGCCAACTTCCCCGGCGTTGTGGACGCTCCCCAGGTGGTATGCCGCTTGTGGAGCGTCCATAACCCCGCGTTACAGCTGGTGGGGCGTGGTCCTCTCGACGATCGACCTCAGGTCGATGCCGCGAGGGAGCATGCCCATGGTGCCGCCGTACTCGTTCCCGAGCCGGGTGGCGCAGAAGGCGTCGGCCACCGCGGCGGGAGCGTGCTGCACGAGGAGTGCGCCTTGGAGGGTCGCCGCCATCTGCCCGGCGAGCCGCCGAGCGCGCAGCTCGAGGTCCGAGGTGTCGGCGAGCTGCTCGAGCACCCCTTCGATGGCCCGGTCGAGTCGCTCGTCCTCGCCGCGGGCCTTGCCGACCTCGACGATCCACGCGTTGAGCGCCTCGGGCTCGCGGGACAGCGCCCTGAGCACGTCGAGCGCGTTGACGTTGCCCGACCCCTCCCAGATGGAGTTCAGCGGCGACTCCCGGAAGAGCAGCGGCATGCCGGACTCCTCGACGTAGCCGTTGCCGCCGAGGCACTCGAGCGCCTCCGCGACCATCATCGGGGTCCGCTTGCAGACCCAGAACTTCGACAGCGGCAGCGCGATCCGGCGGAAGGCCGCCTCGTGCGGGTCGTCGGCCCGGTCGACCGCCGCGGCCAGCCGGACGGCCAGCGCGGTCGCCGCCTCGGACTCGACCGCGAGATCCGCGACGACGTTCTGCATCAGCGGCTTGTCGGCGAGCACACCGCCGAAGGCCGAGCGGTGCGCTACGTGCCAGGAGGCCTCCGAGACGGCGCGTCGCATCAGCGAGGTGGAGCCGAGCACGCAGTCGAGCCTCGTCGCGGCCACCATCTCGATGATGGTCCGGACGCCTCGACCCTCGTCGCCGAGCCGCTGCGCCCAGGTGCCCTGGAACTCGAGCTCGGAGGAGGCGTTGGAGCGGTTCCCGAGCTTGTCCTTGAGCCGTACGACGTCGAGCCGGTTGCGCGAGCCGTCGGGGAGGACCCGGGGCACGAGGAAGCAGGTGAGGCCCCCTGGCGCCTGGGCGAGGACGAGGAAGACGTCGTTCATGGGAGCGGAGGTGAACCACTTGTGTCCGTGGAGGGTGTACTCGCCCTCGACCTCCGTCGGCTGTGCCTCGGTGACGTTGGAGCGTACGTCGGAGCCGCCCTGCTTCTCGGTCATGCCCATGCCGGCCAGGGCGCCCCGCTTCTCCGAGACCGACCGGACCCCGAAGTCGTAGGAGGTGGAGGCGAGCAGCGGGGTCCACTCCTTGGCCACCGCGTCGTCGACCCGCAGCGCCGGCACCGCGGCGTAGGTCATCGAGATCGGGCAGCCGTGTCCCGGCTCGGTGTGCGACCAGGCCATGAAGCCGGCCGCTCGTCGTACGTGCGCGTGGGGCGAGTCGGACACCCAGGGCGCGGCCTGCAGGCCATGGCCGACCGCACGCTCCATGAGCCAGTGCCACGACGGGTGGAACAGGACCTCGTCGACCCGGTTCCCGTAGCGGTCGAACGGCGTCAGCTCGGGCTCGAACCGGTTGGCGAGAAGGCCGTGCTCGCGCGCCTCCGCGCTGCCTGCCGTCGCACCGAGCTCGACGAGGTCCTCGACGACGTCTCGGGAGCCGTGACGCTCCACCGCCTCCACGAGCGCCCGGTCGGACAGGACGACGTTGTGACCGACGAGCGGTGGTGCCTGGTTCGCGGATACACGGTTATCGATGGCCATGTCGTTACGGTAGTTGCATGTCGTCGGCGACGGGGAGCCGGTCAGAGTCCGGACCTTCCCGCTGGGAGATGGTGCGTGACACCACCTGGCGTCTCGTCGTGTCCACCGTCGGGACCTGCTACCGCAACCGGGTGACCGGCCTGGCCGCCGAGGCCGCGTTCTTCGCGCTGCTCTCCCTGCCGCCCCTGATCTTCGCGCTCGTCGGCTCGATCGGGTATGTCTTCGAGAGCTTCAGCGAGGCACGGACCGCCGAGATCCGGGCCGCCGTGGTGGACGCCTCGTCGCGGGTCCTCACCGAGGACACCGTGACCAGCATCATCGAGCCCACGCTGAACGACGTCTTCCGGGGCGGCCGGTACGACGTGATCTCCATCGGCTTCGTCCTCGCCCTGTGGTCGGGCTCTCGGGCGCTCAACGTCTTCGTGGACACCATCACGATCATGTACGGGCTCGGGGGCCAGCGGGGGCTCGTCAAGACCCGGATGCTCTCGTTCGTGCTGTACGTGCTCGGCCTGGTCACCGGCGTGGTCACGATCCCCCTCGTCGTGGCCGGTCCGACTCTGGTGCAGAGCCTGGTGCCGGCCAGGTTCGACTTCGTCAACGCGCTCTACTGGCCGGCCGTCGTCGCGCTGTCGATCTGCTTCCTCGCAACGCTGTACCACGCGTCGGTGCCGGTGCGGACCTCTTGGCGCTACAACCTCCCCGGGGCGACCTTGACCCTGGTGTTCTGGGTGTTCGGTTCGTTCCTGCTCCGGTGGGTGCTGACCGCGACGGCGGGGGAGTCGACCTCCATCTACGGTCCGCTGGCCGCGCCGATCGCCACGCTGCTGTGGCTCTACCTGCTCTCGATCGCGGTTCTCATCGGAGCCGCCGTCAACGCGGCCTTCGACCGGGTATGGCCGGAGTCGGAGACCGCGCGGGCCCGGATGGAGCTCGTACGCCGGCTGCGGCTGACCGCCATGCTGCCCCGGCTGCGGGGCTCCGAGCCCGAGAGCACGCAGGACCGGCCCGACGCGGCCGCCCGTTGAGCCGTCGTCGTTATTCGGATGCGGCGAGGGGGTGGCCGTCGTAGATTCCGAGCGTGCTCGAGACCATCGGCTACACGCCGCAGATGGCCCGGTGGGCCGCCGCAGCGGACGCCGAGGTCGGCCGCGTCGTGCGCGTGCACCGAGGCCTCGTCGAGGTCCTCACGGAGGGCGGCTTGCTGCGCGCCGGCTACTCCGGAGGCCTCCTCTGCGAGGTGGCCAAGGACCCGGTCACGACGCCGTGCACGGGTGACTGGGTCGTCCTGCACGACTGGCCGGACCACAGGCACACCGTCGAGCGCGTCCTGCCACGGACCAGCAAGGTGGTCCGTGCGACGGCGGGCAAGCAGTCTCACGGCCAGATCCTGTGCGCGAACGCCGACTACGTCGCCGTGGTGGTGTCGCTGCACCCCGACCCGGTCATCGCCCGCGTCGAGCGGCTCCTCTCGCTGGCCTGGGAGAGCGGTGCGACCCCGGTCGTCGTGCTCACCAAGTCCGACCTCGTGCCCGACGCGGAGTTCGTGCGGGAGGACGTCGCGGCAGCGGCGCCGGGCGTCGAAGTGGTGTGTGCGAGCACCGTGACGGGGGAGGGTGTCGACCGGCTGCGTGCGCTGGTGGACGGCACGGGCACGCTCGCGTTGCTCGGTGCGTCGGGGCACGGCAAGTCCTCCTTGGTGAACGCCCTGGTCGGGGCCGACGTGCTCGGCACGCGCGAGATCCGGCAGGACGGCCGCGGGCGGCACACCTCCGTACGCCGCGAGCTCGTGCTCCTGCCCGGGGGCGGGGCAGTCATCGACACGCCGGGACTGCGCGGCGTGGGCATGCTCGACACCCAGGGCGGTCTCGCGAGCGCCTTCGCGGACGTGGAGGCTCTGGTGGAGCTGTGCCGGTTCGGCGACTGCAGCCACCAGACCGAGCCCGGCTGCGCCGTGCGCACTGCCCTCGAGGCCGGAAGCCTGGCCGTGCGTCGCTACGAGAGCTGGCTGCAGCTGCGCCGCGAGGCCGACGACACCGTCCGGCGCCTCGACGCCAGGCTGAGGACACGGCGGGCACGCGCTCGCCGCAAGACAAGAAGAGACGAGGCCTGAACGATGCCACCCTCCGAGAACCCGACCGCGAGCCCACAACCCCGAGGGGGCGTCGCGTGAAGGTCCGGCCCGAGACCCCGCAGGACCAGGCCGCCAGCCGGGCGGTCGTCGCCGCGGCCTTCGGCGACGAGCCGGTGGCGGACCTGCTCGACGGGCTCCGGCGGTCCAGCGCCTGGCGGGGCCTCTCCTTCGTCGCGGAGGAGGAGGGCCGGGTCGTCGGGCACGTCTCGTTCACCCGTGGCTGGCTGGACGCGCCGGCACGGCTGCTGGACGTGCTCGTGCTCAGCCCGCTCTCGGTCGATCCGGCGGCGCAGGGCAGGGGAGTGGGCTCGACGCTGGTACGTCGGAGCCTCGAGCTGCTCCAGGGGCGGCCGGAGCCGCTGGTGTTCCTCGAGGGGTCGCCGGCCTACTACAGCCGGCTCGGCTTCCGCCCCGGTGCGGCCCACGGGTTCACCGCCCCCTCCACCCGCATCCCGCCGGCGGCCTTCCAGTTCGTCGCCCTGTCCTCGTACGAGCCGTGGATGACCGGCGCGCTCGTCTACCCCGACGCCTTCTGGGAGCACGACGCGGTCGGTCTGCGCGAGCACGCCGCTGGTCCGGGCCGGCGGACCTAGACTTTCGAGATGCGGATCACGTCGGCGTGGACGGCGGGGGTCGCGGTCGCGGCGCTCCTGCTGGCGGCGTGCTCTCCGGGTGCCGGCCCAGCGGAGGAGCCCTCCGCTGCGGCCAAGGCCTCCCAGGACGTGTCGGCCCCGTCGCAGGCGCATGGGCACGACCCGAGCCCGCGCGCCCCCCAGCGAGCGCCGTTGCGGCCCGGTGAGCGGATCGTGGACGTGAGGATGCCCTCGTCGTACACACCCTCGGCCCCGGGGAAGGGCACCGACGACTACCGCTGCTTCCTGCTCGACCCCAAGATCCGGTCCGACTCGTTCGTGACCGGCGTCGACGTCGCGCCCGGGGACGAGGACGTCGTCCACCACGTCATCCTGTTCCGGGTCCCACCCGGCCAGGTGGCGACCGCGGAGAGGGTCGACGCGCAGACACCGGGGCAGGGGTGGACCTGCTTCGGCGGCAGCGGCCTCGACACGATGGGCGGGAGCCTCGACAACGCCCCATGGCTCGGAGCCTGGGCGCCCGGTGGCGGTGAGCGGGTCCTGGACGGGGACATCGGGATCCCGCTCGCGGCCGGTTCGCGGATCGTCATGCAGGTCCACTACAACCTGCTCGCGGGCACCGACCCGGACCGGAGCAGCGCCCGCCTGCGGATCGCCGACGGGTCCGCCCGTCAGCTCCGGGCGCTGGAGACCATGCTGCTGCCCGCCCCCGTCGAGCTGCCCTGCAGGCCGCAGGCGAGCGGCCCCCTCTGCGACCGCGAGACCGCCGTCCTGGACGTCATGGACCGCTTCGGCATGCGCTCGGGGCAGATGGTCGCAGGACTCCAGTTCCTCTGTGGCGACGGCAAGGGGCCGCAGCCGGGGCCGACGCAGAGCTGCACCCGCAACGTCCTGGCACCCGCGACCGTGCGCGCTGTCGCCGGCCACATGCACCTGCTCGGACGGAGGATCCGCATCGAGCTCGACCCCGGCACACCGAAGGCGCGCACGCTGCTCGACATCCCTGTCTGGGACTTCGACGACCAGGGCACTCGGGCGCTCGCTCGCCCCGCGAAGATCGGGCCGGGTGACACGCTGAAGGTGACCTGCACCCACGACCAGGGTTTCCGGGACCGGTTGCCCGCCTTCGACGGTCAGCCCGAGCGGTACGTCGTGTGGGGTGAGGGCACCACGGACGAGATGTGCCTGGGCATCGTGCTCGTCACCCGCCCCTGAGCTCCTCACGCGCGCGGCGGTTCGTTCGACCCTGGTGCTTGATGTGTGCGTTTGCGTGGAATGCTTGGTCCCGCGGGGAGCCTGTGCCAGCAGCAGCGAAGGGACCGACAAGGACCAGATGGGAAACATCAGCCTGCCCACCCCGGTCGCCCTGGCCGGTGGCGCGATCTGCCTCCTAGGCGGCTACCTCCTGGGCGCGGTCGCCGGCCCGAGCACCCCGAGCCGAACCACGGCCGTCGTCCAGAGCTACGACGAGCACGACGGGCGGATCTGCCTGAGCGGGGAGTCGGTCGCCGACCAGGAAGGCGCCGACGAGGACGGGGAGCTCTGCGGGATCTGGCGACGCAGCGTCGGTGACGAGGCGTTGCCCGAGCCCGGTGAGAGGTTCCGCTTCGTGTCGGTCGTGGGCGACCAGCCTCCTCCCGGCCAGGAGGAAGAGGACGGCCCCTCGACCATCATCTACGGCGACGTGGTGCGCTAGGTGCACGGAACATGCTGAGGCGTCCCGTAGATTCTGACCGTGCCTGACGTGAACGAGCCCGACCAGACCCTTGTCCGGGTGCGGCTGCCGGTGGTCGTCCGCTCGCCGTGGTGGGAGCTGGGTCGGCGCCTGCTCATGGCACTGGCGGTGCTCACCGTGACCGTGGTCATCGTCTACCTGGACCGCGACCACTACGTCGACAACAACGACCCGACAGGCCAGGTCGACCTGGTCGACGCGCTGTACTACACGACGGTCACGCTCAGCACGACCGGCTACGGCGACATCGCGCCGTTCACATCAGGGGCGCGGCTGGTGAACGTCTTCATCATCACGCCGCTGAGGATCGCGTTCCTGGTGCTGTTGATCGGCACCACCATCGAGGTGCTGGCCAGCCAGGGCCGAGAGACGTTCCGGGCTGCCCGGTGGAGGAAGCACATGGAAGACCACGTCGTCGTGATCGGCTACGGAACCAAGGGGCGTAGCGCGGTCGAGACGCTGGTGAACAACGGAGTGCCGAAGGAGTCGATCGTCATCGTCGACCCGAGCCAGGCCGCGCTCGGCGACGCGCACGCGGACGGCATCGCGGTCGTCTCCGGTGACGCCACCCGCCGCGAGGTGCTCCGGCGGGCCGGCGTGCAGCGGGCCCGGCAGGTGATCATCACCACGAACCGCGACGACTCCACGGTGCTGTGTGCGCTCAACGTGCGACAGCTCAACCCCGAGACCTACGTCGTCGCCGCCGTGCGGGAGCAGAACAACGTCCCGCTGGTCCGCCAGTCCGGGGCGAACTCCGTGATCACCTCCTCCGACGCCGTGGGGCGGCTGCTCGGCCTGTCCACGCTGAGCCCGGACCTCGGGACCGTGATGGAGGACCTCCTCACGTACGGCGAGGGGCTCGAGGTCGCCGAGCGGGAGCTCCTCGTGCCGGAGGTCGGCAAGCAGCCCCAGCAGCTCCCGGACCAGGTGATCGCGGTGATCCGGGAGGGCCGGGTGCACCGCTACTTCGACCCGGCCGTGACCCAGCTCGCCCGTGGCGACAGGCTGATCGTCGTACGTCCCGCCGAGGAGCTGCCGTGGGCGCCGCGCCCGGGGACGCACGAGGAGGACTTCACCGTCGACGAGGACTGAGCTGCCTCGGCCTCTGTCAGTGCTCGGGGACCGGCTCAGCGCGACGCAGCCAGCGCAGGTGCTCCCACCCACCTAGCAGCTCGAGGCGGCGCCACAGCGGGCTCGAGGGAAGCGCCTGGGTGTGATGCGCCCTGCTGGCGGCCACCTGGTGCCTTCGGTCCACGGCGATGTTCAGGTCGATCTCCTCGGGTGGCCGACCGCTGAACCGTCGGCCCGCGCCGTCGAGCTCGGCGTTGAGCTGGTCGGCCACGGAGGTGGGCAGCGTCCAGGCGAGCACGGGCAGGTCGAGGATCTCGGCTGCGAGCAGGGCGGCTGCCGTCGCGACCTCGTGGTCGGGGTGGCCGGTGACCCCGTTCTCGTCGAACACCAGCAGCCCGTCGGCGTGGCCCGCCCCCACCTCGTCGACCACCTCGCCGGCCAGGATGTGACGGCCGACCGACCGCAGGTCACCGTCGGGGTGGTGGAGGAGGGCGATCCCGGCCACGCCGAGCTCCCGTGAGGCGGCGTCGAGCTCGTCCCGCCGCATCTGGGCCAGGTTGATGCCGGCGCCGAGCGTCGAGGACTCGCCCTCGGTCAGGCAGAGGACGCGCACCCGGCTGCCGTGCGCGATGAACTCGTCGATGACCGCGCCGAGCCCGAACGACTCGTCGTCGGGATGAGCGACGACGGCGAGCACGCTCTCCCACCGCGGCAGCGTTCGGTCAGGGTCGGACGACCGCGCGACGTCTGTACTCATGCTGGCTCCTCGACCGGCTTATCTTCCTCCAGAGTCGGGCAAGCCGACGCAAGTCGGAAGGGCCTTTCGTCACGTGCGAGCAGGGTGCTCGCGACTATGCTCGCCCTCATGGACGTCGCCACGCCCGAAGAGACACCCCTCCTGCGCCGGATCAGGGACGCTGTCATCGGCGACGACCAGGTGATGGTGGGACCGTTCGGGCCCAGGCGGGTGACCTACGCCGACTACACGGCCTCCGGCCGCGCGCTGGACTTCATTGAGGACTTCATCCGCCACGAGGTGCTCCCTCGCTACGCGAACACGCACACCGAGTCCAGCGGCACGGGCCTGCAGACCACCCGCCTGCGCGAGGACGCCCGCGCGATCATCAGGGAGGCGGTGGGGGGCGACGACGAGACGGTCGTGATCTTCGCCGGCTCCGGATGCACCGGCGCCATCGACAAGCTCATCGGGGTCCTCGGCCTGCGGATCCCCTGCGTGCTCGACGACGAGTACCACCTGAGCGAGGTGATCCCCGCGGAGCGACGGCCGGTCGTCTTCATCGGGCCCTACGAGCACCACTCCAACGAGCTGCCATGGCGGGAGTCCGTGGCTGACGTGGTCGCCATCCCCGCGGATGCGGACGGCCACATCGACCTCCGGCGGCTCGAGGCCGAGCTGGTGCGCCATGCCGAGAGGCCCTTGAAGATCGGGTCCTTCTCCGCGGCGAGCAACGTCACCGGGATCGTCAGCGACACCGAGGGCATCTCGGCGCTGCTGCACAGGCACGGCGCGCTGTCCTTTTGGGACTTCGCGGCGGCGGGTCCCTACCTCGACATCGAGATGTACGCCGGGGCCGGTGGCGACCCGCTGGCCTACAAGGACGCGGTCTTCCTGAGCCCCCACAAGTTCATCGGCGGTCCCAGCACACCGGGCGTGCTCGTCGTACGCCGGGAGCTGCTGACCAACCGGGTGCCGGACGTGCCCGGCGGTGGCACGGTCGCCTACGTCAACTCGGACGAGCACCGCTACCTCGCCGACCCAGCCCAGCGTGAGGAGGGCGGGACTCCGGCGATCGTCGACTCGATCCGTGCCGGGCTCGTCTTCCAGCTGAAGCAGGCCGTCGGCCTCGACGTGATCCGGCAGCACGAGGAGAGCTACCTCCGCCGTGCGCTCGCCCGGTGGGCGGAGGAGCCGAGCATCGAGATCCTCGGCAACCTCGACGCCGAGCGGCTCTCCATCGTCTCCTTCGTGGTCCGGGCCCCCAGCGGGAAGTACCTCCACCACAACTTCGTCGTCGCTCTGCTCAACGACCTGTTCGGCATCCAGTCGCGAGGCGGATGCTCGTGCGCCGGACCTTACGGGCACCGGCTGCTGGGCATCGACATCGAGCGCTCGCACGAGTTCGAGCGTGAGATCACCCACGGTTGCGAGGGCATCAAGCCGGGCTGGGTGCGGATCAACTTCAACTACTTCATCTCCGACGCCGTCTTCGACTACGTCGTCGAGGCAGTCCGACTGGTGGCGCGGGACGGCTGGCGGATGCTGGGGGAGTACCGCTTCGACGTCGCCCGAGGCATCTGGGTCCACCGGCGGGGCAACGTCGAGCCGCCGCTCCGGCTGAGCCAGATCGGCTACGGTCCCGACGGCGAGATGTGCTACCCACGGCACGACGACAGGGCGCCTGAGTCGGAGCTGCCCAAGTACCTCGCCGAGGGCGCCGCGCTGCTCGCCGGGTCGGCCCCTCCGGACCTCTCCGTCCCGCCCGAGACGTTGTCGGACGACTTCGAGCACCTTCGCTGGTTCGACCTGCCGAAGGTGTGCGTCGAGCAGGACGCCTGACTCCGCCGACCGGGTCGGCCGGCTCAGGACAGTGGGAGCCTCCGGGCGACGAGGGCCGCGACGTCGTCCTCGCGGGTGTGGTCCCGGACCTGCTCGACGAGCTGCCCGAGGCATTCGGTGAGGTCGTCGTGGGTCAACGTGCCGCAGGTGCGCGTCAGCCGCTCCTGGCCCACGTCGATGTCCTCGTCGCGTCGCTCGATCAGTCCGTCGGTGTAGAGGAGGAGGGCGTCGGTGGTGGAGAACGGAACTTTGAAGGCCACCCGCTCCTGCCTTTCCAGGCCGAGGCCGAGTGGCGCCGTCACCTGCTCCGAGAGGGTCACCAGGGACCGATCCGGGTGGAGCACCACCGGCGGCGGATGACCTGCGTTGACGACCTGCAGCTCGTTGGACCTGTCATCGACGAGCACGTAGACGAGCGTCACGAGCTGGGTGTAGTCGTAGGTCTCGAACATCTGGTCGAGGTGGTGGACGACGCTCTCGGGGGAGGGGTCGATCGCGACGTACGCCCTGACCGCGGCGCGCATCTGCGCCATGGCCGCGGCAGCCGTGACGCCACGGCCCATCACGTCGCCGACGAAGAGAGCCACTCCACCGTCGACCGGTAGCACGTCGTAGAAGTCACCGCCGACCTCGGTGCGACCCGAGGGGCTGTAGTAGGACGCGAAGCGCCAGCCGGGCACCTCCGGAAGAACGTCGGGCAGCACGGCTCGCTGGAGGTGTACGGCGGCGTCCCTCGTCTCGCTGTGCAGCTGGGCGTTGTCGATCGCGACGGCGGCGCGCTGGGCGAGGTCCTCGACGAAGGTGAGGTCCGCCGCGGTGAACAGGCGCCCCTCGTCGGCGGACACCCAGCTCATCACTCCGAGCACTCGGCCGTGGGCGGTCAGAGGAACCGATACCGCGCTGCGCAGGTTGAGCTCACGGGCGATCCGCAGATGCTCCTCGTCCTGGGCCGAGGCGACGAGGAGCTCGTCGGTGATGAGCGGGATCAGCTCACTCTTACCGGTGCGGATGACGTTCCAGGCGCCCTGCTCGACGTCGGGATCCGGCGGGTAGCGGCGATTGAGCTCCTCCGCGAAGGACACCTTGTCGGGATCGACGTGAGCCAGTGCGAGCAACCGGAGCTCGCCGTCCTCGAGGAGCTGGACGCTGCACCAGTCGGCGAACTCAGGGACACCGAGACGGGCGACGTTCCGCAAGGTCGTGTGGTAGTCGAGGCTGCTGGCGAGCTCCGCCGAGGCCTGGGTGAGGAAGTGGAGCTTGTACGCCCGGTCCGCGGCGTCCTCCCGTGCCTGGATCCGGTCCATGGCCTGGGCGCACGTGTCGGCGAGCAGGCGGAGGAACTCGCGCTCGGCGCTGTCGAAGGCACGCTGGCCGGGGAAGGACAGGCTGATCGCGCCGATCGGTCGACCCGCCGTCAACAGCGGCAGCACGACCACCGTGCGCTCCCCTTCCACCGGGGACTCGAGCTCGGGGTACCGCTCCTCGATCTCGGCCCGCCCGGTGAGGACGACAGGCTCTTGAAGGCGGATGGCGTCTCCGGCCGGCGTGTGCGCTGCCAAGGGGAACGTGGCCCACCGCGTCGCGATGTCGGCGTTCTCGGCCCGGATGCCGACCAGGACCAATGTGTCCTTGTCATCGAGGCGCATGAGGGTGGCGATCGTCGCCCCCGCAGCGTCCGCGGCGCGAGAGATCACCGTCTGGGTCACGGTCTCCATGTCCTCGGCGGAGACGAGCTCCGCGGTGACCCTGGCGAGCCGAGCCAGACGCGCCGCGACCCGTTGGTGCCGCCCGCGGCCCGCCAGCTCGTCGTCCGCGTCCTCCAGGACGAAGAGGACGCCGACGACCTTGCCCTCCCGCCGCAGCGGCGTCGCAGAGACGTCCATCGCGCTCACGGTGCCCAGCGGGTCCTGGACCGGCAGACGGCCGCTCCACGAAGCGCCGGTCAGCACGTGTGCGAACACCTCTTGACCACCGCCGCGATGGTCCTCGGGCAGGAGCACCTCGACCACGGGTCGCCCGACCAGTTCCTCACGGGTGCTCGAGAGGAGGTTCTCGCCTGCGGCGTTGCAGTAGGCCAGGACTCCGGCGGCGTCTGCTGCCACAGCAGCCGTGTTGAGACCGTCGAGGTGGGCGACGTCGGTCCGCCAGGTCCTGGGGTCACGGTTGTCGCCCAATGGAGCCATGCCGCCGATCATGCCAGGAAGAGGTCGCCGCGACAGCATCTACGCCGAGTCGGCGTGCTCGGTGGACAAGACATCAGCAACGCCCGCCGCAGCGTGGCGCCGGGTCTGGGTACAGTTTCGGGCGGTCCGTAATCGACGAGAGGTACGCATGGGTCTCGGAACCGGAGTCGGAATGATCGCGGTCGGCGCGGTGCTCGTCTGGGCACTCGACGTCGACCTCCCGTACGTCGACGACGACGCGCTCGGCGCGATCCTGCTCGTCGCCGGGGTGGTCGCCCTGGTGGCGGCGGCCGTGATGCGCGCACAGCGCCCAGGGACGAGCCCGGACACCGGTCTGGGGCTGATCACGGTCGGCGCGGCCCTGCTGTGGGCGATCGACGTCGACATCCCCTACGTGTACGACGCCGCACTCGGCGCGATCCTCCTGCTCGGGGGAGTGGCCACCGTCGGCGCCGCGGTGGCGCTCAACGTGCCGCGGCCGCAGCGACGACAGGTCGTCTACCGCCCCTGACAGGCGACTGTCGCGGGTTATGTCGGACATCCATGACCCCGTGATGACACCGGCGCGTCATTGAGCGCTCCGGGAGCCGGGACCCCCGATGGCCCAGCTACGTCATTGAGGTTTCCGGCAACCGAGACGTTTGGTGGAAGAGGTGCGTGTTCGCGCTCCGAAACCAACGCATTGGGGGTTGTCTCGTGACCAGATCGGCTCGGGTAAGGGTAGGTATCGCCACCGGCGCCGTAGCGGCGCTGGCCATAGGGACGCCGGCTGTCCCGGCGCTTGCACACAACGACCACGGCAGCGGAGAGCTTCGAACTGTTGCGAAGGGACTGAACGGACCCCGAGGGGTCTCGACCCTCGGCCACGGCATGACGCTCGTCACGGAGACGGACGGGACGTTCAGCCTCGTCGTGGAGCGGCGGGACAACTCGGCCAGGGTCGTGAAGCTCGGCCAGGTCAAGACGCAGTTCGGGCCCGCGATCGACGTGGGACCGAACCGACAGGTCTACATCCTCACCGGCGAAGGTGAGCCCGGCACCGCTGCCTCGTCGGGCGCGGCGACGCTCTACACCTGGAAGCCGGGGTGGAAGACCCCGAAGCCCTTCGCTGACATCGGGAAGTACCAGGCGGGCGACCCGGACCCCTACAACCTGGCCGACCCGCCCACCGAGAGCAACCCGTTCGGCGTGGAGGCGCTCCGTGACGGGAGCGTCCTGGTCTCGGACGCCGCCAACAACGACCTCCTGAGGGTCTCCTCGAGCGGCAGCATCGAGACAGTCGCCCGGCTCAAGCCCCGGGTGGTCACGGTGCCGACGGGGCTCCCGAAGAAGGGACCGGACGGCAAGCCCCTGCCCAAGGCCGGCACCAAGGTCCCGTCCGAGGCAGTCGCCACCTCTGTGACCGTCGGAGCGGACGGCTACTGGTACGTCGGCGAGCTGCGAGGGTTCCCGGCCACACCAGGTACGTCGCAGGTCTGGCGGATCAAGCCCGGCTCGGTGGGCGCGGTGTGTGACCCGGCCAAGCCGTACAGCCGAGACTGCAGCCGCTACGCCGACGGTCTCACCTCGATCGTGGACCTCGCCGCGGACTCCCACGGGAACATCTACGCCCTCGAGCTGTCCAAGCTCAGCTGGCTGAAGATGGAGCTGAAGGTCAAGGGCTCCGAGATCGGTGGACTGTTCAAGATCTCGCGCTACGGCCACGACGACCGGCACGGTGACGACAACGGCGACGGCCACGGGTACTCGAAGCGGGATCCGCACGACGGCTACGGGTACAAGACCTCCATCCGTGAGCTCGTCCCGAACCAGCTCAGGCAGCCCGGCGGCGTCGACGTGGCCTGGGACGGCGACATCTACCTCGTCGGGCCGGTGTTCGGCCCAGGCGCTCTGATGAAGATCGACGACTGAGGACAGGAGAGCCAGAGGAACGGCCGGCCCGTGTGGCCGGCCGTTCGTCCTGCCCGGGGACGCTGGCGGCGGCGGAGAGCCCGCGACGACTGGATCCTCGAGGTGCTCAGGGCCACATCGCGGTGGCAGTCGTGAGCCCCGCGAAGATCGCCGCTCCCACCAGGACGTGGTCCGCCCTCTTGGCTCGGGCTCTCTGGACCAGGGCGACGAGCGCGTGGTAGGCGGTGAGGAGCAGGAGGGCCACTGCGACGGGGCTGTGCGACACGGCGGATCCCATCAGTCCGGGGACGGTTCTCACGCTCGTTATCGGCTCGAACCGTCCGGGACTTGACCCCCGATCCCGGGTGACCTGGCTAGGCCGTCAGCCCGCCGGGGGAGCAGCACGCCGCGTGGTCCCTCGGACAGCACACGTCGAGAGCCTGCTCGCAGCGGTGGAACCAGAAATCGTCGTCATCGGACACGAGGACGTGGTGCCCGATGATCGCGCTCTCATGCGCGACACACTCACTCGTCTGACGTGAGCTTCGCCAGCCGCGCCCGCAGCAGGGGCACCCGGTGCGCGTTGCCGGTCAGGCCGACGTACTGCTCCCCGAAGATAGCCAGCAGCGCGTCGTCGAGGCGGCGGACTGCGCCGGCGGGGTACTTGTAGCCCATCCGGCGGATGATCGCGTCGGGGTCCACCGACGTCAGCAGACCTGCGAGCTCGTCGAGCGAGGTGATGCCGAGCTCGAGCAGCATCCCCGAGATCCAGCCGTAGTGGTCGGTGCGTGACCAGCCTGCGTCCGAGTACCTGTCCGCGAGGAACGCTGCCAGCTCCTGTCCGCTGATCCGGGGGTCGCTCGGGTCGGCCTCGGGCTGCGTGGGCGGCGCGCTGCCCTGCAGCCGAGCGCGGATCGCGGAGAACTCCTGGTCGGCGAGCTCCAGCAGCCCTGCCGCCAGCGTGAACCTTCGGTCGAGGTCGGACGCGTGCTTCTCGGGCACGGTGCCCTTGTAGCGGATGTCGTGCTCGAACTCAGCCCAGGCGTGCTGAAGCACGGTCCGTACCTGGACGCTCGCGCGATGCCCGACGAGGTCACCGTACGACGCGGGCGGGGGGTCGCCGACCTCGAGGAGGACGTGCCGGCTGGCGTAGCCGAACCGGCCGGCGTTGGCCGTCTCCTGGCCGAGGTCGCGGTCGTCGAGCACCCGCAGCTGGTCCTCGAACACGTCCGCCACGGCCGCCACGTCGCTGTGCACGTAGGTGATGACGCGCACGCCGATCTGGTCGGTGATCTCGAGGAGGGGATCGGCATAGGCCGCCCGGCCGTCGACCTGTCGCGCCGCTTTGGCCGCGAACGAGGCGACGCTCTTGGTCCGCCCGTCGACGCTGAGGTAGTTGATGCCGGCCTCGTCGAGCAGAGCGGTCACCAGTTCCGCGTAGCGAGCGGTCACGGGGCGCAGCGACGGCTGGATGGCGGCGTAGGCGCGCACGGCCTCGCGCACCGGGGCTTCACGACCTGGTGTGGACATGGGTACAGCCTGCCCGATCGGCCGCCTGCCTAGATCGGGTGGCGTCACACCACCCGATGGGACTACTTGAAGCCATTCGCCTGCACTGTGGTCCAGATCACCCTACTTTGACCGAAATTGACCATCCACGCTGTCTTTGGGCGGCGTCCATCCGAGAGCCACGGGTGAGTGATGAGCACCAAGCACCCTGCCAGTCGCGGCGGACAGTCCCGGTTGGCCGTCTCCGCATGGCCGTTGCGCCGCAAGGTGGCGCTCGCTCTGGCCGTCCCGCTGTTGCTCGCCGGAACCCTGGGTGGGCTGCGAGTGCAGAGCGACCTCGTCGAGGCGTCGAACTCAGCCTCCAGCGCCAAGCAGGTCACGGTGCTGTGGCCGGCGGTCGACTACCTCACCGCCGCTGAGCGGGCGATGATCGCCGCCCTCGCCACCGACGAAGTCGACAGGATGGGGCTGGAGGGGGCGCTCGCCGACATCCGTCGAGCCGGGCGCGAGCTGCTCGAGTCGAAGGCGTCCGCCGACCTCACTGCCGACCAGCGCTACCAGCTCGACGCGATACTGGACCTCAGCCAGGCGCTGCGCGCCGAGGACGCGATCACCCTCAGCCCCGGGACCTGGGTGGCGCAGCTGCGCCAGCTGCAGTCGGGCGTGACGCAGCTGATCACGGCGATCGTCAGCGAGCAGATCACCCCTGAGCCGCGGCTCGAGCTGCTGTCGCAGACCGTGGCCGGACGTTTCTCACTGGCCATGCAGCAGGCCCTGGTAGCGACCGAGCGCACGGGTGCGACAGGATCGCTCGAGCTGTTCTCGGAGCTCGGCGTCGAGGGCGCCGCGATCGACCGCCTCGCAACCTCGCTCGGTGCCAGCGAGAAGGGGTTGTTGTCGCTGCGCACCGCGAACGCCCAGCGATTCCGCAAGGTCCGCACCGGCGACACCGACCTCGGTGGCACCGAGGCGTACACCGAGTACGACAGGCTCATCTCCACGCTGGAGAGCGGCATCGACGAAGAGCTCGAGTCCGCGGCAGCCGGGGCCCGCGCCGACGCCTTCGCCAACGCTGCCATCACCTTGGGTGCGCTGGTCGCGGCGATCCTGCTCGCGCTGCTCATCTCGCGCCTGCTGCTCAACCCGATCCGTCGGGTCCGGGAGGGTGCGCTCGCTGTGGCGCACGAGCGACTGCCCGAAGCCGTCGCGCGCATCCGTGCGGGCGAGGAACCCGGAGAGATCACGCCGATCGACGTCACGACCAAGGAGGAGATCGGCCAGCTGGCCCGGGCCGTCGACGACATGCACCGCCAGGCCGTCGTGCTGGCCTCCGGCGAGGCCAGCCTGCGGTCGCAGGTCAGCCAGATGTTCGTCACCCTGTCGCGCCGCAACACCTCGCTCATCAACCAGCAGCTCGGCCTGATCGAGCGTCTGGAGCGGGACGAGGAGGACCCGAAGCGGCTCGAGAGCCTGTTCCGGCTCGACCACCTCGCCGCGCGCATGCGCCGTACGGCGGACAGCCTGCTGATCCTCGCCGACGCGCCGAGCGCGAACGCCGCGGTCGACGGCCTCACCGTGAGTGACGCCCTGCAGGCGGCGACGTCCGGGGTGCAGGACTACCAGCGGGTGCTGGTCCGGTCGGCCAGCGCATTGCGCATCAGCGACGGCGCTGCCGTCGACGTCGTCCACCTGGTCACCGAGCTGGTCGACAACGCCCTGACCTACTCGCCGCCCACCTCGTCGGTGACACTCACCTCGACCGTCACCGCCGAGGGCGTGGTCGTGGAGATCGCCGACGCCGGGCTGGGCATCCCGGCCGAGCAGCTGAAGAGGTTCAACGAGAGCCTCGGATCCGGTGGGGAAGTCACCCCGGAGACCGCACGCCGGATGGGTCTCTTCGTGGTGAGCCGCCTCTCGCGGCGGCACGGAATCACCACGTTGCTGCGCCCCAACGACGGGGGCGGTACGACGGCCACGGTGCTGCTCCCGGTCGCGGTGCTCCCCGAGCTGGCCCCGGCTGCGGCGCCCGCGCCGGAGGCCGCACCCGTGGTGAGCGATCCGAAAAGGGTGCCGTCCCGTGCGCCCGTCGCGGCCGACCGCAAGTCTGAGAAGGCCGACGGCAGGCCTGGGAAGGCCGACGGCAGGCCTGGGAAGGCCGACCGCAAGTCTGAGAAGGCCGACCGCAAGCCTGAGCCTGTCCAGGCCAAGGACGGCAGGGCCGAAGGCGACAGGCCTGCCGCGATGGATGTCACGGACAGAATCAACGCCGCCCTGGGACTGCCCACCCGCACCCCGGGAGCCACCGTCGCCCCGGCCAACGGTGCGCCGACGCCGGTGAACCCTTCGACCGCGTCCGCCGCTCTGGCGGCGCTGCAACCTTTGCGCAACGGGTCCGACCCGGCCACGGTGGCTGCGGCTCGGTCGACCAGTCCCAAGCCGCTCGTGCGGCCGGGCGCCGAGCCGCGGGTGGCCCCGGTCGAGGCGGTCACGACGCCGGCGTCCGTCCCGGAGACCACGAGCGCACCGGCGGCCGACGAGCCGGGCGCCACCACGACACCCGACCCGACCGAGCGCCCAGTGAGGTCGACCAAGCAGCCGACGTCCCGGCTGAGCGACCTGCCCACTCGCCGGAAGGGCGTCGGAGCCAGGCCGCCCGCGGGGACGACTGAGCCCGCGGCCGAGCAGGACCGGGCCACCCGGCAGGATCCCTCCGCCGAGCCTGAGCCCGCGGTCGGGCATGAGCCGGCTGTCGCGCATGAGCCCGCCGCCGCGTCGGAGGCCGTTCCCCAACCCGAGTCCTCGCCGGCGTCGGCGTCGAAGCCCGTGCCGGCACCCTTGGTGGCGAGCGGCGCCCTCGATGGTGACTGGACCGACCCGGGCAGCGACGGCTTCGACACGCCGATCTTCCGGTCGCTGAGCTCGGCCTGGCTGAGCTCGGGCGCCGACGCGCAACAATGGCGCACGTCCGAGATCGAGGTGGGTTGGGAGATGGCCGACCAGGTCGCCGAGACGCCGGCGGAGCCGGAGGTGAGCCAGTCCGGGCTTCCCGTACGGCGCCCCGGAAGCAGGTTGGTGCCGGGCGGCGTTACGACGACCCCCACCGCCACGACCCGCGATCCCGAGGCCGTCCGGGCACGCCTCGCGGCGCACGCCTCGGGCGTCTCGCGAGGCCGTGCCGCTGCCACCGCTACCACCGCCGCCGCCCCCGACCCTTCGTTGACGGAAGCAGGTTCCTGATGACCGAGATCACCGCGCCGACCGACGCTCGTCACCTCGACTGGCTGGCCACTCGCTTCGTGGAGGAGGTCCCCGACGCCGCCCACACCATCCTCGTGTCCGCCGACGGTCTGCTGATGGCAGCCAGCGCCAGCATCCCCGGCGAGCGTGCCGAGCAGGTCGCCGCGGTGTCGTCCGGCCTTGCCAGCCTCGCCGTCGGCGCGGCACGGCTCTTCGAGGGAGGTGCCGTGCTGCAGACAGTCGTGGAGATGGAGCAGGGCTACCTGATGCTGATGAGCGTCGGGGACGGCTCCAACCTCGCCGTCCTCACCCAGGAAGCAGCCGACATCGGTCAGGTCGGATACGAGATGGCGCTCCTCGTCGACCGCGTGGGCCGGGCGGTGCAGGCCCAGGCCCGCGTCGCGACGGGCGCCTGACCGGACCAGCCGTGGCAACCGACGACGCCCGCGGACCAGAACACGAGCCTGTCGCGCCGGCACGCTTCGTCCGCCCGTACACGATCACGGCCGGACGGACGAAGGCAGCCGTGGACCTTCCGATGGAGGCGACCCTCCGCATCCAGCCGCGCGACGCGAGCGCCGATGCCGAGCTGGGCGTGGGAACGCTGCGGGTCCTCGACCTCTGCGACCAGCGCTCGGTCGCCGAGGTCTCCGCGCTGGCGTCCATGCCGATCGGGGTCGTCCGGGTCCTGCTCGGCGACCTGGTGCAGCAGGGCTTCGTCCGGGTGCAGGCCACCATCACCGAGAGCTCGTCGAAGGACGAGCGTATCGAGCTCATCGAAAGGACCCTCCGTGGACTTCGCTCCTACTAGCGCGCCGCGCAAGGCCGCGTCGACGAAGATCGTCGTCGCAGGCGGCTTCGGTGTGGGCAAGACGACCCTGGTGGGCTCCGTCTCGGAGATCGTGCCGCTGCGCACCGAGGCGCTCGTCACCAACGAGTCCGAGGGCGTCGACGACCTGGCCGCAGTCCCCACGAAGGCCACGACGACCGTCGCCATGGACTTCGGTCGCCTCACGCTCGCCGAGGACCTGGTGCTCTACCTGTTCGGCACACCGGGCCAGCGTCGCTTCTGGTTCATGTGGGACGACCTCTGCCGCGGCGCCATCGGCGCGATCGTGCTCGTCGACACCGCCCGGCTCGACGACTCGTTCTCGCCACTGGACTACTTCGAGTC
This sequence comes from uncultured Actinomycetota bacterium, assembly GCA_963715375.1. Taxonomy (GTDB): domain Bacteria; phylum Actinomycetota; class Actinomycetes; order Propionibacteriales; family Nocardioidaceae; genus Nocardioides_C. The sequence continues at coordinate 134,834 of CAVQSC010000019.1, read as the reverse complement.
CAAGGGCCTGCCCTTCATCGTCGCGGTGAACCAGTTCGACGGCACCAGGGAGTACGAGCTCGACGAGGTCGCCTCAGCGCTCGCGCTCCCCCCTGAGGTCCCGATCATCCGCGTCGACGCCCGTGACCGAGAGTCGGCGAAGCAGGCGCTCGTGCGGGTCACCGAGTACGCCCTGCTCCGCCTCACCGAGTCCCTCACCGTGAATGCGAACTGACATGACGAGCCACACACCCGCACGTCGGGCCGCCCGCGCAGTGGGCGCCATGATGATCCTGACCCTGGCAGCCGGCTGCGGAGGCGGCGACCCCGAGGAGGGCGTGAGCTCCCTCCGCGCCCCCCGCGTGATCAAGGAGGGGGCGCTGACGGTCTGCAGCGACATGCCCTATGAGCCCTTCGAGTCCATGAAGCACGGGGAGCCTGTCGGATTCGACATGGACCTGATCCGCGAGGTGGCGGCAGAGCTCGACCTCCGCCTCGAGATCAAGGACACCGACTTCGACGCCATCGCGTCCGGCGACGCCCTCAACTCCGACGAGTGCGACCTCGCGGTCTCGGCGATGACGATCACCGGCGAGCGGGCGCGTGCGATCGACTTCTCCAGCCCCTACTTCGACGCCTCTCAGGCGCTCGTCGTTCCCAAGGGGTCGGGCGTCGACTCGCTCGACGACCTCGACGGCCGGCGGATCGGTGTGCAGGGCGGCACGACCGGGGAGCTGTACGTCAGCGACAACGCACCGTCCAAGGCAGACGTGGTGCCGCTCAAGGACGCCGACGCGATGGAGGACGCCCTCGCCAAGCACGCGGTCGATGCCGCCGTCTACGACAACACCGTCGTCGGCGACGTGGTGTCCAACAACCCCGACCTCGAGGTCGCCGCCGAGTTCGACACCGGTGAGCAGTACGGCATGGCCGTCAAGAAGAACGGCAACGTCGACCTGCTGCGCTCGATCAACAGGGTGCTCGCCGCGCTGGAGGAGGACGGCGGCTACGACAAGATCTACGGCACCTGGTTCGGCGGCGCCCAGGAGTGAGTCCGGCTGAACACGGACTCGGCGGACTCGTCTGACCGACGAGCTGGTTCCGCGTCTGAATAGCCCGTCCGCGTCATGCTGCATGAGAGCCGCGGCGGCATCGTGGTCGCATGCACGCAATCCGCGCGGCGCACGCCTTCGATGGAACCAAGTTCCTGCCGGGCGGGGCCACCGTGCTCCTCGAAGGAGACCGGATCGTCGGCGTCGAGACGGGCGGAGCCGATCTGCCGGATCGCGTCGAGGTGCGAGAGTACGCCGGCACCGTTCTGCCCGGGCTCATCGACTGCCACACCCACCTGGTCGCGGACGCCACCTTCGGGGGGCTGGAGCGCGCTGGGGCGTTGCCGGACCAGGCGATCGACACGGTCATCATGGACTCCCTGCGGTCCCATGCTGTGGCCGGGGTGACGACGGTCCGGGACTTGGGCGACCGCGACTACCGCACCCTCGCTTTCCGGGAGCGCTCGGGCCTGCCCCGCGTCGTCGCGTCGGGGCCGCCGCTCACCACCCAGGGCGGGCACTGCCACTTCCTCGGCGGGGCGGTGGACGGCGATCCCCGCCAGGCGGTCAGGGAGCATGGCGAGCGCGGCGTCGACGTGATCAAGGTGATGGCTTCGGGCGGGTTCGCGACGCCGGGAACTGACCAGCTGGGCGCCCAGTTCACCGTCGCCGAACTCGCCGCGCTGGTCGACGAGGCACACGCCGCGGGTCTCCCTGTCGTGGCCCACGCCCACTCGCTACTCGGCATCAAGAACGCCCTTGCGGCCGGCGTCGACGGGATCGAGCACTTCACCGGGCTCACCTCCGAGGGGGTGCAGGTCGACGACGACCTGCTGGACGAGGTGGCCCGCCGAGACCTGTACGTCGATCTCACCATGGGCAACGACCGGTCCTTCCACTCGCGGATGCCGGCACCTCCGCCGCGGTTCGCCGAGCTCATGGCGAGTATGGGCGTCACCACTTTCGACGCGTTCTACCTGTCGCGGATCGGAGTGTTGAGCCGGCTTCGCGATCACGGGGTTGCTGTGGTCACCGGCGTGGACTCCGGCATGGCCCCGTCGAAGCGGCACGGCAACGCCTGGCGCACGGTCGGCGAGCTGGTCGAGGGCGGCTACCCCGTTGCCGAGGCCCTCGCGGCCGCGACATCGGTGGCCGCGGAGGCGTGCGCGCTCGCGGGGGAGACCGGCCGGCTTGCCGAGGGGTACGCCGCCGACGTACTGGTCGTGGACGGCGACCTCTCCCAGGACCTCTCGTTCCTCAGCGCCCCGCGAGAGGTACTGGTCCGCGGGACCGCGGTCGACCTCACCTGGTCGGGCGCGCACGTCAAGTAGCGCCTGGTGCCCCGGCAGGGGGTCACCGGACGGCTCGAGCTGGTGCTGGTGGACCATGGCCCACCGCGGCCGGTCCCACTTGCCCGTTGCGCGTGTGATGTGCTGGAATCCGACCGCGCCAAGGGCACGCCTGCTGGGGAGCCGTCCCGCTCACGGTGAGTGGCGCAGTAGGTGAGGGGCCACGCATGAGCCGGCTGCTGTCCATGCTTCTCGTCCTGACCGGGCTGGTGCTGGTCGGGCCGCCCGCGAACGCCGCGGTGTCGGTGACGATCTCCGCCTCGCGCACCACGCTCGTCCACGGCTCCTCGGTGACCTTCTCCGGCCGCGCCGTCGATGCGAAGCGGGGCAGCGTGGTGAGGCTGCAGCGCAGGGCTGCCGCCGGCTGGAGGACGGTGGCGTCGAAGACGGTGTCGTCGACGCGCTCGTACAGGTTCACCATCACGCCTCCGAAGGGCTACCAGTACTACCGCGTGCTCAAGCCGCGGCAGCTCGGCCAGGCGGCGGCTGCCTCGCGCACGGTGAAGCTGACCGTGCGGTGGCGCCCGTCGCTCGTCCTGGGCGAGGTGAGCCACGATGTCGATGCCGCAGACGGCACGGTCACGACGACGGCGGGCGGCAGCACCACGGGGCTGGCAGAGGGGACCGGGCTGCGACTGGAGCTCCAGCAGCCCGACGGCAGCTGGGCGGGCCATGGCTGGGCCGCGGTCGAGGCCGACCACACCTGGAGCGACACGTTCGCCGGCAGCCACGGCATGCGGCTGCGGTACACCGCGCCCGCTGCCGGGGAACGCCTGGCGGCCTCGTCGGCGTCCTTCGTGGTCGACGGCCGCTGGACCCCGACGATCACGGTGGCCGCCAGGATGGACTCCCTGACCGACGAGGCCACGGTCAGCGGCGCCAGTACGGGGCTGTCCGAGGGGTCGACCGTGCAGCGTGCCTACGCGAAGGAGGACTCCTGGGTCGCCGAGGGTGATCCGGTCACCGTCGCAGCCGACGGCTCGTTCACCGACTCCTTCGCCGTGACGATGAAGCGGGCCTACCGCTACACGGCGTCCGCGGACAGGGCTACGACAGGAGGCGTCGTCGCCGCCGTTCGAGTTCACCGATGCGCCGGTGGCACGGGTCTCCCTCAACTCGACGACAGCGGTGGTCTTCCCCGCCGGTGCCACCGAACGGCGACTGCTGCTCCACCTTGACCAGGGCCAGGACTTCACCCTCCAAGGCAACGGCCAGTACTGGGTCACGCCGTCCGTGACCGACCCCTCCGGCGCCGAAGTGCCGGGCTTCGGCCCGGCGAACCAGAGCGTCACCGCCAGGGCAGCCGTGTCGGGCGACTACACGATCAGGCTCGTGGCCGACCAGGCGTCGGCGGGCCGCAGGACGGTCGGGATCACGCTTTCCAAGCCTCTGGTGGTCCGGACCGCGCTGGACGACCCCGGCCTCGACCTCCGGGGTGCCCAGCCGGGCCAGGTCGTCGACCTGCGCTTCTCGGCCATGGCGGAGGCTAGCCCGGTGATCTCGGAGTACTCCGTGCCCCGCGACACCGAGTGGGGCTACGACCGGGGCACGGTCAGCGTCCTCTCCCCCTCCGGGACCCTCGTACCGCAGCTGGGTCGCAAGCTCCGTCAAGGGGCCAACTGGCAGCTGACCGCCGGGAGCGGTGGCGGTGACTACACCCTCAGGATCACCCCGGACTACTACAAAACGGTCGACCGGCGGGACCAGTCGGTGCTGCGCGGTCTCGAGACGACGGCGACCCTCGACGGTGCCCCGGGGCACCTGTCACTCGACCGTCCGGGCCAGGTGGGCGTGGTGAAGGTGACCGTGCCCGCGGACGTCCGCCTGAACTTCAGCCACAAGACCCAGCCCCAGTATCTCCACATGGACGCCGAGCTCTTCCGTCCGGACGGCCGGCGCATCGACGAGATCTACAGCGGAGAGGTCTACCCGACCGTGGCCGGCACCTACACCGAGCTGGTGTCCGTCGACGGCACTGCGGAGATCGACATCTACGCGTCCACGCCGGCCAGCTACGACGCCGAGGTGGGCGGCGCGGCCGTCCCCTACGACCAGGGTGCCGCGCCGTATCGCCAAGCTCTCGTGAAGGTCCCGGTCACGGCAGGTCAGCTGTTCTCCTTCGAGGTGCTCGACGACGCGGGTGCGTGGTGCTCCACCTGGGGACGCGTCGAGTCCGGTCGTGACCTGGTGGAGTGGTACACCGCAGGCGAGCACCCGTCGGTCGTCAAGATCGCCCAGAGCGGCGAGCTGGTGCTCCGGGTGACGCCCTGCACGGCCACAGGCACCTTCCGGCTGCAACCCACGACGATCGTCCCGAGTCAGTGGCAAGGAAGAAGCCCCTCAACCCGGGGGCTGAGGGGCTCTGACCTGCGGTGATGCTGGTGGGCGATACTGGGTTTGAACCAGTGACCTCTTCCGTGTCAAGGAAGCGCGCTACCACTGCGCCAATCGCCCGTGATGTCCCAAAGTCCCACATCGGGGAGCTTCGAGCAATCGAGGTGGAGACGGGATTTGAACCCGTGTAGACGGATTTGCAGTCCGTTGCCTCGCCTCTCGGCCACTCCACCAAGGAGGGGACCTGCGACCCTTCTCCGAGCGGACGACGAGGCTCGAACTCGCGACCTCAACCTTGGCAAGGTTGCGCTCTACCAACTGAGCTACGTCCGCCTGCAACTTCCCGGTCCGGGCTTTTCGGCCCGGGCCGTTCGTGCGAGAAGAACTGTAGCCGACATCGGGAGTACTGCAAATTCGGGGGTCGCCACGCGTGTCCGATCGCCTTGCAGGCCTAGTCTCTGACCCATGCGCGCATGGGTGAACGGCCGGCTTCTCGACGACCCGAGGGGCCCTGCGGTCCCGTGACCGACCACGGCTTCACCGTGGGCGACGGGGTGTTCGAGGCGGTCAAGGTGGTCGACAACGAGCCGTTCGCGCTCACTCGCCACCTCGAGCGGCTGGCCCGGTCCGCGCGCGGCCTCGGTCTGCCCGACCCCGACCTGGAGCAGGTACGGCGCGCGGTGGCGGCCGTCGTAGACGGGCAGGAGCTCCCTCTGGGACGTATCCGGATCACGTTCACCGGCGGCGAAGCGCCCCTCGGCTCGGGACGGGGGAGCGAGCCGCCCACGCTGGTCGTCGTGGCGGACACCATGAGGCCCTGGGACGGCCCCACGGCCGTCGTGACGGTGCCCTGGCCGCGCAACGAGCACGGGGCGCTGGCCGGCCTCAAGACGACGTCCTACGCCGAGAACGTGATGGCTCTCGCCCGAGCCGCTGAGCAGGGCGCCAGTGAGGCGATCTTCGCGAACACGGCCGGCAACCTGTGCGAAGGCACCGGCTCGAACGTCTTCTACGTGCTTGACGGCGAGCTGCGGACGCCGACCCTGGCCTCGGGCTGCCTGGCCGGGATCAGCAGGGGACTGGTGCTCGAGTGGTACGGCGCACGCGAGGTCGACGAGCCGGTCGACGTACTCCGGCACGCCGACGAGATCTTCCTGGTCTCCACGACACGTGACGTCCAGGGCGTGCTCCGGTGCGACGGCCGGGGGCTGGAGGCGCCGGGACCGGTGACCTTGGAGGCGGCCGACGTGTGGGCGAAGAAGGAGCGCGAGAACCTCGACCCGTGAGGGTCAGGGGGTCCCGGCGCGGCGTCGCTCGCGGTAGGCGGCGACGTGAAGGCGGTTTCCGCACGTGCGGGCGTCGCAGTAGCGCTTCGACCGGTTGCGTGAGAGGTCGACGAGGACCTGGTCGCAGTCAGGGGCCTCGCAGGTCCGCAGACGCTCTCGCTCGCCGACAGCGATGACCTGTGCGAGTGCCATGCCGCAGTCGACGGCCAGATGATCCGCGAGAGACGCACCGGGCGCGAAGTAGTGCATGTGCCAGGAGTACCCGTCGTGGTTGGTCAGTCGTGGCGTCACCGGTGACTCGGCGACGAGCGCGTTGACCCGGTCGGCCGCCTCCTGGTCGCTGGTCGTGGCGAAGATCGGCCGGATACGAGTGCGGAGCGCCTGGACAGCAAGGAGGTCGGTGCGCGTCAGCGCACCGACCTCACTCACCTCATGGCGTTCGACAAAGGACCGCAGGTCCTCCAGTTCGGCGAGCTGCTCCTCGCCTGCGCCGGTCGGCCCGGTGTTGACCAGGTCCACGACGCAGGCGAGCGAGTGCTCGACGTCGTGGCTGAACAGCACCGCGGTCTCCTTCGTCTGGTCGGTTCGGCCCCCCACTGGTCGAACCGGAGCCTAACGAAGGATCAGGCGGACTCGGCCGCGATGATCGCGGCGATGGCAGCGTCGAGGTCGAGGTACTCGGACTCCGTGCCGGGCACGACAGCCTTGCTCATCCGCTCAACGAAGGACGAGATGTCTCCGGACCTGGCCTGCACCAGCGCCTCACCGTCCGGGGAGCTCAGCTCGATGATCACGACCGCGTGCCCGTCAGCGTCGAGGCAGGGCCAGACGTGGACGTCACCGTCACCCGAGGGCTCGTACAGGCCCGCGGTCAGCAGGTCGCGGCCGAAGGTCCAGCGGACCTGGCTCCGGCCGGTCATGAAGACCGTGGTCACTGCGTACGGGTCGCGCGGGTCGTACTGCAGCTCGGCCTCGATAGGGGTCGCTGCCCCGGTCGAGTCGATCAGTTCGAGCGTGACGGCTTGGGACACGATCAACGGTGCTGTGTTCATCGAGTAGTCCATGTGAACGCCTTCCTCCCAGATGGTTCGCCCAAGAGACGTAGACAGGCTTTCCGCGTGACGCGAAAACAACCCTCATCCGCCAACTTTTTTTCTGTGGGCTCGGTCATGCAGTGCGGTGTGTCCTGATTTGCGGCAAATCCAGGTTCGGATATTCCTTGCGCGCGACGGCTAGGCTCGAACGCACTGGTCTAGGTGTCGGTGCAGCCGACCTCTTACTGAAGGTGTTGTGAGCCACAAGTCGACGGAGCCCTCCAAGTCCGAGGCGTCCTCTTCACCCGGGGCGACGGACCGGTCTGCCCGTCACCGAGGTCGCCTGCACGGTCGGCTGCACGCTAACCCGGCCCTCTCGCTGACGACAAAGTTGGTTGTCACCACTTTGGGTACGTTGGTCCTGGTTGCCGGAGTGGTGATGATGGTCACCCCCGGGCCCGGAATCGTCGGAATCGTGCTCGGTCTGGCGATCTTGGCGACCGAGTACGACTGGGCGGACCGCTGGCTGGTCAAGGCCCGGGAGAAGGCTCACCAGGCGCGGCTCAAGGCGGAGGCGATGGACCCGAAGGTCCGGCGCCGGCGGCTCCTGCTCGGCGGGCTGGCGTTCCTCGTCGTGGCGGGTCTGCTGGTGGCCTACGTGGCCGCCTACGACTGGCCCGGCTTCGCGGTCGACGGGTGGGACTGGCTGCAAGGACTCGCCGGCTGGGTCCCGGAGCTACCCGGAATGTGAGCCCGGCGGTTTCGTGCGCTAATGTTTCCGGCGCACGACCACACGGGGCGATTGGCGCAGTGGTAGCGCGCTTCGTTCACACCGAAGAGGTCACTGGTTCGAACCCAGTATCGCCCACCAGAAATCGCAAAGGCCGACTCCGATGACGGAGCCGGCCTTCGGTGTCTCCGAACGGTTCTGTGGGATCGGATGTCACCTGCGACGCGTGGCCACGACCACCGCCAGCCACAGCAGAGCCCCCACCGCAGGGCCCCAGGTGCCGATCGCCATGGACAGGGGGAGAGCCGCACCGAAGCCGAGGGCGACCGGCTTCGGAAGGACCTTGGCGCGGGTCGCGGCGACCGCGACGAGCACGCCGCCGGCCAACGTCAGCAGGAGGCCGACAAGGAACACCGGTCCCAGCGCGTCCTTGCCCTGCGCAGAGTGTGAAGCAGGCTGCGACTCCGAGCAGTGCCTGGCCGACCGCGTACGCGCGCACAGCCACCCTGCTGAACCGGTCGCCCCAGGAGACGAGCCCGAGACGGGGGAGCGCCGACCCCGCCGCCGCGCTCGCGAAGAGGCTCAGAGCGAACAGTGCCTCGAGCACGTGGTCGGTGGTCCGGTGGAAGGGCTGCGCCTGCTCGGGCAGGAAACCCTGCGCGAGGGCGAACGCGGTCGCCGCCACAGCGGCAACCAGTGGCAGGGCCCGCGAAGCGGCCGAGGCGCCGGGGCGCACGTCCGGGGTGGCGCCGTGCGATGTCGAGGACGAGATGGTCATTTCTGCTCCTGCAGCCGTGGTGCCCGGAACCGTTCCGGGCGATGACCACGCTGCCGCTCGCGACGCCCAGGGAAAGGGGCAAAGGTTCCCGACGTCCCGGGAGCTCTTCCCGGCGACGGAGGGAAGCCGGCTCAGGCCAGGCCCTCGGCTCTCGCCATCTCGACAGCTTCGGCACGGTCACGGGCGGGCAGCTTGGTGAGCAAGGACGAGACGGAGTTGGCGACCGTCTTGGTGCTGACCCCGAGCTGGGTCGCGATGGCCTGGTTGCCGAGCCCACGTCCGACCAGCGCGAGGACCTCGCGCTCCCGCCGGCTCAGCTGGGCGAACGGCGCGGGGGCATGGGCCGGCGGATGCTGGAGCAGGCTGAGGACCGCAGGTGCGACCCGGCTGCCGAAGACCGCCTCGCCACGAGCCACGGCTCGGATGCCCGCCAGCACCTCGTCGCCACGCGCGTCCTTGAGGAGGTACCCCCGCGCGCCGGCTCGGACGGCGGCCAGCAGGGAGGCGTCGTCGTCCGACATGGTCAGCACGAGCACGGCCGGCCCGTCCCCTGATCCGTTGGCCAGGCGGCGGGTCGCCTCGGCGCCGTCCATCACCGGCATGGTGAGGTCCATGAGTACGACGTCGGGGCGGGTCTGCCGGGCCACCGCCAGAGCACGGCTGCCGTCAGCAGCGACTCCCACGACCTCGACGTCGCTGATCCCCTCGAGCAGCGCACAGAGTCCGTCGCGGACCACCGCGTGGTCATCCACGACCATCACCTTCACCGTCACAGCGGCACCACCATCTCCATCACGGTCCCTGCGTTCTCCGCCCGCATCTTCTCCGCCCGCGCCACCGTCAGGCGGCCACCGAGCTCCTCGGCGCGGCGGCGCATGGACTCCGTCCCGACCCCGCCCGTCGGCGCGTCGGGGAGGCCGGAGCCGTCGTCGACCACCCGCACGACGAGCAGGTCCTCGGACACCGCCAACGTGACGGTGACCGTGCCGGCCCGGCCATGACGGACCGCGTTGACGACTGCCTCCTCGACCACGTGCAGCACCGCGACCTCGGTGGCAGCGCTCAGGACGGGCCAGGGTTCGGCTTGCGATAGGTCGACCGAGACCGTCGTACCGGCGTGGCGCGAGGCGACCTCCTTGAGCGCCCCGCGCAGGCCGAGCTCGTCGAGGGACTCAGGGCGCAGGCCGCGGGTCACGCGGCGCACGTTGGCGACGGCACGTCGTGCCTGGTCCCTGACAGAGTCGAGCTGCTCGGCCAGCCTGACCTGATGCGGCTCGACCTGCGCCGCTGCGGCGTCCGCGGTGAACGCCAGGCCGGCAAGCACCGGCCCCACCCCGTCGTGGAGGTCGGCCCGGAGCCGACGGCGCTCCTCTTCGCGGGCCACGACGAGCTCCTCGCGGGCGCGCTCGAGCTCGAGGGTCCGCAACGCCGCGGCCACGGCAGGGCCGGCCTGGTTGGCGATGTCGGCGAGAACGCGGCGGTCGAGGTCGTCGAACGGCTCCCGCGGCGAGCGTGGCGCGAGCGCCAGCGCACCCTGCTCGACGCCGTGGAAGGTGATCGGGAGGCGGAGGGTGGTCGGCGTGGGCGAGCCGACCCTGGAGGTGTGGGTGCCGCCGACCTCCAGCTCGGCGTAGGGGGAGCCCACGGCCAGGCGAGCCGACTCGGCGACAACCGCGATCGTCTCCTCGGGCCCGGAGGCGTCCGCCAGCTCCTGGGCCAGCGCCGAGACGACGAGGTAGGGGTCGCCCCGGCCGCCGTAGAGCATGCGTCCTATCGCTCGCCTCACCAGCCGCTCGAGCGGAGTCGCGGCCAGGACGACGACCACGACGGTGAGCACCAGGACGTACGTCGGACGGTCATGGCCGGCGAGCGCCACGACCGCCGTGCTCACAAGCAGGGTCGTCAGGGAGAGGGCGCCCGCGAGGACCAGATACGTCAGCGCGCGCCGCAGCACAGGGTCCATCGCGTAGAGGTCGTGTCGCAGCACCGCGATCCCGAGCGCCACCGGGAGCGCCAGCCCTCCCGCCGCCTCGACCACCCCACCCACCTGCGCGGGAAGCAAGGCGTCGCCGAACACCGCGGCGACCGTCGTGACGCCGCCGGCCACGATCCAGGTCAGCTGCCGTCGTTCGACGCCCACCGCGCGGTGGAAGCGCACGACCAGGGAAGCCACGCCGGCGGCGACCAGGCCCACTCCGGCCAAGGCCACCGCCACGGCGGCCGGTGCCGGCAGGTCGTCCTCCCACCCGAACCCGAGCACGGCGGTGAACAGGCCGACGAACGACCAGGTGGCGACCAGGAGCGGACGCCAGCGCGATGACACCGGTCTGCCGTCCGGCACGAGCTGCAGGACGACGGTGCCCAGCGCCAACACGGGCGGCGCCCAGGCCCAGCGGGCAACCCAGGCCGCAGCGGTCTCCCCGGGCGCGGCCTCGGCGGCCGCCCACGACGCGTAGGCATCGGCGAGGAAGGCGACGCCCGCGAGGCCCATGAACAGCCCCAGCGGCCCGAGCGCGTTCTGAGGTCGGTGGATCGTGATGAGCGCGCCGGTGCCGGCAAAGGCCACCGCCAACACCGCGTCCATCGCCTGGGCGCTGCTGTCGTCGACCAGCGACGCCAGGTAGCCACCCATCGCGACTGCGCCGCAGGTGAGTCCGAAGACACCCCAGGCGAGCACGTCGCGGGCGCGAGACGAGGCGTCACGGAGCGGCATGCCGTCATGCTGGCACGCGGACTTCCCCGCCGGGCGGGAATGCGTTCCCGAGGCCGCGGGAAACCGGGAGGTGGCGGCACCGGCCCGGCAGATACGATCGATCAGTCCGCACGTCCGACGTACCGAAGGGGATCCCCGTGTCCGAGATCAAGGTCACCGTTGTCAGCGCAGATGAGCGTGCTGAGCGATCGGTGACGACGGGCACGAAGGCCTGGGAGCTGTTCGCCGACGACTCGTCCGTGATCGCGGCGCGCGTGGGCGGTGCCCTGAAGGACCTGGCGTACGAGCTGCAGGACGGCGACGAGGTCGAGGCGGTGGCGATCGACTCGCCGGACGGCCGCGACATCCTGCGCCACTCGACCGCGCACGTGATGGCGCAGGCGGTGCAGGAGCTGTTCCCCGAGGCGAAGCTCGGCATCGGGCCGCCGATCACCGACGGCTTCTACTACGACTTCGACGTCGAGACCCCGTTCGTTCCCGAGGACCTCGAGAAGATCGAGTCCCGGATGCGCAAGATCGTCAAGGAGGGCCAGAAGTTCTCGCGCCGCCCCATCAGTGACGGCGAGGCGATCGAGGAGCTCAAGGACGAGCCCTACAAGCTCGAGCTGGTCGGCCTCAAGGGGTCCGGGCACGCCGAGGACGCGGCCGAGGGCGCGAACGTCGAGGTCGGCGCCGGCGAGCTCACCATCTACGACAACCTCAAGCGCGACGGATCGCTGGCGTGGAGGGACCTCTGCCGCGGCCCCCACCTGCCCACCACCAAGCGCATCCCGGCCTTCAAGCTGATGCGGAGCGCCGCGGCGTACTGGCGCGGCGACGAGAAGAACAAGCAGCTGCAGCGCATCTACGGCACCGCGTGGGAGAGCAAGGAGGCGCTCGAGGAGCACCTGCACCGGATCGAGGAGGCCGAGCGCCGCGACCACCGCAAGCTCGGTCGTGACCTCGACCTTTTCAGCTTCCCCGACGAGATCGGCTCGGGCCTGGTCGTCTTCCACCCCAAGGGCGGCGTGATCAAGCGGGAGATGGAGGACTACGTCCGCCGTCGGCACATCGAGGAAGGCTTCCAGTACGTCGGCTCGCCCCACATCAGCAAGGAGGGGCTGTTCCACACCTCCGGGCACCTTCCCTACTACGCCGACACGATGTTCCCGCCCATGGAGATGGAGGGGAGCAGCTACTACCTCAAGGCGATGAACTGCCCGATGCACAACCTGATCTTCAGGTCGCGCGGGCGGTCCTACCGCGAGCTGCCGCTGCGGCTCTTCGAGTTCGGCTCGGTCTACCGCTTCGAGAAGTCCGGCGTGGTGCACGGCCTGACCCGCGTGCGCGGGATGACCCAGGACGACTCGCACTCCTACGTCACCCCGGAGCAGGCGCCGGCCGAGATCAAGCACCTGCTGAACTTCGTGCTCGGGCTGCTCGAGGACTTCGGTCTCGACGACTACTACCTCGAGCTGTCGACCCGCGACGACTCGAAACCGGACAAGTTCGTCGGCTCCGAGCAGGAGTGGGCCGAGGCCACCAGGATCCTGGAGGACGTGGCCAAGGACACGGGGCTGGACCTGGTGCCGGACCCGGGTGGCGCGGCGTTCTACGGCCCCAAGATCTCGGTCCAGTGCCGCGACGCGATCGGCCGCACCTGGCAGATGTCGACCATCCAGTACGACTTCAACCAGCCGAAGGGCTTCGAGCTGGAGTACCAGGCCGCCGACGGGTCAAGGCAGCAGCCGGTGATGATCCACTCCGCCAAGTTCGGGTCGATCGAGCGGTTCTTCGGCGTGCTCGTCGAGCACTACGCCGGTGCCTTCCCTCCCTGGCTCGCGCCTGTGCAGGTCGTCGCGATCCCGATCGCGGAGCGTCACAACGACTACCTGCAGAAGGTGTCGGAGCGGCTGCGTGAGCGCGGGATCCGGGTCGAGGTCGACGAGTCCGACGACCGGATGCAGAAGAAGATCCGCAACGCGCAGCTCCAGAAGGTGCCGTTCATGCTGATCGCGGGAGACCGGGACGTCGAGGACGGCGCGGTCTCCTTCCGCTACCGCAACGGCGACCAGGACAACGGCGTGTCCGTCGACGACGCGATCGCACGGGTGGTCGACGCCGTCGAGCGCCGTGTCCAGGTCTGAGGGCAGATGAGCGACGAGGTCCTCCGCCAGCAGGGGGTCGGTGTCCCCGACGAGCTCGACAGGCTGTGGACTCCTCACCGGATGGCCTACATCCGAGGGGAGAACAAGCCTGCCGACTCCACAGCCGGCCATCAGTGCCCGTTCTGCCGGATCCCGAACCTGCCGGACGAGGAGGGCCTCGTCGTGCACCGCGGGGAGCTCAGCTTCGCGGTGCTGAACCTCTACCCCTACAGCCCGGGGCACCTGATGGTGTGCCCCTACCGGCACGTGCCCGACTACACCGAGCTGAGCGACGACGAGACCCGCGAGATCGCCACGCTCACCCAGGCGGCGATGCGGACCATCCGGTCGGTCAGCGGCGCGCACGGCTTCAACCTGGGCATGAACCAGGGGGCGGTCGCCGGGGCCGGGATCGCCGCCCACCTGCACCAGCACGTCGTGCCGCGCTGGGCAGGCGACCAGAACTTCATGCCGATCATCGGCCGGACGCGGACCCTGCCGGAGCTCATGACCGAGACGCGGAAGCTGCTCTCCGACGCCTGGCACTGACGTCCGGCTGTGATCTCCGTCCCGCGCCAGGGGAGCCGGACCGCGGCTTGCGCTCCGGGAGGGTTCCCAGCCGGTAGCCTGCTCTCGCCATGTTCGAACATCTGCGCACCTTCTTCACCAACCTCATCTCTCCCGTGGCCAGGCTGCTGCTGCGCCTCAACGTCAGCCCCGACGCGGTCACGGTCGTCGGCACCCTCGGCGTCGTGGGAGCCGCCCTGTGGTTCTTCCCGCGGGGCGAGCTCCTCGTGGGGGTCCTCGTGATCACCGCTTTCGTGTTCTCCGACCTGCTGGACGGGACCATGGCGCGGATGTCCGGCCGCACCTCGACCTGGGGCGCGTTCCTCGACTCGACCCTGGACCGGATGGGTGACTCGGCGATCTTCGGGGGCCTGGTCCTCTACTACGCCTTCGAGGTCGGGTCCGAGACGCTGGCGGCGCTGACGCTCTACTGTCTCGTGACGGGCTGGCTCACCTCCTACACGCGTGCCCGTGCAGAGTCGCTCGACTACGAGGCCAAGGGGGGCATCGCGGCCCGGGCCGACCGCCTCGTCGCGGTTCTCATGGCTGCCGGGCTCAGCGAGATCTTCGACGTGCCCGTCCTGCTCGAAGTCGTCTTGTGGCTGCTGGCAGTGGCGAGCACCGTGACCGTCGTACAGCGGATCCTCACCGTCCGCCGGCAGGCTCGAGCCGCGGTGTGACGGCGCCGGAACCGCAGCGCACTCGGTCGCGCTGCCGAGGCCGCGTCGCAGAACGCGGTTGCTCTGGGCTACGTCTCGGGCTGGCGGCTGGTCCGCCGGCTGCCGGAGCGGGCCGCGCTGGGGATGTTCTCCCGGATCGCGGACGAGGTGTACCGCCGTGACGGGCGCGGCGTGCAGAGGCTTCGCGCGAACCTCGCACGGGTGCGCCCCGAGCTCGACGAAGCGGCGCTCGACCGGCTGACGCGCGACGCGGTCCGGTCGTACATGCGCTACTGGGCCGAGTCCTTCCGCCTGCCCTCGTGGCCGATCGACGACGTCGTACGCCGGACGCGGACGGTCAACGAGGACGTCTTCCGGGGCGCTCACGCCCAGGGCAAGGGTGTGGTGGCGGCCCTTCCCCACATGGCCAACTGGGACTGGGCGGGCGCCTGGGCGTGCGCGACCGGCATGCCGCTGACCACCGTCGCCGAACGGCTGGAGCCGGTGCGCCTCTACGACGAGTTCGTCGCCTACCGAGCCTCCCTCGGGATGGAGATCCTGCCCGCCGGCGACCCCGCGACCTTCGCGACGCTGATCGAACGTGCTCGCGAGGGCCGCCTGCTCGCCCTTCTGGCCGACCGGGACATGAGCAGGGCCGGCGTGGAGGTCGACCTCTGTGGCCAGACGGCGAAGATGCCGCGCGGACCTGCCGAGCTGGCGCGTCGCACCGGAGCGCCGTTGATCCCCACCACCCTCCGCTACGACGGCCCCGAGCTGGTGATCACCTTCCACGACCCGGTTCCCGTCGCCGAGGGCGAGGAAGGGATCGTCGCGATGATGCAGGCGGTTGCCGACCGGTTCACCGACGCGTTCCGGGCACATCCCGCAGACTGGCACATGATGCAGCGCGTCTTCGTCGCCGACCTGGGCGCCGGGTCGACCGCTGCCGGCAGGGGGTGAAGTGCGCGTAGGCCTGGTCTGCCCGTACTCCCTCGACGTGCCCGGGGGAGTGCAGAACCACGTCAAGGACCTCGCCGAGGCCCTGATCGGCCTCGGGCACGAGGTGTCGGTGCTTGCGCCGGGCGACGGCGACTCCGCGCTGCCGTCCTACGTCGTCGCTGCCGGTCGCTCAGTCCCGGTGCCCTACAACGGGTCGGTGGCCCGGCTGTCGTTCGGTCCTGTCGTGGCCGGCCGGGTCCGCCGCTGGCTGCGCGAGGGCCGCTTCGACGTGCTCCACCTGCACGAGCCTGCGACTCCGAGCATCTCGCTGCTCGCCCTCTTCATCGCCGAGGGCCCGATCGTGGCCACCTTCCACACCAGCAACGTGCGCTCGAGAGCGATGTCTGCCTCCGCGGCGATCCTGCGGCCGTCGCTGGAGAAGATCACCGCGCGCATCGCCGTCTCGGAGTACGCCCGCAGCACCCTGGTCCAGCACATCGGTGGCGAGCCGGTGGTGATCCCCAACGGCGTGTACGTCGACCGCTTCGCGACCGCCGCGGTCCGTGACGACTGGCGAGGGGAAGGTCCGACGCTTGCCTTCGTGGGCCGCATCGACGAGCCCCGCAAGGGCCTTCCCCTGCTCCTCGAGGCGCTTCCCGCGATCGTCGACGAGCACCCCGGGCCTGCGCCTGCTCGTGGTGGGTGGCGGCGACCTCGATGCCGCACGGCGCCGCGTGCCCCGAGGGCTCACGGACAGCGTCGTCTTCCTCGGGCCCGTGTCCGACGGGGAGAAGGCCTCCGCGCTTCGGACGGCAGACCTGTACGTCGCGCCCAACACGGGTGGGGAGAGCTTCGGCATCGTCCTGATCGAGGCCATGTCGGCGGGAACGCCCGTGCTCGCCAGCGACATCCCGGCGTTCCGGCGGGTGCTGGGGGACGGTGCCTACGGCACCTGCTTCCGCAACGAGGACGTGGACGACCTCACCGCGCGGGCGGTCGAGCTGCTCGACGACGGGCTGCGGCGCGACGAGCTCCGTGGCGCCGCTTCGCGCGTCGTCCGGCGCTACGACTGGTCCTCGGTGGCCGGCCGGATCGTGCAGGTCTACGAGACCGTGCTCATCGGCAGCGCCGGGGTGCAGCGCTGATGGAGTGGCTGTGGGTCGTCGTCGCCGTCGTCATGCTCCTCGGGCTCGCTGTGTGGCTCTCCTGGACCGCTCAGCGGCTGGACCGCATGCACCACCGGGTCGAGCTGGCACGCGGCTCGCTGGCGACCCAGCTCCTCCACCGGTCGAGCACCGCGCTGGAGCTGGCGACCTCGGGCGCGCTGGACCCGGCGAGGTCCCTCCTGCTGGTGGACGCCGCCCACGCCGCGCGGGGCGCCGCCCCCGACGAGCAGGAGGCTGCGGAGTCCGACCTCTCCCAGGCGCTCCGGGCGGTCTTCGCCGACGCTGAGGAGGTCCGCACCCTCCTGGTGTCGCCGGGGGTCGGTCCGCTGCTGGCCGAGCTCGCCGGTGACTGCCGGAAGGTCGAGCTGTCCCGACGGTTCCACAACGACGTCGTCACGTCGGCGCGTTCGCTGCGGTCCCGGCGAAGGGTTCGCTGGCTGCATCTCGCCGGGCGGGCCGTCGAGCCGGCCAGCGTCGACCTCGACGACGCGCCGCCCCCTGCGTTGCTGGCGGACTGAGCCCGTCTTGCCGCTTCCTTCGCGCGGGGTCGTAGTCTTGAGGCATCCTCATCTCTCTCGGCAGGGTTCCGCATGCCCTGCCTGACCAAGAAGGTTGCACGTGACTGACGTCCGAAACGACAAGACGGCTGCGGCCGAGACGGCCACTGGTACCTCCGGCGTGAAGCGCGGCATGGCCGAGATGCTCAAGGGCGGCGTGATCATGGACGTGGTGACGCCGGAGCAGGCCAAGATCGCCGAGGACGCCGGCGCCGTCGCCGTGATGGCTCTCGAGCGCGTGCCCGCGGACATCCGGGCCCAGGGCGGCGTCTCGCGCATGAGCGACCCCGACATGATCGACGGCATCATCGAGGCGGTCTCCATCCCCGTGATGGCGAAGGCCCGGATCGGCCACTTCGTCGAGGCACAGGTGCTTCAGAGTCTCGGCGTGGACTACATCGACGAGTCCGAGGTGCTCACCCCGGCCGACTACGCCAACCACATCGACAAGTGGCAGTTCACCGTGCCCTTCGTGTGCGGCGCGACCAACCTGGGCGAGGCGCTGCGCCGCATCACCGAGGGGGCGGCGATGATCCGCTCCAAGGGCGAGGCCGGCACCGGCGACGTCTCGAACGCGGTGACCCACATGCGCACCATCCGTGCCGAGCTGCGCCGGCTTCAGGGGCTGTCCAAGGACGAGCTGTACGTCGCGGCCAAGGAGCTCCAGGCCCCGTACGAGCTGGTGCGCGAGGTCGCCACGGCAGGCAAGCTGCCCGTCGTACTCTTCACCGCCGGAGGCATCGCGACCCCCGCCGACGCGGCGATGATGATGCAGCTCGGCGCCGAGGGTGTCTTCGTCGGCTCGGGCATCTTCAAGTCCGGCAACCCCGCACAGCGTGCGGAGGCGATCGTCAAGGCCACCACCTTCTTCGACGACCCGGACGTGCTCGCGAAGGTGTCTCGCGGCCTCGGCGAGGCGATGGTCGGCATCAACGTCGACGACATCCCGCAGCCGCACCGCCTCGCCGAGCGCGGCTGGTAAGCCCGCCGTGGCCGGATCGCTGGCCGAGCAGCACGTTCGTGAGTTCGTGCGCTCCGCCGTGCGCTCGGGGCTGCTCGGACAGCAGGAGCTGTACGACGAGGTGCTGCTCGCCGTCACCTCGGAGCTCCCGGATGTCTCGGACCCGCAAGGGCAGGCGGGGCGGTGGATCGAGGAGTTCCGCGCCGAGCTGCGCGCCGACTCCGCCTCCTGGCCGGAACAGACCGACTACCACCGGCTCCAGTCGGTCTTCGCCGCCCTGGAGGCCTCCGGCATCGTCGTGTTGCAGGGCTGCGAGGACCACTGGGCCGCGAAGTCGGTGCTCGACGAGCGACGTGACGACCCGCCGCGCGGGATCGCCTGGTTCACCCCGCCGGACGTCTGGCACGCGATCGACGAGGGCATGCTCGAGGTGAACGTCTGGCACGCGAGCACCGCCAACGTGGCTCCTGGCGACGCCCTCCTCGACGAGGTGGTCGCGGCGTTCGGCGCCCAAGGCCTTCCCGCCCACTTCGACGAGGGCCGTGTCGAGGTCTCTGCCCGGTGGCAGCGGCCGTTGTCGGAGTGAGCCGCCGGGGTCGGTACCCCCCTGCTCCCCGGCCATCTGGTCAACTAGTCCTGTTCGGCCCCGATCCGTCCGTGTTACCGGCCCACATGGGTCGGCGGAGTGGCCAGTTCTGTCGGACGAGGATGACCGTTCGGTCACCGTTGGTGGCCTCTTCGTCGGGTCCGCGCTGCTTGTCCTTCCTGTCCGTTCCGCCCAGGAGCATGCTCAGAAGGCCAGCTCGCTCCCCTAGGGGGCTGGGGAGATGGGGGAACCGGACATGGCGAGTCGGCACGAGGCTCCATCGCTCACGCGGTGCTGCCGCGCCGGCGTCGGGCGTGCGCGCCCGGGATGCCATGTCCGGTCCGTCCTCCGCCGTGTCCGGATCGGCGGGATGGACGGCGGGATGGTCGGCGGCGGGCGGTGGGCCGGTGCGCCCACCTACCATTGAGCCGTGACTGACCACTCCACCGATGCGCCGCTGGTCGGCGTCTTCGCGCTCCAGGGCGACGTGCGCGAGCACCGGGCGATGCTCGAGCGCGCGGGCGCCCGCAGCATCGCCGTGAGACGGCCGAGCGAGCTCGAGGGGCTCGACGGGATCGTGCTGCCCGGCGGCGAGTCGACCACCATGTACAAGCTGGCCCGCACCTTCGAGCTCTTCGAGCCGCTCCAGCAGGCCATCCGCGCCGGGCTGCCGGCGTACGGAACCTGCGCCGGCATGATCATGCTCGCCGACCACATCGAGGGCGGGATCCCGGGCCAGGAGACCATCGGCGGCCTCGACGTCGTGGTCCGCCGCAACGCGTTCGGCCGCCAGGTGGACTCGTTCGAGGCCGACCTCGACGTGCATTCAGAGGAGCTCGCCGTGCAGTTCCCCTTCCGGGCGCTGTTCATCCGGGCGCCGTGGGTGGAGAAGGTCGGTCAGGACGTCGAGGTCGTTGCGCGCGTCGCGTCCGGTGCCGCAGTCGGTAGGATCGTCGCCGTTCGGCAGGCGAACCTGCTCGCCACGTCGTTCCATCCCGAGATCACGGGGGACCACAGAATGCACGCGCTGTTCGTGGAGATGGTCCGGTCACGACCGGCCTCCTCGAACGGTGAGTGAACCTGCGAAGCGGAAGTAGAGGCATCGTTCATGTCCGGCCACTCCAAATGGGCGACCACCAAGCACAAGAAGGCGGTCATCGACGCCCGACGCGGCAAGCTGTTCGCGAAGCTGATCAAGAACATCGAGGTCGCCGCGCGGATGGGCGGGGGAGACCCGGCCGGCAACCCGACGCTCTACGACGCGATCCAGAAGGCCAAGAAGTCCTCGGTCCCCAACGACAACATCGACCGTGCCGTCAAGCGTGGCTCCGGTGCCGAGGCAGGCGGCGCGGAGTACCAGACGATCATGTACGAGGGCTACGGGCCCAACGGGGTCGCACTGCTCATCGAGTGCCTCACCGACAACAAGAACCGCGCCGCGATGGAGGTCCGCACCGCGATCTCCCGCAACGGCGGCAACCTCGCCGACCCCGGCTCGGTCTCCTACATGTTCAACCGCAAGGGCGTCGTGATCGTCGCCAAGGAACAGGACGCCAAGCAGGTCGAGGAGGACGACGTCCTCGAGGCGACCCTCGACGCCGGCGCCGAGGAGGTCAACGACATCGGCGAGGCCTTCGAGGTGATCAGCGAGGCCACCGACCTCGTCGCCGTGCGCACGGCCCTCCAGGCCGCCGGGATCGACTACGACTCGGCCGAGGCCTCGTTCGTCCCGTCGATGACCGTCGAGGTCGACGAGACCGGAGCGACCAAGGTGTTCCGCCTCGTCGAGGCGCTCGAGGACCTCGACGACGTGCAGAACGTCTTCGGAAACTTCGACGTGCCCGACGACGTGATGGCTGCGCTCGACGCCTGACCGCCTCCCGTCGTACGTCGACCGGCGGAGTGTCGCGCGCCGGCACCGAGCCCGATCGGTTAACGTTTCAGTCCGAACATGTGTTCGGACGAAGCCTGACCAGGAAGGGGTCCGCGTGCGCGTGCTCGGGATCGACCCGGGGCTCACCCGGTGCGGGATGGGCGTGGTCGACGGCGACGTCGGGCGTCCGCTGACCCTGGTCGACGTCAACGTGCTGCGGACCTCCTCGTCCGAGCCGGTGCCGACCCGCCTGGTGACCATCGAGAAGGGCATCGAGGCCTGGATCGAGGAGTACGCCCCCGACGCGGTCGCGGTGGAGCGGGTCTTCGCGCGCTCCGACGTCAGCACGATCATGGGCACCGCCCAGGCGAGCGGCATCGCGATGGTGGTCGCCGCACGACGTGGGTTGCCGGTCGCGCTGCACACCCCCAGCGAGGTGAAGGCCGCGGTCTCCGGCAGCGGCCGTGCCGACAAGGCACAGGTGGCGGCCATGGTGGCGCGGATCCTTCGGCTCAGCGCGCCGCCGAAGCCCGCTGACGCCGCCGACGCACTGGCACTGGCCATCACACATGTCTGGCGAGGGGGCGCGCAGGCGCGGATCGAGGCGGCGCTGTCCGCTGCCGGGAAGGGAGCACGATGATCGCGTTCGTCCGGGGGACCGTCGCCGACGTGACCCTGACCTCCGCCGTGGTCGAGGTCGGCGGGGTCGGCCTCGAGCTGAACTGCACCCCGAACACCCTGGCCTCGCTACGCCCCGGCGTCGAGGCGACCCTGCCCACGAGCATGATCGTGCGTGAGGACTCGATGACGCTCTTCGGGTTCCTCGACGACGACGAGAAGTCGCTGTTCGAGATGCTGCTGACCGCCAGCGGTGTCGGGCCCAAGCTCGCGCAGGCGATGCTCGCGGTGCTCTCGCCCGACGACCTGCGCCGCGCCGTGACCACCGAGGACATCAAGGCGCTGACCCGCGTGCCGGGCATCGGCCAGAAGGGCGCACAGCGCATCGTGCTCGAGCTCAAGGACCGCATCGGTGCGCCCACCGGCGCTTCGCTGCCGCGAGTCGCGTCCGGTGGTGCGCCCACCTCTGCCTGGCGTGACCAGGTGCACGCCGGCCTCGTCGGCCTCGGCTGGTCCGCCAAGGAGGCGGACAAGGCCGTCGAGGCGGTCGCTCCTCAGGCCGACGAGACGGCAGTGCCCGACGTCGCCGCGTTGCTTCGCGCCGCACTCCGATCCCTGAGCAGGGCCTGAGCCCATGGGTGACCCCAGCCGTCGGATCACCGAGCCGGAGTACGACGCCGTGGAGGCCGCCTACGCCGAGAGCCGTTCGCTCGTGGCCGCCGAGGCGGAGGGCGACGACCGGGCCGTGGAGGCGGCGCTGCGTCCTCGCACTCTCGACGAGGTGATCGGCCAGGAGCGCGTGCGCGAGCAGCTCTCCCTGGTGCTCCAGGCGGCCCGCAAACGCCAGAGGCCGCCTGACCACGTCCTGCTCGCAGGGCCGCCCGGGCTCGGCAAGACCACCCTCGCGATGATCATCGCCGCGGAGATGTCCGCGCCTCTGCGCCTCACCTCGGGCCCGGCGATCACCCACGCCGGCGACCTCGCCGCGATCCTGTCCGGCATGAACGAGAACGACGTGCTTTTCGTCGACGAGATCCACCGCATGTCCCGGCCTGCCGAGGAGATGCTCTACATGGCGATGGAGGACTTCCGAGTCGACGTCGTCATCGGCAAGGGGCCGGGAGCCACCGCGATCCCGCTCGAGATCCCGCCGTTCACGCTCGTGGGTGCCACCACCAGGGCCGGGCTCCTGCCGAGCCCGCTGCGCGACCGGTTCGGGTTCACCGCCCACCTCGAGTTCTACGAGCCCTCCGACCTCGAGCTCATCGTCAGGCGCTCGGCAGGTCTCCTGGGCGTGGACCTGACGGGCGAGGGCGCGGCCGAGATCGCCTCCCGCTCGCGGGGGACGCCCCGGATCGCCAACCGGCTGCTGCGGAGGGTGCGCGACTACGCCCAGGTCAGGGCCGACGGCACGGTCACCCTCGACGTCGCGCACCGTGCGCTCGACCTGTACGAGGTCGACCAGTCCGGCCTCGACCGCTTGGACCGCTCCGTGCTCGTCGCACTGTGCCGTCGCTTCGGCGGGGGCCCCGTCGGCATCAGCACCCTCGCGGTGGCGGTGGGGGAGGAGCGGGAGACCGTCGAGGAGGTCGCCGAGCCGTTCCTCGTGCGGACTGGGCTCCTCGCGCGCACCCCGCGTGGGCGCGTCGCCACGCCGGCGGCATGGGAGCACCTCGGGCTCGCCGCTCCACCGGACTCGGCCTTCGGCTTCGGCGCCGGCCAGCCCGACCTGTTCGGCGACGACTGATCGTGCGTGGCTAGACTCGGCCGCCGGTCGACGTAGTGTCGACGACGAGACCTGACCCGCGGACGAGGAGCAACTGTGAACGGCAATAGCACGCTTGGGACTCTCATCCCTCTTCTTCTCATCGTGCTGGCGTTCTGGCTGCTGGTGATCCGGCCCGCCCGCAGGCGCCAGCAGGAGATGACCCGCATCCAGAACAGCGTCAGCATCGGCGCCGAGGTCATGCTCGGGTCCGGGATCTTCGGGACCGTCGTCGCGATCGGTGACGACACCCTGACGCTCGCCGTCGCCCCCGGCACGGAGATCAAGGTGGCCCGCCAGGCCGTCGTCCGCGTCATCGAGGCCCCCGGGGCGCCCGGAGGTGAGGCTACGTCGGAGGGGCAGAGCACCGACCGGCCCACCGACACGCCCGAGCAGCCGTAGTGCCGGAGGATCGCGCAGCCGTGTCCACCACTGGCTCTCACCGTGGCGACTCGCCCGAGAGGACACTCCATGACGAGTACCTCGAGAAGCACCTCGACGAGCTGATCCGCGACATCCCAGACTTCCCGAAGCCCGGGGTTGTCTTCAAGGACATCACCCCGCTCCTTGCCGACCACGACGGGTTCTCGGCGGTCATCGAGGTCCTGGCCCGTGCCGGCCGTGACACCGAGGGGAACGTCGTGGTGGACAAGGTCGTCGGGATGGAGGCGCGCGGGTTCATCCTGGCCGCCCCTGTGGCGCTTGCTCTGGGCGCCGGTTTCGTCCCGGTGCGCAAGGCGGGCAAGCTCCCCGGCGACACCCACTCCGTGGGCTACGAGCTCGAGTACGGCAGCGCGACCCTCGAGCTCCACCAGGACTCGATCCAGCCCGGGGAGCGGGTGCTGATGGTCGACGACGTGCTCGCCACCGGCGGGACGGTCGCCGCCACCGCCAAGCTCGTCGAGGCCTGCGGGGGGGTCGTGCACGGCGTCGCCGTGCTCATGGAGCTCTCGTTCCTGCCCGGACGCGAGACCGTGGGCGACATACCGGTCATGTCCATCCGCACCGTCTGACACCGCTGCCGCTCAGGGCTCCGGGCATAGACTGGGCTCCAAGCCAGTAGGGAGGTGCACGCCGTGGCCGACGAAGGCACAGCCGGTCGCGCCGTGACGCAGCCTGCCCCCACGCCCGCGGAGCGTCAGACGCCGCCCGCACCCGCGTCTCGGCCTTCGCCGGGCCCCGCGGCGCCGCAGCCCTCCTCGGGCGGTCCGTCGGGTCGCCGGATGCGTGCCCGACTGGCCCGGATGACGACGAAGTCCCAGGCCGGGAACCCGGTGCTCGAGCCGCTCTTCCGGGCGGTGCGGACGAACCACCCCAAGGCAGACCTCACGCTGCTCGAGCGTGCCTACCTGGTGGCCGAGAAGGCGCACGGCTCGCAGACCCGCAAGAGCGGGGACCCCTACATCACGCACCCGCTCGCAGTGGCGACCATCCTGGCCGACATCGGCATGACCGAGCCGACGCTGTGCGCCGCCCTGCTCCACGACACGGTCGAGGACACGTCGTACACCCTCGAGGAGCTTCGCAACGACTTCGGCGAGGAGGTCGCGCTCCTCGTCGACGGCGTCACCAAGCTGGACAAGGTCAAGTACGGCGACTCCGCGCAGGCCGAGACGATCCGGAAGATGATCGTGGCGATGAGCCGCGACATCCGCGTGCTCGTGATCAAGCTCGCCGACCGGCTGCACAACATGCGCACGCTGCGCTACCTCAAGCAGGACACCCAGGAGCGCAAGGCGCGCGAGACCCTCGAGATCTTCGCGCCGCTGGCCCACCGCCTGGGCATGAACACCCTCAAGTGGGAGCTCGAGGACCTCGCCTTCGCCACGCTCCACCCCAAGATCTACGACGAGATCGTGCGGCTCGTCGCCGAGCGTGCGCCCTCACGTGACCAGTTCCTCGCCCGGGTCATAGAGCAGGTCGAGAACGACCTGAAGGAGGCCCGGATCAAGGCCGTGGTGACCGGCCGGCCGAAGCACTACTACTCGATCTACCAGAAGATGATCGTGCGGGGCCGGGAGTTCTCCGACATCTACGACCTGGTCGGCATCCGCATCCTCGTCGAGTCCGACCGCGACTGCTACGCCGCCCTCGGCGTGCTCCACTCGCGGTGGAACCCCGTGCCGGGGCGGTTCAAGGACTACGTCGCGATGCCGAAGTTCAACATGTACCAGTCGCTTCACACGACGGTCATCGGCCTCGAGGGCAAGCCGGTCGAGCTCCAGATCCGTACCTTCGCGATGCACCGCCGGGCCGAGTACGGTGTCGCGGCCCACTGGAAGTACAAGGAGCGGTCCAACAAGGGCGCGGAGACCGACAAGGCGCTGGTGACGCAGGGCGCCAGCGACTCCGACATGGCCTGGGTCCGGCAGCTCCTCGACTGGCAGCAGGAGACCGAGGACCCGGGGGAGTTCCTGGAGTCCCTGCGCTTCGAGATCAACACCTCCGAGGTGTACGTCTTCACCCCGCGCGGCGACGTCATCGCGCTGCCTGCCGGATCCACCCCGGTCGACTTCGCCTACGCGATCCACACCGAGGTCGGTCACCGCACGATCGGCGCCCGGGTCAACGGCCGGCTCGTCCCGCTCGAGTCGCCCCTGGACAACGGCGACGTCGTCGAGGTCTTCACCTCCAAGGCTCCCAACGCCGGCCCGAGCCGTGACTGGCTCTCCTACGTCAAGTCGCCGCGGGCTCGTAACAAGATCCGTCAGTGGTTCACCAAGGAGCGGCGCGAGGAGGCGATCGAGCACGGCAAGGAGCAGATCGCCCGACTGATGCGCAAGGAGGGGCAGCCCCTCAAGCGGGTGCTCACCCACGACTCCCTGAGCACGGTCGCGGCCGAGATGCGACTCTCGGACGTGTCCGCCCTCTATGCCGCGGTCGGCGAGGGCAACGTCGGCGCCCAGACCGTCGTGCGGCGCGTCCTCGACCTGTACGGCGGGGAGGAGGGCGCCGCCGAGGACCTCGCCGAGGGCGTGCGCCTGACCTCGGAGCGCACACGCGCCAAGCAGAGTGTCGGCGGCGACGCTGGTGTCATCGTCAAGGGCATCTCGGACGTCTGGGTGAAGCTCGCCAAGTGCTGCACGCCGGTGCCGGGCGACAAGATCCTCGGCTTCGTCACGCGGGGATCCGGCGTCTCGGTCCACCGGGCCGACTGCACCAACGCCACGAGCCTCCACGCCCAGCCCGAGAGGCTCGTCGACGTCGAGTGGGCGCCCACCGCCCAGTCGATGTTCCTGGTGAACATCCAGGTCGAGGCCCTCGACAGGGCCCGGCTGCTGTCGGACATCACGAAGGTGCTGTCCGACGTACACGTCAACATCCTCGCCGCGTCCCTGACCACCACCCGCGACCGAGTGGCGAAGTCGCGGTTCACCTTCGAGATGGGCGACCCGAAGCACCTCGGGCACGTGCTGAAGGCGGTCCGGTCGGTCGACGGCGTCTTCGACTGCTACCGCGTCACCCAGTAGACCGCCGGCACCGACGCTTGGTGGGCCGCGGCGGCTGCGCCGGACAGCGCGGTCGCTTGGGGCGCCACAGGCGATCGAGCCGCTGGCCGCGACTTGAGCGCGGGCGCCCTTTGAGGCTTCCCGCGCCGCCCGGCTCCGCCGCCGCTCATCACCCGACCGCGCGGGCGGGCGAGGCTGCGGTCAGGCGGAGAAGTCGTCGAGGGCCTTCTTGGCCTCGACGAGCCAGGCCTGGCGAGCCTCGAGGGCGGCGGAGTACTCCGTGGCCTTCTTGCTGTTGCCAGCCGCCTCGGCCTTCGCCTTGTTCGCCTCGAGCACCTCGATCGAGGACTCGAGCTGGGCCACCGTGTCGGCGGCGCGGGCCCGGGCCTCGGGGTTCGAGCGCTTCCACTGCTCGTCCTCGACGCCCCGGATGGCCTGCTCGACCTTGCGGATGCGGCCCTCGAGGTCCTTCATCCGGTCACGCGGGACCTTGCCGGCGGCGTCCCACCGCTCGGCGATGTCGCGGAAGGCCTCCTTGGCGGCCCGCACGTCGGTGACCGGCAGCAGCGCCTCGGCCTCGACGAGCAGCTTCTCCTTGACCTCGGCGTTGGCGGCGTACTCGGCGTCGAGCTTGGCGTTCTCGGCATCGCGAGCGCCGAAGAACTGGTCCTGGGCGGCGCGGAAGCGCTTCCAGAGCTGGTCGTCGACGTTCTTGGGGGCCGGGCCGGCGGCCTTCCACTGGCGCATCAGGTCGCGGTACCTGCCCGCGGTCGGGCCCCAGTCGGTCGAGTCGGCGAGTGACTCCGCCTCGACGACGAGCCGCTCCTTGGTCACCCTGGCGGCCTCGCGCTTCTCGCCGAGCTCGGCGAAGTGGGCCTTGCGGCGGCGGGTGTAGGTCGTCCGGGCGGTGGAGAACCGGCGCCACAGCGAGTCGTCGGTGCTCTTGTCGATGCGGGGGAGGGCCTTCCACTCCTCGAGGAGCTCGCGCAGGCGGTTCGCGCCGTTGCGCCAGTCGGTGCCCTCGGCGAGGGACTCGGCCTCCGCTGCGATCTTCTCCTTGCGGGCCTTGGCCTCCGCGACCCGCTTGGCGCGCTCGGCCTTGCGCTGCTCCCGCTGCTTCTCGATCGTGGTCCGCAGGCCCTCGAGCCGCGCGTCGAGGCCGGCGAGGTCACCCACGGCCTGGGCTTCCTGAAGGGTGGCGTGGACCTGGTCCACCGCCGAGGTCGCCTCGTCGGGTGCGAGGGTCCCGGCGGTGATGCGCTGCTCCAGCAGCTGTACCTCGAACGCGAGGTCGTCGTACCGCTTCGTGTAGAAGGCCAGCGCCTCCTCCGGGGTGGCATCGGGCATCTGCCCGACCTGGCGCTCACCTTCTGCGGTTCGTACGAAGACCGAGCCGTCCTCGGCCACGCGGCCCCACTGTTCCGCTGACTGGCCGGGCTGGGAGTCGTTCACCGGGTTACCTCTTCGATTCCAGGTGCAGGTCCGGGGTCGGGGGCCGTCGGACTTGCATCGTATTCAGATCCACCGTGAGTCTAGGTCTCATAGGCGGATGGCAACACCGACTTGCTTACTACAAGGGCATAACGGCTTTCCGATCGCCTCAGGGAGCCCATGACCACACCCACGTGTCAGAGGCCCCGCCCCGCGGTTTCCGTCACCCGGACGAGGCTCGGTAGGCTTCACCGGTCACCCACCCCGAGTCGCACAGGAGTTCTCACCCGTGTTCATCGCAGGCTTCCCGGCCGGACCGTGGGGGACGAACTGCTACGTCGTGGCCACCGCGCCGGGCCAGGAGTGCGTCGTGGTCGACCCGGGCAAGGACGCCGCGACGGGAGTGGCGGAGGTGGTGCGAGAGCACAACCTCAAGCCGGTCTCCGTCCTCGTGACCCACGGGCACATCGACCACATGTGGTGCGTGGCGCCCGTCGCCGGGACCTACGACGCCACCGCGTTCATCCACCCCGAGGACCGCCACCTGCTCTCCGACCCGATGGCCGGCATGTCGCGCGAGACCGCCGGGATGCTGCTCGGCGGCAAGTACGAGTTCGCCGAGCCCGACGACGTCTCGGAGCTCGGCGACGGCCAGACCCTCGAGCTCGCCGGCCTCTCCTTCGTCGTCGACCACACCCCCGGGCACACCCCTGGCTCGGTCACGTTCCGGTCGCCCTACGACGCACAGGACGTCGCCGAGGTGATGTTCTCCGGCGACCTGCTCTTCGCGGGGTCCATCGGCCGCACGGACCTTCCAGGTGGCGACCATCCGACGATGCTGCGAAGCCTGGCGTCGAAGGTGCTCCCGCTCGCCGACAACATCGTGGTGCTCCCAGGACATGGCGAGCAGACCAGCATCGGCCGCGAGCGCGCCACCAACCCCTACCTGCTCGACGTCGCCGGCCGCGACCTCGCCGACCCCGGCGCCGGTCCCGCGACGTTGCGCCACACCCGAGGACTGTGACATGAGCAAGCCCACCCCGCTGAGCGGGTTCCCTGAGTTCCTGCCCGAGCAACGGGTCGTCGAGCAGCAGGTCATCGACCGGCTCCGGCGTACCTTCGAGCTGCACGGCTTCGCCAACGTCGAGACCCGCGCCGTCGAGCCGATGGACCAGCTGCTGCGCAAGGGGGAGACCTCCAAGGAGGTCTACGTCCTGCGCCGGCTCCAGGCCGACGAGGAGCAGGCCGACGCGGGGATGGGACTGCACTTCGACCTCACCGTCCCGTTCGCGCGCTACGTGCTCGAGAACGCCGGCAAGCTGGAGTTCCCCTTCCGCCGCTACCAGATCCAGAAGGCCTGGCGGGGCGAGCGCCCGCAGGAGGGGCGTTTCCGCGAGTTCACCCAGGCCGACATCGACGTCGTCGCCAAGGACACGCTGCCCTTCCACTTCGACGTGGAGGTGGCCCGGGTGATGGCCGAGGCGCTGGCCACGCTGCCGCTGCCGCCCATGCGGCTGCGCGTGAACAACCGCAAGCTCATCCACGGCTTCTACACGGGCATCGGCGCGGCCGACCCGGCCGGAGTCATCCGCACCATCGACAAGCTCGACAAGCTCCCCGTGGAGAGGGTCGCCGAGCTCCTCGTCGAGGAGCAGGGGCTCTCCGAGGAGCAGGCCAAGCAGTGCCTGGCGCTCGCGGAGATCGAGTCCACCGACGGGTCCTTCGTGGCCGAGGTGCGCAAGCTCGGCGTGGAGAGCGACCTGCTCGAGACCGGCCTCGCCGAGCTCCAGGCGGTCATCGACGGCTGCGCCTCCCTCAACAGCGACCGGTTCACCGTCGCCGCGAGCCTGAGCCTCGCCCGAGGGCTGGACTACTACACCGGCACGGTCTTCGAGATCTACATGCAGGGCTTCGAGTTCCTGAAGTCCGTCGGTGGAGGTGGGCGGTACGACGCCCTCGCCTCGGACGGGAAGACGACCTACCCCGGTGTCGGGATCTCCTTCGGCATCTCTCGCACCCTGGTCCCGCTGATCCAGCGCGGCCTGCTCGGCTCGGACCGCAAGGTCCCTTCGGTGGTCCTCGTCGCACTCGCCGACGAGGAGAGCCGCCCGGCCTCGGACGTCATCGCCCAGCGGCTGCGCGCCCGGGGCATCCCGACCGAGGTGGCCGCCGCTCCGCAGAAGTTCGGCAAGCAGATCCGGTACGCCGAACGCCGGGGCATCCCGTTCGTCTGGTTCCCCGGCGCGGAGGGCGACCAGGTCAAGGACATCCGCAGCGGCGAGCAGGTCGCCGCGGACCCCGACGCCTGGGAGCCACCCGCCTCCGACCTCGTCCCGACCATCGTCTCGCACACTCCTGAGGAGCTCTCGTGATCCGCACCCATGACACCGGCAGCCTGCGCGCCGAGCACGCCGGAGAGACCGTGACCCTCGCGGGCTGGGTGGCTCGTCGACGCGACCACGGTGGCGTGGCCTTCCTCGACCTGCGTGAGGCCTCGGGCATCGTCCAGGTCGTCGTACGCGACGAGGAGGTGGCCCACCACCTCCGGTCGGAGTACTGCCTGAAGGTCACCGGCAAGGTGACGATGCGTCCGGAGGGCAACGCGAACCCGCACCTGCCGACCGGGGAGGTCGAGGTCATCGCCGACGACGTCGAGGTGCTGAGCAGCGCCGCGCCGCTGCCGTTCCCGGTCGACGAGCACGTCCAGGTGGGCGAGGAGGTCCGTCTCAAGCACCGCTACCTCGACCTGCGCCGCGAGGGCCCGGCCGCAGCGATCCGCCTGCGCAGCCGAGTCAACCGTGCCGCGCGCGACGTGCTCGACGCGCGTGGTTTCGTCGAGGTCGAGACCCCGACGCTGACCCGGTCCACCCCTGAGGGTGCCCGCGACTTCCTGGTGCCCGCCCGCCTGCAGCCGGGCAGCTGGTACGCCCTGCCCCAGAGCCCGCAGCTCTTCAAGCAGCTGTTGATGGTCGCCGGCATGGAGCGCTACTACCAGATCGCCCGCTGCTACCGCGACGAGGACTTCCGTGCCGACCGGCAGCCGGAGTTCACCCAGCTCGACCTCGAGATGAGCTTCGCCGACCAGGACGACGTCATCGCGCTCTCTGAGGAGATCCTCGAGGCGGTCTGGGCGCTCGTCGGCGTGGAGATCGAGACGCCGATCCCGCGGATGACCTACGAGGAGGCAATGCGACGCTTCGGCACGGACAAGCCGGACCTGCGCATGGGCCTCGAGCTCGTCGAGTGCACCGAGTTCTTCGAGGACACGCCGTTCCGCGTGTTCCAGGCGCCCTACGTCGGCGCGGTCGTCATGCCGGGCGGGGCGGACCAGCCGCGCAAGCAGCTCGACGCGTGGCAGGAGTGGGCCAAGCAGCGGGGGGCCAAGGGCCTGGCCTACCTGCTCGTCGGCGAGGACGGCGAGCTCAGGGGACCGGTCGCGAAGAACATCAGCGAGAGCGAGCGGGCCGGCGTCGCCGAGCACGTCGGCGCCAAGCCCGGCGACGCGATCTTCTTCGCCGCCGGGCCGGGCAAGCACTCCCGGTCCCTTCTGGGCGCCGTGCGCCTCGAGATCGGCCGGCGACTCGGCCTGATCGACGAGTCCGCGTGGAAGTTCGTCTGGGTGGTCGACGCGCCGATGTTCGAGCCCGCCGACGAGGCCACCGCCGCCGGGGACGTGGCAGTCGGCAGCGGCGCCTGGACCGCGGTCCACCACGCCTTCACGGCGCCGAAGCCCGAGTACCTCGACTCCTTCGACGTCGACCCGAGCACGGCGCTCTCCGACGCCTACGACATCGTCTGCAACGGCAACGAGATCGGCGGCGGGTCCATCCGTATCCACCGCGAGGACGTGCAGAAGCGCGCCTTCGAGGTGATGGGCATCGGCGAGGAGGAGGCGAACGAGAAGTTCGGCTTCCTGCTCGAGGCGTTCAAGTACGGCGCCCCGCCGCACGGCGGCATCGCCTTCGGGTGGGACCGGATCTGCGCTCTGCTCGCCGGGACCGACTCGATCCGCGACGTGATCGCCTTCCCGAAGACCGGGGCGGGCTACGACCCGCTGACCGCCGCGCCCGCGCCGATCACCCCCCAGCAGAGGGCGGAGGCCGGCGTCGACGCCAAGCCCGAGAAGGAGGACGAGGCAGAGTCCGGCGAGGACGTGCCCTCCGCGAACGGGAGAGCTGCCGTCAGGCACTGAACCCGAACTCATTCGGCCGCCCGGCTCCGCTCAGCGGAACGGGCGGCCGTCTCGTGTTCGGAAAACGGAACCCCCTCGGTACCAAAACGTTACCTGTTCCGCGTTTCGCCCGACTCGCGTTGTTTTACAGTCCTTTCGTCTGTAAGTGCAGCGTGACATGGGTCACGGACCCCGCGGCTCGGGACGCGACGAAAGACAGGTGCCCATGACGACGACGGCGGACCTCGAGAGGCTCGGCGAGAATCTCGAGGCCAGGGGCGGCGTCGACAAGGTCATCAAGGGCAAGTCGCCGACCAGGATCGCCCTGCGACGGCTCCGGTCCGACAAGGTGGCGATGATCTCGGGGACCACCGTCGTCGTACTCATCCTGCTCGGTCTGCTGGCGCCGGTCATCACGTCGGTGATGGGCATCTACTACTCCACCACGGACCCGAACGCACCACTGCCCACCGAGGTGCTCTCCTACGACGGCTATCCCGCTGTCGGGCCGCCGTACTACCCCTTCACGTGGGAGCACCCGCTCGGGCTCGCGCCGCAGACCGGCGTGGACAACCTCGCGCGGCTGCTCTACGGGCTGCGTACCTCCCTCGCGGTCGCGACCGCGGCGACCGTGATCTCCACGATCGTCGGCGTGTCGATCGGCCTCGTCGCCGGGTTCGCGCGTGGGTGGCTCGACCGGATCATCTCCTTCGTGATCGACCTGTTCCTGTCCTTCCCGTTCCTTCTCGGCGCGCTCTCGCTCGCGCCGATCATCGTGTCGCGGTTCTCCACCGACCTCGACGCGCTCGCAAAGGCGCAGGTGTTCGCCCTGGTCACCGTGCTCGTCGTCTTCGGGTGGATGGGTCTTGCGCGGCTGATCCGGGGCCAGGTGCTCTCGCTCCGTGAGCGCGAGTTCGTCCAGGCAGCGCAGGTCATGGGCGTCCCGACCCGCCAGATCCTCTTCAAGGAGCTGCTCCCCAACCTGGTGGCACCGATCGTCGTGGCGGTCTCGCTCTCGATGCCGGCCTATGTCGCTGCCGAGGCGGGTCTCTCCTACCTCGGTCTCGGCCTGACCGGGGTGCCGTCGCTGGGGCAGACCATCAACGAGGCGGTGAACTCCTTCAGCAAGTACCCCCTCTACCTGTGGGCGCCGGTGGTCACCGTCATGGTGCTGGTCCTCGCGCTCAACCTCCTAGGCGACTCGATCCGCGACGCCTTCGACCCCAAGACTCGCCGGTGACCCACTCACCGCGCGACAGCAACCAACCAGGAAAGGGTGGGCCAGGAATGCGGTTCAAGAAACCGGTCATTGCCGTCACCGCCGTGGGAATGCTCGCGCTGGCGGCATGTGGCAGCTCGGGCAGCGGCCCCGGCAATGGCGGCGAGGCCTCCGGCGTCGACACGGAGAGGCTCGGCGACACCGGGTCGGGCATGGACGCCTCGCGTCAGGGTCCCGTGAAGATCGAGGGCGCCTCCGAGGGCGGCACGGTCAACGTGATCAGCTACGCCGGCCTCAACAGCATGGACCCGACCGAGTCCTACTACCTGAACACGATGTCCATCCTGAGCGGCCTCGTCACGCGTTCCCTCACGCAGTACGTGTACGACGAGAAGTCCGGCCAGATGATCCTCGTCCCCGACCTCGCCACCGACCTGGGCACGCCCAACGACGACTACACGGAGTGGAAGTTCACCATCCGTGACGGTGTGAAGTGGGAGAACGGCGAGGAGGTCACGGCCGACGACGTCCGCTACGGCATCCTGCGCTCCTTCGACCGGTCCACGTTCATCGAGGGGGCGACTTACAGCAACGACTACTTCCTCGACGGCGACAAGTACAAGGGCCCCTACAAGTCCGGCAGCGACTACGCCGGTGTCGAGGTCGACGGCGACACGCTGACCATCAAGATGGACAAGCCCTTCCCGGACATGCCGTACTGGGGCGCGTTCCCGGCCATGGGCCCCGTCCCCGAGGGCGACGACAAGCCCGAGGAGTACCGCCTGCACCCGTGGGCGACGGGTCCGTACATGTTCGACCAGTACACCCCGGAGAAGTCGCTGACCCTGGTCCGGAACCCCAACTGGGACCCGAACACCGACCCGGGACGCACCCAGTACCCCGAGAAGTACGTCTTCGACTTCCAGACCGACAGCACCAAGGTCGACCAGATCCTGCTGGCCGACAAGGGTGAGGGGCAGTCGACGCTCACCTTCGACAACGTCCTCCCGGAGGACTTCCGGACCTTCCAGACCGAGCACAGCGACCGGCTCGACCTCGGCGGCCAGCCCTGCACGCAGTACTGGGCGCCTGACTACCGTCAGGTCACGGACATCAAGGTCCGCCAGGCGCTGGCATGGGCCTACCCCTACAAGGACGCGGCGCTCGCCAGCGGCTACGTCGAGAACGTCACGCGCGTGTTCGGCAGCAACCTCATGCCTCCGGGCATCCCGGGCCGCACCGAGTACGACGCGCTCGAGGGTCACCAGCCCGGCCAGACCGACACGGCCAAGGCCAGGGAGCTCCTCGAGGAGGCAGGCGCGGTCGGCTACGAGGTCAAGTGGCTCTTCCAGAACGACGACACGAAGGCCGTCCGCGCCAAGGACGTCGTGTCCAAGTCGCTCGAGGAGGCCGGATTCAAGGCCAGCCCCGTCGCGACCACGGTCGCCGACTTCTCGACCGAGCGCGAGAACCCCGACAACCCGGACATCAACGTGCGCAGTGCGGGCTGGTGCTCGGACTGGCCGTCCGGTGGATCGTGGTTCCCGCCGGTCCTGGGCACGACGAACCTCGACGAGGAAGGCGTCGCGGCCAACTACGCGGTCTTCAGCGAGCCCGAGGTCGACCAGAAGATCGAGGACATCTTGATGATGCCCTCCGAGGAGCAGCCGGCCGCGTGGAACGAGCTCGACAAGTTCGTCGCCGAGAAGTACTTCCCGCTGTTCGTCCTGGGCTACGGCGGAAAGGCCATGGCACACGGCTCCAAGGTCCAGAACGTCAACGTCGACTCCACCCTCGGCATGCCGAGCTGGAAGGACCTGTGGGTCCAGCAGTGACCAAGGGCCGGTCCGAGCCTCGCCTCTGACCGGCCGGTTCAAGACAGAGTGTCGTGGGGTGGGGTCCCAGGCGGATCCCGCCCCACGACCTGGTTCCGGAAGCAGGTAGCAGGTCCATGGCGGGCTTCATCGTGCGGCGGCTCCTGTCGTCGTTCCTCGTCATCGTGATGACGTCGATGTTCGTGTTCGCGCTCTTCTTCCTCGGCCCGAGCAACCCCGCCGGTCCGGTGTGCGAGGCCCAGGGCCGATGCACGAAGGAGCGGTTGGCGGCGATCGAGCAGCAGATGGGTCTCGACGAGAGCGTCGTGACGCAGTACGGCGCCTTCGTCGGGGGGCTGTTCCACGACCGCACGATCGACCTGGGGACTCCGTACGAGTGCGAGGCGCCGTGCCTCGGCATCTCCTACGGCACCCGCGGAGAGGTCCGCAAGGAGCTGATCGAGAAGTACCCGGCCACCCTGTCCGTCGCCCTCGGTGGGGCCGCCATCTACCTGGTCCTGGGCGTGACGCTCGGTGTGCTCGCGGCGCGCTGGCGGGGGACCGCCTGGGACCGGCTGCTCGTGGGTGGCAGCCTGGTCGTCTCATCGATCCCCTACTACCTCTTCGCCCTGCTGGCCTGGATCTTCCTGACGCTGAAGTGGAACGTCTTCCCGGCCACCGGCTACACCCCGATAACCGAGAACCCGGTCGCGTGGGCCTCCGGCCTGCTCCTGCCGTGGCTCGTCATCGGGTTGACCTTCTCGACCCAGTACGCCAGGTTCACGCGAGGCTCCATGGTCGAGACCCTGGGTGAGGACTACATCCGCACGGCGACGGCCAAGGGCGTCAAGAGCAGCCGGGTGGTGTTCGGCCACGGGCTGCGCGCGGCGATCGTGCCGATCGTGACGATCTTCGGCCTCGACTTCGCAGCGCTCCTCGCCGGGACCGTGTTCACCGAGCAGATCTTCAACATCAACGGCATCGGGTGGTGGGCGCTCGACTCCGTCCAGGCGCCCCAGGACTTCCCGGTCATCCTGGCGACCGTCCTCGTCAGCGCGGTCCTCGTGGTGTTCGCGAACCTGATCGTGGACATCGTGTACAGCTTCCTCGACCCGCGCGTGAGGATGTCATGACCGGCTTCCTGACCGACCAGCAGCCGACCGGGGCCGCAGACCCCACGGGGAGGGACGACTTCCTCGTCGTGGAGAACCTCTCGGTCCAGTTCCCGACCCACGACGGGCTCGTGCAGGCCGTCAACGACCTGTCCTACTCCGTGAGGACGGGGCAGACGCTCGGCATCGTCGGCGAGTCCGGCTCCGGCAAGAGCGTGTCCTCGATGGCGGTCCTCGGCCTCCACGACGAGAAGCGCAGCCGCATCAGCGGCTCGATCCGTGTCGGTGGCAAGGAGGTCATCGGCGCGCCCGAGTCCACACTGCGCAAGGTGCGCGGCAACGAGGTCGCGATGATCTTCCAGGACCCGCTGACCGCGCTGCACCCCTTCTACTCGGTCGGCCGCCAGATCGGCGAGGCGTACCGGATCCACCACGACGTCTCGAAGCAGGCGGCGCGCGCGAAGGCGGTCGAGATGCTCGACCGGGTCGGCATCCCGCAGGCCAGGAACCGTGTCGACGACTACCCGCACCAGTTCTCCGGCGGGATGCGCCAGCGCGCGATGATCGCGATGGCCCTCGTCAACGACCCGAAGCTGCTCATCGCCGACGAGCCCACCACCGCGCTCGACGTGACGGTCCAGGCGCAGATCCTCGACCTGCTGCAGGAGCTCCAGCGCGACTTCGGCTCCGCGATCGTCATCATCACCCACGACCTCGGCGTGGTCGCCGAGATGGCCGACGAGGTGCTGGTGATGTACGGCGGACGCGCGGTCGAGAAGGGCCCCACGCGCGAGCTGCTGACCCACCCCGAGATGCCCTACACCTGGGGCCTCCTGTCGAGCATGCCCGACGTGTCCGCGGACACCGACGGCCGGCTGGTCCCGATCCCCGGCAACCCGCCGAGCCTGCTCACCCCGCCGGCGGGCTGCTCGTTCCACCCGCGCTGCCCCCACGTCGACAAGGTCCCCGGCGACCTGTGCCGTACCGAGCTCCCCGCCCTCGTCCCGGGCCGCCGCGGGCTCGAGCACACGAAACGGTGCCACCTGCCGGACCCCGACGGGATCTACGACATCGACGTACGCCCCAACCTCGCCGTGGACCCGGGAGACGCGACCACCGGCGACGGCGCAGACGGGGAGAGGTGACGAGGAGATGACATCCGTGACCCAGACGGGGACCACGGCCGCGGCCGCAGCCGACGGCTCCACCGGCAGCCCGCTGCTCGAGGTGACCGACCTGCGCAAGTACTTCCCGGTGAAGTCCTCAGGACTGGTACGGCGCACGATCGCCCAGGTGCAGGCCGTGGACGGCGTCTCGTTCCAGGTCCGGGCCGGGCAGTCGCTCGGCCTCGTCGGCGAGTCCGGCTGTGGCAAGTCCACGACGGGGCGCCTGATCACGCGCCTGCTCGACCCGACCTCGGGGTCGATGAAGTTCGAGGGCCAGGAGATCAGCCACCTCGACAGGAAGCAGATGCTCCCGCTTCGGCGCGAGATCCAGATGATCTTCCAGGACCCGTACAGCTCGCTGAACCCCCGGCACACGGTCGGGACGATCGTCGGCACGCCACTGCGCGTCCACAAGGTCGTGCCGGACAAGCAGGTGCTCGCGCGGGTGCAGGAGCTGCTCGAGCTCGTCGGCCTCAACCCCGAGCACTACAACCGCTACCCGAGTGAGTTCTCCGGCGGACAACGTCAGCGCATCGGCATCGCCCGGGCGCTCGCCCTCCAGCCCAAGCTGCTCGTCGCCGACGAGCCGGTGTCCGCGCTCGACGTCTCGATCCAGGCCCAGGTCGTCAACCTGCTGCAGGACCTGCAGAAGGAGCTCGGGGTCGCCTTCCTCTTCATCGCCCACGACCTCGCGGTGGTCCGCCACTTCTGTCCCGAGGTCGCGGTGATGTACCTCGGCAAGATCGTCGAGGTGGCCGACCGCGAGACCCTCTACAACCGCCCCCACCATCCCTACACCCAGGCGCTCCTCTCCGCGGTCCCCGACGTGAAGCAGGCGGCGGTCGGTGGCCGCCGTGAGCGGATCAGGCTCGAGGGCGACGTGCCCAGCCCGGTCAACCCGCCGTCCGGCTGCCGCTTCCGGACCCGCTGCTGGAAGGCGCAGGAGATCTGCGCCAGCGTCGAACCACCCCTCCTCCAGATCGATGCCAGGCACAAGGTCGCCTGCCACTTCGCCGGTGAGCTCGGCGCCACGGGGGACGGCGGCGTCGAGGACGACGAGGAGACGGCGGCCTACTAGCTCGGAGCTAGGGTGTCCGGCGTGGACGGACTCTTCGACTACGCCGGCGCACCCTCCGGCACGAGCACAGACTCGGGTGGCACGCTCGCGGGCAACACGCACGCGAGCGCTCCGCTGGCCGTCCGGATGCGCCCGCGCACGCTGGACGAGCTCGTCGGGCCAGCAGCACCTGCTCGCCGCCGGCTCACCGCTACGTCGCCTGATCGAGGGCGACCAGCCCATGTCACTGCTGTTGTGGGGCCCGCCCGGCACCGGCAAGACCACGATCGCCTCGATCGTGTCCGGCCAGACCAACCGGCGCTTCGTCGAGGTCTCGGCGGTGGCGGCGGGTGTCAAGGAGGTGCGGGCGGTCATCGACACCGCCCGACGGGAGCTCGCGCGGAGCGGCCAGGAGACCGTGCTCTTCGTGGACGAGGTCCACCGCTTCACCAAGGCGCAGCAGGACGCGCTGCTGCCCGGTGTCGAGAACCGCTGGGTGACGCTCGTCGCGGCGACGACGGAGAACCCCTTCTTCTCGGTCATCTCCCCGCTCCTGTCGCGCTCCCTGCTGCTCACGCTGGAGCCGCTGACCGACGACGACATCAGGGGCGTCCTGGCGCTCGCGCTGGAGGACGAGCGCGGACTGGCCCGGGCTGTCGAGCTCGGTCCCGACGCCGCCGACCACCTCGTCCGCCTCGCGGGCGGTGACGCCCGCCGCGCGCTGACCTACCTCGAGGCCGCCGCCGGTGCGGCCCTGGCGAAGGACATGAAGGTGGTCGACCTCGCCACGACCGAGACGGCTGTCGACCGGGCCGCCGTGCGCTACGACCGCCAGGGCGACCAGCACTACGACGTGATCAGCGCGTTCATCAAGTCGGTGCGCGGCTCCGACGTCGACGCCGCCCTGCACTACCTGGCGCGGATGGTCGAGGCGGGGGAGGACCCGCGGTTCATCGCCCGCCGGCTGGTGATCCTCGCCAGCGAGGACATCGGCCTCGCCGACGGCACCGCCCTCACCACCGCGGTCGCGGCCGCCCAGGCCGTGCAGCTGATCGGCATGCCGGAGGCCCGGCTCAACCTGGCCCAGGCAACGATCGCGCTCGCGCTCGCTCCGAAGTCCAACGCGGTGATCAAGGCGATCGACGCGGCGAGCGCGGACGTCCGCGCCGGACGGATCGGGCCGGTTCCGCCACACCTGCGCGACGCGCACTACGGCGGGTCCAAGAAGCTCGGGCACGGCAAGGGGTACCGCTACGCCCACGACGAGCCCTACGGGATCGCCGAGCAGCAGTACGCCCCCGACGTCGTCGCCGACGCCGTCTACTACGAGCCGACCAGCCTGGGCGCCGAGGCGGGACTCAAGGACCGGTGGGAGCGCATCCGGGCGATGGTGCGCGGCAACGGCTCGGCGCCTGCACGGTAGGGTCAGCGTCTATGAATCCGGCACTTTGGGCAGCGCTGGGCGCAACGGGCGCCTTGCTCCTCGTGCTCGTCGGTGTCGCCCTCGCCGTCCTCCTGAGCGGACGGCGCGCCCGCGCCCACGAGCGTGATGCGCTCGCGTCCGCACAGGCGGACGTGGAGGCGCTCCGCGCGCAGGTCGAGGAGCTCTCCTCAGCCCTTGCCGCCTCACGAGGGGCCGCGGACGTCGTAACCCCTCAGGTCGAGTACGTCATCACGACCGCTGGGGAGCAGTCCGGCGAGCCCGCGGACCTGCCGAAGGTGTCCGACCGCGCCGTGCTCTCGGTGACCCTTGGCGAGCCGCTGGTCAAGGTCGCCGCCTTCGGGTACGGCGTCCGCCGGGCGCTGTCCGCGGAGAGCCGCAACCGGATCGCCTTCGAGATGCGCCGGGAGGTCAAGCGGGCCCGCAAGGAGCGCCGCCGCGCCGCACGCCGTGGCCGCTTCGCCCAGGCCCGGGCTGCCGGCGCCGAGGAGGCAGCATGAACCCCGACCTGCCTGGAGCTCGAGGATGAGTCGCACCTTCTGGTTCGTCGCGGGCGCGGCGACGAGCGCCTACGCGATCGTCAAGGCGCGCCGGGCCGCCGAGGCGTTCACGCCCGAGGGCGTCCGTGACCGGCTGGGCGCCCTGTCGCTGGGGGCGCAGCTCCTCGGTGACGAGGTGCGCAGCGAGAT
The DNA here is from genome assembly GCA_963715375.1 of uncultured Actinomycetota bacterium. Classification (GTDB taxonomy): domain Bacteria; phylum Actinomycetota; class Actinomycetes; order Propionibacteriales; family Nocardioidaceae; genus Nocardioides_C. Next base: position 94,213 of record CAVQSC010000019.1, on the reverse strand, counting down.
GAGCGTCCGCGAAACCGAGTTGCGCGACCGGCTTGGTCTCGGGCTCGATGGAGACACCCAGATCGAAGCCGCTACGGCGGCGCCACTGCAACTGACGAGAAAGGGCAACACCTGATGGACACCGCGGAGATCCGCCGACGGTTTATCGCGCACTTCGAGGAGCGCGGTCACCAGGTGGTCCCCTCAGCCTCGTTGTTGCTCGACGACCCCACCCTGCTGTTCGTCAACGCCGGCATGGTGCCGTTCAAGCCGTACTTCCTCGGCCAGGAGACCCCGAGGTTCAAGCGCGCGGTGAGCGTGCAGAAGTGCGTGCGGACCCTCGACATCGAGGAGGTCGGCAAGACCACCCGGCACGGCACGTTCTTCCAGATGAACGGCAACTTCTCCTTCGGCGACTACTTCAAGGAAGGCGCCATCGAGCACGCCTGGGAGCTGATCACAGGCTCCCGCGCCGAGGGCGGCTACGGCTTCGACCCCGACAAGGTGTGGGTCACGGTCTACCAGGAGGACGACGAGTCCGCCGACCTGTGGCGCAAGATCGCCGGTCTGCCGACCGAGCGCATCCAGCGCCGCGGCTTGAAGGACAACTACTGGCACATGGGCGTGGCGGGGCCCGGCGGTCCCTGCAGCGAGATCTACATCGACCGCGGCCCGGAGTTCGGCCCCGACGGCGGCCCGGTCGTCGACGAGGACCGGTTCCTCGAGATCTGGAACCTCGTCTTCATGCAGTACGAGCTCGCCGACGTGCGCAGCAAGGAGGAGTTCCGCGTCGTCGGCGACCTGCCGAGCAAGAACATCGACACCGGGATGGGCCTCGAGCGGGTGGCCTACCTGCTCCAGGGCGAGCACAACCTCTACGAGATCGACGAGGTCTTCCCGGTCATCGAAGTGGCGTCGGAGATGTCTGGCCGTCGCTACGGAGCCGACCACACCGACGACGTGCGCTTCCGCGTCGTCGCCGACCACGTGCGCAGCGGGATGATGCTGATCTCCGACGGCGTGACCCCCGGCAACGAGGCCCGCGGCTACGTGCTGCGCCGCCTCCTTCGGCGGGCCGTGCGGTCGATGCGGCTGCTCGGCGTCGAGGACCGCGTCCTCCCCGAGCTCCTGCCCGTCAGCCGTGACCGGATGAAGCTGTCCTACCCCGAGCTCGAGGCCGACTGGGACCGGATCTCCACCATCGCCTACGCCGAGGAGGACGCGTTCCGCGCCACGTTGAAGGCGGGCACCACCATCTTCGACATGGCGGCGGGCGAGACGAAGCGGACCGGCCAGACCCGACTCACGGGCAGCAAGGCGTTCGCGCTCCACGACACCTACGGCTTCCCGATCGACCTGACACTCGAGATGGCCGCCGAGCAGGGGCTCTCCGTCGACGAGGAGGGCTTCCGCCGGCTGATGACCGAGCAGCGGGAGCGGGCCAAGGCGGACGCCAAGGCCAAGAAGGGCAAGCACGCCGACGTCGGCGCCTACCGCGAGGTCGCGGACAGCATCGGCGCTCCGGTGCAGTTCACCGGCTACAACGAGGTCGTCTCCGAGGCGACCGTCCGCGGCATCGTCACCGCTGCGGGCGTGGCGCAGTCCGCACGCGAGGGCGACGAGATCGAGCTCGTCCTCGACCGCACCCCGTTCTACGCCGAGGGCGGCGGCCAGCTCGCGGACCAGGGCGTCATCGAGCTGGCCAACGGTGCCGTCCTCCAGGTCCGCGACGTGCAGTCGCCGATCACGGGCCTGATCGTGCACCAGGCGAAGGTGCTCAGCGGCGAGATCGGCGTGGGCTCCGAGGCGCAGGCGCTCGTGGACATCGAGCGGCGCCGGTCGATCAGCCGCTCGCACACCGCGACGCACATGGTCCACAAGGCGTTCCGTGAGGCGCTGGGGGACACCGCCACCCAGGCCGGGTCGGAGAACTCGCCGGGCCGCTTCCGCTTCGACTTCTCCGCCAGCGGTGCGGTGCCGGCCTCCGCGATGGCCGACGTCGAGGCGCGCGTCAACGACCTCGTGCTCGCCGACCTCGCGGTGCACGCCGAGATCATGAGCCAGGACGAGGCCCGCAAGTCCGGGGCGATGGCGCTCTTCGGCGAGAAGTACGGCGACGAGGTCCGGGTGATCTCCGTCGGCGACTGGGCCCGTGAGCTCTGCGGCGGCACGCACGCCGGTCGCTCGGGGCAGCTCGGCGTGATCAAGCTCCTCGGCGAGTCCTCCATCGGCTCCGGCGTACGCCGCGTCGAGGCGCTCGTCGGCAGCGACGCCTACCGCTTCCTCGCGCGCGAGCACGTGCTGGTCGCCCAGCTGTCCGAGGCGCTGAAGGTTCGCCCCGAGCAGCTTCCCGAGCGGGTCAACGACCTCGTCGAGCGGCTGCGCACCGCCGAGAAGGAGATCGAGAAGGTCCGCGTCGCCCAGCTCCTCGCGGCTGCGGGCGAGCTCGCCGCGAACCCCACCGACGTCTACGGCGCCCGCTTCGTGGGCCACCGGGTCGACGGGGCCAACGCCGGCGACGTGCGCAAGCTCGCCCTCGACATCCGCGGGCGGATGCCCGCGTCCGAGCCGGGTGTGGTCGTGATCATCGGCTCGACCGGCGGCAAGCCCGCGGTGGTCGTCGCGGTCAACGACGAGGCACGTGCGTGGGGGATCTCCGCGAACGCGCTGGTCAAGGTCGCCGCCACGGCGCTCGGCGGAAGCGGCGGCGGCAAGGACGACGTCGCCCAGGGCGGCGGGGCGGACGTGACCAACGTGGACCAGGCGCTGCGCGACGTCGAGCACGCCGTGGGACACGCCGTCACGACCGGACGGTCTTGACGTGCGCCGCCTGCCGCAGGGGAACCGCTGGTGAGACACGGCGTCCGCATCGGGGTGGATGCCGGGGATGCCCGGATCGGCGTTTCGCAGTCCGATCCGTCGGGAATGCTGGCGACGCCGGTCGAGACCGTGCCACGGGGACCGGGCGACCTCGCCCGGATTCGTGAGATCGTCGTCGAACGGGCCGCCATCGAGGTGGTGGTCGGGCTGCCTCGCTCCCTTTCGGGGGGCGAGGGGCCGGCCGCGGCCAAGGTGCGCGAGTTCGCGCGGGCGCTCGCGGAGACGCTTGACCCGGTGCCGGTCCGTCTGTGTGATGAACGTCTGACGACCGTGACAGCCGAAGCGGTACTCCGCAAGCAGGGTAGGAAGGGACAGAAGAGACGCGCCGTGGTCGACCAGGCAGCGGCGGTCGTGATCTTGCAGAACGCACTCGACACCGAACGCAGCTCGGGGGCTGCGCCAGGGGAGACCCTCGACCTAGGACACATGTGACGAATCTCGGACTCGACCTCGAACCAGAGCACACCCAGCAGCGTGGTGGGCGGAACCGGCGTCGCCGGCGGCGGAGCAAGGCCCCCGGTTACATCGCCGTGCTCATCGCCCTGGCGATCGTGCTGGGCGGCGGGTACCTCGCCTACGACCGCGGGCTGGCGATCCTCAAGGACAAGCTCGCACCTCCGCCGGACTACTCGGGGAGCGGCAGCGGCTCGGTGGTGGTCGAGGTGCACGAGGGCGACAGCGCGGTCGACATCGCGGCAACCTTGGTCGACCAGGACGTCGTCGCGAGCTCGGAGGCGTTCACGGACGCTGCCCGCGCGAACCCGCTCTCCACGAGCATCCAGGTCGGGTTCTACGAGATGCACAAGAAGATGTCGGCGGATACGGCGCTCGACATCCTCCTCGAGCCGGACAACATGGTGCAGAGCGCCGTGACGCTCCGCGAGGGGCTGACCGTCGCCCAGATCGTCGACGAGCTGGCCAAGAAGACCGACTTCTCCAAGCAGCAGTTCGCCAAGGTGCTGCGCCGACCCTCGGCGATCGGGCTCCCGTCGTACGCCGAGGGGAACCCGGAGGGCTACCTCTTCCCGGCGACCTACATGCTCCCGCCCGACGCCACGCCACGCTCGATCCTGAAGATGATGGTCGACCGCTTCAACGAGGCGGCCACGAAGCTCGACCTCGTCGCGAGGGCCAAGCAGCTCGGGGTCAGCCCGCACGACGCGGTGACCGTCGCCAGCCTGGTGCAGGCCGAGGCGAGGTTCGACGAGGACTTCCCGAAGGTCAGCCGGGTCATCTACAACCGGCTCGACGAGCCGATGCCCCTGCAGTTCGACTCCACCGTCCACTACGCCGTGGGCAAGGACGGCGGCGTCGGCACCAGCGACGACGACCGCAACAGCGACTCCGCGTACAACACCTACAAGGTCACCGGCCTCCCGCCGACGCCGATCATGGCGCCGGGTGAGCAGGCGATCGAGGCGGCCCTGAAGCCTGCGGACGGGCCGTGGCTGTACTTCGTGACGACCAACCCCGACACGGGTGTCACGAAGTTCGCCGAGACCTACGAGGAGCACCTGAAGAACAAGGCGGAGTTCGACCAGTGGTGCGCATCGTCGCCGAACTGCTGAGGCGGAAGCAGAGGTGACGACGCGCTGCGCGGTCCTCGGCAGCCCGATCGCGCACTCGTTGTCGCCGGTGCTGCACCGCGCGGCCTACGCCGAGCTCGGCCTGGACTGGGAGTACGACGCGCACGAGGTCCGCGAGGGCGAGCTCGCCGCGTTCCTCGACGGGCTCGACGCGACCTGGCGCGGCCTGTCGTTGACGATGCCGCTGAAGCGGACCGTCGTCCCCCTGCTCGACGAGCTCAGCGACCGCGCTGCCCAGGCGCAGGCCGCGAACACCGTGATCCTCGAGCAGGGGCGCCGGATCGGGCACAACACCGACATCCCCGGGGCAGTGGCCGCGATCCGCGAGCGCACCGGGGCTGCGCTGCGCAACGCGGTCATCCTCGGCGGCGGCGCGACCGCGAGCTCAGCGCTGCTCGCCCTCGCCGACCTGGGCTGCACCTCTGTGCGCGTGGTGGTCCGCGACACCTCCCGGGTGAAAGAGACCCTCGACGCTGCTGGCCGCCACCCGGCGCGGCCGATGGTGGAGGTGCTCACGTTCCGGGAGGCGGTGCGGGCCGCAGAGGCGCTTCGCCCGGCGATCGTGGTCTCCACGATCCCGGCGGAGGCGCAGGTGGAGTCGGTGCTCCGCGTGGCTCGCACGGCCCCGGTCGTGTTCGACGTGGTGTACGACCCGTGGCCGACCCCCCTCGCCAGGCTCGCGGAGGCAGAGGGGCAGACGCTCGTCTCGGGTCTCGACCTGCTGGTCCATCAGGCGGCGCTGCAGGTGACCCTGATGACCGGCGCCGCCGAGCCGCCGGTCCAGGCCATGCGGGAGGCGGGGCTGCGTGCTCTCGCCGAGCCTCGGTGATACGGCAGGGTTTCGGCACTAGGCTCTCGGTCCATGAGCTTTGAGGCGTGGTTCCCGGTCGCCGGTGTCGTCATGGCACTGGCCGGCGCGGTGCTGGGCTGGTTCGTCCCGGCGCTCATCGCGCGGATCCCAGAACCCGAGCCTGCGGAGGAGTCCGGGGTGGACGAGGCGGGCGGGGCCAGGGACGGCTCGGCCGACCGACGACACCACGACGACGAGCTGGTGGACGATGCTGCCGAACAACGTGCCGCGGCGCCGCCGGCCGAGCCCGAGGAGCCGAAGGAGCGTTACGACGCGATCGCCGCGCTGCCCGGGCTGGCCTGGAAGAGCGCGCTCGCCTCGGGCGTGACGGCCGGCCTGGTCGGGATGCGGATCGGCTGGGACCCGGTCCTCCTCGTGTGGGCCTACCTCGTCCCGGTCGGTGTGGCCCTCGCCGTCGTGGACTGGCGAACCCGGCTGCTGCCCACGAGGGTCATCGCCCCGTCGTACGCCGTCGTCGTCGCGCTCACCCTCCTGGCGGGCGTCCTCAGCGGCGACTGGGACTCTCTGCTCCGCGCGCTCTGGGGATGGCTCATCGCCGGCGGCACCTTCTTCGTGCTGTGGTTCGTCTACCCGCGAGGCATGGGCTACGGCGACGTCCGGCTCTCGGGGCTCCTCGGGATCGCGCTGGGCTACCTCGGCTGGGGCGAGCTCCTGACCGGGGTCTACGCGGGCTTCCTGCTCGGCGGCGTAGGGGGACTCCTTCTCTCCCTGCTGCGGATCGTGGACCGCAAGGCCTACCCGTTCGGGCCGTTCATGCTCGTGGGAGCCGTGGTCGGCGTCCTCGCCGGGCCCGGTGTCGCTGCGTGGTACGCCGTGATCCTGAGCCCATTCCGCGCCGTGAAAGACTGTCGGCATGCTGCGTTGGCTCACTGCGGGCGAGTCTCACGGACCCGCCCTCGTCGCTGTGATCGAAGGTCTGCCTGCCCACGTGGAGGTGACTTCGGGTGACATCGCCGACGCGCTGGCGCGGCGCCGCCTCGGCTACGGCCGCGGCGCCCGGATGAAGTTCGAGGCCGACGAGATCGAGATCATCGGCGGCCTGCGGCATGGCCGCACTCTCGGCAGCCCGGTCGCGATCCGGATCGGCAACAGCGAGTGGCCCAAGTGGGAGAAGGTCATGGCGGCCGATCCCGTGGACCCCACCGAGCTCGAGAGCCTCGCCCGCAACGCTGCGCTCACCCGACCGCGCCCCGGTCACGCGGACCTGGTGGGCATGCAGAAGTACGACTTCGACGAGGCCCGTCCCGTGCTGGAGCGCGCCTCGGCCCGCGAGACCGCGGCGCGCGTGGCGCTCGGTGCGGTGGCCATGAAGTTCCTGGAGCAGTCCGTCGGCGCCCGCGTCGTGTCCCACGTGGTGGCCATCGGTACGGCGAAGGCTCCGGCCGGCTCGGTCCCCGACCCCGAGGACGTCGCGCGCCTCGACGCCGACCCGGTGCGCTGCCTCGACGCGGACGCCGGCAAGGCGATGGTCGCGGAGATCGACCAGGCCCACAAGGACGGCGACACGCTCGGCGGTGTGGTCGAGGTCGTGGTGCACGGCCTGCCACCCGGCCTCGGGTCCCACGTGCACTGGGACCGCCGGCTCGACGCTCGCCTCGCGGGTGCGCTCATGGGCATCCAGGCGATCAAGGGCGTCGAGGTGGGTGACGGGTTCGAGCTCGCCGCGACGCCGGGCTCCAAGGCCCACGACGAGATCGTCGGCACCGAGGAGGGCATCCGGCGTGCCTCGGGCCGCTCCGGCGGGACCGAGGGCGGCATGTCCACCGGCGAGATCCTGCGGGTGCGGGCAGCCATGAAGCCGATCGCCACCGTGCCTCGCGCGCTCCGCACCGTCGACGTGGCCACAGGCGAGGAGGCGGTGGCTCACCACCAGCGCTCCGACGTCTGCGCGGTCCCCGCCGCGGGCATCGTGGCGGAGGCGATGGTCGCGCTTGTGCTCGCCGAGGTCGTGCTCGAGAAGTTCGGCGGCGACTCGGTGGCCGAGACCCGGCGCAACGCCGAGGCCTACCTGTCCTCGCTGAGGTTCGCGTGAGCACCGCGCGTCCACGGGTCGTGCTCGTCGGCCCCATGGGAGCGGGCAAGACCACGGTCGGCGAGCTCCTGGCCGCCGCCTGGGGTCTCTCGCTGCGCGACACCGACCGGGACGTCGAGGAGGCGGAGGGGCGGCCGATCTCCGACATCTTCGTCGACCGGGGCGAGCAGCACTTCCGGGAGCTCGAGCGGTCGGCCGTGGCCGAAGCCCTGGCGACCCATGACGGGGTCCTCGCCCTCGGCGGCGGCGCCGTGGTCGACCCCGAGACCCGCGCTGCGCTGAAGGGTCACATGGTGGTCTTCCTGCACGTCGGGCTCTCGGACGCGGTCAAGCGCGTCGGTCTCGGCACGGCCCGCCCGCTCCTGCTCGGCAACGTGCGAGCCCGGGTCAAGGCGCTGCTCGACGAGCGGCAGCCGGTCTACAAGGAGGTCGCGACCCTGACCGTGGAGACCGACGGGCGGAGCGCCGAGGAGGTCGCCGAGGAGGTCCGGACCGAGGTCGAGAGGGCCGAGGCGGCCACCGACGAGGGGGAACGATGAGCGACCTGTCCACCCTGCACGTCGGGGGAGCCTCGCCGTACGACGTGGTCGTCGGCACCGGCCTGCTCGGCGAGCTGCCGGGCATGCTGGGCAAGGACGTCCGGCGGGTCGCGGTGATCCACCCCCGGGCGCTGGCGGCGACCGGCGAGGCGGTTCGCGCGGACCTCGCCGACCAGGGTTACGAGGCCCACGCCATCGAGATCCCCGACGGCGAGGAGGCCAAGCTCGCCCCCGTAGCCTCCTTCTGCTGGCAGGTGCTCGGCCAGACCGGGTTCACCCGCTCCGACGCGGTCGTGACCGTGGGCGGGGGGTCCACCACCGACATGGGCGGCTTCGTCGCGGCCACCTGGCTGCGTGGCGTCAAGGTCGTGCACATGCCCACGACGCTGCTCGGCATGGTCGACGCGGCGGTCGGCGGCAAGACCGGGATGAACACCAGCGAGGGGAAGAACCTCGTCGGAGCGTTCCACGAGCCTTCGGGCGTGCTCTGCGACCTCGCGACCCTGGAGACGCTGCCTCGCAACGAGCTCGTCAGCGGCCTCGCCGAGGTCATCAAGTGCGGCTTCATCGCCGACCCGGCGATCCTCGACCTCGTGGAGTCCGACCCGGCTGCCGCGACCACAGCAGGCACCGACGTGCTGCGTGAGCTGATCGAGCGCTCCGTCAACGTCAAGATCGGCGTCGTGGTCGAGGACCTCAAGGAGACCGGCGGCGCCTCCGGTCATCCGGGCCGGGAGGTGCTCAACTACGGGCACACACTCGGCCACGCGGTCGAGCGGGTCGAGCGCTACAAGTTCCGCCACGGCGCGGCGGTGGCAATCGGGATGACCTTCGTCGCCGAGCTCGCGCGGCTGGCCGGCAGGCTCGACGAGGCGACGGCGGAGCGGCACCGCTCGGTGCTCGAGCTGGTGGGCCTGCCCACGACGTACCGCGGGGGCGTGTGGAGCCAGCTCCACGACGCGATGAAGGTGGACAAGAAGTCCCGGGGCGACCAGCTGCGCTTCGTCGTGCTCGAGGGCCTCGCGCGACCCACGATCCTGACCGCGCCGGATCCTGCCCTGCTGACCGCGGCGTACGCCGAGATCTCACGCTGAGCGGCCCACGAGAAGGAGGCAGGACATGGTGGTGCTGGTGCTCAACGGCCCGAACCTCGGCCGTCTCGGCTCCCGCGAGCCCGAGGTCTACGGGTCGACGACCTACGACGACCTGGTCGCCGCGTGCAAGCAGGTCGGGGCCGAGCTCGGCCAGGAGGTCGAGGTCCGCCAGACCGACTCCGAGGCCGAGCTCGTCGGTTGGCTCCACGAGGCCGCTGACCAGGGCTGGCCGGTCGTGCTCAACCCCGCGGCGTTCACGCACTACAGCTACGCGCTGCGCGACGCCTGTGCCCAGCTCACCGCGCCGCTGGTGGAGGTGCACATCACCAACCCGCACACGCGGGAGGAGTTCCGCCACACGAGCGTGATCTCCGGGGTGGCCACCGGAGTGATCGCCGGCTTCGGCGTCGACTCCTACCTGCTCGCGCTCCGCGCAGTCGCCTCCCGCCACCCCCTGTAACGCGGGGTTACGGACGCTTCACAAGCGGCATACCGCTTGGGATGCGTCCACGACGCTTGGGAAGTCGACCGGATAAGGGCGGCCCGCGGAGTGCCGTTAGACTTGGCCGCTGCACCCCGTCCGACGGCTCTAGGAAGAGCAGGTTCCACGCGCATGGCCACCACGAACGACCTCAAGAACGGCATGGTTCTCAACCTCGACGGGCAGCTGTGGTCCGTCGTGTGGTTCCAGCACCACAAGCCCGGCAAGGGCGGCGCCGTCGTGCGTACCAAGCTCAAGAACGTCGAGTCGGGCAAGGTCGTCGACAAGACCTTCAACGCCGACGTCAAGGTGGACGTGGCAAACGTCGACAAGCGGACGATGCAGTACCTCTACAACGACGGCACGAACTACGTCTTCATGGACACCGGAACCTACGACCAGATCGAGGTCACGCCGGAGATCGTCGGCGACGCGAAGAACTTCCTCCTCGAGAACCAGGAGGCGATCGTGGCCACGAACGACGGTCGTGTCCTCTACATCGAGCTGCCGGCCTCGGTCGAGCTCGTGGTCGAGTACACCGAGCCAGGCCTCCAGGGTGACCGCTCCACAGGTGGCACCAAGCCCGCCCGTCTCGAGACCGGCCACGACATCCAGGTGCCGCTGTTCATCACCACCGGCGAGAAGATCAAGGTCGACACCCGCGACAGCAGCTACCAGGGCCGAGTCAGCTCCTGATGGCTGCCCGTTCCAAGGCCCGCAAGCGCGCTCTCGACATCCTGTTCGAGAGCGAGGCTCGTGACGTCGCGGCGTCGGTCGTCCTCGACGAGCGGGTGACCGCGGGCGACCCCCCGATCCACGAGTACACCGCTTCGCTGGTGCGCGGTGTGGCCGAGAACTCCGCCCGGATCGACGAGCTGCTCGCGTCGTACGCCCAGGGGTGGAGCCTCGAGCGGATGCCCGCCGTCGACCGCAACGTGCTGCGGATCGGCGTCTACGAGATCCTGTACGTCGACGACGTGCCGGACGCCGTGGCGGTGAGCGAGGCGCTGAGCCTCGTGCGCGAGCTCTCGACCGACGAGTCACCCACCTTCGTCAACGGGGTCCTCGGCAACATCCTCAGGAACAAGCCGGCACTCTCCGCCTGAGCGTCGCGGCGCCTCAGGCCAGGAGCACCCGCGACCACAGGACCCGCAGCAGCGTGGCGAAGCGCTCGGCGTCCCAGCCGCGGGAGGCCAGGAGACCGAAGTACTCCACGGAGTTCGTCGACCAGACCAGGTCGGCGACATCGTCGTCGCTGAGGTCCTCGCGCAGCTCGCCGGTGGACCGCAGGTCGGCGGCGAACCGCCGCATGTTGCCCGCCCGGCGTTCGTCGAGCTCGCGCCGCACCCGTGCACACTCCGGGTCGGCCTCCGCCGCCTGCTTCAGGGCCTGCAGCAGCGGCGCGGTGCGGGGGAGCAGCTCGCCCAGAGCCGAGGCGTAGACCGTGATCTTCTCCTCGGCGGTGGGGGCCGCCCGGATCGCACGGACGTACTCCCGCTCCTCGGCCGGGACGGGTTCGTCCCCGCCGGCCAGCGTCATGTCGATGACAGCCAGCAGCAGCTGCGGTTTCCGCCCGACACTGGTGTAGACGGTGTCGACCGACACGCCGGCCCGCCGCGCGACGTCGCTCACCGAGGTGGCCGCGTAACCGTCCTCCTGGAACAGGCCGCGTGCCGCGGAGAGGACCGCCCTGCGTGTCCGCGCCGCCCGTTCCGCGCGCACGGCCGACCGGTACGGACGGGTCTTGACGCTCTTCTGCACGGCTCCTACGTTAGCAATATTCATCCGAAACGGCTTCGGGTGAATAGCGAGGAGGTCGCGATGACCACGGAACAGATCTCCGAGACCGGTGTGGTCCACCGCCCTGCCGGCACCGGCCCCACGACGTGGGCCATGGGCTCGCTGTTCGAGCGGCTCGTCGGCGCCGACCAGACCGAGGGCCTGCTCGGCCTGTCACTCGTCACGCAGCCGCCGGGGGTCGCCACCCCGCTGCACCGGCACACCAGGGAGGCCGAGGCGTTCTACCTCCTGGAGGGGTCGATGACCTACCGCGCCGGTGACGAGATCTTCGAGCTGTCGCAGGGCTCGTTCATCTACCTGCCCAAGGGCCTTCCGCACGCGTTCCGCGTGACGGGGGAGAGCCCGGTGAGGTTCCTGGGCCTCACCACGCCCGGGCACCTGCTCGACCTGTACGACGAGGTGGGCGTCCCGGCCGAGGAACGCAGGCTCCCGGGCGAGGACGGTCTGCCCATGGACGTGGAGATAGCGCGGTGGAACGAGGTCGGTCCCCGCTACGGCCTCGAGGTGGTCGGACCGCCCATCCCCGCCTGAGCACGTACGACCCGTCCGGCAGCGGGTCGCACCTCGAACGAGGTGTGCCCGGCTGCTAGGCTCTGAGCCGTTCGACATCCTTTAACGAGCCGTCCCGTGAGGCGGAGAAGGAGGTCTGGCTCGCTCATGCCTGCCGAGACGACGGCACCATCAGGCTCCGGACGCACTGTCCTCGACGCGCGCGACATCTCACGCGCTCTCACCCGCATCGCCCACGAGATCCTCGAGCGCAACAAGGGCGCCCACGACCTCGTCCTGCTCGGGATCCCGAGCCGCGGCGTGCCCCTCGCACGGCGGATCGCCACGAAGATCGCCTCGGTCGAGGGGATCGACATCCCGGTCGGCTCGCTCGACGTCACGATGTACCGCGACGACCTGCGGATGCGCCCGGCCCGGACCCTGCTGCCCACCGACATCCCGCCCGGCGGCATCGACGGCAAGACCGTGGTGCTCGTCGACGACGTCCTCTTCTCGGGCCGCACCATCCGCGCCGCCCTCGACGCCATGAACGACGTCGGGCGGCCCAGGTCGGTCCGGCTGGCGGTCCTCGTCGACAGAGGCCACCGCGAGCTCCCGATCCGGGCGGACTTCGTCGGCAAGAACCTCCCCACGTCCCTGGTCGAGAAGGTCTCGGTGCGCCTCGAGGAGTTCGACGGCGCGGACGCCGTGCTCATCTCCGGCGGCGTCGCGGAAGGCACGGAGGAGAGCGCATGAACCGGCACCTGCTCAGCACCGGGGACCTCACCCGCGACGACGCGGAGCTCATCCTGCAGACCGCGCAGGAGCTGCGCTCGCTGGCGGACCGGCCGATCAAGAAGCTCCCCGCGCTGCGTGGCCGCACGGTCGTCAACCTCTTCTTCGAGGACTCCACGCGCACCAGGATCTCCTTCGAGGCAGCCGCCAAGCGGCTGTCGGCCGACGTGATCAACTTCTCCGCCAAGGGGTCGAGCCTGAGCAAGGGCGAGAGCCTCAAGGACACCGCGCTCACCCTCGAGGCGATGGGCGCCGACGCGGTCGTCATCCGGCACTGGGCATCCGGCGCGCCCCACCTGCTCGCGAACTCCGGCTGGGTCCGCTCCAGCGTGGTCAACGCCGGCGACGGCACCCACGAGCACCCCACGCAGGCGCTCCTCGACGCGTTCACCATGTGGCGCCACCTCGGCAGCCTCGACGGCCGCAGGATCGCGATCGTCGGCGACGTCCTGCACAGCCGGGTGGCGCGCTCCAACGCGCTGCTCCTCCACACGCTCGGGGCGGAGGTCACGCTGGTGGCGCCGCCGACCCTGATGCCCGTGGGCGTGGAGAGCTGGGACGCCGAGACCTCCTTCGACATCGACTCCGTGCTGCCCAAGAGTGATGCGGTGATGATGCTGCGCGTCCAGCGCGAGCGGATGAACGCCGCGTTCTTCCCGACCCAGCGTGAGTACAGCCGCCGCTACGGCCTCGACGCCCGTCGGATGGGGATGCTGCAGGACCACACGATCGTGATGCACCCGGGTCCGATGATCCGCGGGATGGAGATCACCGCCGACGTCGCCGACTCGGACCGCTCCGTGATCGTCGAGCAGGTCACCAACGGGGTGGCGGTCCGGATGGCGGTGCTCTACCTCCTGCTCAGCGGCAACGAGTCCGACGCGGGCCGTACGCCGGACAGCGGACCGACCCAGGCCACCCCTGACACCGACGGAGCACAGCCGTGAGCACGTACCTGATCAAGTCCGCCCGCCTCCTCGGGGGCGAGCCCACCGACCTGCTCCTCGAAGGCGGCGTCATCAAGCGGGTCGGATCCGCCCTTGCCGCCGCCGGCGCGGAGGTCTTCGATGCCGAGGGGCTCGTCGCCCTGCCCGGCCTCGTGGACCTCCACACCCATCTTCGCGAGCCCGGCCGCGAGGACGCCGAGACCGTGGAGACCGGAACCCGCGCCGCGGCGCTCGGGGGGTTCACCGCCGTGCACGCGATGGCCAACACCGACCCGGTCGCGGACACGGCAGGTGTGGTCGAGCAGGTGTGGCGGCTCGGTCGTGAGGCCGGCCACTGCGACGTCTTCCCGGTCGGTGCGGTCACGGTAGGCCTGGCCGGCGAGCGTCTGGCCGAGCTCGGGGCGATGGCCGACTCCGCCGCCAGGGTGCGGGTGTTCTCCGACGACGGCAAGTGCGTCTCCGACGCGGTGCTGATGCGGCGGGCGCTCGAGTACGTCAAGGCCTTCGACGGCGTGGTCGCCCAGCACGCCCAGGAGCCGCGGCTGACCGAGGACGCCCAGATGAACGAGGGTGAGCTCTCCGGACGGCTCGGCCTGCGCGGCTGGCCCGCGGTCGCCGAGGAGGCGATCATCGCCCGCGACTGCCTCCTCGCCGCGCACGTCGGCTCGCGCCTGCACGTGTGCCACGTCTCCACCGCAGGCTCCGTGGAGATCGTGCGCTGGGCCAAGAGCAAGGGCTGGAACGTCACCGCCGAGGCCTGCCCGCACCACCTCCTGCTCACCGACGAGCTCGCCGCGACCTACGACCCGATCTACAAGGTCAACCCGCCGCTGCGCACGGCCGCCGACGTCGCGGCGCTCCGGGCGGGGCTCGCCGACGGCACCATCGACATCGTCGCCACCGACCACGCCCCGCACCCGCTCGAGGACAAGGACTGCGAGTGGCAGGCCGCGGCCTTCGGCATGCTCGGCCTGGAGACGGCACTGTCGATCGTGCAGCAGACCATGGTCGACCCCGGCCTGCTCGACTGGGCGGGTGTCGCCGAGCGGATGTCCTACGCGCCGGCTCGGATCGGCCGGCTCGAGGACCACGGGCGGCCGGTCGCCGAGGGCGAGCCCGCGAACCTCGTGCTCTACGACCCCTCGTTCAGCCGCGTGGTCGACGGCTCCGAGCTGGCCTCGCTGTCGCGCAACACGCCGTACGCCGGCCGTGAGCTGCCGGGCAAGGTGGTCGCGACCTTCCTCCGCGGGCGGCCGACGGTCCTCGACGGGAAGCTCGCGTGATGCGGACGTCCGAGGACACCGAGCTGAACCCGCTCTTGCCGACGCTGCCCGAGTGGGTGGTGCCGGTGGCTATCCTCGCCCTCCTGCTCGCCCTGGCCTACCTCGGCATGTGGCTCGGCTGGCGCAGGCGTGCGCGCAAGCACGACCTGCCCCCGCTCCTGGCGTCACCTGCGGTCGGCGACCTGCCGCCTGCGAAGCTCGAGGCCGGAGGCCGCTACTTCGGCACCACGGTCAGCGGCGACTGGCTCGACCGCGTGGTCGCACAGGGGCTCGGCGCCCGCAGCCTGGTGCGGCTCCGCCTGTCCGCCGAGGGGCTCGACGTGGTCCGGGTCGGCGGCAGCTTCCGGATCCCCGCCGAGGCACTTCGGGGAGCCCGGCACGACCAGGGCATCGCGGGGAAGGTCGTGCCGCCGCACGGCGTCCTCGTCGTCACGTGGCAGCACGGTCCGCTGCTGCTCGACTCGGGCTTCCGCCTGGAGCCGCCACGACCCGCGAAGGGCGGAGCCTTCGAGACCAAGAACACCGTTCAGCATCAGCCACAGGTGACGGATATGCACAACCGATGGATCCGCTCGATCAGCAAGCTGGCCAGGGACAACGAGGAGCACAAGGCATGAACACCCAGACCACAGGCACCGGCCCACGGCCTGCGCTGCTGGTCCTCGAGGACGGCCGGGCCTTCCGCGGCGAGTCGTTCGGCGCCGAGGGGGAGACCTTCGGAGAGGCGGTCTTCTCCACCGGCATGTCCGGCTACCAGGAGACGCTGACCGACCCGTCGTACCACCGCCAGGTCGTCGTGATGACCGCGCCGCACGTGGGCAACACCGGCATGAACGACGAGGACCCGGAGTCCCGCAGGATCTGGGTCAGCGGCTACGTGGTCCGCGACCCCGCCCGGGTTCCCTCGAGCTGGAGGAGCCGGCGCTCGCTCGCCGACGACCTGCGCGAGCAGGGCGTGGTGGGCATCTGCGGCGTGGACACCCGCGCCCTGACCAGGCACCTGCGCGAGCGCGGCGCGATGCGCGTGGGCATCTCCACCACCGAGGCCGACCCCGAGGCGTTGCGCAGGCGGGTGCTCGACTCCGCCGAGATGACCGGTGCGGACCTCACCGCCGACGTCTCCACCGCCGAGACCTACGTCGTGCCCGCGAAGGGCGTGAAGCGGTTCACCGTGGTCGCCCTCGACCTCGGCATCAAGTCGATGACCCCGACGATGATGGCCGAGCGGGGCATCGAGGTCCACGTCATGCCGGCCAAGTCCTCGCTTGAGCAGGTGCTCGCGGTCGAGCCCGACGGCGTGTTCTTCTCCAACGGCCCGGGAGACCCTGCTGCGACGACGCACGAGATCGAGGTCCTCCGGGGCGTCTTGGAGCGAGGGATCCCGTACTTCGGGATCTGCTTCGGCAACCAGCTCTTCGGCAGGGCCCTCGGCCTCGGCACCTTCAAGCTCAAGTACGGCCACCGCGGCATCAACCAGCCCGTGATGGACCGCACGACCGGCAAGGTCGAGGTCACCGCCCACAACCACGGGTTCGCGGTCCGATGGCCCGACGGTGTGCCGCTCGACGACGGTGTCCCCACGCCGTACGGCGAGGCGAGCGTGAGCCACATGTGCCTCAACGACGACGTGGTCGAGGGGCTCGAGCTGCGTGACTCCTCCGGGTCGCTCAAGGCGTTCTCGGTGCAGTACCACCCCGAGGCGGCCGCGGGTCCCCACGACGCGGCCTACCTCTTCGACCGCTTCACCCAGCTCATGGAGGGCCGTTCGACGTCAGAGCGCGCCGGACAGGCGAGCGAAGCGAGCCAGGAAGGTGAAGCCTGATGCCCAAGCGCAACGACATCGAGAGCGTCCTGGTGATCGGCTCGGGGCCGATCATCATCGGACAGGCCGCCGAGTTCGACTACTCCGGCACCCAGGCCTGCCGGGTGCTGCGGGCCGAGGGCCTGCGGGTGATCCTCGTGAACTCCAACCCGGCCACGATCATGACCGACCCGGAGTTCGCCGACGCGACCTACGTCGAGCCGATCACCCCGGAGTTCGTCGAGAAGGTCATCGAGAAGGAGCGCCCGGACGCGCTGCTCGCCACCCTCGGCGGACAGACCGCGCTCAACGCCGCGATATCGCTCGCGGAGAGGGGTGTGCTCGACAAGTACGGCGTGGAGCTGATCGGCGCCAGCATCGAGGCGATCCACCGGGGTGAGAACCGCGAGTCGTTCAAGCGGATCGTCGAGGAGCTCGGGGGAGAGGTCGCCAAGTCGGTGATCTGCCACACCATGGACGACTGCCTCGCGGCGGCCGGCCAGCTCGGCTACCCGATGGTGGTCCGGCCCAGCTTCACCATGGGCGGCACCGGGTCGGGCATGGCGTACGACGAGGACGACCTGCGCCGCATCGCCGGCGCCGGCCTCGCCGCGAGCCCCACGACCGAGGTGCTTCTCGAGGAGTCGATCATCGGCTGGAAGGAGTACGAGCTCGAGGTCATGCGCGACAAGGCGGACAACGTCGTGATCGTGTGCTCCATCGAGAACCTCGACCCGATGGGCGTCCACACCGGTGACTCGATCACGGTCGCGCCTGCGATGACGCTCACCGACCGCGAGTACCAGCACCTGCGCGACCTCTCGATCGGCATCATCCGGTCGGTCGGTGTCGACACCGGCGGCTGCAACATCCAGTTCGCCGTGAACCCCTTCGACGGCCGGGTCGTCGTCATCGAGATGAACCCGCGGGTCTCCCGGTCCAGTGCCCTGGCCTCCAAGGCGACCGGCTTCCCGATCGCGAAGATCGCCGCGAAGGTGGCCATCGGCTACACCCTCGACGAGATCCCCAACGACATCACGCAGGAGACCCCGGCCAGCTTCGAGCCGACGCTGGACTACGTGGTGGTGAAGGTGCCGCGGTTCGCGTTCGAGAAGTTCCCGGCCGCCGACCCGACGCTCACCACGCACATGAAGTCGGTCGGCGAGGCGATGGCGATCGGGCGCAACTTCACCGAGGCGCTGCAGAAGGCACTGCGGAGCCTGGAGAAGAAGGACGCCGTCTTCGACTGGAGCCACAAGTGGGTCGACCTCGACAAGGCGGCCCTGCTCGACGAGATCCGGGTCCCGCACGACGGCCGGCTCAAGAAGGTCATGGACGCATTGCGGGCCGGCGCCACCCCCGAGGAGATCTTCGAGGCCACGGCGATCGACCCCTGGTTCGTCGACCAGCTCGCGCTCATCAACGAGATCGCCATGGAGGTCCTCGAGGCCGCCGGAGCTGACCGCGGACGTCCTGCGACGGGCCAAGCGGCACGGCTTCTCCGACCTGCAGATCGGCAAGCTGCGCGACCTCAGCGCCGACGTCGTACGCGGCGTCCGGCACGCCCTGGGCATCAGGCCGGTCTTCAAGACCGTCGACACCTGCGCGGCCGAGTTCGCAGCGCGCACGCCGTACCACTACTCGTCCTACGACGAGGAGACCGAGGTCGAGCCGCGGGAGAAGCCGGCGGTGATCATCCTCGGCTCGGGTCCGAACCGGATCGGCCAGGGCATCGAGTTCGACTACTCGTGCGTGCACGCGAGCCTCGCGCTGTCCGAGGCTGGCTACGAGACGATCATGGTCAACTGCAACCCCGAGACCGTCTCCACCGACTACGACACCTCCGACCGGCTCTACTTCGAGCCACTCACGCTCGAGGACGTCCTCGAGATCGTCCACGCCGAGAAGAAGGCCGGCCCCGTCGCCGGGGTGATCTGCCAGCTCGGCGGCCAGACGCCGCTCGGGCTCGCGCAGGGTCTGGAGGACGCGGGCGTCCCGATCGTCGGCACCACCCCCGAGGCCATCCACCTCGCCGAGGAGCGCGGCGCCTTCGGGCGGGTGCTGGGGCGGGCCGGGCTCCCGGCGCCCAAGCACGGCATGGCGACGTCGTACGACGAGGCGCGGGGGATCGCCGAGGAGATCGGCTACCCGGTGCTCGTACGGCCGTCGTACGTCCTCGGTGGACGGGGCATGGAGATCGTGTACGACGACGAGGCGCTCCGCGGCTACATCGAGCGCGCCACCGTCATCAACCCCGAGCACCCGGTGCTGGTCGACCGCTTCCTCGACGACGCCGTGGAGATCGACGTCGACGCGCTCTACGACGGCGAGGAGCTCTTCCTCGGCGGAGTGATGGAGCACATCGAGGAGGCAGGCATCCACTCCGGTGACTCCTCGTGCGCACTGCCTCCCATCACGCTCGGTCACGAGACGATCGACCGCATCCGTGCCTCGACCGAGGCGATCGCCAAGGGCGTGGGGGTGCGCGGCCTGCTCAACGTGCAGTACGCCATGGCCTCGGACGTGGTCTACGTCCTCGAGGCGAACCCCCGGGCCTCACGGACGGTGCCGTTCGTGTCCAAGGCGACCGGGACCTCCCTCGCGAAGGCGGCTGCGCGCGTGATGCTCGGCGCCAGCATCGCGGAGCTCCGGGCCGAGGGGCTCCTCCCGGCCAACGGCGACGGCGGCGACCTGCCTGCGGGTGCGCCGATCGCGGTCAAGGAGGCCGTGATGCCGTTCAACCGGTTCAAGACCGAGGAGGGCAAGACCGTCGACGCGGTGCTCGGCCCGGAGATGCGGTCGACCGGTGAGGTGATGGGCTTCGACGCGGTGTTCGGAACGTCCTTCGCGAAGGCGCAGACCGCGGCGTACGGCGACCTGCCGGTCGACGGCAAGATCTTCGTCAGCGTCGCCAACGTCGACAAGCGGCACATGATCTTCCCGATCAAGCGGCTCGCCGACCTCGGCTACGAGATCCTTGCCACCGCCGGCACCGCCGAGGTGCTTCGCCGCAACGGCGTCGAGACCACGGTCGTGCGCAAGCACTCCGAGGGTCCGGGTCCCGACGGCGAGCCGACCATCGTGGGCCTGATCAAGGACGGCGAGGTGAAGCTCGTGGTGAACACCCCGCACGGCACCACCAAGGGCGGGTCGCCGCGGATGGACGGCTACGAGATCCGTACGGCGGCCATCCTCACCAACATCCCGTGCATCACGACCATCCAGGGGCTCGGCGCGGCGGTTCAGGGCATCGAGGCGGTTCGCGCCAAGGACATCGGGGTGCGATCCCTCCAGGACTGGGCGCCGATGGTCCGCGCCGACGTGGAGCGGTGAGCCTGTGACGGCGTACCGCTGGGTCTTCGACCACGCCTTGACGCGCGTCGACGCGGAGACCGCCCACCGGGTGGGCTTCGCGACGCTGCGTGCGGGCCGGCCCGTGCTGGCGCGGCTTCCGCTCGGCGCCTCCGGTTCGAAGGTGCAGGCCATGGGGCTGACCTTCCCCGGCCCCTTGGGGCTGGCGGCCGGTTTCGACAAGAACGCCGTGGGGATCGACGCCCTCGCGGCGCTCGGCTTCTCGTTCGTCGAGGTCGGAACGGTCACCGGCGAGGCGCAGCCCGGCAACCCGGGCCCGCGGCTGTTCCGTCTTCCCGACGACCGCGCGCTGGTCAACCGGATGGGCTTCAACAACGAGGGTGCCGAGGCGGTCGCGAGGCGGCTCGAGGCGCGGCGGCGTCGCGGCCCGGCGTCTCCGGTCGTCGTCGGGGTCAACATCGGCAAGACCAAGGTGGTGCCCGAGGACCGGGCGATCGGCGACTACGAGAAGAGCACGCGGCTGCTCGCGCCGTACGCCGACTACCTCGTGGTCAACGTCAGCTCGCCGAACACCCCAGGCCTGCGTGACCTGCAGGCGGTGGAGAAGCTGCGGCCGCTGCTGGAGGCGGTACGGCGCCAGGCCGATGCCGTGACCGAGCGGCGCGTGCCGCTGCTCGTGAAGATCGCACCGGACCTCAGCGACGACGACGTGCTCGCCGTCGCGGACCTCGCGGGCGCGATCGGCCTCGACGGCGTCGTCGCGACGAACACCACGATCTCCCGGGACGGGCTCGTGTCGAGCGCCGAGGCCGTGGAACGTGCCGGCGCCGGTGGTCTCTCGGGGGCTCCGCTCCGGCGGCGGTCGCTCGAGGTGCTGCGCCTGCTGCGCGGGCGGCTCGACCCCACGCTGACCGTGATCTCCGTCGGCGGGATCAGCAGCGCCGCCGACGCGCGCGAGCGTCTCGAGGCGGGCGCCACCCTGCTCCAGGCCTACACCGCGTTCATCTACGAAGGGGCGCTGTGGCCCTCGCGGGTCCAGCGCGAGCTCGCCAGGGCAGGCGGTGCGGTCGGTGCTGCGGGGGCCTCCGGACCCGGCGGAGCGGCCGGATGACGACGGCGGCCCAGGGCCCGGTCCAGGCGCACGGGGAGGTGCTGAGCAACAAGCGTGCCGGCGCCTACCAGCACCTGACCCTGGTCGCGCCCGGGGTCGCCGAGAGGTTCCGACCGGGCAGCCTGGTCGCTTTCGCGGTCGGGGGCGCCCTGACCGACCGCATGCTGCGCCGGAGCTTCCCGATCTACCGTGCCCGCGCGACCGGCACCTACCGGAGCACGGTCGAGGTCGTCTTCCCGGTCACCGAGCCCGGCGAGGCCTGGCTCAGCGGACTGGGCCCGGGCAGCGCGGTGGACGTCGTGGGTCCGGTGGGACGGCCCTACGCCCTGCCGAAGGAGCCGGTGGCCTGCACGCTCGTGGGTCACGGGCACACGGCGGCCCCCTTGTTCTCTCTCGCCGAGCGGCTGCGTGAGCGGGGCTGCGCGGTGCACATGGTGCTCGCCGCAGCGAGCGAGAAGCTTCTCTTCGGCGCCCTCGACGCCAAGCGCGCCGCCAAGACGGTCGTGGTGGTCACCGACGACGGCTCGATCGGCATGCGCGGCCCGGTCGGCCAGGTCCTGCCCGACGTGCTGACGCGCAACGCCAGTGACGTCGTGTACGCCGCCGGCCCCGCCCCGATGCTGCACGACGTCGCGCTCGCGGCCGAGCAGCACGGTGCCTGGAGCCAGACGGCCTTGGCCGCAAGGCAGGTCTGCGCCACGGGCGCCTGCCAGAGCTGTGTCGTGCCCTTCGTCGGCGAGGACGGCGTGTCCCGGATGGTGCGCGCCTGTGTGGAGGGGCCGGTCCTCCGCGGCGACCGGGTCCGCTGGGTGGACCTCGGCGACGTGCCGGAGGACAGCTGGGGCGCTCGGGGGGCAGAGCGGTGAACGCCCCGGCCCTCGGCACGAGCGTGGCCGACCTGAGCCTCGCCAACCCCGTGATGGTCGCGGCGGGCTGCGCCGGGACGGGGCGTGAGCTCGATCCGTACCTCGACCTCACCGAGCTCGGTGCCGTGGTCACTCGCTCGGTCACCCTCGACCCTCGGGCGGGTGGGCCGCCGCCTCGGGTGGTTGAGACTCCCAGCGGGCTGCTCACCGACGACGGCCTGCAGGGCAACGGGCTCCAGGGCTTCCTCGCGACGGAGCTG
The DNA here is from genome assembly GCA_963715375.1 of uncultured Actinomycetota bacterium. Lineage (GTDB taxonomy): Bacteria > Actinomycetota > Actinomycetes > Propionibacteriales > Nocardioidaceae > Nocardioides_C. The sequence goes on along the minus strand of CAVQSC010000019.1, from coordinate 72,087 downwards.
CCGTGGCTTGCTCAACGACAGGTGCGCACGGTCGTCTCGATCGCCGGCCGGAACCTCGGGGAGTGGGCCGAGCTCGCCCGCCGGGTGGGCCTGAGCCCCGGCGTCGCGGCCGTCGAGGTAAACCTGGCCTGGCCCCCGGGGTCCGTGGCCGCTCGCGACTCCTACCAGGCGGGCAAGATCCTGGCCGCCGTCCGGCGCGACATGCCCCGTGGCATCCCGGTGCTGGCGAAGGTCGCCCCCTACGTGCACCACGTCGTCGACGTGTCCCGTGCCGCGGTGAAGGCCGGTGCCGACGCCGTCGTGGTAGGCCATGGCCTGCCCGGCCTCGCGCTCGACCCCGTCACCCTCAGGCCGGCCCTCGGCAGCGGCACAGGGGCGCTGAGCGGGCCTGCGGTGCACGCGGTCGCGCTCAGGTGCCTGTGGGAGGTCCACGAGGCGCTTCCCGACGTGCACCTGGTCGGGAGCGGCGGCGTGCGCAGCGGCTTCGACGTGCTGGCGATGCTCGCTGCCGGGGCCCGGGCGGTGCAGGTCGGCACCACGGTGATCCACGACCCCGGGGCCCCGCGACGCATCCTCACCGAGCTGCACGAGGAGCTCGACCGACGGTCCATCCCCAGCGTGGCGGACGCCGTCGGCCGCGCACATCGACACGAAGGAGAACCACGATGACGTTCGGCGCCCGCCTCCGGGAGGCCATGGACGCCCGCGGCCCGCTGTGCGCGGGGATCGACCCGCACCCGGCCCTGCTCGACGCCTGGGGGATGACCGACAGCGCGGTGGGCCTGGAGCGCTTCTCGCTCACCGCGGTGGAGGCCCTGGGCGGCTGCGCGGCTGCCCTGAAGCCGCAGTCGGCGTTCTTCGAGCGCCACGGGTCGAAGGGGATCGCCGTCCTCGAGAAGGTCATCGCGGAGGCACGGGGGATGGGCGCCCTGGTCGTGCTCGACGTCAAGCGCGGTGACATCGGCTCCACCGCGCAGGCGTACGCGGACGCCTACCTCGACCCGACGTCGCCGCTCGCCGTGGACGCGATCACGGCGAGCCCCTTCCTCGGCTTCGGCTCCCTCGACCCGATGATCGACACCGCCCTCGCCAACGACGCCGGTGTGTTCGTCCTCGCGCTCACCTCCAACCCGGAGGGCCCCGAGGTGCAGCACGCCAAGACCGAGGACGGCCGCACCGTCGCAGGCACTGTGCTCGACTCCGTCGCGTCCCGCAACGCCGGCGCGGAGCCGATGGGGTCGATCGGTGCGGTCGTGGGAGCGACCATCGGGGAGACCCGGGAGAACCTCGCGGTCAACGGCCCGCTCCTGGTGCCCGGCCTCGGTGCCCAGGGTGGCACGCCCTCCGACGTACGCCGGATCTTCGGGGAGGCCGCACGCAACGTCCTGGCGAGCAGCTCGCGCGAGATCCTCTCGGCCGGACCGGACAAGGCAGCCCTCCACGCCAAGGCGACGAGGGCGGCGCAGGAGCTCGCCGGGCTGGCGGACGCATGAGGGCGGTACGACGCGCGGCAGCCGCCTTGTCGGGAGTGCTCCTGGTCTCGTCGCTGACCGGCTGCGCGAGCCAGACCGAGACCTACTGCTCGGAGCTCGAGGACCAGAAGCACACCCTCGCCGACCTCGCCGTGCGGGCCGGCAGGCCGGGTGAGGACGTGCTGACGCCGACCCTGGAGGTGTGGAAGGACCTGCGCGACGAGGCGCCCGACGACATCGCGGACGAGTGGTCCACCCTGGTGTTCGCCCTGGAGGGGCTCGTCGAGGCCTTCGACGCCGCGGGGACCACTCCCGGGGAGTACAACCCCGCCTCGCCGCCCAAGGGCGTCACCGATGCCGAGTCGCAGCGGCTCCAGGACGCCGCGGCCGAGCTCGCCTCGGAGCGGGTCTCGGCCGCCGGAGAGGGTGTCGAGCAGCACGCTCGCGACGTCTGCAAGGTCGACCTGGGGCTCGGGACGGGGGGCGGCTGAGCCTCGGAGGTCGCGTTGCGGGCCGCCGTCGTCCATGACTAGATTGCACATCTGTCCGTGCTCGCAGCACCTGAGCCCCTGCACCCGACCGATGAGGACATCACCGTGGCCCTTCCGCCGCTCACGCCCGAACAGCGCAAGGCTGCGCTGGACAAGGCTGCGGCCTCGCGCCGGGAGCGCGCTGAGGTAAAGAACCGTCTGAAGCACTCGGGGGCGTCCCTCGTCGAGGTCCTCAAGCAGGGCCAGGAGAACGAGGTGATCGCGAAGATGCGCGTCCTCGACCTGCTCCAGTCGATGCCGGGCGTGGGCAAGGTGCGCGCGCGTCAGATGATGGAGCGGCTCAACATCTCCGAGAGCCGCCGGGTGCGCGGCCTGGGTGCCAACCAGATCGCCGCTCTCGAGCGCGAGTTCGGCTCCGCCAAGTGACGAGTGCCGTGACCGGAGGAGTCGCCCAGCAGGATCGTCCCGGCCCGTCGGGTCAGGGTCGGCTCACCGTCCTCGCCGGACCGACCGCGGTCGGCAAGGGCACGGTTGCCGCCGACATCCGCAAGAACCACCCCGAGATCTGGATCTCGGTCTCGGCGACGACCCGCCAGCCCCGCCCCGGCGAGGTCCACGGCCGCCACTACTGGTTCGTGAGCGACGAGGAGTTCGACGAGCTCATCGCGACCGGCCAGCTGCTCGAGTGGGCGGTGGTGCACAAGGGTGCGAGATACGGCACACCACGCAAACCGGTGGAGGATGCGCTGGCCGCCAGGCGTCCCGCCCTGCTCGAGATCGACCTCCAAGGGGCCCGTCAGGTGCGGGAGTCGATGCCCGAGGCCCTGTTCGTGTTCCTGGCCCCGCCCTCGTGGGAGGAGCTGGTGCGCCGCCTGGTCGGCCGCGGCACCGAGAGCCCGGAGGAGCGGGAGCGCAGGCTCGAGACCGCGCGCGAGGAGCTCGCGGCAGAGGCAGAGTTCGACGTGACGGTGGTCAACCACGAAGTTCACGCTGCGAGCGAAGAGTTGGTAGCCTTGATCAAGAACGTCCCAACCCATCCCTGAACCTGTGAGGCCTACAAGCGTGTCTGGCTCCCTGCCCGTTGCCGAGGGCATCACCAACCCGTCCATCGACGAGCTCCTGACGAAGACGGACTCCAAGTACAAGCTGGTGCTCTACAGCGCCAAGCGCGCGCGTCAGATCAACGCCTACTACTCGCAGCTCGGCGAGGGCCTGCTCGAGTACGTCGGCCCGCTCGTCGACACCCACGTGCAGGAGAAGCCGCTCTCGATCGCCCTCCGGGAGATCAACGCAGACCTGCTCACCTGCGAGGACATCGACCCCGACGCCCAGGCTGCCGAGAGCACCGAGGCCTGAGCGTGACCTCGGCCGGGTTCCCGGTTGACGGCAACCGCCGCCCCCACGTCGTACTAGGCGTGAGTGGCGGCATTGCTGCATACAAGGCCTGTGAGCTGCTGCGCAGGTTCACCGAGTCCGGCCACGACGTGACCGTGGTGCCCACCGCGGCCGCGCTCGAGTTCGTGGGCGCACCGACCTGGGCCGCGCTCTCCGGCAAGCCGGTCGCAACCGACGTGTGGACCGGGGTCCACGAGGTGCCCCACGTCCGCATCGGCCAGAGCGCGGACCTGGTGGTCGTCGCGCCCGCCACCGCCGACCTGATGGCGAAGGCGGCACACGGCCTGGCCGACGACCTGCTCACCAACACTCTCCTCACAGCACGCTGTCCGATCGTCATGGCGCCTGCCATGCACACCGAGATGTGGGAGCACCCGGCCACCCAGGAGAACGTCGAGACCCTGCGCCGACGGGGTGTCCTGGTCATCGAGCCCGCGGAGGGCCGGCTGACCGGCGCCGACACGGGCAAGGGAAGGCTTCCCGAGCCGGGGGAGATCTTCGAGGTCTGCACCGGCGTCCTCGGGCGCTCGGGGGCCGGCCAGCCCAACGACCTCGCGGGCCTGCGCGTCGTCGTGTCCGCAGGCGGCACCCGGGAGTACCTCGACCCCGTCCGCTTCCTCGGCAACCGCTCCTCGGGCCTCCAGGGCTACGCCCTCGCGCGCACGGCCGTGGCCAGAGGCGCCGAGGTCACCCTGGTCGCGGCCAACGTCGCCCTTCCGGACCCGGCAGGGGTGAAGGTGGTCCGGGTCGAGACGACCGCGGAGCTGCGCGACGCGGTCGTGGCCTCGGCGGCCAACTCCGACGCGGTCGTCATGGCGGCGGCTCCGGCGGACTTCCGGCCACGTTCGGTGAGCTCGTCGAAGATCAAGAAGGCCGACGACGGTTCGGCCCCGGTCGTCGAGCTCGAGCAGAACCCGGACATCCTCGCCGAGATCTCCCGGAACCGTCCCACCCCGGGCACCGTCGTGGTCGGGTTCGCGGCAGAGACCGGCGACGCCGGCGGCTCGGTGCTCGAGCACGGCCGGTCCAAGCTCGCCCGCAAGGGATGCGACCTGCTCGTCGTCAATGACGTGAGTGGCGGCCGGGTGTTCGGCTCGCCCGACAACGAGGCCGTGATCATCAGCGCGGACGGGGCGACGACCCCGGTCGCGCGAGGGTCGAAGACAGCGTTGGCCCACGTGATCTGGGACCAGGTGCTGTCGCTGGTCGAGACTCCCTAAGATCTGCGAGCCGCACCAGTTATCGTTCGAGGATCAGTCAGAAGTCGAAGCACACGTCGAGGGATGCGTCGCGACCGCGACGCGGACAGGGGACATACCAGTGGCAGGACGCCTTTTCACCTCCGAGTCGGTGACCGAGGGGCACCCGGACAAGATCGCCGACCAGATCAGCGACACGATCCTCGACGCTCTTCTCACCGACGACCCACGTAGCCGGGTCGCGGTGGAGACCCTCGTGACGACGGGCCTTGTGGTCGTCGCCGGCGAGGTGACCACGACGACGTACGCACCGGTCGCGGAGCTGGTCCGCCAGAAGGTCCTCGACATCGGGTACGACTCGTCGCTCAAGGGCTTCGACGGCTGGTCCTGCGGCGTGCAGGTGGCGATCGGTGGGCAGTCGGTCGACATCGCCCAGGGCGTCGACGACGCCTACGAGGAGCGCCACGACCACTCCATGGACCCCCTCGACCGCCAGGGCGCGGGCGACCAGGGCCTCATGTTCGGCTACGCGTGCGACGACACGCCCGAGCTGATGCCGCTCCCGATCACCATCGCGCACCGGCTGGCGCAGCGCCTGTCCGAGGTGCGAAAGAACGGTCCGATGTCCTACCTGCGCCCCGACGGCAAGACGCAGGTCACCATCGAGTACGACGACGAGAACCGCCCCGTCCGGGTCGACACCGTCGTGGTGTCCACGCAGCACGCCGCGGACATCCACCTCGACCAGATGCTCACCCCTGACATCAAGAAGCACGTCGTCGACCACGTCCTCGCGCAGTTCGACATCCCCTCCGACGGCTACCGGCTGCTCGTCAACCCCACCGGGCGCTTCGAGATCGGCGGTCCCATGGGTGACGCGGGTCTGACCGGCCGCAAGATCATCATCGACACCTACGGCGGCATGGCCCGCCACGGCGGCGGCGCCTTCTCCGGCAAGGACCCGTCGAAGGTCGACCGCTCCGCGGCCTACGCCATGCGCTGGGTGGCCAAGAACGTCGTCGCCGCCGGCCTGGCCCGTCGTTGCGAGGTCCAGGTCGCCTACGCGATCGGCAAGGCCCACCCGGTCGGGTTCTACGTCGACTGCTTCGGCACCGAGTCCATCCCGGTCTCGACGATCCAGAAGGCGGTGCAGGAGGTGTTCGACCTCCGTCCGGCCGCGATCATCCGCGACCTCGACCTGCTGCGGCCGATCTACGCCAAGACCGCGGCGTACGGCCACTTCGGCCGCGAGCTCCCCGAGTTCACCTGGGAGCGCACCGACCGCGTGGACGCACTGAAGAAGGCCGCCGGGGTCTGAGCGTCACCGGCCCCGAAAGCCCCAGGCTTCTCCTAATTCCCAAGGGACCTTGGTGAAGCATCACTTCCCGTGGGGCATTCCCCACGGGAAGTGACGCTTCGCGTTGGGAAGTGCCCGCGGCCCGTACGTCGAAGGAGGCTGACGGGCCTGCCTCGCGGGGCGTGGCGATGTCCACAGCTCATCGCCCACCGGCCCCACGTGGTCGGTGCCGGCTGGGAGGATGACCGACGTGATCGAGCCCCCCGCCGAGCCGAGCGACGACCGAGCCGGACAACCGGCGTTGCTGCCCGAGCTCGACCGTGCCCGCGCCACCGCCCGCGCCACCGCCCGCGCCGCAAAGCAGCGCAAACCAGCCAAGGCGCCGCTGGAGCCGGCCGCCGAGGACCCGATCGCCCGAGTCCTGGTCGACGTGCCCCTCGCGCACCTGGACCGGCCCTTCGACTACCTCGTCCCCGAGAAGATGTCCGCCGACGCGGTCCCGGGCTCACGGGTCAAGGTGCGCTTCGCGGGTCAGGACGTCGACGGCTTCGTGCTCGCACGCGCCGCTGAGAGCAGCCACCAGGGTCGCCTCGCGCCCCTGCGCCGCGCGGTGAGCCCCGAGCCCGTCCTCTCGCCGGCGGTCGCCGCCCTTTCGGCGTCGGTGGCCGCACGCTACGCCGGCACCCGATCCGACGTGCTGCGCCTTGCGGTGCCGGCACGTCACGCCACCGTGGAGAAGCAGCCCTCCGAGCCCGCCACGGCTCACGACGTCGACGTCTCCGCGGCGGAGAAGGCGTGGGCGCCGTACGTCGGAGGCGCGGCCTTCGTCCGCCACCTGTCCGAGGGCGGCGACCCACGCGCGGTGTGGTCGGCCACGCCCGGAGAGGACTGGCCGACCGCGCTGGCACACGCGGCCGCGGCGACGTACGCGTCGGGTCGCGGTGTCCTGCTCTGCGTGCCCGACCACCGCGACGTCGAACGGGTCGACACGGCGCTGCGGGCGGTGCTCGGCCCGGGTCACCACGTCGTGCTCACCGCGGACCTCGGCCCCGCGGAGCGCTACCGGTCCTTCCTGGCCGTCTCGCGGGGCGCTCGACGGGTCGTGGTCGGGACCCGCGCCGCCGCGTTCGCGCCGGTGCACGACCTGGGGCTGGTCGCCTTGTGGGACGACGGCGACGACCTCTACGCCGAGCAGCGGGCGCCTTACCCGCACATCCGTGAGGTGCTGCTCCTCCGCGCCCACGAGGAGTCGTGCGCCGCCTTGGTGGGCGGGTTCGCGCGCACGGTGGAGGGGGAGTTCCTCCTACGCGCGGGCTGGGCGAAGGAGCTCGCCGCCCCCCGGGACGTGATCCGGGAGCGGTCGGCCCACCTGAGCATCGCCGGGGCCACCGACGTGGAGCTCGCCCGGGACCCCTTGGCGCGGTCCGGTCGACTGCCCCGAGCCGCCTTCGAGGCGATCCGGACGGGCCTCGAACAGGGGCCGGTGCTGCTGCAGACGCCGCGTCACGGGTACGCCGCCAGCCTGGCGTGTGACCGGTGCCGCACGCCGGCGCGCTGCCGTGCCTGTTCGGGTCCGTTGAGGGTCTCCGCGGCTCACCGGCCGCCGAGCTGTGGTTGGTGTGGCCAGGAGGAGCGGGCCTGGGCATGTCCCGAGTGCGGCAACCGCGGGCTCCGTGCACCCGTCCGCGGGGATCGTCGTACCGCCGAGGAGATCGGCCGGGCCTTCCCGTCCATCCCTGTCCGCACCTCGTCGGGCGACCGGGTGCTCGACACCGTTCACGCCAAGCCCTCGGTCGTCGTCGCGACCCCCGGAGCGGAGCCGGTCGCTGAGGGCGGCTACTCGTGCGTGGTGCTCCTCGACACCTGGCTGATGCTGGCGCGCACCGACCTGCGCACCACCGAGGAGTCCCTGCGCCGGTGGATGAACGCCGTCGCGCTCGCCCGACCTGCAGACGAGGGGGGTCGCGTGGTGGTCGTGGGGGAGAGCGCCGAGCCGGTGCTCCAGGCGCTCCTGCGTTGGGACCCCGCGGGCTTCGCCCAGCGTGAGCTCGCCGACCGGCAGTCGGCCCATCTGCCCCCTGCGTCCCGGCTGGCCACGATCACCGGCAGCGAGGAGGCAGTGACGAGCGTCGTGGACTCGTTGCGGCTGCCCGACGGTGCGGAGGTGCTCGGACCGGTGCCGGTGGACGAACGCGTCGGCCCGCCGCCCGCCACGGACGAGGCGCTGCCGGTCCGGGTGGTCGTCCGGGTACCCCGCGCACACGGGGCGGGACTGTCGCGGGCGCTCGTCGAGATGCAGGGCGTTCGTGACGCGAAGAAGCTCGAGCCCGTACGGGTGCAGGTGGACCCGGTCAGCCTGGGGTGAATCGGACCGATCGGCTCACAACGAGGGACCGGCACTTCCTTCGACGTGCGTCACGGGTACGTCGGAGAGGCGGGCGACCCGGTGTGGCAGATCCATCACCAACCAGCGAGACAGCCGACGCGGAAGGGTCGATACGACGACAGCGTCGAACTGCTCGTCGTGAAGCAGCTCCTGGGCCCGGGTGAGCGGCAGCGCGTCGACAACCTCCCCGCGCGCCTCGATCCCGGAACGCTTCAGCCGGGCAAGCTCATGCTCCAACCGACCATGGGCGAGCGCCGCGGCGATCTGGTGTGCATCGGGGATGACCCGGTCGATCGGGGGGTAGTCCCACTGGTGAAGGCCCTCGGTGTCCGTGACAGGGACGAGGAACCAGAACGCGCAGGGTCCCGCATCGGCGAGCTCATCCAGCTTGGCGTTGAGCTGTTCCCCGCCGATCGTCTGGTTGGCCACGATGAGATAGCGGGCCATGCGATCGCTCCCTGCGCTGCTTGTGACCGACCCGCCACGTGCGGACGGTCGATGCCATCGTAAGGCGGGAGCGGCGGCGGCCGGGCGAGTTCGTTCTCACCCACCGGGGAAGGCGTGTTTCCGGGGGGTGCGCCGGGTGGACCGGCCTTGCGCCTGGGGTCCGTAGACTGGGCAGCCGCCCGGACCACTGCGGTCCCCGTCGCCGAAGCACAAGGAGTCCATGTTGGCTGTCCAGCCGATCCGCCTCTTCGGAGACCCGGTGCTGACCTCCCCTGCCGTCGAGGTCGTCGACTTCGACAAGGAGCTGCGCCGTCTCGTCGAGGACCTCACCGACACGATGCGGGACGCACCCGGCGCCGGGCTCGCCGCACCCCAGATCGGCGTCGGGCTGCGGGTGTTCACCTGGTACGTCGACGGTGAGCTCGGCCACCTGGTCAACCCCGACCTGTCGCTCTCGGAGGAGGAGCAGGACGGCCCCGAGGGCTGCCTGTCCATCCCTGACCTGACCTTCGACTGCAAGCGCGCGATGTCGGTGGTGGCCAAGGGCTGGAACATGTACGGCGACCCGGTGACCGTCGAGGGCTCCGAGCTCCTCGCCCGGGCCATCCAGCACGAGACCGACCACCTCGACGGGATCTTGTTCATCGACCGCCTCGACCGCGAGACCCGCAAGCTCGCGATGAGGGCGATCCGGGAGGCGGAGTGGTTCGGGGAGACACCGCCCACGGTGAGGGTCTCGCCGCACGCGATGAAGGGGTTCGGGCTCTGATGCGGGTCGTCTTCGCGGGCACCCCGGAGGTCGCGGTACCCGCCCTCGACGCGATCGCGAAGAGCTCTCACCAGCTGGTCGGGGTCGTCACCCGGCCCGACGCCCCCGCGGGCCGCGGGCGGAAGCTCGTGGCCTCGCCGGTCGCGCAACGGGCCGAGGAGCTCGGCGTGCCCGTCCTCAAGCCCGAGCACCCGAGGGACCCGGACTTCCAGGCCAAGCTCGAGGAGCTCCAACCCGACTGCTGCCCGGTCGTCGCCTACGGCGCCCTGCTGCCCCAGAGCGCGCTCGACATCCCCGTGCACGGCTGGGTCAACCTGCACTTCTCGCTGCTGCCCGCGTGGCGTGGGGCCGCCCCCGTGCAGCACGCCATCTGGGCCGGGGACGAGATCACCGGGGCGACCACGTTCCGCATCGTCAAGGAGCTCGACGCAGGGCCGACCTTCGGCGTCGTCACCGAGACCGTCCGGCCCACCGACACCGCCGGCGACCTTCTCACCAGGCTCGCGCACAGCGGTGCCGGCCTGCTCGTCGCGACGCTCGACGGCATCGAGGACGGCTCCCTGGAGGCGCGTGAGCAGCCGGCCGACGGCGTGAGCTTCGCCCCGAAGATCCTGGTCGAGGACGCCGAGATCGACTGGAGCGAGCCCGCCCTCGCCGTCGACCGCAGGATCCGCGCCTGTACCCCGGGACCGGGGGCCTGGTCGACGTACGGCGGGGAGCGGATCAAGATCGGGCCGGTCACCCTCACCGAGGGCCGCGAACGGCTTGCTCCCGGCATGCTCGAGGTCACCAAGAAGGCGGTCTTCGTCGGCACGGCGACCGAGCCGGTGCAGCTCGGCGAGGTCAAGGCGTTCGGAAAGAAGCAGATGCCGGCCGCCGACTGGGCGCGCGGGGTCCGGCTGGCCTCCGGCGTGACGCTCGGTGGCTGACCCCAGGCGACCTGCGCGGGCGGGCCGGCCCCGACCGGGACGGGCACACGGGGCTGCGAAGGTGGACGCGCCGCGTCTGCTCGCCTTCGACGTCCTGGTGGCGGTGCGTGAGCAGGACGCGTACACGAACCTGCTGCTCGCCGCGCTGCTCCGCGAACGTGGCGTAACCGGTCGTGACGCGGCCTTCGCCACCGAGCTGGTGTCGGGCACCATCCGCCGGCAGGGCACGTACGACGCCGTCCTCGCCGCCTGCTCGACGAGGCCGCTGGCCCAGGTCGATGCCGCTGTGCTCGACGCCCTTCGCCTCGGGGCCCACCAGATCCTGGCGATGCGCGTCCCGACGCACGCCGCCGTGTCGACCACCGTCGAGCTGGTTCGCGGCCGGATCGGCCACGGCCCGGCCGGCTTCGTCAACGCGGTGCTTCGCAAGGTCGCGGCGCACGACCTGGCCGGCTGGGTACGTCGTGTCGCGCCCGACCCCGGAACCGACGCGACCGGCTTCGCCGCGGTGGCCTACTCGCACCCCCGCTGGGTCGTCGAGAGGCTCGACGAGGCCCTCGGGGAGACGAGCGAGCTCGAGGAGCTGCTGGCGGCCGACAACGCCGCCCCCAAGGTCACGCTCGTCGCTCGCCCGGGGCTCGCAACGGTCGAGGAGCTCGTCGCCGCCGGAGGCAAGGCCTCCGCGATCTCGCCCTACGCCGTCGAGCTCACCTCGGGCGACCCCGGCTCCGTGCCGGCGGTCGCCGAAGGGCGCGCGGGCGTGCAGGACGAGGGATCGCAGCTGGTGGCCCTGGCGCTGGCGGGCGCCGAGGTCGAGGGGCGCGACGAGCGGTGGCTCGACATGTGCGCCGGCCCCGGCGGGAAGTCGGCGCTGCTCGCGGCGCTCGCGGCCGGGCGGGGCGCCCACGTGCTCGCCTCCGAGCGGCAGTACCACCGGGCGGGTCTCGTGTGGCGGGCGACGGCGGCGGCATCGGCCGGGCTCATCGCTGTCATCACGGCAGACGGGACCGCACCGGCCTGGGCGCCCAGGTCGTTCGACAGGGTGCTCGTCGACGCGCCGTGCTCCGGGTTGGGCGCTCTGCGCCGTAGACCCGAGTCGCGCTGGCGGCGTACCGCCGCCGACGTCGACGACCTCGTCCCGCTCCAGGAGAGCCTGCTCCGGTCCGCGCTCGACTCGGTGAGGCCCGGGGGAGTGGTCGCCTACGTGACGTGCTCTCCCGTCCTGGCCGAGACCTCCGAGGTCGTGGCCCGGGTGCTCGGCGAACGTCCCGAGGTCACCCTCGAGGACGCCGCACCGCTCTTCGAGGGAGTGCCCGAGCTGCACGCCGAGCAGGCCCGGCTGCCCGGGACGGTCCAGCTGTGGCCGCACCGGCAGGGGACCGACGCCATGTTCTTCGCCCTGCTGCGCAGGGGTTCGCAGTAACGTCGGCCCATGGCCGCCAAATCCACGGGCTCGCCCGCAGTCGAGGTCGAGGTCGACGACCGAGTCGTCCGCATCTCGAACCCGGACCGGGTGTACTTTCCGGCACGCGGCGAGACCAAGCTCGACCTGGTCGAGTACTACCTGTCCGTCGGCGACGGGATCGTCAACGCACTGCGTGAGCGGCCTTGCATGCTGCACCGCTTCCCCGAGGGAGTGGCGGGGGAGAAGGTGCACCAGAAGCGCGTCCCCCACGGCGCACCGCCCTGGCTCGAGACCGTGCGAGTGAAGTTCCCGCGCTACGACCGCCACGCCGACGAGCTGTGCGTCACCGAGCTGGCCAGCGTGATCTGGGCGGTGCAGATGTCGACCGTGGAGTTCCACCCCTGGAACTCCCGGCGCGCAGACACCGAGAAACCCGACGAGTGGCGCATCGACCTCGACCCGATGCCGGACTGCCCCTTCGACACCGTGCGTCGCGTAGCCCACGTCGCCCACGAGGTCCTCGACGAGCTGGGGGCGGTCGGCTGGCCGAAGACGTCGGGCGGAAACGGCATCCACGTCTACGTGCGGATCGAGCCCGACCACGGCTTCGCCGACGTACGACGGGCAGCACTCGCCTTCGCGCGCGAGGTCGAACGCCGCGCACCCGACCTCGTGACCACGACGTGGTGGCGCAAGGACCGAGACCCGAGCAAGCTGTTCGTCGACTACAACCAGAACACCCGCGACCACACGATCGCGAGCGCCTACTCCGTGCGCGGCAACCCGGAGGCGACCGTCTCCACACCCATCCGGTGGGACGAGGTCGACGACGTGGAGCCGCGCGACCTCACCATCGCCACGGTCCCGAAGCGGTACGCCGAGCTCGGCGACCTGCACGCCGGGATCGACGACGCGGTGTTCGACATGGGCCCGCTGCTCGAGTGGGCCGAACGGGACGAGCGAGAGGGTGCGGAGCCACCCGCGGATCCGGACGCCTAGGATTCCCCACGTCATGGGTATCCAGATCTCGCCGAGCATGCTCGCCTCCGACTTCGCCAACCTCGCCTCCGAGGCCCGCCGCGTCTCCAACGCCGACTGGCTTCACGTCGACGTGATGGACAACCACTTCGTCCCGAACCTGACGCTCGGCATGCCCGTCGTCGAGGCGCTCGCGAAGGCCACCGACACGCCGCTGGACTGCCACCTGATGATCGAGGACCCCGACCGGTGGGCGCCCGGGTACGTCGAGGCGGGCGCCTCCTCGGTGACCTTCCACGTCGAGGCCGCCACCGCACCCGTCCGGCTCGCCCGGGAGCTGCGCGCGAAGGGCGCCAGGGCCGGCATGGGCCTGCGACCGGCTACGCCGATCGAGCCCTACGAGGACCTGCTCCCCGAGCTCGACATGCTCCTGGTGATGACGGTCGAGCCGGGCTTCGGGGGCCAGGAGTTCCTCGACATGTGCGTGCCGAAGATTCGGCGTACCCGTCGGCTGATCGAGAAGCACGGCCTCGAGCTGTGGCTGCAGGTCGACGGCGGGGTGTCTCTCGACACGATCGAGCAGTGCGCCGAGGCCGGTGCGGACGTCTTCGTCGCCGGGTCGGCGGTGTTCCGGGCCGACGAGCCCAACGAGATGATCGACAAGCTGCGAGCTTCTGCGGCCGCGGCCTCCTGCCTCTGAGCCTGCACCTCCCTCGGCATTCCATCCCTTCCCACGGTGAGTTCACCGTGGGAAGCGACAGTTCGCCTGCATACCTTGGTAATCCGTCCCATGGGTCGCGCGCGGCTCGGTGGGGGAGGTCACACACCATGAGGGCGCCGGATATGGCACCCTGATCCCTGACGAGTGAAGAGCTCGCGTGCTCTGGGGTCGGTGTAATTCCGAACCGGCGGTGATAGTCCGCGACCCGTCCGCATCCAGCGGGCGGTTGACCAGGTGGAACTCCTGGACCGACGGTCAAAGTCCGGATGGGAAGCGCACGCAGCGACTCCGCCGTACGCCGTGGACCGGGCGCACCCGGGACACGCGCAGGTGCGAGCCGTTCCTTCTGCCCCGGGGTCCGCGACAAGGACGAGAGGGGCGAGACCCGGTGGCGTTCAGTCCCGCGGAGACGCGTGCCATGTCGCGTGCCCTGGAGCTCGCCCAGACACCGGGCGTCCCCACCGGACCGAATCCCCGGGTCGGCTGCGTCCTGCTCGACGCCGGTGGCCGGACCGTCGCCGAGGGCTACCACCGTGGCGCCGGGACGCCTCACGCCGAGGTGGACGCGCTGACCCGGGCAGGCGACCGAGCCAGGGGTACGACGGCCGTGGTGACCCTCGAGCCGTGCAACCACACCGGACGCACCGGACCGTGCTCCGAGGCGCTGGTCGCCGCCGGGGTCGCCCGCGTCGTCTACGCGCAGCCTGACCCGAACCCGCTCGCGGCAGGCGGCGCCGAGAGGCTGCGGGCAGCCGGCGTCGACGTGGCCCACGGGCTGCTCGCCGACGAGGCCCGCGCCGTCAACCGGGTGTGGACGTTCGCGGTGGAGCACGGTAGGCCGTTCGTCACCTGGAAGTTCGCCGCCACGCTCGACGGACGCAGCGCGGCCGTGGACGGCACGAGCCGCTGGGTCAGCTCGGCCGCGGCACGCCTCGACACGCACCGTCTCCGCGGCCTCGCCGACGTGATCCTGGCCGGCACTGGGACCGTCCTCGTCGACGACCCCGAGCTCACCGTCAGAGACGCGGAGAACCGCCCGCTCCCGAGACAGCCGTTGCGTGCGGTGATGGGCGCTGCGCGACATCCCCGCCGACCGCCGTGTCCTCAACGACGTGGCCGAGACCGTCGTACTCCCCACCCGGGACCCGGCCGCGGCGCTGGCCGACCTGTACAAGCGCGACCGTCAGCACGTCTTCCTCGAGGGCGGCCCAACCCTCGGCGCGGCCTTCCTCAAGGCAGGCCTCGTCGACGAGGTCGTCGCCTACGTGGCGCCGATGCTCCTCGGCGCCGGGCTCAACGCGGTCGCGGACCTGGGCATCACCACGATCGCCGACGCCGCCCGCTTCGAGGTCGTCGACATCTGCGTCGTCGGCGAGGGCAACGACGCGAACGCCCGCTTCACCCTGACCCCGACCCCGTCCACCACCAGCGAGGAGCACTGATGTTCACCGGAATCGTCGAGGAGCTCGGCGTCGTCGAGGGCCTCGTGGACCAGGGCGACGCCGTGCGCCTGGTCGTCCGCGGCCCTCACGTCACCCTCGACGCCGGCCTCGGCGACTCGATCGCCGTCAACGGCTGCTGCCTGACCGTCGCCGAACGCGAGCAGGAGACGTTCACCGCGGACGTCATGCGCGAGACCCTCGACAAGACCTCTCTGGGGGCCCTCTCGCCCGGCGACCGGGTGAACCTCGAGCGCGCGGTCACGCCGCAGACCCGCCTCGGCGGCCACATCGTCCAGGGTCACGTCGACGGCACCGGGACGGTGGTGGGTCGCACCCCGAGCGAGCACTGGGAGGTCGTCGAGATCAGCCTGCCGGCGGACCTCGCGCGATACCTCGTCCCCAAGGGCTCGATCACCGTCGACGGCATCTCGCTCACCGTGGTCGACGTGAGGGACGAGAGCTTCACCGTCTCGCTGATCCCCGAGACGCTCGCGCGCACCACCCTCGGCTTCAAGCAGCCCGGCGACCCGGTGAACCTCGAGGTCGACGTGATCGCAAAGTACGTCGAGCGGCTGCTCGGCTCCACCGGCTCGAAGGACGTGTCGTGAACTTCTTGGACTGGCTGCTCCAGGGCAGCATCACCATCGGCTCGTCGGCGATCCTCGTCCGGGAGGTCGTCGGCAACGGGTTCGGCCTCGCCAGCGCGGTCGGTGGCATGCGCCGCAAGGTGTGGGCCTGGCCGGTGGGCATCGCCGGGAACCTCGTGCTGTTCACGGTCTTCGTCGGAGGCATCCTCGACAAGCCGCAGGTGCACGACCTGTGGGGCCAGGCCGGCCGCCAGGTGTTCTTCCTCGCGGTCTCGGCCTACGGCTGGTGGCGCTGGCGTCAGAGCAGGGAGACCGGTGAGAGCGGCGACGGAGGCGCGATCAACCCGGCCTGGGCCGGTGCGCGGGGCTGGGCGCAGATCGTCACGTTCGCGATCGTCGGCACCGCCGTCTTCTACGTCGTCCTCGAGCGGCTCGGGTCGTGGGGCCCGCTGCCGGACGCCTGGATCCTCACCGGCTCGATCCTGGCCACCTACGGCATGGCCCGCGGGTGGATCGAGTTCTGGCTGATCTGGATCGCGGTCGACGTGGTCGGCGTGCCGCTGCTGCTGCAGGCCGGGTACTACCCGTCCGCCGTCCTCTACCTGGTCTACGGCGCGTTCTGCGCCTGGGGCTTCCTGACCTGGGTGCGGGTGCACCGCTCGCTCCGCACCACCGACACCGACGTACCCGAGGAGGTGGCCGCATGAGCGGCGCACCCAACGTCCGCCTCGACACCGTCGAGGACGCAATCGCCGACATCGCGGCAGGCAGAGCCGTGGTCGTCGTCGACGACGAGGACCGCGAGAACGAGGGCGACCTCGTCTTCGCGGCGAGCAAGTCCACCCCCGAGCTGATGGCGTTCACCATCCGTTACTCCTCGGGCGTGATCTGCGCGCCGATGACGGCCGAGACGCTGGACCGGCTGGGCATCCCCTTGATGACCCCGCACAACCGGGACCGGCACCGCACGGCCTACACCGTCTCCGTGGACGCTCGCGACGGGATCACCACCGGCATCTCGGCCGCCGACCGGTCACACACCGTCCGGGTGCTCAACGACTCGGCGACCGAGCCGTTCGAGGTCACCCAGCCCGGGCACGTCTTCCCGCTGCGGTACCAGGAGGGCGGCGTCCTGGTCCGGCCCGGGCACACCGAGGCCGCGGTCGACCTCGCACGCCTGGCCGGGCTCTCGCCGGCGGGTGTCATCTCGGAGATCGTCAACGACGACGGCACGATGAAGCGCGGCCAGGAGCTGCGGGACTTCGCCGACGAGCACGGTCTGAAGATGATCTCGATCGACGACCTGATCCACTACCGCCGCCGGCACGAGAACCACGTGCACCGGGTCGCGGAGACCCGACTGCCCACCGCGCACGGCGACTTCGTCGCGTACGGCTACAAGATCACCATCGACGACTCCGAGCACATCGCGCTGGTGTACGGCGACCTCGGCGACGGCGCCGACGTGCTGACCCGGGTGCACTCCGAGTGCCTCACCGGCGACGTCTTCGGCTCCCGGCGCTGCGACTGCGGCCCGCAGCTCGACGAGGCGATCCAGCGGATAGTCGAGGAGGGGCGCGGGGTCGTGGTGTACCTCCGGGGCCACGAGGGGCGCGGGATCGGCCTCGTGGCGAAGCTCCAGGCCTACCAGCTCCAGGACGGGGGCCGGGACACCGTCGACGCGAACCTCGACCTCGGCCTGCCCGCAGACGCCCGCCACTACGGTGCGGCGACGCAGATCCTGCGCGACCTCGGCGTGCGCTCGGTCCGGCTCCTGACGAACAACCCGGCCAAGACGACCGGCATCGAGGACTACGGCGTGGCTGTCACCGAGCGGGTCCGCCTCACGCCGCACCCCAACGACCACAACCTGGCCTACCTGCTGACCAAGCGAGACAGGATGGGCCACGACCTGCCCCACCTCGCCGTGCACACCGAAGGAGAGCTGGCATGACCACCACACGACCCAGCGCGCACGTCGAGGACGTCGCATGAGCGGCGAGGGGTCGCCGCAGGTCACCCCGGTGGACTGTCACGACCTTCGGGTCGCAGTCGTCGCGGCGAGCTGGCACGAGCAGGTGATGGACGGTCTGCTCGCCGGAGCGCAGAGGGCGCTGGACGACCACAAGGTCGAGGCGGCCACGGTCGTGCGCGTGCCAGGCTCCTTCGAGCTCCCGGTCGTCGCGGCGGCGCTCGCCGAGAAGGGCTACGAGGCGGTCGTCGCCCTCGGTGTCGTGATCCGTGGCGGTACCCCGCACTTCGAGTACGTCTGCGCGGCGGCCACCGAGGGGCTCAACCGGGTCGCCCTCGACCACGGCGTCGCAGTCGGCTTCGGCCTCCTCACCTGCGACACCGACGAGCAGGCGCTCGACCGCGCCGGCCTGCAGGGATCCCGAGAGGACAAGGGCTACGAGGCCACCGCCGCGGCGCTCCAGACGGCGAACACGCTGCGCGAGATCCGCCGCGGCTACGCGACCTGAGCCGTTGTCATGACAAAAGGGACGTAGGTCCCCGCGAACACGTGCCGCTCGGCCGGTGCCACACCGTGAGGCGCCGGGCAGGCTGGAGCGCGCCGTCCGACCGGACGGCGCCCCGACTGCACCCCTGACAGAGGCTCACCCGTGATCGCATCCTTGGCCGACCCTTTCCTGCACGAGCGCTGGTTCGTCGAGCAGACACCCGGCAACGACTGGTCCTTCTTCCTCTCGCCGCTGCCGCTCTCGCTCACCCTCGTGATGGTGGTCGTCACCGTGGCGTGGCGCTGGGCGGCGTTCCGTCTCCCCGCCCCGGAGATCGCGGTCCTCGTGCCGTTGGGCCGACTGGCGCCGTGGGTACCCCGGCTCCTCGGGATCCACCTGGGCGTGACGCTGCTCGCGCTCGCGGCGTCGGGCGCCTTCGTGACCCCCTCGGTGGACGAGCTCGCCGGCTTCACCGGGAAGGGTCTGCTGCTCGCCGAGGCAGCCCTGGGCGTCTGGCTCGTATCCGGTTACCGGGTCCGTCCCGCGGCCGCCCTGACGCTCGCCCTGGGTCCTGCCCTCGCCGTCTTCGCCGGGCCGGTCTCGCTGCTGGAGTGCGCCAACCTCGCGGCGGTCGCGGCCTTCCTGGTCGTCCTGCCACCGGGCGAGGACGCCCACGGACGCGTCTACGCCGACGCGGACCGGCTGCGGGCCGCGCTGTTCGTCCTCCGGCTCGGCGTCGGGGTCGCGCTGGTCTCGCTCGCCTTCACCGAGAAGTTCACCAACCCGGCGATGGCCACGCACACGCTGGCGGAGTACCCGGCGCTCGACGTCTTCCGGCTTGTCGGCGTCGACCTCGCGCCCACCACGTTCGTCGCGGTCGCGGGCGCGGTCGAGCTGCTCTTCGGCCTGCTCGTGCTCTCCGGCGCGCTCCCGCAGGTGGCCGTGCTGGTCGCGATGGTGCCCTTCAACGCGACCCTGGCCCTGTTCGGGCAGACCGAGCTCGTCGGCCACCTGCCGGTGTACGGGGTGTTCCTCGCGCTCCTGGTCTACGGCTCGGACGAGGAGACGGCTCGGCTGGTGAGGTGGCTGCCCTCACGCAGGTCGGCGCGCGAGGTCGCGGCGCTCGAGGAGGCGGTGGCGTGACCGACGTCTCGTGCGACAGGAGGCCCGGCCGGGCGCTCCGGCGTACGCCGTAGGCTTGGACTGCCCTCTCGTGGACCGCGGGTAGTGGCGTGACCCTCACGGAAAGCACCTCGATGAAGACGTTCGACGAGCTCTGGGCCGAGCTCACGGAGAAGGCCCAGACCCGCCCGACCGGATCCGGCACCGTCCAGGCACTCGACGCCGGCGTGCACTCGATCGGCAAGAAGCTGGTCGAGGAGGCAGCCGAGTCGTGGATGGCGGCCGAGCACGAGGGCCCCGAGCGAGCCGCCGAGGAGATCAGCCAGCTGCTGTACCACGCCCAGGTCCTGATGATCGCGAGCGGGATCACGCTCGACGACGTCTACGCACACCTGTGAGCCGGCCGAATGCCCGAGTCTGGGAGGTCTGAGATGTCCACGACCCCGTCATCGTCGAACATCCTGCGTGTGGCGATCCCCAACAAGGGGTCGCTCTCGCAGTCGGCGTCGGAGATGCTCCGTGAGGCCGGCTACCGCCAGCGCAGCGACTCCAAGGAGCTCACGCTCATCGACGCCGAGAACGACGTCGAGTTCTTCTACCTGCGGCCCCGCGACATCGCGCTGTACGTCGGCGAGGGCACCCTCGACATCGGCATCACCGGCCGCGACCTGCTGCTCGACTCCGGCGCGAAGGCGGAGGAGGTGCTCTCGCTCGGGTTCGGGCGGTCGCGCTTCCGGTTCGCCGCCCGCGCGGGCACGGTCGCCACGGTCGAGGACCTGAACGGCAAGCGGATCGCGACCTCGTACGACGGGGTCGTCCGCCGCTACCTGGAGGAGCGGGGGATCGACGCCACGGTCACCCGGCTCGACGGCGCCGTGGAGACCAGCATCCAGCTCGGCGTCGCCGACGTGATCGCCGACGTCGTGGAGACCGGCTCGACGCTGCGCCAGGCCGGCCTCGAGATCGTGCTCGACACCATCTTGGAGTCCGAGGCCGTAGTGGTCACCCGGGCCGGCGCGCAGACCCCGCCCGGTTTCGAGATCTTCCAGCGCCGGCTGCAGGGCGTCCTGGTCGCCCGGTCCTACGTGATGATGGACTACGACATCCGCACCGAGCGGGTCGAGAAGGCCGTCGCGCTCACGCCGGGCATCGAGAGCCCGACCATCTCCGCTCTCCATCGGGAGGGCTGGGTCGCGGTGCGGTCGATGGTCCCGCGCGACGGCGCCCAGCGTCTGATGGACGAGCTGTGGGAGATCGGTGCTCGCGGCATCCTCGTGACGGACATCCATGCCTGCCGGCTCTGACGCGCCGACGGGGACGACGCTGCCCGTGACGTTCCGCCCCATGGGTGTCCGGGTCGCCGTCATCGCGCTGGGCGTGATGCTGGTCGCGGTCACCGCCACGGTCTGGTTCGCGTGGCCGGAGAGCACCCGGGACAAGTTCACCTTCCTGCAGCGGCTCACGCTGATCGGGTTCGGCCTCGCCGCGGCCGTCGCCGGTCATGCCATGGCGCGGTGCCGGCTCGACGCCCGGGCCGACGGGCTCCACGTCGTCAACGGCTACCGCTCCCGCCTGTACGCCTGGCGCGACCTCGCCGGAGTGACCCTGCGACCCGGAGCGCCGTGGGCGGTCCTCCATCTCGCGGACGGAACGACCACGCCCGCGATGGGCATCCAGGGGTCGGACGGCAACCGGGCGGTGACCCAGGTCAAGCGGCTACGCGGCATCCTCGCGGAGCACTCGGACGACCAGCCCTCGGCGGGCGACCAGGCCTAGGCGCCCGGGACGCGGGAGGCGAGCGCCTCGAGCGCCTGGGTGAAGCAGGCCAGCGGCGGGGTGACCAGGCCGGCGCCCACCTGTCCGGTCCCGGCCACTCGTCCGGCCATCCCGGTGTTGATCTGGGGGAGGACCCCGCTCCGCACGACGGAGGTCACGTCGATCCCCGTCGGGGTGCCACGGAACTCCAGCACCGGGATCCCGAAGGCGGGGTTCTCCCCGACGGTGATGTCGTACATCCGGCGCGTAGTGGCGAGGGCGTCCGGCACGCTGCCTCCCACGAACCGGACGATCGCCGGAGCAGTCGCCATGGCCAGCCCGCCGATGCCCGCCGTCTCGGTGATCGCCGAGTCGCCGATGTCGGGGTTGGCGTCCTCGGGGCCGAAGCTCCCGAGGTACAGGCCCTCGGGCGTGTTGGCGGGTGCGGTGAACCACTGGTCGCCGGTCCCGGAGGTCTGGATCCCGAAGTCGGTGCCGTTGCGCGCCATCACCGTCACCACGCTCGAACCCTCGATCCCGGCAGCGGCGGCGGTCTGGAGCTTGCAGGCGGGCATGACGAGGTTGAGGAAGAAGTGGTCGTTGCTCGACACGAAGCGGACCGCCTCGGCGACCTCGGCGCTCGGGCGCCCGGACTCGATCATGGCGGGCAGGACGTCCCGCAGGAACATCAAGGTCCCGGCACGGTTGCGGTTGTGGCCCTCGTCGCCCATCTGCACCATCTGGGAGATGATCGCCTTGATGTCGACCGCGTCACCGGCCCGCACGGCCTGCTGCAGGAGCGGTCCGAGCACGGCGTTCATCCACCTCAGCCGCTCGATCACCTCGCTGCTGTAGGCGCCGTAGCGGAGCACCTTGCCGAGGCCCTCGTTCAGCGAGCACCACGACGTGGTGCCGTGGACCTCGTCCCGCAGCTCGAACATCCACATCGACGGCGAGACGACACCGGCCATGGGACCGACCGCGCCGCGGTGGTGGCAGGGCTCCCAGCTCAGCCCGTCTCCTCGGGCGAGGAGCCTCTCGGCCTCCTCGGACGTCTCCGCCAGGCCTTCGAGCAGCACCGCTCCGATGAGCGCGCCGCGCATGGGTCCGGAGGCGCGCTCCCAGTCCACGGGAGGGCCGGCGTGCAGGAACTCGCCGCGCTGAAGCCCGAGCGCCTCGGCGGCGGGCCGTACGTCGACGAGGGTCGCCTCGGCCGCGAGCATCCGCTCAAGGGCAAGCGCGTTGGCCTCTCTCCGGCGGGGGTCGCCCATCACGGTCGCCACGTCGTCCGCCGAGCCCTCGGTCGGCGGGCGCCAGTCGACGCGAAGGGTCTCCACGCCTTGCTCGTCGAGAGCGTCGGCCAGGAGCGAGGCCCCGGCGGTGACGACCGACTCCGGTGCGGTGAGCGGCTTCATGCGCGGTCCTCCCGAACGTGCAGCAGGGCGATGGCGGTGCGGGCGGCCCTGGCGTTGGAGCCGAACACCCAGGCACCCGCGCTGCGGAGCTTGTCCATCTGGGAGCCCAGACCCTGCGGGTCGTCCTTGGTGCCGACGACGGCGGCGACGACGGGAACGCCGGCGGCCGTCGCCGCGGAGATGGCGGGGACCAGCTCACCTGCGGGGTCCGCGGACGCGCCGAGGCCGAGGACGACGTCGAGGAGCACGACTCCGGTCTCGGGGTCGGCCAGCTCGGCCTGTAGCCGGTCGACCCGCATGGACCCGTCGATCATGGGGTGCGGGCGGCCACGGGTGAGCCGGTCGTCGCCGAAGTCGATCATGGTGTGACCGTCCGACTCGAGCCGTTCGCCCAGCGGGCGGCCGTCAGCGAGCGGCACGTTGGAGGCGACCGGCCCCACCTCCCGGGAGGCGAGCAGCATCGCCTCGTGGCACAGGGTGCCTCCGGCGAAGAGACCGCGCACGAAACCACCGGGCCTCGCCGTGCCCGATCGCGCCGGTGATCGCGGTGGGCTCGTGCCACGAGCCGCCGGCAGCGACGACGGCGCGCTCGGCGGACGCGGAGAGGTCGGGCCGCCCCGGTCCGAGCAGCGCGAAGAGCACCGGCTTGCCGAGGCCCGCGGCCTGTCTCTCCAGCCGGTCGGCGACCTCGGCGGCCGGGGGCTTGGACACCACCACGACGAGCTCGGTGGCCTCGTCGGCGGCCAGCAGCTCGAGTGCCCGGGCGGTCGAGGCCCCGCCGACCGCAGCCGACAGGTCACGCCCACCGACACCGAGGCAGTGGCTCACGCCGACCCCGCTGTGGTCCAGGAGCGTCATCAGGTGCTGGGCTCCGGTGCCGGAGGCGGCGACGATGCCCACGGGGCCCGGACGCACCACGTTGGCGAAGCCGAGCCCGACGCCCCCGACCACGGCGGTGCCGCAGTCGGGCCCCATGACCAGGACGCCCGCCTTCTCGGCGTAGCGCTTCAGCGCGACCTCCTGCGCCAGCGGCACGTTGTCGCTGAAGACCATCGTGTGGAGGCCCGCGTCCACCGCGTCGACGGCGTCGGCGAAGGCGTACTCGCCCGGAGTCGAGATCAGGGCGACCGTCGCGTCACCTCGCCGTGCGGCCGCGCCCACGGTGACCGGCGGGGGAGCGGCCCCGAACGACGTCTGCGCCGGCGCGGCTGCCTCGCGCAGCGCCGCCTCGACGACCTCGAGCGCTGAGCTGAGTGCGTCGTCGTCGGTGGCCTCGACCGCTACGAGCATCTCGTTGGGCGTCGTCCGGTCCGGCAGCTCGAAACCCATCGACCGGGCGAGGTCGAGGTTGAGGTCGGTGGCCATGGCGACCAGGGCGGCGCTGACGCCGGGGGAGGCGGAGACCCGGCGGCTCACCTGCATCAGCGTCACCGAGTCGACGTAGCTGCCACGACGGACCTGGAGTGTCTTGCTCACGCTGCTCCCTCGAGTCGTTGGGTGATGAGACTGTGCAGCGCCCCGGTCATGAGGGCCGCCCCGGACAGGTGCCCCACCGCGAGCAGTCTCGCCCGGACCCTGGTCAGGTCACCACCCTCGCATGCCGCCACCACGAACTCCGCGAGCTCCGGAGCCGCGTAGCCGTCGCAGGCATGGTGCAGCAGCGCGCGGGAGACGGCGGTCGTCCGCGCCGTCGCCAAGGCGTTCGCCGTCGAGCCGCGCCAGGCAGGGAGCCTGGGGTCGGCGGTCGCGTGTGCCGCCACCAGGGCGCCGGCGAGGAGGTCGTCGCCCGCAGGCGTGAGGCCGGGCCCGTGCCCGATGAGAGCAGAGGGACTGAGGCCGTCGTACGCCGGACGAAGGACCGGAACACCGAAGGGCCGGCTGTCCTGGGGGAGCAGCGCCGACAGGTCGCTCGTCGGCGCCACCAGGCCGACGGGGCGGTCGGGGCGCCACCAGCGGCTCACCCGCCAGTGGCTGGACCGCTGCTCGAGCCGCCCGAGGCCGAGGGAGACCGGACCGGGCGCCGGGAGCACCGCGGTGACGACGGCGGCGGGAAGCCGCACCGCGAACGGCGTCGAGACCGTCACCACCGGGACCTGCTCGTCACCGGTCTCGTAGTGCACGCTGACCCTGGTCCGCGCCACCTCCTCGAGATGTCTCACCGGCCCGTCCATCAAGGCGGTGAGCAGCGACGAGGCGGCGCAGCGGATCTCTCGGGATGGCACCCTCCGACGATAGGGAGTCCGGTACGGTCCAGTGCATGGAGAAAGTTGCCAACGATCGGGACGCTGGTGCCCCGGAGTTGCCAACCAGCGAGCCACCTCTCGTGAGGGGCGCGACGCTCGACGCCCCGGCCGAGCAGGCGATGCACCAGCCCATGAGCGTCGCGAGGATGCTGACGCTGCCGGCCTTCTCCGGGGCGGAGGTCGTCGCCGGAGCCCGCGGTCTCGAGCGCCTGGTCCGGCGGGCCAACGTCATGGAGGTCCCCGACATCGTCGAACGGGTGCGGTCCGAGGCTCTCCTGCTGACCACGGGCTACCCGTTGCGCGAGGTGGGCACCGGGCTCGCGGGACTGGTCGCCGACCTCGACGACCGCGGTGTGTCGGCGCTGGCGATGAAGCTGCACGGGTACCTCGAGGAGCTGCCGGCGGACATGCTCGCCGAGGCCGACCGCCGGGGCCTGCCGCTGGTCGTGGTCCCCGACGGTGTCGGCTTCGACGAGGTCCTCACACAGGTGTTCACCAACGTCGTGAGCGAGCGTGCATCGATTCTCGAGCGCAGCGAGGAGGTCCACCGCCAGCTCGTCGAGATCGTGCTGACCGGCGGCGGCGTGGGCGACGTGGCGGTCAGCGTGAGCGAGCTCTTCCGCGGGGTCGCGATGATCACGACCTCAGACGGCCGCGTGCTCAGCGCCGCGGGCGACCCTCAGCACTGCGCGGAGGTCCGTGCCTCCTCGGCGTTCCACCCCAGCGGTCGCTTCCGGACCGAGGTGTCCACCGCCGGGGTTCACCGGGTCGACGACCTCCCGGGGTCACACGCGGTGGCCGCGATCACGGGCGGCCGGATCGACCACGGGCGGCTGGTGGTCTTCCATCCCGAGCGGATTCTCACGGGCGCGGACCTCACCGTGCTCGACCGGGCGGCGACGGTGGCGGCGGTCTCGCTCACCAAGGAGATCGCGATCACCGCGGTGGAGAGCAAGTACCGCGGGGACTTCCTCCGAGACGTCCTGGCGGGCCGGGCCGGGACACCGGACGAGGTGCTGGGGCATGCGCGGGCGCTGGGCTGGGACATGGCGCGGCCGATGGTCGTGGTGGTCGCAGCGCTCGAGACCGAGAACGCGCCACCCATGACGCTCGGCTACGCAGGCCCGCTCGAGCTCGAGCGCTTCGGTGCCGCGTGGCTCAGCGTGGTGGCCAAGCAGGACCCGAGCGTGCCCGTGGTGGGTTTCGCCTCCGAGGTGGTCGCTCTCCTGTCCCTGCCGGAGGGTGCGAGCGCGTCTGAGGTCGTTGCTCCGGCGCTGAGCGGAGTCGCCGGGGACGGGGGCGGAGGGCGCCGGCCCTTCGCCACGGGCATCAGCCGACCGGTTGCAGACGTCGAGGGGCTTCCTGCGGCGTACGAGCAGGCACGCAAGGCGCTGCGGGTGGGCCGGCAGCTGCACGGCCCGCGTGCGGTCACCTACTTCGACGACCTGGGCGTGTTCCGGCTGCTGAGCCTGATCGACGACTCCGCGGAGCTCGACCGGTTCGTGGACGAGACGCTCGGCGAGCTCGGCGGTACGTCGGACGAGGCGGCCGACCTGCGCCAGACCCTGCAGGTCCTGCTCGACACGAACCTCAACGTCGCGGAGACGGCACGGCGGCTGCACTTCCACTACAACACCCTGCGCTACCGGATGGGGAAGCTGGAGCGCCTCGTCGGGCCCTTCCACTCCGACCCGCACCTGCGGCTCGACCTGGCCCTCGCGTTGCGGATCGTCAGCATGCGCAGCACATGACTCTTGGCAACTTCCTACCAAGACCCGGCCGAGATTCGGCATCAGTTTTGCTGCGGGTGTGATGCATCTCTCTCCACGACTGGTGCACAGTGACACTGGCCCACGTCCCTTGGGCCACCCGGGTGCACCGGTCCCGCACGACCGGTGCGTGTCGGCCAGGAGGCCTGCATGTCGATGTTTTCGTGGAAAGTCGTGCACGGCGGCAAGACGCCGCCCATCGGGGCCGCAGTAGCCCCGGACGAGCGCCTGTCCTGGGGGAGGACGGCCGGTCTGGGAGCGCAGCACGTCGTCGCCATGTTCGGGGCGACTTTCGTCTTCCCGATCATCATGGGGCTGAGCCCGCAGCTCGCGATCATGATGAGCGGCATCGCGACGATCTGCTTCCTGCTGATCGTCCAGGGCAGAGTGCCGAGCTACCTGGGAACGTCCGCGTCCTTCGTCGGTGGTGCCACCGCGATCTACGCGCAGGAGGGCGGGCCGCAGGACGTCACGGGCGCGATTCTCATCGCGGGCGCGGTCCTCGCGCTCGTGGGCGTCGCGATCCACTTCGCCGGCACCCGTGTGCTCCACGCGGTGCTGCCGCCGGTTGTCACCGGCGCGGTCGTGATGCTGATCGGGTTCAACCTCGCCCCGGTGGTCGCGGACATCTACTGGCCGCAGGACCAGTGGGTCGCCCTGCTCACGATGACTTTCGTGATCGTCGTGGCCGTCGGCGCCCGCGGCTTCATGGGTCGCATCGCGATCTTCCTCGGCCTGATCTTCGGATCCTTGATCTCCTGGCTGTTCGACCTGATGTTCGGTCAGATCGACTCCTTGAACTCCGCCACCCAGAAGGTCGAGCCGCATGACCGGATCAGCTGGGCGAGCGTGAAGGCCGCCGACTGGTTCGGCTTCCCGCCGCACACCCCCGACGGCCTGACCGGCAACCAGACGGTCCAGGGCAACCTCGACGCGGTCGGCTGGCACATGCCGAGCTTCTCGGTCGGGTTCGTGCTGCTCGTGTTGCCAGCCGTGATCGCGTTGATCGCGGAGAACACCGGCCACGTCAAGGCGGTCGCCGAGATGACCAACCGCGACCTGGACCCGGTCATGGGCAAGGCGATCGGGGCCGACGGCGTCGGCACCATGATCGCCAGCGCGGTCGGTGGCTCGCCCACCACCACCTACGCCGAGAACATCGGCGTCATGGCGGCCACGAGGGTGTACTCCACCGCCGCCTACTTCGTCGCAGCGGGCGTCGCGATCCTCTTCGGCCTCTCGCCGAAGTTCGGCGCGGTCGTCGCGGCCACCCCGGGCGGAGTGCTCGGCGGCATCACGGTGGTGCTCTACGGAATGATCGGCCTGCTCGGCGCCAAGATCTGGAAGGAGAACCGGGTCGACTTCGCCAACCCCGTGAACCTGGTCCCGACGGCCGCCGGGATCATCATCGCCATCGGCAACACCTCGCTGAAGATCACCGACAACTTCGAGCTCTCCGGCATCGCGCTCGGCACGATCGTCACCCTCGCCGGCTACCACCTCGCCCGCGCCGTGGCTCCTCCGGACCTGAGGGAGGACACCAGCCTGATCGTGGTCGAGCGTCCGGGCGTGCAGGAGGACGAGGAGATCCCGCCGCACGAGCGCCAGCAACGCCGCGACTCGTAGTCCCAGCCCAGCAGAAGGAGACCCGTGAAGCCTTCCCCGTTCACCTACCACCGTCCCGGCACCGTCGACGAGGCAGTCGAGCTGCTGGCGGCGTTGGGCGGGTCGGGGAAGGTTCTCGCGGGCGGCCAGAGCCTGGTGCCGCTGATGTCGATGAGGCTGGCCGCCCCGGAGCACCTGGTCGACATCAACCACATCCCGGGTCTCGACCGGGTCGACGTGGACGAGCACGTGGTCCGGGTCGGTGCCATGGCACGGCACCGGAGCGTCGAGCGCCACGAGGGCGCCCGGCGTGCCGTCCCCCTGCTCGCGCAGGGGCTGGCCCACGTCGCCCACCCCACCATCCGCAACAGGGGTACGACGGTCGGCAGCATCGTCCACGCCGACCCGGCGGCCGAGATGCCCGCGGTGCTCATGCTCCTCGACGGCTCCGTCGAGCTGCGGAGCGTGCGCGGGACCCGGACCGTCGCCGCCCCGGAGTTCTTCGTGGGCCCGATGGAGTCGGCGACGGCGGTCGACGAGCTCGCCGTCGCCGCGACGTTCCGCCGTCCGCCGTACGGCAGCGGGTCGGCGTTCCGCGAGCTGGCCCGCCGCCGCGGCGACTACGCGATGTGCGGGGTGGGTGCCCTGGTGAGCACCGACCCCGACGGCGCCGTCACCGGGGCGAAGGTGGCGCTGATCAGCGTCGGGCCGGGTCCCGTCCTCGTCGACCTGACGCCCGCGGTCCGCGGCACCGGCGGAGGCTTCGCCGAGGAGTCCGTGCGCGAGCTCGTCGATGCCGCGATCGACCCGGAGGAGGACATCCACGCCAGCGCCGAGTACCGCCGCCACCTCGCCCACGTGCTGACAGCGCGGGTGCTCGACGACGCGCAGGCAGCGGCTGTGGCCGCCCGCCGCGGACGGCAGGTGGCGTGATGACCGAGACCCTGGTCCCCGTCTCGTTCACCGTCAACGGCACGCCTCACCACCTCCAGATCCCGGCCAGGCGGCTGCTGTCGGACGCGCTGCGTCACGACCTCCGGCTGACCGGGACGCACGTCGGCTGCGAGCACGGCGTCTGCGGTGCCTGCACGGTCCTCGTCGACGGCGCGCCGACCCGGTCCTGCCTGGTCTTCGCGGTGTCCCTCGAGGGCGCCGAGATCACCACGGTCGAGGGCTGCTGCGACGAGGGCGGCCGGATGGGCCCCGTACAGCAGGCGTTCCAGGACTGCCACGCGCTCCAGTGCGGCTTCTGCACTCCCGGTTTCATCACGACCATCACCGCCTACCTCGACGAGAACCCCGACCCGAGCGCCGAGGAGGCCCGGGAGGCGATCTCCGGGAACCTGTGCCGCTGCACCGGCTACCAGAACATCGTCGCCGCGGTGCAGCGCGCCGCCGAGCTGCGGGTCTCGACGGGCTCGACCGCCGGAGTGACGGGCTCGACCACCGGGGGTGAGGAGTGACCACGAAGCTGTTCGGCGCGCGCATCCCGCGCAGCGAGGACCCCCGTCTCGTCACCGGCAACGGCCGCTACCTCGACGACCTCGGACACGACGCCTACGAGGTGGCCTTCGTCCGGAGCCCGCACGCGCACGCGCGCGTCGTCGACATCGACGTCACGGACGCGCTCGACGTCGAGGGCCTCGTCGCGATCTACACCTACGAGGACCTCGAGGCCGACACCGGCAGCCGGGTGGCCGAGCCGCTGCCGCTGCTCATCCCGCACCCGACCCTGACCCACGGGCGGACGCCGTACGCACTCGCGAACGGCGAGGTGAACCACGTCGGTGAGGCGATCGCCATGGTCGTCGCCGAGAACCGCTACATCGCCGAGGACGCGGCCGCCCGCATCACCGTCGAGTACGACTTCCTGCCGGCGGTGGTGGGTGTCGAGGCGGCCCGTGCCGCGGAGAACCTCGTGCACGACGACGTCCCGGGCAACGTCGCGGCGGTGATGGTCCAGGAGACCGGGGACGCCGACGCCGCGGTCGACGCAGCGCCGCACCGCCTCGAGCTCGACCTCGCCATCGAGCGCAGCGCCTCGATGCCCATGGAGGGCAAGGGTGTCCTGGCGCAGTGGGACGCCGACGACCGCTCGCTCCTGGTGCACAGCTCGACCCAGACCTCGACCAGCGTCCGGCAGGCGGTGGCGGCCAAGCTCGGGCTGCCCGTGGACCGCGTCGAGGTGGTCACCCCCGACGTGGGCGGCGGCTTCGGCGTGAAGATCGTGCACCCCTGGCCCGAGGAGGTCCTCGTGCCCTGGGCGGCGGTCCGGCTCGACCACCCCGTGAAGTGGACCGAGGACCGTCGCGAGCACTTCGTGTCCAGCGCTCACGAGCGCGGGCAGCTGCACCACGTGCGGGTCGGGTACGACGACGACGGCCGCCTGCTCGGTCTCTCGGTGAAGTTCTGGCACGACAACGGCGCCTACACGCCCTACGGCCTCATCGTCCCGATCATCACCTCGACCCAGCTGCTCGGGCCGTACAAGCCCGGTGTCTACCGGGTCGAGTTCACCAGCCTGTACACCAACACGGTGATCGTCACGCCCTACCGGGGCGCGGGCCGGCCGCAGGGCTGCTTCGTCATGGAGCGGACGATGGACGCGATCGCCGACGACCTCGGCCTCGACCGGGCGGTGGTCCGCGAGCGCAACTTCATCCACCCCGAGGAGATGCCCTACGACCAGGGGCTGGTCTTCCAGGACGGCCGGGCGCTGATCTACGACTCGGGCGACTTCCCGTCCTCCCTGGAGAAGCTCAAGAAGCTGGTGGGCTGGGACGAGTTCGAGGCCTTCCGCGAGCAGGCCCGTGCCGAGGGCCGCACGGTAGGGATCGGGCTCGCCTGCTACGTCGAGGGCACGGGGGTCGGCCCGTACGAAGGTGGCCACGTGCGCGTCGAGACCGACGGCTCGGTCGTGGTCTCCACCGGTCTGACCACCCAGGGCCAGGGCCACCAGACGATGCTCGCGCAGATCGTCGCCGACGAGCTCGGTGTCCCGTTCGAGCGGATCCGGGTCACCACCGGTGACACCAGGCGCTTCAAGTACGCCGTCGGCACCTTCGCCTCGCGAACGGCGGTCATGAGCGGCAGCGCCGTCGCGCTCACGGCCCGAAAGGTCCGCGCGAAGGCGCTCAAGGTGGCCGCCGAGGCGCTCGAGGCCGCCGAGGACGACCTCGAGATCGTCGACGGTCAGGTCCGGGTCAAGGGAGCCTCCGAGGGCGCGCCGACCATCGACCTCGGCGCGGTCGCGGTCCTGTCCAACCCGCTGCGCTACGCCTTCGACGAGGCGGCGCAGCGAGCGACCCAGTTCGCGTCGGCGGCGGACCCCAGCCGAGCGCCGGTCGACCCCGGCGACGCCCCGGGGCTCGAGGGCACCGACTTCTACTCGCCGATCCGGTCCACGTTCGCCAACGGCATGCACGCGGTCGTCGTGGAGACCGACCCGCAGACGGCGGAGGTGAGGATCCTGCGCTACTGCGTCGTCCACGACTGCGGCACGATCATCAACCCGCTCATCCTCGAGGGGCAGATCCACGGCGGGGTCGCCCAAGGCGTCGGGGGAGCGCTCTACGAGCGGATGGAGTACCACCCGAACGGGCAGCTGCTCAACGCGTCGTACATGGACTTCCTCATGCCCTACGCCTCGGAGGTCCCGACCATCGAGATCGACCACCTCGAGACGCCGTCGCCGCTCAACCCGATCGGGGTCAAGGGCGCGGGGGAGGCGGGCGTGATCCCCGGCTCCGCGGCCATCGCCTCCGCCATCGAGGACGCCGAGGGCATCCCCATCCGGCGCATGCCGATCTCGCCGAGCGAGCTGTTCCACCTCCGCCGGACGCACCAGCACCCACAGCACCAGGAGAGCGACCGATGAAGATCTCAGGCTCGTCCACGCTCAGCGCGGACCGCGCCGCCGTATGGGCCGCGCTGAACGACCCGGCGGTGCTCGTCCAGAGCATCCCCGGCTGCCAGCGCCTCGAGGCACTCGGTGACGACGCCTTCAAGATGACGGTCGCCGCCGGTGTCGGCTCGATCAAGGGCGTGTACGACGGCCAGGTTCGCCTCAGCGACCACCAGCACCCTGACTCCTTCGTGATGCACGCCCAGGGAGCAGGGGCGCCGGGGACGATCGGCGCGCAGGTCTGGGTGAACCTCGTCGAGGGGCCGGACGGCAGCACCCAGCTGTCCTACGACGCCGACGCCACCGTGGGCGGGATGATCGGCGGCGTCGGCCAGCGCATGCTCACGGGCGTGTCCAAGAAGATGGCCGAGGAGTTCTTCCGCAACGTGGACGCGGCGCTGACCGGTGGCGCCGCTCTCGGCGCCGCGCCGGGAGTCGCCGCACCCGTCGCCCCCGTGCCCGGGCTCGAGGCGGCCCCGACCCTTGCAACGCCCACCGCGCCGGCACCGAGACCTCAGGCGGGCCAGGTCTTCACCGCCCCACAAGCCGCGGCACCTCCGTCCGGGCCCGGATTCGTCCTGGGCGT
The DNA here is from genome assembly GCA_963715375.1 of uncultured Actinomycetota bacterium. Classification (GTDB taxonomy): domain Bacteria; phylum Actinomycetota; class Actinomycetes; order Propionibacteriales; family Nocardioidaceae; genus Nocardioides_C. The sequence continues at coordinate 39,711 of CAVQSC010000019.1, read as the reverse complement.
CCTCGCCGGCGCCGGCTCTGCGCTCGCGGGGGTTCTCGTCGGCGCCTGGATCGCAGGGCGACGGCGTCGCTGACGCAGGCAGCCATGACACACATCGACATCTTCAGCACGGCCCGCACGATGGCGGCGGCCGTCCACTCGCGGGAGATCTCCGCCCGCGAGCTCCTCGACCTGCACCTGGCCCGGATCGAGGCGGTGAACCCGCGGGTCAACGCGATCGTGAGCCTCGACCTCGAGCGGGCTCGCGAGCAGGCCGCCGCCGCCGACGAGGCAACCGCCCGAGGCGAGTCGACCGGCCCGCTCCACGGGTTGCCGTTCGCGTTCAAGGACACCCACGCGGTCGCCGGGTGGCGCACGACCTACGGCTCGCCGCTGAAGGCGGACCACGTCCCAGATGCCGACGACCTGGTCGTGGAGCGGGTGCGTGCTGCGGGTGTCGTCGTCATCGGCAAGACCAACGTGCCCGAGTGGGCCGCCGGCTCCCACACGTACAACTTGATCTTCGGCACGACCGCGAACCCCTACGACCTCAGCCGGTCAGCCGGCGGTTCGAGCGGGGGCGCCGCGGCCGCGCTCGCGTCGGGCATGGTGCCGCTCGCCGACGGCAGCGACATGGGCGGCTCCCTGCGCAACCCGGCTTCGTTCTGCAACGTCGTGGGGCTCCGCCCGAGCCTCGGCCGGGTGCCGAGCTGGCCCACGGACAACGCCTGGGAGACCCTCTCGGTGGCGGGCCCCATGGCCCGCAACGTGGCGGATCTCGCCCTGCTGCTCTCGGTCATGGCCGGCCCCGACCCACGCACGCCACAGGCACTCGAGACCTCCGGCAGCACCTTCGCCGCTCCCTTCGGCGGGGACATCAGGGGGCTCCGGGGGCTCCGCGTGGCGCTCACGACCGACCTCGGCGGCGCCTTCACCGTCGACCATGCCGTGGCCGAGGTCGTCGAGGCCCAGGCGGCTGTCCTCACCGACGCCGGCGCGGCCGTGAGCCGGGCACATCCCGACCTGGGTCCCGGCGAGGAGACCTTCCGCACGCTGCGCGCCTGGAAGTTCTGGCACGGCTTCGGCGAGATGCTCGCCAAGGACCCCGACGGCTTCAAGCCCTCGCTGGCCGACAACATCCGCGCGGGGGAGGGGCTGAGCGGCGAGGACGTCGCGCGCGCCTACCACCTGCGGACCGAGCTCGGCGATCGGATGCGGCTGTTCTTCGAGCAGTACGACCTGCTCGCCCTGCCGGTCAGCCAGGTCCCACCGTTCAGCGTCGAGGAGGAGTACCCCTCGACCATCAACGGCGAGCACCAGGCGACCTATCTCGACTGGATGCGCTCGGCGTACCTGATCACGGCCACCGGCTGCCCGGCCATCTCCGTCCCCGCGGGGTTCACCGCGCAGGGCTGGCCGGTCGGCATCCAGCTCGTGGCCGCGCCCAACCAGGAACGGCGCCTGCTCGAGATCGCCTACGCCTTCGAGCAGGCGACCCGAGTCGGCGACCGACGCCCAGACCTCACCCCGGAGCAGCAGTGAGCACGCACAACCGCAGGATCCGCATCGGCATCGACACCGGTGGCACGTTCACCGACGTCGTGGCCGTCGACGAGGACTCGGGGGAGATGGCGACGACGAAGACTCCGTCCACGCCCGACGACCCCGCAAGGGGCTTCATGGCTGGGGTGCACAAGGTCCTCGACGCGCTCGGTCTCGGCGGGGAGTCGATCAGCGCGGTGAGCCATGGCACCACCGTGGCCACCAACAAGCTCCTCGAGGGCAAGGTGGAGAACCTCGGCTTCATCACCACCGAGGGCTACGAGTTCATGCTCGAGATAGCCCGGCAGTCGGTCCCCGACGGCTACGGCAACTCCTACTTCTGGGTGAAGCCCGAACGGATCGTGCCCGCCCACCGGGTGAAGACGGTCGGCGGACGGCTGGCAGTCGACGGGTCCGAGATCCGGCCCTTCGACGAGGAGGGTGCGGTCGCGGTGGCCCGCTGGTTCCGCGACCAGGGGATCGCGACGCTCGGGGTCTGCTTCCTGCACTCCTACGCCAACGACGAGCACGAGCGCGCCATGCGTGAGGTCCTGCTCCGCGAGCACCCCGAGGCCACGGTGTCCATCTCGAGCGAGGTGCTCAGGGAGTACCGCGAGTACGAACGCAGCGTCACCACCCTCGTCGACGCCGCGGTCAAGCCGAACATCCGCCGCTACGTCGCGAACATCGCCGGCCACCTCGGCACGCTCGTCGAGCACGCCGCGGTGCCGTTCTACGTCATGAAGTCCAACGGCGGCGTGCTCTCCGCCGAAGAGGTCGTCCACCAGCCGATCACCACCGTCCTCTCCGGTCCCGCGGCAGGCGCGCTCGGCGCTGCGGTGGTCGCCGAGAAGGCAGGGTTCCCCCAGGTGGTCACCTGCGACGGCGGCGGTACGTCGACCGACGTCACCGTCGTGATCGACGGCAAGCCGACCCTCACCACCGAAGGGCACATCGGCGCCTACCCGAGCAAGATCCCGATGATCGACGTCGTCACGGTCGGCGCCGGCGGCGGCTCCATCGCCTGGGTCTCCCCGGAGGGCACGCTCAAGGTCGGTCCGCGCTCCGCCGGGGCCGACCCGGGTCCGATGTGCTACCGCACCGGGGGGACCGAGCCGACCATCACCGACGCGCACCTGCTGCTCGGCCGGATCCCGCCCCACCTGCTCGGGGGGGAGGTGCCGCTGGACCGGGAGGTCGCCGCGGCCGGAATGACCAAGCTCGCGGAGGAGCTCGGGCTCTCGACGGAGGCATGCGCCACCGGCGTGCTCGAGATCTCCGCGTGGAACCAGGCCAACGCGCTGCGCCAGATCACGGTCAACCGCGGCCTCGACGTCCGCGACTTCACGATGGTGACCTTCGGTGGCTCCGGGTCCCTGCTCGCATGCCGGCTCGTCGACATCTTGGGCCTCGAGGGTGTGCTCGTGCCCACGAACCCCGGCAACCTCTCGGCGTACGGGCTGCTGACCGTCGACGTGCGCAACGACTACGTGCAGACCGCGGTGGCCAGACACTCGCACCTCGAACCGGACGCCGTGCAGTCGGCCTACGACGACCTCTCGGCCAAGGCCGACGCGGCGCTCGCACGGGAGGGCTTCCCGGCCCCGGAACGCGTCTTCGAGCGCACCGCCGACGTGCGGTACTTCGGACAGGCCTACGAGGTGCGCGTCCCGGTCCCCGACGGGGACGTCGACGAGGGGGCCTTCGAGACGGTCGCCGACCGCTTCCACGACGAGCACCGCTCGCTCTACGGCTACGACTTCCGCGACGACCCGCGGCAGGAGGTCGAGTGGGTCAACCTGCGCGTCACGGGGATCGGCCCCATCCGCAAGCCGGAGACCCAGGAGATCGCGCCCGGGTCGGGCGCAGAGCGTGCCCGCACCGGGTCACGTCAGGTGTTCTTCGAGGACTGGGTGGAGGCGCCCGTCTACGACCGGTCCCGGCTCGGTGCCGGCGACGTGGTCGAGGGCCCCGCGGTGCTCGAGGAGTTCAGCTCCACCGTGCCCCTGCACCCTGGGTTCACAGCGAAGGTCGACACCTTCGGGAACCTCCTGATCACGAGGAGTGCGTCATGACCGGCCTTGCGTCCGACCGGCAGCCCGAGGCAGCGCGGCAGGTGACGCCGTACCGGCTCACCGACCAGGCGGCGCCCGACCCGGTGCTCGTCGAGATCGTCGAGGGCTACCTCGCCTCCATCGAGCTCGAGGTCGAGACGGCGATCGGGCGGACCAGCCGCTCGCCGATGATCCGGGACGCCCACGACTACCGCGCGGGCATCCACGACCGGCACCTGCGCAAGCTCACCGGCCGGTCCTACTCGGCTCTGGTGCACCCCGTCGTGCGCGACTACCCGATCGAGACGATGAAGCCCGGAGACGTGTTCTTCCACAACGACGTCTACCTGTCCGAGGGAGGCATCGGGCACCTCCCGGACCTGTGCGTCACCGCGCCGGTCTTCCACGACAGCGGGAACGGGCCGGAGGTCGTCGCCTTCGTCCAGGCTTTCGGCCACCACGACGACATCGGTGGCGCGGTCCCGGGGTCGATGCCGAGCAACGCGACGAGCGTGTTCGAGGAGGGGCTGATGGTCCCGCCGATCAAGCTCTGGGACCAGGGCGTGCCCTGCGAGCAGGCACTGAAGATCATGACCCGCAACTCCCGGATGCCCGACTCCCTCGCGGCCGACCTCGACGCCGAGTGCTCGGCCTGCCTGATGGGCGCCCGCCGCATGGGTGAGCTGTTCGCGCGCTACGGCAAGGACACCGTCGAGGCCTGCTTCGACGCCGTGCTCGACAAGACCACGGCCACGTTCCGCCGCGAGATCCTGTCGAAGATCCCGGAGGGCACCTACGTCTGGGAGGACTACGCCGAGCACGACGGTGTCGACGACCCCAGGCTCCACACCCAGCGGATCACGCTGACCAGGACCGGCGCAGACGACCCCGGCGGCGAGCGGCTCGTCGTCGACTTCCACGGCACCGCTCCCCAGGCGAAGGGTCCGATCAACCACTGCGGCGACTATGCAGACGGCAACTTCCTCAAGAAGTGGCTCGCGCCGATCCTGCGCAACCTCGCCGACACCCCGGAGCGGATGGCCGAGCTCGACGTCAACGAGGGGGTTGTTCCGCTGATCGAGATGCGCTTCCCGCCCAAGGGCACCCTGCTGACCCCCGAGTTCCCCGCGCCGACCAACGCCCGCACCTTCGTGATCCTGCGCCTGCTCGGCGTGCTCGCCGGCGTGGTGGCCAAGGCCGTCGACGGCCGGATGCCCGCGGACCAGGAGACCATCCGCTACACGGGCGTCTACGGGCGTGACCGGGACGGCGCGCCGTACCTGATGCGCGAGGTCCTCGGCGGCGGCTCGGGTGGCCGCTACTACGCCGACGGTGAGGACACCATCCACGTGGTGCCGGACTCCCGGAACCTGCCGACCGAGTTCTCGGAGTCACGGTTCCCCTTCGTGGTCGAGCGACTAGGGCTAGCCCTGGACAGCGGGGGAGCCGGCAGGTACCGCGGGGGCCTCGGCTACGAGAAGCACATCCGGATGCTCGAGGACGCCCACTTCATGTCGATCGCGGACCGCTCGATCCTGTCCTGCTGGGGCGTGAAGGGCGGCAAGGCGGGCAAGCCGTTCGAGGTCGTGATCGACCCCGGCGGCCCCGGCGAGCGTGAGGTCGACGCCCTTGCCGACGCCGAGCCCGTGAAGGCCGGTGAGGTGATCCGGATCCGGACCACCGGCGGCGGTGGGTGGGGCGACCCGCTCGACCGGCCCTACGACGAGGTTGCCCGCGACGTCTTGTGGGGCAAGGTGTCCGTGGCGAGCGCGGAGGCCGACTACGGCACGCTCGTGCGCGGTACGTCGGACGCCCCGGTCGTCGACGTGGAGGCCAGCGACCGCCTCCGCGAGAAGATGCGCTCCGAACGCCCCGACGAGCCGTTCTTCGACCGTGGCCCCGGCTACGCCCGGCTCGCGGGAGGAGCCACGGCCGCGGAGGTGGACTGGCTGTGAGGGTCCTGCTCGCCCTGGGTGGCAACGCGATGACCTCCCCCGACGGGAGGGCCCGGTCCGAGGACCAGATCGAGGCCGCGACGGTGGCGATGTCGGAGGTCGCGAACCTGGTGGCGAAGGACGTCGAGGTGGTCATCACCCACGGCAACGGTCCCCAGGTCGGCAACCTGCTGGTGAAGAACGAGCTCGCCGCGACCGTCGTACCCCCGGTCCCTCTCGACTGGTGCGGCGCGCAGACCCAGGCCACGCTCGGCTTCATCCTGATGAATGCTCTGGACGCAGCACTCGCGGCGCACGGCTCGGGACGCCTGACGGCGGCGGTCGTGACCCGCACCCGCGTGGACGCGCACGACCCGGGTTTCGTCACACCGACCAAGCCCATCGGGCGCTTCCTCCCCAAGGAGGAGGCCGACGTCCTGGTCGAGCACGGCGAGACGTGGGAGGACCGCGGCGACAAGGGCTGGCGACGTGTGGTCGCCTCACCCGAGCCGCTGGAGATCATCGACGCACCGGCGGTGGCCGCACTCGTGGGCGCCGGCTTCGTCGTGGTGGCCAACGGTGGCGGCGGCATCCCGGTCGTCCGCGGCGAGGACGGCAGCCTCATGGGCGTCGAGGCGGTCATCGACAAGGACCTCGGCGCAGACCTTCTCGCCCGCACCGTCGAGGCCGACGTGCTCGTGATCGCCACCGACGTGCCGCAGGCGGTCCTGCGCTTCGGCACGCCCGAGGCCGAGCCGATCGGGCGGATCGCATCCGACGAGCTGCGCGCGAAGGCGGCGGAGGGGCACTTCGCGAGCGGGTCGATGGGGCCCAAGGTCGATGCCGCCTGCCGGTTCGTGGAGCGCGGTGGCCGCTACGCCGTGATCACGAACCTCGCCAACATCGCAGGAGCTGTCGACGGCGTCGCGGGGACGGTCGTCGTACCGCCAGAGCCTCCCGACCCGAGACACCACTGACCCCGACCCACAACCCAATCAAAGACAGGAGCCCACGGATGCCAGAACCGATCGAGGTACGCAAGGTCCCGATCCTCAGCGTCTCGGACGCCAGCGGACTCGGCGAGCTGATCGACGAGGGCGTCCTCGACGCCGACCGGGTCATCGCGGTGATCGGGAAGACCGAGGGCAACGGCGGGGTCAACGACTACACCCGGATCATCGCCGACCGCGCGTTCAGGGAGATCCTCGTGGCGAAGGGCACGCGCAGCGCCGAGGAGGTCAAGCAGATCCCGATCGTCTGGTCCGGAGGCACCGACGGCGTGATCAGCCCCCATGCGACGGTCTTCGCGACCGTGCCGGCAGACCAGGCGCCGGCGACGGACGAGCCTCGTCTGACCGTCGGCTTCGCCATGAGCGAGCGGCTGCTGCCGGAGGAGATCGGCCGGGTCGAGATGGTGCAGAAGGTCGCCGACGCCGTGAAGGAGGCGATGGACCGGGCCGGCATCACCGACCCCGCCGACGTGCACTACGTGCAGACGAAGACGCCCCTGCTCACGATCCACACCATCCGGGACGCCAAGAGCCGCGGCAAGACGGTGTGGACCGAGCACACCCACGAGTCGATGGACCTCTCCAACGGCTGCACCGCGCTCGGCATCGCCGTGGCGCTCGGCGAGATCGAGATGCCGACCGACGAGCAGGTCATGCACGACCGCTCGCTGTACTCCAGCGTGGCCTCCTGCTCGAGCGGCGTGGAGCTCGACCAGGCGCAGGTCGTCGTGGTCGGCAACGCGCGAGGCGTCGGCGGCCGTTACCGGATCGGCCACTCCGTGATGCGCGACGCGCTCGACCAGGACGGGATCTGGGAGGCGATCAAGGACGCCGGCCTCGACCTTCCCGAGCGCCCGCACCACACCGACCTCCAAGGTCGCCTGGTCAACGTGTTCCTCAAGTGCGAGGTCAGCCAGGACGGCACCGTCCACGGTCGGCGCAACGCGATGCTGGACGACTCCGACGTCCACTGGCACCGCCAGATCAAGGCGTGCGTCGGCGGCGTCACCGCAGCGGTCACCGGGGACCCGGCGGTCTTCGTCTCCGTCTCGGCCGCACACCAGGGCCCCGACGGCGGTGGACCGGTGGCCGCGATCGTCGACCTCGGGGAGGAGCCCACCGGCTACGTTCCGCCGGCCACGTAATCCGGGTGCGCACCTGGTGGGGAGTCCCTAACCTCAACGCGTGGACATCGCATTCCGAGGCCTGGACACGGCCGACATCCCCGCCTGGAACCTCCTGCTCGCCGAGATCGAGAAGGTCGACCAGACCGGCGAGCACTACAACGAGGCGGACCTCGCCGAGGAGATGGCCAACCCCGACATCGAGGTCGGCAAGGACCTGGTCGGTGCCTTCCTCGGCCAGGAGATGGTCGGCTACTTCAACGTCTACCCGCGCTCGGGGGCAGGGGATGTCCACAAGATCCACCTCGACGGTGGCGTGCGGCCCGACCACCGCGGCCGGGGCATCGGCTCCGCGCTCGCTTCGCGGATGCGGACGCGGGCGGTCGAGGCCCACGACGAGCGCTGCCCGGAGCTCGAGGCGCTGCTGACCCTGCGCGGGCTGACCGACAACACCGCCCAGGCGGAGCTCATGGCGGGCATCGGGTTGACCCCCGACCGGTGGAGCTTCGTGATGCGGGCCGACCTGTCCGAGCTGCCGCAGACGCCCGCGCTGGTCCCCGAGGGTCTCGAGCTGCGGCGGTACGACGACTCGCTGGCCGCAGCGATGCATGTCGCCCACAACGCCGCGTTCGTGGACCACCCCGACTTCACGCCGTGGACCGAGTCGATGTGGAAGCAGTGGGTCACCGAGAGCCGTAACTTCCGGCCCGAGCTGAGCTTCGTCGTGGTCGACTGCGCGAAGCCGGGCGAGGTCGTCGCCTATGTCCAGACCAACGAGTACGACGCGTACCACCAGATGACGGGCAGGCGCGAGGCGTACGTCGGCAAGGTCGGCACGCTGCGGGAGCACCGCGGGCGCGGTCTCGCGAGCACGCTGCTCGCCCATGCCCTGCGTGAGTACCGGAGCGCCGGCTTCGACGAGGCGTCGCTCGACGTCGACTCGGAGAACCCGACCGGCGCGCTCGGGATCTACCAGAGGACAGGCTTCACCGTGGCGAAGCGGTTCACCGACTACGCGGCGAGGATCGCTCCGGGCGAGTCATCCGGCCAGTGACCTAGGGCCCTTTCCTGGAGGCGGCGACCTCGCCACGGTGGAGGCATGTGGCTCGACACCCTCCGCAGCGCGTCCAACGCCGTCCTCGTCGCGGGGGAGTACTCCGCGAACGCCCTCGTGGGTCTCGTCGACCCGCGGCTGCGTACCTCCGGCGCGACGATCGAGGAGGGACGTGTCCGCCTCGCCGGCGACGCCTTGTTGCCGTGGGTGTCGTGGCAGGACACCCGGGCTGTCACCATCGAGGGCCTCGTGTCAGAGGTCTGGCCGTGGCTGGCCCAGGCGGGCTACGGGCGTGGCGGCTGGTACGCCGACATGCCCTGGTGGTGCGATGCCGAGGGGCTGCGCGGCCGTAGGTCCAGCGCGGAGCGTCTTCTGCCCGAGGAGCAGCACATCGCCGTGGGCCAGGTCCTCCTCGACGGCCCAGGCTGCGACGAGACCACCGGCGCCTGGACCGTCCGGATCTGCGAGCCGGAGCGGGTACTCGTCCTCTTCAGCTCCCGCACCCTCAGCGGTCGTGAGGTGGACCCCGACGCCGCGCCGCCGCGGTTCTACATCGACTGCAGCTGGGCCTTCGCGCTCCGGGCGGTTCCTGCGGGGACCCGGCTCGTGGTGCGGACCCGAGTCAAGCTGAACCCGGACAACCGCGCGGCGAGATGGCTGGCTTCGGCCCTCGGCTTCGGGGACAGAGCGATGCAGCGTGCCATGCTGCTCGGTATCAAGCGTCGCGTCGAGAGAGTGCGCCCGACCCCGTCCTGGCCCGGCGGGGGACTGGCCACAACACGGGGGAGGTCGAAGAGATGAGGAAGAAGTCGCTGCTCGCCGTCGCGGCGCTGGTCGCCGGGGCGCTGGTGCTGTCAGCCTGCGCAGCCGGAGCCAACCCCGAGTCGGGCGCCGGAGCCAACCCTGCAGGCTTCTGGCAGGGCCTGTGGCAAGGGCTCATCCTGCCCATCACGTTCATCGTCTCGCTGTTCACCGACACGGTGAACATCTACGAGGTGAGGAACGACGGGAACTGGTACGACTTCGGCTACGTGCTCGGACTCATGTTCGTCTTCTCGAGCGGCGGCGCCGGAGCCGGTAGCCGCCGCCGCTGACGCCACCCCTCGTCCGGGCATATCCATCGACCAACGGCGCTTCGCCCGCATCTTCGTGAGACACCCCGCGAGAACGCCCGCCGGGTCATGGGGAGAAAAGGTGCAGAGAGGAGATACTTTTCCGTTATGTATCCGGGACTCACGAGCCTGACCATGAACCTCGGCCCCACCGAGCTGCTGCTGATAGTCCTGGTCGCGCTGCCAGGACTCCTTGTGGCGCTGCTGCTCGTCTACTGGGTGTTCAGGGTGGGGAAACGCCAGGGCGCCGCCGAGGCTCGGCGAGAGCTGCGGCAGGACTCACACGTGGACAGGTGACTCGCGCTCTGGCCCACGCCGCCGGCCCGGCCGACTTTCCTCCACTGCCGACGCATCCGCGGCTCATGACAGGGCGGTCGTCTCCGCAGCACCTGTGCCGTCGACGACCACGTCGGCGCGCTCCCGAGTGCGCTCGCGGGCGAAGAGCGCCTCCTCGCCGGCCATCCACCGCATCCACTGCGGCCGCAGTGCCTGCCCGTCCCGGGCGATGCCTCGCTCGATGCGGACGTCGGCGGGCGCCTCCACCCAGACCAGCGTGGTGATCCAGGAGGAGTACGACGACGCGCCCGAGCTGACTCCCTCGACGACGAGGAGGTCGACGGGCGCCACGACATGCTCCTCGGCGAAGCGTTCCTGGTGCCAGTCGTAGCGGCGGTACCGGCCAGGCCGCCCCTGTGCGAGGGGGGTGAGGACGTCGCGCTCGAGGGTGGCGCTCACCTGGTCCAGCCCATCCCAGCCGTCGAGCAGGTCGTCGAGGTGGACCAGGTCGGAGCTGCCGTGCCTCGACGCCGCTTCCCGGATCGCCCGGCCCAGCGTGGACTTGCCCGACCCGGCCGGACCGTCCACGCACACCAGGCGGCCTCGACCAAGCGTCGGCTGCCTCGCCAGCGCAGTCTGGACCACCAGCCCGGCGACGTCGGCCACCCGCTGTCGCCAGGACTCGGGTCCGGTCTCCTCCTCGAGTGCCGGGTGGGTCACGTGATGCCGTGCTTCTTGAGGATGGCCTCGATGTCCGCCATGTCGTCATCCTGCGACGAGGACGCGGCCGTCGTACGCGGTGGCTTGGCCGGCTTGCGCGAGGCGGTTCCCGGCAGCGCCTGCTCAGGCGCCTGCGGGGCCGCACCGACGCCGCGGCGCCGGAGCATGCCGGCGAGCCCGAACAGCAGCACCGCGAAGAGGCCGATGCCGAGTCCGAGCCAGACACTGGGGCTGAAGGTCAGGCGGAGGGCCCAGGAGACGACCGCGTCACCGATCTCCCAGACCAGCCGGAGCGTCCCCGTGAGGTAGGCCGCCGCCGGCAGGAGCGCCACGGCGAGCATGCGCAGCCCTGCCACGGGTCCACGGAACCGCCAGAACAGCACCGTGCCGGCCAGCCCCGCCACGGTCAGGATGACGGTCAGCGCCTGCCAGGTGATGCTGTCGAACGAACCCACGTGACCAGCCTGTCACACCCACGGAAGGAACGGCTGCGGCAAGTTGGCAGACTGTCCGGATGCGCTCTATCCCTGACCCGGGCTTCGCCGGGGACGACGGAGCCGTGGCCCCCGAGGTCGCCGCTGCGATGTCGGCCTACTCCGCCGACCCTGAGGACCTGCACCGCCAGACCGTGGCAGTGCTCCAGGACAGCCGCCTGCTGGTGCCCGTCGTCGCGGTGCTCGGTGAGGTGGAGTACGACGACCAGGGGCTCGCGCACGACAAGACCTCCGACATGGCGACCGTGCTCATGCGCGGCAAGGACGGGCGTCTCGCGCTGCTGGCGTTCACCGGCAGTGAGCCCCTGGGACGCTGGAACCCCGAGGCGCGACCGGTGCCGGTGTCCGCGCGGCAGGCGGCGCAGGCTGCGCTGCAGGACGACGCGGCCGCCCTGCTCGTGGACGTGGCGGGCCCGACCCTGCTGGTGATCGAGGGGGAGGACCTCCGGTCGCTCGCGGAGGGCTACCGGCTCGTGGAGACCGGTGGCCGGTGGGCCTGGGCGCGGCTCAGCGACGCTGGGGACGCACCGGCCCGGTGAGCTTCTCGCCCGGCCCCTCGCCGGGGGCGTCCTCGATCTCGGACGCTTCGCGGAAGGCGAGCTGAAGGCTACGGAGCCCGTCACGCAGAGGCGCCGCGTGGTGGTGACCGAGTCGGGGAGCAGCCGCGGTGACCAGCCCGGCCAGCGCCTCGATCAGCGTGCGCGCCTCGTCGAGGTCGACGTGGTCCGGAAGGTCCTCGGCGAGCCCGAGGTTGACCGCGGCGGAGCTCATCAGGTGCAGGGCCGCCGTCGAGACGATCTCCAGGGCGGGGACGTCGGCGATGTCGCGCGAGGTGGGTGCACTGCCGGGGGTGATGGCTTCGGACATGCGCCCAGGGTTTCACGGGTGCGTTGATGTGCGTTCGGCGGCACTCTCTTGCTACCCTTTACGGGACCGATCCAGGCGATCGGCTGTCTGTGTAGTCCGGATGGGAACAACCGGAGCATGCAGATGGTTGATCAGCTCTGAGATCTGACAAGCGGAGATCAACTCTCCCACCCGCATCGACGAATGAGTCGTCGGGTCCGGTCGCGAGAGGTTCGGCCTCACGGGTGAAGTCCGTGGCGCTGCACCCCTCGCCAGGCGTGGAGCCTGGTGCCACGGTGAGAACCGTGTTGCCGGCTTCGCGGCGAGGCTGGCTTCCGCTTGTTGTCGAGCGGAGGCCTTTTTTCATGCCCAGCATGAGCGGACTCCGTGCGGCAGGTCAGCCCCCTTAGACCCACCCCAGGAGGACCCATCAGCACAGAGCTGCGCATCAACGACCGGATCCGGGTACCCGAGGTCCGGCTCGTCGGCCCGAACGGCGAGACCGTCGGCATCGTCCGCATCGACGACGCCCTCCGGCTCGCCCAGGAAGCCGACCTCGACCTCGTCGAGGTCGCCCCGACCGCGCGTCCGCCGGTCTGCAAGCTCATGGACTACGGCAAGTTCAAGTACGAGAACGCGCAGAAGGCACGCGAGGCCCGTCGTAACCAGACGAACGTGGTCATCAAGGAGATGAAGCTCCGGCCGAAGATCGACGCGCACGACTACGAGACCAAGAAGGGTCACGTCGTGCGCTTCCTCCGCCAGGGCGACAAGGTGAAGATCACGATCATGTTCCGCGGTCGTGAGCAGCACCGTCCCGAGCTCGGCTTCAGGCTGTTGCAGCGTCTCGCGGAGGACGTGACCGACCTCGGCTTCGTCGAGTCGGCGCCCAAGCAGGACGGCCGCAACATGATCATGGTGCTCGGGCCTCACAAGAAGAAGTCCGAGGCCAAGGCGGAGGTCAAGGCCGAGAAGGCCGAGAAGGCCGCCGAGCGCGAGGCCGAGAAGGCCGCCGAGCACGCCGAGCGTTCCGCCGGGGCAACCGCGGGGGCGGCTGAGCCGAAGAAGCCGCGCCGCCGCTCGGAGAACCTCGACCCAGACATGTGACACCCGGCCCGTCCGCACGGACGGGCCCAACCGAGAAGGACAAGCAATGCCGAAGATGAAGGCGCACTCCGGTGCGAGCAAGCGCTTCAAGGTGACCGGCTCGGGCAAGCTGCGTCGGCAGAAGGCCGGCCGTCGCCACCTGCTCGAGCACAAGCCGTCGACCCTCACCCGCCGTCTCGCCGGCACCGAGGACGTCGCCAAGGCGGACGTCAAGAAGGTCAAGAAGCTGCTCGGCAAGTGACCTGCCGGTCACCTCGCTGAGCCCCAAACGTTGCAAGCATCAAGGAGTTAAGAAGTGGCACGCGTCAAGCGGGCGGTCAACGCCCAGAAGAAGCGCCGGGTAACCCTCGAGCGCGCGTCCGGCTACCGCGGTCAGCGCTCGCGCCTCTACCGCAAGGCCAAGGAGCAGGTCACCCACTCGCTGGTCTACAGCTACCGTGACCGTCGCGCCAAGAAGGGCGAGTTCCGCAAGCTGTGGATCCAGCGCATCAACGCTGCCGCCCGCGCCAACGGCATGACCTACAACCGGTTCATCCAGGGCCTGAAGGCCGCCGGCGTCGAGGTCGACCGCAAGATCCTCGCCGACATGGCCGTCAACGACGCCGCCACCTTCACCTCGCTGGTGGAGCTGGCCAAGGCCAACGTGCCGGCCGACGTCAACGCGGCCAAGGCCGAGGCGTCTGCCTGACCGCCGGTCACAGCAACCAACCGTCGATGGCGAGTCTCCCTGCCGACTCCCCGCTGCTCTCGGTGAAGAGCGGACGGGTGAAGGCGGCAAGGAGGCTCGCCCGACGTGTTTCCAGGGCCGAGAACAGGCTCTTCCTGGCGGAAGGACCCCAGGCGGTCCGTGAGGCCCTGGACCTCCCCGGCTGCGTGGCGGAGGTCTTCGCCGTCCCTGGGGCCGCGGATTCACATCCCGACATCTTCGAGCGCGCCGAGGCCGACGGCGTCGCCTGGCACCTCGTCGACGGGGCCGGGCTCGCCTCCCTGGCCGAGACCGTCCACCCCCAAGGCCTCGTGGCCGTCTGCCGGTTCCTCGACCGGCCGCTGTCCGACGTACTCCCGGCCGAGCCGGTCACGGGAGCGAGGCTCGTCGCCGTCTGCGCCGACGTGCGTGATCCCGGCAACGCCGGCACCGTGATCCGGTGTGCCGACGCGGCAGGCGCCGGAGCGGTCGTGCTGACCGGCAGCTCGGTCGACCCGTACAACGGCAAGGCGGTCCGCGCGAGCGTCGGCAGCCTTTTCCACGTGGGCGTCGCGATCGAGCCGGACACCGCCGAGGTCGTCGCCGAGCTCCGGCGCCGCGGGTACCAGGTGCTCGCCGCCGATGGCGCGGGCGAGACCGACCTCGACGACGCGCTCGACGAGGGCATCCTCGACCGGCCGACCGCCTGGCTGTTCGGCAACGAGGCGTGGGGCCTCCCCGACGACATCTCGGCTCTGGCCGACCGACGGGTACGCATCCCGATCCACGGCAGGGCCGAGAGCCTGAACCTCGCAACGGCCGCCGCGGTGTGCCTGTACGCCTCGGCTCGCGCCCATCGACATGCCACGCGATGAATCGCTGGTCGCCACCAGTGGCCACACCGTCTAGCCTGGTCGCTGTGTCGCACCACACAGAACTCGTCGAGCCGGTGAGCCTCGACGCGATCCCGGACGGCGTTGTCTTTGCCGACGAGACGGGTCAGGTCACGGCGATGAACGCTGCCGCCCGCACGATGCTGCGTGTCGGCGACGGCGTCGGCAAGCAGCTGGCGGACGTCGTGGCCCTCCAGGACCAGGCTGGCAACGACTGGTTCTCCACCGTCGACCTGTACGGCGGCCCGCGTCTGCGCTCCGGGATCCCCGAGCAGTCCTGGTTCCTCTCCGACGGCACGGAGCTGCTGCTCACCGTGCGCATCGAGCGGGAGGCCAGGCAGGGGCCCACGGCTGGTGCGGTCGTGTGCCTGCGCACGTCGCGGGCCCGTGAGCGACTCGACCGGGAGCGCTCCGACCTGGTCGCCACCGTGGCCCACGAGCTGCGCTCGCCCCTGACCGGGGTCAAGGGCTTCGTCGCGACCCTGCTGAGCCGCTGGGACCGGCTCAACGACGACCAGAAGAAGCTGATGCTCAGCACCGTCAACTCCGACGCCGACCGGCTCAGCCGGCTCATCGTGGAGCTGCTCGACGTGGCGCGGATCGACACGGGCCGGCTCTCGCTCTACCCCCGCTCGATCGACTTCACCCAGGCCGTGGAGCGGGTTCTCGCCTCGGTCAGGGCAGGCACCGGACGCGAGATCGTCCTCGAGGCCGTCCCGGACCTGCCGCAGGTCTTCGCGGACCCGGACAAGTTCGTGCAGGTCGTGACGAACCTCGTGGAGAACGCCGTCCGGCACGGCGAGGGTGTCGTCCGCATCACCCTCCAGCCGCTCAGCGGTGACGACCCGTTCACCGGCGTGCGCATGCACGTCGACGACGAGGGGGAGGGCATCAGCCCCGAGATCCGGAGCAGGGTGTTCACGAAGTTCTGGAAGCACGGCACCCGCGGCGGCTCCGGGCTCGGGATGTACATCGTGCACGGTCTCGTGACGGCTCACGGTGGCGTCATCGAGATCGGCGACGCGCCCACCGGCGGCGCCCGGATCACCGTCATGTGGCCGGAGGAGGACCGCCGCGCCGACTGAGCGCCGGTCCGCGCTGCAAACCGGTTCGCCCCGGGCTTCGGGCACTTCCTAGACTGAGCGTGCAACCCCACTACGCCCTCTCGTGAAAGGTAGCCATGTCGGGCCCGAACTCCGATTACGACCCCGTCGAGGTCACGCCGTTGCGTGCTGACGAGGTCGACGCGATGCGCGAGTCCGCGCTCGCGGCCATCGCCGGCGCGAGCAGCCTCGAGGAGCTCAAGGAGGTCCGGCTCGGCCACGCGGGGGAGCGGTCACCGCTGGCGCTGGCGAACCGCGAGATCGGCGCTCTCCCGCCCCAGGCCCGCAAGGAGGCTGGATTGCGGGTCGGCCAGGCGCGAGGCGCGGTCAACAAGGCCCTCGCAGAGAGGCAGAACGTGCTCGAGGCCGAGCACGAGGCCAGCATCCTCGTGGACGAGGCGGTCGACGTCACCGTGCCCTGGGACCGTGAGACTCAGGGCGCGCGGCACCCGCTCACCACGATCCAGGAGCGCATCGCGGACGTGTTCGTCGCGATGGGCTGGGAGGTCGCCGAGGGCCCCGAGGTCGAGGCGGAGTGGCTGAACTTCGACGCGCTGAACCTCGGTCCCGACCACCCGGCGCGCACCATGCAGGACACCTTCTGGCTGGAGCCCGCCGACGGCGGCCTGGTGCTGCGCACGCACACCTCGCCGGTGCAGGCCCGCACGATGCTCACCCGGCAGCCACCCATCTACGTGATCTGCCCCGGCCGCGTCTACCGCACCGACGAGCTCGACGCCACGCACACGCCGGTCTTCCACCAGGTCGAGGGCCTCGTGGTCGACAAGGGCATCTCGATGGCCCACCTGAAGGGCACCCTCGACCACTTCGCGGAGGCGATGTTCGGCGAGGGCATAACGACACGCTTCCGGCCGTCGTACTTCCCGTTCACCGAGCCGAGCGCCGAGGTCGACCTGGTCTGTTTCGTCTGCCGGGGCCAGGCGCCGGCCGTCGAGGACTGCCGCACCTGCAAGGGTGAGGGCTGGATCGAGTGGGGCGGCTGCGGTGTCGTGAACCCGCGCGTCCTCACCGCCTGCGGCATCGACTCCGAGACCTACTCCGGCTTCGCCTTCGGGATGGGCCTCGAGCGCACGCTCATGTTCCGCCACGGCATCGAGGACATGCGCGACATCGTCGAAGGCGACGTCCGGTTCACCCTGCCCTTCGGAATGGAGATCTGATGCGGGCCCCGCTTTCCTGGCTGCGCGAGTACGTCGACCTGCCCGCCGACGTGACCGCGTCGGACCTGGCCCATCGACTGACCGCCCTGGGCCTCAAGCTCGAGGCGCTCGAGGCTCCTGGCGCCGACATCCAAGGGCCCCTCGTCGTGGGCCGCGTGCTCTCCATCGAGGAGGAGCCGCAGAAGAACGGCAAGGTCATCCGCTGGTGCCGGGTCGACGTCGGGCCCGAGCACAACGACGACGAGGGCGGCCGCGGAATCGTCTGCGGAGCCCTCAACTTCGAGGTGGGCGACCTCGTCGTGGTGATCCTCCCCGGTGGCGTGCTCCCCGGACCGTTCCCGATCTCCGCGCGCAAGACCTACGGGCACATCTCGGACGGCATGATCTGCTCGACGCGTGAGCTCGGCATCGGCGACGACCACGGCGGCATCCTGGTGCTCGACCCGCGCCTGGACTCCGACGCGTCGGTGAAGCCGGGCGACGACGCGACCGCTCTGCTCCACCTGCGCGACGACGTCATCGAGTTCGAGATCAACCCGGACCGCGCCTACGCACTCTCGCTTCGCGGGCTCGCACGGGAGGCGGCCCTCGCCTACGGCGTGCCGTTCCGTGACCCTGCGGCGCGCGAGGTGCCGGCCCCGAGCGACTCCGGCTACCCGGTGCGGGTCGAGGCCGAGGACGGCTGCCCGGTCTTCGCGACCAGGACGGTCACCGGCTTCGACCCCTCCGCGCCGACCCCGCGCTGGCTCGCGCGACGGGTCCAGCTCGCGGGCATGCGACCCATCTCGCTGGCCGTGGACGTCACCAACTACGTGATGCTCGAGCTCGGCCAGCCGATCCACGGCTACGACGGCGACAAGCTGTCCGGCCCGATCGTCGTCCGCCGGGCGAAGCCGGGGGAGCGGCTCACCACGCTCGACGACGTGACCCGCGACCTCGACCCCGAGGACCTGCTCATCACCGACGACCGCGGCCCGATCGGCCTCGCCGGCGTGATGGGCGGCCAGGAGACCGAGCTGGGCGACCAGACCTCGCACGTCGTGATCGAGGCCGCCCACTTCGCACCCGTGTCGATCTTCCGCACCGCACGCCGCCACAAGCTGCCCTCCGAGGCGTCCAAGCGCTTCGAGCGCGGCGTCGACCCGTTGCTCCCCGCCTACGCGGCAGACCGGGTCGCCGAGCTCCTCGTCGAGCACGGCGGTGGCACTGTCACCGACGGCGTGACCTACGTCGGGCGCCCGCCCGAGGGGCGCACCGTGACCATCTCGGCCGAGCTGCCCGAGCAGGTCACCGGGATCGCGATGGACGCCGACGGCGTCGTGCTGCACCTGCGTGCCGTCGGGTGCACCGTGGTGGAGGAGGGCGGACGTCTGACGGTCGCCCCGCCGTCGTGGCGCCCCGACATCAACGACCCGTACGACCTCGTCGAGGAGGTCGCCCGGATCGTCGGCTACGACCAGGTCCCCTCCGTCCTCCCGACCGCGCCGGCCGGCCGCGGCCTGACGCGCGAGCAGCGGCTGCGTCGCCGCGCCGGTCTCGCGCTCGCCGGCGCCGGGTACGTCGAGGTGCTGACCTACCCGTTCGTGGGCGACGCCGACTGGGACGCCCTCGGCCTCGACGCGGACGACGAGCGGCGCGCGACCGTGCGGATCGCCAACCCGCTGTCGGAGGAGGAGCCGGTGCTGCGCACCACGCTCGTCCCTGGCCTGCTCAAGACGCTGGCCCGCAACGTCGGACGAGGGATCGGCGACGTCGCGCTGTTCGAGCAGGCGCCGGTGTACCTGCCTCGCCCCGGTGCCGGGCCGGCCCCGATCCTGGGGGTCGACCGGCCTCCCAGCGAGGACGAGTGGGCCGAGCTCCAGGCCGCGGTTCCCGACCAGCCCCTTCACGTCGGCGTCGTGCTCGCGGGGGAGCGGGAGCCGTCCGGATGGTGGGGCAAGGGGCGCCCGGCGTCGTGGGCGGACGCGCTCGAGGCGGTGCGCCGGCTGGCCCGCTACCTCGGCACCGAGGTCGAGGTCCGTGCCGCGACCTATGCCCCGTGGCACCCCGGTCGCTGCGCGGAGATCCTGCTCGACGGGGCCGTGATCGGCCATGGCGGCGAGCTGCACCCGAAGGTGTGCAAGGCCTACGGGGTTCCGGCGCGCACGGCGGTCGCCGAGGTCGATCTCGACGCGCTGATGCGCGCCGCGGTGACCGTCGTACCAGGTCCGAGGTTCTCGACCTACCCGGTCGCGAAGGAGGACGTCGCCCTCGTGGTGGACACCACTGTTTCGGCAGGGGCGGTGGCGGAGACGTTGAGAGAAGGCGCCGGCCCGCTCCTCGAGTCGGTTCGCCTGTTCGACGTCTACACCGGCGAGCAGATCGGTGAGGGGAAGAAGTCGCTGGCCTTCGCCCTGCGCTTCCGGGCCCCCGACCGGACCCTGACCGACGCCGAGGTGGCCGAGGCCCGCGAGGCGGCGGTCGCGCTCGCGGCAGAGCGGCACGGAGCAGTCCACCGGTCCTGACCTGGGTACGCATGACCATGCATGATGTTGTATGGTCATGCGCATGCCGACCGAGTCCACGTCCCAGTCCACCTACCGGGTCGCCGTCGCGGGTGCCAGCGGGTACGCCGGCGGTGAGGTGCTCCGCCTGCTCCTCGGTCACCCTTCCGTCGAGATCGGGGCGCTGACCGGCGGATCCAACGCCGGCGAGCTGCTCGGAAAGCTTCAGCCGCACCTCGTGCCTCTCGCGGACCGGGTCCTCGAGGAGACCACGGTCGAGGTGCTCTCCGGGCACGACGTGGTCTTCTTGGGTCTGCCGCACGGGCAGTCCGGCGAGATCGCGAAGGCGCTGCCCGACAGCTGCGTGGTCATCGACTGCGGCGCCGACTTCCGGCTGACCGACGCGGACGAGTGGGAGCGCTTCTACGGGGGCGAGCACGCCGGGTCGTGGCCCTACGGCCTCCCCGAGCTCGGCGACCAGCGCCCGGCGCTCACCAGGCGACCCGGATCGCCGTGCCGGGGTGCTACCCGACGGTCTCGACGCTCTCGATCGCGCCGGCGGTCGCCGCGGGGATCGTGGACCCCGCAGACGTGGTGGTGGTCGCCGCCTCGGGAACGTCGGGCGCGGGCAAGGCCCCGAAGCCGCACCTGCTCGGCTCCGAGGTGATGGGGTCGGCCAGCGCGTACGGCGTCGGCGGCATCCACCGGCACACGCCCGAGATCACCCAGAACCTCTCCAGCCTCACCGACCAGGACGTGCGGGTCTCGTTCACCCCTCTGCTGGTCCCCATGCCGCGCGGCATCCTTGCCACCTGCTCCGCACCGGTCCGCCAGGGCGTCACCGCGGAGGAGGCGTACGCCGTCTACGAGCTCGCGTTCGCCGAGGAGCCCTTCATCCACCTCCTGCCCGCGGGACAGTGGCCGCAGACCAAGTCCGTCCTCGGCTCCAACTCCGTGCACGTCCAGGTCACCGTCGACGACGCGGCGGGTCGGCTCGTGGCGGTCGGCGCGGTGGACAACCTCGCCAAGGGGACCGGTGGCGCCGCCGTCCAGTGCATGAACCTCGCGCTCGGCCTGCCGGAGGCCACCGGGCTCACCACAGTGGGGCTCGCGCCGTGAGCCACACGCTCCTCCAGTACGACGAGGACCTGGCGGTCGTCCGGCTCGGCCCGGGGGCCGACCTCCCGGCCTGGGCGGTCTCCGGCACGCTGTTCTCGGTGACGGCGACCGCCGCGGAGACCTCCCTGGTCTGCGGTCAGGCCGGCGTTCCGCGCAAGGCTCGACAGGCTGGTCCCTTCACGGCCTTCGCCGTCGAAGGGCCGCTGGACCTCGGCCTCACCGGCGTGCTCAGCACGCTCCTTTTGCCGCTGGCCGAGGACGAGATCCCCGTCTTCACGGTCTCGACCTTCGACACCGACTGGATCCTCGTCCCTGCAGACCGGGCCGAGCCTGCCGTCGATGCGTGGCGACGATCGGGCCACGAGGTCAGACCCGCCACCCAGCCCGCCCCCTCCTCTCCCGAAGGATCAGCATGAAGTCCGTCCCACCAAGCTGCTCGCTCCGCTCACACCTCTGCGGGGGCCCCGCATGAGCGTCACCGCCCCCAAGGGCTTCCGCGCCGCCGGTGTGGCCGCAGGCCTGAAGACCACCGGAGCCAAGGACATGGCGCTCGTGGTCAACGACGGCCCCGAGCACTCCTCCGCCACCGTGTTCACGTCCAACCGGTGCAAGGCCAACCCGGTTCTGTGGAGCCAGGAGGTCGTCAAGGACGGCATCGTGCGTGCCGTGATCCTCAACTCCGGGGGTGCCAACTGCTACACGGGCGCGGACGGCTTCCAGACCACCCACGCCGTCGCCGAGAAGACCGCTGAGGCGCTGGGCGTCGGCGCGATCGACGTGGTCGTCTGCTCCACGGGGCTCATCGGGCTGAAGAACGACCGCGACGTCCTCCTCGGCGGGGTCGACTCCTGCGCCGCCACGCTCTCCGCCCAGGGCGGTCCCGACGCGGCCGAGGCGATCATGACGACCGACTCGGTGAGCAAGCAGGTCACCGTCGAGGGGAGCGGCTGGACGATCGGCGGCATGGCCAAGGGCGCCGGCATGCTCGCCCCCCAGCTCGCCACCATGCTCGTCGTACTCACCACGGACGCGAAGATCACCCCCGCGGAGGCCGACCAGGCGCTGCGGGCGGCGACGCGGGTGAGCTTCGACCGGCTCGACTCAGACGGGTGCATGTCCACCAACGACACCGTGACCCTGCTCGCGAGCGGCGCCTCGGGGATCACCCCGACGCTCGAGGACTTCACCGAGGCCCTCACCCGCGCCTGCACCGACCTGGCCATGCAGCTGCTCGCCGATGCGGAGGGCGCCGACCACGAGATAGCGATCACCGTCCTCAACGCCGCCAGCGAGGACGAGGCGGTCGAGGTCGGCCGCTCGGTGGCCCGCAGCAACCTGTTCAAGGCCGCGGTGTTCGGCAAGGACCCGAACTGGGGCCGCGTGCTGGCCTCGATCGGCACCACGTCAGCGAGCTTCGACCCCGCCGACCTCGACGTCGCGATGAACGGCGTGTGGGTCTGCCGCTCCTCGGAGCCTGCCGAGTCACCGGAGCTCGTCGACCTGAGCGGCCGCGACGTCTCGGTGACCATCGACCTCAAGGCCGGTGGCGCCCGCGCCACGGTGTGGACCAACGACCTCACCCATGCCTACGTCCACGAGAACTCTGCCTACTCCAGCTGAGGACCCACTGCCGATGAACGAGTCTCCCGAAACGACGCTCTCCACCGGGAAGAGCGCGGACGAGTGGAAGCAGGCCACGGAGAAGGCGGCGACCCTCGCCGAGGCGCTGCCGTGGCTGAAGAGGTACCACGGCAAGACGATCGTGGTGAAGTACGGCGGGAACGCCATGACCGACGAGGGTCTCAAGCGGGCCTTCGCCGAGGACATCGTGTTCCTGCGCTACGCCGGCTTCCGGCCCGTCGTCGTGCACGGCGGCGGTCCCCAGATCAGCAAGATGCTCGACCGGCTCGAGATCGAGTCGGAGTTCCGGGGCGGGCTGCGTGTGACGACGCCGGAGGCGATGGACGTCGTGCGCATGGTCCTGGTCGGACAGGTCGGCCGTGAGCTCGTCGGGCTGCTCAACCAGCACGGGCCGCTCGCCGTGGGGCTGTCGGGGGAGGACGCCGGGCTGTTCACCGCCAAGGCGACCCGCACCATGGTGGACGGTGAGGAGGTGGACCTCGGCCTCGTCGGAGAGGTCGAGAGCGTCCGCCCGGAGGCGGTTCGTGACCTGATCGACGCGGGTCGGATCCCGGTGATCTCCTCGGTCGCACCGGACCGGAACGGCGTTGTGCACAACGTCAACGCCGACACCGCGGCCGGTGCCCTCGCCGCGGCCCTCGGCGCCGAGAAGCTGCTCGTGCTGACCGACGTCGAGGGGCTCTACCGTGACTGGCCGGACAGCGACGACGTCATCGGGCAGATCAGCCCCGAGGCGCTCGCCGAGCTGATGCCGACCCTGGCGAGCGGGATGGTCCCGAAGATGCAGGCGTGTCTCGACGCCCTCAACGGGGGAGTGCCACGCGCGACCGTCGTCGACGGCCGGGAGCCCCACGCCGTGCTGCTCGAGATCTTCACCGACGAAGGCGTCGGCACCCAGGTGCTCCCCGGCGTGGAGACCAGGATCCGGACGGCGCTGAGGAAGGCGAAGTGAGATGAGCGAGCACACGACCATCACGAGCGAGGACGTGCAGGCGCGGTACGCCCACGCCCTGATGAACACCTTCGGCAAGCCCAAGGCGGTGCTCGTCCGCGGTGAGGGCGCCCGGGTCTGGGACGCCGAGGGCAACGAGTACCTCGACCTTCTCGGCGGCATCGCCGTGAACGCCCTCGGGCACGCACACCCCGCCCTCGTGTCCGCGGTGACCGAGCAGCTGTCGACGTTGGGGCACGTCTCCAACTTCTTCGCCACCGAGCCCCAGGTGTCCCTGGCCGAGCGGCTGCTCTCGCTGCTCGGCGTCGAAGGCAAGGTGTTCTTCGCGAACTCCGGCGCGGAGGCGAACGAGGCGGCGCTCAAGCTGACCCGCCGCACCGGCCGCACCCACGTCGTGGCAGCGGAGGGCAGCTTCCACGGGCGCACCATGGGGTCGCTCGCGCTGACCTCCAAGGCGGCCTACCGCGAGCCGTTCGAGCCGCTGCCCGCCGGCGTGACGTTCGTCCCGTACGGCGACGCCGACGCCCTTGCCGCAGCCGTCACCGACGAGACCGCCGCGGTCGTCGTGGAGCCGATCCAGGGCGAGGCCGGCGTCGTCGTACCGCCGGAGGGCTACCTGCAGGCGGCGCGCGAGATCACGAAGGCACACGGTGCGCTGCTGTGGTTCGACGAGGTGCAGACGGGCATGGGCCGCACCGGCGCCTGGTTCGCCCACACCGCCAGCGGCGTGACACCCGACGTGGTCACCCTCGCCAAGGGGCTCGCCGGTGGCATCCCGATCGGTGCCTGCATCGCCGTGGGGGAGCACGGCACGCTGCTCCAGCCGGGCAACCACGGCACCACCTTCGGCGGGAACCCGGTCGCCGCCGCGGCCGCCCTCGCCGTCATCGACACCATCGAGAAGGACGACCTCCTCGAGCACGTCCAGAAGGTCGGGACGCTGCTCGCCGACGGGCTCAGGGACGACCGGGTCACCGAGATCCGGCAGGCCGGCCTGCTGATCGGCATCGACCTCGCGCGGCAGGTCGCGGCGAGGGCCACCGCCGCGGCCCTCGAGCACGGGTTCATCATCAACGACTGCGCGCCCGACCGGATCCGCCTGGCACCGCCGCTGGTCCTCACCGACGAGCAGGCAGCCTCGTTCGTCAAGGCCTGGCCGGCGATCCTCGACAAGGCGTTCGAGGAGGAGGGACCATGACCCGGCACTTCCTGCGCGACGACGACCTGAGCCCCGCGGAACAGGCGGCGGTCCTCTCGCTCGCGGCCGAGCTGAAGGCCGACCCGTACAAGGCCCGGCCGCTGGCGGGGCCCAAGACGGTCGCGATCCTCTTCGACAAGCCGACCCTGCGCACCCAGGCGTCGTTCACCTCCGGCATCGCCGAGCTCGGCGGCTTCCCGATGGTCATCGACGCCCGACTCGCAAAGGTCGGGCAGCGGGAGTCGGTCGCCGACACCGCCCGGGTCCTCGGCCGACAGGCAGCGGCCGTCGTGTGGCGGACCTTCCACCAGTCGAGCCTCGAGGAGATGGCCGAGTACGCCGGGGTCCCGGTCGTCAACGCCCTCACCGACTCGTTCCACCCGTGCCAGGTGCTGGCCGACCTCCTGACCGTCATCGAGCACCAGGGCAGCCTCGCGGGGCGCCGGCTGACCTTCCTCGGCGACGCCGCCTCGAACATGGCGCACTCGTACCTCCTCGGTGGCGCGACCGCCGGGATGCACGTGACAGTCAGCGGACCCCAGGGCTTCGGGCCGGACGACGACGTGCTCGCCCGCGCACGGGAGATCGCCGCGACGACGGGCGGCTCCGCGTCGTACGACCCGGATCCCGTCGCCGCGGTCACCGACGCCGACGTCGTCGCCACTGACACCTGGGTGTCGATGGGCAAGGAGGAGCAGGCCGAGCAGCGCGACGCGCCGTTCCGGCCGTACTCCGTGACGCCGGACCTGCTCTCGAAGGCCTCCGCCGGGGCAGTCGTCCTGCACTGCCTGCCGGCCTACCGCGGCAAGGAGATCGCCGCCGAGGTGATCGACGGACCGCAGAGCGTGGTGTGGGACGAGGCCGAGAACCGCCTGCACGCGCAGAAGGCCCTGCTGACCTGGCTGCTCGAGGAGCGGGAGGTGCCGCGATGACCCATGGCGTGCACGGCGCGGGCACGGTGCCCATGACCAAGACCGCCCGGCAGCAGCTGATCGTCGAGCTCCTCGGCAAGCACGCGGTCCGGTCGCAGACCGAGCTCGCCGAGCTCCTGGCCCGGTCCGGGGTCAGCGTCACCCAGGCGACCCTGTCGCGCGACCTGGTGGAGCTGGACGCGGTCAAGGTCCGGATCCCCAGCGGCGCGCTCGTCTACGCGGTCCCTGCCGAGGGAGGCGACCGCACGCCCAGGCCCGCCGGGGAGAGCGGGGCGGCCGAGGCGAGGCTTGCCCGCCTGCTGAGCGAGCTCATGGTCTCCGCGGACTCCTCGGCCAACATGGCGCTGCTGCGGACGCCGCCCGGCGCCGCACAGTTCCTGGCGTCGGCCTTCGACAAGGCGGAGATCGCCTCGATCCTCGGCACGGTAGCCGGGGACGACACGGTCCTGGTGATCAGCCGGGACCCCGACGGGGGAGCGGCCCTCGTCCAGAAGCTGCTGGCTCTGGCGAACCACCACACCTCGCCCGCCACATGACCATGACCCCGGTGTGGGCAGCGTCCTCGTCCCTGACGGCCTGGTCCCACAACACCGTACGAACCCCCACCACAAGATCGACTTTTCACCCACCACAGAGAAGGTTCTTCACGTGAGCAAGGTCCTGACCTCCCTCCCGGTCGGCGAACGCGTCGGCATCGCGTTCTCCGGCGGCCTGGACACCTCGGTGGCCGTCGCCTGGATGCGCGAGAAGGGTGCGGTCCCCTGCACCTACACCGCCGACATCGGCCAGTACGACGAACCCGACATCTCCGGCGTGCCGAACCGAGCACTGCAGTACGGCGCCGAGCTGTCCCGAGCCGTCGACTGCCGTCGCGCGCTGGTGGAAGAGGGCTTCGCGGCCATCGCCTGCGGAGCGTTCCACATCCGCTCCGGCGGCCGCGCCTACTTCAACACCACGCCGCTCGGCCGCGCCGTGACCGGCACGATGCTGGTGCGCGCGATGCACGAGGACGGCGTGGACATCTGGGGCGACGGCTCGACCTTCAAGGGCAACGACATCGAGCGGTTCTACCGCTACGGCCTGCTGGCCAACCCCGCGCTGCTCATCTACAAGCCCTGGCTGGACGCCGAGTTCGTCCACGAGCTCGGTGGCCGCAACGAGATGAGCCAGTGGCTCACCGAGCGCGGGCTGCCCTACCGCGACAGCCAGGAGAAGGCCTACTCCACCGACGCCAACATCTGGGGCGCCACCCACGAAGCCAAGACCCTCGAGCACCTCGACGTCTCCCTCGAGTCCGTCGAGCCGATCATGGGCGTGAAGTTCTGGGACCCCTCGGTCGACATCCTCCCCGAGGACGTGTCGATCCGGTTCGAGCAGGGCCGCCCGGTCGCCGTCAACGGCAAGGAGTACGACGACCCGGTCGAGCTCGTCCACGAGGTCAACGCCATCGGCGGCCGTCACGGGCTGGGCATGTCGGACCAGATCGAGAACCGCATCATCGAGGCGAAGTCCCGCGGGATCTACGAGGCGCCCGGCATGGCGCTGTTGTGGATCGCCTACGAGCGCCTGCTCAACGCGATCCACAACGAGGACACCATCGCCAGCTACACGGCCGAGGGCCGTCGACTCGGCCGCCTCCTCTACGAGGGCCGCTGGCTCGACCCGCAGGCGCTGATGCTCCGCGAGGCCATCCAGCGGTGGGTGTCCTCGGTTGTGACCGGCGAGGTGACGCTGCGGCTGCGCAGGGGAGAGGACTACACGATCGTCCGCACCGAGGGCCCGGCCTTCTCCTACCACCCCGACAAGCTCTCCATGGAGCGCGTCGAGTCCGCCGCGTTCGGCCCCACCGACCGCATCGGCCAGCTCACCATGCGCAACCTCGACATCGCCGACTCCCGATCCAAGCTCGAGATGTACGCGCTGCAGCCGCAGGACCAGGGGCACGTGCTGGTCGAGCACGGGAACCTGCTGGGCGCGCTCGAGCCGGGCGGCGCGGACCAGATCGCGGAGAACCCGGTCGAGCCCGGCGCCCTCGACGACGAGGCCCTGGATCACGCCGCCATGGAGTTCGGCACCGACTGACCACGCTGGACGAGCCGGCCGAGACCACCTGATACGAAGGACGACGTGAGCGAGAACTCGAAGACCATCTCCGGGGCCCTGTGGGGCGGACGCTTCGCCGGCGGCCCCTCGGACGAGCTCGCGGCCCTGTCGAAGTCCACCCACTTCGACTGGCGCCTCGCGCCGTACGACCTCGCGGGGTCGAAGGCGCACGCCCGAGTGCTGCACCGGGCGAGGCTGCTGACCGACGGCGAGCTCGAGGGCCTACTGAAGGGGATCGACTCGCTGACGGCGAAGGTGGCGTCGGGCGAGGCCGTGGCCGCGGAGTCCGACGAGGACGTCCACGGCGCCCTCGAACGGCTGCTGATCGACGAGGTCGGCGCCGAGCTCGGCGGCAGGCTGCGCGCGGGCAGGTCCCGGAACGACCAGGTCGCGACGCTGTTCAAGGCGTTCCTGCGCGACCACGCCCGCGTCATCACCGGTCAGGTCCTCGACCTCGTCGACGCCCTCGCCGACCAGGCGGAGCGGCACCTGGGGGCGCCGATGCCCGGCCGGACCCATCTCCAGCACGCCCAGCCGGTGCTGCTGTCCCACCATCTCCTGGCGCACGCCTGGCCGCTGCTGCGTGACGTGGGCCGGGTCCGGGACTGGGACGCACGGGTCGCCGTCGACTCGCCCTACGGGTCGGGTGCGCTCGCAGGCTCCTCGCTCGGTCTCGACCCGCAGCAGGTCGCGCGCGAGCTCGGCTTCACCGAGTCGAGCGCGAACTCCATCGACGGCACCGCCGCCCGCGACTTCGTGGCGGAGCTCGCCTTCGTGCTCGCGATGGTCGGCGTGGACGTGTCCCGGCAGGCCGAGGAGGTCATCCTCTGGGCGACGAAGGAGTTCGGCTTCGTCGACCTCGACGACGCGTACTCCACCGGGTCGAGCATCATGCCGCAGAAGAAGAACCCCGACATCGCCGAGCTCGCCCGCGGCAAGGCCGGTCGGCTGGTCGGCAACCTCACCGGGCTGATGGCGACCCTCAAGGCGCTGCCGTTGGCGTACAACCGCGACCTCCAGGAGGACAAGGAGCCGGTCTTCGACTCCGTCGACACCCTTGAGGTGCTCCTGCCGGCCTTCACGGGCATGGTGGCGACGCTGCGTTTCCGGACCGAGCGGATGGCCGAGCTCGCCCCGCAGGGCTTCTCGCTCGCGACCGACGTGGCGGAGTGGCTGGTGCGAGAGGGCGTGCCGTTCCGCGTCGCCCACGAGCTCGCCGGCGCCTGCGTGCGCCGGTGCGAGGAGCTCGGGTGCGAGCTCGACGAGCTTTCCGACGAGCAGCTCGCCGAGATCTCTCCGCACCTGCGCCCCGGCGTCCGCGACGTGCTCACCGTGGAGGGCTCGATCGGATCACGGTCCGGTCGTGGCGGCACCGCGTCGGACCGGGTCACCGAGCAGCTCGCCGAGGTACGTGCGGCCGTGTCGGAGCACCGTGCCTGGCTTGCCTGACCATCTGTCAGGGCCGGTGCTCGAGGTTGCGCCGACCCTGCTCGGCGCGGTCCTGCGGCACGAGACCGAGGAGGGCGCCGTCGCGGTCAGGCTCACGGAGGTCGAGGCGTACGCCGGGGAGCACGACCCCGGCTCGCACGCCTACCGCGGCCCCACCGCGCGCAACGAGGTGATGTTCGGCGATCCGGGACATCTCTACGTGTACTTCACCTACGGCATGCACTACTGCTGCAACGTGGTCGTGGGGGAGAAGGGGCACGCCTCCGCCGTACTCCTGAGGGCGGGGGAGGTGATCGAGGGTCTGGAGCTCGCACGCGCCCGACGGAGCAACGGCCCCGACCGGGACCTTGCCCGCGGCCCAGCCCGGCTGTGCCAGGCGCTCGGCATCGACCTGAGCTGCAACGGCGTCTTCCTCGAGGAGGGAGCGCTGACCCTGACCCTTCCCAGCGCACCTCATCCACCCGGCGAGGTCGGGACCGGGCCGCGCGTCGGCCTACGTCGAGCGGCCGACCACCCGTGGCGGTTCTGGATGGCCGACGAACCGACCGTGTCGGTCTACCGGCCGGCCAAGCGGCTGCCCGACCGGGGCTGACCGACCCGCACAGGAACCGCCCCCACCAGGGCCGACCGGCCTAGCCTGTGGGTATGGCCAGCGGGAACACCCTCATCCTGGCCGGCGACGTCATGACCGGGCGGGGGGTCGACCAGATCCTCGCGGCGCCCGGCTCGCCCCGGCTCCACGAGGACTACGTCGTCGACGCCCGCTCCTACGTGGACCTCGCAGAGCAGGTCAACGGGTCCATCCCGAAGCCGGTCGAGGACGACTGGCCCTGGGGCGAGGCGCTCGATGTCATGGACGAGGCCGAGCCGGCCGTGCGCGTCATGAACCTCGAGACCAGTGTGACCCGCAGCGAGGAGCTCGCGCCCGCGAAGGCCGTGCGCTACCGGATGAGCCCCGCCAACATCGGCTGCCTCTCGACCGCGCACGCGGACGTGTGGACCCTGGCCAACAACCACGTCCTCGACCATGGGATGCCAGGACTCGTGGAGACCCTCGACACCCTCCATGCAGCGGGGCTACGCACCGCGGGTGCGGGCTTCCACGCGGCCGAGGCGTGGGCGCCCGCGACCGTCGAGCACGGTGACGCTCGCGTCGTCGTCTCCTCGGTCGGTCACGTGTCGAGCGGAGTCCCTGCGTCCTGGGCCGCGGGAGCCCACCGGCCGGGTGTCGCCCTCCTGCCGGACCTGTCGGACACGACCGCCACGATGGTCGCCGACGCGACGAGGAGAGACGACCGCCCAGGGGACCTCCGCGTGGTGTCGGTCCACTGGGGTGGCAACTGGGGGTACGAAGTCCCCCGCGAGCATCGACGGTTCGCCCACCGGCTGATCGACGAGGGCGTGCACGTCGTGCACGGGCACTCCTCGCACCACCCACGTCCGGTCGAGGTCTACCGGGGCGGGCTCGTCCTCTACGGATGTGGCGACCTGGTCAACGACTACGAGGGCATCGGAGGCTACGAGAGCTTCCGGGACGACCTGCGCCTTCTCTACCTGGCCCGGCTCGCACCAGGCACGGGCGAGCTGCAGGAGCTGTCGATGGTTCCCTTCCAAGCCCGTCAGATGAGGCTGTGGCGTGCGGGAGACGAGGACACGGCGTGGCTCGCGGGGACGCTTTGCCGTGTCTGCAGGCCTTTCGGCACCTCTGTCTCCACGGTCGACGGCGGGGTCCTGAGGCTCGACGCAGCAGGGTGATGGTCACCGGTCAAGCCGGGACCATCGGCCCGTGCTGTCCCACATGGGCGTGCCTAGCGTGGAGAGAGCGGGGAAGAACTTGGAGGTGACGACGTGTCCACAACCGATGTCACGCTGATCGAGGAGAGCGCGCAGAAGACGCGTCGCTGGCTCGACGAGCTCGCCGAGGAGCTGGGCCGCCCGTCCGACCAGAAGTACGCCCTCCGTGTGCTTCGCGGGTTTCTCCACACGCTGAGAGACCGGCTGCCCGTCCCGGAGACCGCGCACCTGGGTGCGCAGATGCCGGAGTTCCTGCGGGGCCTGTTCTACGAGGGCTGGCGACCGACCACGCAGCCGCTGCGCTACCACGACCTCGCCACCTTCCTGGACAAGGTCGCCCAGCACGGCCAGCTGGCAGGTGAGACCGAGGCCGCGTACGGCGCCGAGGCAGCCGCCCGGGTCCTGCGCAGCCACATCGGCGCGGGAGAGCTCGACAAGATCCGGGCCGTGCTGCCGCACGAGATCGTCGCGCTTCTGGACGGGGAGACCCGAGGAGGCACCCATGGCGGCTCGTAAACCCACCTACCCGACGGCGACCATCGAGGTCGTGACCCGTGGGCCGGTCGCCGACAGCGTGATCGAGTATGCGCGGACGAAGGTCGACCACGTCACCGGCTACGCCAACCACCCGGTCCTCGCGGCGCGCGTCGTGCTCACGCTCGCGCAGGACCCCGCGATGGAGCGGCCGGCACGGGCCGAGGCCTCGCTCGACGTCAACGGCACCCAGATCCGCGCACACGCGCTCGCCTCCGACATGACCGGCGCGGTGGACCTCCTCGAGGCCAAGCTCCAGAAGAACCTCGTCCAGTTCCAGGACCGGGAGCGGACCCGGCATCGCTGGATCGGGGTCGCGTCCGAGGGGCAGTGGCGCCACGGCGACCTCCCCGCGGCGAGGGAGGACCATTTCCGGAGGCCGCCGCAGGAGCGGGAGATCGTGCGTCGCAAGACCTTCGCCCTCACGCCCATGACGCCCGACGAGGCGGCGTACGAGATGGGCCTCCTCGGCCACGACTTCTACCTTTTCACCGACAGCAGGAGTGGGAAGGACGCCGTCGTCTACCGCGACGGGACCGGCAGGTTCCTGATCCGCGGCGAGGCGGTCGTCGAGGGCGAGAGCGCGCCACTGGTCGAGTTGGTCGGATCCGCGCCCACGCTCTCGGAGTCGGAGGCTGTGTCCCGGCTGGAGCTCGGTGGTGAGCCCTTCGTCTTCTACCTCGACCCCGACTCCGGGCGGGGCCGGGTGCTCTACATCCGGTACGACGGGCACTACGGGCTCATCATGGCGGCCGGCGACTGACCCGTCCCGACCGGTTCATCGTGCGGACCTGCTCCTCTAGGGTCTCGTGCCATGGGGCCGAACCAGGAGCACGCATGCTGATCCACCCGTGGGACGCCGCGACGGCGGAGGAGTGGCGTGGGCTCCTCCTGGCATCGTCGTTCGGCCAGGTCATCGCCGCCGGGCGCGAGCACGACTTCCCCGTCGTCGTACCAACCCACTACGTCTACGACGGCGAGGACCGTGTCTGGCTGCACCTGGCACGCCCGAACCCGGTGTGGGAGGCGATCGAGGAGAACCCCCGCGTCGTGCTCGCCGTCGTCGCGGACTACACGTACGTCGAGGCCGCCTGGAACGCCGACGACGGTGTGCCGGCCGAGCACGGCGTGCCGACCTCCTACTACGCGGCCGTGCAGCTGAGGTGCCGTGCCGAGATCGTCGACCAGCCCGAGGCGAAGCTCGAGATCCTTCGCAGGCAGCTCGGCCACTTCGAGCCGGGGGGCTCATCCCGGGTGCCGCCGACGGCGGAGGTCGAGTCGGACCGGCGCCTGCTCCCCGGCATCCGCGGTCTGGGACTCACGATCGAGTCGGTCCAGGCCAAGATGAAGTACGGCGGCAACCGCACCGTCGAGAAGCGCCACGAGATCGCGGGCCACCTCGCCGAGCGCGGAGGCCCCATGGACGCCGCGGCCCGCAGGCACCTCCTGCGGCGTACGCCCGGGTGACCTCGGACGGCAGACTCGGGTAATCCGGTTGTCGGGCCGCCGTGGTGATGAGGCAGTCTTGGACCAGCACTTCCCACGGCAGCCGAGCGGCTCGTCGTACCACCGGAGCACGAAAGGCACCGAGGTGACCACTGACCTGCACGTCCTCGACGAGCTCGAGTGGCGCGGTCTCATCGCGCACTCGACCGACCTCGACGCGCTGCGCGCCGAGCTGTCCGAGGGCATGGTCAAGCTCTATTGCGGGTTCGACCC
The DNA here is from genome assembly GCA_963715375.1 of uncultured Actinomycetota bacterium. GTDB lineage: Bacteria > Actinomycetota > Actinomycetes > Propionibacteriales > Nocardioidaceae > Nocardioides_C. The sequence goes on along the minus strand of CAVQSC010000019.1, from coordinate 6,673 downwards.
GACGGCGCCGAGCCTCCACATGGGGAACCTGCTGCAGATCCTGACGCTCAAGCGCTTCCAGGACGCGGGCCACAAGCCCTACGGCATCGTCGGCGGGGCCACCGGCATGATCGGCGACCCCAAGGAGGCCGGCGAGAGGCAGATGAACAGCCTCGACACGGTCAAGCAGTGGAGCGCCAACGTCCGCTCCCAGCTCGAGCGCTTCCTGTCCTTCGAGGGGTCCAACGCCGCCTCGGTGGTCAACAACTACGACTGGACCGCCGGCCTGTCGACGATCGAGTTCCTCCGCGACATCGGCAAGCACTTCCCCGTGAACCGCATGCTGGCCCGGGAGGTCGTGAAGGCCCGGCTCGAAGTCGGGATCAGCTACACGGAGTTCAGCTACGTGCTGCTGCAGTCCATGGACTACCTGAACCTCCACCGCGACTTCGGGGTCACGCTGCAGACCGGAGGCAGCGACCAGTGGGGCAACATCACCGCCGGGGTCGACCTGATCCGCCGGGTGGAGGGTGCCCGGGTGAACGCGCTCGCCACGCCGCTGGTGACCAAGGCCGACGGCACGAAGTTCGGGAAGACCGAGTCGGGGACCGTGTGGCTCGACGCCTCGATGACCTCGCCGTACGCGTTCTACCAGTTCTGGCTCAACAGCGACGACCGTGACGTCATCGACCTGTTGAAGTACTACACCTTCCGCTCTCGCGAGGAGATCGAGGACCTCGAGGCCCAGACACGGGAGAAGCCGTTCCTGCGGGCGGCCCAGCGCGCGCTGGCCGACGACGTGACGACCCTCGTGCACGGGGCTGAGGAGACCCAGCGCATCAAGGACGCCTCCGCGGCGCTGTTCGGCACCGGGGAGCTGATCGAGCTCAGCGTCGAGACCCTCGGCGCGGCTCTGCGAGAGGCCGGCGCGATCCAGGTCAAGCGGGGTGAGGGCATGCCCGGCTACGTCGACCTGCTCGTCGAGAGCGGGCTCGTCGCCAGCAAGGGGGCTGCGCGGCGGACCATCGCCGAGGGCGGTGCCTACCTGAACAACCGCCGCGTCGAGGACCCCGACCTTGTGCCGGCCGAAGGCGACCTGATCGGCGGCAGCTGGTTGGTGCTGCGCCGGGGCAAGAAGCACCTGGCCGGCGTCGAGGTCGTCGAAGGCTGAGGAGGCTGACGGTGGAGCGCTGGGCCGAGCAACTCGAGCAGCTCGCGCGCCAGACTCTGCCCGAAGCCGTCCACCGGTACGTCCGGCAGGGCGCCCGCGACGGCGTGAGCGCGGCCGAGGCCGTCGAGGCCTGGGAGCGCTTCCGGTTCCTGCCGGCGGTCCTGCGCGACGTGACCGAGGTGGACTGCTCCACCGAGCTGCTCGGCACGCCGGTCGCCTCGCCCTTCGCGATCGCGCCCACCACCATGCAGCGGGCGGTCCACCCCGACGGCGAGCTCGCCATGGCCAGGGCCGCCGCCACGACCGAGACGCTGATGGTCGTCTCCAGCAACGCGGGCACCACGTTCGAGGAGATCTCCGAGACCGGCGTCGCCTGGTGGGTCCAGGTGTACGTCCCCTCGGACCGGCTGGTCTGCAAGCCGCTGCTCGACCGAGCGGTGGCCGCCGGGGCGTCGGCGGTCGTGCTCACCGCGGACACGCCGGTCGTCGGCACCAAGTACGACCGCGGCCGGGAGACCGTCTGGGACGTCGCGGAGTCCGGGTGGCTGCGCGCCAACTTCCCCGAGGGCTACGGGGAGCAGCCCGGTCACGAGAAGGCTGTCGACCTGGGGCCTCAGGACGTCGACTGGCTCCACAAGACGACGGGACTGCCCGTCGTGGTCAAGGGGGTGCTCCGCGGGAGCGACGCACGCCGGTGCGTCGACGCGGGAGCCTCCGCCGTGTGGGTGTCGAACCACGGTGGCCGCCAGCTGGACCGTGTCGCCGCGACCGCTGACTGCCTCGAGGCCGTGGTCGGGGAGGTCGGCGACGACGCAGAGGTGTACGTCGACGGCGGGGTGCGAAACGGCCGGCACGGGCTGACCGCCCTGGCCCTCGGCGCCCGGGGTGTCTTCCTCGGCCGATCCCCGCTCTACGCGCTCGCGGTGGACGGTTCGGAGGGGGTCATCCTGCTGCTGGAGGAGCTCGTCGAGGAGCTGGTCGAGGCCATGCGACTGTCGGGGTCGAACCACCTGAGCGCGGTCACCAAGGAACTGCTCGCACCCAGGTGACGGGAGCCACCACCCCCGGATTTGCGTTGCTGGCAAGGGAAACGTAATGTTCTCTTCGTCGCCGGGAGCGGCGGGACGCAAGGCCGAAAGGCCGGGTGGCCGGCTCCGGAGACACTCCCTCAACTTCTCACCTTCTCGGGTGGTTGCGAGCGCGCCTTGTGCGGGTCAGCGACCTTCGAGCGGATGAGCATGCGAGGGGCCGGATGAGTGAGACCCGGGTTTGACCGGGGGGAGCGAGACCGGTAAGTTTGATCAGGTTGCCCCAGACGGAGGCCGTGAGGCTGATGATGGTGTGCGTTTGATTCTTGAGAACTCAACAGTGTGCTAAAAGTCGACGAATTAATTTGTATCGCCAGTCGGCAGGCTGCCGGGGATCCTTTGGGGTTCTTGGGTGTTTGTCGGTTGTTTGATTCCTTTAGGTTAGACGGCTCGCATCTTTTGGGTGTGGGTCACTTCTAGCCTGGATGGATTCTTCTTAGAGTGTTGATGATTCACCTCCTTTGGGGGTGGTTGTCGTAATACTTCAACGGAGAGTTTGATCCTGGCTCAGGACGAACGCTGGCGGCGTGCTTAACACATGCAAGTCGAGCGGTAAGGCCCCTTCGGGGGTACACGAGCGGCGAACGGGTGAGTAACACGTGAGCAATCTGCCCTTCACTTTGGGATAACCACCGGAAACGGTGGCTAATACCGAATACGACCGCCCCGGGCATCTGGTGGTGGTGGAAAGTTCTGGCGGTGGAGGATGAGCTCGCGGCCTATCAGCTTGTTGGTGGGGTAATGGCCTACCAAGGCGACGACGGGTAGCCGGCCTGAGAGGGTGACCGGCCACACTGGGACTGAGACACGGCCCAGACTCCTACGGGAGGCAGCAGTGGGGAATATTGGACAATGGGCGAAAGCCTGATCCAGCAACGCCGCGTGAGGGATGACGGCCTTCGGGTTGTAAACCTCTTTCAGTAGGGACGAAGCTAACGTGACGGTACCTACAGAAGAAGCACCGGCCAACTACGTGCCAGCAGCCGCGGTAATACGTAGGGTGCGAGCGTTGTCCGGAATTATTGGGCGTAAAGGGCTCGTAGGCGGTTTGTCACGTCGGGAGTGAAAACTCGGGGCTTAACTCCGAGCCTGCTTCCGATACGGGCTGACTAGAGGTATGCAGGGGAGAACGGAATTCCTGGTGTAGCGGTGAAATGCGCAGATATCAGGAGGAACACCGGTGGCGAAGGCGGTTCTCTGGGCATTACCTGACGCTGAGGAGCGAAAGTGTGGGGAGCGAACAGGATTAGATACCCTGGTAGTCCACACCGTAAACGTTGGGCGCTAGGTGTGGGACTCATTCCACGAGTTCCGTGCCGCAGCTAACGCATTAAGCGCCCCGCCTGGGGAGTACGGCCGCAAGGCTAAAACTCAAAGGAATTGACGGGGGCCCGCACAAGCGGCGGAGCATGCGGATTAATTCGATGCAACGCGAAGAACCTTACCTGGGTTTGACATATAGAGAAATCCTCCAGAGATGGGGGGTCCGTAAGGGCTCTATACAGGTGGTGCATGGCTGTCGTCAGCTCGTGTCGTGAGATGTTGGGTTAAGTCCCGCAACGAGCGCAACCCTCGTCTTATGTTGCCAGCACGTCATGGTGGGGACTCATAAGAGACTGCCGGGGTCAACTCGGAGGAAGGTGGGGATGACGTCAAGTCATCATGCCCCTTATGTCCAGGGCTTCACGCATGCTACAATGGCCGGTACAAAGGGCTGCGAAACTGTAAGGTGGAGCGAATCCCAAAAAGCCGGTCTCAGTTCGGATTGGGGTCTGCAACTCGACCCCATGAAGTCGGAGTCGCTAGTAATCGCAGATCAGCAACGCTGCGGTGAATACGTTCCCGGGCCTTGTACACACCGCCCGTCACGTCACGAAAGTCGGCAACACCCGAAGCCGGTGGCCCAACCCCTTGTGGGAGGGAGCCGTCGAAGGTGGGGCTGGCGATTGGGACGAAGTCGTAACAAGGTAGCCGTACCGGAAGGTGCGGCTGGATCACCTCCTTTCTAAGGAGCACTTTGGCCGCGCACCCTCTTGGGGTGTGGGGTCCATGTCTGTCTGTTTCGTGGCCGCGTGTGTCACGGCAGCGGATGCTCACTAGTGGAACGTCGACTATTCGCATCTGCACCGGATGTCTTGTCAGTACTACCGGTCTCGGCTCTCCTTTTTGGGGGGTTGGTTGGTGTGGAACCTCGAGGCGGATGGGGTGGGTGTGGGCACACTGTTGGGTCCTGAGGGATCGAGCGCCGGCCGGTCGTTTGTGACCGGGTGGGGTTGGTTTGCTCAGGTCGGGCCTTGCGCCGGCGTGGATGGTATGTCCGCGTGGGTGGGGGTTGCCGGTTGTTGTTTGAGAACTACACAGTGGACGCGAGCATCTTTGTAGTAATGACAAGCTACTAAGTGCACATGGTGGATGCCTTGGCACCAAGAGCCGATGAAGGACGTAGGAGCCTGCGATAAGCCCCGGGGAGTTGGCAACCGAGCTGTGATCCGGGGATGTCCGAATGGGGAAACCCAGCTGGAGTCATGTCCAGTTACCTCTGCCTGAACACATAGGGCAGTTGGAGGGAACGTGGGGAAGTGAAACATCTCAGTACCCACAGGAAGAGAAAACAATAGTGATTCCGTGAGTAGTGGCGAGCGAAAGCGGAAGAGGCCAAACCGAGGGCGTGTGATAGCCGGCAGGCGTTGCGCTTTCGGGGTTGTGGGGCCGTCTTGTCAGTTCTGCCGAACTGGCGCAGAGTGAGAAACCATCAGGGAAGTCGAAGCAGGTTGGAAAGCCTGGGCGTAGAGGGTGATACCCCCGTAGACGTAAGCTGGTGGCTCTGGGACGTTACCCCAAGTAACACGGAACCCCTGAAATTCCGTGTGAATCTGGCGGGACCACCCGTTAAGCCTAAATACTCCTTGGTGACCGATAGCGGACAAGTACCGTGAGGGAAAGGTGAAAAGTACCCCTGGCGGGGAGTGAAATAGTACCTGAAACCATGTGCATACAATCCGTCGGAGCAGTTGCTTGCAACTGTGACGGCGTGCCTTTTGAAGAATGAGCCTGCGAGTTAGTGTTATGTGGCGAGGTTAACCCGTGTGGGGAAGCCGTAGCGAAAGCGAGTCCGAATAGGGCGTGTGAGTCGCATGATCTAGACCCGAAGCGGAGTGATCTATCCATGGGCAGGTTGAAGCGCCGGTAAGACGGCGTGGAGGACCGAACCCACCAGGGTTGAAAACCTGGGGGATGACCTGTGGATAGGGGTGAAAGGCCAATCAAACTCCGTGATAGCTGGTTCTCCCCGAAATGCATTTAGGTGCAGCGTCGCGTGTTTCTTGCTGGAGGTAGAGCACTGGATGGTCTAGGGGGCCCACAAGCTTACCGAAATCAACCAAACTCCGAATGCCAGTAAGTGAGAGCGCGGCAGTGAGACTGCGGGGGATAAGCTCCGTAGTCGAGAGGGAAACAGCCCAGACCATCAGCTAAGGTCCCTAAGCGATAACTAAGTGGAAAAGGATGTGGAGTCGCACAGACAACCAGGAGGTTGGCTTAGAAGCAGCCACCCTTGAAAGAGTGCGTAATAGCTCACTGGTCAAGTGATTCCGCGCCGACAATGTAGCGGGGCTCAAGTTATCCACCGAAGCTATGGCATTCACGCATTCAACCAGGCCCGGACTTGATCTGCGGTCCAGGTGTGTGGATGGGTAGGGGAGCGTCGTGTGGGGGGTGAAGCGGCGGAGTGATCCAGCCGTGGACGCCACACGAGTGAGAATGCAGGCATGAGTAGCGAATGACAGGTGAGAAACCTGTCCGCCGAATGATCAAGGGTTCCAGGGTCAAGCTAATCTGCCCTGGGTAAGTCGGGACCTAAGGCGAGGCCGACAGGCGTAGTCGATGGACAACGGGTTGATATTCCCGTACCGGCAAAACAGCGCCCATGACGAACCCGGTGATGCTAACCGCCCGAACGCTGTCTGATCCTTCGGGAGAGGACGGTTACTAGCGCGGGACCCGAACTGGTAGTAGTCAAGCGATGGGGTGACGCAGGAAGGCAGTCCAACCGTGGCGATGGTAGACCACGGCCAAGATATAGGCCGAGACATAGGCAAATCCGTGTCTCATGTGGCTGAGATCTGATGGGGAGCCCGTTGGGGCGAAGTGGATAATCCTATGCTGTCGAGAAAAACCTCTAGCGAGCTGTGCGCCGCCCGTACCCCAAACCGACTCAGGTGATCAGGTAGAGAATACCAAGGCGATCGAGTGAACCATGGTTAAGGAACTCGGCAAAATGCCCCCGTAACTTCGGGAGAAGGGGAGACAAGGATCCGTGACATCCCATGCGGATGGTAGCGGTGATGGCCGCAGAGACCAGGCCCAAGCGACTGTTTACTAAAAACACAGGTCCGTGCGAAGTTGTAAGACGATGTATACGGACTGACTCCTGCCC
>CAVQSC010000018.1:0-15449 GCA_963715375.1 uncultured Actinomycetota bacterium | reverse complement strand
CGGGCCTCGGGAATTTGGCGGATCGATTCGACGAGGTACTGGTAGGACTTGGCGTCACCGGTCACGGCGCGGCCGAGCGGCGGGATCACCCGGAACGAGAACAGGTCGTAGATCCGGTCGAGACCGGGCACGTCGACGGTGGAGAATTCCAGGCACAGGAAGCGGCCGCCGGGCTTGCAGCACGCGATAGGCTTCGCGGAGCGCGAGATCGATCCGCGGCACGTTGCGGATGCCGAACGCGATCGTGTAGGCGTCGAAGCTGCGATCCGGGAAAGCCAGCGCCTCGGCATTGCCCTCGACGAACGACACCTGGTCGTCGAGATGCCGCGCGGCGCGCGCGGCTGCGGCCGACCTCGAGCATGTCCGGATTGATGTCGCAGACGGTGGCGCGGAAGCCGGCGCCGGCCGCCTTGGCGGCGCGAAAGGCGATATCGCCGGTGCCGCCGGCGACGTCGAGCAGCGCGAACGGCGCATCGCCCTGCGGCGGATTGAGCGCGTTGATCATCACGTCCTTCCAGACCCGGTGCAGGCCCGCCGACATCAGATCGTTCATCAGGTCGTAGCGCGACGCCACGCTGTGAAACACGTCGTTCACCAGCGTCTGCTTGTCCCCCAGGGGCACGTCCCTGAAGCCAAAATGCGTGGTTTGGTCCGGCCGATCCATCAACTCTTACTCCATCGGCCGGACCATAGCGCGCCCGCCGCAATGGCGCTATCACGTCACGCTCCATAAGGTGAACGCCCCCATGCCCGAATTGCCCGAAGTCGAGACCGTCCGCCGCGGCCTGCAGCCGGCCATGGAGGGCTCGAAAATCGTGAAAGCGGAGGCCCGGCGCAAGGATCTGCGGTTTCCGTTCCAGAAGGATTTTGTCGCGCGGCTGGCAGGGCCAGACCGTGACCGGGCTCGGCCGCCGCGCCAAATATCTGATGGCCGATCTCGCCTCCGGCGACGTGCTGCTGATGCATCTGGGCATGTCCGGGCTCGTTCCGCGTGCTCGAGGGCGATGGCGAGCGAGACGCCGGGCGAATTCCACCATCCGCGCAGCGAGGACCGCGCCCACGACCACGTGGTGTTTCACATGTCGTCGGGCGCGTCGGTCGTCTTCAACGATCCGCGCCGCTTCGGCTACATGAAGATCATTGCCGCGCAACGCGCTCGACGACGAGCCGCTGCTGCAAGGGGCTCGGGCCCGAGCCGCTCGGCAACGAATTCGATGCCGCGATGCTGGCGCGCGCCTGCGCCGACAAGAAGACCAGCCTGAAGGCGGCGCTGCTCGACCAGCGCGTGGTCGCGGGCCTCGGCAACATCTATGTCTGCGAGGCGCTGTTTCGCGCGCATCTGTCGCCGCGAACGGCTGGCCGCGACGCTGGCGACCAGGAAAGGCGAGCCGACCGATCACGCCAAGCGGCTGGTGCGATGCGATCCACGCCGTGCTCAACCAGGCGATCAAGGCCGGCGGCTCGTCGCTGCGCGATCATCGCCAGACCTCGGGCGAACTCGGCTATTTCCAGCATTCGTTCCAGGTCTACGACCGCGAAGGCGAGAAGTGCCAGACCGCAGGCTGCGGCGGCATCGTGCAGGCGCTTCACCCAGAACGGGCGCTCGACCTTCTGGTGCCCGAAGTGCCAGAAGTGATGTCGGCCCGTCCTAGCGAGCGCGCCGTCCAGTGGAGCAGGCAGGTTTGAGCTGGCCGAACGTTGTCAGTGATGATCGCCGGGATCGAAGCGAAGCAATCCAGCGGGGCTGGCGGCTGGATTGCTTCGTCGCCAGACGCTCGCAATACCCTGCGCGGAGCCGAATGGTGCGAAGATGGAGATTGACTGGCGTATCCCGCTATTCCGGAAGAATACCGGACCGCGAGGCCGGCGTGACGGCACTATTCCCGCCGCGTTGCGGCGTCGCCAACAACCGACAGGACGACATCACGCATGACCGGCAACTGGCGCGATCGCGCCGCCACGGTTTTCGAGTGCGAGAAGCAGCCGGCGTCCGGCAGCCGCGGCATGGTGGTCAGCAACCATCCGCTGGCCTCCGCCGCCGGCGCGGAGATGCTGGCCGCCGGCGGCAACGCCATCGATGCCGCGATCGCCACGCTGTTCGCGCTGACCGTGGTCGAGCCGATGATGGTCGGCATCATCGGCGGCGGCATGGCGCATATCCGCCTGGCCGACGGCAGCCACCGCTTCATCGACGGCCAGAGCACGGTGCCGCTGGCGGTCAGGCCCGACATCTACCGATCCGAAGCCGGGCGCGCGCGCATGACGTGTTCGACACGGTCGGCGACGAGAACCTGGTCGGCCCGAAGGCGGTCGCCGTGCCGGGCTCGCTGAAGGCCTGGTGCGAGACGCTGCGGCGCTTCGGCACGCATGCCGCTCGCCGACGTGATGCAGCCCGCGATCCGGCACGCCGCGCGCGGCTATCGCGGCGACGCCCTATCTGCCCGACTGCATCGCCGACGGCGCGCGCCGACATGCTGAAGGACAAGGCGATCTCGGCGATCTATCTGCCCGAGCGGCACGCCGCTGAAGGCCGGCGAGCGCCTGGTGCAGGCCGACTATGCCGAGACGCTGACGCTGCATCGCGCAGCACGGCGAGGCGGCGCTGTATCGGCGGCCCGCTCGGCGACCTCCTCGTCGAGTACATGAAGGCGCAACGGCGGCTTCGTCGCCCGCGAGGATCTCACCGACTACGAGACCGTCGAGCGCGCAGCCGATCCGCGGCCGACTATCGCGGCTGGGAGATCCTCGGCCCGCCGCCGCCCGCCGCCTCCGGCGTGCACATCGCGCAGATGCTGAACATCCTCGAAGGCTACGACATCGCCGGGCTCGGCTTCGGCACGCGTCGAGACGATCCATCTGCTGGCCGAGGTGCTGAAGATCGCCTTCGCCGACCGCGCCGCGGCGAGCGGCGATCCGGACTTCGTCAACGTGCCGGTCGAGCGCCTGACCTCGAAGGCCTATGCCGACGAGCGCCGCGCGCGCGATCGATCTCGACCGCGCGCAGGCGCTGGAGCGCCGGCGTGCGCGCAGCTCGAAGGCGCGGACACCACGCACCTGACGGCGGCCGACGCGATCGGCAACGTGGTCGCGACCACGCAGACCATCAACAACCTGTTCGGCGCGACTTCCTGATTCCCGGGACTCGGCATGGTGCCGAACAACTACATGAACTTCGATCCGCGGCCGGGCCACGCGCTGTCGATCGCGCCGGGCAAGCGCGTCACCACCTCGATGTCGCCGATGATGGCGCTGCGCGACGGCAAGCTCGTCTACGCGCTGGGCCTGCCCGGCGGCCGCGGATCTTCCCCAGCGCGATGCAGGCGCTGATCAACCTGATCGACCACGGCATGAGCCTGCAGGAGGCGGTCGAGGCGCCGCGGGTCTGGACCGAGGGCGCTGTGCTCGAGGTCGAGCCGGCCGTCCCGGAAAGCGTTCGCGCCGAGCTGGCCGCGCGGGTCACAAGGTGCAGGTGATGCCGACCGTCGCCGGCGGCATGAACGCGCATCCAGTTCCACGACGACGGCAGCATGACGGGCGCCGCCTGCTGGCGCGCCGACGGCACGCCGGTCGGCCTCGGCGGCGGGCTGGCGCGCGCCGGCGTGAGGTTCGGGCTGGCGTGACGCGTGCTCGCAGCGCGCCCTCGGCGTAAAGAAGAGCCGCTACTTCCGCACGCAGATCACGCGCACCACCGACGCCTTCGCATCCGACGATCCACCGGCCGCGTTGACGCCATTGGCCTTGAGGAAATCGCGCACCGTGTCTGATGGTCACCAGCACCGCCTGCGCCGCGGGCGCGGCGTTCGCCGGTCCGGCCACTTGCACCGGCTTCAACAGCGCGATCGCCGGCGAATTTGCCGTCGCCATCGAGCGCCGCCGCGCCGGAAAAGCCGAGTCGCCGGCGCCGGCGACAGCGCCGACATCGTTGCCGCCGTCGAGCTGCGCGACCGAGGCCTTGACGCTGCTGACGGCCGCAGCCGCCGCCCTGGTTCTGCGGATCGGCAATTCCGGTGAGGTCGAGCGCGGTTTTCGCGGCGGCGCCGGTGAGGTTGATCGGCTTCAGGCCGCGCGCGCCGTAGATGCGCAGCAGCGCGAGATCATGCTCCTTGTCCTCGGCGACGCGATCGGCATTGCCGAAGCCGGCGATCGCGATCGTGAGGCAGCCATCGGTGATCTGGCGGTCGGTGACGATGGCGCCGTCCTCGCTGACGACGACGCCGGTGCCGTATTCCACGGTCTTGCGCGGCGGCGGGCCCGCGATCTGCGCCGCCGCTCGGAAACGCGTTGAACGCGCTCGACATCGCGATCACCACCGGCTCGACGGTATTTTCGGTCGCCTGATCGTAGAGGATGGTGAGGATGCGGACCTCGTCGCCCTTGAACGTGCCGCGCAGGTAGAATTTCTTCAGGCCCTGCAGGCCCGACAGCACGAAGAAGTCCGGCTTGACCACGGTGTAGTCGATCGTTGCGTCCGGCCGGTTCCTTCTTCTCCCGCTCGGCGAGTTTTGCCGTGGTCGGGATTGGCTTCCTTGCGCCGCGCCAGTTGAATCTGGATCGTGCCGGTCGGCGACGTCCATTTGGCGCCGTTGGCGTCGCTGGCCTGCTGCGGCACCAGTTTGGTGGGGATGCCGAGCCGCACGCCGGTGCCGGGATCGGTGACGATCTTCCAGCCGACACTTTCCTGCTTTCGCCTGGCGGTGTCGGCGAGCACGCCGCGCTCCTGCGGATTGAGCACGCCGGTCGGCTTGCCGCCGCGCGCCTTCTGGAATTCCTTGATGGCGTTGACCATGCGCTCGCTGACGTCGCCGGTGATCGCGCCGTTATACTGGCCGACCCAGGCGAGGTCCGACTGCAGCGCCAGCCGCTCGGCCTGCGCCATCGCGTTGGCGGTTTCCTCCGGCTTCTGCAGCGCGGGGCGGACCGGAACGGTCGTGACCGGCTTCGGCTTGGCGCCCGCCGTGGACGGCGGCGTCATCTGCGCCTGCTGCGGATGGCCCAGCCAGCGGCCGCGACCATCAATGTTGCCGAAAGCACCGATCTCATGACAAATCCCGGAGGGCAGTGGAAGGTCATTGACGTCACGCCAATTAAGCACATCTGCTTGGTCGGCAACAACCGCGCCGCGCGGTTCAGCCGATACCGGCCGATGGGATATGACCGCCCATGCTGAGCGCCGACGAACTCGAACGCTACGCCCGCCATATCGTGCTGCGCGAAGTCGGCGGCCCCGGCCAGGCCGCGCTGAAGGAAGCGTCCGTGCTGGTCGATCGGCGCCGGCGGCCTCGGCGCGCCGGTGCTGATGTATCTCGCCGCCGCCGGTGTCGGCACGCTCGGCGTGGTCGATGACGATATGGTCTCGCTGTCCAACCTGCAGCGCCAGATCATCCACACCACGCCCGACATCGGACGGCGCAAGGTCGACAGCGCCGCCGAGCAGATCTACGCGCTCAATCCGCACGTTCATTTCGAGGCGCATGCGGTGCGGCTCGATGCGAACAATGTGATGTCGCTGATCGGCGGCTACGATCTCGTGCTCGACGGCTCCGACAATTTCGAAACCCGCTATCTGGTTTCCGATGCCTGCTTCCTTGCCGGCAAGCCGCTGATCACGGCGGCGCTCGGCCAGTTCGACGGATCGCTGACCACGATCCGCGCGCATGAACAGGCGCCGACGGCGAGTTCAATCCGACCTATCGCTGCCTGTTTCCCGAGCCGCCGCCGCCGGGCACCGTGCCGGCCTGCGCCGAAGCCGGCGTGATGGGCGCGCTCGCCGGCATCCTGGGCTCGATGATGGCGCTGGAAGCGATCCGCGAAATCGTCGGCTTCGGCGAGAGCCTGGTCGGCCGGCTGGTGATGGTGGATGCCCGCGCGATGCGGTTCGAGACGCTGCGCTATGCGCGCGATCCGGCGAATCCGCTCAACGGCGATACGCCCGTCATCACCGATTTGAGCGGACACGCGGCCTGAACCTCATCTTCAGGCCCTGCGCGGGCCTGAAGCTGCGTAGGCACGCATCAGGCGCGTCACGGAGCGCCGGGCGTGCCGATCAATCTCCTCGCGACCCGGAGAGGGGTCGTGCCCAGCAGCGCGCGCATGAAGAGTTCGCCCTGCAACAATCCGATAAAGCTGTGTCCGAATTCGGCGCCATCGTCGATCTCGATCAGTCCCTGCTTCAACAGCCGCGCCACGATCGCGCGAACGCGCTCCATACCGTGATCCCTGGTGAAGGCGCTGTAGGTGCGGCCAACCGCGGACAGCCGGTTACCCTCCGCGACCGCAATTCGGAACAGCGCCAGTTTCTTCGGCTGCAGCATCAGCGCGAGCAACTGCGCGGCGAAACGATGCAACGCGGTCAAAGGATCGAGCGTTTCGTCCGCAGCAATGGCATCCAGCGCGTCGGTGCCCTGCCGGGTCCCCCACGCCATCAGCGCTTCGAACAGCGCCTCCTTGCTTGGGTAACGCGCATACAGCGTTGCCTTGGACGCACGCGCCCGGCTCGCGACGTCGAGCATCGTCGCGCCGTGAAAGCCCTTTTCCGTGAAGACGTCGAAGGCGGCCCGCAGGATCTCCTCTTCGCGCGCGGGAGCTTCCTGCGGCGGCTTCGCAGCCGGATCCAAACGCTTCATCTTCGTTGCCCGCCTTGACTGAGTACCCATGGGTACTGTATAGCAAGTACCCATGGGTACTCAAAATAGCTACTCACGATTATCGCGCGGCGAAGGATGGGGTCCGATGAGCAAGGATCTATGCGCCAGGGAGGCGGGCATCGTTCTGCCTCACGACTTGCTTCAGCCCTTCCTGTTGCGGTTTCGGCGTGAACAGATGCACATCATGGCGTTCTTCAGCGGCCATCCCGACTATGAGGCGGTGGAAGCCATGATCAGTTATCGCGAGTGACGCACGCGCCCTCATCCGTGCGATCCTGACCCGTCACGATCAGAGCCAGATCGATCACGTCAACGACGACGATCTATCGGCAGAGGGACATGGCGTCGCCCGCCAGACCTGCCGCCGCGACATCGCGCTTGCCATCGACGCGCTGCCGGGAAGGCGGCACGCGCGGCTGGAATTTCGATCTCGCATGCGGACGAGCCTGTCGTGCTCGACATCACGACCATCGGCGAGCCGGATCCGAAGCGCGGCGGCATCTCCGATCCCGGCAGCCACTCGCCCGACAGCAGCCTGCCGCTGATGCGGCGGCGCGCCAGTACGCTGGCAGCACCGCAGACCGCGGTGTTCGTCGGCGGCAAGCGTTTCGAGGTTCCCGTCAAGATCCGCTCCTGGCCCTTCGTCGCGCATGAAGGTTATTTTACCGAAGGGCACGTGTTCGGGGCCATACGCGCCGGAACGATCAGCTATCGCCTGAAGACAAGGCCCGCCCGAATGGCGGTTGGAGAGCAATGGATTCTTGAGAGCGATGGCCGGATCATCATCTATCGCATCGAGAGCATAACCCGGATGGAAAGCTGCGCATCGCGAGACAAGATGCGCCCGGCGAATTAATTTGAAGGCTTCGCGAGCGGCGACGGGTTGCGGATCACGCGGATCGGCAGTCTCGTGGATATGGGAAGCCGCAGGGCGGCCTCGACCTCGCATTCGAAAGGAAGCAGGGCATTTCCAGCCTCGCGATGGACGGCGAGACGATCGTATCGGGATCGGCAGAGGCGACGCGAGAGGCCGGGACGACCCTCCTCACCCTTTCTCCAACGCAGCCGGAGTGGGCCGTGGCGCGACAAGTCCGCGTTACCTGTTCCCGCGACGGCGATATCCTGACTGCGGTGACGACGGTCGGCCGCAGCCTGCAGCCCGCTCAACCGTGACGCCCTCGGGCGTCATCGATGTGAGCGGGCCGCGCCGAGGTCAGGATGCTTCTGGCCGGCTTTTCGCTATCCATGTGTGCATCCGGCGCCTGCACCATGCGGGCGCGGTCCTCTTCGCTCACGGGAATGGGCCGCTTGTCCAGGATGGGCGTGTTGACCTCGCCCGGCATCACCGAGGTCGCGCGGATGCCGTAGATGCCATTCTCGACGTTCAGGCTCTCGGTCATCGCGTTCAGGCCGAACTTGGCCGCACTGTAGGCCGGGCCGGTGAGCGCGCCAACATGGCGTCCGGCCCAGGACGAGACGTTGACGATCAGGCCGTCGCGCTGGTCGCGCATCATCGGCAGCACGGCATGGCATGCGTAGAACGCGCCGTTCAGGTCGATGGCGATCACGTCGTCCCAGCCCTGGCGACTGACATGCTTCCAGTTGCGCCGCGGCACGTTGATGCCGGCGCTGTTGACGAGGATGTCCAGGCGGCCTTCCTGAGCCGCGATACTCGTCGCCACCGCCTGCACCGCATCGGCCTGCGCGATGTCCAGCGGCGCGCAGCGCACGCTGCTGAACCGGACGCACGGCAGGCCGAGGCCACTCGTTCAAGCTCAGCGGCGCGGCGTCCACTTAGCACGAGGCGCATGCCTGCCGCCGCATAAGCCAGGGCAGTGGCCTCTCCGATGCCGCTGCCGGCACCGGTGATCCAGGCGGTCTTACCACGGAGGTCTTGCATGGGCTTGCTCCAGGGGTTGGGGTGCGATGGGTCCGAGCTTAGCTTGCGGGCGGTCCGCGCATGGTGGTTTCAAACGCGCTCGGCGCCGACCTGAGGCGGGCTGAGGTGCTTGGATTTGACGACCGCGACGTCGCGCGGTGCTGACTCGGCAGGCTCGAGAGCCTTTGCCGAGGTCCGTGAGACCGCCGATCAGGCCCTGGAACGAATGGGCGTTGATCGCTCCGAGGAGCATGTGATCGTCGTGACGTTTGTCTAGATGCGAGGGGTTTGGGGGGCGTCCGACCCAGTCTCAACTGGGCAACGCGGCCATTGTGACCGTCAGCTGCGCAGCGTAAGGAGCCCTTGGCGAGTGCCTGCGTCCTGGCCTTCCGATTTCAACAAGCGGAGAGCAGGTTAGCCGCTGTTCGCGTAGGCCGGCGATCGACCCAGAGCCGTCGGCCACACTTCGAGTTTCAACGCCAGAAAGCGGACGTCCCACGTCCCGACTACGGGGGGCCGCGCCGCTTCTGCGCAGTGCACATGCCACGGTACTTCAACTCTGCAACTGGCCGCATACCAGACAGACCGAGGCG
Source organism: uncultured Actinomycetota bacterium (assembly GCA_963715375.1). Lineage (GTDB taxonomy): Bacteria > Actinomycetota > Actinomycetes > Propionibacteriales > Nocardioidaceae > Nocardioides_C. The sequence continues at coordinate 6,333 of CAVQSC010000018.1, read as the reverse complement.
GCTCAGAGACAATGACTGTGCAGTAGCACGGCGAGCAAGCACGATGGATCGGCGATTGCCATGGGGCATGCTGGCGCTGGCCGGCATTACGATGTTGGCTGTGGCGGCCTGCGGCACCTACCGGCCGCAGGATGTCAAGCCGGGCATGGGCGAGGCCGAGGTCGCCGCTCTGATCGGCAGGCCAACCGGCCACTACCCGGGTCCGGACGGCCAGACGAGAGTCGAGTTCGCGACCGGCCCCTATGGGCGGGTCACGTGGATGGTCGACCTCGACGCGTCCGGCAAGGTCATCGATGCGCCCGCACAAGTGCTGAACGAGGCACACTTCAGCTGGATCCAGCAGAACGCGCGCGACCGCGATGCGAAATGGCTTCTCTATAACCTCGGCCGGCCAGGCGAGGTGATGCGCTTGGGCTGGATCGGCGGCCAGGTGTGGTCCTGGCGCTATCCGACCTTCGACTGCCTGTGGTTCCAGGTCACGGTCAACGACGACGGCAGCTTGAGGGACGGTGGCGGCTACGGTATCGACCCGCGCTGCGATGCACCGAGCGACAGGGTCAGGGGGCGCTGGTGAGCTGGTCGTGGCAATGCCCAATAGGGAGATTCAACGACATTTCCTCAGAACATGCCGTTTTGGTTTGCAGATTGCTCGGGAATGACCTGAAGCACGTCCCAGTGCTCGACGATCTTTCCGTGATCGTCGAGACGGAAGATATCGATGCCCGCGTAGTCCTTGTCTCCGGGCCACACCTGGTGGCAGTGCAGGACGACGAGGTTTCCCTCCGCCACCACACGCTTGAACTCCACGCGCTTGCCGGGGTACTCACGCGCCATGCGATCGAAGTAGTCGATGAAGGCGCCTTTGCCGTCAGCCACGTGCGGGTTGTGCTGTATGTAGTCCTCACCAGCGTAGCTGCGTATTGCTTCGGCCGGTTTGCAGCCATTGAACATGAGGTCGTAGAAGGCGCACACGTTGGCCTTGTTGCGTTCGAGTTCTGCTTCCATGATTCACCTCCATCTCCTCGCGCGACCTGCGCGGCGCGCGTGACCGTCAGCATTGTTGTACAGCCGTAGCCAGCCGGTCGATCACCTTGCTCGCGTTCCTGCATGACAAGCAGGCCAATGCCGGCAAGTACAACCTCGGCGGCTCAGCGCTCAACTCTGCGAATCACGCGGCGCACGAGCGCCTGAACGCCGACTTCAAGATCAAGACGACGTACGTGCCCTACAAAGGCACCGGCGACCTGGCCAATGCGGTGCTCGGCGCGCAGATCGACGGCGCCATGACCTACACCGCCTTCGCGGTCAACAACAAGGGCCGCGTGCGCGCGTTGGCGGTCGCGATGAACCAGCGACACCCCTTGCTGCCCGACGTGCCGACCTTGAAGGAACTCGGTGTCAACTGGGTTGACGGCGCCTACCGTGGCATTGCGGTGCCGAAGGCCACCCCGGCCCGAGGCAAAGAAGCGGCTGTCGGATCTGCTCGCGGCGCTCAATGCCGACCCGGAGATGAAGGAACTCGCGTTCAAGAGCGGCTTCGAACTCGTCAACGTCGGCATCGAGAACATGGACGCGTTCATGAAGGAACGCGCCCAGGTCTACGGCGAGGTCGGTAATAGGATGGGACTCGGCCCGAAGTGAGGGCGCCCTGATCAGTTCGCGGTCGCGCCGCTGAAACATTGGACGTCGTGCGTGGTGCTCACGGCGATCTCGATTCCCTTGCTTTGCCGGCCAGCACTGTGAACAGCAGGTCAATCTCTGGAGCTTCACCGCCGAGTCCGGTGAGTGCCGCGCTGATCTGGCCTCGGTGGTGCGTGCCGTGGTTGAACACGTGGGTCAACGTCGGCGTGAACGGCACGGTGCGCCCGACGCCTTGAGTGCTGGTGTAATGCAGTGTGCCGTCGAAGCGCGCTTCGTCCCACGACCCGATCGCCGGCAGCCATTCGCGCGCCGCTTGCTTCAGCGCCGCGTGCAGTGTCGCGCGATCGCCGTGTACCTCTTCGTTCAGTGTGCGCTTGGGCGAGTGCCCGTTGACAAAGCGCTCGAACCACAGTCCGCGCTCGGCCACCAGAAGGTGGTTCAGCGTGCCGTGCACGCTCTTGAAGAACAGGCCAACGTCGCGGCGATAGTCGGCGTCGCTCAGCCTGGCGACGTGGCGATCGAGCAGCTGGTCGGTGGCCCATACGTGGTAGCGAGCCAGCATCAGGAAGTGGTCGCGCGCGTTCATCGGTGCATCGAATGTCGTTCTGTAGCGCTCGGCAGCTTCATCGAGCATCCCTTTGCTCGCGCCGCCGACGGTGGCCAGGATACGCGAGTCGCGCCACAAGCGCTCGCACCGAGCGCCGCCTGTGTTGCCCCTGCCTATTGATCCGGCGCGATGAAGTCTTCAAGCCGCGTACTTGACGATCGGGTCTTGGAAGTAGGCCCGGACGCGATCGCGATTGGTGGCGATGAGTTGCATGTGCTCATCGGCGGCGGCGCGCAACTTGGCTTTGGTGCGAACCGGCACCTTGGACCCGATGGCCTGCTTGAGGTCGGCGTTGAGCCGCTCATCGGGATTGAGCTCGGGGCTGTAGCTGGGCAAGAAGAAGGCCTCGATGTGGAGCCGGTGTTCGGCCAGCCAGGCCTTCACGGGCTTGCAGTGATGCACACCCAGGTTGTCCAGGATGAGGAAGACCTTCTTGCGTCGGCGCTTGCCGTCTCGCACCAGGGCTTGCAGGAACTCGATGAGCCGCTCGTGGTTGAACGCTCCGTCGATGATCATCCAGTTGGCGCGCCCTTGGTTGGTCACGGTGGAGATCATCGACAGCTTCTCGCGCGTGCCACCCACGGCCATCGTGACAGGCGTCTTGCCGCGCGGGGCGTAGCTCCGCCCGCGCACGTCGGTGTTGACAAGCGCCGTCTCGTCGCTCCAGTGGGTCTCGCCGCCTTCGGCCTTGGCACGACGCTCGATGGCCGGGTATTCCTGATCGAGCCACTGCTTGACCGCCTCGGGCCGTTGCTCATAGGCGCGCTTGATCGGCTTCTGGGGCGTGAAGCCCCAGCGACGCAGGTACTCGCCGGTGGCGCGAATCGACAGCCGCACGCCGCACTTGCGTTCGACGAATTGCATGACCGCACCGCGTGTCCACAGCGCGAACTCCATCTTCAGCTGCTCGGCGCTGAGCAGTCGGAACTCGCCCATGTGGCGCTGCGGCTCGCCTATAGTGAAGGCCGCTGCGAAGGCGTCAGCGCCGTTGTCCTCCGCCTGCACCAGCGGCACAGCCTGCCAGTGCCGCAGCAGCTGCTTCCGCCGGCGCAGCATTCGCCCTCGCCCTTCCCGGGCATCCGTCGTCCAGAGTCTGCGAGCGCCAGTCACTCAGTGCGGGCAACAGGGTGCAGAATGCCCGTTGGCATGGCGACGGCAACCATCGTAGCCGGGACGACCAAGCAGGTGGCGCAGGAGGTGTCGCATCGCGATGGGTCAAATCGAGCACGCGCACGCACTCCCCGGACCTCCCCCGGCGCCAAGTCTCGCCTCTGACTCTTTCGAGCGTGCGGGCGACGCGGTGTTCGTCCACGACGCGGACGGGACCCTCGTCGAGATCAACGCCCAGGCCTGCGCGAGCCTGGGTTACGCGCGGGACGCGCTGATCGGCAGGCGGCTGCGGGATTTCGAAGCGGACCCCGAGGGTGCCGCCGCCCGCTGGCCAACGTTGGCACGGCGCCTCGACGCCGGCGAGACCGTGACCTTCGAGGCGATGCATCGGCGCCGGGACGGCAGCACCTTCGCGGTCGAAGTGCGCGTGTTCGCGTTCGCGCATGGCGGTTGCCGCCTCGCGGTTTCCGTGGCCCGCAACATCAGCCAGCGCCAGCGCATCGAGCAGGCGCTGCGCGCGAGCGAGGAGCGTTTCCGCACGCTGGTGCAGTTCTCGTACTACGTGTACTGGGAAACCGACGCGCAGCACCGCTTCACGCGACAGGATTTCGCCGAGAGCGAGGCCAACATGCCGTCGCGCGGTAGCGAACTGGGCAAGACACGCTGGGAAGTGCCCTACCTCGAACCGGACGAGGCCGCCTGGCAGGCGCACCGGGCCTTACTCGATGCGCATCTGCCGTTCAACGACTTCGAGCTGGCGCGCCCGCGTGCGGATGGAGGTCGGCGCGACGTATCGGTTTCGGGCGTCCCGGTGTTCGACGAAGCGGGCCGCTTCATCGGCTACCGCGGCGTCGGGCGCGACATCACCGAGCGCAAGCGGGCGGAGGCGGAACACCAGACGTACGTGCGCTTCCTGGAGGCGATGGATCGCGTCAACCGGGCGATCCAGGGCGTCGACGATCTCGAGCAGATGACCGGCGGTGTGATGCAGGTGCTGCTCGGCGTCTTCGACTGCGAGCGCGCCTGGCTCGTCCATCCCTGCGACCCCGAGGCCCCGTCCTGGCACGCGGTGATGGAGCGCACGCGCCCGGGGTTCGCCGGCGTGTTCGTCCTCGGCGGCGAGCAGCCGATGACGCCGGACATCGCCGAGGGGCACCGGCTTACCCGGGGCGCACGCGGCGCCGTGCTGTTCGGCCCGCACCATGAGCTGCAGGTGCCGCAGGAACTGGGGCAGCGTTTCGGCGTGCAGGCGGTGATGATGATGGCGCTGCACCCGAAGGGCAATCCGCCTTACCTTTTGGGGCTGCACCAGTGCGTGCAGGCGCGCGCGTGGTCGGTGCACGAAACGCGCCTGTTCGAGGAGATCGGCCACCGCCTCGCCGATGCGCTGGCCAGCACGCTGATGCTGCGCCGCTTGCGCGAACGCGAGGAGGAACTGGTGCGTCACTGGGCGCACCTCGAGGAGCTGGTGGCCGAACGCACCGGCGAGCTGCGCCAGGCCAAGGAACGTGCCGAGGTAGCCAACCGCGCCAAGAGCGAGTTCCTGGCGCGCATGAGTCATGAGCTGCGCACGCCGCTGAACGCGATCCTCGGCTATTCGCAGCTGCTGCTGATGCGCGGCGAGGAGCTCGATGCGCGCACGAAGACCGGGCTGCAGGCCATCCAGTCGGGCGGCCAGCATCTACTGACCCTGATCGTCGATATCCTCGATCTGGCCAGCATCGAGGCAGGCAAGCTGGAACTGGGCCCCGAGCCGATCGCGCTGCGGCCGTTCCTGCAAGGCATCGCCGAAATCATGCGCGTCAAGGCTGAGTCCAAGGGCCTGGCGTTCGCACTGCAAGTGGCGACCGAAATTCCTGTACGGGTGGTGGCCGACGCCCGGCGCCTGAGGCAGGTGCTCATCAACCTGCTCGGCAACGCCGTGAAGTTCACTGACCGAGGCGCGGTTCGCCTCGTCGTGCGCCGCAATGCCGGCGAAGGGACGCGCGCGCCGCTGCGCTTCGAGGTGCACGACACGGGCATCGGCATCGCGGCGGCCGAACGTGAACGCCTGTTCCAGCCGTTCGAGCAGGGGGGCGACCGCAGCCACCGCGACGGGGGAACCGGCCTCGGATTGACCATCAGCCGCCAGCTCGTGGGGCTGATGGGCGGCGAGATCGTCGTGCACAGCACGCCGGGGCAGGGCAGCGTGTTCGCGTTCGAGCTGTCGCTCCCGGTGGTCTGGGAGGAATCGCCGCTGGCGGCCACGGCCGCTCCCGTTCCCTTGGGCTACGCCGGCGAGCGCCGCCGCGTGCTGGTGGTGGACCATGCGGCCGGAAACCGAAACATGCTCAGCGCGCTGCTGAGAGAGTTCGGCTTCGATGTCGACGAGGCCGCTGACGGTCAGCAGGCGCTCGACCGGGTGCGCCGCTTCGCGCCGCACGTCGTGCTAATGGACGCCGCGATGCCGGTGATGGACGGCCTGGAGGCGACGCGCCGCTTGCGGTCGCAGTTCGGCGTGCAGGAACTGCCGATCGTGATCGTGTCCGCGGCGGTTTCGGCCGCCGACCAGGACCGCTGTCTCGAGGCCGGCGCCAACGGCTTCATCGCCAAGCCGGTCGATCGCGAACGCCTGCTCGGGACCTTGCAGCGGGCGCTGGGCTTGCAGTGGAAATACGCGCCCGGTCCATAGTAGTCCCCCTCCTGGAAAGAGGTCGGTAGCGGCCGAGCGCTTGGCGCGCCAGCGGGAGCGGGGCGCCATCCGGCGCTCGATGGGGCTGCAAGCCAGAGGCGTACACGACTGGCTTTTTTTGTGCGCTCCGCTCTGGGACCTCCAACGGGTGCCTGGGTACGGGCCCGACCGGCAGCTTCGGCGGGGCAAGATCAGGCCCGTGGATGTCTGGAACATGACGGACCGCTGCCCGAGTTCGTCGCCCAAAAGCCACCCTTGAAGGTCTGCTGCCTGGAACCGGCCGGCCGCCAACGGGTGCGGCCGA
>CAVQSC010000017.1:0-152247 GCA_963715375.1 uncultured Actinomycetota bacterium | reverse complement strand
TGGGCGACGTACACCCGGACCAGCTGGTTCACGCCCGGGGGCAGCTCGTCGCCGTCCTCGCGGTCGAAGACCCGCACGCCGATGACCGTGCCGGACTCACCGTGCGGCACCTTCATCGAGGTGTCGCGGACCTCGCGCGCCTTCTCACCGAAGATCGCACGGAGCAGGCGCTCCTCGGGGGTCAGCTCGGTCTCACCCTTCGGGGTCACCTTGCCGACGAGGATGTCACCGGTGGTGACCTCCGCACCGATCCGGATGATGCCGCGCTCGTCGAGGTCGGCGAGCATCTCCTCGCTGACGTTCGGGATGTCGCGGGTGATCTCCTCCGGCCCCAGCTTGGTGTCGCGGGCGTCGACCTCGTGCTCCTCGATGTGGATCGAGGTGAGGACGTCCTCCTGCACCAGACGCTGGGAGAGGATGATCGCGTCCTCGTAGTTGTGGCCCTGCCACGACATGAAGGCGACCAGCAGGTTCGTGCCCAGAGCCATCTCGGCGTCGTCGGTGCACGGACCATCGGCGATGGGCGTGCCGACCTCGAGCCGGGCACCCTCCGCGACCAGCGGCCGCTGGTTGATGCAGGTGCCCTGGTTCGAGCGGGTGAACTTCTGCATCCGGTAGGTCTTGTAGGTGCCGTCGTCGTTCATCACCTCGACGAAGTCGGCGGACACCTCCTTGACCACGCCGGCCTTCTCGGCCACGACCACGTCGCCGGCGTCGACCGCGGCACGGAACTCCATGCCGGTGCCGACCAGAGGGGCGTCGCTCTTGATGAGCGGCACCGCCTGGCGCTGCATGTTCGCACCCATGAGGGCGCGGTTGGCGTCGTCGTGCTCGAGGAAGGGGATCAGGGCCGTGGCGACCGACACCATCTGGCGCGGCGAGACGTCCATGTAGTCGACCTCGCCGGCCGGGATCACGTCGACCTCACCGTGACGCTGGCGGACGAGCACCCGCTCCTCGGCGAAGCGGTCGTCCTCGGTCAGCGCGGCGTTGGCCTGCGCGATGACGAAGCGGTCCTCCTCGTCGGCGGTGAGGTACTCGACCTTGTCGGTGACGCGGCCGTTCTCCACCTTGCGGTACGGCGTCTCCACGAACCCGAACGGGTTGATCCGGCCGAACGTCGACAGCGAGCCGATCAGACCGATGTTCGGACCCTCAGGGGTCTCGATCGGGCACATACGGCCGTAGTGCGACGGGTGGACGTCACGGACCTCGAAGCCCGCGCGGTCACGGGAGAGGCCACCGGGGCCGAGCGCCGAGAGGCGACGCTTGTGGGTCAGACCGGCGATCGGGTTGGTCTGGTCCATGAACTGCGAGAGCTGCGAGGTGCCGAAGAACTCCTTCAGCGCCGCGACCACGGGCCGGATGTTGATCAGGCTCTGCGGCGTGATGGCCTCGACGTCCTGGGTGGTCATCCGCTCGCGGACCACACGCTCCATGCGGGCCAGACCCGTGCGGAGCTGGTTCTGGATGAGCTCGCCCACGGTGCGCATACGGCGGTTGCCGAAGTGGTCGATGTCGTCGGCGCGAACCTCGATCGCGTCCCCGTCACGGTCCAGGATGTCGCTGCCCTGGGCGTCCTTGAGGGTGTCGTTGCCGGCGTGCAGCTGAACGATGAAGCGGATCGTCGACACGATGTCGTCGATGGTCAGCGTCTGCTGGTCGAACGCCTCGTGCGTGCCGAGCTTCTTGTTGATCTTGTAGCGGCCGACCTTGGCGAGGTCGTAGCGCTTCGGGTTGAAGTAGTAGTTCTCGAGCAGCGTCTGCGCGGCCTCACGCGTCGGGGGCTCGCCCGGGCGCAGCTTGCGGTAGATGTCGAGGAGCGCGTCGTCCTGGCCGGCGGTGTGGTCCTTCTCCAGGGTGAGCATCATCGACTCGTACTCGCCGAACTCCTCGCGGATCTGCTCGTTGGTCCAGCCGAGGGCCTTGAGCAGCACCGTGACGTTCTGCTTGCGCTTGCGGTCGAGGCGGACGCCGACCATGTCGCGCTTGTCGATCTCGAACTCGAGCCACGCACCGCGCGACGGGATCACCTTCGCGGTGTAGATGTCCTTGTCGGAGGTCTTGTCGGCGGTGCGCTCGAAGTAGACGCCGGGCGAGCGGACGAGCTGGGAGACCACGACACGCTCGGTGCCGTTGATCACGAAGGTGCCCTTCGGGGTCATCAGGGGGAAGTCACCCATGAAGACCGTCTGGCCCTTGATCTCACCGGTCTCGTTGTTCATGAACTCCGCTGAGACGTAGAGCGGAGCAGAGTAGGTGAAGTCCTTCTCCTTGCACTCCTCGACGGAGTACTTGGGGTCGTAGAAGACCGGGTTCTCGAACGAGAGTGACATCGTGTCGGAGAAGTCGGAGATCGGGGAGATCTCCTCGAAGATCTCCTGAAGGCCGGACTTCTGACTGACGTCTTCACCGATCTCGAGACGCCGTGCGACGTCGTCCTGCCAGCGCTCGTTGCCGATCAGCCAGTCGAAGCTGTCGGTCTGGAGGGCGAGGAGCTGCGGAACCTCGAGAGGTTCCTTGATCTTGGCGAAGGAGATTCGGCGCGGGTTGTTGCGGGCGGTGCTTGTGCTGCGCGAGGCGGCCAAGAGGGGTCCTTCCGAGGATCGCTCTGGTGGGGTCGGCTGCCAACCACGAACCAACCACCGGGCAGGTTGGAGCGCATATGAGGGCAGACGCAACGAACGATCATAGCCAATACGCAGGCTGGGCACAACCCAGCGCGTCCAGGCTTCCTCGGACTGCGAAGAGCATGAAGGGCGAGCCCCTCGCTCGTCAAGCACCCGGCCGTCTGCCGGGCGCGTCCGCGTGTCAGTACGACGTGATGTCGTCGACCAGCCAGGTGCCGTCCACCTCGACCATGTCGAACCGGACCCGGTTGAGTGCGACCGAGGGCTGCCCGGTGGTCGCGGAGTTCGTGGTCGCCTGGTTGACGAACAGGAGCACCGGCACCCGGTGGGGGTCGCGGTCCTCGCCCACGACCATGGCGGACGAGGCGAGCACCTGCGCCTCGACGGTCGCCTTGGTCTTCGTCGCGTTCTCCGAGACGAGCTTGTCGAAGGTGTCGACGTACTTGCTCCGGTAGCCGTCGGCGAGATACTTCGCCGCGGCGTCCCGGTCGGCCTCCAGCGACTTGTAGTCATAGGACAGCACGGCCGTGGCGGCACTCTCCGCGGCCGCGGGCGCCCGGTCGACGGCGTCCTGGTAGGCCTCGGCACGCTCGGCCTGGGTGACGAAGTACGCCGCGAGGCCGACCGCGGCGGCGGTCAGGACGCCGAGCACGGCCAGCACCGGCCAGGCGAGCGAACGTCCCCGCGAGGAGGTCCCGGCTGCCTCGGCGGGTTCGGCGGGGGCGGCACCTGCGGCGGCGGGTGCCGCCGTCGTCGTCGCGCCGGCGGTCCCGGGGACCGGCGGGCCAGGCACCGCGGCGGCGGGGGCGGGTGCCTCCTCGCCGGTCTCGGCGGAGCTGTCGGCCTTCTCGGCCTTCTCGGAAGACGCCTTCGTCATGGAGACGGCGGGCTTCTCCGCCTTCGGCGCATCCCCGGCAGGAGCGTCCTTCGTGGCCCCCTGACCGGCGAGCTGCGCGTCGTACTCCTTGCGCCGCCCCGGGTCGAGCAGGACCTCCGCGGCCTCGTTGAACAGCCGGAACTGCTTGGTCGCCCCGCCCTCACCGGGCTCGAAGCGGTCGGCCGACTCTCGCCATGCCTTGCGGATCTCCTCGCGGGAGGCGTCCGTGGGCACGCCGAGGATGTCGTAGAGCGTCGGGTTCATGTCGGTGTCCTTCCGGGCCGCGTCACGCCACCGGCGTGAAGTCGTCGACCAGCCACTTGCCATCGACCTTGACCAGGGAGATCTCCCACCTGAAGTGGCGCTCGCGCTGGTCGAACACGGTCTTGACGGTCGCGTCGGAGACCACGAGCACCCGCGCGGAGTCGTCGTCGATGGTGGCCACCCCGGACGCGAGCACCTTGCCCTCCGAGTCCATCTTGGCCTGTTGGACCTGGGCCACGATGTCCTCCATCGCCTTCTCGAACTCGGCGCGGAACTTCGTGCTCAGCAGGTCGCCGACCGTCGACTTGTAGTTGTCGACCGAGGCGGAGTCGTAGTTGTTCACCGCGACGGTGAACTGCTCGGCAACCATCACGACGTCGGCTCGGGCATCGAGCTCGGACTCGGCGGACCGGAGCCGGGTGAAGCCCCACACACCGGCGGCGACGGCCGCGACGAGCAACAGCACGAGCACGGCGGCCATGGCCGTGCGCAGCCTCCCGGTGCCCTTTGCGGGCTGGGAGCTTGTGCTGTCCTCGTCGTGGTCTGGGGTCACTCCTGCTCGTTCGCGAGCGGTTGGAGCAGCAACCACTTCCAGGAATCCTCTCCGAAGACGGACGCTGCACCGCCGGTGTAGGTGATGGCGTCACTCGGGCTAGCGTCGGTGTACTGGACAGTCCCCGTCTCATGATCGTACGCGGCCACCACCGGGCTCCGGTAAGCCGTACCGGCCCGGGGAGCGTTCTGGGCGCCACGGGCGTTGGACTGCGACGGCGGCTCGGCGCAGTGTGCGTCCATGTCCATGGGCTTGTTGTCACGGTCCTGCGGGCTGCGCACCTGTCCGGGGTCGTAGCCCTCGGTGCAGACGTGCGGCTCCTGCTGGAGGATCAGGCCGAAGTGGGCGTCGTACAGCTTGGTTTTCGGGTCCTTCGCGACCACGGTGTAGCCGCCCTCGACGACGTAGGGGTAGACCACGAGCACCTGCTCGACCCCGTCGAGGTGCTTGACGGTGACCTCACCGGTGGTCACGAGGTTGTTGATCAGCTCGCCGAGGTTGACCTTGTTGTCCTCGAGGAAGCGACGCAGCTCGTTCGCGGTGGCGCTGCCGTTGTCGATGACCCGGCGCAGGTCGGCGTCGGAGCTCACCAACGTGTCCGAGAAGAGCGCCAGGTCGTGGGCGAAGCTCTGGATGTCGGAGGAGCTGTCGATCTGGGTCTTCAGGACGGTGTTGCTGTCCTTGATCAGCGCCTGCGTGACCTCGAAGTTGTCGTTGGCCGTGTCGATGAAGGAGTTCGACGTGTCGATGATCTGACCGAGGTCGTCCCCCGTGCCGTTGAACGCCTTGCCCATCTCGGACACGACCGTCCGCAGGCTCTGCTTGTTCACGGAGTTGACCATCTTGTCGAGGTCCACGAGCAGCTGGGTCGGCGGGATCGGCGTCTTGGTCCGGGACTCCTCGATCTCGGAGTCGTCGGCGAGGTAGGGGCCGGAGTCGGTGTTGGGGAGGAGGTCGACGTACTGCTCACCGACCGCCGAGCGGTTGGCCACCATGGCGTCGGTGTCGAGCGGGATCTTCCCGCTGTCGTTGTCGATCTCGAGCACGACGTCGACACCGTCGTCGGTGACGCTGAGCTCACCGACCTGGCCCACGGTGACGCCGCGGTAGGACACGCCGGCGCCCGAGAAGATGCCGCCCGAGTCGTCGAAGTGCGCGACCACGGTGTAGGAGTCGTCGATGAACAGCCGGTCGAGCCGGGCGTACTTGGCGCCTACATAGGCCACGCCGACCATGGTGATCAGCGCGAACACCATGAGCTGGACCTTCGTCCGTTGGGAGATCATCGCTGCACCATCCCCTGGATCAAGAGCGCTCCGAGCGTCGGGTCGTAGCCGAGGTCTGCCGCGGACGGTGCTCCGTCCTTCGCCACAGTGGGCGCGCCGAAGAACACCTCACCGGGCACCGCACGTCCGAGCCCTGGGAGCGGGAGCGGGAGCGGGTTACCGCCACCGCCACCGCCGCCGCCCGACCCCGGCGCGAGCGTGTCGCACACCGGGTTCTGCGGGAACTCCGCGCACATCTGCTTGGCCTGCTTGTCGTTCAGGCCCTTGCACGCCTTGCTGTCCGGGTTCCCGGACTGGAGGCACTTCTGGACGTCGGTGAGGGTCTCGTTCGGGTCGAGCGGCGACCCGGGCGCGCCCGGGATGGTCGGCAGACCCTTGGTCAGGTCGATGTCCATCTGGACCGAGAGGTTGGTGTAGTCACCCATGTGCAGGTCGCGTGCCTGAGCCGGGTTGCGCCCGACCACCTCGTCGACGAACGGGTAGGTCAAGAAGACCTGGAAGGCCTTCGGCAGGGCGTCGCCGGCCTCGGCGAGCTCGGTCAGCGTCGGGTTGAGCGACTGGAGGCTGTCGATCGTGGCGGTCTTCGACTGCTTGATCACCCGCGTCGCAACGCCGCTGAGGTCGTCGAGAGCACGCAGCATCTTGACCAGGTCGTCGCGCTGCCGGTTGATCGACGCAAGGGCGTCGGGCATCTCGTCGAGCGCCGCCTCGATCGAGCCGCGCTGCTGGTTGATCGAGATCGCGAGCCGGTTGAGGCTCTCGATCGCCGTGACGATGTCCTCCTTGTTCTCGTCGAGCTGCGCGGTGAACGTGTTGAGCTGGTCCAGCACCGAACGGACGTTCGTCTCCCTGCCCTCGAGCGCCTTGTTGAGCTCGGTGGAGATCGTCTTGAGCTGGGCCACGCCACCGCCGTTGAGGAGCAGCGACATCGCGCCGAGCACCTCTTCGACCTCGGGGTTGCGCCCGCTGTTCTCGAGCTTGATCACGTCCCCGTCGGAGAGGGTCCCGCTCGCCCCGACGTCAGGCGCCTTGAGCGACACGAACTTCTCGCCGAGGAGGCTGGTCTGGCGGATCTCGGCAAGGGCGTTGTCGGGCAGCGTCACGTCGTGACGCAGGGCGAGCTCGACCTTGGCGTGGTAGCCGTCGACGTCGATGTCGGTCACCTTGCCGACGGTGACGTCGTTGACCTTCACCGACGACTGCGGCACCAGGTCGAGCACGTCGCGGAACTCCACCTCGACGGTGTACGGGTCCTCGCCGAGGTCCGCGCCACCGGGCAACGGCATGCTGTAGACGTCGAAGTCACAGCCGCTCAGGGCGAGCGCCCCGACACAGGCCATCACGGCCATCCGGCCGGCCCGCGTCCTGCGGTTCTGCTTAGGGCTGGGCATGGTCAGTCAACCTCCACGAGACCGGCCAGTGACTTGTCTACGTGCTCGACAGGGACCTGCCTCGTCGAACCGCTGCTCCCGAGCGCGCCGGCGCGTCCTGCTCCGGGCAACGCCTGTTTGATCGAGTCGCAGGCCTTGCCACTCGGGTCGTTCGGCGCGACCAGCGAGCAGAGGAAGCCGGCGGGGTTCGCCCCGATCTGACCGCCCGTCTCGCCCTGGTTCGAACGGGTGTCGAGCGTGCCCGTCGCGGGGTTGTAGGTGAGGAACAGGTTGTTCAGCGCGAGCGGCGCGGTGTGGAGCACCTCGTCGAGGGCGTCGCGCTGTTTGACCAGGATCCGGGTCACCCGGTTCAGCCCGTCGATGTTCTCGCCGAGCGACTCACGGTTCTCGCGCACGAAGCCCGACACCTGCTGCATGGCGATACCGAGGTTACGCAGCGAGGCGGCGAGGTCGGCGCGCTCACCTTCGAGCACGTCGGCGGCTCCCGCCAGCGACTGGTTGAAGTCGCGGACGGTCTGGTCGTTCTCGGCGAGCACGCTCACGAACCGCTGGAGCTGTCTGGCGGTGCCGAACAGCTCCTCCTTGTTGTTGTCGAGCGTGCCGGTGAGCTTGCCGAGGTCCTTGATGGTCTGGTTGAACTGGTCGCCCTGCCCGGCGAAGTTGCGCGCGGTGGTGTCGAGCAGCCGTGTCAGCGCGCCTTCCTTGTTCGCACCCTTCGGCCCGAGAGCCACGGTGAGGTCGTCGATGCTCTGGTAGATCTCGTCGAGCTCGAGCGGGGTGGACGTGTCCTCGGTGGAGAGGGTCGCGCCGTCCGCCATGACCGGCCCGCCCTCGTAGACAGGCGTGAGCTGGATGAACCGGTCGCCGACGATGGCCGGAGTGATGATCACGGCCTCCGCGTCTGCCGGGATCTTGTACTTCGCGTCGTACCACATCTTCACCGTCACGTCGGTGCCCGACGGGGTGACGCTCTCCACGGCGCCGACGGGGACACCGAGGATGCGCACGTCCGAGCCCTCGTAGAGCGACACGGTGCGGGGGAAGCTCGCCGTGACGTACTTCTTCTCCTGCTGCGGCATCATCAGGAGGACGCCCGCCACGACGACGGCCGCCACGGCGACCAGCGACAGGATGCGGGTGAGACGCCCGATGCCGAACCGAGAGGCGTGCTGGCTCATCACTGGCCTCCGATCGCCGCGGGCGGCAGGTTCTGGATGTAGGTGTCGAACCACGGGCCGGTGCCGAGGGTGTTCGCGAAGACCCGGTAGAACGGCGCCATCAGCCGCAGGCTGTTGTCGAGGTTCTCCTGGTTCTTGTTGAGCATGTCCAGGACGCTGTCGAGGTGGTCGAGCGCGGGCTTGAGGTCCGCTCGCGTCTGCTTCACGAGCAGCGTGAGCTCGCGCGAGAGCTGGCTGGTCGCGGTGAGCAGGTTGTGCACCGCCTGTCGACGGGCCACGAGCGCCCGGAACAGCTTGTCGCCGTCCTCCATGAGCCGGACGATGTCGCCGTTGCGGTCGGCGAGCACCTTCGAGACCTTCTGCATGTTGCCGAGGAGCTCGTTGAGCTGCTCGTCACGGGCCGCGATGTTCTGCGACAGCGCCGACATGCCGCGCAGCGCCCCCTGGAACTCCTCCGGGGTGTTCTGCATCAGGGCCGACATGGTGTCGAGGCTCTGGGCGAGGCGGTCGGTGTCGATGCGCTCCGAGGTGCTCGCCAGGCCGCTGAAGGCGTCGACGACGTCGTACGGCGAGCTGGTGCGCTCGACCGGGATCTCGGCGTCCTCCTCCATCTGCCCCTCACCGGCGGGCTCGAGCGCGAGGTACATCGCGCCAAGGAGGGTCTTGACCTTGATCGTCGCGCTGGTCTCGGGCCCGAAGTCGACGCCGTTCTCGACGTTGAACTCCACGCGGACGTGGTCGCCCTCGAGGTCGACCGACTGGACCTTGCCGACCCGGACCCCGGCCACACGGACCTCGTCGTTGGCCTTGAGGCCGCCGGCCTCGCTGAAGGCGGCGTAGTAGGTGTCACCACCGCCGATCAACGGCAGGTCCTCTGCCCTGAAGGCGGCGAGCACCATGGCCGCGATCACTGCGAGGCTCACCGCCCCCACGACCACGGGGTTCCGCTCACGGAATGGAACACTCATCCGAGATCACACCTCGCCGCCCCGACTTCGTAGTTGACGTCTTCGATGACCTTGCCGTCGGGCAACTTCACCTGACCTGTGAAGTTGCAGAGGTAGAAGTTGAACCAGGAGCCGTAGATGGCGGTCCGGCCCACCTTCTCGAGCTTGATCGGGAGCACCTGGATCGCGCGGTCGATCTCGGCCTTGTTGGCGTCGAGGTTCCCGGCGAGGTGCTTGAGCTGGGTGACGTCCTTGGCCAGCGGGTCACGAGTCCCGGTGACCAGGTCCGAGGTCTGCACCGCGAGGTCGGAGATCGACTCCAGCGAGCCGAGGATCGCCTCACGGTCCTTCGACAGGCCGGACACGAACTCGCGGAGCCGGATCAGCAGGTCGGAGAACTCGTCGTCCCGTCTGCCGATGGTGACCATGACCTTGTTGAGGTTGTCGATCAGCTCACCGATGATTTTGTCCCGGCTGGCGAGGGTGCTGGTCACCGAGGCCGTGTGCGCCAGGAGGCTCTCGAGGGTCCCGCCCTCCCCCTGGAAGACCGTGATCAGCTCGTAGGAGAGCTTGTTGACGTCCTCCGGGGACAGCGCCTCGAACAGTGGCTTGAAGCCGTTGAACAGGACCGTCAAGTCGAGCGCCGCTCGCGTCCGTGTCAGCGGGATGGTCGCCCCGTCGCGGAGGATGGACGGGCTGCCCACTCCCTGGGTCAAGGCGATGTAGCGCTGGCCCACGAGGTTGCGGTACCGGATGGCGGCCAGGGTGCTCGCCGTGACCTGGGAGTCGGCGTCGACGCTGAAGGTCACCAGCGCCTTGTCCTGGTCGTGGATGGCGATGTCCTTGACGGTGCCGACCCTCACGCCGGCGATCCGCACGTCGTCGCCCTTCACGACTCCTGTGGCGTCACTGAAGACCGCCTTGTACTCCTTGGTCTCGCTGAACGACAGGTTGCCGATGGTGACCACCAGGAGGCTGGTCGCCACCGTCGTGACGACGATGAAGATCAGCAGCTTGACTGCGTCGCTTGTCGTCCGCTTGTCGAGGAGGCTCATTTGACACTCACCTCCGCTCCGCGTGCCAACGGACCGAAGAGCAGGGTGGCCACGTCAGGTACGCCATCCACGGGAACTCCCATCACAGGTGCTGCAATTGCGTCGACGACCGAACGCTCGGCCGCGGTACCGGCGTAGCCGGAAGTCATGTCGAAGCCCGTCGCTGCGCGCGGGGCGAACTTCCCGTGCCCGTCCTCGACGCCGTCGTCGACCGCGGACATGGGCGGCTGGGGACCGGGGTTCGCCTGGGAGTACGGCGGGGTCGGCAGCGTCTCGCAGTGCGGACCGTTCTTCGCGTTGTACTCGGGCATGTCACCCGGCGAGTACCCGGTCGGCTGGGTCGGGATGGTCTCGAGGTTGATGTGCAGCCCGTGGCCACGCCAGCCGCTGTCCATCTTCGGGATCCAGTTCGACATGCCCCGGAGCAGGCAGGGGTACTCAGGGGCGTACTTCTCGTAGAGCCGTAGCTGAGGCACGCTCACCTCGCCGAGCCGGATGATGTTGTCGCCGTTGGTCTCGAGGAAGTCCTTGGAGGTCGAGGAGAAGCTCGCGACGTCGTTGAAGAGCGCGTGGATCTTCTGCTCCTTCTCCACCAGGGTGTTGCCGGTCGTCACGCTGTTGCGGAGCAGCCGTCCGAGCTCCGGCATGGCCTGGCGGTACTCCTCCGAGACCTGGCCCATCAGCCGCAGGTCCTCGACGAGGGCGGGCAGCTGCGGGTTGGTCCGCTTGAGGTAGTCGTCGAGCACGACCATGTTGTTGCCGATCTGCTCGCCGCGACCCTCGAGCGCAGTGGCCAGCGCGGTGAGGGTGTAGTTCAGCTCGGCCGGCTGCACCGTGCGGAGGAACGGGTAGATGTCCCGGAGAAGCTGCTCGAGCTCCGCGGACACCTCCGACTCCGTGATGACGTCGCCCGAGGCGATCCGCTCGTCCAGAGGACGGTCGGGCATCTGCAGGGCGACGTACTTCTCACCGAAGACCGTCTTGGGCTCGATCCGCGCAGTGGCGTTGGCAGGGATGATGCTGGTCTTGTCCGGCTGGATCGCCAGCTCGAGCCGCGCGCCGTCACCGTCGGTGGAGATCTCGCGGACCTCCCCCACGATCACGCCGCGCATCTTGACGTCGGCGAGCATCGGCAGCTGGAGGCCGATCTTCGAGGACTCGAGGGTGACCGGCACGTAGTCCACGAACTTCTTCGTGAACACCGCGTAGGTGCTGTAGACACCGAGCATGAGCAGGGCGAGGAAAGCGACGCCGAGCACGCGATGACCGCCTGCCGCGACGAGCGAGCGGGCACTCATCGCAGCTCGACCTCCATCCCCCGGGCCAGAGGTCCGAACAGCAGGGAGGCGACGTCCGGGACCGACTCGGCGGGCACTCCGAGGACCGGCGCCGCGACGCTGTTCACCATCTCCCGCTCGGACGAGCTCCCGGCGAAGCCCGAGGTCAGGTCGATCATCGGTGCGGGACGCTGCTTGCCGGTCGACTCGTCCACCCCGTCGACGATGTCGGGCACCAGCGACTGCGGGGGCAGGTTGTGCTGTCCCCACTCGTCGTTGATCGCGCGCCGGCACAGGCCCTCGTCCATCGGTCCGCGCTTGTCACCGTAGACGGCGAGGTCCTGGGGTCCGAAGCCGCGAGGCTGCTTCGGAAGCGTCTCGAGATTGATGTGGAGGATCTTGTCCCGGAACGCCTCCGCCTGCCGTGGCGCCACCTTGACGATGCCGTCGAGCAGGCAGGGAAACTCCGGCGCGTACTTGGCGTACACGGGGAGCTGACGGGCACTGAGCTGGCCGAGACGGACGATGTTGTCGCCGTTCGCGTCGAGGAACTGCCTCGACGTGGAGGAGAATGCGGCGACGTCCGCAAACAGGGCTTGGATCTTCTGCTCCTTCTCGATGAACGTGTTGCCCGACGTGACGCTGTTGCGCAACAGGCGGGCGACCTCGGGGACGGCAGACCGGTAGACGTCCGAGGTCTTGGCCAACAGCCGAAGGTCCTCGACGAGCGCCGGGAGCTGCGGGTTGGTTCGCTTGAGGTAGTCGTCGAGCGTGGCGAAGTTCTCGCCGATCTGCTCGCCCCTGCCCTCGAGGGCGTTGGCGAGCGCGGTCAGGGTGTAGTTGAGCTCGGCCGGCTGGACCGTGCGCAGGAAGGGGTAGATGTCGTTGAGCAGCTGCTCGACCTCGAAGCCGACCTGCGCCTCGACGATCTCGTCGCCCGGCTGGATCGCGGCTGCGGTGGTCGCCGCCGTCCCCTCCGGCACCTGGAGGGCGACGTACTTCTCACCGAACAGGGTCTTGGGGATGATCCGGGCCGTGACATCCGCCGGGACGTCCTCGCGGCGGGAGGGGTACAGCCCGAGCGTGAGCCGCACTCCGTCCGCAGTCGCCGCGCTGTCCACGACCTCCCCCACGATGACGCCGCGGAGCTTGACGTCGGCCCGGTCGGGCAGCTGGAGACCTGTCTTCGAGGCACGAAGCGTGACCTCGTCGTACGCGGTGAAGGACTTGGTGAACACCGCGTAGGTGAACCACACCGCGAGCATGAGCAGCACGAGGAACGCCACTCCGAGCACTCGGTGCTCGATCGTGACGGCGGCTCGGAAGGCTCGCGACTGGCGGTTCAGCATGGGTCAGCCCGCCAACCTGACGGTCGTCGTGGTGCCCCAGATGGCCATCGAGAGGAAGAGGTCGATGACGTTGATGGCGACGATGGAGGTCCTCACGGCGTGACCCACGGCGATGCCGACCCCGGCTGGGCCCCCGGAGGCGTTGTAGCCGTGGTAGCAGTGGATGAGGATCACGACGATCGCGAAGACCAGGACCTTGCCGAAGGACCACAGGACGTCGCCTGGTGGCAGGAACGTCTGGAAGTAGTGGTCGTAGGTGCCGGTGCTCTGGCCGAAGAACTGCGTGACGGTCAGCCGTGTGGCGAAGTACGACGAGAGCAGGCCCACGACGTACAGCGGCACGATCGCGACGAGGCCGGCGATGATCCGGGTCGTGACCAGGAACGGCAGCGACGGGATGGCCATGACCTCGAGGGCGTCGACCTCCTCGGAGATCCGCATGGCGCCGAGCTGGGCGGTGAAGCCGCAGCCCACCGTCGCAGCGAGCGCGATGCCCGCGACGAGCGGGGCGATCTCACGCGTGTTGAAGTACGCGGAGACGAACCCGGAGAAGGCCGCCGTCCCGATCTGGTTGAGGGCGGCGTACCCCTGGAGGCCGACCTCCGTGCCGGTGAAGAAGCACATCGCGAGGATGACGCCCACCGTCCCGCCGATCACGGCGAGCGCACCGGAGCCGAGGGTGACCTCGGCGAGGAGGCGGAGGATCTCCTTCTTGTAGCGGCGGATGGTCCGGGGGCTCCAGGCGAGCGCCTTCACGTAGAAGGCGAGCTGCGAGCCGAGCTGGTCCAGAAAGCCGAGCGGCCTCTGGTAGGCCGCTCTCAGGGTCGTTCCGACGTCTGCCATGGCCTCAACCTGTCTTCGGCGGGACGAGCTGGAAGTAGATCGCGCTCATCACGAAGTTGACGACGAACAGGAGCATGAAGGTGATGACGACGGACTCGTTCACGGCGTCACCCACACCCTTGGGGCCACCGCCGGCGTTCATGCCCTTGTAGCAGGCCACGATCGCGGCGATGAGACCGAACACGACCGCCTTGGCCATGCCCTGCCACAGGTCCGGCAGCTGTGCCAGGGCCGTGAAGCTTGCAAGGTAGGCGCCCGGTGTGCCGTCTTGGAGGATGACGTTGAAGACGTAGCCGCCTGAGACACCCACGACGCTCACGAGGCCGTTGAGGAAGACGGCGACGAGCATGGTCGCGAGGACACGGGGTACGACGAGCCGCTGGATCGGGTCGATGCCGAGCACCATCATCGCGTCGAGCTCCTCGCGGATCTTGCGGGCACCGAGGTCCGCGGCGATCGCGGAGCCGCCGGCGCCGGCGATGAGGAGCGAGGTGGCGATCGGGCCCGCCTCACGGACGACCGCGAGCACGGACGCGGAGCCGGTGAACGACTGTGCACCGAACTGCTTGATGAGGCCACCGACCTGCAGCGCGATCACCGCGCCGAACGGGATCGCCACCAGGGCGGTCGGGACGATCGTGACCGAGGCGATGAACCAGGCCTGCTGCAGGAACTCGCGGAGCTGGAAGGGCCGCCTGAACAGAGCGCGCGTGACGTCGAGGCCGAACGCGAAGAGCTTGCCCGCGGTCCCGACGGGAGCCAGGACCCTGGCTGAGGTTATCGAGGACATGTCAGGCTCCTGGCGCCATCGACATGTTCTCCTCGAACGAGCCGGGAGGCGGCGTCACGCCGTGCTCCCGGCACCACGCGCCAGGTTCGCGCTGGCTGCGTCGAGGCATGCCGTTGGAGGGCTCGAGCTGGAGCGGGATCGGGGGCAGCGGCGGGAGCTCCTGGTCCGCCTCTTGCGCGAGCTCGTCGGCGTCCTTCTCCTCGGACATGCCGATGGGGCCGACCCGCTGGGCGTTGAGGAACTGCCGCACCACCGGCTCCTCGCTCGAGAGGAGCATCTCGCGGGGACCGAACATGGCCAGGTGCTTGTGGTAGAGCAGGCCGATGTTGTCGGGCACCGTGCGGGCGGTGTTGATGTCGTGGGTGACGATCAGGAAGGTCGCGTCGATCTGTGCGTTGAGGTCGACGATCAGCTGGTTCAGGAAGGAGGTGCGCACCGGGTCGAGGCCGGAGTCCGGCTCGTCGAAGAGCACGATCTCGGGGTCGAGCACGAGCGCGCGGGCCAGGCCGGCTCGCTTGCGCATGCCGCCGGAGATCTCGCCGGGGAGCTTGCCCT
This sequence comes from uncultured Actinomycetota bacterium, assembly GCA_963715375.1. Lineage (GTDB taxonomy): Bacteria > Actinomycetota > Actinomycetes > Propionibacteriales > Nocardioidaceae > Nocardioides_C. The sequence continues at coordinate 137,252 of CAVQSC010000017.1, read as the reverse complement.
CGGCGCCGAGGAGACCGACCAGCTCCATCTTCTCCATGACGATGTCGCGGATCTCGGACTCGGACTTCTTGGTGTGCTCGCGCAGCGGGAAGGCGACGTTGTCGTAGAGGCTCATCGAGCCGAACATCGCGCCGTCCTGGAACAGCACCCCGAAGAGCTTCCGGATCTCGTAGAGGTCCCGCTCCGAGCAGTTCGCGACGTCGAGGCCCTCGATCACGATGCTGCCGGTGTCCGGCTTGAGCAGGCCGATGATCGTCTTGAGGAAGACCGACTTGCCCGTACCCGACGGGCCGAGCATCACGCAGATCTCACCGGCGGGGATCGTCAGCGAGACGTCCTTCCAGATGAGGTCCCTGCCGAAGGACTTCGTGAGTCCGTCCACCTTGATCTCGACGCCCACGAGCGCCCTCCCTTGTCCAATCCGACATGACGCGGTCCCGGCAACCGGGCCGTCAGATGACCCCTCCGCCACCTTCTGCCCGGCACTACCAACGAGTAAACCGACATTGAGTTACGCACCGGGCAGAGGGAATCTGACTCGAATTACAAGGCTTGTGAGACATGTCGCCCCCGAGCGGCGCGCGACACAGTGTGGCTTGGGCCGCCTTCGACCGCCACCTGACCTCGCGTGGTGTCAGTGGTTGGGACGGGTTCCCGCGTAGGGGGGCCGGTCTTCTGGGCTCGCTGGGTTCCCATCCGTCGGAGGACGCACGACGGCGGCCGCCCCCCGTTCGGGGAACGACCGCCGTCGTGACAGGTGGTCCAGACCGGACCGAGAGGTGAGCGGTTACGTCACTTGAGGGTGACGGTGGCGCCGGCGCCCTCGAGGGCCTCCTTGGCCTTGTCCGCGGCCTCCTTGTTGACGCCCTCGAGGATGGCCTTGGGGGCAGACTCGACGAGCTCCTTGGCCTCCTTGAGACCGAGGCTCGTGAGTGCGCGCACCTCCTTGATGACGTTGATCTTCTTGTCGCCGGCAGCCTCGAGAACGACGTCGAACTCGTCCTTCTCCTCGGCGGCGGCGGCCTCGCCACCGGCGCCACCGGCAGCCGGGGCTGCGGCGACGGCGACGGGAGCGGCGGCGGTGACGCCGAAGGTGTCTTCGAACTGCTTCACGAACTCGCTGAGCTCGAGGAGGGTCATCTCCTTGAAAGCGTCGAGCAGCTCGTCGGTGCTGAGCTTCGCCATGGTGGCGGTTCCTCTCTGTGTCACTTCTGACCCTGGGCGGTGGTCCGCTTCCGAGTCATCACTGGTGATGGTGTCGTGAAGGGCCCCGGGTCAGGACTCTTCGGTGGTCTCCGCGGTCTCCGCGGACTCCGTCGGCTCCTCCGCGGCGGCGGCCGGCTGGCCGGCACCACCCTTGAGGATGGACGGGTCCTCCTCGGCCTTCGCCTGCAGCGCACCCGCGAGACGGGCGGCCTGGGCGATCGGCGCGTTGAGGAGGTAGACAGCCTGGCTGAGCGACGCGAGCATCGCGCCGGCGAGCTTCCCGAGGAGAACCTCGCGAGACTCGAGATCAGCAAGCTTGGCGATCTCCGCCGCCTCGAGGGCCTTGCCTTCGTAGAGGCCGCCCTTGATGACGAGGGAGGGGTTTGCCTTGGCAAAGTCACGCAGGCCCTTGGCCGCCTCGACGACGTCGCCCCTGATGAAGGCGACGGCGGTCGGCCCGGTCAGCAGGTCATCGAAGGACTCGATGCCGGCTTCGCGCGCAGCGATCTGGGTGAGCGTGTTCTTGACCACGGCGTAGTTGGCGTTCTCGCCGAGAGCGCGCCGCAGGTCCTGCAGCTGCTTGACGGTGAGACCGCGGTACTCGGTCAGCACAGCACCTGCAGACTCCTGGAACTCCTCCACGAGCTCTGCAACGGCTGCTGCCTTGTCTGGCCGCGCCATGGGTCTCCTTCCACGGTTCATGAACGATCAAGCATGGTGGGCACGCGCCCGGAGGCAGTGCCCGGAGACCGGTACGTCGGACCCGGGAAACGAAAAACGCCCTGGCACAGGAGGCACAGGGCGTACACGTCCGACGCAGGGCGCATCAGTCGTCACTCTCGGTGTCACCTGCGCAGGCCGCCCGCTTCGCGGGACCTTCAGCCGGGCGCTCAGAACCTGCTGGATCTGGGCACGCCGACAACCGGCGGTCTCTGGTTTCACCCAGAACCTTAGGCGATCGTCCGTCGTACGCAAAATCGCGCCGTCCGCGGGCTCCCCCGAAAAGCGGCGAAACCGGCACGACCCTTGACGCGCTCTGCTTCCATGTTTGTGTGGAATACGCGCTCCAGTCCCTGACAGACGTCCTCGACGAGGCCAACAGCAGGCTGCGCGGCGGCGCCCACGCGGCGGCCCGCGTCTGGCCGACCGGCTTCGACCCCCTCGACCGCCACCTCGGCGGCGGTGTCCGATCGGGCGAGCTGGTCCTCCTGGCCGGGCCGCAGGGACTGGGCAAGACCACCTGGGCGCTCCAGGCCGCCCGCAACATCGCGCTCGACGGCAGATCGGTGCTCTTCTTCTCGTTCGAGCACGACCCACAGACCATGCTCATCCGGCTCGTCACGCTCGAGGCGGGGCTCGTGGCCGGGACGGAGGGGCCCAACATCGCCCAGGTCCGGTCGGCGTTCGAGCCCGCGAGCGGGAGTCGGGGCTCCGTGGCGGACCGGCTGGAGGAGAGGCCCGGCGGCACCAAGGCTCTCGAGACCGTCGAGTCGTACGCCGACCGCCTGGTGCTCCACCGCTCGACCGGCAGCAGCACGAGCCTCGACGTCATCCGCGAGGCCGTCGAGGACGTCCGGCACGAGACCGGCCAGCTGCCGATCGTGTTCGTGGACTACCTCCAGAAGGTCAAGGTCCCCAACGGCCCCGCGGCCGAGGACGACCGGGTGACCCTGATCGTCGAGGGCCTCAAGGACCTCGCGCTCGACGTCGACGTACCGGTGCTCGCCATCGTCGCCGCCGACAAGGCCGGCCTCGAGTCGGGCAAGCGGATGCGCGTGAACAACCTCCGCGGGTCCTCGGCGCTCGCGTACGAGGCGGACGTGGTGCTGATCCTCAACAACAAGTTCGACGTGGTCGCCCGCCACCACCTCATCTACAACACGGGCAACATCGAGCGCTTCAAGCACTGGGTCGTGCTCACGATCGAGAAGAACCGCAGCGGCAAGGACGGGGTCGACCTCGAGTTCCAGAAGCGGTTCGAGCAGGCGCGCTTCGAGCCGCACGGCCAGATCGTCACCGAGAAGCTCGTCGACGAGCGCGTCTTCATCGAGTAACCCACCCCGCCGTTCCGCCGGACCGGGTGGGCCCGGATGCCGTTCTCGTCCACGTGGACGAGAACGGCACGCGTTCGCGTGGCCGACGTCGTTCCCGTCCACATGGACGCCAACGACAGGCGGCACTGGTGCCCACCGCGCGTTTGCCCTGGTCGAGCTCGCCCGGGCCGGCCGCTCCGACGTACTGCCTGGGGGGCGCCGCTAGATGCTCTGCGAAAAGCACCTCCCTGTGCGAGCAATCGGCCTTTCCGCAGAACAGCGCCTCATCAAGGCCGAGCAAGAGTCCGCGGCATGGGACCGACCGTGGACCGCTGTAGCGGGAGGGCGCAGACGGCGCACGTGCGCGGAGTTGGCCCCGGATGCCCTCCCGAGGAGGGCCCCAAACAACCATCTGCGCCGTTATGGCCCCTCGGCCGGCAATGCGGTGTGAAGCAGCGACCAGGCAGTGGTCAGGCAGGAGGCCGCCGCCCGGGGCGCAGCCAGGCAGAGCAGGAGGACCCAGGCGATGCCTGACCCCGGGCAGGGAGCGCGATGAGGAGGGCGGGCGGAGGCGCGGCCCTGGGCGAACGTAAAAGCGCCGCCGGAAGCCTCGCCGCGGTCAGCGGCAGAGACGTCCGGCGGCGCCCAGTGAGTCCGGGGTCGGGCCGCAGCCCGACCGGAGGAGCGAGCCCCGAGGGAGGATCAGGCCTCGTCGTCCGACGCGACGTTGCGCGTGCGGTTCGGGTCGACCTGGATGCCGGGGCCCATGGTCGTCGAGACGGTGACCTTCTTCAGGTAGCGGCCCTTGGAGCTGGCCGGCTTGAGCCGGAGCACCTCTTCGAGCGCGGCGGCGTAGTTCTCGGCGAGCTGGGTCTCCGAGAAGGAGGCCTTGCCGATGATGAAGTGGAGGTTCGCGTGACGGTCGACGCGGAACTCGATCTTGCCGCCCTTGATGTCGGACACGGCCTTGGCCACGTCCGGCGTCACGGTGCCGGTCTTCGGGTTCGGCATGAGGCCGCGGGGGCCGAGGACACGACCGAGCCGGCCGACCTTGCCCATCATGTCGGGCGTCGCGACGACGGCGTCGAAGTCGAGCCAGCCGCCGTTCACCTTCTCGATGAGCTCGTCGCCGCCGACGTGGTCGGCGCCTGCCTCGCGGGCAGCCTCGGCCTTCTCGGCGGTGGCGAAGACCAGGACCCGGGCGGTCTTGCCGGTGCCGTGCGGCAGGTTGACCGTGCCACGGACCATCTGGTCCGCCTTGCGCGGGTCAACGCCGAGGCGCATCGCGACGTCGACGGTCTCGTCGAACTTCTTCTTGCTGCCCGCCTTGGCGATCTTGATCGCCTGGAGGGGGCTGTGCATCTCGTCCTTGTCGAAGGACTCCGCTGCGGAGCGGTAGGTCTTGCTGCGCTGCATGACTGGTTCCCTCTTCCTCTGGGGTTCGTACCAGGTGTGGTCCTTGGGGCGCGCCAGCGGCCCTGCCACGGTTTCTTGGGTACGACGGCCGCTCGGACCGCCGTGGGTGGTGACCGTCTACACGGCCACCGGGGGTGTCACTCGGTGGTGACGCCCATCGAGCGGGCGGTGCCCTCGACGATCTTCATCGCGGCGTCGATGTCGTTCGCGTTGAGGTCGGGGAGCTTGGTCGTCGCGATCTCGCGCACCTGGTCCTTGGTCAGCTTCGCGACCTTGTCCTTGTGCGGGACGCTCGAGCCCTTCTGCACGCCGGCAGCCTTCTTGATCAGCTCAGCCGCCGGAGGCGTCTTCGTGATGAAGGTGAACGACCGGTCCTCGTAGATGGTGATCTCTACGGGGATGACGTTGCCACGCATCGCCTCGGTCGCTGCGTTGTAGGCCTTGCAGAACTCCATGATGTTCACACCGTGGGGACCGAGAGCGGTACCCACCGGCGGCGCAGGAGTTGCCGCCCCGGCCTGCAGCTGCACCTTGACGAGCGCTGCGATCTTCTTCTTGGGAGGCATGGAAATCGGGTCCTTAACTGATGTTCTGCGGTGTTGCTACCTGTTACTTGCTGCTGAGCCCCGGTCAGACCTTCTGGATCTGGCTGAAGCTCAGCTCGACCGGGGTCTCCCGGCCGAAGATCTCGACGAGGGCCTTGACCCTCTGGGTGTCCGCGTTGATCTCGGTGATCGTCGCGTGGAGCGTGGCGAACGGGCCGTCGACCACCATGACCGAGTCGGACACGTTGAAGTCCGCGACCTCGGTCTTGCGCTTGGCGGGCGCGCCTGCGCCGGCGGTCTCGGGAGCGGCGGCCTCGGCCTCGGCGACCATGGTCGGGGCGAGCATGCTCTCGACCTCGCTGAGCGACAGCGGGACGGGCTGGTGGCTGTGCCCGACGAAGCCGGTCACCGACGGCGTGTGACGCACCGCGGCCCAGGACTCGTCGGTGAGGTCCATGCGGACCAGGACGTAGCCGGGGAGCACCGTGCGCTTGACCAGCTTGCGCTGGCCGTTCTTGATCTCGGCGACCTCCTCGGTCGGGACGACCACCTCGTGGATGTAGTCCTCCATGTTGAGCGAGGTGATGCGGTTCTCGAGGTTCGCCTTCACCCGGTTCTCCATGCCGGAGTAGGTGTGGATCACGAACCAGTCGCCCGGCTTGGACCACAGCTCGCGGCGGAACTCCTCGAGCGGGTCCTCCTCGCCCGCGGGGGCCTCACCCTCGGCCACCTCGGCAGCCTCGGTGACGTCGTCCTCCGCTACCTCGGCGCTCTCCACTGCCTCGGGGCTCTCCGCGGCGACCGCGGCGTCCACGTCGGAGGTGACCGCTGCGTCCGGCTCGAGGACCGTGTCGGGGTCGGTGTGCTCCGTCACGACGGCGTCGTCGGTCACCGGCGCGGCCTCGGAGTCGCCCGCGGGCTCGCCGAAGATGTCCTCGACAGACAGCTCGGGCTCGGAGCCTTCGACGTGGTCGTCATGCTGCTGTGACACGGCTAATCAGTCACCTTCGTGGTCGTTGCTGTGCTGCGGATGGGCCGGCAGGTCATGGTTCACCCGAAGATGGCGAACACGGCCTTGCCGAAGGCCAGGTCGAGCAGCGACACCAGCGCTGCCACGGCGATCACGAAGACCATCACCACGATGAAGTACGTGATCAGCTGCTGCTGCGTCGGCCAAACGACCTTGCGGAGCTCGGCCACGACCTGGCGGTAGAAGGTGACCGGACCGGTGCGCTTGGCACTAGACGAAGAAACGGAGCGGCTCTCCGACACTGTCCTCCACCTTCCTGTGCGTAGACCGAGTTGGACTTGGACTCCTCCCGGCGGGAGGGACCTTGCAGGGCACGAGGGACTTGAACCCCCAACCTTCGGTTTTGGAGACCGATGCTCTGCCAGTTGAGCTAGTGCCCTTCGGAGGCCCGGTCGCCCTGCTCGTCGTACATCCCGATCCCAGGCGCGACCAAACAGCGCGGTCTGTGATTGCGGGCATGACGACCAAGGGTGCGAACCACCAAGACGAGGATTCTACGGGGTACACCGACGGGAAGTCGAACCGAGCCGCCCGAGGGCCCGCGACGAGGGGCTCTCGAAGCCCGGACCCGGCTGCGCCACCTAGGGGGTCAGTGGAACGATGCTCCCATGACCGACTCCTCGCTCACCCCCGAGTCCGAGGCCGCAGACCGTCCGGGTCGTCACGCGGCCGCACCCGCAGTCCCGCCCACCGAGCACCGCGTCTCCACGCGCATCGGCGGCATCGCCGAGTCCGCGACGCTCGCGGTCGACGCGAAGGCCAAGGCGCTGAAGGCTGCCGGCCGACCGGTGATCGGCTTCGGCGCGGGCGAGCCGGACTTCCCGACGCCCGGCTACATCGTGGAGGCGGCGGTCGAGGCGTGCCGCGACCCCCGGAACCACAAGTACACCCCCGCCGGGGGTCTCCCCGAGCTGAAGCAGGCGCTCGTCGAGAAGACCCGCCGCGACTCCGGCTACGAGATCGAGCCGGCCCAGGTGCTCGTCACCAACGGCGGCAAGCAGGCGATCTACGAGGCGTTCGCCACGATGCTCGACCCGGGCGACGAGGTCATCGTCCCCGCGCCGTACTGGACCACCTATCCCGAGTCGATCCGCCTCGCCGGCGGTGTCCCGGTGGACGTGCTCGCCGACGAGACGCAGGACTACAAGGTCACCGTGGAGCAGCTCGAGGCGGCGCGCACCGAGCGCACCAAGGTGCTGCTGTTCGTCTCGCCCTCCAACCCGACGGGTGCGGTCTACACCCGCGACGAGGTCGAGGCGATCGGCCGCTGGGCGCTCGAGCACGGCCTGTGGGTGCTGACCGACGAGATCTACGAGCACCTCGTGTACGACGGCGCTCGAGGCCGCCTCGATGCCGGTCGTCGTGCCCGAGCTCGCCGACCGCTGCGTCGTCGTCAACGGCGTGGCGAAGACCTACGCGATGACGGGCTGGCGGGTCGGGTGGCTGATCGGCCCGAAGGACATCGTCAAGGCCGCCACGAACCTCCAGTCGCACGCGACCTCCAACGTCTCGAACGTCGCGCAGCGCGCCGCGATCGCGGCCGTCGCCGGCGACCTCTCGGCCGTCGAGGAGATGAAGGTCGCCTTCGACCGCCGCCGGCGGACCATCGTCGCGATGCTCAACGAGATCGACGGGGTCGTGTGCCCCGACCCGAAGGGCGCGTTCTACGCCTACCCCTCCGTGAAGGGGCTGCTCGGCCGCACCTTCGACGGGGTCACCCCGCAGACCTCGGCCGAGCTCGCCGAGCTGATGCTGGACAAGGCGGAGGTGGCCGCGGTGCCGGGCGAGGCCTTCGGGTCGCCGGGGTACCTCCGGTTCTCCTACGCGCTAGGCGACGACGACCTCGTCGAGGGGATCTCCCGGCTCCAGAAGCTCTTCGCCTGACGCCGGGCACCGGGGGATGACGGAGCAGCGGTCTCTCACCGCCCTGCCCAAGGCGCACCTGCACCTGCACTTCACGGGGTCGATGCGTCACAGCACCCTCCTCGAGCTCGCCAACCGCGACGGGGTCGTGCTGCCGGAGGCCCTGGTCGAGGACTGGCCACCGCGGCTCTCCGCCGCGGACGAGAAGGGCTGGTTCCGGTTCCAGAGGCTGTACGACGTCGCACGGTCGGTGCTGCGGACCGAGGACGACGTGCGCCGGCTCGTCCGGGAGGCGGCGGAGGACGACGTCGCGGACGGGTCGCGCTGGCTGGAGATCCAGGTCGACCCGAGCGGGTACGCCGCCCGTTTCGGCGGGATCACGGCGTTCACCGACCTGGTCCTCGACGCCGTCCGCGACGCCTCGGAGCGCACCGGGCTGGGGATGGCGGTGGTCATCGCGGCAAACCGCACCCGTCACCCCCTCGACGCGAGGACGCTGGCCCGGCTGGCCGCCGCAGTACGTCGGGCGGGGTGTCGTCGGCTTCGGGCTCAGCAACGACGAGCGCCGTGGGCGGACCGAGGACTTCGCGCCCGCGTTCGCGATCGCCGAGCGCGCCGGCCTGATGCTCGCGCCGCACGGCGGGGAGCTGCTCGGGCCGCACAGCGTGCGCACCTGCGTGCACGAGCTGCACGCGGACCGGCTGGGCCACGGGGTGCGCGTAGCCGAGGACCCGGCGCTGCTCGAGCTCGTGGCGGAGCAGGGGATCGCCCTGGAGGTGTGCCCCACCTCCAACGTCGCGCTCGGGGTCTACTCCGACCTGACCTCCGTGCCGCTGCCGACCCTGCTCGAGGCCGGGGCCACCGTCGCGCTGGGGGCGGACGACCCACTGCTCTTCGGCTCGCGCCTCGCGGGGCAGTACGCCACGATGCGCGCGGCGCACGAGCTGTCCGACGTACAGCTCGCCGAGCTCGCGGCGATGTCCGTCCGCGCGTCGAGGGCCCCGGACGACACGAAGGCGTCATTGCTGCGCGAGATCGAGGTCTGGCTGGCAGAGTAGGTCGCATGACGAACCCGCCAGGTGAGGGGCCGACGCCGCCGGAGCCGAACGAGCCCCAGCCCAGCCGGGCCAGCCCCAGCCGGGCCAGCCCCAGTCGAACGAGCCGCAGCCCGGCTACTGGGAGCAGCAGGCCTGGCAGCAGGGCCAGCAGCCGCCTTACCCGCCGCAGGGTTACCCAGCACAGGCCGGCTACCAGTACGCCCCGGACCACCCGCGTGCGACGACCTCGCTCGTCCTCGGCATCCTCGGTGTCGTCCTGTGCCAGGTCCTCGCGCCGTTCGCCTGGTCGATGGGCAAGAAGACCCTCGACGAGATCGACGCCTCACAGGGACAGGTGGGCGGCCGTGGTGCCGCTCAGGCGGGCTACGTGCTCGGCATCGTCGGCACCGTGCTGCTCGGGCTCGGGATCATCTTCGGCATCCTCTGGATCATCCTGATCGTCGTGGTCGGCGGCATCAGCACGACCACGAACTACTGAGCCCCGGAGCTCACAGAGAGCAGCCCACCATCACGGGCTCGTTCTCCAGGCGGACGCCGAACCTCTCCTCCACACCGGCGCGGATCTCGCGCGCGAGCGCGACGAGGTCGGCCGTGGAGGCGTCCCCGCGGTTGGTCAGCGCCAGGGTGTGCTTGGTCGACAGGCTGACCCGGCCGTTGCCGTGGCCCTTGCCGTAGCCGCTGCGGTCGATGAGCCACGCGGCGCTGGTCTTCACGCGCCCGTCCGGCTGCGGCCACCGGGGCGCGTCCTCCGGCAGCCGGGCCGCCTGCTCGGCGGTGAGCAGCGGGTTCGTGAAGAACGAGCCGGCGCTCCAGGTGTCGTGGTCCTCGGCGTCGAGCACCATCCCCTTGCCGCGACGGAGCCCCAGGACGGCCTCCCGGACTCTGGCCGCCGGCACCCGCTCCCCCGGCTCCACCCCGAGCGTCCGGGCGAGCTCGGCGTACTTCACCGGCGCTCCCAGGTCGCCCAGCCGGAGCTGGAAGGTCACCGACAGCACCACGAAGCGACTCGGGTCCTGCTTGAACCGGCTGGTGCGGTAGCCGAAGCCGCAGTCGGCCGCAGCGATGGTGCGGACCGCGCGCTCCCGCCGGTCCCAGCAGCGGACGGAGGCGATCGTCTCGGCGACCTCCTGGCCGTAGGCGCCGACGTTCTGGATCGGGGTCGCACCGACGCTGCCGGGGATGCCCGAGAGCGCCTCGATGCCGACCCAGCCCTCCTCGACCGCGCGGGCCACCAGGGGGTCCCAGGTCTCGCCGGCGGCGACGGTCACCGTGGCACCGCTGCAGGCATCCTGGTCGACCTCGACGCCCCGGGTGCGCGATCTTCAGCACCGTGCCGGGGAACCCCTCGTCGGCGACGACCAGGTTGCTGCCGCCCGCGACCAGCAGGAGCGGCTCGCCGGCGTCGTCGGCGGAGCGTACGGCGTCGACCAGCTCTGCCTCGGTCGTGGCCTCCACGAAGTGGGCCGCGGGGCCTCCCAGGCGGAGCGTCGTGTGCTGCGCGAGGACCTCACCCACGCACCAGCACCGCCTTGGGCAGGCCGAGCACCTTCTCGCCGGCCGAGGTCACCTCGAGCGCGATGTGGACGCCGTCCTCGGTGAGGTTCTTGACCGTCCCGGCCACACGCACCTCGACGCCTTCGTCGTCATCGGGTACGACGACGGGCTTGGTGAACTTGCAGCCGAGCTCGAGGACCCGACCCGGACCGCCGGCCCAGGTGTCGAGGGCCCTGGCCGCGAGCGCCATCGTGAACATGCCGTGCGCGATGACACCGGGCAGTCCAACGGAAGCAGCCACCCGGTCGGACCAGTGGATCGGGTTGAAGTCACCGCTCGCGCCGGCGTAGCGGACCAGGTCCGCGCGGGTGACCCGGTAGGTCTGGACGGGCAGCTCGTCGCCCGCGGCGAGCTGCGCTGGGGCGTCCGTCATCAGCTCTCCTCCCCTCGGTGCACGAGCGTGGCGAACGCCGTGCACACGGGCTCGCCTCGCTCGTCGGCGATCTCGCTGCGAGTGGCGATGATGTCCGCGCCGCCGATCTGGCGCAGCGAGTCCACGGTGAGGGTCGCCGTCAGGACGTCTCCCACCACGACGGGTCGCGTGTAGGTGAACCGCTGGTCGCCGTGCACGACCCGATGCAGCGCGATGCCGACCTCGGGGTCCTCCATCAGCGCGGTCATCGCACCGAAGGCCACGACGATCGGGAACGTCGCCGGAGCGGTCTTCCCGTCGAACTCCGAGCCCGTTGCCCGGGCGAACTCGAGCACCTTCTCGCGGGTGGCGGTGTAGGGCTCCGTCGGCGGGAAGGTCCGTCCGGCCAGGGAGGTGTCGACTGCCATGCGCGAGACGCTAGCAGGGCCCGGCGTACCGGCTGACCGTCGTGTCACGGATCTCGCGGGAACACGCAGAAGGAGCGACGCACCCGAAGGTGACGTCGCTCCGACTCGTGAGCCCTGAGGCTGCGCTCAGCGGGTCTCGCGGTGCGCGGTGTGGGTCCGGCAGCGCGGGCAGAACTTCTTCATCTCCAGACGGTCCGGGTCGTTGCGCCGGTTCTTCTTGGTGATGTAGTTGCGTTCCTTGCATTCGACGCACGCCAAGGTGATCTTGGGACGAACGTCCGAGCTCTTGCTGGCCACGACGGATGCCTCTTCTTCTCCGGTAGTACTGCCTGTCCAAGTCTGCCGGGGCGTTTCAAGCCCGGAGGACTGTGGTGCTGCTGAGTAGCGGGGGCGGGACTCGAACCCGCGACACCACGATTATGAGCCGTGTGCTCTAACCACCTGAGCTACCCCGCCACCGGGACGGGGCCCCCGGTCGTCGTGCGTGACCGGGTTTCCCTTACCCAGAGCCCCTTTACGGAATCGAACCGTAGACCTTCTCCTTACCATGGAGACGCTCTGCCGACTGAGCTAAAGGGGCAAGCGACGAGAAAGAATACACAGCCCCGCGCACGATGCGAAATCGAGTGAGCACGGCGGGGAGACGGGCATCACTCGGACCCGCTCCGGCGCTCCGGCACGTCGATGCCACGGGCCCTCATCTCGGCCACGACCGAGGGTGGGACCGACCCGCATCCGCACCCGGGCGGGCATCATTGCGTGGGTGATCTCCCCACCCAGGACTCGTTCTACGTCCCCGCCGGCGAGAGCCGGTTCGCCCCGCAGCCCACGACCGCCGGGCCCTGGAGCCGGAGCAGCCAGCACGGCGGCCCTCCGGCCGCGCTGCTCGCCCGCGCGATCGAGCGTCTCGACACCGGCGCCGCCCGCGTCGTGGGCCGTTTCACGATGGAGCTCCTCGGGCCGGTTCCGGTCGCCCCGCTGCTGGTCGAGGCCTCGGTGGTCCGGCCGGGTCGGAACGTCGAGCTGTGCGAGGCGACGTTGTACGACGACGAGGGCGGCCGCCCTGTCGCCCGCGCCGCGGCCTGGCGGTTCCCCGCCGTCGCGGAGGGGCCGCGACCGGAGCTCGAGCCGCTCCCCCACGGGCCGGCCGACGGGGACGAGCAGGGCACCCCGGCGTACTGGTCGCCCGGGTACGTCGAGGCGGTCGAGTGGCGATGGGTCAAGGGCGCGGTCGCCGCGCCGGGCCCGGCCGTCGTGTGGATGCGCCCGCGGGTCTCCCTCGTCGAGGGTGAGCCGACCACCCCGCTGCAGAACCTGATGGCCTGCGTCGACTCGGCCTCGGGCGCCTCCTCCGAGCTCGACCCCGCGGAGTGGGGCTTCCAGAACCCGGAGCTGACGGTTCACCTGCTGCGCGAGCCGGTCGGCGAGTGGGTCTGCCTCGATGCCGAGACGACGCTGGGCACCGGCAGCATCGGGCTCGCCACCTCGTCGGTGTACGACGAGCGGGGTCTCGTCGCGAGGACGTCGCAAGCGCTGCTCACGCTGCGCCGCTAGGACAGCTCCCACCTGGCAACGTGGTACTCCACGCCGTACGGGTCGTCGCGGTAGAGCACCTCGGGCCGCGGCTTGGCGCCCTGCGCCGTCACGGCCTCCCCCAGGACGCCGAGCGCTGCTCGCCCGTGCACCATGAGCTCCTCGGCGACCACCGGGTCGAGCCTGGCGAGGGCTTCGGCGTCCCCCTGCTCGAGTGCGCGGCCCACCTCGTCGTCGTAGGCGATGGAGCGCTCGTCGAGGTGGCCCGGCGCCTTCTCCCCGCGGCGGCCGCTGCCGTCGGCCATGACCAGCAGCAGGGTGCGCCCCTCGAGCTTCTGGACCACCCGGGCGAGGTCCCCGACCGCGGCGCCGTCGGCGTCCCAGGACACCGAGAGGAGGCGCACGGGGCCGACCCACCCCGACTCGTCCAGCAGCCGCTTCGCGACACCGAGGCTCAGGGGCAGGCCGTCGACGTGGGGAGCGCCCGTCGTACCGAACCTGCGGACGTCCTCGGGCAGCGAGGCGTCCCACTCGCGCCCCTCGTCGGCACCGCCGACGACGACCACCGTGTCAGGGCTCGTGGCGAGGGCCCTCGCGAGGACGTCGCGACAGGCCTCCCGCAGCTCCGGCACGCCGTCCTCCTCGCCTGAGAGCTCGCGGAAGAGCAGCGGCGGGTGCGGGCAGACCACGGCAGCGAGGATCACAGCTGCCGAGGCTACCCGCGCCGCTCACCCGCTCAGGCAGGGCGTTCGCGCCGTGCCTCCGCGAGCCGCTCGAGGAAGATCTCCACCTCCACGCGCTCCACCCTCAGCCGGGCCAGGCTCGGGTGCAGGCCGTCCGCGCGTTCTCGATCGCTCGGGTCTGGTGCCATGGCCGCCAGGTCCAGCTGATGGGTGTCATGTGCGCTCCTCGGGCTCGGCCCTCGACTTACCCAATAAAGTGTAGTGACTTACTTGCCTATTGCCCAGGCCCTCTCGCCCTCGGCGGTCCTCCGGCACGAACCGCAGCCCCCGGCACCTACGGCGCACGCCGTGAAACTCCCGGTTACGCGCAGATGACCGTCTCCGCACCGAGCCGGACCTACCCGGCGGTTCGTCTGACAGAACTTTGGTCTTCGGGTTACAACGGAGACGTCCCCCTTTGGTCGACCCTGTGTGCGTTTTCATGTCTCCTTCTCGGATCCCCTCCTTCCTCACCGACCGTGCGCCGCGCCTGCGCGGCGTCGCCGCGGCGGTGGTGCTCGGCCTGCTCGGCGGCTGGCTCGGCCTGATGCTCGGCGGCACGGTGCACAAGGAGGTCGGCCCGCTCACCACGTCGATGCGCGTGCTCCCCTCACCCGGCGGGAGCACCACCGTCGAGATCCCGCCCCTGGGCGAGCTGGTGCTCGACACGCACGACGGACCGCTCGGGGTGCACGCCAGCCTCGTCGGCGTCGACGTCGAGGAGGCGCGGGAGATCATGAAGGACCCCGAGCTGCTCGCCGGGATGCGGGACCAGGCCGAGGGCGACCTCAGGTGGGAGCTGGAGATGGCGGCCCTCCGGTCGTTCCTGGCGGCGGTGCTCGGTGGCGCGGCGTTGAGCCTGCTCGCCACGCGCCGCGTGCGGAGCACCCTGGTGGCCGGTGGGTCGGCCGGCGTGGCGATGGTGGCGGCGGGAGCGGTGGCCCTGGCGACGTGGAACCCCGCCTCCCTGGCGGAGCCCCGCTACACCGGGCTCCTTGCGAGCGCACCGAGCGTGGTCGGAGACGCGGACCGGATCGTCAACGACTTCTCGCTGTACGGCGACCAGCTCGCTCGCCTCGTCGAGAACGTCACCGGCCTCTACTCCGCGACCTCGCAGCTGCCGATCCTCCAGGCCGACGACGACGTCGTGCGGGTCATGCACGTCTCCGACCTGCACCTCGCTCCGCAGGCCTGGGACATCATGCGGACGGTGGCCGACAAGTACGACGTGGACGTGATCGTCGACTCCGGCGACATCACCGACCACGGCTCGAAGCCGGAGAACCGGTACGTCGAGGAGATCCGCCACCTCCGCGCGCCCTACGTCTGGGTGCGGGGCAACCACGACTCCGTCGTGACCGAGCGAGCGATGCGCCGGCTGAAGAACGTCGTGGTGCTCGACGGCAAGGTACGCCGGGTGGCGGGCCTGACCTTCCTCGGCGTGGGCGACCCGACGTTCACCCCGGACAAGTCGGTGGCGCTCAGCGAGGAGGCGCAGTCCGAGTACGTCTCGGACGCCGCCGAGGACCTCGCTACGACCGCCGAGGACGCGGGCGGCGTGGACGTGGCGGTCTTCCACGACCCGCGCCGATCGAGGCGCTCGACGGGCTGCGCGTCGGTCTCGTTGTCGGGACACCTGCACTACCGCAAGGTGCGGCACGGCGACGAGGGCACCTGGTTCATGAACCAGGGCTCGACCGGCGGCTCCGGCCTTCGGGCGCTGGAGCCCAAGGAGCCCTCCAACATCGAGCTGTCGGTCCTCTACCTCGAGCGGGACAGCGGCGACCTGCTCGCCTACGACGACATCAGCCTGGGCGGCCTCGGTCTCGCCTCGGCGGAGATCAAGCGGCAGGTGGTGCGCGGAGGCGAAGGACACCGAGTACGTCGCGCCGGCACCCGACGGCTCGGCCGAGGGCGCCCGCCACCGTCGCCGCCCGGACGACCCGCTGTCACCCTGACCGCTGCCCTGGCGCCGGTCGGCCGGAGCGGACCCCTCGACGCGCGCCCGTCCCTCCGGTCCACGGTGGCGGAATAGGCTCAGGACCTGCGATGGTTGGACCAGGCGAATAGTTGAAACTCGAACTAATGGCCGCCATCCGGCCCACCGAGGAGGCTGCACCCGATGCAGTTCGGCATCTTCACCGTCGGCGACGTGACCACCGACCCCACGAACGGCCGCACCCCCACCGAGCACGAGCGCATCAAGGCGACCGTCGCGATCGCCCAGAAGGCCGAGGAGGTCGGCCTCGACGTCTTCGCGACCGGCGAGCACCACAACCCGCCGTTCGTCGCCTCCGCTCCGACGACGACGCTCGCCTACATCGGCGCGCAGACGGAGCGGCTCGTCCTCTCCACCGCG
Organism: uncultured Actinomycetota bacterium; assembly: GCA_963715375.1. GTDB lineage: Bacteria > Actinomycetota > Actinomycetes > Propionibacteriales > Nocardioidaceae > Nocardioides_C. The sequence goes on along the minus strand of CAVQSC010000017.1, from coordinate 121,153 downwards.
ACGACGCTGATCACGACGAACGACCCGGTGAAGATCGCCGAGGACTACGCCAAGCTCCAGCACCTCGCCGACGGCCGCGTCGACCTGATGATGGGCCGCGGCAACACCGGCCCGGTCTACCCGTGGTTCGGCAAGGACATCCGCGACGGCATCCCGCTCGCGATCGAGAACTACGACCTGCTGCACCGCCTGTGGCGCGAGGACGTCGTGGACTGGGAGGGGAAGTACCGCACCCCGCTGCAGGGCTTCACCTCGACGCCGCGCCCGCTCGACGGCGTCCCGCCGTTCGTCTGGCACGGCTCCATCCGCAGCCCGGAGATCGCCGAGCAGGCGGCCTACTACGGCGACGGCTTCTTCGCGAACCACATCTTCTGGCCCAAGGAGCACACCCAGCGCATGGTCGAGCTGTACCGCCGCCGCTTCGAGCACTACGGCCACGGCTCGGCCGACCAGGCGATCGTCGGCCTCGGCGGCCAGGTGTTCATGCGCAGGAACAGCCAGGACGCGGTGCGTGAGTTCCGGCCGTACTTCGACAACGCCCCGGTCTACGGCCACGGGCCGTCGCTCGAGGAGTTCACGTCGCAGACCCCGCTCACCGTGGGCAGCCCCCAGCAGGTCATCGAGCGGACCCTCGGCTTCCGGGAGTACGTCGGCGACTACCAGCGCCAGCTCTTCCTGATGGACCACGCCGGCCTGCCGCTCGAGACCGTCCTCGAGCAGCTCGACCTGCTCGGTGAGGAGGTCGTACCGGTGCTGCGGAAGGAGTTCGCCGCGCTCAAGCCCGCTCACGTCCCGGACGCCCCGACGCACGAGTCCCTGGTGGCGGCCGCCGGAGGCCCGACGGACTCGTCGGTCCACGCACCGGCCGACCACGTGACCGGCCGCTCCCCGGGGGAGGCCGAGCGATGACCCGCACCGTCGCCGTCGTCACCGCCGGGCTCGGCCAGCCCTCGTCGACCAGGCTGCTCGCCGACCGGCTCGCCGAGGCGACCGACCGGGCACTTCGACTGCACGACGAGGAGGCACGCCTCGAGGTCATCGAGCTGCGCGACCTCGCCCACGACATCACCGACAACCTCCTCACCGGCTTCCCGAGCGGCGACCTGACGGAGGCGATCGACACCGTGCGCAGCGCTGATGCGGTCATCGCCGTCACGCCGGTCTTCAGCGCCTCGTACAGCGGGCTGTTCAAGAGCTTCTTCGACGTGCTCGAGGAGGGCGCCCTCGCCGGGAAGCCGGTGCTCATGGGCGCCACGGCGGGGACCGCGCGCCACTCGCTGGTGCTGGAGTTCGCGATGCGCCCCTTGTTCGCCTACCTCCGCGCGACCGTCGTACCGACGGGTGTGTTCGCGGCCGGCGAGGACTTCGGGAGCAACGCGTCCGGGTCGCTCGCCGAGCGCGTGGACCGCGCAGGTCGGGAGCTGGCGGCTCTCGTCGTGGGCGCCCCCACCACCGCGCCGGTGGACCCCTTCGAGAACCCGACTCCGTTCGAACAGCTGCTCTTCGGGCAGTGAGCGCGGCCGGGGCCGTCCTGGGAGTCAGTGGCTGAGCCTGGGTACCAGCGCTTGCCAGAGGGCACCCAGGCGCCACGGACTTCGCGCCTCGTCGACGAGCCGCGCGTCGCGGGCGGCCTTCCGGGCCTCGAGGGCTGCGCGGTAGTCAGCGGCTCGGGTGTGCTCCTCCTGCATCCGGTGCCTCGCCAGGTCCATCGCGACAGTGGGGTGGCTGCCTGGCGTACATCATCTCGTCCTCCTGAGCCGGTGGCTCGTTCTCTCGGGCACCTCCGAGAGTCGCGCTAAGACGGGGCCCGGGCATCGGGCGGCTGCCCTATGTGCGGTCCGCGTGATGCCTTAGGACGGGATGCAGCTGCGGCCGTTCTCCTTCTGCGCCGGGTCAGGCGGGCCGGGCCGCCACCCTCCGGCGTACGTCGGACAGCGACAGGCGCTGGCGCCGCCGGGCGGCGAGGGTCGTGACCGCGAGGGCGACCGCGCCCCACACGAGCAGCGCCGACGCCGCTCCTGTCACCGAGCCGACCCGACCGCCGAGCGTGAGGTTGGCGATCCCCTCGGCGGCGAGGGACACCGGGAGGAACCCGCTCAGCGACTGGATGAGGGCGGGGGCCGTGTCCACGGGCACGAGGCCGCCGAGGGAGACCGCCTGGAGCACGGCGAACACGATCGAGACCATCCACCCCCGCTTGGGTCCGAGGGCCGCGACGAAGGCCTGGTTGATCGCCGCGAACACCGCGGTCGGCACCAGGAGGAACAGAGCGACTCCGATCGGCGACTCCATCACCACGTCGAAGAGTCCGAGCGCCAGGAGGACGAGGAGGCTCTGGACGAGGCCGATGGTCAGGGCCGGCAGCCATCCGGCGAGCGCGACCCGGAACGGCGAGGTCGCCGAGGCGAGCGCTCCTGCCGGCAGGGCACGTCGGACCAGGTAGGTCACGAAGGCGCCCAGCCACAGCGCGAGGGCGATCACCCCCGGTGCGAGGCTCGTCGCGGCGGACGGGGCCGGGTTGAGCCGCTCCGCGTTGCTCACGACCGGCTGGGCCACAGCGTCGGCGAGCTCCTTCCGCTTCTGCGGGTCCATGGCCGGGATCTGCTCGGCCCCCTTGCCGAGGCCTGTCGCGAGCGCCTGCGAGCCTGTGCCGAGCCGCGCGGTGCCGGCCGCGACCTTGCTGGAGCCGTCCGCGAGGCGCGTGGCCCCGTCGCTCGCCTGGGTCGCGCCTGAGGCGAGACGGCCGGCGCCCGAGCCGAGCCGAGCCGAGCCGGTGGCGAGCCGCTCGGTCCCGGTGTCGATCTTGTGCGCTCCGGCGGCGAGACGGTCCGCTCCCCCGGCGAGTCGCCCCGCACCGTCGGCGGCCCGGCCGATCGCGGAGACCAGCCGCGGGGTGCCGTCGGCCAGCCGGTCCGCCCCGTCGGCCAGCCGGCGCGATCCGGAGACCATGGCCTCGGCGTTGCCGTTGTCGGCGCCCACGGCCTGCAGGGTGGCCGCGCACAGCTGGGCGTGGCTGCCGGCGAGCACCGGGTCCGACTGGCAGGCCTGCCTCCAGCCCAGCAGGACCTGCGACCAGCCCTTGACCCCGTCGGCGACCTGGTCGGCGCCGTCCGCGAGCCGGCGGGTCTGCTCCGGCATGGGGCGGGTGCGCGCATGCAGCTCGTCGAGGCCGCCGGCCAGCCTCCCGGCGCCGCCGGCGAGGTCACCTGCCCCCGAGCTGAGCCGACCGGTCCCCTCCGCGAGGCGGCGTGCGCCCCCCGCGAGCTGCGAGGCGCCGTCGGCAAGGCGCCCCGCGCCGCCGGAGAGGGAGTCGAGGCCACCCGCGAGCTCGCCGGCTCCGTCGCTGAGCCGGGAGGTTCCCGCTCCGAGTCGCACCGCGCCGTCGGCGAGACGACCTGCACCGTCCTCGGCCTTGCCGAGGGACGCCTTGAGCTCCCCGGTCCGCGCGTACATCCCCTCGAGGAAGGTGGCGGTGATCTTCTGGTTGAGGCGCGCCGTGGCCACGTCGCCGATCTGGTCGCTGACGACACCGACCAGCGCGCTCGACGAGTCGTTGCTGCGCACCGTGATCCGCGCGGTCTCCGGGTCGTTCCTGGTCAGGCCGGCCACGGTCTTGGAGAAGCCCTCCGGGATCGTGATGACGGCGTAGTAGTCGCCCTCTCGAAGGCCCTCCGACGCGTCCTCCGGGCTGGTGAGCCGCCAGTCGAGCGTGTGGTCGTCCTCCTGCTCCTGCGGCGAGGTGAGCCCGGCCGCGAGCAGCCTGCCCGGCGAAGACGATCTTCCGGTCCTCGCCCTTGCCGCGTCCTCACCGGTTCGTCGAGGTTCACGACCGCCGCGGGCACCGCGTCGATGCGGTCGACCCGGTCGCTGAGGGACCACATCACCAGCGTCCCGAAGAGCATGGGCAGGAGCACGGTCGCCACCAGGATGCGGTTCACGGGCAGACGCTTCACAGCGAGGCCTCCTCGGTCGCGGGGCGCGATGCGCCCTCGGCGGGCAGGGTGAGGGTGGTCCAGGGCAGGCCGGGCACGCCGCAGGGCTCGCTCGCGGCTCCCGCGACGACGGTCACGCCGCGGTAGGTCAGGGTGGCGAGGTGCTCCCAGCGGCGGGCGAGCTCGTCCTCGCTCGTGAACACGTCGACGTCGTCGACCACGACGAGCTGCGGCTCGGACGTGCGGCGCCGCCCGCCGATCCGCGAGAGATCCTCGACGCGCGGGAACGCCTCGAACAGGTGGGCCCGGCTGCGCACCGCGCCCGCCTCGTCCGGCAGCACCCGTCCCAGGACGACCAGCCGTGCCACCGGAGACGTCGAGCCTGCCCGGCGAACGCCGCCAGCAGCGCCCGGCGGGCGACCCGGTCGTCGGTGCGCACCAGAAGCAGCTGGCCGGGTCGGGCCAGGGCGTCGACGCCGGCCACGAGCGGGGCGCCGTACTCGTCGAGGATCTGCACGTCCTCGGCACGCACGTCCGCAGTCCCGTGCCGCCTCGTCCACTCCTCGTGGTCGAGGTGGCGCTCGAGGCTGGTGCCCTCGACGTCGAGCATCGGCAGCCTTCGGTCCAGCCACTCCGGCAGCCGCCACGCCCGGTCACCGAGCAGGGCGAGCACTGCCGGGACGAGCGTCATCCGCACCAGGAACGCGTCGACGAACACACCCACCGCGAGGCCCAGCGCGACCGGCTTCACCGCGGCGTCGCCGTTGGGCACGAAGGCCGCGAAGACGCCGATCATGATCACGGCGGCCGCGGTCACCACGCGAGCGCTCGACGTGAACCCCTTGTGGATCGCCCGCTGCGCGTCACCGAAGTGGGTGTAGTCCTCACGCATCCGCGAGACGAGGAAGACCTCGTAGTCCATGGCCAGGCCGAAGAGGACGCCCATCAAGATGATCGGCATGAACGAGATGACCGGGCCGACCCGCGCCACGTTCAGCGCCTCGGCGAGCCATCCCCACTCGAACACCGCGGCCACCGCCCCGAACGACGCCGCCACCGAGAGCAGGTAGCCGAGCGTGGCCTTCAGCGGGACTGCGATCGAGCGGAAGACGACGGTGAGCAGGACCAGGGAGAGCCCGACGACCACGACGGCGAACGGCAGCAGCGCGCCCGCGAGGCGCTCCGACACGTCGATGGTCACGGCCGTGTGGCCGGTCACGAGCAGGTCGTCCACGTCGTACTTCTTCTCGAGGCCGTCGGCCCGGCTGCGGATCTCCCGCACCAGGTCCGCGGTCGCCGGGTCGGCCTGCGCGGCCTTCGGGATGATCTGCACGATGCCGAGGTCCGCCTTGCGGTTCGGGGTCGACAGGGCGACCGCCTCCACGCCGTCGATCGCCGCGATGTCCTTCCCGAGCCGGTCCATGACGCCGACCGGGTCCGTCGTACGGATGATGTCGACGGTCACGAGAAGAGGCGCGTTGTAGCCGGCGCCGTACGCCTGCGACACGAGGTCGTAGGTGACGCGTTCGGTGCTGCCCGGAGGCGCCGTCCCGTTGTCCGGCAGCCCGAGGGCCAGGTCCTTGGCCGGCACCGCGACCACGGCCAGCGCCACGACCACCAGCGCGACGGTCAGCGCCGGGACGCGGGTGACGAGCGAGACCCACCGCGCCCCGACGGTGTGGGTGTCGCCGGCCTCGACGACCGCGTGCCGGGCGGCGCGTGAGCCGGGGCGCGGCCGCAGCCGCTCTCCGGCCAGGGAGAGCATCGCCGGTACGGCGGTCAGGGCGATCAGCACGGCCACGGCCACCGCCGCTGCGGCCGCGAACCCCATCACGGCCAGGAACGGGATCCGCGCGACCACGAGGCCGCACAGGGCGATGACGACCGTGGCGCCGGCGAAGATCACGGCGCTGCCCGCTGTGGCGAGGGACCGGGCGATGGACTCCTCGACGTCCATGTCGCCGACGAGCTGCCCGCGGTGCCGGCTGACGATGAAGAGCGCGTAGTCGATGCCGACCGCCAGGCCGATCATCAGGGCCAACGTGGGGGTCGAGCTGCTGATCTGGGTGAACGACGCCACGGTGAGGACACCGGCCATCGCCACGCCGACGCCGAGGACGGCGGTGAGGATCGGCATGCCCGCGGCCAGGAGCGAGCCGAAGGTCACCGCGAGGACGGCGAGCGCGACCAGGACGCCGAGCGCCTCGATGACACTCAGGTGAACGGTGGTGCTGGTGAAGATCGACCCGCCGAGGTGCACCTCCAGGGTCGAGCCTTCGGGGGTGCTCCTCGCAGCCTCGCTCAGGTCGGCGACCGTCTCCTCGTCGGCCTCCTCGAGCGGGATGTCGAGCTGCACCTGAGCCAGGGCGTGCCGACCGTCTTCGGAGAGCGCGATCCGCCGCTGGTCCTCGGCGAAGGGATCGGTCACCAGCACGACGTGGTCGACCTTCTCGAGCCGGTCGACGATGTCCTCGATCTCGTCCCGGTGGCGGCCGACCTGCTCGCCCTCCGGCGCGACGAAGAGAACCTGACCGGATGTTCCCGCGGCTTCGGGGAACTGGCGCTCGAGGACGTCGATCCCCTCTTGGGCCTCGGTGCCGGGGATGGTCAGGTCGTCCTGGAGCTCGCCGCCGGCGGCGACCGCCACGATGCCGGAGCCGAGGAGCGCGACCAGCCAGACGACGAGGACGAGCTTCGCCCGCTGCGCGACCCAGCGGCCGAGACGGTACAAGAAGGACGACATGCCTCGATACGATAACGTATCCAATACACAAACGTATCGGGCAGGAGGTTGTCATCCACGTCACACGGAGCGGGCGCCGGGCTAGGGTGAGCGCCGTGCCCCCGCCGCCTCGCCCCACGCTGTCTCGGCGACGGCGGGAGAACACCCGGGCGCGCCTGCTGGAGGCCGCGCTGGAGGTGTTCGCGGAGAAGGGCATCAAGCGGGTCACCGTCGACGAGCTCGTCGCCGCCGCCGGCTTCACCAGGGGCGCGTTCTACTCGAACTTCTCGAGCATCGACGAGGTCTTCTTCGCCGTCTTCGAGGACCAGGCGGACCAGATGCTCGCGGCGGTCCGCGGCGCCATCGAGTCGATCCCCGAAGGGGAGTTCTCGCTCGACTCCCTCGGCACGATCCTCGAGAGCCTGCACCCTTATGGTCGGCAGTGGTACCTCGTCCACACCGAGTTCGTGCTCTACGCGCTGCGCAACGAGGAGGCCCGTGCGGTGCTCGGCGAGCACAGCCGCCGCTTCCGGGCCGAGCTGGTCGACGTGATCGGCGACGTGCTGCACCGGCTGGAGCGGCGGGCCACGATCCCGCTCGAGCAGGTCACCGAGACCGCGGTCGCCCTCTACATGCACAGCATCGCGCAGGAGCACCTCGGCGAGCAGACGCTCGGCCCGGAGGAGCTGCTGAACAGTGTGCTCCCCCAGGTCGTGATCGGCCTCTCCGAGCCTCGGGGGCGACAGCCTCGCGCGTGACCGCCCCTCGTCGTACGACCTGCTCGGCGTGGTCGAGGCCCTCCCAAGCGCGCTGTCCGGGCGCCACACGGATGGTTGGCTGAGCGCGGATAGCGCGACAGACTGGCGGCAACTACTGCCGAGCCGAAGCGAGGTCCACCGTGGCGTCAACCGCTGAGAACGAGAAGCAGCTGATCGAGTCGCTCCGCACCGGGCTGTTCATCGACGGCACCTGGCGCGACTCGAGCAACGGCGAGACCTTCGAGGTCGAGGACCCGGCGACCGGGGAGGTCCTCACGACGGTCGCGAACGCCACGCCCGAGGACGGCCTGGCCGCGCTCACTGCCGCGGACGAGGCCCAGCGGTCGTGGGGGTCGAGCGCCCCACGCGAGCGCGCCGAGCTGCTGCGTCGCGCCTTCGAGACGGTCACCGCGCGGGCCGACGACTTCGCGCTGCTGATGACGCTGGAGATGGGCAAGCCGCTCGCCGAGGCCCGCGGCGAGGTCACCTACGGCGCGGAGTTCCTGCGCTGGTTCTCCGAGGAGGCCGCCCGGATCTCGGGACGCTACGCGATCGCGCCCGACGGCAAGGCGCGGCTGATGGTGCACAAGCGCCCGGTCGGCCCGTCGCTGTTCATCACGCCGTGGAACTTCCCGCTCGCGATGGCGACCCGCAAGATCGCGCCCGCGATCGCCGCCGGCTGCACGATGGTCATCAAGCCCGCGACGCTGACGCCGCTCACGACTCTGCTGTTCGCGTCCGTGCTCGAGGAGGTCGGCCTGCCGAAGGGCGTGCTGAACGTGATCCCCACGAGCAACGCGGGCGCGGTCACCGGGCCGATCATCAAGGACCCGCGGCTGCGCAAGCTCTCGTTCACCGGCTCGACCGAGGTCGGCCGCAGCCTGCTCAAGGACTCCGCCGAGCAGATCCTGCGGACGTCGATGGAGCTGGGCGGCAACGCGCCGTTCCTGGTCTTCGAGGACGCCGACCTCGACGCCGCGGTCGAGGGCGCGATGCTCGCCAAGCTCCGCAACATGGGCGAGGCCTGCACCGCCGCGAACCGCTTCATCGTGCACGAGTCCGTCGCCGACGAGTTCGCGCGCAAGCTGGCGGAGCGCGATGGCCGGGCTGCCGCTCAAGCGGGGCACCGAGGAGGACGTCGAAGATCGGCCCGCTCATCGACGAGAAGAGCCGTCGCAGAAGGTCCAGGAGCTCGTCGACGACGCGGTCGCGCGCGGCGCCGACGTGCGCACCGGCGGCAAGCCCGCGCGACGGGGCGGGCTACTTCTACCCGCCGACCGTGCTCACCGGCGTGCGGCGAGGACGCCCGGATCCTGCGCCGAGGAGATCTTCGGACCGGTCGCGCCGATCATCACGTTCAGCGAGGAGGACGAAGGCGGTCGCCGATGGCGAACGACACCGAGTTCGGGCTCGTCGCCTACGTCTACACCCGCGACCTCGCCCGCGCGCTGCGCGCGTCGCCGACACGATCGAGTCGGGCATGCTCGGCCTCAACGTCGGCGTCGTCTCGAACCCGGCCGCGCCGTTCGGCGGCGTCAAGCAGTCCGGGCTCGGCCGCGAGGGCGGCTTCGAGGGCATCGACGAGTACCTCGAGACCAAGTACGTCGGGCTCGCCGACCCGTTCGCGGACGCCCAGAAGGGCTGATCCCCGCAGGTCCCGGGGGCCGTCGTACTGCGGTCGGGGGCGGGGCGTCTTCCCATGGCGATTGTTCTCTTCCCTGGGTGATATCACCGTGGGGAGAGACGAATTGCCTGCATACCTTGGTAATTGATCCCCTGAGGCCGGCCAGGGGCTAGCCGGCGAGGGCGGCGGAGACCACCTCGCGGGCCTCGGCCTGCACCTGCTCGAGGTGGTCGGGGCCCTTGAACGACTCGGCGTAGATCTTGTAGACGTCCTCGGTCCCGGAAGGCCGCGCCGCGAACCACGCGTGCTCGGTGGTGACCTTGAGCCCGCCGATCGGGGCGCCGTTGCCGGGCGCCTCGGTGAGCCGGGCGGTGATCGGGTCGCCCGCCAGCGTCTCCGCCGTGACGTCGGAGGGCGAGAGCGCGGCGAGCTTCGCCTTCTCCTCCCGGGTCGCGGGAGCGTCCACCCGGGCGTACGCCGGGTCGCCGAACTCCTGGGTGAGCTCGGCGTAGTGGGCGCTCGGCGTCCTGCCCGTGGCCGCCAGGATCTCCGACGCGAGCAGCGCCAGGATGATGCCGTCCTTGTCGGTGGTCCACACCGAGCCGTCGAAGCGCAGGAACGACGCCCCGGCCGACTCCTCTCCCCCGAACACCACCGAGCCGTCGAGCAGACCGGGCACGAACCACTTGAAGCCGACCGGGACCTCGGTCATCCGCCGCCCGGCGGCTGCGACGACGCGGTCGATCATGGACGAGGAGACGAGGGTCTTCCCGACCGCGGCGTCGGACGACCACCCCGGACGGGCCCCGACGAGGTACCGGATCGCCACCGCGAGGTAGTGGTTGGGGTTCATCAGCCCGCCGTCGGGCGTGACGATGCCGTGCCGGTCGGCGTCCGCGTCGTTGCCCGTGGCGAGGTCGTACTCCCCACGACGCTCGATCAGCGAGGCCATCGCCGACGGCGAGGAGCAGTCCATCCGGATCTTGCCGTCCCAGTCGAGCGTCATGAACCGCCAGGTCGGGTCGACGAGCGGGTTCACCACCGAGAGGTCGATGCGATGCCGCTCGGCGATCTCGCCCCAGTAGGCGACGCTGGCGCCGCCGAGCGGGTCGGCCCCGATGCGCACGCCGGCCTCCCGGACCCGGTGGAGGTCGACCACTGCAGGCAGGTCGTCGACGTACCTGCCGAGGAAGTCGTACGACGCGGCCGCCGCCCGCGCCTTCGCGAACGGGACCCGGAGGACCCCGTCGAGGCCCGCCCTGATGTAGGCGTTGGCCCGGTCCGCGATCACCTTGGTCGCGTCGGAGTCGGCCGGCCCGCCGTGCGGAGGGTTGTACTTGAACCCGCCGTCGCTCGGCGGGTTGTGGGAGGGGGTGACGACGATGCCGTCGGCGAGGCCCGCCCCCTCGGTGCGTCCCCGGTTCGCGGCCAGGATGGCGTGGGACACGGCGGGGGTCGGGGTGTACCCGTCGCGGTCGTCGACGAGCACGGTCACGTCGTTGGCGACGAGCACCTCGAGGGCGGAGGACCAGGCAGGGTCGGAGAGCGCGTGGGTGTCACGACCGAGGAGGAGCGGGCCGTCGTACCCCTGCTCGCGGCGGTAGTCGCAGATCGCCTGGGTGGTCGCCCAGATGTGGGTCTCGTTGAAGGCGTTGCGGAGGCTGCTGCCGCGGTGTCCCGAGGTGCCGAACGCGACGGCGTGGTCGGGGTTCTCGGGATCCGGCTCGCCCGTGTAGTAGGCGGTGACGAGGTGGGCTACGTCGACGAGGTCCGACGGCTCCGCGGGTGTGCCTGCGCGAGGGTCGCTCATGGCCGCATGCTACTCGGCGGAGCGCCCAGGGACCGGCCGTCGCGCTCGCGGCCTCCGGCAGCGCCGGTCAGGCGTGGGGCTGCTCGGCGTCGGCGACGGACGCCGCTGGGGTCGGGGCGCCGGGGGCGGTCAGGTAGGGGGCGAGGAGAGCCTCGAGCCCGGTCGCGCGGACCGAACGCTCGTACGTCTCCTGCTCGGAGCTGCGCACCTCGGCCCAGCAGTCGGGGTGGTACCACTCCGCGTCGGTGGCACCGGGGCGGGCCACCGCGACGCTGCGGATCGGGTTGCGGCACTTCGTGCACCGGTGGCGTTGCATGGGCGACCCTCCGTACCGGTGCGACGTCGTCGACGCAGTCCCCTCTGCGACGCCGGCCGACCGGCCCTTCTCTCGTGGCGAGGTGCCCCACCCCGGAGCCGTCGCTCCGCCCACGTGGACAGGGTAGGGCGAAGGGGCACGGCAGGTCAGCGCTTCCTCCGAACCTCTCGAACCGGACTAGAGTGCATGTACCGCCCGTCCGGGCGGCCACCTTTACGACGGATCGTCCGGCACGTGCCTGCCGGTGAAGGGATGTACCGACCATGGCTTCTGTCAGCTACCAGAACGCCCAGCGCCTCTACCCCGGCAGTACTCGGCCGGCGGTGGACGACCTCAACCTCGAGATCAAGGACGGCGAGTTCATGGTGCTCGTCGGCCCCTCGGGCTGCGGCAAGTCGACCTCCTTGCGGATGCTCGCAGGTCTCGAGGAGGTCACCGAGGGGAAGATCCTCATCGGCGACCGCGACATCACCAACGTCCCGCCCAAGGACCGCGACATCGCGATGGTGTTCCAGAACTACGCGCTCTACCCGCACATGAGCGTCGCCGAGAACATGGCCTTCTCCCTGAAGATGGCCAAGGTCGGCAAGGAGGAGCGGATGGCCCGCGTGCAGGAGGCCGCGAAGCTTCTCGACCTCGAGGAGTACCTCGACCGCAAGCCGAAGGCCCTCTCTGGTGGTCAGCGCCAGCGCGTCGCCATGGGCCGCGCGATCGTGCGCCAGCCTCAGGTGTTCTGCATGGACGAGCCGCTGTCGAACCTCGACGCCAAGCTCCGGGTCTCCACGCGCACCCAGATCGCAGCGCTCCAGCAGCGTCTGGGGGTCACCACCGTCTACGTGACCCATGACCAGGTCGAGGCGATGACCATGGGCGACCGGGTCGCCGTGATGAAGGACGGCATCCTCCAGCAGGTCGACAGCCCACTGGCGCTGTACGACCACCCGGTGAACCTCTTCGTGGCCGGTTTCATCGGCTCTCCCGCGATGAACCTGCTGCCCGCGACGCCGGCCGAGGGCGGCGCCCGGATCGGCGACTACGTCCTCCCGATCGACCGGACCGCTGCTTCCCGTATGGACGGCGAGATCACCGTCGGCGTCCGCCCCGAGGCGTGGCGCCTGGTCGGCGAGGGCGACAGCGGGCTCCCGGTCCGTGTCACCGTCATCGAGGAGCTCGGCGCAGACGCGTTCCTCTACGGCACCAGCGAGGTCGGCGGCGAGTCGCACCAGGTGGTGGTCCGCATGGAGGCCCGCCGCGCCGTGCAGAAGGGCTCGACGGTGCACGTCACCACCGACCCCGAGAAGGTGCACGTCTTCGACTCGAACAGCGGGGAGCGCCTCTCGGCCTGAGCGGCGAACAGTCTCCGGAAAACACGAAGGCCGTCCACTTCGGTGGACGGCCTTCGTGTGTTGAGACGGGCCGGGGGGAGGTGGCGCTAGGGATCAAACTGTCGGGGGGGTTGACTCGTTTGCCCTCGTCTCAAACTTTCTAGTTGTCACGGTTGTCCCGAACCGCTTACAGAAAGCATGACCTACCCGCGTCACCAAATTCGACCAAATCGTGCCGCATGAATGTGCACTGCACGATCCTGCAGAAAAGGCCACCCCGCCCGGCGCCCTCAGGGCCGCTCCGGAGCAGCGATCCACGGGCGGGTCAGCCGGGCCGCGGCCCTGGCCGCCGCCATGGCGACGACGTAGTCCCGCGGCACCGGGTCCTTCCAGCTCGGACCCCGGCCCCAGTCGTAGGTCTCGGTGTAGAGCCAGACGTACTCGTCGCACTGCTGAAGCGCGAGGCTCGTGAGGAGCGCAAGCTCGTGCGGTGGCACCCGCGGCCAGCGCTTCTTGTTCTTGTCGCGGTCGTAGACGCCGAACGACGCAGAGACGTTCGCCTTGTACCGAGCGATGTCCTCCGCGTCGAGGTCGAGCGTGTCGAGCTCCGGGAAGCTCTGGCTCATCCACGCCCGGGCGGCCCGGAACTGCGCCGGCGTGCGAAGGCCGTAGAACCGCCCGCCGTCGACCAGGGTGGCGGAGGTGCCCCACGTGGCCTCCATCATCCCGATGGTGAAGGAGCCCGAGAGCTCGTTGGCAAAGGAGACGTCGTTGTCGTCCACACCGTTCGCCTCGAGCATCCCGGTGGTGGCGGGCTGGGAGATCCACGGTCCCTGACTGTTGAAGACCACGATCCCGGGCCACTCCTCGACCATGGCCTCCATGACCTGCCGACCGCGCGCGCGAACGAGAAGACATCGCCTCGACAGGGCCGAGGCCCGGCGTCGCACCTTCGGTGTCGGAGTAGTTCCACGGGTCGCCCCCCGCGCCGTAGTCCCACGGCGACGTGCCGTCGCCGTACCACTCGTTGTCGAGGAACACGCCGTCCCACGGCTTCCCGCTGACGCGTAGGGCACGTGCGAGGTTGCGGAGGTTGCTCTCGATCCGACGCCACTGCGCGTCGTCGCCCCAGTCGAGGGGGGCGATGAGGCGCAGGCCGAAGAAGTTGTGGCGGGCTGTCCCCATGTCGGCAGGGAGCTTGCGCACCTCCCTGAGGATGGCCTTCTCGCTGTAGCTCGTCTCCGGGTCGATGAACGACACGTCGTCGACCTCGCGCCCTCCGACGACGAAGCCGTCGAACGGAAGGGAGCGGTACCAGCCGGGGTGCGCCGCGATCTCCTCGGTCGTCGGGAAGGACTGCTCGTAGTGGATGAGCAGGGGCCGGTGCGTCGCCTCGGCGGGGTCGGTGTCCGCGGTGCTCCCGGAGACCACCAGCGCGGTGACGACAGCCAGAGCGGCGAGCGCACAAGCAGTCACGGTTCGCACCATCAGCACGTCTCCAGCCTTTCCGGCATTCTTCAACCACGGTAAGCGGCGAGACGGTGGGTCCGTCACCCGAACGAGTGGGAAAGCCGGCTCCGCGGGGCCCAGGAGGTCCGGGATTCGGACGGCACGGCCGCTGGGCGGGCTCACGCCTACCGTGGGCGGCATGACGTACGCCGGAGATCTGACCCCGCCCGAGGCCTGGGACGTGCTCCAGCAGGAGCCCGAGGCCGTCCTCGTCGACGTGCGCTCGGAGGCGGAGTGGATGTTCGTCGGCCTCCCCGACGTGACCGGGCTCGGCAAGAAGCTCGTGACCGTGTCGTGGAACCACTGGCCCGGCGGCACCCGGAACCCCCGTTTCCTCGAGGAGCTGACCGGGGCCGGTGTGACGGGTGACGGGCCCGTGCTGTTCATCTGCCGGTCGGGAGCGAGGTCGAAGGCGGCCGCCGTCGCGGCGACCGAGGCAGGCATCGCGCCGTCGTACAACGTGAGCGAAGGCTTCGAGGGCGACCTCGACGAGGCGGGCCACCGCGGCGGCAACGGCTGGCGGGCACACGGGCTGCCCTGGCGGCAGTCGTGAACGAGCAGAACCCCGGCGTACCGGAGCACGGCCTGCGTCCCGACACGCTGGCAGTGCGGGGCGGGATGTACCGCTCGAACTTCGAGGAGACCTCCGAGGCGCTCTTCCTGACCTCGGGGTACGTCTACTCCTCGGCGGCGGAGGCGGAGGCCGCCTTCAAGGGCGAGTCCGACCACTTCATGTACTCCCGCTTCAGCAACCCGACCGTGTCCGGGTTCGGCGAGCGGCTCCGGCTGATGGAGGGAGCCGACGCCTGCTTCCCCACCGCGAGCGGGATGGCTGCGGTCTTCAACGCGCTCCTCGCGCTGGTCCGGGCCGGCGACCGTGTCGTCGCGGCGCGCAGCCTGTTCGGCTCCTGCTTCGCCATCCTCGACGACCTCCTCCCCCGTTGGGGCGTGACGACGGAGTTCGTGGACGGCCACGACCTCGAGCAGTGGGAGAAGGCGCTCGCGACGCCCGCGAAGGCGGTCTTCTTCGAGTCGCCGTCCAACCCGATGCAGGAGCTCGTGGACGTGCGGGCGGTGTGCGACCTCGCGCACGCCGCCGGCGCCACCGTGATCGTCGACAACGTCTTCGCCACCCCGGTCCTCCAGCGCCCGCTCGAGCTCGGGGCCGACGTGGTCGTCTACTCGGCGACCAAGCACATCGACGGCCAGGGGCGCACGCTCGGCGGCGCCATCCTCGGGCCGGTCGAGCTGATCGAGGGCGAGGTGAAGACCCTCATGCGCAACACCGGGCCCTCGCTCAGCCCCTTCAACGCCTGGGTGCTGACCAAGGGTCTCGAGACGCTACGGATGCGCGTGCTCCACTCGACCGCGGGCGCCGAGCGGATCGCGGCGTGGCTGGAGGAGCATCCGCAGGTGTCGCGGGTCCTGTACCCCTGGCTCGAGTCCCACCCCCAGTACGAGCTGGCGAAGCGCCAGATGAGCGGCGGCGGCACGGTCGTCTCCTTCGAGCTGCCGGGCGGCAAGGCGCAGGCGTTCTCCGTGCTCGACCGGCTCCGGATCGTCGACATCTCCAACAACCTCGGCGACTCGAAGTCGCTCATCACCCATCCGGCCACCACCACCCACCACCGGATGGGTCCCGAGGGCCGCGCCCGCGTGGGCATCACCGACGGGCTGGTGCGCCTCTCGGTCGGCCTCGAGGACGTCGACGACCTGCTCGAGGACCTCGACCAGGCGCTCGCCGGCTGACCGCCTCGGTCCGACCCCTCCCGACTGGCACCCGCTACGTTTGCCCCATGCGAGCCTTCCGCGAAGCCGTCGAGGCCTGGGACGTCGACCACGCCGTGTCGTTGATGACCGAGGACGTGACGTTCCGCAGCCCGATCGTTCACAAGCCGTACCAGGGGCGCGACGAGGTCTCGGTGATCCTCCACGCGGTGTCGCGGGTCTTCCAGGACTTCCGCTACGACCGGGTGATCGGCGAGGAGGGGGCACCCGACCACGCACTGGTCTTCCGCGCACGAGTCGGGGACCGCGAGGTGGAGGGCTGCGACTTCCTGCACACCGACGAGGCAGGTCTGATCGACGAGCTGTTCGTGATGGTGCGGCCGTTGTCCGGAGCCATGGCGCTCGCGGAGGCCATGCGGGCGGAGCTGGAGCAGCCCGCAGGCTAGTTGAGCGTGTGACCGGCCGCCGCGGGTCGCCCCTTCAGGTCCAGCCCGTAGAGAGCGTTCCGCTCGTCGAGGTGAGGGACGAGCAGCTGCCATCCGAGCCTGCGGTAGAGCCTTGGCGCGGGACGGTCCTCCCGGTACGTCGAGAGCAGAAGCAGCGGAGCAAGGTCAGAGCGACGGGCCTTGCCGACCTCTGCGGCACGGTCTTCGCCTCCGCGGAGCTGCCCGCCGCCAAGCCAGATCCCCGCGCCTACGCCGCCGCCTGTGCGGGGCTCGGCGTGGACCCGGCACAGGCACTCATGGTCGGCGACAACTACGACTTGGATGTGGTCGCCGCCAGGGCCTCGGGACTCGACGCGCTCCACCTCGACCGGGCCGGGCTGCACCGCGACCCTGCGTGCTCCTGCCTGCGCGACCTCGCCTCGCTCCCGCTCGCGCCTCTGCCCGCGAGCCGCTGACCGAACGAGCGCCCCGGGGCTCAGGCGATCGAGAGCAGTCCCATCGCGCTCCGCGCGCGTGCCACCGTCCTCGTCGCGTCCTCGGACACCGCGTCCGCCCCGGCCGCCAGCAACGCCAGCAGCTCGGCCCGGTCGTCCGTGAGCTCCCGGTAGAGCTTCTGGATCGGCGCCAGCCTCTCGACCAGCACGTCGGCGACCGCCTGCTTCAGCGCAGCCGCACCGTGCAGGCCCTCCAGGGCCCGCGCCGGCGGAGTGTCGGTGAGCGCGCCGAGAAGGACCGCCAGGTTCGCCACGCCGGGTCGCGTCTCCGGGTCGTGGGCCAGCGAAGGGTCGCTGTCCGTCACCGCGCGACGCACCTTGGCTGCGATGACGTCCGGCTCGTCACGGAGGAAGACCACGCCGGAGCCGTCCGCGCCCGACTTCCCCATCTTGGCGGTCGGATCCCGGAGGTCCCTGATCCGTGCCGCCTCGGGCGGGGTCACCCCGCGCGGCACCGTGAACACGCTGCCGTAGCGGCCGTTGAACCTCCGCGCGAGCGTCGCGGTCAGCTCCAGGTGCTGCCGCTGGTCGTCGCCCACCGGCACCACCTCTGTCTGGTAGGCGAGGATGTCGGCGGCCATCAGCGCGGGGTACGTCAGCAGCGACAGCCGGGTGGACTCCTGCCCGCGGGACTTCTCCTTGAACTGCACCATCCGGCTCATCTCGCCGTAGGTGGCGGTGCTCTCCAGCAGGTAGCCCAGTTCCGTGTGGGCAGGCACCGACGACTGGACGAACAGCTTCGCGCGGGGGTCGAGGCCGCAGGCGAGCAGGGTCGCGGCCATCTCCAGCGTCAGCTCACGAAGCCTTCCGGGGTCGTGCTCGACGGTGAGGGCATGCAGGTCCACGACGCTGACGAGCAGGTCGTTGTCGGGGTCGGCGGCGAGGTCGAGCAGAGGCCGGATGGCTCCCAGGTAGTTGCCGAGCTGGAGGCGGCCGGTGGGCTTGAGCCCGGTGAAGACTCGAGTGGTCATGGTGGGTCTCCTTCGGTGGAGGTTGACTTGTTCGTCGCCCACCACGGGCAAGCGCCCACACATGCGAAAGGCCGCCCGTAGGTGGGCGGCCTGACGTGGAAGCACGCAGTCTCGGGTAGCCGCCCTAGTGCGGCCACCACGCTCCGGCGTACGTCGTCATGCCCTCATTGTGCCCCGGAACCGCCTGCGGCGGGATGCCTCCGCAAGAAAGTCGTCACCGCGGCGGCCAGCTGCGGGGCGTGTGTGACGGCCAGGGAGTGGTCGGCTCCGTCGATGATCACGTCCGCCGCCTGCGGCAGCCATTCCAGGATGCGCTGGCGTGACGCAGCGAACCACGGGCCGCTGTCGGTGCCGCCGACGTAGAGCACGGGCTGGTCTATCCGGTCCGCGGCCTCCTTCGCGAACCGCCACGCCAAGAGGGCCGGCAGGTCCGTGGAGAAGAACGTTTCGGCGTCTCGGTCCATCTGGGCGACGCCGCCGGGAACGTGTCGCTCGAGGTCGCGGCGCCAGTCGGGCCCCATGAGCCCGGTCATGAACTGGTCGAGGGCGGTCGCCGTACCCTGCGTCCGGGACTGCCCGATGAGCTCGACGACCGCGGTGCGAAACTCGGCCAGGTGCACCGGCGGCGGCTCGACGAGGCACAGGCTCAGCACGCAGTACTGCGCCGTGGCGGCGAGCTGAAGCGCCACCGCGCCGCTGTACGACAGCCCGACGACGTGCGCCGTGTCGACACCGAGCTCGGCGAGCAGCAGCCGACAGTCGACGGCGTCACGCTCGACCGATCCGGGGCCCTCGACAGCACTGCTGCCCGCATAGCCTCGACGGTGGTACGAGATGACCTGATAGCCCCCGTCGAGCAGGAGCCGGTCGGCGAGGGGCGCCAGCTCGTCGGCCGTGAGCGCTGTCTGGATCAGCACCACGGGCTCGCCCGATCCCCGGACCTCGACCTCCAGGACGGCGTCCGGCAAGAAGATACGCACGATCTCCATGTTCCTTCCCCAGGATTCTCCCGTCACCGGCGGTCGCAGCGTAGGACCACGGCCCGTGCCCGGCGCCGATCTCGAAGGGGCTAGTCCGCCTGTGCATGCTCTTTGCCTCAGTCTGACGGTTTCGCGACCAGGCAGCGCGATGATCTGCTTAGCCTTGTGCGAGGGACGAAGGGGGTCACCATGAGCAACGCGGAGCAGGAGCGTCAGCGCAAGGTCCTGAACGAGGCGTTCACGGCCGGCTGGCAGGCGGCGCTCGCCGTCAAGATCACCAACCCTGGTGTGCTGGCGGTCGTCGAGTCCTGCTTCGAGCAGTGGCTCGAGGAGCAGGTCGACATGCGACACGTGCTGGGCCTGCCGTTCAGGCGCCGCCACGACCTCCCTCCCCCGGCCAAGCATCCTGCGATCCCGCCGCAGCGCGTCGGTGGCAAGGCGGTGCCGGCACATCGCGCCTGAGCGCGGGACGCGGGCCGTCCGGACGGAGTCCCCGCCGTGAGGCACTCGTAGGATCGCGGCATGGCAGAGGACACCGACCGTTCCGAGCGGGCGATCGCGGCTGCGGACGCACTGAGCCTGACCTACCGCCTGACCCGGCACGGCCCTGTCCGGTCCCTCGAGGAGGCCGCGGCAGCCAGGGGCGTCGCGCCGGCGGCGGTGGTCAAGACGATCGTGGTGCGGCTCAGCGACGACGACTACCGGTTCGTGCTCGTCCCGGGCGACCGCGAGATCGCCTGGCCGAAGCTCAGGGCACTGCTCGGCGTGAACCGTCTGTCCATGCCCGACGCGGAGACCGCCCGCCAGGTCACAGGCTACGTCCGGGGCACCATCACGCCCCTGGGCAGCACGAATGCGTGGCCGGTGATCGCCGACGAGGGCATGAGGGGAACTGTCTCGCTCGGCGGTGGCGCGCACGGCGTGGCGCTGAGCGTGGACGCCACGGCGCTCGTCTCGGCTCTGGACGCAACGGTCGCCGACGTCACCGATCCCGTCGGCTGAACGGCGGCACGAGAAGACTAGGCGGCGACCGGCTCGAGGTCCGCGACGAAGACGGTCCGGCCCTCCTCGGTCCGGTCGGTGTGGATGGTCAGCTCGACCTCGATCTCCGAGCCGTCCCGGCGCAACGCGGGCACGACAACCGGGCGGTCGATGAGGAGGTTCCGGCCGGACAGGAAGTGCATCGTGAAGCCGGCGAGGTGGGCCTGCCTGAAGCGCGCCGGGATGATCGAGGTCAGCCGGATCCCTAGAAGGTCCCGAGCGTCGTCGTACCCCAGGAGCGCGAGCGCGGCCTCGCTGACCGCCACGATGCGGGCCTCGTCGTCCGCGGCGACCATGCCGGTCGACGCCTGGCGGACCACGGTGGTGTCCCAGGCCAGGGTGTGGGGATAGCGTGGCGGCGGCTCGCCCTCGGCAGACCAGGCAGCCGCCTGCTCGCCGTGGCTCTGCGAGATCACCTGGTGACACAGCCAGGCTCGCAACCCCTGGAGCTCCGGCTGTGTCGGCGGGGTGAGCAGGGCACCGCCCTCGACCATGTCGAGCGCCGCGAGCAGGGCCCGTTCCAGTGTGGCGAAGTGGCCCACCGAGCGAACCGGCACCGGCACCTCCACCCTCGAGCAGGTCACCCGGGGCTCGGTGACCGTCACCAGGACCTGGTCGGGGTCGTCGGACAGGCCGGAGGCCGGGATGTGCTCAGCGAGCAGCGCGATCGCGTCGCTGGCCTGTGCATGGACCGCGAGCGGGTCCTCGGTCGTGTCGAGGTCCAGGCTGGCCAGGAGGTGCTCCCGCAGGAGCGACTCGGCGTGCTGCCGCCAGGCCTCGTGGAGGAGCAGAGGTACGTCGATCAGCTCGACGTTCACGACCTCCTCGGCACCCCTCGGCCGGGCGGACGGGGCCGGTGACCGGTCGGCGGCGTCGGGCTCCGTGGCGATCTGGAACCAGACGGTCTTCCCGGGGTCGTCGGGCACCACGCCCCACTCGTCGACGAGCTCCTCGAGCAGCATGATCCCCCGCCCGGTCCCGGCGTTCGGGCCGTAGCCGCGACGGGTCGGCCTGTGCGGGCTCCCGTCGGTCACCTCGACGCGCAGCCCGCCGCCGACGAAGGAGAACGAGACCTCGATCGGCGTGGCCGCGTGGACAAGCGCGTTGGTGACGATCTCGCTGACCATGAGCTCGGCGGTCTCGACCAAGTCCTCTCGACCCGCCGCCACGAGGGAGTCGCGGATGAGCAGCCGTGCGTCACGCACGCTCGAGGGGCGCGGCGGAAACCGCCAACGACCACGACGCGCCCCTTCGTCCACGGCAAGGGATTCTAGGCGCGAGCCGGCAACGGGAAGCCGACTGTACGGACAAGTCTCAATTTGGCGCCCGAGCGTCCTCGGCTGCGCGGGCGGCGTGCCTGCCCGCTCGGCGCCCGAAGTAGGAGCCCTCACCGAGCTGGGTGCCGCTGGAGTACCCCTTCCCGTCCTGGGCGATGTTGGCGGCACAGGCACCCGCGGCGTACAGACCCGGGACGACGGACCCGTCGGCCCGCAGCACCTCGGCGTCGACCGACGTGCGCAGCCCGCCCAGCGTGAACCCGGCGTACAGCGCCTTGCCCAGCGTCAGGTCGAAGGCGCCCCACGGGCCGGTGGCCTGCGGAGCCAGCCACTCAGGCGACTTGTGGAAGTCCGGGTCCTCCCCGCGGGCGGCGTACTCGTTGTAGCGGTCGAGCGTGGCCGCCAGTCGTCCCACGGGGATGCCGAGCGCGTCCTCCATCTCCGAGACGGTCTCCCACCCGTCGACGAACGGGGCCAGCGGGAAGTCCGGCTTCTCCAGGTGGGCCGAGTCCACGACCAGGTACGCCGTCGCGTCGGGCTGCTCGAGGACGAAGGCGGAGGTCCGCGAGTGGTAGGAGTCCTCGGCCACGAACCGCTCGCCGAGCTTGTTCACGATCACCCCGGTCAGCAGCTGCGAAGGCGGGTAGACCGGTGCCGTGACGAACGACTGGTCCATGTGGCGGGTCGCACCACCGGCGGAGACACCGAGCCTGATGCCGAGGCCGTCGTCGTAGGTGCTGCCGAGCACGAACGGCTTCTCCGCGAGCTCCGGGACGTGCTCGGCCACCATGTCGGGGTTCATGACGAAGCCACCTGCCGCGAGGACCACCGCCCTCGCCCGCACGGCTCCGGACTCCTTGAAGTGGCGCCAGGTGGCCCCGACCACCGCGCCCGCGTCATCGGTCACCAGGGCGGTCGCACCGGTCTCGTAGCTGATCTCCACGCCCAGCTCCTCGGCTCGGGCCAGGAGGAGGTCGACCACCATCGCCGCACCCTTGGTGTCGCCCGGCACCGGCACCTTGTGGCCACGCGGCGCCGGCCGCGCCACCTCGCGGAACGGCCACACCTTCTCGTTGCCGGTGTACATCAGCCCCTCGGTGCCGGGCTGGATCACCGCCTTGTGCGGGTAGTAGCTGCGCTCGAACTCGAACCCGAGCCCCTCGAGCCAGTCGAAGTGCTCGACGCTGCCCTCGCAGTAGGCCCGGATCTTCTCCGGCTCGGGGTCACGGGCGACGGCGGTCAGGTAGGCCGCCATCTCCTCGGGAGAGTCGTCCTGGCCGGTGGCCTTCTGCACGGCGGTGCCGCCCCCGAGGTAGAAGTGGCCACCGGCCATGGCCGTCGTACCGCCGGCGACCGCGGCGCGCTCGAGCACGCGCACCCGGGCACCGGCCGAGGCCGCCTCGACCGCGGCGCAGCCTCCGGCGATCCCGAAGCCGACGACGAGCACGTCGACCTCGTCGGACCACTCGTCGACGGAGGTTGCAGGGACTGTCGGCGGGACCTCGGCGCTCATGCGAGCATCAACGCGGCTCAGAAGCCGAGGTCACGCCCGATGAGCTCCTTCATGATCTCGTTGGAGCCGGCCCAGATCTTCGTGACGCGCGCGTCCGCCCATGCCCGGGCGACGCGGTACTCGTTCATGTAGCCGTAGCCGCCGTAGATCTGCACGCAGTGGTCGAGGACGTCGTTCTGCACCTCTGCCGACCACCACTTCGCCTTGGCGGCGTCGATCGGCGTGA
Organism: uncultured Actinomycetota bacterium; assembly: GCA_963715375.1. Lineage (GTDB taxonomy): Bacteria > Actinomycetota > Actinomycetes > Propionibacteriales > Nocardioidaceae > Nocardioides_C. The sequence continues at coordinate 98,481 of CAVQSC010000017.1, read as the reverse complement.
GCTCGCCCTTGGTGTGCGCGATGACCGCCTGGTCGATGAACGCCTGCGCCACCTCGATCTTCGTGACGAGCTCGGCGAGGAGGAACTTGTTGTGCTGGAAGTTGCCGATCGACTGGCCGAAGGCCTTGCGCTCCTTGGCGTACTCGATCGTCTCGTCGAGGATCTGCGCGGCGTGGGTGATGTTCGTGACCGCGGAGCCGAGCCGCTCCTGCGGGAGCCACTGCATCATGTGGATGAAGCCGCCGTCGACCTCGCCGATGACGTTGGCGCTCGGCACGCGTACGTCCTCGAAGAAGAGCTCGGCGGTGTCGGACTCGGGCTGCCCCACCTTGTCGAGCTTGCGTCCCCGGGAGAAGCCCTCCATGTCGGCCTCGACACCGAACAGCGTGATGCCGCGCGCCTTCTTCTCCGGGCTCGTGCGGGCGGCCACGACCACGAGGTCGGCGGAGTACCCGTTGGTGATGAAGGTCTTCGAGCCGTTGAGGATCCAGTCGTCACCGTCGCGGACCGCGGTGGTGCGCAAGGCGGCGAGGTCGGAGCCGCCGGAGGGCTCGGTCATGCCGATCGCGGTGAGGATCTCGCCGGTGCAGAACTTCGGCAGCCAGCGCTCGCGCTGCTCCTCCGTGGTGAGGTGCACGAGGTACGGCGCGACGATGTCGGCGTGGATCCCGACGCAGGAGGCGAGCGCCATGTTGACCCTGGCGAGCTCCTCGGTCAGGACGGCGTTGTAGCGGTAGTCCCCCGCCTCCGAGCCGCCGTACTGGTCGGGGATCTCGAGCCCCAGCAAGCCCTGCTTGCCGGCGGCGAGCCACAGCTCACGCGGCATCGCGTGGGCCTCGACGTGCTCCTCGAGGTGCGGCTTGACCTCGCGGTCGAGGAACTCGCGCACAGAGGAACGGAATGCTTCGTGGTCGGAGTCGTAGATCGATCGCTTCACAACGGGGGATGTTACCGCGCGGTAGCCCTAGGGGGTAGAGGCCGTCCGCCCCTAGGGATCGCGACCTTTGGCGCGAAAACGCCCCATTTGCACCGGGCCTGCCGATAATGAAAAACGGGTGTGACACCGCTCGCACACCCCACGAAACCGGGGGGCCACGTGACTGACGACCAACCCCGCGAGGTCACGACCTTGCGCAGGCTGCACGAGCTCATGTGCAGGGTCAACGCCGGTGACGACCCCGCCTCGGTGCTGCAGACCCTCGTCGACGGCGTCGCGGACGTCACGGGCTTCGGGGTCGCCGCCGTCAGCTACCTCCACCCGGACCTCCACCTCGAGGTCGTCGCCGTGGCCGGTGACGACGCCGCCCGCGACCAGCTCCTCGGCAACCGCACCCCCCTCGACGAGATCACCGGCGAGTTCGACCTCGCCGACGACTGGGGCCTGCTCAAGTTCATCCCGTACGAGAGGCTCAACGGGGAGCCCGGCCGGGGCTGGATCCCCGACGTGCGCCCCCTCGACGTACCCGACGCTTGGCACCCCGAGGACGCGCTCCTCGCCCCGCTCTCCGGACCCACCGGGGAGATGGTCGGCCTGCTGTCGGTGGACCTGCCTCGGGACGGCAGGCGGCCGGGCCGGTTCGCCAGGGAGGCGCTCGAGATGTACGCCGCCCAGGCCGGCATCGCGATCAGCAACGCCAAGCAGCGGGAGCGTCTCCGCGAGAAGGTGCGGATCGCGACCGCCGTGCGCGACGTCGTCGCGACAGCGGGGAACGCCTTGGACCTCGGGCGGGTCATCGACTCGAGCGTGGCGCCCATCGTCAAGGGTCTCGGCTGCGACGCCCTGTGGATCCGGGCCTTCGAGGGGGAGGGCGAGGTCCCCGGCCGCGGCCGCGGCGCGATCCACGCCGACCCGACGGTGGTCCCCCCGGACGACGTCGTGTCGAAGGCCTCCCGGCTGGCCGAGCGCTGCTGGGCGGAGCGCCGTGCGGTCATCTTCCCGCGATCGCACCTGGCCCCTGCCGACGACGTGGCGGACTCGGAGCTCGAGGCTGTGCTCGGCTTCGTGGCGCAGTCCGGCATCCGCACCCTGCTGCTCGCGCCGATGGGCGCCGGCCCGGAGTGCCTCGGCTACCTGGTGCTCGGGCGCGAGACCGAGCCGGCGACCTGGACGGCCGAGGAGATCACCGCGGCCCTCGAGATCGGCCGCGACCTGGGCCGTGCCGTGCTGCATGCCCGTCTGTACGAGCGGGAGCGTCACCTGGTGCAGGAGCTCCAGCAGCTCGACCGCTACAAGACCGAGATGGTCTCCACCCTCGCCCACGAGCTGAAGAACCCCCTGACCGCCATCCTCGGCCACCTCGAGCTCCTCGAAAGCCCCGAGGACGGGTTCGCGGCCGGGATGTCGCTGGCCGCGATCCAGCGCTCGGCCACACGCCTCTCCGACCTCGTCTCGGACCTGCTGCTGCTGTCGAAGGTGGGCGACCCGCACCGCCCGTTCGCGCCGGTGCCGGTCGACCTTTCCGACATCGTCACCTGCGCGGCCGAGCTGATCGAGGCGCAGGCCGCCAAGCAGCAGGTGACCGTGGAGCTCCACGGCACGACCGAGAAGGTGTCGGCGTACGGCGACGCCGCGGAGCTCGACCGCGTGGTCAGCAACCTGCTGAGCAACGCCGTGAAGTTCAGCCCGACCGGAGGCACCGTCACGTGTAGCGTCGAGGAGGTCGGGGACGAGGTCGTGCTCCGCTGCACCGACGAGGGCATCGGCATCTCGCCGCAGGACCAGGCTCAGCTGTTCACGGAGTTCTTCCGGTCCACGAACCCGACCGCGCTCGACATCCCCGGCACCGGGCTGGGGCTGACCATCGTCAAGCGGATCGTCGAGCGCCACAACGGCACCATCACGCTCGACTCCGACCTCGGCCGTGGCACGACTTTCGCCGTGACGCTGCCGGCGGTGCTGTCGGCAGCGTCGGCCTCCTGACCCCGGTCTATCGAGCGGCGGTGGCCTCCGGGGCCGGGGACGTGGCCGACCGGCGGTCGCCGGGGACCTTGGTGACCAGGGTGAGCACCATCGAGGCGAGCGCGATGATGCCGACGGTCGTGTAGGCGAGGGTGTACGACGGCGGGTCGCCGTCACCGAGGAGCGACGAGATCACGATCGGGCCGATCACCCCGCCGAGGCTCCAGCCGACGAGCATGAGGCCGTAGATCGCGCCGGCGTTCTTGACCCCGAAGAAGTCACCTGCGGTCGCGGGCATGGTGCCGAAGCCTCCGCCGTAGCAGAGGTACACGATCGCGGCGAGCACGAAGAACAGCGCGGCGCTGCCGGCATGGGGAAGGACCAGAAGGCACACGCCCTGAAGGCCGAGCATCGCCGCGAAGGCGGGCATCCGGCCGACGTAGTCCGACGCCGCCGCCCAGACGATCCGCCCGGCGCCGTTGAAGATCGCGAGGATTCCCACGACGGAGGCGGCGCCCGCCGCGGTGTAGCCGGCTAGGCCCTCGGCGCTCCCTGCGGCCTGGGAGATCAGCGCGATGCCCGCCGTGACGTTGAGGGTGAGGATCGCGGTGAGCAGGTACCACTGCGGCGTGCGCAGCGCCTCGCCCTGTGTGTACTCGTGCGCTCCCTCGCCGGTGCCGCTCGCCGCGGCCTCGTAGCCCGGCACGACGTAGCCCTCCGGCGGGTTCTTGAAGAACGAAGCCCCCACCAGCGACATGACCAGGTAGGCGATGCCGAGCGGCAGGAAGGTGCTGGTGGGGTCGTTCTCGTCCTTGGTGATCAGCCACTGGGCGACCGGCGAGGTCAGCACGGCGCCGAAGCCGAAGCCGCCCACCGCGAGACCCGTGATGAGCCCCTTCCGGTCCGGGAACCACTTCTGCAGCATGGCGATCGGCACGATGTAGGCGAAGCCGAGGCCGAAGCCGCTGATCACGCCGTACCCGAGGATCAGCAGCCACAGGTCATCGGAGCTGCTCGTGAAGGACGCGAGGATCACGCCCAGCGCGTAGATGACACCGCCGACCAGGGCCACGATGCGTGGACCCTTCTTGTCCTGGATCCGTCCCCCGATGTAGCTGCCGATGAAGATCATCGCGATCGTGACGGTGAACGGCAGCGACGCCTCCACCTTGGACAGCTGCCAGGGCTCGGCTTCCTGCAGCGCCTTGGCGAAGACGCTCCAGGCGTAGACGGCGCCGATCGAGAACTGGAGCAGCAGTCCTGCTCCTACGAGCAGCCAGCGGTTGCCCGACGGCGCTCCCGCCGGACGCGCAGCGCCCTCGGTCCGTGTTGTGTTGGCCATGGTCTGCCTCCTCCGTAGGCGCGCCTCCGAGACGCGCCGGCCTAGCCCTTGTACCTGACGGGTTCCCCGCGATCGACACGTTCACGCTGTGGTACGACGGTGTACTTCGGGTCGCGGGCGGAGGCCTGGCCGGCCTCGAACACGCCGAACCTCGTGCACGCCGAACCCGCCATCAGCGCCGCGCCCGACAGGACCCCGAGCGCCCGGCTGCGTCCGGACAGCAGCGAGCCGGCGGCTCCGGCTGCCGTGAGCACCTTGGCCGCCTTCATGAGCTTGCCCGCGCGGCCCTCGTGGAGCGGCTCGGCGGTGATCCCCATGGAGCGCTCCATCCGCTGCTCCATGAGCAGCTCCAGCACCGCGCCCCCGACGGCGAAGTTGCGGGCGGGACCGGTCTGGCTCTTCGGAGCGGCGAGCAGGCCGAGGCCACCGGACGCCGCTGCGGCCGAGCTGACGAAGACGAAGGGCAGCTCGCGGTAGGCCTCGTGCCACGAGGGCGTCGCGGTGTCCGCGAGGAGCACCGCGGTGTACGCCGCGACAGGGGGCGCGGTGACCGCAGCCAGCAGGCCCGACGTACTGCCGAGACGCGACACCAGCCGGAGCGGTCCGACGCGCATGCCTGCGGGCAGCATGTCGACGACCTCGGCGGCCGCGGAGAGCCCCGCCCACGGCCCGTACAGGGAGAGGATCCAGGTGCCGACCGACATGGGTGAGGTCAGCTTCACCGTGCGCAGCATGTTGAGGAAGCGCGAAGGCCGCCCGAGGTCGTGCACCAGCGCGGCCATGCTGAACGACAGCGCGCCGATCGAACCCAGCCGGCCCACCCGCCGTAGCCCGGGGCGCCCGGTGAGGTCGGCGCCCGCGGCCAGCAGCGAGGAGCCCGCAGCAACACCCCCGGCGAACAGGTAAGCCGGGATGTCCGCCTCCCACGGGGAGGGCTTCACGATCTGCCGGCCGTAGTAGGAGGTGAACTCGGCCTCCGGCACCATCGAGAACTCGCCACCGGCGCGTTCACCGCGACGCCTGCGGCGGCCGCCGCCCTTCCGGCGACCTCCGTCGGCGCCGATCACCGCCTCACGATGCGATCGCTGGTCGACCGGGCCGGAGCGGCTCACGTCGGGGCTCACGGACGCCTCCCGAAGAACGAGATGACCGCGCCCGCGAACATCGCCAGGGCGGCGGTCGTGGCCCGGTTGAACATGTGGGGCAGGTCCTTCGTGGTCACCACCGGGTCCGGTGGGAAGCCGTAGACCTCCGGCTCGTCGAGGAGCAGGAAGAACGCGCCGGTGCCGCCCACGCCGTCGTCAGGGTCGTTGCCGTAGAGGCGGGCGTCCATGATCCCGGCCTCGTGGAGCTGCTCGACCCGCTGGTTCGCCCGCTCCCGCAGCTCCTCGACGTCGCCGAACTGGATCGACTCCGTGGGGCAGGCCTTCGCGCAGGCGGGCCTCTCCCCGACCTTGAGCCGGTCGTAGCACAGCGTGCACTTCTGGGCGATGCCGACGTTCTTGGCCCCGTCGGGCCCGGTGCGGCGCTCGATGACGCCGTACGGGCAGGCGGGCACGCAGTAGCCGCAGCCGTTGCAGATGTCGTCCTGCACGACGACGGTGCCGAACTCGCTGCGGAAGAGCGAGCCGGTCGGGCACACGTCGAGGCAGGCCGCGTGGGTGCAGTGCTTGCAGACGTCGGAGGACATCAGCCACCGGAAGTCCGGCTTCCCGTCGGAGCCGGCGACCTGGCCGACCTGCGCTCCCTCGCTGGGCAGCTCCGGCATGCCGAGGTCGACGGTCTCACGCAGCCGGGCCTGCTGGTCGCCGACCTGCTTGGGCTGCTCGATGAAGGCCACGTGCCGCCAGGTGTTGGCGTTGAGCGACCCGGTGTTGTCGTAGGACATCCCGAGGAGGTCGAAGCCGTCGTCGGGGACCTCGTTCCACTCCTTGCACGCGACCTCGCACGCCTTGCAGCCGATGCAGATCGAGGTGTCGGTGAAGAACCCCTTCCGGGGCGGGTGGTCCTGGTATCCGGTCTCGGCGGCGGGGTCCACCGGGCCGAAGAGGCTGTTCTTGCCGATCACTGCCTCTCGTCCCTTCCTCCGGTCGGGTCACGGTGGTCCCTGCCTTCGGCGTGGGGGCCGACCGTGACGATGGGCGTGCCCGGGTCGACGTCCGTGCCCGAGCGGCGTCGGTACTCACCGATGTACTCGAGCAGCGCCTTGCCCGAAGGTCGTCGGCCGGGCTGGATGTCGCAGGTGCCCACCTTCGTCTCCTGGATCAGCACGTTGGGGTCGAGGGTGATGCCGAACAGGTCGTTGGCCGAGTCACCCTTCACCAGGCCGCCCTGGCCCCAGTGGTAGGGCAGCCAGACCTGGTGGATCACCCTGCCCTCCACCTTCAGCGGCGTGAGGCGGTCGGTGACCATCACCCGCCCCTCGACAGCGGCACGCGAGGTGATCACGTGGCACCAGCCCATGTGCTCGAGCCCGCGCTCCTCGGCGAGCTCCGGCGACACCTCGACGAACATCTCGGGCTGGAGCTCGGAGAGGTAGGCGAGGTACCTGCTCATGCCGCCTGCCGTGTGGTGCTCGGTGAGCCGGCTCGTCGTGAACACGTAGGGGAAGACCTCCCCGTGCAGCTCGGGCGGACTCGGGTTCATGGGGTTGTCGGCGCGGTCGTACTCCTTGCGCGTCGGGTTGCCCTGCTGCCCGTAGAGCGGGTTCCGGAAGGGCGACTCGACCGGCTCGTAGTGGGTCGGGATGGGACCGTCGATGAGCCCGTTCGGGACGAAGAGCGCGCCCTTTCCGTCACCCTGCATGATGAACGGGTCGTCGCCGTTGAGCGCCTCGACGCCGCTGGATCCCTCCGGCGCGCGGTACGACGGAGGCTTGGCCTTCTCGACGTCGGGCACGTCGTGACCCGTCCACTCGCCCTTCTCCTCGTCCCACCACACGTAGGCCTTCTTCTCGCTCCACGGCCTGCCTTCGGGGTCGGCCGAGGCGCGGTTGTAGAGGATGCGCCGGTTCATCGGCCAGGCCCAGCCCCACTCGGGCGCCACCCACGACTGTTCCTTGCCCGGCTTGCGCCGCGCAGCCTGGTTGACCCCGTCCTTGAAGACGCCGCTGTAGATCCAGCAGCCGCCCAGCGTGGAGCCGTCGTCCTTCATCTCCGTGAACGACGAGAGCGGGCGGCCCGTCGCGATCTCGTAGCCGTTGATCTCCTTCAGCACGGACTCGGCGTCGGGCTCCTCCTGCTCGCCGTGCAAGGGGTAGTCCCAGGCCAGGTCGAGGACCGGCCGGTCCTTCTCGTCCGTCGAGCCGGCGAGACGCTCCTTGACCATCCGGCCGAGGTGGTAGAAGAACCAGAGCTCGGACCGGCAGTCGCCCACCGGGTCCAGCGCCTTCTCCCGCCACTGGAGCATCCGCTGGGTCTGGGTGAAGGTCCCCTCCTTCTCCGCATGGGAGGCCGCGGGCAGGAGGAACACCTCTGTGCGGCACTCCTCGGTCACGATCTCACCGGTGGCGACCTCGGGAGAGTCCCTCCAGAACGTGGCGCTCTCGATCTCGAACAGGTCGCGGACGACCAGCCAGTCGAGGTTCGCCATGCCCAGCCGCTGGGCGCGGCCGTGGGCCGACCCCACCGCCGGGTTCTGCCCGAGGAGGAAGTAGCCCTTCACCTTGCCGTCGATCATGTCGAGGACGGTGCGGTAGGTGCCGTGGTCGCCCGTGATCTTGGGGAGGTAGTCGAAGCAGTAGTCGTTGTCCGCCGTGGCGACGTCGCCCCAGTAGGCCTTGAGCAGGTTGATGCCGTAGGCGTCGGCGTTGCCCCAGAACCCCTTGGACCCGGGGTGCCGGATGCTGTCGACCCACTCCTGGAGGGTCTTGTGGTCCTCCGCCTGCGGCATCGGGAGGTACCCCGGCAGGATGTTGAACAGCGTCGGGATGTCCGTGGACCCCTGGATGCTCGCGTGGCCACGCAGCGCCATGATGCCGCCGCCCGGACGGCCCATGTTGCCGAGCAGCAGCTGGAGGATCGCACCGGTGCGGATGTACTGGACGCCCACGCTGTGCTGGGTCCAGCCCACGCTGTAGACGAGTGCGGTCGTCTTGTCGCGGCCGGAGTTCTTCGTCCAGGCCTCGCAGACCTCGAGGAATGCCTCCTCGGAGACGCCACAGGTGTCCGAGACCATCTGCGGGGTGTACCTGGCGAAGTGTCGTTTCAGGATCTGGTAGACGCAGTTCGGGTGCTGGAGGGTCTCGTCGCGCTCGGGGTGAGCGTGCACGCCCATGCCGTGCGTCTCGTGCTGCAGCGCCATCGCGGTCTCCCGCTTCTGCGCCTGGTCCTGCCGGTCGCGACCGCTCCCCTCCTGGCCGGCGTACTGCCAGGAGGCGGGGTCGTAGGTGCGCGTCTCGGGGTCGAACCCGGAGAAGAGACCCTCGAGGTCCTCGGCGTCCTGGAAGTCCTCGGACACGATGCTCGCGGCGTTCGTATAGGCGACGACGTACTCGCGGAAGTCGAGCTCGTTCTGCAGGACGTAGTTGATGATCCCGCCGAGGAAAGCGATGTCGGTCCCGACGCGAAGCGGCACGAAGGTGTCCGCGAGCGCGCTGGTCCGCGTGAACCGCGGGTCGACGTGGATGACCTTGGCACCTCGCGCCTTCGCCTCGACCACCCACTGGAAGCCCACGGGGTGGGCCTCGGCCATGTTCGAGCCCTGGATGATGATGCAGTCAGCGTTGGCGAGGTCCTGCTGGAACCCTGTGGCGCCGCCGCGCCCGAAGCTGGTCCCCAGACCGGGGACGGTGGCGGAGTGTCAAATACGCGCCTGGTTCTCGATCTGTATCGCACCCATCGCCGTGAAGAGCTTCTTGATGAGGTAGTTCTCCTCGTTGTCGAGGGTCGCTCCTCCGAGGCTGGCGATGCCGAGCGTGCGGCGTACCTTCCGGCCTTTCTCGTCGATGTCCTGCCAGCTGTCCTCGCGCGCCTTGACCACGCGGTCGGCGATCATCTCCATCGCCGTGCCGAGGTCGAGGTCCTCCCACTCGGTGCCGTAGGGCCGGCGGTAGCGGACCTTGGTCTGCCGCAGCGGGCTCGTGACCAGGTTCTTGCTGGCGGATCCCTTGGGACACAGCCGCCCGCGCGAGATCGGGCTGTCGGGGTCGCCCTCGATCTGGATGACCTTCTCGTCCTTGACGTAGATGCGCTGACCACAGCCCACGGCGCAGTAGGGGCAGACGCTGCGGGCCACCCGGTCGGCGGTCTCGGTGCGGGCGGAGATGCTCTCGGTCTTCTCGGATCGCACGGCGGGGCCGCGGCCGAGCGGGTCCTTGCCGGTGAGCTGGCGCAACACCGGCCAGCCCAGGAACGCCTTGCCAGAAGCCATGGGTCTCCTCCCGTCTCGCCGCAAGTTACCCGGAGGTCCCACAAACATGCGAGACCCGATGAGGGGTTTTCAGCGGACCCGGATCGTGTGCTCCCCGCGGGGTACGAGCTCCCCGATGACGGGGTAGCCCGGAACCTCACCCGCGACGAGCAGACCCCCGGACGTCTGCGCGTCCGCGAGGAGGACCAGCTCGTCCTCGGGCAGGTCGGACTCGAGGGTCGGGCGGACCCAGTCGAGGTTGCGCCGGCTGCCGCCCGGCACGTAGCCGGCCCGGAGGGACTCGCGGGCGCCTTCGACGTACGGGACCGCGGCGGAGTCGACGACCGCGGACACCCCGCTGGCACGGGCCAACTTCATGAGGTGGCCGAGCAGTCCGAACCCGGTGACGTCGGTCGCGCAGACGGCCCCGGCCTCGAGAGCGGCACGCGAGGCGTCGCGGTTCAGCGTCGTCATGTGGACGACCGCCTCCTCGAACCGCTCCCCCGTCGCCTTGTGCCGGTTGTTGAGCACGCCCAGCCCGAGCGGCTTCGTGAGGGTCAGCGGCGTACCGGCCACACCTGCGTCGTTGCGGAGCAGCCGGTTCGCGTCCGCCATCCCGGTGACCGCGAGGCCGTACTTCGGCTCCGGGTCGTCGATGCTGTGGCCTCCTGCGAGGTGGGTCCCGGCCTCGGCGCAGATGTCGGCGCCGCCGCGGAGCACCTCCGCCGCGAGGTCGAAGGGGATCTTGTCGCGCGGCCAGGCCAGCAGGTTGACCGCCACCAGCGGCGTACCGCCCATGGCGTAGACGTCGGAGAGGGCGTTGGCGGCAGCGATGCGCCCCCAGTCGTAGGCGTCGTCGACGACCGGTGTGAAGAAGTCCGCGGTCGCGACCACGGCCCGGTCGCCGTCGATACGCACGGCCGCCGCGTCGTCGCCGTTGTCGAGCCCCACGAGCAGGTCGCCGCCTTCACGGCTGGTGGGCAGGTCGCCGAGGATCCGCTCGAGCTCGCCCGGTGGCACCTTGCAGGCACAGCCACCGCCCGCGGCGTACTGGGTCAGACGGAGGGCCGAGGACGAGGTGGCGGTCACGTGGCCAATGTACGTGTTCTCCGCAGACCTCCTAGAGTGTGCACCGGAGGCGTTTCTCGTCTGGTGACGGGCGCGGTCCTCAAAACCGTAGGGGCCCAGTACCTGGGTCCGGCGGGTTCGATTCCCGTCCGCCTCCGCCACAACCTTTCTGAAAGTGGTCTGGACTCCCCTCAAGGTGCGTTTCGGACCTGCCGATGAGTGGCAGTTTGTCCGCGACGGGGGCGGGCGCGACCCCGTGGTGTCGCGCTTCGTGACGTCGACACGATGGATGGTGGTTCTCGGTGGTGCGATCTCGCCACAAGCACGTGCTCCGGCCTCCGCGCCGGCGGCTGACCCGCATCGGGCTCGCCGCCTCCGCCGTCCTTGCTGTCGGCGTCCCCGCTGCCGCGGTCGTCTGGCCCGACGAGCACCCCCTCGACGCGTCACCCGTCGCCCACAAGAGCTCCGACCGGTCGCGGACGTCCTCGGTGTCGATGCGGGTCGCGACGCCCGCGGGCACCGAGGACCTCGTGGAGCTCGTCGCGTCGCCTGAGGCCACCCCTGACCGACGCGCCGAGAAGTCGCTCAGGCCGCGGGTTCGGCCCTCGGACAAGGCGCGACCGGTCGACGGGTTGCAGCCGTCCGCGCGGGTCGAGGTCACCGGCAAGACCAGGGGCGAGTGGGCCGAGGTCGTCGTCGGGCACAAGCGGGTATGGGTCCGGAAGTCAGCGCTCGCCGAGACCACCGCCCGCGGGACCGGGAGGGCGGTGGCGAAGGCGACGAGCAGCCCCGGCCCGGACTCCGGCGCGTCCCGGGCGGTCACGGTCACGACCTCGACGGTGAAGGCTGGGGCGCCTGCCCCACTGCCGACAGCCACCACCACGACCTCGCCGACGGCTCCCACGACCGCGACCACCTCGGCGCCCGCGAGCCAGCCGGCCACCGATGCCACGGAGCCCGCCGCCTCGCCCGTGCAGGAGCCGGTCCCCGAGCCCACGCCGGTGGCGCCGTCGACGGCCTCCACGGACCCGACCGACACGCTCGCCCAGGACTGCGACGTCGCGGTCAGCGGGCAGGCGGTGGGGCTGCGTCGCCAGCTCTGTCAGCTCCCGCAGTGACGTCGTACGACGACCGCGGGTCCCGCTGAGAACGACGTCCACCCGGCCGCCCCTGCCCCTGGGCTCGCGCGGACGAACCGCGGACGGGGCAGGATGGCCCCCATGCGCACCCTCGAGCTCACCCACCAGCAAGCACCCCATCTCGTCGCCCTGCGCCGGGCGCTGCACGAGGTGCCGGAGATCGGCCTGCACCTGCCGGTCACCCAGAGCCTGGTCCTCGATGCGCTCGAGGGGCTCGATCTCGAGGTGACCACGGGCAAGTCCCTGTCCTCCGTGGTCGCCGTCCTCAGGGGCGGCGCCGCGCCCGCCGGTGAGGGTCCGGTCGTGCTCCTGCGCGGCGACATGGACGGCCTCCCGGTGAGCGAGGAGGTGGATGTGCCGTACCGGTCCCGCCACGAGGGGCAGATGCACGCCTGCGGGCACGATCTCCACACAGCGGCGCTCGTCGGGGCGGCCCGGATCCTCTCGGAGCTGCGTGACGAGCTCGCCGGCGACGTGGTGTTCATGTTCCAACCCGCCGAGGAGGGGCCCGGTGGCGCGGAGCCGATGATCGAGGAGGGCCTCCTCGATGCGGCCGGACGTCCGGTCGACGCGGCGTACGCCCTCCACGTCTCGTCCTCGGAGTACCCGCTCGGCCAGTGGTTCGCCAGGCCGCGGGAGATGATGGCGGCCGTCGACACGGTCAGCATCCGGCTGCGCGGCGCCGGCGGCCACGGCTCCGAGCCGCACCGCGCCCTCGACCCGGTGCCGGCGCTCTGCGAGGTCGTCCTCGCCCTGCAGAGCATGGTCACGCGCACCTTCGACGCCTTCGACAGCGTGGTTCTCACGGTCGGCCGGATCTCGGCGGGCACGAAGGACAACATCATCCCGGACACCGGCGACCTGCTCGCCACCCTCCGCACCTTCACGAAGGAGACCCGCGACACCGCGGTGGCGGCGATCGAGCGGGTCGCGTCCGGTGTCGCCTCCGCCCACGGGCTCACCGCCGAGGTCGGGATCGGCGAGAGCTACCCGGCCACGGTCAACGACGACGAGGAGTACGAGCTCGCGGTGCGGACCGTGGCCGACCTGTTCGGCGAGGACCGGTTCAGCGAGATGCCGAACCCGGAGATGGGCTCGGAGGACATGGCGTTCGTGATGGACAAGGTCCCCGGCGCCTACCTGTTCGTCAGCGCCTGTCCGGTGGAGGACTACAAGAGCGCCCCCGACAACCACTCGCCGCGCGCGGCCTTCGACGACTCCGTGGTGCCCGACGGTGCGGCCTGGCTGGCCGAGGTCGCTGTCCGGAGGCTCCGACGCACGCCGTGAGGTGATCTGGGCCCCGCCCCTCGGCTCCCCAATCCTGGTCATGCGGCACTGCGATACCCCCGCGTACCTTGCAAAACAGTCATAGACGGGATCTCGGGGGTTGTAGACAGGCGGGGCCCCATGAACGTCTCCTGGACGCTCGGGCTCGCGGTCGCGCTCGTGTCCGGCGCGACGCTCACGACCCTGGCAGCCGCCGAGGCACCCGCAGCCTCCGCGTCTCGACCGCGCGCCGTGGCCGCCTCTGCCAACCCCGAGAAGGGGCTTCCGGGCACGTCCGCGTGGCGGCTCTCCCGCCCGGCTCTCGGAGGCCAGATCGAGGGGTACGTCGACCACACGAGCGCCCCTGCCGGGACCCGGGTGGCGCTGAAGGTCTCGACGCAGGCAGGGTCGTTCCGGGTCGAGGCGTACCGCTTCGGCTGGTACCGCGGCGGGACGGCTCGTCTCGTGTGGAGGTCGTCCTCCCTGCCGGGTCGGCGCCAGGCCGAGGCCACCTTCAGCGACGACGAACGACGCACCGTGGTCGCGCCCTGGGACACCTCTGTGCACCTGCCGACCGCCCGCTGGCCCGCCGGGGTCTACGTGCTGAAGCTGGTCGCCTCCGACGGCTGGCAGGCCCATGTGCCCTACGTCGTACGGTCCACGAGCTCCCGTGGGCGGCTCGCGCTCGTCGCCCCGGTCACCACGTGGCAGGCCTACAACCGATGGGGCGGCTACAGCCTCTACCACGGCCCTCCGGACGGCGACCGTCGCTCGTGGGCGGTCAGCTTCGACCGTCCCTACATGGCGCCGGGCGCGAGCGACCTGATGATCGGTGTCCGGCCGGTCGTCGTACGCGCTGAACGGCTCGGCATCCCGCTGGCCTACTACACGAACATCGACATCGACGCGGTCCCGAACGTGCTCCGACGCGCCGCGGGCTACGTGTCGATGGGCCACGACGAGTACTGGACGCCACGGATCAGGCAGGAGGTCCGTCTCGCCCGCGACCGCGGCACCAACCTGGCCTTCCTGGGCGCCAACACGGCGTACTGGCGGATCCGGCTCGAGGACACCGGGAACGCCGCCGACCGGGTCGTCGTCGGCTACCGGTCGGACGCGGCCCTCGACCCGATGCTCACCATCGAGCCGGGGCTGACCACGGCCCGGTACCGGGACCCTCCGGTTCCGAACCCGGAGAACTCGCTGGTCGGCGTCCGCTACGAGTGCTCCGGCCCCGACGTCGACCAGCCCTACGTCGTCGAGACCCCCCGCTGGTGGGGCTTCGCCGGGACGCGGGTCGAACGCGGCGACAGGTTCCCACACCTCGTCGGTGGCGAGGCGGACCGTGTCTACCCGGTCCCGGAGACCCCGAGACCGCTGCAGATCCTGTCCCACGTCGACTACAACTGCCGTGGCCGGTGGACCTCGGCCCAGTCCGTGTACTACTCGGCCCGGTCGGGCGCGGGGGTCTTCACGGCGGGCAGCCTGACCTGGACCTGCGCCCTCGACGGCCGGTGTCCCACCACACTGTTCAGCCCGAGAACGACGCGCTTCGCCCGCACGGTGACCGAGAACGTGCTGCGGACCTTCGCCGAGCCACGGGCCGGCCGCCGTCATCTGGCGCGAGACAACGTCGCAGGCTTCGACCTCCCGACGGTGCGGTTCCCCGCGGCGAGCTGACTCGGTCGGGACAACCCAAACCCGCAGGTCAGAGGCGGTGTTAGGGTTCGAGACCGGGACGCCGAGGCCCCCGGGAAAGGCTTGCCGTGACCGACCAGCGACGCACCACGCCGCGGACCGACCATGTCCTTTCAGACCCGCGGCTGCGCGAGGCCGCCGAACGGGTCGGGGAGCGTCTGGTGAAGGAGTCCGTGCGTCAGGCGCTCGACAGATGCCGCGTCGGCGACATCTCCCCCGCGGACGTCGCCGACGAGGCCGTAGCGTTGGTACCCCCTGCGGCGACCGCCATGCGCCCCGTGGTCAACGCGACCGGCGTCATCGTCCACACCAACCTCGGCCGTGCACCGCTGTCCGCGGCCGCCGTCGATGCGTTGTCGATCGCCGCGGGCGCGACGGACGTCGAGCTGGACCTGGCCTCGGGACGCCGGGGGCGGCGAGGGCGGTCCGCGATGTCCGCCCTGTCCGCCGCGGTGCCCGGCGCTGAGGCGGTGCACGTGGTCAACAACGGCGCCGCGGCACTCGCGCTGGTCACGTGTGCCCTCGCCATGGGCCGCAACGTCGTGGTCGCCCGCGGCGAGATGGTCGAGATCGGCGACGGCTTCCGGATCCCCGAGCTGGTCGAGTCCGTGGGCGCGACGCTGCGCGAGGTAGGCACCACGAACCGGGTGCGGCTGTCCGACTACGAGGCCGCGGTCGACGAGAGGACGGCGTTCGTCCTCAAGGTGCACCCGTCGAACTTCGTCGTCGAGGGCTTCACGTCGACGGTGCCCGTCGCCGAGCTCGCCGGGCTGCCCGTCCCCGTGGTGGCCGACATCGGCTCCGGCCTCCTCGCTCCGCACCCCCGGCTCCCGGACGAGCCGAGCGCCTCGGCCACCCTCCGCGCGGGTGCCGACCTCGTGACCGCTTCCGGGGACAAGCTGCTCGGCGGTCCCCAGTGCGGGCTCCTCCTCGGCCGCGCCGAGCTCGTCGAAGGGCTGCGGCGGCACCCCTTCGCGAGAGCGCTGCGCGTCGACAAGCTCACGCTCGCCGCGTTGGAGGCCACGCTCACCGGCCCACCGCCGCCGGTCGCCCAGGCGTTGTCGGCCCCGGTGGAGGACCTGCTGGTGCGGGCCGAGAAGCTCGCCGCCGACCTGGCCGGAGTCGTCCCCGTGGAGGCGGTCCGCTCCACCGCGGCGGTCGGCGGCGGCGGCGCTCCCGGCGTCGACCTCCCCAGCGCGGCGCTGTCCCTGCCGGCCGACCTCGCCGCCCCGCTTCGGCTGGGCGTAGCCGCCGGTCGTCGGGTACGTCGGACGCGGCCGCCTGCTTCTCGACCTGATCACCGTCCCGCCGGCCCAGGACGCGCTCCTCGCCGACGCCGTACGCCGGGCCGCCGGCTCGCTGGAGGTCTGAGGGTGCACGTCATCGCCACCGCCGGCCACGTGGACCACGGCAAGTCGACCCTCGTGCGCGCCCTCACCGGCAGCGACCCGGACCGCCTCGAGGAGGAGCACCGCCGAGGTCTTTCGATCGAGCTCGGCTACGTGTGGACCGACCTGCCTTCGGTCGGCGAGGTCGCCTTCGTCGACGTGCCCGGACACGAACGTTTCATCTCCACGATGCTGGCGGGCGTGGGGCCCGTGCCGGCGGTGCTCTTCGTGGTCGCCGCCGACGACCCCTGGATGCCCCAGGCGGCCGAGCACCTCGCCGCCCTCGACGCGCTCGGCGTGGAGCACGGCGTCGTCGCGGTGTCGCGGTCCGACCTCGTCGACCCGGGGCCAGCCGTGTCGCGGGTGGAGGCCGAGCTCGTGGGGACCTCCCTGCGGGGAGCACCCGTCGTGCCGGTCAGCGGGGCCACCGGCGCTGGGCTCGACGAGCTCCGGGCCAGGTTGGTGGCGATGGTCGAGAAGCTTCCGCCGCCTGACCCCGAGGCGGACGTGAGGCTGTGGGTCGACCGGCGCTTCACCATCAAGGGCGCAGGAACAGTGGTCACCGGCACGCTGCCCGCAGGCACGGTGCGGGTCGGAGACACCCTCGCCGTCGGCTCCGTGCCGTTCCGGGTGCGATCACTCCAGTCGCTCGAACGATCGCGGGACTTCGTCTCCGGCGTCGCGCGGGTCGCTCTGAACCTCGCAGGCGACTCGCTCGACCTCGTGGACCGCGGGAGCGCCCTGAGCACCCCGGGCGCGTGGCACCACACCGACGTGGTCGACGTCCGAGTCACCATGACGGGCTCCCTTCCCCCGGAGCGACCTCTTCTGCACATCGGCGCCACCTCGGTCGCGACGCACTGCAGGCCCCTCGCCGACGACCTGGTGCGCCTGCGGCTCGACCGGCCGTTGCCGCTGCGTATCGCCGACCGGGCACTGCTCCGCGATCCCGGCAGCCGGCAGCTGTGGGGTGTCACCGTCCTCGACCCGGCACCTCCCCCGCTGCGGCGACGCGGTGCCGCGAGCTTGCGAGCCAAGGCGCTCATCGGCGCGGGCCGCGGCGACCTGGCCGAGGAGGTGGCTCGTCGCGGCCTCGTCACCGTCGAACAGCTGCGACGCATCGGCGTGCCCGTCGACCCTGGAGCCCTGGCAGACTCCGACGTGTTGCTCGCCGACGGATGGCTGATGAGCAAGGAACGGGCAGACCAGGCGGCCGAGCAGGTGACCGCGGCCGTGGCCGACCACGAGAAGGACTCGCCGCTGGCCGGGGGCCTCTCCCTGCCTGTGCTCGCGGAGCGCCTCGGGCTGCCGTCGGCCGAGCTGGTCCGCGCCGTGGTGCGGCCTCCGCTGCGGGTCGAGTCCGGCCGCGTGACGAGCGGGCGGGACGCCGTACTCCCGGAGGGCCTTCGGCGCGCGGTCGACGCGGTGCGGAGGGACCTCGAGGCGGAGCCGTTCGCGGCGCCCACCGCCGACCGCCTCCGGGAGGTCGGGCTCGACAACGCAGGCGCCGCGGCGGCCGCGAAGGCGGGGCTGCTGCTTCGGCCGGCGCCCGGGATCGTGCTGCTACCCGGCGCGGACCGGCTCGCCGCGGACTGGCTGGCCGAACTGCCTCAGCCGTTCACCACGAGCGAGGCGCGGGTGCGGCTCGGGACCAGCAGGCGGGTGGTGCTGCCACTGCTCGCCCACCTCGACCGGACCGGCCTGACCCGGAGGTTTCCCGACGACCGACGCGAGGTCATCCGGGGCTGAGAGAGTCGCGTCAGGGCGCCTCGGGCCGGACGATCTGCTGCAGGGCCCAGCGGTTGCCGTCAGGGTCGTCGAACATCACGAACCTGCCCCACGGCTGATCGTCGACGTCGCTGCACTCCACTCCCCGTCCTCGCAGGTACGCGCAGGCCTCGTCCGCGTCCGCGACGACAACCTGGATGAACTGCGAGGATCCCTCCGGCATCATCTCCAGGCCCGTCCCGAAGCAGATCGAGCACGCCGACCCGGGTGGGGTCACCTGCACGAACCGCAGCTCGTCGCTGACCTTCTGGTCGAAGTCGACGCTCCAGCCGAGGTCCTTTCCGTAGAACTCGACGGACCGGTCGACGTCGCGCACGGCCAGCGGGACCAGCTCGATCTTGAACTCCATGGTCTGCCTCCTTTGGGTCTCCCCGATCGAGAACGCTCTCCCAGCAGGCTAGGAGGTGGCACGGACAGTTCCTGCCCGCAAGTCGTCCGTGGGTGACAGCCCGGCCCGCCGGCGAACCTCCGGCAAACGCGGAGCCCGACAGAAGGTCGGAGGCTGGTGGCACGATCACTCCGTGAGCAGACAAGGGCCGCTCTCCTCCTCCCGACTCGTCGAGATGTCGACCGACCTGCCTGAGGTCGTTCTCAAGGAGGGCGTCAACTGGACCAACATCACGTTCAACGGCAAAGGCTTCGCCTGGGTCAACCATCCGGAGAACCGGGCGATGATCAAGGCACACCACGACGAGCGCGACGCCCTGCTGGCGACAGCGCCCTCGGTGTACGAGGCAGGCTGGACCACGAACTCGTCGGCCTGGGTGAGAGTCCGGCTCGCGCTCGCCGACCCCGAGGAGGTCATCGAGCTCCTCGAGGAAGCCTGGCGGATGACCGCGACGAAGCGCGCGATCAAGGCCTTCGACGAGTCCCGGGGACGCTAGACGGCACCGGGACCCGATCACCCGGCCGAATCAGTCCAGGCAGAGACAGAAGGGGTGCCCCGCCGGGTCGAGGAACACCCGGAAGGACGTCCCGGGCTGGTGCTCGTGCCTGGTGGCGCCGAGGTCGAGGACCGCCGCCTCGCCGGCGTCGAGGTCGTCGACGATCACGTCAAGGTGCATCTGCTGGGGCACCTCCTGGTTGGGCCATTCAGGCGGGGTGTAGGCCTCCACCTGCTGGAAGGAGATGCACTGACCGTACTCCGCGCGGACCTCAGCCCAGTCGGAGGAGACGTCGACCTTCCAATCCAACATCGCGCCGTAGAACGCCGCGAGAGCAGCGGATCGGGGCAGTCGATGACGATGCTTGGGAATCGTGCGATAGCCATGTCGCGCACGGTACGCGCAATTGCGGACGATCCACTTCCGGATGACGCCTATGACCGGGCGGGGTGACCTGACCGAACCTCTGCGTTGCCTAGCCTCCAGCTGGCTTTCGAGGTCCTGGACGCGGTCAAGAAGCTCCTCACGTCGCTATCCAGGGATTCGCGTTGCGCCCCAACCCCTCCCTGAGTGGTGACGACCAGTTGGGGGAGATCCGTGGCACGCTAACCGATGCCGGGTTCAGGTCAGGGGCGGACGAGGTGGATGCCGTCTGTGACGGCACGGGCGCCGGGTACGAGCTCGGAGTGCAGCTCGCCCGCACCGGGCCAAGACCCCGGATTCCGCTCGCCGTTGTGCTGTGCGACGCGACCACGGCATTCCCCGCCCGCTGCGCCACCGAGCCAATGCTGCGCTGAGCGGTCCTCGCCGACGCCGTACGCCCGCGAACGAGGCGTCGGCAAGTCGTCCGCGGGTGACAGTCCGGCTCGCGCTTCGCGAAATCCTGCGGGCTGCATGATCCGGTTTGTCACACTTCTCGCGGGGGCGGACATCTCTGGGGTGAGCGCACCCGACCGGAAGGACTGGACAGATGCCCGAGACGTACGACGATCGCTTGGACGACCCGATCTATCACCTGATGGCCTCGGCACGGCCCGAGGTCGACACCGAGGCCCTCGAGGAGAGCAGCGTGCTCCTCGCGAGGCAGCTCGCGGCCACTCCGGTTCAGTCACGGGGGCGTCGTCGACGTACCGTAGCGATTTCCTTGGCGGCGGTCGTGGCGATGGTTCCGACCACGGCGGCCGCCTACGCCTGGACGACGCACACCGGCATCTTCGGCCGGCCCGACCTCTATACAGAGGACGTCGACACCTCGGAGATCCTCGACCTGTGCGCACCAGACTTCCCCAAGACGGCCCGCGACCTGATGCCTCAGGACCTGTTGCTGCCCGAGGGTTCGACCCTCGAGGACGCGTCGAGCGCCGTGGTCTACGCCATGACGCGGGACTGTCGCGACGGTGATGGCATCGGCGCCCGCACGCAGGCGGTCGGCGTCCCGGCGCACGCCGAGGGGTACGCCTGGTGCTCCTGGGTCAACGTGTACCTCACCGACGAGACGCAGCAGGACAAGGCGGCCGATGCTCTGCGGCACTACGCCAACTCGGACCTCACACATCTGGTCGACGCCGACGGTCACATGACTCGGTGGGAGAACGAGATCGCGGACGCAGCAGCACGCGGCGACGCAGAGCAGGTCCGCTACGAGCAGCGGACCAACTGCGGTGGCGGCGACTACGGGTGGCAGCCGTGAGCGCTGCAGCGGATCGGCTCGAGCGGCTCGCCACCACGATCGGCCCACAGGTGCTCGCCTACCTTGGCCGCCGTGTTCATCCGGCCGAGGACGCCGCGGACATCTACTCCCAGGTGCTCACCATCACCTGGCAGAAGCTCCGCGTGGTGCCGGCCGACGACCAGGAGGCGTTCGCGTGGATGCTCGGAGTCGCCCGCCGCTGCCTCGCCAACCACCGGCGCGGCTTGTCACGACGGTCGGCGCTGGCCGACCGGTTGCGCGAAGACCTGCGGACCGCGGTCACGTCGCCGGCAGCGATCGACCGCGACCTCGAGAGCGCTCTCGCCGCCCTGAGGGAACCGGACCGGGAGCTGGTCGTGCTCGTGTACTGGGAGGAGCTCTCCACCGCACAGGCAGCCGCGGTCCTCGGCATCTCCGCCGCGGCGGCTCGCAAGCGACTCGAACGGGCGCGTGCTGCACTGCGACGGTGGATCCAGGCGAACGGGCCGGCTTCAATGGCGCCAGGGACCTTGGTTGTTCTCTCCGAGCGCGACGGGTAGCTGCTCGACCTTTCGAGTGGACGCGATGTCTTTCCCGGGTCGCCCTCTCCCCTCGCGGAGACGGCCTGGACGGCGTGAGCGGCCTGCCCCCGATTGGTCAGAGGACTTCTTGCTCTGGTCGGCCACGGGCTGAAGGACGACGGTGGTGAGCGAGGGGGACGAGGCGATGTCGACTACGCGAGAGGTTCGGGAGATCCACCTGGAGGAGATCGGCCAGCACTCCTGGGTGAAGGGCCTCCTGAACCTGCTCGGCGGAGGCTACGGCAGTGCTCAGTTCAGGTTCGTCGCTCGACCGCCCGGACCCGATCACGGCTCGGCAGAGCACGAGCTCGGGGCAACCTTCCCGGTCATGCGGATGCAGGACCTCAACGACCGCAAGACGCCCAACGCGTGGATCGAGGTCGCCGAGGAGCGGCTGGAGGAGCTCGAGCGACAGCTCGCGCACGACGGGTGGGTGCGCGAGCCGGGGACCGGCCGTCACTGGTGGTCGCGTACCTACACCCGCACGACGCGGCCGTGATCGATCCCGGCAGCAGTCGCCGTCCGGCCCTGCTCACCCGCAGATGAACTTCGCCACAGCCTGACCGAGCAGGGCGCCCGCATCCTCCTGCAGGAAGTGGCCGGCGTTCTCGATCACGGGATGCTCGAGGTCCGCGGCACCCGGGATGGTCTTGCGCAGGATCGGTGCCATCGCGTCGGTGATCGGGTCGGAGTCGCTGAACGCGACGAGGAACGGCTTGTCCCACTTCTCGAGGACCGTCCACGCTCGACGGTTGGCCTCGGCGGCGGGGTCGTCGGGTCGCGTGGGCACGAGCGTCGGCAGGACGCGCGGGCCGACCTTGTGCTCCTCAGTGGGGAACGGCGCGTCGTACGCCGCACGCACCTCGGGCGTCAGTGGGCGCACGCAGCCGGCCTGCACGAGACGGCCCACGTCGAGGGTCTCGGCGTGCTCGACCGCGTTGCGGAACGCCCACCAGAACTCGGGCATGTCGAAGTCGCCCGTCGGCAGACCGGTGTTGGCCGCGACGACACGAGCGAAGCGATCAGGGTTCTCGGCCACGAGCCGGAGCCCGATCAGGCCGCCCCAGTCCTGCCCGACCAGCGTCACCTCGCGCAGGTCCAGCACGTCGAACGCGAGCGCGCGGGTCCACTCGACGTGCCGGGCGAACGAATGGTCGGATCGGTCGGCGGGCTTGTCGGAGCGCCCGAAGCCCACCAGATCGACCGCCACGGAGCGGATGCCGGCGGAGGTGAGCTCCCTCATGACGTGGCGGTACAGGAACGACCAGCTCGGCTCGCCGTGCAGCAGCAGTGCCACCGGCCCGTCGGAGGGGCCCGCCTCGACGTACGACATGCGGAGCCGGCCGCCCTCGCCGTCGGGCACCTCGGCGTACCGCGGCTCGTGGTCGAAGTCGGGGAGGTCGTGGAACCTGTCGTCGGGGGTCCGGAGCACGTTCACCGGGCCACCTTGTCAGCCCCAGGCGCTGCTGTCACCAGGGCCGGGCGGGTTCAGGCGGGCCTTGATCCGAGCGTTCGGCAGGGGCGGAGCCGGAATCCGTTGCGGGTGCTCCGACGTACCCCTCCACCGTCCCGAACCGGTCCGAGCCGCTCTCCCACGCCTCGCGGAAGGCGACGATCTCGTCGTGGGTGCGACCCACGAAGTTCCACCACATGACGATCGGCTCGTCGAAGGGCTCCCCGCCCAGGAGGACCACCCTGGCCGGCACGTCGTTCGGGTTGCCGAGCACGAGCTGGCCGGCGCCCGGCGCGACGTACCCGAGCTCGGCCCGGGCCAGCTCGGTCTCGCCGAGGCGCACGGGTCCGATGTCGACCAGGACCCCGTGCTCGAAGTCGGGGTTCACCTCGAGGACCACCTCGGCCCCCGGCTCGAGGACGACCTCCGCCCCCACCAGCGGCGTGAAGGTGCGCACCGGAGAGGTCTGCCCGGCCAGGGAGCCGATGAAGACCCTCACCGAGCCACCCTCCACGCGGGTCTCCTCCGGGGCGTGGTGCTCGAAGTCCCGCGGGACGTCGCGCGCACGGTCGGGTAGCGCGAGCCAGAGCTGCACGCCGTGCAGCGTCCTGGTGTCCGGGGTGGACACCTCGGAGTGCGCGATGCCGTGGCCGGCGGTCATCAGGTTCAGCTCTCCCGGGCGCACCTTCGCGTGCATGCCGAGGGTGTCGCGGTGCTCGATCTCACCGGTGAACAGCCAGCTCACGGTCTGGAGGCCGGTGTGCGGGTGCGGTGCGACGTCCATGCCGCCGGTGCTCGCGACGTCGTCCGGCCCGTAGTGGTCGATGAAGCACCACGCGCCGATCAGCGAGCGCATCCGCTGGGGCAGCGTACGACGAACGGTCATCGCCCTGGGCCCGCCGAGAGGCACCTCGCGGGCGGTGACCACCTCGACCGGGGCATGACGGGTGGCGTGCAGGTCGCTCACGCCGTCTACTGTCGCACGGTGTCCCTCTCGGCGGGAGTGCGAAGCCGCACCGCCACCAGGGCCACGTCGTCGTCGTGGTCGTCCGGAACCAGCTCTTCGAGCAGCCGGTCGCACATGACCTCGAGGGGAAGTCCCGACAGACTGTCGATCGTCTTGGTGAGCTTGGCGAGTCCCTCGTCGATCGACTCGCCGCGACGCTCGACCAGGCCGTCGGTGTAGAGCAGCAGCGTGCCACCCGCTTCCAGCGAGGCAGGTGTCTCCTGCCGTTCCGTCTGTGCGAGCACACCGAGCAGGAGGTCCGGCTCCTCGGTCTCGAGCACCACCGCGCCTCCAGCCGGCGGGACGACGATCGGGGGCGGGTGGCCGGCGTTCGACCAGGACAGCGTGGCGGGGCCGGTACCTCCGTCGGCCCGGGGGTACACCCGCACCACGAGGCCGGTGGCCGTGGTCCGGACGCGCAGGCCCTCGATCGCGGCGTCGAGCCGGCTGAGCATCTCGGCCGGCCCGGTGCCCGTGGTGTAGCCGATCCCGCGCAGCAGCGCGCGCAGCTGACCCATCGCCGCCGCGGCCCGGGTGTCGTGGCCCATGACGTCGCCGATGACGAGCACGGTGCTGCCGTCGGCCTGGATGAAGGCGTCGTACCAGTCGCCGCCGACCTGGGCCTCCTCCGCCGCCGCGACGTATCGCACTACGAAGTCCGTGTGCTCGGTCTCGGGCGGGTCGGTCAGGAGGCTTCGCTGGAGTCCGGCGGCGAGGTCGCGCTGGCGGGCGTAGAGCGACAGCGTGTCGAGCGCGACCCCGGCCCTGCGGCCGAGCTCGACTCCCACCGCGAAGTCCTCGTCGGTGTACGGCGGAGAGTCCGCCGTCCTGACCAGGGACATGGAGCCACGCACCTCGTCGCGGCCGGGCAACGGCACCGAGACGACGCTGGCCACGCCCATCCGCGCGACGACAGCCCGGGCGGACTCATCGGCCACGAACTCGGCGAGGTCGTCCTCGGTCACGACCGGCACATGGACCGGCTGACCCGACTGAACCACCCGCCGGCTCGGCGAGGTCGTGCCCAGCCCGGTCATCAGGCCCCCCCGGACCGCGGCCACCTCGCTCTCGAAGCTGCGGTCGCGGTGCCTCACGACCACGCGCAGGCTCTGACCCCGCTCGTCGTAGGTCTGGAGGCTCACCCAGTCGGCGAACGTGGGCACGACCTGGTCCGCGAGGCGGGCCAGCGCCATGTCGGCGTCGAGGATGCCGGCCAGTGACTCGGACACCCGCCCGAGAAGTCCCACGTGCTCGACGAGCCGGTCGCGTGTCCGCTCGGCCTGACGCCGTGCGGTCATGTCCTGAAGCAGGACGAGCAGTGCCTCGTCACCGTTCTCGAGACGGGTCGGCGCCGTGCTGACCTCCACAGCGGTGTCGCCCGGTCCTTCGAGCGTCGCCGCCGCAGCCTGCTCGCTCAGCCCGCTCCGACGGGCGAGGGCGAAGGCGTCGTCGAGGAACTCCCCCGAGGGAAAGAGCCCCGGGATCGGCTGACCCGCGGCGTCGTTGGGGAGCCTGAGGAAGTCTCCGGCCCAGCGGTTCCAGCTCACCAGCCGGGCGTCGAGGTCGCCCACGAGGACGCCGAACGGGGCGTGGTCGAGAAGCGACCCGAGCGACGCCGGGGCGAACACGTGGGGTGCCGGCAAGGTCTCCCGGGCGTTGACGGCCGAGACGGTCTCGTGGTGGATCCGCTGGGCTCGGCTCGCCTCGAGGACCTCGAGCACCCGCGGCCCGAGGTCAGGACTGCCCGACTCGATGATGGTGAGTGATGCCGGCACTTCGGGCGCGTACATCGCCGAGCGGCGCAGCTCGGCGTCGTTCTCCGGGGTCGTCAGGAGCACGACCCCGCACAAGGGCTCCGCCCGGTGGAGGCGCTGGACCACGGTGAGCGGCGAGTCCGTTCCGGTGCCGACGACGGCGAGGTCAGCGTCGCCATGGACAGCCGACTCCACATCCGTTTCGGCAACGACGCGGCAGGGCTGCGACCCCACCAT
Source organism: uncultured Actinomycetota bacterium (assembly GCA_963715375.1). Taxonomy (GTDB): domain Bacteria; phylum Actinomycetota; class Actinomycetes; order Propionibacteriales; family Nocardioidaceae; genus Nocardioides_C. The sequence goes on along the minus strand of CAVQSC010000017.1, from coordinate 72,960 downwards.
CGCACCCAGCCTGGCTTCCTCGTCGGGCGTGACCTCGACGAGCAGGAGCTCTCCCATGCCGATGGTCAGGTCCCGAGCAGGGGGACGTCGAGCAGCGCGCGCCCGGTCCAGGTGCGCAGGATGTCCGTGGTCGGGCTCATGACGTGCGACGCCCGGGCGTCGCGCAGATGGCGCTCGAGGGGGTGGCGGTCCCGGTAGCCGATGCCGCCGACGAGGGTCATCGCCTCGTTGGTCACCGCGACGGCTGTGTCGGCCACCTGGGCCTTCGCGGCGGCCAGTGCCGGAAGCGACTCGGGGCCGCCGGCGTCGGCTTCCTCGGCCGCCCAGTAGACGAGCCGGCGCGTCGCCTGGACCTCGGACCACAGCACGCCGAGGCGGTGCTGGAGGACCGGCTCGCGGGAGATGCTGCGGCCGTTGTGAGCGTGCCGACGCCGCTTGAGGTGCTCGGTCGCCTCGGCCAGCGCGGCCTGCGCGACCCCCAGGTAGGTGCCCGCCATCGCGGTGAGGAAGTACGGCGCCACGACCTCGAAGACGTACCAGATCTGGTCGCCCGGAGCACCGAGCAATCCGTCGGGCCCCACGGCGACGTCGTCGAAGCGTGCGGCGAGCGAGGAGTTGCCGCGCATGCCGATGCCGTCCCAGGTGCCGTGCCAGGAGAGCCCAGGGCTGTCGCCCCACACCGTCACGCAGGAGAACTCACCCGGAGGCGCGTCAGGATCGGCGGCGACCGTGGACACGACGTAGGAGTCGGCCTTCGAGCCGTTGGTCACGAAGCTCTTCTCGCCGTTGAGCCGCATGGCGTCGTTCTCCGAGGTGAGCCTGGTCTGCGGCAGCCAGAACTCCGCGCCCGTCCCCGGCTCGGAGAGAGCGAGGGTGGTCAGGTGCTCTCCCGCCGCGATCGGCCGCAGGAACTCCTTGCGCTGCCGCTCGGTGGGCTTGGCACCGATGACCGCGGCGGCGACGTGGTGCATGCCGAAGCAGATCGCGGTCGAGGCACAGACCTCCCCTAGCGTCTCGCAGACGGCTACGAGTGCTCGCAGGCCGAGGCCGGACCCCCCGTCCTCGCGGGGGACGACCAGGCCACCGAGGGATGCCTGCAGCGCGCGCAGAGCCTCCTCGGGCCAGACCCCCGAGTCGGTCTCTTCCACGCGCGGTGCGACTACGTCTCGGGAGATCTCCCGGGCACGGTCGACCGCCTCGTGGACGGACGCAGCAGGTGCAGACATGCGCCCAGGGTAACCGCGCATTCCGTCCGAAGTGGTCACGTCGAGGTCACGACGACCTGTAGCGGGATTTCCTGGTCCGGACCGGGGCCAAGTATGTGGTGTGCGACACCTCAAGGCAGGGTAAGAGGTCCGGTTGAACTCACTCGGGAGGCGACATGACCAGCTACGAACAGCCGCGCGGAAGCCGGGAGACCTACGAGCGGCTGGCGGACCCAGCGATGTACTGGACGCAGGCGAACGGTGAGCCCATCCGTGAGCCGATCCTCCGGTCCGACGAGGAGACGGTCGTCAGCCCACCTCCTCACCAGGAGAGATTCCCGGCGTACGACGAGCTGAAGCCGTCGTACGAGCCGCCCCAGGAGCCGGTGTACGACGAGGCCGACGACCCTTACCGCGAGGAGGACGTCGACGCCCAGGCGCGGTTCGGAGGAGTCAACTGGGGCGCCGGCTTCTTCGGCTGGGTGGTCACCGTCGGCGTGGCGACTCTCCTCGCAGGCATCGCCGGGGTGGGCCTGGCCGTCCTCAGCCGCACAGTCGAGGCGGTCTCCTCGATCCTGGAGAGCGACCCGCGCACGACTGCGCTCATCGCCGCCGCCACCGTGGTGGCCGTGCTGATGATCGCGCACTACGCCGGCGGCTACGTCGCCGGGCGCATGTCCCGGTTCGACGGTGGCAAGCAGGGCGCGGGCGTCTGGGTGACCGGCCTGATGCTCACGGGGCTCGCGGCAGGGGTCGCGCTGGTCTTCCTCCCGGACGTGGACCTTGCCGGTCGCGTCGACCTGCCCTCGGTCTCTGTGCCGGAGCAGGTGATCGGGATCGGCGGCCTGGTCGTCACCGTGGCCGTGCTCCTCGGTTCGCTGCTCGCGGCAGTCGCCGGCGGCAAGGTCGGGTGCAGGTACCACCGCAAGGTCGACGAGTACCTCTGACACCCCGGAGGCGGCCCCGGCCCCGCGCCCGGCGGAGAATGCTCTGACAGAGTCAGAGATTCCCAGGCCGGGCGAGGAGGCACGCTGTGCATGGTCGTGACGTCTACATAGTCGACGCGGTACGCACACCCGTCGGCAAGTTCGGCGGAGCGCTCGCCAAGGTCCGCCCCGACGACCTGGCCGCGACCGTGGTCAAGGCGATCGTGGAGCGGAACGCGTCGCTGGATCCCGCACGGGTCGACGAGGTGTACTTCGGCGCGGCGAACCAGGCGGGCGAGGACAACCGCAACGTTGCCCGCATGGCCTCGCTCCTTGCCGGCCTCCCGGTCTCGGTGCCGGGGTCGACAGTGAACCGGTTGTGCGCGTCGGGCCTCGACGCCGTCGTGATGGCGGCCCGCGCCATCGCGGTGGGTGACGCCTCGATCATGCTGGCCGGAGGGGTCGAGTCCATGACCCGCGCGCCGTGGGTCATGCCGAAGGCTGACCGCCCGTTCCCCGCCGGCAACGCCGAGCTGTTCTCCACCACGCTGGGGTGGCGGATGGTGAACCCGAACATGCCGTCGCAGTGGTCGGTGACCCTCGGGGAGGCGACCGAGCAGCTGGCCGAGAAGTACGGAGTGACCCGAGAGGCCTCCGACGAGTTCGCGGCTCGCAGCCAGACCCTCGCGGCCAAGGCGTGGGCCGACGGCGCGTACGACGCAGCCGTCGTCCAGGTCGAGGGCGCGGCGATGATCAGGGATGAGGGGATCCGCGACGGCGTCACGCCCGACACGCTGGCGACCCTCAAGCCCTCGTTCCGCAGGGACGGCATCGTCACGGCAGGCAACGCCTCGCAGCTCTCCGACGGCGCTGCCGCGCTGCTGCTCACCGACGAGGCGGGCCTGAAGGAGCTCCGGGCCGAGCCGCTCGCGCGGATCACGGCAACCGGTGTCGATGCCGTCGAGCCGCACCTGTTCGGCATCGGCCCGGTCCGCGCGGTCGAACGCGGCCTCGAGAAGGCCGGCCGGAACCTGGCGGCCGTGACAGTCATGGAGCTCAACGAGGCGTTCGCCGCCCAGTCGCTTGCCTGTCTGTCGCAGTGGGACGGCCTTGACCCGGACGTCGTGAACCCTCTCGGCGGCGCCATCGCGATCGGCCACCCGCTCGGCTGCTCGGGGGCCCGGCTTGCCGGTGCGGTCGCCCACCAGCTCGCCGCCGCCGGATCGGGAGTCGGCGTGGCGGCCCTCTGCATCGGCGTGGGCCAGGGCCTCGCCGTCACGCTCGAACGCTGAAGGACCCCAAGGCGGAGAACGTTGCCGCGGGCGGTCTTCAGCTCACTGCCGAAGAACTGGAGGCCGTGGCTCAGGAAGCGCGAGGTCGAGCTCGAGCCAACATGCCAGATCCTTGACCTCACGGTTCACCGCGGCGGTCATGGCCTTCGTGAACGTGACGTCCTGGTGGATCGCGTCGACCCGAAGCACCCCGCCCTTGCGGTCGGCCGTGGCGTCGAGCTTCCCGACGAGGCGGTCGTCGTAGAGGATCGGCAGAGCGAAGTAGCCCCAGCGGCGCTTGGCGGCCGGTTTGTACATCTCGAGCTGGTACTCGAACTCGAAGATCTCGGTGGCGCGCTTGCGGTCGTGCACCAACCTGTCGAACGGCGACAGCAACGCGGCGCGCCCTGAGAAAGGCTGGCCGAGCTGGGACGGATCGACCCGCCACATGCCCTTCACACCTTCGACGACAGCCTCCTCGCCGACCGCTCCCACGTCCGCCGGCTCGCCCGGCATCTCCTGACGACGAGCACGGGCGATGCCGAGGGCACGCAGCCGCCGCTCGTTGCGGGTCCGCAGCGCCTCGTCCGCAGGGACCACCTGGTCGGCCGGATACACCCGCGACGCCAGGTCCCACGTGCGCTCACGACCCCGGCGACCGGCCACCGCGACCTCGCCGCGGGCCACCATGAAGTTGAGCAGTCGCTCGACGTTGCGGTTGTTGGTCCAGCCCGTCGACCCCCACGGCACTGCGCACGTGTCCGGGAGATCGCGCATCGTGAGCGGTCCCGAGAGCTCAAGGCGCTCGAGGATGTCCCGGCGACATGCGTCGTTCGCCTCGACCCACTCGCGGTTGGACTGCTGCCAGTCCCGAAGCTCGCCGCGGCCCGGCCAGTCCGCCATGTCCGCGCGATAGAGGGCGAGGTCCTCGGCCGGCCGAAGCAGCGCCCGAAGCTCCAGCAACGTGCGGCACTCGAGCGCGGAGCGCAGCTCCGATGTGGAGTACGACGACCCCAGACGGCTCCACAGCACCAGATCGGCACTCGGGGCTATCGACGCGGTCGGGTCGAGCTGCAGCAGCGTCAGGCGACGCACGACGTCGAGCAGGTCGCTCGGCCGTGGTGCGTCGAGAAGCTGGGCTCGTACGGCGATACGGCGCGCGTCTGCCCGGGAGAGCTGGTGAACGGTCTTCACGAGTCGCAGGCTAGACCGTCGTACCCGGGGCATGCTGAAGGCGTGACCGACCGCGACGACTTCCTGGCCTGGGTCAAGACAGCGCTGTACCAAGCCGAGCTCGCCCTGCACAACGGCGACGCGGCTCCACGCCGGGCGCTGTGGTCCCGCAACGAGCCCGTGAGCGTCCTCGGCGCGTGGCGCAACGCTCATGGGCAGCACGAGCTGGATGAGCTCTTCACTTCCCTCGCGCGAAGCTTCTCCGACTGCACTTCCTACGCGTTCGAGCTCCAGGCGTACGACGTCGTGGGCGACATGGCCTACACGGCCGGCCTGGAGCACACCTCGGCCTCCGTCAACGGCCAGCCGCGCAGCTACACCCTGCGGGCGACCCAGGTGTACCGCCGCGAGGGCGGCGAGTGGAAGGTGGTTCACCGCCACGGCGACACGGTGGCCGAGTGACGGGCCGGACTCCGCCCCGCCGAGAGCGGATCCGATTTGCTGCCGCGGCCGGATGTCCTCGTCAGAGGACCGAGAAGCCGGGCGGCAGGCCGCGGCGACCGGTGACGGCGAGCAGGAGCTGACCGGCGCCACCGTCGGTGACGACGAGGTCGGCAACGACCTGGAAGGCCTGGACGGCCGCCGTCGCGGGCACGTCAGGCGGCACCCCGAGCGCCGTGGCCAGGTCCGAGGTGTGCACGGCCAGCTCGAACGTGCGCGTCGGCAGGTAGTCCCTGAGCCGCATGCCTCCGGCGATCGTCGTCAGCAGCTCGGAGCCGTCCTTCGTGTCGACCAGCCGGAGCACGCGCGAGGCGATCTCCTGCACGGCGGCCACGGGGTCGGGCCCCAGAGCGGTCCCGGCCTCGCGTCCGCGCGCGGCGACCGCAGGGTCGGCAGCGGCCGCTCTCGTCGCACGGAAGTAGTCCGCGGCGGACGCGACCTCTGCGGCAGCGGCAGGACGAGCGAGATACGTCTCCACCGTCAGGAAGGCGCGGCTGGTGTGCCCGACGAGGGCGCGCACGTCCCACTCACCGAGGCCCGGGTGGTCCCAGCGTTCGTCGACGAGGGCGACCGTTTCCACGAACCACCGCGCGGCATCGGCGTACGCCTGGCGCGAGTCGTTCCATGTGAAGGCCATGCGAGCGAGGCTAGATGGGAAGCCGTCCGCGGGCTCGGCAATGCGACAAATGCCTGGTGAGACGGGACCCGCCGCGGCCATGATGTCGGGCATGCAGGCGCCGATCCCAGCAGAGAAGCTGACCATCGTCCCCGCCAACGAGACGTCCTGGGACGACCTGGCCGCCATCTTCGGCACCGCCGACTACCCGGGCCAGTGCCAGTGCCAGCGGTTCAAGGTCCTCGGCTGGATCTGGCGCGACTCGACGCAGGAGGAGCGCACCGCGATGCTCCGCTCGCAGACCGCCTGCGGCGACCCGGACGCAACCACCACCAGCGGGCTCGTGGCGTACGTCGACGACGAGCCGGTCGGCTGGGTCGCAGTCGAACCACGGACGGCGTACCCCAAGCTCCGCACCTCCCGGATCCCGTGGGCCGGCAGGAACGAGGTCAAGGCCGACGAGGGCGTCTGGGCGGTGACCTGCTTCGCCGTCCGGAAGGGCTACCGGGGGCGTGGCCTGACCTACCCTCTCGCGCGGGCGGCGATCGACTTCGCTCGCGAGCGCGGCGCCCGGGCGCTGGAGGCGTACCCGATGGTCACCCAGCCGGGTAAGGAGATCACCTGGGGCGAGCTGCACGTCGGCGCCCGTCAGGTCTTCGAGGACGCCGGGTTCGAGGAGGTCAGCCACCCGACCGTACGACGGGTGGTCATGCGGATCGACTTCGGCTGACCAGGCGATGCACTGGGGTTTGCTGACGAGGACCCGGCAGCGGGGTTAGCGTGCCGACATGAGACGGGCCCCGCACGAGAACGTCGCGACAGTGCTCGTGTCGCCGCACGTCCTCGGGGACCTCGAGCTCGAGCTGATGGCGCTGGACCTGCTGGTGTGGCCGGTGGGGACCGCGCCGATCTGCAGCGACGGAGCGAGGACGGCCTTCCAGATCCGCCGTCGACTGCTCATGAAGCACCGGGGCGACTGGGACGTCGCCGCCGACTGGACACCGGTGTGGATCGGCTTCGGACCCACCTGGCAGAACGGAGCCGAGCCGTTGCCCTGGGCGGCACACGAGGCGCTGTGGCGAGCGCTCGACTCGTACGCGGAGCACGTGCGGTTCCACCGCAGGCTGGGCGGGGTTCCCCGCCTGCCGTTGCCCAAGGGCATGCGCCCGTGACGGCCGGGTGGTGAAAGGACGCTGACGCGTCTTCACCGCCAGTCGGTAGCCCGTTCCGATCCCTGGACAAGACCGACAAAACCGCAGGTCAGTGGCACTTTCGGCACTCTCGTGGCGTTTCGGCCTCTCCCTTGTGTGGCCCCCTGCAGAGGCGGAGACTGACCGCGTCCGGCCTCGCTCTCGGGGGCCAGGGGCGTGGCCGACTCCGTCCTATCGAGAGGGGCCAACCTGTGCAAACACCTGCACCCGTCGACTACGCCAGGGCAACGAGCGTCGAGCACGCCCTCGAGCTGCTGGAACGGCTCGGACCCGAGTCACGACTCATCGCGGGCGGCCACAGCCTGCTCCCGATGATGCGGATCCGGCTCGCCCAGCCGGAGTGCGTCATCGACATCAACGGCCTCACCGACCTCGACTACATCCGGGTCGACGGCGGCGACCTGTGCATCGGCGCGATGACCAGGCACGCCACCGTTCTCGAGTCCCCGGTCATCGGCGAGCACTACCCGATCTTCCACGAGGCCGAGCGCATGATCGCCGACCCGCCGGTGCGCAACCGCGGGACCGTCGGCGGCTCGTTCTGCCAGGCGGACCCGGCCGAGGACCTTGCCGCGGTCGGCTCCGCGCTCAAGGCGAACCTCGTGATCCGCTCCTCCCAGGGCACCCGGACCGTGCCGGCGAGGGCGTTCCACGAGGGCCCGTACGAGACGGTCCTCGACGACGCGGAGATCCTCACCGAGGTTCGGGTGCCCATCCGCCCGGGCGCGGCGAGCGCCTACGACAAGGTCAAGCGCAAGGTCGGTGACTGGGCGGCCGCGGCAGCCGGGGCCTACGTCGTGATGCGCGACGGCGTCGTCGCCGACGTGGGCATCGGCCTGACCGCGGTCGGCGCGCCCCACTTCTGCGCCGAGGAGGCCGAGGCCTACCTCGTCGGCAAGCCCCCGACCGAGGACCACATCGTCGAGGCGGGGCGGCTCGCTGCCCAGGAGTGCACGCCGCGGGCCGACCAGCGCGGCCCGGTCGCGTACAAGGTCCATCTCGCCGACGAGCTCACCCGTCGAGTGCTGCGCCGTTGTGTCGAGCGCGCCGAGGGGAGGTCCTGACCATGCAGGTGACGATGACGGTCAACGGCACCGAGGTGAGCGGCGACATCGAGCCGCGTCTCCTCCTCGTGCACTTCATCCGCGACCACCTCGGGCTGACCGGGACGCACTGGGGCTGCGACACCTCGCAGTGCGGGACCTGCGTCGTACAGCTCGACGGCCTGCCGGTGAAGAGCTGCACCGTGCTGGCTGCGATGGCCGACGGCCACGAGGTGCGGACGGTCGAAGGGCTCGAGGTGGACGGCGAGCTCGACCCGGTGCAGCAGGGCTTCATGAACGAGCACGGGCTCCAGTGCGGCTTCTGCACCCCCGGGATGATGATGACGGCGCGGTGGCTCCTCGACCACGACGACGACCCCGACGAGGCCACGATCCGCGAGGCCATCTCCGGGCAGCTCTGCCGCTGCACCGGCTACGAGAACATCGTCCGCGCCATCCGCTGGGCCGCCGAGCACCAGGGCGAGGAGCAGGCGGAGCGCGAACCCAGCGAGACCTCCCAGGAGGTTCAGGCATGACCACGACCGAGCCCCCGGCAGCACCCCCCACCACCAGCCCCGCGGGCAACCCGATCGGCTTCGGCCGCATGCTCCGCAAGGAGGACGCCCGCTTCCTGCGCGGCCAGGGCCACTACCTCGACGACCTCACCATGCCCGGGATGCTGCACGCGGCGATCCTGCGCAGCCCGGTCGCCCACGCCAAGATCATGTCGATCGACACCAGGCGGGCCGAGGAGCACCCGAAGGTCAAGGCCGTGATCATCGGGGCCACCCTCGAGTCGCTCAACCTCGCGTGGATGCCGACGCTGAGCGCCGACGTCCAGGCCGTCCTCGCCACCGACAAGGTCCGCTTCCAGGGCCAGGAGGTGGCCATGGTGATCGCCGAGGACAAGTACTCCGCGCGTGACGCGCTCGAGCTCATCGACGTGGAGTACGACGTACTCGATCCCGTCGTCGACGCGCGGAAGGCGCTCGACCCGGACGCCCCCGTGATCCGCGACGACGTCGAGGGGCGCACCGACAACCACATCTTCGACTGGGAGTCCGGCGACAAGGACCTCACCGACGAGGTCTTCGCGAAGGCCGACGTCGTCGTCGGCCAGGACATGCTCTACCCGCGCTCCCACCCGGCACCGCTGGAGACCTGCGGCACGATCGCCAGCATGGACAAGGTGACCGGCCGGCTCACGGTGTGGTCGACCAACCAGGCGCCGCACGCGCACCGCACGATCTACGCTCTGGTGGCCGGGATCCCGGAGCACAACATCCAGATCATCTCGCCCGACATCGGCGGCGGCTTCGGCAACAAGGTCGGCATCTACCCGGGCTACGTGCTCGCCGTCGTCGGCTCGATCATCACCGGGAAGCCGGTCAAGTGGGTCGAGGACCGCAGCGAGAACCTGATGTCGACGTCCTTCGCCCGCGACTACCACATGAAGGGCGAGATCGCGGCCACGCGGGACGGCAAGATCCTCGGCCTCCGGGTCGACGTGCTCGCCGACCACGGCGCCTTCAACGGCACCGCTCAGCCCACGAAGTTCCCCGCCGGTTTCTTCCACATCTTCACCGGCAGCTACGACCTCGAGGCAGCGCACTGCAAGGTCACCGGCGTCTACACGAACAAGGCGCCCGGCGGTGTCGCCTACGCCTGCTCCTTCCGGATCACCGAGGCGGTCTACCTCGTGGAGCGGATGGTCGACGTCCTCGCAGACGAGCTCGGGGTGGACCCGGCCGAGCTGCGGCTGAAGAACCTGCTCCGGCCCGAGCAGTTCCCCTACACCAGCAAGACCGGGTGGGAGTACGACTCGGGCGACTACCCGCGCGCGCTCCACAAGGCGCTGGAGATGGTGGGGTACGACGAGCTGCGGCGGGAGCAGAAGGAGAAGCGCGAACGCGGCGAGCTCATGGGCGTCGGCATCAGCTTCTTCACCGAGGGAGTGGGCGCCGGCCCCCGCAAGCACATGGACATCCTCGGCCTCGGCATGGCCGACGGATGCGAGCTGCGGGTCCACCCGACCGGCAAGGCGCAGCTGCGGCTGTCGGTGCAGACGCAGGGCCAGGGGCACGAGACGACGTTCGCTCAGATCGTGTCGCAGGAGCTCGGCCTCCCGCCCGAGGACATCGACGTGATCCACGGCGACACGAGCAACACGCCGTTCGGGCTCGGCACCTACGGGTCCCGGTCCACGCCGGTCTCGGGCGCGGCCGCGGCGGTCGCCGCCCAGCGGATCCGGGACAAGGCCAGGGTGATCACCGCGGCCGCCCTGGAGTGCAGCCCCGACGACCTCGAGTGGGAGCAGGGCCGCTGGTACGTCAAGGGCGACCGGACCCAGGGCAAGACGATCCAGGAGGTGGCGATGCTCTCGCACGGCACCCTGGAGCTGCCCGAGGGCGTCGAGGGGCACCTGGACGCATCCGTCGTCTACGACCCGCCGAACCTCACCTACCCCTTCGGCGCCTACGTCTGCGTCGTCGACGTCGACCCGGGCACGGGCCAGGTGACGGTACGCCGGTTCGTCGCGGTCGACGACTGCGGGCCGAGGATCAACCCGATGATCGTCGAGGGCCAGATCCACGGCGGTCTCGCGGACGGGGTGGGCATGGCGCTGATGCAGGTCATCCCGTTCGACGAGGACGGGAACTGCGTGGGCAACTCGTTCATGGACTACCTGCTGCCCACCGCGATGGAGTGCCCGAGCTGGGAGACCGGCGAGACGGTCACGCCCTCGCCCCACCACCCGCTCGGCCTCAAGGGCATCGGCGAGTCCGCCACGGTCGGGTCACCCGCGGCGGTCGTCAACGCCGTGATCGACGCGCTCGAGCCGTTCGGCGTCAGGCACGCGGACATGCCGCTGACGCCGGCCAACGTGTGGATGGCGATGCAGGGCCACCCGGTGCGGACCGACCTGGCGGTCCAGTGAGCAGGCCCGAGGTCGAGCAGCGCGCGGCCCACCTGCGGACAGAGCGGGTGCCGTTCGTGCACGCGACGGTGGTGCTGGCCGACCGGCCCACCTCGGCGAAGCCGGGCGACGAGGCGATCGTCTACCCCGACGGGACCATCGAGGGCTTCGTCGGGGGCACGTGCGCCGAGTCGACGGTCCGCGCCCAGAGCCTCGCGCTGCTCGACTCGGGCGACCCTCTGCTGCTGCGGATCACCCCGTCCCCGGAGGAGGAGCCGGAGCCCCGCCCGGACCGGCTCACGGTGCACAACCCGTGCCTGTCCGGCGGGACGCTCGAGATCTTCCTGGAGCCCGTCGTACCCGCACCGCTGCTGCTGGTGCAAGGCGACAGCCCGATCGCGAACGCCCTGGCGGGGTTGGGCGAACGGCTCGGCTACCAGGTCCAGGCAGGTACGGCGGGGGACGTGTCCGCCGCGGCCGCGGTGGTGTGCGCCTCGCACGGACGCGACGAGGAGGAGGTGCTCACCAGGGCGCTGGGCGCGGACGTTCCCTACGTGGCCCTGGTGGCCAGCCCCAAGCGCGGCCAGGCCGTGGTCGCCTCTCTGGAGGTGGACGAGGCCGCCAAGGCACGCGTGCACACCCCTGCGGGCCTCGACATCGGAGCCCGTACGCCCGAGGAGGTGGCCCTGTCGATCCTCGCCGAGATCGTCGCGGAGCGTCGTCGTACCTCCGGTCGCCCCGTCGAGGAGGCTGCCTCCGAGGAGGAACGGCCCGGGACCGCGACCGACCCGGTGTGCGGGATGACGGTGGCGACGGTGGAGACGTCGTTGCACCTGGACCACGAGGGCGTGCGGTACTGGTTCTGCGGGAGCGGCTGCCTGCGCGCCTTCGCGGCCGATCCCGGGGGGTACCTCACCTCGTGATCCGCCCGGAGGAGGCCAGGGGCGGCGACCTGGCGAGCCTCGTCCCCGACATCGCCGCCCTCCGCAAGGGGCTCGAGGCCACCGGCTACCTGACCGACGAGGGGCTGGCCACGGCGCTGTTCTGCGCGGTGCGGCTGCCCCAGCCGATCCTGCTCGAGGGCGAGGCCGGCGTCGGCAAGACCCAGGCCGCCAAGGCCCTCGCCCAGATGCTCGGCACACCGTTGATCCGGCTCCAGTGCTACGACGGGATCGAGGCGGCCGAGGCGCTCTACGAGTGGAACTACCCACGCCAGCTCCTGGCGATCCGGCTGGCGGAGGCCGAGGGCACCCACCTGCGCGAGTCCGAGCTGTTCGGCCCGGACTACCTGGTGGAACGGCCGCTGCTCCAGGCGGTCAGGCACCGCGGCCCGTTGCCCGCCGTGCTCCTGATCGACGAGGTGGACCGGGCCGACGAGGAGTTCGAGGCCTTCTTGTTCGAGCTGCTCGCGGAGGGGTCGATCACCATCCCGGAGATCGGCACCGTCAAGGCGGAGGTGCCGCCGCTGGCCGTGCTCACGTCGAACCGGACCCGCGACCTCCACGACGCGCTGAAGCGGCGCTGCCTCTACCACTGGATCGACTACCCGGGCGTCGCGCGTGCGGCAGAGATCATCCGCCTCCACGTCCCTTCCGCCGCCGGGGACCTGAGCCTCGGCGTGGCGGGAGCAGTGCAGCGGCTGCGCAGCCTCGACCTCCAGAAGCCTCCTGGCGTGGCCGAGGCGATCGACTGGGTCGGCGCCCTCTCCCTCCTCGGGGTGTCGCGGCTCGACGATGGTGTCGTGGCGGGCACGCTCGGCTCGGCGTTGAAGTACCGGGAGGACCTCGACCTCGCGCTCGACCGCGGTGCTGCCTGGGTGGCCGGTGGCGACTGAGCTTGCTCCCGACCTCGCCACGGCCGCCGCGGCCTTCGGGGCCCTGCTCCGCGACGCCGGGGTCCCGGCCAGCCCGGAACGGTCCGCCCGGTTCGCGGCCTCGGTCGGCATCGCCCGCCCCACGACGGTCGGGGAGCTCTACTGGCTGGCGCGCGTGACCCTGGTCGACCGGCACGATCAGCTCGAGGCCTTCGACCAGGTGTTCCAGCACGTGTTCGGCGGCACCCGTGACGTCGCCTCCGACCGCGGGGACACCGCCGCCCCGAAGCCGCCTCCCCAGCTGCGCGCCGGCCCACGGGTCCGCCCGCGGCAGCAGTCGCCGGCCGGCGAGTCCGACGTACCGACCCCGACGTCGGCGACCGGAGAGCCGGGCGAGGCCGAGGACGAGGGCGGGCGGCTGCTGGTCACTGCGAGTGTGGAGGAACGCCTGCGCCACAAGGACTTCTCGGACTACACCGAGGACGAGCTGGCCACCTTGCGCCGGCTGGTCGAGGAGCTCCGTGTCGTCGCGCCGACCCGGCGGTCGCGGAGGACGTCGCGGGCTGCGAGCGGCCGACGGCTCGACCTCCGTCGTACGCTGCGGCACTCCCACCGCACCGGCGGCGACCCGGTACGACGGGAGTACCGGCGACGTCGCACGCAACGGCGGAAGGTCGTGCTGATCGCGGACGTCTCCGGGTCGATGGAGTCGTACTCACGGGTCTACCTCCAGCTGCTCCAGGGAGCTGTGCGTGGCGCGGGGGCCGAGGCCTTCGTGATGGCCACCCGGCTCACCCGGATCTCCCGGGCGCTGGCGACCGGACAGCCCGATGTGGCGCTCGCGAAGGCCGCCGAGGAGGCCCCCGACTGGTCCGGCGGCACCCGCATCGGGGCAGCGCTGAAGACCTTCGTCGACGACCACGGGCGCCGAGGGATGGCGCGAGGGGCGGTGGTGGTGATCGTCTCGGACGGCTGGGAGCGCGCCGACCCGGGCGAGCTGGGTGAGCAGATGTCGCGGCTGGCCCGGCTCGCCCACCGCGTAGTGTGGGTGAACCCGCGCTCGGCGGCCGAGGAGTACGAGCCACTCGTCGGAGGCATGGCGGCGGCGCTCCCCTTTGTCGACGTCCTCGTCTCGGGTCACTCGCTGGCCGCGCTCGACGACGTACTCGTCGCCATCCGGGAGTGATCTACCGCAAACTTCGCGTTTTCGGCGTGTGAACTCACGGCCGTCGGGCACAGGTCCGTCTGTGTGTCACCGGACCGATCCGGTGACACCGTCACTGAAAGATTCCCTAGGGAGGGGACGTTCATGAAGAAGGAAGAGCTCGTCCAGGCCGTCGCCGACGCGGCAGGCATCAACAAGGCAGAGGCCGACCGCGCGCTCCAGGCTGTGGTGGACTCGATCACCAGCACCGTCGCCTCGGGCGACCGCATCCAGGTGCCGGGTCTCGGGACCTTCGAGCCGCGCGCCCGCAGCGCTCGCGAGGGTCGCAACCCCCAGACCGGCGAGGCCATCCAGATCGCCGCGACCACGGTGCCCGGCTTCAAGCCCGCCAGCGCCTTCAAGGAGGCCACGGCCGGGAAGTGACCTCCGGGGCGGTCGAGGGCCCACGGGCCCTCGACCGGAGCCCCCCGGGTGGAGCCACATAACCCGCCTCCGGATGCGTCGTTGGGCAGACGAATGCCCACGATCCCGAGAGGCGGACGATGACGCTCCCGATCCGGCTGGCCGTCCTGGCCGTAGCCGCCGCGGTACTCGCGCTCACGACTCACACGTTCGGCGGCGACCCGGAGGCTGAGGCGTCCGCTCCGCAGGACTGTTTCTGGACGAGCGTCTTCGACGAGGAGAACGGCAACCTCTTCTACCCCGACACCGGCGTCAACTACTACCTCGGGCGGGTCCACCTCCCGCCGGGTGCGGAGCTGGTGCTGCGCGGCCGCTACCCGCACGCCAGGTACACCTCGTTCAACGCCTACGACGAGCTCTTCCGCCCCAAGTTCGCTCTCGCGGACCCGAGCATCAGGCCCGACCGCGGCAGCACCAACCCGTTCGTCGCAGGCCACCGGCGAGACCTGGCCAGGCGCAGCTACACCGTCCGGGTCGTCCCCGACCCGGCACCGAGGAAGCGGGCCCCGAACACCGTCTACCTCGGCTACGACGGCCACCCCTCTTTCGTCGGCAACCTGGTCTACCGGGTGTACCTGCCGGACCGGGGGCGCGACCAGTTCGGCGGCACCGGTCTCCCGAAGGTGTCCCTTCGACTCTCCGACGGCACGGAGATCGACCAGCCGGGCACCTGCAGCGCGCAGACCAACCAGCCGTCCACCGGCATCACGGAGACGGACCGGCGCTCGAGCACCCCGGCGACCTTCAACCACACCACCGCCCGTCCGCGGCCGAGCTGGGAGCGCTTCTTCAACGTCACCCGCACGATCACTCGCCAGTTCTCGCAGGACGCGGCAGAGGCAGCGGGCGACGAGCAGCGCGGTGGCTTCTTCAGCGACCAGAAGAACGCCTACGTCTACGCCTTCGTCGCTCGCGAGTACGGCGAGGCGCTGGTCCTCCGGGGCCGCCTTCCCGACGTGCCCGAGACGTACGACGGCCGGCGGATCTTCGAGCGGGCGCCGCTGCGCTACTGGTCGCTGTGCAACGGGTCGGTCCAGCCCTACGGGGTCACCGACACCATCGGCTGCGTCCACGACGAGCAGGTGCAGACCGACCGGCGTGGCTGGTTCACGATCGTCCTGAGCACCCCCGAGCACCGCCCGGCCAACGCCAGGCGGTCCTGCGGAGTGACCTGGATGCCCTGGGGCTTGCGCTCCAACGCCGCCCTGATCATGCGCAACCAGCTGCCCTCACGGTGGTTCGGCCAGGCGATCCAGCGCGTGACCGAGCCAGGGACGGAGCGCGAGGTCATGGGCGAGTACCTGCCGAGAGGGCGCTACACCTCCACCGCGTCGTTCGAGCGACGCGGCTGCTGAGGCGGACGGTCAGGTCCCGGTCGGCCTCGGGTACACGGCGGGAAGCCTGTCGTCGCCGCGACCGCCCTCGGACTGGCCTGGGCTCAGCTTCGGTACCTCACCCAGCTTGTCCACCTGCTCCGTGAGCGCCTCCAGCACGGACCGCAGCTGCACCTGGGCAACCCTCGCGAACGTTCGGACGTACTCGATCTCGCTGACCGGGGTGGTGTAACCGCTCGCCGCGGCAGCAGCCGGAACGTCGGCCAGCGCCACATCCGATGCGCGAACGGCGTTCTCCGCCGCCCGCTGCGCCTGCTGCAGGATCTCCCGCTGCTGGTTGCGAGCCGAGGTCATCAGGTCGCGTGCGTGCCGCACGGCCTCCTCGACCAGCTGGTCGGCGACCTGCTGCGCCTGGCTGAACAGGATCACAGCCTGCGGGCTCACCCCACCTGGCTCGTGCTCGGGCTGCTGGTTGCTCAGGCGCTCCACTTCGGCACGCAGCCGCTCGTTCTCCTGGCGGTACTCCGCGCGCTCGTGCTCGGTTGCTCGCACCTGGTCGGCCAGGAGGTCGAGGAACTCCTGGACCTCGTACTCGTCCAGGCCGCGCATGCGGTGGGAGAACTCCTGGCCCCGGATGTCGTCGGGCGACCGGTAGTAGGGAAAGGCGTGTTCCTGTTGCTGCGTCACTGCTGTTCACCTGCTCCACTCAGAGCGTCGTCGTCGGTGTCACCCGCGCCGACGTGATGAAACTGCTCGTACTTGATGGCGTCGGTCGAAACTCCTGCCGCCATCAGCTCGTCGACGGCGTGCACCACCATCTGGGGGCCGCCGCACACCATCGCCACGCGCCCGTGGCAGGACTGGCTGCGTGCCGCGACAGAACCCACCAGACCGCGGGCTCCCGGGAAGGAGTGGTCGTCCGAGACGACCTCGGTGTAGTCGAACCACGACCGCTCGTTCGCGAGGGCGGTGAGCCGCTGCCTGTCGTACAGGCTCCACGGCAGCCGGACCCCGTGGAACAGGTGCACCCGCGGACCAGAGCCCGTGGCCTGCCAGGTGCGGTCGACCTGGTCGAGCACCGAGCGCAGCGGGGCGAGCCCTGTGCCACCGGCGACCAGCAGGAGGTCGCGCGGGTCGTCGGCGGACCAGGTGAGCTGGTCCCCGATCGGAGCGCCCATCTTGACGGTGTCGCCGGCCTTCACCGACCGCACCAGCGCGCTGCTGACCTGGCCGCCGTCGACGAGCTGGACGTGCAGCTCGATGGAGCCGTCCTCGCGCGGCGCGTTCGCCGGGCTGTAGTAGCGCCAGAGCCGTGGGCGCTGAGGGACCTCCATCGCGAACGACTGACCGGGTTCGTAGTCGAACCGCTGGTCGGGCCTGACCTCCAGCACGGTGACCTCCATCGTGCGGCGGTCGACCGAGACGACCTCGGCGTCCCACCAGGCCGGAGCGTGCTCGGACTGCTCCGCCGCCTCGACCATGACCTTGGCGATGATGCCGTAGGCCGCGGCCCAGTCGGAGGCGAGCTGGTCGTTCCAGGACGCACCCAGGAAGTGCTTGAGCGTGGCCAGCAGTGAGCCGCCCACCGCGTTGTAGTGCTCGGCCACGACCGAGAACCGTCGGTGGTCACGGCCGAGCTGCTGGATGAACGGCGTCACGTCGTCGAGCTGGTCGACGTTGCTGACGATCCGTCCGAGTGCACCGACCAACCGGTCGCGCTGCGCCGCCATCGAGATCGGGAACATCGCCCGAAGCTCTGGATGGGACAGGAACAGGTGTGAGTAGAAGAACAGCGGGACTTCGTCGCCGGACTTGCCGACGAGCTCCCAGCTGTCCTTCAGAGCAGCTGTGTCCATGGTGCTCCTCAGCCGGCGCCGGCGGCCACGACGTCCGGCTTCGTGGCAGCAAGCTGCGCGCCGACGCGCGCGATGATCTCGGACGGCACGCCGGCCTCTTCCAAGGCCTGGGCGAGATAGGAGACGACGAGCGCGAAGTCCTCGCCGTTGATGTCGAGCCCCTTGTGTGCCTGCTGGAGGTCACGGCCGTCGTACTGCGCCGGCCCGCCCATCACTTGTGAGACCAGCAGGACCTGGTGCCGTTTGAGCTGGGTGATGTCGGTGTCACGGAAGTAGCCCGCGAGCTGCTGGTCTCCCAAGATCAGCTCGTAGAAGCGGTCGACCACCGCCTTGATAGCCGGGCCTCCGCCCACTGCCTCGTAGTCGCTGGTGGCATGGATTGCTCCCTGCCCGTTCTCTGTCGCCATTGAGTCCCTCCAACTCGTAGCCCCGAGAAGACAAGTGGTCTTTCTACCAACCCACGACAAACCTTGCAATGTGCACGTCTGCGCATATGAAGGATTTCCGACGTTTGCGCTCCTCGGGCGAATCGTCTGAGTGCGCGGCGTCGCGGCGACCGAGTCATCCGGTCCGGCTGACAGCACCGCCGCCGGGCGCGATCATGGGTCATGACCCGTGGCGAGGCGGACGCCGACGAGCCGTCGGTGGGTGAGCTGTTCTTGCTCCGCGTCCGGCAACAGGTCGTCGTGCTCCGCGAGCAGGAGCCGCGGGTACGCCGCGACGAGGACGACTCCGTCCACAAGTTGCGGATCGCCGTACGACGGCTGAGGTCCGCGCTCGCGACGTACCGTCCTGTCCTGGCGCCCGGAGCGACCGACTCGCTCCGCGCGGAGCTGCGCTGGCTGGGCGTGGAGCTCTCAGCGGCACGCGACGCCGAGGTGATGAGGGCGCGCCTGGACGACCTTGTGCGCGAGCAACCGGCCGAGCTGGTGATGGGCCCCGTCGCCAAACGGATCGACACCGAGATGTCCGCGGAGTACCAGGCCGGCAGAGAGCGGGCGCTCGGCTCCCTGGACAGCCCCAGGTACGCCGAGCTCCTGGACGCCCTGGACGCACTGGTGGCCGCGCCGCCCTTCGACGAGCGCGCTGCGCGCACGGCACACGACGAGATCCCCCTGCTCCTCGCACGGGACCTGCGACGGGTCGAGCGTCGCGCCGAGGCGGCCGCCGGAACGACCGAGCAGAGCCGGAGGAACGAGGCCCTGCACGAGACCCGCAAGGCCGCCAAGCGGCTGAGGTACGCCGCCGAGTCGGCCGCTCCCGCCTTCGGACGTCGCGCCGAGAAGCTCGCGAAGCGCGCGAAGCAGGTCCAGGACGTGCTCGGCGAGCACCAGGACACGGTGGTCGCGAGGAGCACCCTCCGAGAGCTCGGCGCCAAGGCCTACCTGGAGCACGAGAACGGCTTCACGTTCGGCCTGCTTCACGCTCGAGAGGAAGCACGAGCCGAGAAGCTCGTCGCCGACTGCACGGAGCTCGTCGCAGTCCTGCCGTCACGTCGCCAGGTGAAGCGTTGGTCGAAGCGCTGACCCGATCCGCGAGGACGCCTAGCGTGGAGGCATGGCAGCCACCGCGGACGTGGACCGGTTCCAGCAGCGCCATCCCGCTGCGGGCTTCCCACTGGCGGTGATCTACAAGTTCGTCGACGACCAGGGCAACTACCTGGCCGCCGGCCTGACGTACTACGCGTTCGTGGCCATCTTCCCGATGCTCCTGATCGCCTCGTCCGTGCTCGGCTTCCTCCTTCAAGGGAACCCGGCGCTCGAGCAGCGGATCCTCGACTCCGCGATGAGCCAGTTCCCGATCGTCGGTGACCAGCTCGGCAGACCCGGGGGGCTCAGCGGCAGCGCCTCGGCCGTCGTCGTCGGCACGCTCGCCGCCGTCTACGGCGTCACGGGGCTGGGACAGGCGAGCCAGAACGCCATGAACGTCGTCTGGGCGGTCCCGCGCCACCGCCGGCCCAACCCGATCCTCGGCAGGCTCCGCAGCCTCGGCCTGCTCTCCCTCGCCGGCCTCGGCCTCCTCGTCATCGCGGTGGTGACGAGCCTCGCGTCGAACGTCGGAGCATTCCTCCCGGCCGGCGGCCTCCTGGTCAGCTGGACCTTCCGGCTGGCCTCCGTGCTTCTCACCGCGGTCGTCCTGGCGGCTCTGTTCCGGCTGGCCACCGCGTCACACCTGAGCTTCCGCAACGCCCTTCCGGGCGCCCTGGTCGTCTCCGTCCTCTGGCACGTGCTGCAGACGTTCGGGGGCATCTACGTCTCCCACGTCATCGCCAAGGTGAGCTCGATGAACGCGGTCTTCGCCCTGGTCCTCGGCCTTCTCGTGCTGCTCTACCTGGCCTCCATCTGCGCCGTGCTCGGGGCCGAGGTCAACGTCGTGCGCGAGCGGCACCTGTGGCCGCGAGCCCTCCTGACGCCGTTCACCGACGACGTCGAGCTGACCTCGGCCGACCGCCGCGCGTACGAGCACTACGCCGTCGCCCAGCGGCACAAGGGGTTCGAGCGGGTGGACGTCAGCTTCGACAAAGAGTCACCCGACGACGAGTAGCGGGAGGCCGCGGTCAGATCCGTGCGTTGATGGACTGGTAGCCCGAGTCCTCACGCGTGCCGCCCTGGCCGTCGCCCTCGGTGGCGTAGTCCTCGATCCACTCGATCGACCGGAGGTACTTCACCATCTTGTAGCCGTGGATCGACTCCACGCGCAGCCGGAGCGGCGCGCCGAAGGTGAGCGGCAGCGGCTCGTCGTTCATGTCGAAGGCGAGCATCGTCTCGTCCTCGTACACCAGCTCTGCCGGGAGGCAGGAGTAGTAGGGCTCCAGCGGCTTGCCGCCGTGCATCTTCTGCGCGAGGCCGAAGGAGGTCAGCTTGACGTATCTCGCCTCGGGCTTCTTCTCGACGAGGGCGAGCACGTCGGACAGCTTCACCCCTCCCCACTTCGCGATGCCGGTCCAGCCCTGCATGCACGTGTGCATGGTGATCTGCTCCTGACGTGGCATGGCCCGCAGGTCCTCCAGGCTCAGGCTGACCGGCCGGTCTACGAGGCCACCGATCTCGAGCCGGTAGTCCTTCCACCCGTCGAGCCTCAGCGCCTCCCACTCGGGCGACTCGTCTGACGTGGGGTGGCGTCCGTTGCTCCAGTGGTAGGGCGAGATGTCGGCCTCGGTCCACACCTGGCTCCTCCGCTGCCGCGAGGAGAACCGGTTGACCGTCAGCCTCCGCGCCGGCTCCGTGACCCGGTTCAGCAGCACCTGTGTACGGCGGGGGTCGGCGAGGCTCCAGTAGCTGAGGAACAGCCAGACGCCGACCACGACGACGACCCCGAGAACGGTCATGGTGAACGCCTGGGCGAACCGTGCCGGGTCGGCCTCGCCGAGCATCATGTGGGTCAGGTTGTACTTGGGGTGGACGATGAACACCAGCGTCACGTGGATGACGACGAACAGCGTGAAGAACGCCATGCCGAGGAAGTGCAGGGACCTCGCCGCCTGGCGACCTCCGAAGAGCTTGGGGTACCACGGGAACCGGCCCACCACCGCCGGCGACATGACCGGCCCGGTGACGATCATCAGGGGCGCGGCCACGAAGACGACGAAGAAGTACATCAGCTGCTGCAGCGCGTCGTACGGCGTGAAGTGCTCGATGGAGGGCACACCGAGCCCGGCGTAGATCTTCAGCGAGTCCCACGCCTCGGGGAAGATCTCCCACGACGTCGGGACCAGACGCCGCCACTGGCCCGTGCCGAAGAGCAGTACGACGTACACGAGGCCGTTGAGCACCCAGAGCATGGTGACGAGTGCGTGCCAGTGCCGGCCGGCACCGATGTTCTTGCGCCCCGGCAGCGAGATCAGCGGCGACAACGAGCACTCGTCGTCTCGTGCCATGTAGGCGCCCTCCTCGGGCGGCACCTTGCGCTTGGTGAACCGGATCCACTCGGTGCCCGGACCGCAGTCGTTGCGCCAGTAGAAGCGGGGATGCGTCGCGATGATCTCCCACCCGCTGCGGATCAGCAGACCCAGGAACAGGAAGTTCAGGAAGTGGGTGATGCGAAGCCAGGCGGGAAACCCGAGCTCCGGGTCGGCTGCGGCGGTGATCATGTCTCGTGCTCCTTGGTGACGTCCTCGAGGCGTGCAACGGCACCCATGTTCCGCGGAACTCGTCCGTGCTGATCAGAGGCGACGGTCGCGAGGGCAGCGGGGCTTTGGTCCCCTTCGACATGGTTCGACCGGCTTTCCCAGACGATCGCCGGGGCGGGTGCACAAGTCCCGCGGTGGGGCCGCCGGCGAGAGGATGGGTCCATGTGGCCGACCGACGCCGAGTCCCTCGAGGCCGTCCAGCACGAGCTCGCCGACGCCACACCGGCACCGTGGCGGCCGTCCGACGGTTCGCTCCTGGTCGGCGGATGCTGGGTGTGCTTCCCGCGCGGGCTGACCGGTCGAGGTGCAGCCGGCGACCCGGCATGGGCCGCCGCCGTGGTGATGCGGGAGGGCCGCGTCGTGGCGCAGCGAGTCTGCACAGGAGCCACGGGCGCGCCCTACCGGCCGGGGCTCCTCGCGCTGCGGATGGGGGCGCTGATGGAGGAGGCCGTGAGAGATCTGCGGACACGGCCGGAGGTCCTGCTGCTCGACGCCGGATCGCGGGACCACCCGCGGCGGGCCGGCCTCGCGCTTCACCTCGGGAGCCGTGCTCGACCTGCCGACGGTCGGGGTCACGCACCGCCCGTTGCTGGCCGAGGGCGAATGGCCGGCCGACCGTCGTGGAGCCGCATCTCCACTCAGGGTCGGCGGCACCGTCGTCGCCTGCTGGCTGCGCACCCAGCCGGGGGTACGCCCCCTGGTCGTCCACCCCGGCTGGGCCGTCGACCTCGAGACAGCCGTCGGGGTGGTGATGAGCACGACCGGGACGCGTCGTACGCCCGAGCCCCTGCGCCGCGCCCGGCAGCTCGCCCGCGAGGCCCGTGTCGCCGCTCCCTAGCTCCTCGCAGCCGCTTTGTCGACGAGCTCGAGATCGACGACGGACGCCATTGGTGCGCAGACGGCTTCGAGGGAGGCGATCGAGATCGTCTGCGTGCCGAAGACTGCTCGGTCCGGGCGGAACCGCACCGTCGTCCCGGACGCGCCCGAGCCGGCGACCTCGGTCAGCGCGCCTACGGGCACTCCGCGTTCGTACCTCTGGACCCAGCCCCGGCCGTCCCGGCTGGTCGTGTGGGTCAACCACTCGCTCAGCGAGGTCACGACGGACATACCGGACCGAGGGTGCCCGTCAGGCAGCGCAGGCGCACCTTCGAGGCCGAAGAAGCGGAGGTCGCGCGTGCCCATGACGGGCTTGCGGGTCGCGCGTCCCGACTCGTCGTAGCGCATCTCGGTGCCGCGACCGTTGTCCCCGACGGAGATCGATCCATCGCCATGCAGGGTCACGACGACCCTGTCCGCACCGCCGTGGACCACCTCGTCCACGGGATACGCCAGCGCCTCGAGCACGAGATGCAGGACACCACCGGGCGCGTAGCGCTCTGGGTCCGCCTGGATCTCCCGGACGTGCCCGAGGTCGACGTCTCGGGACCAGTCGTGAGTCGCGCCCAACTCAGTGGAGCCGCTTCACGAAGTGGACGTCCGCCGCGCCTTCGACCGGGAGGCTCTCGGACCTCCCGAACTCGGTGTAGCCGTGGCGCTCGTAGAAGTCCGGTGCCTGGAAGGTGAAGGACGAGACCAGGACCTGGTGGCAGCCGCGGTCCCGCGCCAGGTCCTCCGCGGCCTTCAACATCAGGGCCCCCCAGCCGGCCTTGCGGCTGTCCTCGCGGACCCAGACCATCTCGATGCCCGCGCAGGTGCCCCACGTCCATCCGCTCAGCCCCGCCAGCAGGTCCCCGGCTTCGTCCTCGGCCTTGACCGTGAACTCCTGAGGCAGGGCGTTCATCCCCGAGGCCGCGAAGTTGTAGGTGTCGAGCGCGGCACTGAGTCGCGCGTCGAGCTCGGGGTCTCCCCCCGCTGTCACAAGTCGGTCGGCGTCGGGTCGGTCAGCAGCGGTGGTCATGGCCGCACCCTAGCCACCTCTCAGATGCCGGCTGGCTCGGCTGTGCGCGTGTGCTCACCCGTGCGTGCGACCTCCGGGTGGGTTCGAGGTCTGAAGTCCCATGAGCCGCGTGACGAGCCACACCAGGCCCGCCTGCCAGGCCACGGCGAAGAGCACGAGCAGCGGCCACCAGTTCTCGAACCCGTGCGCGACTCCGAGGCGCGGCAGGGCGGCGAGGAGTGCTGTGAAGAGGAGCGCCACGCCCCAGAGCACGATCGCCGCGGCGCGGTACGCCCGGCTCCGGTCCCGAGGCGGATCGATGCCCAGCCCGCGGACGTCCAGCGGCGCGTGGTCGCTGAGCATCCGCCGGGCCGAGCTGTAGACGAGAACTCCCGGGTACTGCTCGGCCAGCATCCGGCGGGCGCGGGCCGCGGCCGAGGGGTTCCAGCGGACCGCGATCGGCAGCGTCACCGCCTCGATGCGCGCTTCGGCGGCTCGGAAGCCGCGGTCGCCCAGGATGCAGCGCCCACGAGCGGCGACGACCGCGTTGGCAGGCCCGAGCGCCACGGTCGCGCTGCCGGGCAGGTACCAGGCGTAGAGCCCGCAGCGACAGTCTGCCGCGGGCGCGGGGTGATCGACACCGGCAGCGCAGCCGGCCTGTTGCAGCCGTCCGTCCCAGGGCCCGGTCTCGGCGTGCACGAGCGGGTAGAGCCCGTCCGCACGCAGCTGGAACTGGCGGTAGCCGCGCAGCTCGCCCGGTACGAGTGCCGGCTCCCGGAAGGGCTCAGGTACCCCCGCGGTCATCTCTTCGCCGGAGCAGGTGCCGGCGGAGCGGGCTCGTCCTGCCTGACCGGCTCGGTCACCGGCTCAACGGGCAGGGGCTCGAACTCGACCTCCCGGCGCTCGGTCCCGATGTCACCCATGCTGACCTCCCGTTCGCCGATCCTGTTCGCGCTGATTCAGACTGGCCCCCTTGCTACATCGTCGGCACCATGTCCGCCGTTGTCGAGACCTTGTCGGCAGCGGCAGGGTCCAGCCCCTCGTCGCACCTGCGAGGATCGCGGAGTGAGTGAGGCGATGCAGGCTGCAGTCTCCTGGGTGGAGGGCGCCTGGGGCCGCACGATCAAGGAGTTCAGCCCGCTTCGTGGAGGCTGGACTTCCACGATCCTTGGGCTGAGAGCGGACGACGGCGAGCGAGCGGTGCTGCGCCTCATGACCAGGGAGCCGTGGCGCACTCACGCGGCAGGCCTGCTCGGGCGGGAGTCCGAGATCCAGCGGCAGCTGGCAGGCACAGACGTGCCTGCGCCGATGAGCATCGCACTCGACGCCAGCGGCGAGGAGGCAGGGCAGCCGGCACACCTGATGTCCCGGCTTCGTGGCTCGGTCGATCTCGTCCGGTCGGACGAGGTCTTCCTGACGAGGCTCGCCGGCCTGCTCGTGGCGATCCACGCCTTCGACCCCGGTACGGCTCGCCCCCGGGAGTACCAGTCGTGGGCCGTTCCGGCGAAGCGAGTCGTCCCCGGGTGGTCTCGGCGACCCCGCCTGTGGGAGGAGGCCTTCGCGCTGCTCCGTGAGGAGCCCCCGCCGTACCAGGGCACCTTCCTGCACCGCGACTTCCACGTGGGCAACGTCCTCTGGCAAGGCGGCGACGTGAGCGGTGTGGTCGACTGGGTCGAGACCTCCTGGGGCCCGCGCGGCCTCGACGTCGCGCACTGTACGACGTACCTGGCGATGCTCCACGGTGTGGAGACCGCCCACCGGTTCGCCCGCATCTACCGCGAGCTCGCCCAGGGCTCGGAGGACCCGCGCGGGCAGAGGTACTGGGACGTGATGGACGTCGTCGGCTACCTGCCCGACCCCGTCAAGGTCGTCCAACCCTGGCGTGACCTGGGCCGCGACATCACGGACGAGCTGACGCGGGAGCGGCTCGAGGAGCACCTCATGTCGGTGCTGGACACCTAGGTCGCCCTCGGAAGGCTCCTGCCGAACAGGCGGGCGACGGGACGCTGGTAGTACGAGCCCGCGAGACGGACCAGGAGATCGAGCGCCTTGGCGTCGGCGCCGACCAGGACGCGGGCCCGTCCGGCGGCAACCCCCTTCAGGATCACGGCAGCGGCCTCCTCCGCCGTCGTCCTGGCGAGCTTGGTCTCGAAGAGCTCGACGATCTTGGAGGCGTCGTACCCCTCACCGACCATGCCGTTCCGCGCGACGTTCGTGCGCACCCCGCCGGGATGGACGCAGGTCACGCGCACGGGCTGCCTGCCGAGCACCATCTCGGAGCGCAAGGCCTCGGTGTAGCCGCGTACCGCGAACTTCGCGGCGACGTAGGCGCTCTTGCTGGGCACCGCCATCAGGCCGTAGAGGCTCGAGATGTTCACGACGTGCCCGGCCCCGGACGCCTGCAGATGCGGGAGGAAGGCGACCGTGCCGTTCAGCACTCCCCCGAAGTTGACGTCCATCACCCGCCTCGTGGCCTCGACCTCGGTGTTCCCTATGTCGGAGGTCAGGCTCACGCCGGCGTTGTTGTAGAGCTGGTGCACCTTGCCGTAGTGGGTGACGACGTCCTCGGCGTACCCGGCGAAGTCCTCGCTGCTGACGACGTCGAGCCGATCCGTCCTGACCGTGGCTCCACGTGCCCGCACTTGTCGCTCCGTCTCGGCCAAGCCGTCGGCGTCGACGTCGGACAGAGCGAGCTGCGCGCCGCGACCGGCCAGTCCGAGCGCCAGCTGGCGGCCGATGCCGGAGCCGGCGCCGGTGACCACGGCGACCTTGCCCTCGAAGTAGCTCACGGCAGCACCCCCGCGGCCTCCGCCTCCTGCGCCTCGGCGTCCACGCGGTACCGACGCTGCAACAGCAGGGACGCCACCATCAGCGCCATGGGGATCAAGGTGAACCCGTAGAGGACCGCGTCGTGGGCCGCAGGCGACTGTTGCACCTCCTCGCCGACCCGGGTGGCCACGAACCCGCCCAGGGCGAGGGCGCCGGAGTAGAGGTAGGGCCCGGCCGCACCTCCCACAGCCTCCGTCGCGGTCCACACGCCGGCGTACGCACCGGCCCGGTCGAGCTCCGCCTGCCCGGCCGCGCGTACGACGTCGGGGACCATCGCGAACGGGAAGAGCTGCATGCCCGAGAAGGCGACTCCCAGCACGAGAGCCGCGAGCGGGGTCAGACTGCCGCCGGCCCAGGCACCCAGGAGCATCGCGGCAGACCCCGCGACGAAGACGCCCTGTGCGATGAGCAGACACCGCTGCTTCCCGAGCGTCCGCGACACGCGGAACCACAGGGGCGTTGCGAGCAGCGCAGGCGCGACGAACGAGGCCACGAGAACCGTGGTCAGACCGGGCCGTCCGAGCTCGTACTTCGGCGAAGTACGGGAGCCCCGCCAGAACCAGGTGCGAGGTCGTCGACATGAGCAGGTAGGCGCCGACGAGCACGCGGAAGGTGGCGTTGCCGCGGAGGACTGCCCACGGCTCCCTGAACGAGTGGGGCTGCCCCGAGGCCTTCGACTCCGCTGTCCCGGCCGCGAACGGCGGGGCCAGCCGGCGTACGCCGCGCACACCGACCCCCTGGAACAGCAGCATGACCACGCCGAGCGCGAACGCCATCGTCACGTAGCCGCCGAGGTCGTCGTCGTGACCCGTGAGCAGCGGAGCCACGACGCCGCCGATGAGAATGCCGAGGGTGAGCACGACCATGCGGTAGGACATGATCCTCGTTCGCCCGTGGTAGCCGACGTCGACATCGGTGGGGGTGGCGAGGTAGGGCACCTGGTACAACGCGAACAGCGTGTTGCTGAGGGTGAACCAGAGACCGACCCACAGGGCTGCCGTGTACTGGCTGTCGCGGACCAGCGCGGGGACCGCGAAGGTCGCGATGAAACCCGCCGCGAGAAGGCAGCCCGTCCAAAGCAGCCGCAGCCGGCTCCCGTGCCTGCTCCTGTCGCGGTCCGACAGCGAACCGATCAGCGGGTGGAGCAGGATGTCGACGAGCTTCGGGACGAGCAGCGTCGCCCCCGCGAGCCATGGGCTCACCCCGAGGGTGTCGGTGAGGAAGTAGAGCAGGAGCAGCCCGGGGACGGTCACGTAGACGCCCATGCCGATGGAGCCTGCGGCATACTGCAGCACGCCCGAGGTCGCAGGGCCCTGCGCCCGGTCGGGACCGGCGATGTCTGCTCGCGGCATGGCGGCCATTAATCCCCCTACTGTTGGATTAGTGAGTGGCGCACTCTATCGGCAAAGCGAGGGACGAGGAAGATGTCTGAGAAGGGCAGGGCACCCGCACGTCGGCGCGGCCGTCCGCGGCGTGACGAGTCGGCGCCCTCGACCCGGGACCGGATCGTCGATCAGGCGACAGGCATGTTCGCCGCCCGCGGCATCGACGGCGTGTCGATGCGCGAGATCGCCGCGCAGGTCGGCATCGACGTGTCCAGCGTCCACCACCACTTCGCGACGAAGGCCGGGCTGTACGTCGCATGCTTCGCCGGCGTCTTCGAGCGCGAGGGGGCGGCTCTCGAGCCGGCGGTGCGAGAGGTCGCGGACGCCGCCGAGGCGGGGTCACGCCGAGAGCTCGTCGCCTCCCTGCACGGCCTGGTCGACGCCTTCTTGACCTTCCTCGAGGAGATGCCGGAGACGACTTTCCTGTGGTTGAGGCGCTGGCTCGACCCGGCGGGCCTCGCCCCCCTCGACCAGGACTACGCCCTCCCGATCTACTCGGCCGTCGAGTCGGCCCTGATGACCGCGACAGCCCGAGGGCTCATCGCCGAGCCGACGCCCCACGTCACGGTGCGCAGTCTGGTCTGGGCGGTGCACGGCCACGTGGCGTCCTTGTCCGCCACCAGTGACCCCCGGGCCCTCGAACGAGAACGGTCCGAGTTCCGGGTCTACGCGCACCGGTTCATCGAACGGCTCTACGACGACCCTGGCGGAGTCGAGGCGGTGTAGGTATATTCCGTCACTCGTTGGATTTATTGCTTTCTTCGAGGAGTGCTGCGCGTGGCGGGTTCCGAGGGACGTCGTGTGCCGGTGACCGCCGTCGTAGGCGGAGGTGCGGCCGGCATAGCGGCGGTCAAGGCACTGGCCCAGGCCGGCGTACCGGTCTTCGGGGTGGAGCGGGCGTCGTGCCTGGGCGGACTGTGGCGTCTCGGGGACGGCACGGCCGCCTACGAGGGGCTGCGGCTCAACACGAGCAAGGCGCGCACGGAGTTCCGCGACCACCCGATGCCGGCGGAGTGGCCCGACTACCCGACCCGCGCGCAGATGCTGGAGTACCTCCAGGGCTACGCGGACCACTTCGGCGTGACCGAGCGGTACCGCCTGAACACGACGCTCGAGTCCGCTCGCCGCGTCGAGGAGAAGTGGCACCTCGTCCTCACAGGCCCGGACGGCACCCGGGCGGAGGTCGTGGACCACCTCGTCGTGGCCAACGGGCACAACCACGAGCCTCGCACGGTCGAGGCGGAGTACCCCGGCTCGTTCTCAGGGGAACAGTCCCACGCCCACGGCTACGTGCGCCCGGACGTCTTCGTCGGCAAGCGGGTCCTCGTCGTGGGCACCGGGAACTCCGCCATGGACATCGCCGCCGAGCTCGTGGACCACGCCGAGGCCGTGCTGCTCTCGGCTCGTCGTGGTGTCTGGGTCCTCCCCAAGACGCTGCTCGGGCGGCCGTCCGACCAGGTGAACGGCGCCCTGGCCGCGGCCCTCCCCTGGCGCATCCGCCAACGTGTCGCGCAGACGACGCTGAGGTTCGCGCTGCCACGCCTCGAGGGCCCGGCGCTGCCCAAACCCACGAGCGGCGTCCTCCAGGACCACCCGACACTCAGCGACGTCGTGCCCGCCCTCATCGCCGAGGGCAGGATCCTGCCGCGGCCGGCCATCTCCCGCTTCGACGGCCGGCAGGTCTGTTTCACCGACGGACGCCGCGACGAGGTCGACCACATCGTGTGGTGCACGGGCTACCGAGCCACCGTGCCGTTCCTCGACCAGGCCGACGAGCCGTCGAGCCTCCTGCTCTACCGCCACGTGTTCCCGCCCGGCGACCGCTCGCTCAGCTACGTCGGGCTCATGCAGTCGACCGGCTCGGCGCTGCCGGTGGTCGAGGCGCAGTCACGGCTCCTGGCCGCCCGGCTGACGGGTGCCTACGAGCTCCCCGACGAGCGGACGGCGAGACAGCGCGCGACCGAGGAGCTCGAGCGGGCCAGACAGCGATGGGGCGAGCGACGGCCGCACATGCGCATCGACGTCGACCAGTACCTCCGCACCGTCGAACGGGACCTGGAGTCCGCCTCGCGAGGGCTCGCGGGCAGGCGGATCCTGGTCACGGGGGCCGCGGGCACATTCGGCACCGCGATGAGCGCCCGGTTCGCGGCCGCCGGGGCCACGGTCGTAGGCCTCGACCTGGTGGGCGGCGGCGACGACGGGACCACCATCCTGACCTGCGACGTCACCTCCCAGGAGTCCGTGGACCTCGCCGTCAAGCAGGCGGCGGACCTGATGGGCGGCATCGACGTCCTCGTCAACAACGCCGGGAGGGGCGGGCCGGCGCCGGCGGAGCTGGTGCCCGAGACAGAGGTCGAGGCACAGCTCCAGCTCAACCTGCTGGGAGCCTGGCGGGTCACCGCGGCAGCCCTCCCCCACCTGGTCCGGCAGCGCGGCCACGTCGTGTTCATCGCCTCGCGCATGGCCGTCCTCCCGCTCCCGCTGGCGGCGGCCTACGGCGTCTCCAAGCGCGCCCTTGCCGCCTATGCCGACGCGCTGCGGCTCGAGGTGGGCAGCCACGTCGGGGTGACGACGGTCTACCCCAGCATGGTGCGCAGCCCGATCCATGCAACCACCGCTCGTGCCGGGCTCTCCCTCGACGCAGTGTCGCGACCCGAGCCGGTCGAGGGTGTCGTCGACGCCGTCGTCCGCGCGCTCACCGCCCGCCGGACTCCACGCGACGTCGCCACGACGCGGCGGGGGGCACTGGAGATGGGCATCGCCCGCCACTTCCCCGCGCTCGCGGACCGACTCGTGAACCGGACCGTCACGCAGAGGATCGAGGCGGGGGACTTCGACCAGGCACCCCTGGCGGAAGGCATGATCCGCAGACACCGCAGCAGGTAACCAGCAGACACCCGGAGTCACCGTGCGCCCATCCATGTTCACGCCGCCATTGGCAGTCGGCCTGGCACTCTCCTCGCTGATGCTCGCGGCCTGCGGGTCGCAGCTGAGCCCGCAGGACGTCCGGGCGGCGAACGCAGCCGCCGGCGCTTCCGCGTTGGCCCCGGGCGACCTGGCGGGTGCTGAAGTGCCGGCCGGCGGCCAGGGAGACACCACCGTCGGTGGCGCTGCCGCCGGCACCACCGGTACGACGAACGGGGCGGACGACGCCCCGGCAGCGGCCGGAATCGGCCCGAGCCACTCGGGTGGAGGTGCGCTGGGGACGGGCGAGAACTCCGCCACCGGCGAGACCCGCGCGGGCAGCTGCTCGGGCCTGAGAAACCAGACCGGGATCACCGACGACAAGATCGTGATCGCGAACGTCTCCGACATCAGCGGCCCGGTGCCCGGGCTGTTCGAGGCCGCGCAGGAAGGCGTGAAGGCCTACGTCGCCTACTTCAACGCCACCTCCGACATCTGCGGCCGCAAGCTCGAGCTGATGGCACTGGACAGCCGCAGCGACGCGGGGGCCGACCAGCAGGCCTACGCCAAGGCGTGCGAGGAGGCCTTCGCCGCGGTCGGGTCCACCTCCGCGTTCGACTCCGGCGGAGCGGCCACCGCCGAGAAGTGCGGCCTCCCCGACCTCCGCGCCATCTCGATCACCGAGGAGCGTGGCGCCTGCGCCACTTGCTTCGGCACCCAGTCGGTGCGGCCCAACCTCATCGCGAACTCCGTCCTGGACTACTTCCACAGGACGCACGGGGCCGCGACGCAGAAGGCTGCCTTCCTCCACCTCAACGCGGGCGGCTCTCCGACTCTGAGCAAGAGCCGCGCGGTGGCGGCCCGGAAGCGCGGCTACAAGGTGGTCTACGAGTCGGGGATCGACGTCGCGGAGTTCAACTACGCGCCCTACGTGCAGCAGATGAAGGACCGGGGCGTCCGGTTCGTCGACTTCCTCGGCGCGTACCCGCAGGCGGTCCGCCTGGCACAGGCGATGCAGCAGCAGGGATTCAAGCCGGAGGTGTTCGCGCTCCACCAGCCGATGTACGACACGCGCTACATCGAGACCGGAGGCGACGCCGTCGAGGGGTCCCGGGTCTTCATCAACACCGCGATGTTCGAGCAGGCGAGCTCGAACCGGGAGATGCAGCTCTACACACAGTGGCTGCAGCAGGTGAAGCCGGGGGCGGAGCCCACCCCGTTCGGGGTCTACGCCTGGTCGGCGACGCGGATGTTCGTCGAGAAGTCCATCGCGCTCGGCGGCCGGCTGGACCGCAGCGCGCTGGTGACCGCTGTCCGGGGCGTCCACGACTGGACCGGCAACGGGATCCACGCCCCTCAGGACTCCGGCGGGAAACGCACCGGCGAGTGCCTGCAGGTCGTGCGCGTGCAGAACGGCAGGTGGGTCAAGGAGTCCCCCGGCGACTACATGTGCAGCGGCCTGACCGACACCGGGATCGGTGGCTAGCGGCTCAACGACCTGGTCACGGCGAGGATCCGCCCGCGCTCCACGACGATCCGGCGGCCGTCCGCGTTGGCCGTCTCCGTCGCCGACCCCGAGCCGTCGATCTGGCCGAGCACCACGAACACTCCCGCGTGCGCGACGACCAGGACCCGGTCGCCGTGGCCGGACGCCGTGACGAGACCTCGGGTCACCCGTTCGGCGAAGGCGTCGAAGTCCTCGTGGCTTCCCGGGACCGTGACGGGACGCGCCTCCCTCCAGGCCGTGAGCTGTCCGGGCCAGCGGCCCTCGATCTCGTCGCGACCCAGGCCGGTCAGCGTCTCGCTCCACCGCTCGCGAAGGTCTGGCAGCGTCACCGGGGCGGGGAGACCGAGCCGCTCCGCGACCACCGCGCCGGTCTCGCAGGCCCGCGCGAGGTCCGAGGTCACCACGGCGGTGATGCCCAGGCCCTCGCAACGTCGTGCCAGGTCGTCGGCCTGCTGCCGCCCCAGGGTGGACAGAGGTGGGTCGGCCTGGCCGGTGAACCGGTGGCCGACGTTCCACGTCGACTGGCCGTGCCGGACGACGAGGAGCTCTCCTGTGCTGTCGTCTGTGCTCGAGACCGGGCTCACGTCTCCGCTCGACTCCGGGACCAGCGGCCCAGCAGCGTCCCGTCGGCCTCGAGGAGCAGGCGAGGGGACATCGGAGCACTGACGCCGTCCCCGTCGAGGATCCTCGGGTGCTCCCCCCCGATCACATGGGGTACGACGGTCAGGCAGATCTCGTCGACGACCCCGGCGGCCACCAGGTCGCGAAGCAGCCGCGGACCACCTTCGGTCAGCATGTTCGACAGCCCCTGATCGACCAGTCGGCCCACGAGCGCGGCCAGGTCGACCTCGGCCTCACCGAGCACGAGCACCTTGTCCTCCCCCAGCGCCTCCCGCGCGGCGTCGAGCGCCTGCTCTCCGGCGGCCTCGCAGGTCGCCAGGAGCACGTCGCCGCTCTCGCCCTCGGACTCCTCGCGCGCCGCGAGCTTGAGCGGCAGGCCGGCCGAACGGCTCACGAGGAGGAGGGTGGGGGCGGCCGGCCGGCCCGCCCTGACTGTGGCGAGGTCACCCTTCGGCGGCTGCACGCGGCCGTAGCCTTCCGCCCTCGCGGTCCCGGCACCCACGACGATCACGTCGGCGAGGGCCCTGAGCAGCATGAAGACCTGCCGGTCGGCCTCGTTGTTGATGGAGCCGGTCTTCCCGTCCGGGCCGGTCGCCGCGCCGTCCAGCGTGCTCACCATGTTGCCCCGCAACCACCGCTCTCCGGACGGGTAGGCGTAGAGCGCGGCCAGCGCGTCGTGGTCGATCTCGGCGCCGGTCGCGACCGCCGGGTCGACGTCGTTGAGAAGAAGTCGCAATGCTGCTCCCTAGGCCAGGCCGCGCACGACACGCTGCGGCAGTCTCGTGCCCCGGATCGTGGCGACCATGTCGAGCACCTGCCGGGTCTCGGCCACCTGGTGGGCCCGGTAGACACGTGCACCGTGCCAGGCACAGATCGCCGTGGTCGCGAGGGTCCCGGTCACACGCTCCCCCACGGGAAGCCCCAGGGTCTCGCCGACGAAGTCCTTGTTCGACAACGACACGAGCACCGGCCAGCCGGTCGCCGTCATCTCGTCGAGCCGCCGCGTGATCTCGAGCGAGTGCCAGGTGTTCTTGCCGAAGTCGTGGGCCGGGTCGATGAGGACGCTGCGTGGGTCCACGCCAAGGGAGACCGCCCGTTCGGCGTACGCGACGGTGTCGGCCACGACGGAGGCGACCACGTCGTCGTACCCGACCCGGTGCGGTCGCGTCCTCGGGGTGACACCGCCGGTGTGGGTGCAGACGATGGCGGCGTCGTACTCCGCGGCAACCGCCGCGAGCTCCGGGTCGTAGCCACCCCAGGCGTCGTTGAGCAGGTCCGCGCCGACGTCGCAGACCGCCCGCCCGACCTCCGCGCGCCAGGTGTCGACGCTGATCACGACGTCGGGGAACTCGGAGCGGACCGCCGCCACGAAGCCGACGACGCGACGGGCCTCCTCCTCCGCGTCGATCTCGGCACCGGGGGCGGCCTTGATGCCGCCGATGTCGACGATGTCGGCGCCCTCGGCCACGACCTGCCTGACCCGCTCGAAGGCTGCGTCCTCGGCCCAGGTGGCGCCCTTGTCGTAGAAGGAGTCCGGGGTCCGGTTCACGATGGCCATGACCAGCATCGCGTCGTCCTCGAACTCGTGCCGGCCGAGCTTCAGCATGACAGAGCTCCTTCGACGTACCCGGGCACCGACACCGCCGGCGGCCGCTCCCTGAGGTCGACGGAGCGGGTGACCGGTGCGGCCCGGCCCTCCGCCCAGTCGAACTGCCGGAGCGAGAGCTCCTCCTCGGGACCGGGTCCCGAGGTCCGCGCCTCGGCCATGGCCAGGATCTGGAGCGCCATGACACCCAGGTCACGCAGCCCCTGGTGCGCGTGCTTGCGCAGGCCGAGGTCGACCTGGGCGATCGCGTCGAGGCCGAGCGTCTCGTACGCCTCGACCAGCACCGCGAGCTCGACGGCGTACCCGACGGGCATCGTGAGCCGTTCCAGGAGGCTGCGGCGGACCGACCACTCACCGGCGAGGGGCTGGACGACCCCGCCGAGCTCGGGCCAGTGCAAGGCGAGCAAGGGCCGGGCAACGAGCTCGGTGACCCGTCCTCCCGCCGACTGCGTCCCACGGGCCGCACCGCCGTGCTCCCCCGCCATGGGGCGGTCGTAGAAACCCTTGACGAGCTGCGGGCTGTCGTCGGTCAGCAGCGGGCCGAGCAGCCCGGTGACGAAGTGGGTGTCCCACTCGGTCAGGTCGGCGTCCATGAAGACGAGGACGTCGCCGGAGGTCACGAAGAGCGACTTCCACATGGCCTCGCCCTTGCCCTGCCTGGTCCCGAGGTCCGGGCGGATGCCGGCTGCGGCGTGCACCGTCGCGCCGGCGGCGCGTGCCTTCGCCGCCGTCTCGTCGGAGGAGTCCGAGTCGATCACGACGACCTCGTCCACGAGGGAGTGCCGCACCACGAGCTCCTCGCGCACCCGCGCCACGATGTCGCCGACCGTCGCCGCCTCGTCACGAGCGGGCAGCACGAGGCTGACCATGGTGCCCCGTCGGAGCTTCTGACGCAGCAGCTCGTCCGGGTCCCAGTCACTCCAGTGGTAGGAACGGGCGCTCGTCACGCCCTTCACACTAACCGGGCAGGTACGCGACCACTTCGGTGGCGTTCAGACGTCGGTGACGCGCAGGCCGGAGTGCGCCTTGTAGCGGCGGTTGATGCTGATCAGGTTGCAGGTCAGCGCCTCGACCTGGTGCGCGTTGCGCAGCCGCCCCGCGAAGATGCCGCGCATCCCCGGGATCTTGTCGGCCAGCTCACGGATCACGTCGGTCGCCTCGCGGTCGTCGCCGAGCACCATCACGTCGGTGTCCATCGACTCGACCGACGGGTCCTCCAGCAGCACCGCGCTGACGTGGTGGAACGCCGCGACGACGCGACTGCCGGGAAGAAGTGCCTCGGCCTGCTGCGCTGCTGAGCCCTCCTCGACCGGCAGGGCGAAGGCCCCCTTGCCGTCGAAGCCCATGGGGTTGACGCAGTCCACGACGATCTTGCCCTCGAGCACCGGGGCCAGCTCCACGAGCAGCTCCTTGTGCCCGTCCCACGGCACCGCCACGATCACGATGTCGCCCTGTGCTGCGGCATCGGCGTTCGCGGCACCCGTGACGCTGCCTCCGGTCGCCTCGGCCAGCTCCGCGGCG
This sequence comes from uncultured Actinomycetota bacterium, assembly GCA_963715375.1. GTDB lineage: Bacteria > Actinomycetota > Actinomycetes > Propionibacteriales > Nocardioidaceae > Nocardioides_C. The sequence continues at coordinate 37,089 of CAVQSC010000017.1, read as the reverse complement.
GTCGACTGCGCACGCTCGGCGCTGCGGCTGCCGATGACCACCGAGAGTCCGGCCGCCGCGAAACGCCGGGCGAGGCCGCGACCCTGAGGGCCGGTCCCGCCGAGAACGGCGATGGTCTGGTCGGCAAGGAGGCTCATCAGGCGAATCCCTTCGTGGCTGGCGACCGCCTGGGCGAACAGTGCGCGTACGGCGGGGGATCTGCGGCGTGACTAGGTCACCGCGGCCCTCATCCTCTCAGGGATCGGGCGGAGGTCTCCGACGCGTCGCATATCGGACAGTTGTCCGTTCCCCGGCGGACCACGGTCTTGGGGGCGACCCTGGTGACGTGACGAGCTCACTGGTCGACTCCGACCCGTCGCTCCTGGACGCCGCCCGCGTCGTCGACCTCCTTGGATCCGACCGGAGCAACGGCCTGACCGCCTCGGAGGCGGCCCGGCGCCTGGCCTCCTCGGGACCCAACGAGATCGCGGCGGCGAGACCCGTTCCCGCATGGCGGAAGCTCATCGACCAGTTCCGCGACCCGCTCATCTACCTGCTCTTCGCGGCCATCGTCATCTCAGTCCTCGCGTGGGTCGTCGAGGGCGCCTCCGGGTGGCCGTTCGACGCGATCGTGATCGCCGTCATCGTCGTGCTCAACGCGGTCCTCGGGTACGTCCAGCAGGCCAAGGCCGAGCACGCCGTCGAGGCGTTGCAGCGCCTGAGCGCCACCACGGCGACCGTCGTACGGGACGGGGTGCAGCAGCGCGTCCCGACCCGTGAGCTGGTGCCCGGCGACGTACTGCTCCTGGCCGAGGGCGACACCGTGTCCGCCGACGCCAGGCTGCTGTCCGCCGCCACGCTCAAGGTCTCGGAGGCCTCCCTCACCGGGGAGAGCGAGCCCGAGCTCAAGGACGCCCGGACCCTTTCGGAGCCGGCGGCGCTCGGCGACCGCCTCGACATGGTCTTCAACGGCACCGCCGTGACGCAAGGTGTCGGCAGGGCGGTCGTCACCGCGACCGGCATGGCGACCCAGATGGGGCAGATCGCCGGGCTCCTGCACGCCACCCGGGAGGACCCGACACCGCTCCAGAAAGAGATCGGGCGCGTGGGGCGGATGCTGGGGATCGCGGTCGTCGTGATCGCCGTCGTCGTGATCGCGACGATCTTCCTGTTCTTCGGGGTGCGGTCCGTCGACGACGTCGTCACCGCCCTCCTGCTCGGAGTCTCGCTCGCCGTCGCGGCCGTGCCCGAGGGGCTGCCCGCCGTCTTGTCGGTCGTCCTGGCACTCGGCGTGCAACGCATGGCCGACCACGACGCGATCGTCAAGAAGCTCTCCTCCGTCGAGACGCTCGGCTCGGCCTCGGTGGTGTGCTCCGACAAGACCGGCACGCTGACCAAGGGAGAGATGACCATCGGCCGGGTCGTCACCGCGTCGGGTGAGGTGGCGGTCACCGGAGCCGGCTACCGGCCCCAGGGGCAGGTGGAGCACGACGGGGTCCGGCTGCAGGAGGGCGACCCGCTGTGGCTGGAGACGGCCTTCGTCCTCGGTGGCGGCAGCCTCGCCGGAAACGCCGCTCTCCAGGAGCAGGACGGCGAGTGGACGATCCAGGGCGACCCGACCGAGGCGGCCTTCCTGGTGGCCGAGGTGAAGCTCGGCACCCGGGACCGCCGGGCCGGGCGGTTCCGGCGCGTGGGCGAGATCCCGTTCACCTCCGAGCGGAAGATGATGACCAGCCTGGAGTCCGACGCCCAGCGGTCGGGCAGGATCGCGGTGATCACCAAGGGCGCTCCCGACGTGCTGCTCGGCCGCTGCTCGCAGGTGCAGGTCGGTGACCACACGGAGCCCCTGGACGAGTCGTGGCGCCGACGGATCCTCCGCGACGTGGAGCGACTCTCGGACGAGGCGTTCCGGACACTCGCGGTGGCCTACCGACCGCTCGAGACCACGACCCCGCCCGAGGCGGACGAGTCGCTCGAGCAGGACCTCGTGTACGCGGGCATGGTCGGGATCATCGACCCTCCCCGCCTGGAGGCGGCCCAGGCCATCTCCGAGGCGCATCGTGCGGGTGTCCGGGTCCTGATGATCACCGGCGACCACCCCCGGACGGCCGCCCGCATCGCCCGCGACCTCGGCGTCGTGGAAGGGGCGACGGAGGCCGTCTCGGGCATCGAGCTGGACCGGCTCGACGACGAGCAGTTCCGAGAGACGGTACGCCGGAGGTCGGTGTACGCGCGGGTGACGCCGGAGCACAAGCTGCGCATCGTCGACGCGCTCCAGGCGGACCACAAGGTCGTGGCGATGACCGGGGACGGCGTGAACGACGCCCCCGCCCTGAAGTCGGCGGACATCGGCATCGCCATGGGGCGCACCGGCACGGAGGTCACCAAGGAAGCGGCGAAGATGATCCTCGCCGACGACAACTTCGCCACCATCGTCCAGGCCATCCGTGAGGGTCGCGGCATCTTCTCGAACATCCGGAAGTTCCTGCGCTACCTGCTCTCCTCCAACATGGGCGAGGTCCTCACCGTCTTCCTCGGCGTCGTGCTGGCGGGCGTCATCGGCCTCACGCACGGGGAGGGCGGCGTGGTGCTCCCCCTCCTCGCCACCCAGATCCTGTGGATCAACCTGCTCACGGACAGCGCGCCCGCCCTCGCCATGGGCGTCGACCCGGAGACCGAGGACGTCATGAGCAGGCCACCGCGGTCGCTACAGGACCGCGTGATCGACAACCGGATGTGGGCCGGGGTGGTGGTGATCGGTCTCGTCATGGCAGCGGCGACGCTGCTGACGATCGACCTCTACCTGCCCGGCGGCCTCATCGAGGGCGGTGAGAGCCTTGACCGGGCCCGTACCGCGGGGTTCACCGTGCTCGTCCTCGCGCAGCTGTTCAACGCCCTCAACGCGCGCTCGGAGACGCGGACCGCCTTCCACCGGTTGTTCGTCAACCCGTGGCTGTGGGGAGCGATGGCACTGTCCGCGTTCCTCCAGGTGCTCGTCGTCGAGGTGCCGATCCTCAACAGGGCCTTCACGACGACGCCGCTCTCGGCGGGGCAGTGGCTGGTGTGTGTGGCGATGGCGAGCACGGTGCTGTGGGCGGGCGAGATCCGCAAGCTCCTCCTCCGGGTCAGCCGGCGCCCAGGATCGCACGGTCGCGGATGAGCAGGTCCTTCCTGATCTGTGCGCGCAACCGCCGGGTGTCCTGCTCGGACCACCCGGGCGGCCCCGCGACCGCGGCCCAGGCGTCCGCGTAGAGCTCGCCGTACCGATGCCCGTGCCCGGGCGGCACGTAGTAGGTGGACGGAAGGTCTGCCGAGACCTGCCAGAAGGTGACGACCGGGATCCAGCGCATGTGCGGCGAGACGTCGGGCGCACGCGGCTCGTAGAGCCAGTCGGGTTTGCTGAACGCGAGCCGAGGGCCCCAGAAGACGACCGGGTCGGAGCCGTACTGCAGGTAGACGACGCGCGGCCGGGGCCAGGGGCCCTCCGGCCGGGACAGGTCGCTCGGTTTCGAGACGAAGCGCACCGTGCGCCCGTGCTCGTAGACGGGCAACCACTCGGGTGTCCCGGGTTGACGTCGTTGGACGAACGTGTGGTGCAGCGGGCTGAAGTTCGGCGCGCCCGCCCAGACCACCCCGTCGGTCCGGTTCCGTACGTCGGCCAGCCCGCTGAACGACGACTCCGAGGCGACCACGCCGATGCTGGTCCCGGTGACGAGCAGCTTCGGGCGCCGGCCGGCGGGAAGCTCCCGCCACGCGTCGTACACCGCGTTGAACAGCTCGCGCCCGGCCACCTCCTCGCTGTTGTCGTCGACGAGGAGGGAGATGAAGCTCGGGAGGTACGAGTACTGCACGGCCACCGTGGCGGTGTCGCCGTTGTACATGTACTCGAGGGAGTCGACCGCCGCCGGGTCCACCAGCCCGGTCCCGGTCGTCGTCGCCACCAGCAGCACGGCGCGGTCGAAGCCGCCCGCGCGGCGCAGGTCCCGCACCGCCAGGTCCGCGCGCGACCGGGTCGTGTCGGCCGACCTGAGGCCGGCGTACGCCCGGATCGGCTCCTTCGCGGGTCGACCCGAGAACGCGGTCAGGTCGGCAGCGGTCGGCCCGAGACCGACGAAGTCGCGGCCCTGTCGCCCGAGCGACTCCCAGGAGATGAAGGAGGCCGGACTGCCCGACCGCTCGGGCGTCGTCGGCCGGACCGTGCCCTGGTTCGTCGCGTTGTTCAAGGCGCCGGAGGTGGAGTTCGCGACCGTGATCAGCCCACGCCAGACCAGCCCGTTGTTCAAGATGACCAGGAAGAACACGACGATGATGACTGCCAGCGGACGGGCCAGGCGGCTCGGCATCCGCGGTAGCAGCCGTTGTGTCACCAGGCGAACGAGCCACCGGACCACGCGCGCCAGGGCGATGAGCAGGAGCATCAGCGCCAGTCCGACCAGCAGGATGGAGATCCACGCGTACGAGACCGGCGGCTTCACGTTGGTCAGCAGGTGGAGCTCTCGCTGCCAGCGCTGGCCGAGCGACATCGCCCAGATGAGCACCGGGATGCCCAGACAGGCGAAGCCGAGCCAGAACCGGCGGAGGACGACCGGGGAGGGCGCCCACCCGGTGGAGGTCCGGATCAGCCAGGCGAGGAAGACGCCGAGACCGTAGCCGAAAGCGGCGCTGAGGCCGGCGACGACGCCCTGCACGTACCACGGCCGGGGAACGAGCGAGGGAGTGAAGGAGGCGCAGGCGAACGCCAGCGCGCCGATCGCCCCCCCAAGGCTGTAGCGCGGCCAGTGCAACTGCCGACGCCGGGGCCTCCGTGACCGAGGCAGCGCGACGGCACGCGACCCGTCCACTGCCTCATCATGACAAGCACACAGGTAGCCCGATGCGGAACGACCCATATTTGCCCTGAACCAGGTCAGCAGGCAGCAGCGCGAGCTCGTGCTGGCGGCTCGCGGCTGGCGGTGTCTAGCCGGCGAGCCGCCAGGCGACGACGCCGAACAGCACGCCGAGCGCGTTGGTCGCCCAGTGCATGCCCGCGCTCGCGAGAACGCTGCCGCTACGTCGGCGGAGCTCCGCCGCGACGATCCCGCCGACTGCAGTGAAGGCGACCGTGCCGAGCACGACGAGCATGGTGGCGGGGACGCCTGCGTGGGACGCTGCCGCGCTCACGCCCCGGTGGGCGGACGCGAACCCGAGCGAGGGGAGCACGTGCCAGAGCCCGAACAAGGACGATGAGACCAGGACCACCCGCCACGTCGTCATATGGCGCGACAGCATGCCCCAGAGGACTCCACGGAAGGCGATCTCCTCCAGGAGGACCGTGCCGAGCGGGATGACGACGAACGCCGTCGTCAGCGCCTGGGACACCCCGAACTCGTAACGCGCGTCGAGGAACGCCGGGCGCGTCATGGGGATGAGCACACCGACGAGGTAGACCGCAGCCACGGTCACCATGGCGGCGATGCCCCACCTGCGTCCCGCGCGGAACCGCTTGGGGCAGAGTCCGAGCTGGGCCCAGGAGAGCCCTGACCGGCGGGCGAAGAGGAGCAACGCGAAGGCGGCGCCGACGCTCAGCAGGATGCTGTTGTCCGGCATGAGGAACCTGGCGACGTTGACGGCGGCCAGGGCCGCGACCACAGCGAGGGTGGCGGCGACCGCCTGTTTCCGGTGGCGGCTCGTTGCAGCAGCCCCAGCCGTGGTCGCGGAAGTCCGGTGCTCGTGGGTGCCAACAGTCACTCTTGAAGTATTCACACACCGCACCAAGGACAAACGTTGTTCCGCCTGTTCCGCCGCAGGCGGTAACGGCTTCTCGGCCCAAGACGATTACTCAGTGGGGAGGGAACCCCGTCGCGCCCGACGTCTGCACCCACCTCCCAGGGGTCAAAGACCTGGGGGCGGCGGGGCCTCCCTGTACCCCGACCCTCGAACCTGCCCGTCGGGGCACCGACCGTCAGAGCGTCGACCAGTCCAAGCCCGCACCGGTGACGTCGGCCAGCCGGCGAAGCAGGCCCAGACGGGCGGCCTTCACCGCCGGGTCGGGGTCCATCACCAGGACCGCCTCGAAGAAGGCGGCGACCAGGTCCGGGAGGTCGGCGGTCGCTGCCACCAGCTCGGCGAGGGCCAGGTCGCCCCGCTCGTCCTTCAGCCGCTCGAGCCTCGTGACTGCCGCGTCGAGCGCGAGCTCGGTCGGCTCGGTGAGCGGAGCGGGCTGCTCCGCCTCCGGGGTGGCCGGCAGGATCCGGGTGACCCGCTGGACCGCCTCGACCAGCTGCCGGAACCCCGACTGCGGGGCGAGTCGCTCCAGCTCGGCCAGGTCACGGTCGGCCACCGCGGGACGATCCGCCAGCGGGAGCACCGCCCGCACGTGATCGTGATCGTGGCCCGAGTCGATCAGCTGCAGCTCGTAGCGACGAACCGCGATGGCCACGGTCTCGGCCACCAGCTCGTCGGCGATCTCCAGTCCGTGTTCGGCCAGCTGGGCGGCAGCCGCCTCGACACCTGCAGTGAGAGAAACGGCGGCCAGCTCAGGAGCCGAGCGCAGTACGTTCACGATGCCGGTGGCGGCCCGTCGTACCCCGAACGGATCGGAGTGGCCGGTCGGCGCGTTGCCGATCGCGATCATCCCGGTGAGCAGGTCGAAGCGATCGGCCAGCGACAGGATCCGACCAGGCGTGGACTGCGGCAGCGCGCCGACACCTGTGCGCGGCATCTCCATCTCCGAAAGCGCCAGCGCGACCTCCGCGGGCTCGCCCGCCCGGCGGGCGTACTCGCCGGCCATCACACCGGCGAGGCTGGACAGCTCGACGACCATCTGCGTGGCCAGGTCGAACTTGGCCAGCTCACCCGCCCTGGACACAGTCGCCCGGTCCGCCTCGTCCGCATGGACGCGGTCGGCGATCACGTCGGCCAGCCGGGCGATGCGGCCCGCCCGGTCCGCCATGGAGCCCAGCTGGGTCTGGAAAGTGAGCGCATCGAGTCGCTTGTGGAAGTCCTCCGGCCTGACCTGGATGTCGGCCTCGACGAAGAACGCGGCGTCCTCGAAACGGGCGCGGAGCACCGCCTCGTTGCCGCCGTCGCACCACCTCCTGGTCACAGGCGCCGTTGGCCACAGTGACGAAGTGCGGCAGCAGCTCGCCGTCGGGTGAGGTGACCGCGAGGTAACGCTGGTGCTTGCGCATCACCGTGGTGAGGACGGCGGTGGGCAGGGTCCGGTGGCGCTCCTCGAACGAACCGAGCAGGGGGATCGGGCTCTCCACCAGGTCGGTGATCTCCTCGATCAGCTCCGCCTGCGTCTCCAGGTCGACGGTGCCGCCGACGCTCTCCGCGAGGCGGCGCGCACCCTCGACGATCCGGGCGCGGCGCTCGTCACGGTCGAGCACGATGTCATGCCCGGCGAGGAGCTCGGCGTAGCCGGTCGCGGAACCGACCTCCACCTCTGGCTTCTCCGCGGTACGCAGCACCCGGGTGGTGGTGCCGGAGCTCAGTGCAGACACCGTCACCGGCAGCGGTTCGTCGCCGAGCAGCGCCAGCAGCCAGCGAATCGGCCGGGAGAAGCTGAGCGACGGGTCCGCCCACCGCATGTTCTTCACGGAGCGGAGCTCCCGTACCACGTCGGCGAGCAGCTCGGAGAACACCTCCGCGGCCGTCCGGCCGGTCTCGGTCCGGGTCAGGCCGACGTAGGCCACGCCGTTGACGTCGACGGTCTCCAGCGCCGAGGGGTCGACCCCCTGACCACGTGCGAATCCGCTCGCGGCCTTCGTGGGCCGGCCGTCAGCGTCGTACGCCGCCTCGGCCTTGGGCCCGCGCGCGAAACGGGTGGTCTCCGGCTCGGCCGGGGCCACGTCGCCGACCGTCAGCACGAACCTGCGCGGCGTGGCGTCGACGCGGATCTCGCCGTGCTCGAGGCGCGTGCTCGCAAGCCTGGTCCTCACCGCCTCGCGGATCGCGTCACCGACCGCACGGACGTCGGTCCACGGCAGCTCCTCGACCCCGATCTCGAACAGCAGGTCGGTGGTCCCCTCCGGTCGGGGGAGCTCGAACGCAGGCTTTGCCGCAGGGGCCGGCTCGACCACACCGAGGGGGTGGCCCAGCTGCTCGCGGCGTTCCGCCCACAACGCGGCCACGTCCCGGGTCAGCGTGCGCATCGTGCGGAACGCGTCCGCGCGCTCGGTGGTGCTGATGGCACCGCGGGCGTCGAGGACGTTGAAGGTGTGGCTGCAGCGCAGGACGTAGACATACGCCGGCACGGGAAGACCCAGGTCCAGCATCCGCTGCGCCTCCTGGGCATAGGCGTCGAAGAGGTCCCGGTTGGTCCGGACATCCGCGTCGTCGAGGTAGTAGCGGCTCATCTCGTACTCGGGCTGTGCGAACACCTCCCCGTAGCTGATCCCGTCGGCGTAGGCGATGTCCTTGAAGTGCGAGACGCCCTGCAGCGCCATCAGGATCCGCTCGAGGCCGTAGGTGATCTCCACCGAGACCGGGTCGAGTGCGATCCCCCCGGCCTGCTGGAAGTAGGTGAACTGCGTGATCTCCATGCCGTCCAGCCAGACCTCCCAGCCCAGGCCCCACGCCCCGAGCGCGGGCGAGGCCCAGTTGTCCTCGACGAACCGCACGTCGTGGGCGTCGAGGTCGATGCCGAGCGCCACGCAGGCTCTCCAGGTAGAGCTCCTGCGGGTTGCCCGGGTCGGGCTTGAGGATCACCTGGAACTGGGTGTGCGTCTGCAGCCGGTTGGGGTTCTCGCCGTACCGGGAGTCGTCGGGACGCACGCTGGGCTCGACGTAGGCGACCCGCCACGGCTCGGGGCCGAGCACGCGCAGCGCGGTGGCCGGGTTCAGCGTCCCGGCGCCGACCTCGGTGTTGAAGGGCTGCACGACCATGCAGCCGCGCTCGGTCCAGTAGCGCTGCAGGGACAGGATGGCGTCCTGCATCGTCAACGGCTGGGCCGAAACCGGCTGGTTGGTACTCAACGTGATTCCTCGTCTCGAGCGGGGGGAATGGGCGGGATCCGCGCCCGGCCAATCCTAGGACGCCGGCCTCGAGCGGACCCGACGCGCTCCGGGTCGGACTGACTTGTCGACCGCGTGCTCGGGGGCAGCTCCAGGTCGAACGTCTCGACCGGACTGGCCGTACGGCGGACCGCAGCCTCGTCGTGGGCCAGCTCACGCACGGCATGCCTCAGCCGTGCGCGGTCCCTCGGCCCGCGCTCACCCAGCAACCGGAGGAACTGGCGGTAGTTACCGCCCCGCCCCCGCGCCACAGGATCCAGACCGTCCATGGCGAGCACCAACGCGGAGTGCATGGCGTCGACGGCGATCAGCCCGTCGATGCCCGCAGCGGCCGCCGATGCGCCGGGCCCGGCCAGGGCGGGGTGCTCCACTCCACGGACCTGCACCAGCACCATGTTGGTGCCGAATGCAAGCTCTGCGCCCAGGATCTCGCCTCCTCTCTCGAGAGAGATCACGTTCGCGACGTCCGCCCATCCTCGCTGCCCGCGCAGTGACAGGTTGATGTTGCGGCCACTGAGCCCCTCGACTCCGAACCGGTGCCGGAACGGGCGGTGGTCCTCCCCGAAGGCGATGTTCACGTCCCGGTCACGGGCGAGGGTCGCCAGATCCTCGTCGTCACGGTGGGCGCTGAAGCGGTAGTCCTTCGGGGAGAGCCCAACGGCCGTCATCAGATCGACGCAGATGTCCACCAGCTTCTCCCGCCGAGAGCCACGGCACGACGGCTCCGAATGCCATGAAGTAGCAGCCGAACGGCGACATCTGACCGGTGCGGCGCACATGACTCAGGTTGCGGAGCCGCAGGGCGGGTTGGATGAGGAAGCGTCGTTCCGTCACACGCGGCTCGACCAGCGGCTTGAGCACGCTGATGGTGGAGTTGGTGAACCGGATCGACGGGTCGTGGCGCGAGACCAGGCTGGTCCGCGCGTGCTCGACGTACCCACGAGCCAGGCAGGCGCGACGGAACTCCTCTATCACCAGGCTCGTGTCGCGCACCGGGTCAAGGGCACGCGGCGACAAGGGTCCCGCGTCAGGCATCGGACTCGGGCTCCATCTCGAAGGCCAGGGCCTGTTCAAGCTCGGCGCCACGCTCGAGAAACTGCTCCCATGTGTCGGCGGTGTACTCGACCATCCACGACCAGATCGAGGGGTGCAGCTCCCGGACCCGATCGCCCGGACGGTGCCCTGGGGTGACGCCGACGACGTAGTCGAACGCACGGCACTGCCCCTCGGTCGGGGCGTTCACCACGACTCCGGGCTCGTTCGGCGCGATGTTGACCCAGCCGACGTAGGGCGCGCGCGGCTCGGAGAGGTCAGGGCTGAAGCTGGGGTCGGTCTCGACCCGCATCCAGATGTCCCGCAGGCTTGAGCCCCAGCCGGCTGAACATGGCTGGAATGGCGCCGCCACCGGGTCGGGTGGCGATCTCCGAGAATTTGCCGTTCACCGCTGCCCACGACCTCACCGATGCCGAACAGCAGGTCGGCGTTGAGCGAGGAGCGCTGAGTCTCATCGGCGTAGGCCTGGTAGAAGGGCACCGACAGATGGTCGAAGTGCGTCACCCACACGAACGGGCTGATCTCTTCCATCAACCTGCGCTCCCCGTGCCGGGTCAGCGTCCGCCAGCCACCGGGGTGACGGACGACGGCCTCGGGGTCGTCACCGAGATGGTCGATGGCCTCGTCCAGGGTCAGGCGCGGGAACGGGTCGGTCGCGATCATGGCGCGCAGGTGATCGTCACGGCCGACGACCTCGCAGACCTGGCCGCCCAGCTTGTCCAGCACCTCCTCGGCCAGATACCGCACGTAGCGCTCTGCGACCTCGATGACCTCGTCGAGACCGCCGGCGATCTCGGCTTCGCTGTGGAAGAACTGGTTGAGATGCGTCCGGTCGGCATCCTCGCCGCGGAAGCTCGGCATGAGGTACCAGGCACCGTCTGCTGAGAGCCTGCAGCCGTACTCCAGCAGGAACTGCATGGAGTCGGCCAGGTAGGTCGGCACCCCGAAGAGATCGATCTTGACCGGGAGGCTGTCGCTGCCCAGACCCATCGGGCTCGAGACGGAGCTCGTGGTGATCGGCAGGTGCATGTTGCGCGCACCCTCCTGCCTCCAGAAGTCGGTGGTGGCGCCGGTGATCAGGTCCTGAAGCCGGACTAGAAGCCCGAACATCGGGTCATCGAGGATCCTCAGGAAGCGATCCGGGGAAGCAGTCCAGCCCCCGTGGCGAATTTCATTCATCTGGAGTCCTTCTCTTGTCGTCGCGAGCACGACGCCCTCGGCGTGCGCCCGGTGACAATAGGACCGATCCTGGTCTAGTCAGGAATTCTTGTCGATTGCTATACCGAATCGTGACTAAACGGACATAACAAAACATAGTCCACGGAGATGGGAGCACGGGGGTAATTGTTGACCGACGCGAGAATCGATGTGTGGCCTGACAACAAACGCGTGGACTCGGCGTAGGCGTCCGTCACGGCGGGTTTTTACGGCGACATGTTCCCCGGGCTGGCATGATCCGCCCATGCCCATGCCCATGCCCCCGACCGTTCTCGCCGTGCATGTGGGTGGCCCCACCACACACATGTGGCAGGGCCGGGAGCGCCGCACCGCACTGGTCAAGCACCCAGCTCCTGGGCCGGTGTGGATTCACCGGCTGGGGCTCGAGGGCGACCATGTCGCCGACACGAGGAGGCACGGGGGTCCGGACAAGGCGGTGTACGCGTTCGCCCGCGAGGACCTCGACCGCTGGAGTCGCGAGTTGCGGCGCCGAGTGCCGGACGGGTACTTCGGCGAGAACCTCACGACCTGCGGCATCGATGTGAACGCTGCCTTGCTCGGTGAACGGTGGCGCGTCGGCGAGGCGCTGCTGGAGGTGTCGCACGTGCGTATTCCGTGCCGGACATTCCAGGACCGGATGACGTCGAGCGGCTACGACGCCTCGGAGTGGATCAAGCGCTTCATGGCCGACGGGCAGCCCGGCCCCTACCTTCGGGTGTTGGAGGAAGGCGAGGTCGGGCCCGGCGACGGAATCAGCATCGAACACGTGCCCGACCACGGGATCTCGGTCGCGTTCTTGTTTCGTGCGCTCACCACAGACCTCCACCTGCTCCCGGAGCTGTTGAGGGTCGAAGGTCTCCCGCAGACGCTGCGGGAGAAGGCGAACCACCACCTAAGGAACTCCCGCGTCGTGACCCGATGACCAGAGGCAACCCCGCTGGCCCTCCACGGTCGGTGCCGGCGGGACCCTGGTTCAGACCGCTGGCGAGCCGTTTTCCGGGCCAAAGCCAGACACTCCACCCAGCCTGCCCGCGTTAATCGCAACGAGTTGCCCGAGGAGGGTTCGTCTCCGCCGGACGCGGAGAACCTCTGTACGGCGGGGAACCGAACCATCTGAGGAAGGCGTCCCATGGAGTACCCGAGGAACACGGCACCGATGATCCTGTCCCAGTCCCTCACGCTCGACCTGGTCGACCTGGCCGGCGGCACGACCAGCATCGAGGCGGAGGTCGAGTACGACCCGCGCCACCCGTACGCCGTGACCACGACCTTCATGACCGGCCCGCACCAGGTCCGCTGGACCTTCGGCCGGAACCTTCTGAGCGCCGGCCTGCACGAGCCCGTCGGCGACGGTGACGTGCACGTGCGTCCCCACCTCGACGCCGCAGGCCACGCGGTTGTGGTCATCGAGCTCAGCTCCCCCGGCGGCATCGCCCGGGTTCAGGGCAGGAGGGGCGACCTGTCCGCGTTCGTCGAGCGGATGCACGACTCGGTCGCGCCGGGCAGCGAGTCCCAGCACCTCGACCTGGAGGCCACCATCGCATCCATCCTCGAGGCGGACGCGGCGTAAGAAGCGCCGCTGTCCCCCGGCCGGCGCCTGACTGGCCAACGCGTCTACCCATCCCGGTCCATCCCCGGCAAACCCGCCGGGCCCACGCGGCGATGTCCCGCGTTCTGGTTCGAACCCTCAACAGCACGCGCATGATGAGGGAATGCCCGTCAGGGACGTAGCCCTTCGCGCGGTCTGGCTCGCGCTGGCTGCGCTGTGCGTCGCGTGCACCGGGTCGGGCGACCAGGGATCACCCGCCCCGCCAGGGGCGGCCGAGCCGGCGGGTGCAGAGATCACGGTGGGGTCCTTCGACTTCCCGGAGAGCGTCCTGCTCGCCCATGTCTACGCCGGGGCTCTCGCCGCCGAGGGGTTTCCGGTCCGGGTGCTGCCTGACCTCGGCAGCCGCGAGCTCGTGGAGCCGGCGCTCATGAAGGGCCTGGTCCAAGTGGTCCCCGAGTACACCGGGTCGGCAACGGACTTCCTGAGCCTCGGGCGGCTGCCGGCGGCCTCCGATGCAGCGGTGACCTACCGCTTTTTCACCGTGTCGGCGCAGCGCCGCGGCCTCGTCGCAGCGCAGCCTGCCCCGGCGCAGGACGCCAACGCGGTCGTGGTGACCGCGGAGACCGCAGCCCGCTACCACATGCGATCGATCGCGGACCTCGCCGAAGTGGCACCCGACCTCGTGTTCGGCGGGCCCCCGGAATGTCGGAAGCGCCCGTACTGCCTACCCGGACTCGAACGGACCTACGGCCTGCACTTCGAGGCCTTCGCACCGACCGACGCCGGAGGGCCGCTCACCCTGCAGGCGTTGGTGTCGGGCCAGATCGGCGCCGGCCTGCTCTTCACCACCGACCCGAGCATCCAGGCGAACGACCTGGTCATCCTGGAGGACGACCGCGCGCTCCAGCCGGCCGAGAACGTCACGCCGCTGGTCCACCGGGACACCGTGGCGCGGTACGGTCCGCGGCTGCTCGCGGCCCTTGATGCAGTCTCGGCCCGACTCTCCACCGACACGCTTCGTCGCCTCAACGGGCGCGTGCAGCTCGACGGGCTGGACCCCCACAGGGTCGCCGAGGACTGGCTGAGGGCGCAGTCGCTGGTCCCGACAGGGGAGGGTGCGCGATGACCGAGAAGGCAGAACGCACCGCCGCCGCCCCGGTCGGCCTCCCGAAGGACTCCCCGGACCAGCGCGCGCGCCGCCAGCGTCGCCCGACAGGTGCGCCCCCGCCGCTGCCGCATCCGATCACCATCAGCACCACGGCCTGGGTCCTGCTCGCAGTCGTCGTCCTGACCGCCGCGTTCCTGTTCTCCGGCCGTGCGCCGTGGCTCCGGGTGGGCGACCAGGCCGGCACCTGGGTCCTGCGCGTCATCGCGGAGGCTCGAACACCCTGGCTGACCGGTGTCGCCAACGTCATCAAGGCGGCCGGCTCCGGCTGGGGCGCCACGGCGGTCGGGCTCCTGGTGGTGGCGCTGACCATGGTCTTCCGCCGTTGGCGGCACCTGCTGGTCTTCATGGGCAGCCTCTTCCTGCTGCAGATACTCGGCCAGCTGATCTACTTCGGCCTGTCGCGGCCACGCCCCTACGGCATCACCATCATCGGCGGCTGGGGCGGGTACTCGGCCCCGTCTCCGCCGGTCGCCGTGCTGACCATCTTCCTCATGGGCGGCGTGTACTGCCTGGTCGTGCCGGGCCGCCCCCGCACCTACGCCAAGGCCGCGGTCGCCGTGGTCATCGCCCTGTTGGGCCTGGCCCGGCTGTACCTGGCCGTCGACCACCCCGACGACGTGCTCCTGGGCGTCGCGCTCGGGGTGGCCATCACCGGTCACCGCCTTCCGCTTCTTCACCCCGAACGAGGTCTTCCCGGTCGTCTACCGCCGGGGTCGCACCGCGCACGTCGACGTGACCGGCCGGCGTGGCGAGGCCATCCGCGACGGCGGTGCGCGACCAGCTCGGGCTGACCGTGCTCGAGGTCAAGCCGGTCGGCCTGGAGTCGTCGGCCGGCTCGACGCCGCTGCGGCTGCGCGTCGACGGGGGCCCCGACGAGTACCTGTTCGCGAAGCTGTACACCAAGGGCCACGTTCGCGCCGACCGCTGGTACAAGATCTGGCGCACCATCCTGTACGGCACCCTGGAGGACGAGCACCCCTTCCAGACGGTGCGCCGGCTGGCCGAGTACGAGGACTACGCCCTGCGGCTCCTGCGCGACGTCGGGATCCGCACGGCGAAGCCCTACGGAATCGTCGAGATCACCCCCGAGCGCGAGTACCTGCTCGTCACCGAGTTCTTCGCCGGCGCCGTCGAGATCGGCGAGGCCGTCATCGACGACGACGTGATCGACCAGGGGCTGCTGCTGGTCAGGAAGCTCTGGGACGCCGGGATCGCGCACCGGGACATCAAGCCGGGCAACCTCATGGTCCGCCGCGGGCGAGCTGCTGCTGATCGACGTGTTCTTCGTCCAGGTGCGGCCGTCGCCGTGGCGGCAGGCCGTCGACCTCGGCAACATGATGCTGGTGCTCGCCGTGCGCACCGATCCGGAACGGGTCTACCGGCGGGCGCTGCGCTACTTCACCCCGGACGAGCTCGGCGAGGCCTTCGCCGCCACCCGCGGAGTGGCGAGCCCGACGCAGCTGCGCGCGTTCATGAAGCGCGACCCACGCGACCTGCTCGCCGCGTTCCGCTCCCTGGCCCCGCCGCGGAAACCGATCGTGCTGCAGCGCTGGAGCGTCCGGCGGGTGAGCCTCGCCTGCGGGATGCTCGTGGCCACCACGTTGGCGGTCGTGGTCGGCGGGCAGGCGTTCTACCCGCTGCAGAACCCCGAGGCTCTCCCCCCGCAGTGCGGCACCGGCGACTCGATGATCCTGGCCGCCCAGGCCGTCCCGTCGGCGGCGCAGGTGCCGTGCGTCGCCGAGCTCCCGTCCGGGTGGCAGGTCAGCGGGGCCGACATCGCCAGCGGGCACGCGAAGTTCTGGCTGGACTCCGACCAGGCCGGCTACCAGGCGGTGACCGTCACGCTTGTCCGCGGCCTGCGACGTGTCCGGTGCCCAGCAGATCCCGTCCGACGAGCCGGGAACGCGGCGGTTCGAGCGACCCGCAGAGCCTGCACCCGCAGTTCAGCGAGCCTGCGCTACTACACCTTCCCCGGCGGCTGCGCCACCTACCACTTCGACTTCGCGCCGCGGAACGTCACCGCTGCTCGCGATCCCAGTCGACGGCGCCGTGGCCTTCGTGCCCCGAGCCAGGCTCGTCGACCACGTCCGGAGCACCGAGGACCTGGCGCTGTGCGGACGTGGTGCGGCATGCCCTGGCTGACCAGGCACGCGACTGCGGAACGACCGGAGCACGCGCTACTCGCCTCGCCCTGGCGCGACATCGCCGTCACCGCCGTGGTGCTGGCGCTCACAGCGCTCGTGCTCGCCTCGGTCGCCGGCCGCGGCGTACCTGCCGCACACCCAGCGACTCGACGACAGCTGGCTGCAGCTCATGGTCTCCAGCCGCACGGCACCGGTGACGGCAGTCGCCCTCGTCCTCGACAAGCTCGGGAATCGTCTACGTCACACTGCCGGTCCGGATCGCCCTCGCCGGATTCCTCGTCCTGCGCCGTAGGTGGTGGCATCTGGCAGCCTTCGTCGCAGCCGTTGTCACGTCGGAGATCCTGATCGGCACGCTCAAGGGCATCTACGACCGGCCCAGACCTCTCGGGTCGCTGGTGGAGACGAGCGGTGCGTCGTTCCCCTCCGGACACTCCATCGCCGCCTCCGTGACCGTCGTCGCCGCGGTGATCGCGCTCGTGCCCCCGGGCCGGCGGCGAGCAGCATGGGGCGGGGCCGCGGTGGCCTTCTCGGTCTTGATGGCACTCTCGCGCGCCTACCTCGGTGCTCACTGGCTGTCTGATGCCGTCGCCGGCGTTCTCCTGGGTACGTCGTGCGCGCTGCTCGCCGCTCTGGTGGTCGGCGCGCTCCAGCGCCGCTCGGACAAGCGCCGGGAAGCCGATCCGCCCATCGCGCCGTTGCCGGACCTGACGTTGCGGGAGGACCGACGATGAGCGGTGAACCTGTCGCCACGCCCGCGCGCCGTCTCCTGCCACACTCGCGCCACCGGCACCCGGGCGACGTGATCCGCCTGATCTCGGCCGGCATCGTGCTCGTCGTTGCCGTCACGGCCTCGGCGGTGGCATCCCGGTGGCTGCTTGGTCCGGACGCGCCCTTCGTGTCCGGCCTGGGAGCCGGTACGGCAAGCGAAGCGCTCACAGGCATCGTCCAAGTGGCGTGCGTTGCCGCCGCCGTGGTGGTTGTCGCCGCCTCGCTCCGCCATCGCCGGTTCCGGCTGCTGGCCGGACTCGTCATCGGCGCCGTGATGGCGACCGCGGCAACGGCCGGCCTGCTCTACCTGGTCGGCGACGGGCACCCGGACGCGTTGACGGCTCACCTGGCACGCGACTCGTGGCTGGCCAGTGCGGCCTTCCCACATCCTGCGCTCATCGCAGGTGCGGTGGCCCTGATCGTGGTCGCCTCCCCCTGGCTGAGCCGTCCGTGGCGCAGGGCCGCCTGGCTCGACGCTGCTCGTGGTCGTGGCGGCGCGAGTGCTCACCGGCACGGTCCTGCCGATGGAGCTGGTCCTTGCGATCACCACCGGGGTCGCCGTCGGGGCCGCGGCCCTGGTGACGCTCGGCGCACCGGACCGGCGGATGGGCCCGGACGAGGTCGCGCAGTCCCTGCGGCACGCGGGAGTGCCGGTCAGCTCGATCAGACCAGCAGACGTCGAGGCGAAGGGCTCGAGACCGTTCACCGCCGTCACCACGGACGGCAGGCGGCTGTTCGTCAAGACTCTCGGCTCCGACCAGCGTGACGCCGACCTTCTGTACCGGGCGTACCGGGCCATGCGGCTGAGGAATGTCGGTGACACTCGCCCCGCCGCCTCACTCTTCCAAGCTGTCGAGCATCAGGCCCTGGTCGGCGTCATGGCGGAACGGGCCGGGGTCCAGGTGCCGGCAGTGGACCGGGTGGTCAGGGCAGGCGACGGCACCGGGCTGCTCGTCATGGAATGGCTGGACGCCTGCTCGCTGGACCAGCTCTCCGAAGACCAGATCAGCGACGAGCTGCTCGGGCAGCTGTGGGTCGAGGTGGACAAGCTGCACCGGGCGGGAATCGCCCATCGCTCACTCAGACTCCCGAACGTGATGGTCGACCGGGCGGGCCGGCCCCAGCTCGTCGACTTCAGCTTCTCCGAGCTTTCCGCCACCGAGCGGCAGATGGACCTGGACGTCGCGGAGCTGATCGCCTCGCTCGCGACCAAGGTCGGTGAGGAACGGGCAGTCTCCACCGCCGTCGAGGCACTCGGTGGGCAGGGAGTGGCGCCGGCGGTGCCCCTGCTGCAGCCGCTGGCACTGTCCAGCGGAACACGGCGTGCCGTCGCGGATCACGACGGCTTGTTGTCAGCAACCCGCGACAAGGCCGCCGCAGCGAGCGGCCTGTCGAAACCAGAGCTGGCTCGTGTGCAGCGCGTGCGGCTCCGAACCCTGCTCACCATCGCAGCGTTGGCCGGCGCGTTCTACTTCGTCCTCCCCCAGCTGGCTCAGGTCGAGAGCAGCTGGCGGGCCCTGCAGTCAGCGCAGTGGATCTGGGTGCCGGTGGTCATCGCCTGCTCGGTGCTGACCTACCTGGCAAGCGCCATCTCGCTGCTGGGCTCGGTCTCCATCCGGCTGCCCTTCTGGGTCACGGTCCTGAGTCAGGGCGCCTCGTCGTTCGTCAACCGCGTCTCGCCGTCCAACGTCGGCGGAATGGCGTTGAACGTCCGGTACCTGCAGAAGTCCGGCCTCGAGCCGACCGTCGGTGTCGCCGCTGTGGGGGTCAACTCTCTGGCCGGAGTACTGGTCCATTTCGCGCTCCTGGCGTTCTTCTTCACCTGGGCCGGGCGCGGTCTGTCCAAGGCTTTCAAGCTGCCGTCGAGCAGCACGGTGCTGGTGGTCCTGGCGGTTCTGGCCGCTGTCGTGGGCATCGTCATGGCGACGACCCAGGGCCGCCGGTTCGCAGCCCGGAAGCTGCTGCCAGGAGTGAAGTCCTCCTTTGCCAGCTTGCGGCAGGTCGCACGCAGCCCGGTCAAGCTCTTCTTGCTGTTCGGCGGCTCGGCGTTGGTGACCCTTGCCTACGTCGGTGGTCTGGCCGCCTCACTGGAGGCGTTCGGGTCGGGAGCCGGCATCGCAGAGGTGGGGGCGGTCTACCTGGGCGCCTCCATCATCGCCGCGGCCTCGCCCACGCCGGGCGGTCTGGGCGCCCTCGAGGCTGCGCTGGTCGCAGGCCTGACAGGTATCGGCATCTCCGCAGGCGTCGCCGTTTCCGCGGTCCTCACCTACCGGCTGGCCACCTACTGGCTACCGGTCGTGCCTGGGTGGTACTCCTGGCGCCTGCTCCAGCGCTGGGACTACGTGTGACTGGGTGTGTCCCTATTCGGGACTCACCGGCTTCCCTTGACCACCAGACCCGGGTTGGGCGGTGGTTCTTGGTTGCCGTCCGAGCGCCCGGCGCGCCTTGGCGGCGGGTCTTGTCTCGGTTCCGACCCAGCGCCCCCGTGGTGCAGGGTGACGGTCGGCTCTTCCCCGGCCCATCCGGGTGCAGACACAGGTTATCGGGTGTCAGGCGGCCACACGTGGTGGCGGTGAAGCGTTCGCATCCGGCGCGGGGGCGTAGCGGGCGAGGTTGACCGCGGCGTTGACGTCCCGGTCCAGAACCAGGCCGCAGCTGTCGCATTCGTAGACCCGGTCGGCCAGGGTCAGGTCGGCCTTGACGGTGCCGCAGCGCGAGCAGGTCCTGCTCGAGGGGTACCACCGGTCCGCGACGACGAGGCCGGTGCGGTACCAGCCGGTCTTGTACTCCAGCTGACGACGCAGCTCCCCGAACGCAGCGTCCGACACATGCCGGGCGAGCTTCCTGTTCTGAGCATCCCGGCCGCGTTGAGGTCCTCGACCGTGACCGTGGTGTAGCCGCGGGCGAGCTCGGTGGTGATCTGGTGCAGCAGGTTCCGGCGCAGGTGCGCGACGCGGGCGTGGATCTTGCCCAGGCGTCGTGCCGCCTTCGTCCGGCCGACCGAGTCCCTCTTGGTTCTCGAGTACCGCTGGTTGGCCAGCTTCAGGCGTGCCTGGGCATGCTGCAGTGCTTTCACCCCCTCCCACGCGTGCAGCACGCGACCTGTCTCGTCGGCGACCACCGCCAGCGTCTTCACCCCGAGGTCGACCCCGACCCGGGCCGGGTGCCGGCCGGTGTGGCCGCGGCGCTGGTGGTGGAAGGTCGGCGGCGACGCCGGTGACCGCGACCACCCACCGGCCGCGCTCGAACCGGAAGCTGGCGGCGTAGGCGTGGAACCGCCCCGAGGCCGAGCATCCGCCGCAGCCGCTTGGTGGACTCACGCACCGGCAGCTCGCCGAGTTTCGGGAACCGGATCGTCTTCGGTCCGGTCGGCCGCACCGACGGGGTGGCGCCCTCGCGGTACTTGGCGCGGAGCCGGAAGGTCGGCGTGGTCTTGTGTCGCGACTTGAACCGCGGGAACCCCGCCGCCTTCCCGGCCCGCTCACCTTTCCGCGACGCGTTCCAGTTCGCCAGCGCCTGGGCGGCGTTCACCGACGCGGTCTCGAACACGTCCGCGGACACCTCACCGCGCCACGCGAGCCCACGGACCTGGTTGCCGTCCGATCGAGGGTCACCGGCGCGTCGGGGGCACGGCCGTCCTTCCACGCGTTGATGTGGTTGATGAACGACACCTTGCTCCACGACAGGGCCGGGGTCAGGTCGGCCTCGGCGATCCCGTAGGAGCGTTCCGCGGCCCGCTGGTCGAGGTTCGCCTTCACCCGCCCGATCTGGTGGTTGAACGCCAGCCGGAACGCGCCCGCGTGCGCCAACAGCCGCTGGTGCTGGGCGGCGGTGACCTCGAGGGTGAACCGGAACGTGGTCGCCCTGCTCAACGGCACCCCGGTGTGCGACACCAGCGGCGCGGCGTCGTCCCTGCCGGCAGCAGCTATGGGCACATCGCTGATGGTGCCGCCCACCACCGACAACACCACGAACAGGGACACACCCTCTCAGGTCTCGCCTCGGATCGAGACCGGCGGAAGGGTCGACATCCCAGGCGTGGTGGCTCTGGCCACATCGTCCGCATCCGAAGCACCGCCTCGTCGGCGGTGCAGGCGGTCACGTCGACGATGAGGTGACCGCTGGTTTGCGTGAGCAGTCCGCAGTACGGGACGAGTTCGACGGTGTTCTTGTCCCTCCAGCGCATCGTCCGCGCGCTGCGCTGGAAGCCTTCCAGGGTGCTGAAGGCAAGCGCCTCCTCCGAACGCGCGACAAGCACCTTGTCCGCGCTTCTGCGCACCTCGAGAACCCCCCGCCCGTACCCGTAGTCCATCAGCCGATAGACGGGCCTGGCGGTATGCCGTCTGTCGGGGCTCGCCTTCGCCGGACCGGTCCACACGAGCGCTTCGTGATGCAACCACGTGTGCGCGTGCGGCCCCCAGGTCCGAGATCGGCCGACCCCGCGCCTCAGCCAACCGCAGCATCGCGCCGTGAACTACCTCGAGCACCAGTTGCGCCCGGGCACGCCCCCCCAACGCGGCCACCCCTCGGGGAGCGTCACGCGCCAGTAGTCGTCGGTGGACCGTGTGCCGACGACCACGAGAACCTCATCGCTCCGGTCATGATCGACGCAGCTGATCCGCAGACTGGACGACGGGGCGCGAAGGCATGCCCTCGCGACTCCTTCGCAGCCGCAGCATGCGCCCCAGGCACCTCACCACCCTGCTCGCCCCTCGTCGATCGGCGCACCGCGCTACGTCGCGATGTGCGCGAAGGTGTGCGAAACCGTGGAACAGGGGATCCATGCCCTGCCGCAGCGGCCGCACCCCTGCGGCGCCGCCTGATCCGGACCGTCCGCAGGGCTAGGCTTGCCGCGCGATGGGCGGGACCACGGCGGAACGGCGGAGCAACCTGCCCGCGGAGCTGTCGAGCTTCGTGGGACGCAGGCACGAGCTCGCCTCGGTGCGCGCCGGCCTGGCCACGCATCGGTTGGTGACGCTGCTCGGACCCGGCGGGATCGGCAAGACCCGGCTGGCGTTCCGCACGGCGGCGGACCAGGAGCGCAGCCTGGCCGATGGCGCGTGGGTCGCGGAGCTGGCCGCCGTGCAGGTGCCCGAGCTGGTGCCCGAGGCCGTTGTCGGGGCGCTGGGCATCCGGTCCGCCGAGGGCGGCAGCCCCACCGAGCGCCTCGTCGCGCACCTGCGCGACCGGCGGCTGCTGCTGGTGCTCGACAACTGCGAGCACGTGCAGGAGGCCGCTGCGGCGCTGGCAGCAGAGCTGCTGTGCAGCTGCCCGGGTGTCCAAGTCCTGGTCACCAGCCGGCATGAGCTGGCGCTGCCCGGCGAGCTGGTGCTCACCGTGCCACCGCTGCCGATTCCCGGCCCCGGCCGAGCCGCCGGGTCCCCGGAAGCGCTGATGCACTACGACGCAGTCCAGCTCTTCGTCGACCGGGCCACCGCGAGCTGGTCGTCGTTCCAGGTCACTGCGGCCAACCAGGACGCGCTGGCCGAACTGGTCCGGCGGCTCGACGGGATGCCGCTCGCCATCGAGCTGGCCTCGGTGCGGGTGCGGTCGCTGACCGTGGAGCAGATTCTCGACCGGCTCAGCGACCGCTTCGCCCTGCTCACCCGAGGAAGCCGGGCGGCGCTGCCCCGGCAGCAGACCCTCCAGGCGCTGCTCGACTGGAGCCACGACCTGCTCGAGCCGCGGGAGCGGCTGGCGTGGGCGCGTGCGTCGGTGTTCAGCGGCGGGTTCGATCTCGCGGCGCTGGAGTCCGTTGCCTGTGACGACGACCTTCCGGCAGCGGTGCTCTCCGACGTCGTCGACGGGCTCGTCGCCAAGTCGATCCTCGTGCGCGAGCCAGGCGAGATCGGCGGTGCGGCGCGCTTCCACATGCTGGAGTCGCTGCGCGAGTACGGCGCCGCGCGGCTGGCCGAGACCGGCGGCGCCGCGCCGTACGCCGAGCGCCACGGCCGGTGGTACGCCGGGCAGGCCGTGACCGCCGCCGGTGAGCTCTTCGGCCCGGACCAGGTCGACTGGTTCGCCCGGCTGCGCGCCGACCACGACAACCTCAGCGGAGCGCTCGAACGGCTGGCGCACGACCCGGCCGACGCGGTAGAGGGCCTGCGGATGGCCTCGGCGATGCAGCACCACTGGGTCATGGTGGGCCGCTTCGGCGAGGGCCGGGCGTGGGTGGAGCGGCTGCTGACCCAGCTTCCGGCGCCGCGCGACGACGAGCCCGTCGCGCGCAGCGTCGCGCGGGCAGAGGGTCTGGAGGTCGCGGGCCGGTTGGCCGTGCTGCAGGGGCAGATCGACGTCGGCAGGCCGCTGCTGGTGGAGGCGCTCGCGGCGGCGACGGCGGCCGGGAACGCCACCTGGCGCGCGCACGCCCTCCACGGGTTGGCCCTGGCCTCGGCCTTCTGGGGCGAACCCGCCGCCGCGCTGCCGCTGCTGGAGGAGGCGCTGGCGCTGCACCGGGAGGGCACGGACCCGTTCGGCGTCCCGCTCGCGCTGGTCCAGCTCGCCACGGTGCACGCCACGCTGGGTGATCCGGACCAGGCGATGGCGTACGCCGAGGAGTGCATCACGCTCAGCGAGGCCGCCTCCGAGCGCTGGTGCGCAGCCCTGGCGCGGTGGGTGGAGGCACTGGTCCAGTGGCGGCTCGGACGCGGGGCCCGGGCGCGCACGTACGCCCGCGACGTGCTCCGGCTCAAGGAGCCTTTCGGCGACCGGATGGGCATGGCGATGTCGGTCGAGGTGGTCGCGTGGGCCGAGTCCGAGGCGGGCCACTCCGCGGAGGCCGCCCGGCTCCTCGGCGCGGTGCAGGCAGCGCTCGACTCGATCGGTGCGAGCCTCTTCGGCCACCTGCACGAGGACCACGACCGCTGCCTCGCACGGACCCGCCAGGCGCTGGGCGGGGCCGCCTTCCGACGGGCTTTCGAGGAGGGGTCGACGCTGCGCTTCGACGATGCGGTCGCGCTCGCGCTGGGGCGCCGTACGCCGGCTCCCGCGGCCGCGGACACGCACGGGGAGGAGGTGCGGCTGACCCGGCGGGAGAGCGAGATCGCCGCACTGGTGGCCGAGGGCCTGACCAACCGCGAGATCGCCGAGCGGCTGGTGATGGCGCAGCGCACCGCCGAGGGGCACGTCGCCCGCATCCTCGGCAAGCTGAGCTTCACCTCCCGGAAGCAACTGGCCGCGTGGGTGGCTGCGCAGCGCGACGGCGATAGCCCAACAGGGCTAGACCAATAGGGCTAGACCGCAGGGGCGTCGGCCTGCCTCTTGTGCACAATGGGGGACTGCGCATCGTGCTGCCTGGGGAGGGAGCCATGTTGTCCGCGAAGTCCTTGCTTCGTCGTGCCCGTTGGGCTGGGGGAGTCCTGACGGGAGCGCTGGTCGCCGCGCTTGTCGCCGCGCTTGCCGCCAGCGGCCCGTCCGCGTCGGCGTCCACTACGGATCCGAACGTGGCGTGGTCGTCGTACCTCGCCGGGTGGACCGACGAGTACGTGCCGACCAGCTCGAACGACTGCGTCGCCGGCCGCGACAACTGTCTCAAGGCGACGCTCAAGGAGCTGGCGCGGATCGCCGACGACACCGCGCAGAGCTGCTCGCACGACGCGATCTTCGCTCGTGCCTACCTGCGCATGACGCAGACCTACGGGTGGAGCCGGGACATCTCCGGCTACTACCAGGACGTGCCGTTCGCCAACCACCAGGACGCCGTCTTCGCGAAGAAGTACACCGACGCCTACTACGCCTACCAGACCGGCAGCCGCGCCTCGGTGCCGGAGGCGTGGCTCGTCGCCTTCGACGCCTCACGGGACAAACAGGTCAGCGCCTCCGGCAGTCTCCTGCTCGGCATGAACGCTCACATCAACCGCGACCTGCCGTTCGTTCTTGCCACTGTCGGGCTGGTCGCGCCGGACGGGTCGTCGCGCAAGCCCGACTACGACGCGGTCGAGAAGTGGCTCTACACCTCCACCGAGCCGCTGCTCGCCGAGATCGCGGCCCGCTTCGACCCCACCTCCGACGACGCGAACGACCCCGCCGGGCTCAGCAACCTCACTCTGTTCCAGCTCGTCTCCGGGTGGCGCGAGAACGCCTGGCGCAACGCCGAGGCGCTGGTGTCGGCGCCGACCCCGGCGGCACGTGCCCTCGTCGCAGCGAAGATCGAGGACGACGCGGCGGCCGCGGCGAGGACGCTGCTGACAACGCAGTCATACGCCCCGCCGCTCACGTCGTCCGGGCCCCGGGACCAATGGTGCGCCGCGCACCACGACGACGCGCCGCCGCTGCCGTACGACTTCGGTACGGCGAAGCCCTACGGCTACTAGACGACTGCCGGTCGGTGACCTCACGGTCACCGACGGCCTGGACGCGCGCGGGGGCGGAAGGAGGCAGGCGACGCAGAGGCAGAGCGAGGCCCCTGGACCGGGGGCTGGATCCAGGGGCCTTGCACGAGGGACGTGCCAGGGACCGGTCCCTCACCGACCTCGTGGCACCTCCCAGCAGCCACGTGGTCACGCCGGGAAGCGCTCCCAATCGCTCCCTCACGGCCTCCCTATCGTCGCCGGACACGACTCCCGAACAACACGGCACAACTACGGGTAGCCCTACCTGTTTTCCACGGGGCGGGTACCCGTCCGACGCAGGATCGAGAGGACACCATTGCGGAACCCGACGCAGCAGCCGATGCCACATCCATGGCCGGCCGTGGTGCCGGCGCGTCCGGGTGAGTCTCTGCTGGGGCGCCGCCGGGAGCTCGCCGACCTGCGGCGGACGCTGGGTTCGGCCCGGCTGGTCACGCTGACGGGGCAGGGTGGGATCGGCAAGTCGACCCTGGCGCGTGCCGCGGCGGCCGACCACGAGCGGGCACGCCGGGAGGACACGTGGGTCGTCGACCTTGGCGACCTGGTCGATCCCGACCTCCTGGGGCACTCGGTGGCCGGCGCGTTCGGGGTTCAGCTGCCGTACGGCGCCGCCAGTGCCGCGGACGTCGCCGAGGCGGTTGCCGACCGTGCGGGACTGCTGGTGCTCGACGGCTGCGAGGCGATGCTCGACGCGGCGGTGGAGCTGGTGGCGGTGCTGCTCACCACGGCGCCTCGGCTACGGGTGCTGGCCACGTCCCAGCGGCAGCTCGGCGTGACCGGTGAGGTCGTCGTGCCGGTCGGACCGCTGACAGTCGACGATGCGCAGGCGCTCTTCGCCGCCCGGGCCGCCGCCGCGCTGCCGTCGTTCCGGCTCACGGAGGACAACGCCGCCGCGATCGCGGGGCTGTGCGAAGCGCTCGAGGGGGTGCCGCTCGCCGTCGAGCTGGCGGCGGCCCGGATCCTCGTGCTGTCGCCCCAGGGCATCCTCGACCGGCTCGGAGACCGGCAGCGGCTGCTCACCAAGGGCGCGCGGGACGCGCCTGCCCGGCAACGCTCGCTGCGTGCCTCGCTGGAGGCGAGCAACGAGCTGTGCACCCCCGACGAGCAGCTGCTCTGGTCCCGGCTTTCGGTCTTCACCGGCGGGTTCCCCCTGGAGGCCGCCGAGGCGGTGTGCGCCGGCGACGGCATCGACGGGGCGGACGTACTCGACCTCGTCGACGGGCTCTTGGAGAAGTCGGTGCTCATGCGCGAGGACGACGGCGCGACGTACGCCCGTTTCCGCATGCTGGAGTCGCTGCGCGAGTACGCCGCAGAGCAGCTGACCCCGGAACAGCAGCAGGCCGGACGGGACCGGCACCTGGCGTGGTACGCCGACCTGGTCCGCGGCGCCACGGACGCGTCCTTCGGACCCAAGCAGGCCGAGTGGTATCGCACCCTGCGGCGCGAGCACGCCAACCTGCGCGAGGCGCTCCGCCACGCCGTCGGCGATCCCAGGCACGCGGCGCGGGCCCTGGAGATGGTTACCGCACTGGAGCCGTACTGGGCGGTGACTGGGCGGCTGGGCGAGGCCCGGCACTGGCTGGCGCGCGCGTCCGCGGTCGCCGAGGCCGACGCGGGCACCCGGGCCCGCGCCCTCGCGATGGCGGCCTGGACGGCGACCCTGCAGGGGGATCTGGCCACCGGCCGGTCGATGCTGGACGAGGCCGAGGCGCTGCTCGTCAGTGGGGCCGCCGACGACGCCGTCCGTGCCCACGTGCTCGTCGCGCGCGCCGTCGAGACCATCTGGCGTGGCAGCCCGGAAGAAGCGCTCACGCCGCTGGAGCAGGCCGTGACCGCCGCGCGGGCGGCCGGCGAGCAGCTGCTGGAGGCCTCGGCGATGTTCGTCCTGGCTCTGTGTCGTGGTTTCGCGGGCGAACTCGACGGCGCCGGCAGGGTGCTGCAGGCATGTCTTGACCTCACCCGACCGGCCGGAGAGGTCCACGTCCGGTCCTACGCGCTGGCCGCGATGGGGATGCTGGCCCTTCTGTGCGGCGACCCGGAGGTGGCCGCCGACCTCGAGCGGCAGGCGCTGAAGATGAAGACGGAGCTCGGTGACCGCGCGTCCACTGCGTTCGCCCTCGAGGTGCTGGCCTGGGTGGCGGCCACTGAGCGGCGCCATGAGCGCGCCGCGACGCTCCTCGGTGCCGCCGACGCACTGTGGCGGCACCTGGGCGTGGACCCGGACGCCGTGCCGTACCTGTCGACGAACCGGCGGCGCAGCGAGGAGCATGTCGGGATCGACCGTGGCGACGTGGCCTTCCGTGCGGCGTTCCGGCGCGGCGCTGCGCTGTCCGACGAGCAGATGCTCGACCTGGCGCTGGAGAAGACTCCGGTGGAGGAGGCTTCTGAGGAGGAGGTCCCACTGACCCGCCGGGAGCTGGAGGTGGCCCACCTCGTCGGGTGTGGACTCTCCAACCGGGAGATGGCCGAGCAACTGCGGATCTCCCAGCGCACCGTGGAGAGCCACGTCGAGCACATCCTGCGCAAGCTCGGCTTCGGGTCGCGCACCCAGGTGGTCGCCTGGGTGGTCGAGTGGGAGGCGCGTCACCGTTGACCCCGCCGCAGGAGCAGGCGACCTGACCACTCGCCGCTGACCTGTTACGGCCTGCCTGGAAACCCGTGCTCAACCGGGTTTCGGACGGTTCGTCGCCGATTGTCGCCGTGGTGATGTCGGGCGGACCTGGTGCCACCGGGGGCCACGGTCACCAGATCCGCTGTGCGGGATGTGCCGGGTCGAGTGGTTTCACACGGGGGCGTGGACAGGGCGCGCGAGCTCGAGCTGGTCCGTGACTCCGCACAGACGCATCAACCGCCAGATGAACGGGTTTGCCCGGACGATCGCGACCGACCGGCCCTGCGCCTCATGGATCCGACGGAAGGTCAGCAGCGCTCTGAGGCCGGTGACGTCGCAGAAGGTGAGGCCACCGAGGTCGATGAGGACCGTCGTCAGGTCCTGTCGGGAGGAGTACTCGTCCCGGGGCATCTCAGCGACGCTGCACAGGTCGAGCTCGCCACGAAGGTCAAGGAACAGGCATGGGGGTTCGGGGACCAGCGAGACTTTCAAGAGGTTGGATCGCTGTGACTGCTCGTGCATCGCGGCATCACTCCAGGGGCTCCGCGTTGGGCTCTTTGTCTACATCGATCGTGGCGCACCTGACACGATCTGGCCTCCGCACGACTACGGAGTGCACTACGTATCTCCCGGACGAGTCAGCCCTTTGCGCGGCCAGAATGACCTTTATGCCCCAACTGGTGTGCTCACCGTGCCGAGGAGACCGCGGCCTTCACCAGCTCGACGACCTTCTTCTCGACCACGGGGCTCCACTTCTGGAGCGCGTACGACACCGGCCACAGGTCCCCGTCGTCGAGGTTGGCCGCGTCCTGGAAGCCCAGGGTCGAGTAGCGGTAGCTGAACTTGCCCGCGTCCTGGAAGAAGACCACGACCTTGCCGTTCGCGTTCGTGTAGGCGGGCATTCCGTACCAGGTCTTCGGCGAAAGCTCCGGGGCGTTGGCGGTCACCGTCACGTGCACGCGCTCGGCGAGCGCACGATCCTCGGGCGCCATCTCCGCGATCCTGTCGAGGACCGCCTGCAGCCCGTCGGCCTTCTTGGCGCCCTTCTTGCCCTCGGCGCGCAGCTCGGCGGCGCGCTCCTTCATCGCGGCACGCTCCTCGGCGCTGAAGCCGTCGGACTCGGTCTTGGAGATCTTCGCGGACATTCTCGGCCCCTGCCTTTCGACGCTCGAGGCTCGGCGCCATGCCGGCCATCTGAAGGAAGGCTAGGCCCGACCGCACCCTGACGCTTCTCGATTCCTGATCGGATCGGGGTCGGCCGAGGCGTTTGAGTAGCGGCGCTCGAGAGAGATCGTCCGGATCTGCCATCAGCGCGAGTTGCTCCACATCGCGAGGTGGTGCGTCCCACCGGAGCTCACCCGGTCGAGCCACCACCCCCAGCGCTTCCACCGCCGTACCGCAGATGCGCCTGTGTCTCGGCCAGCCGCTCAACCCGCCAAGACTTCACAACGCGACGCTGCGCGGCCGCCTGAAGGGCGTAGGCTGCGACTGAACGCGAAATTTTCCTCGTGTGACGTCGAACAGGGCGCCGCAGTGCGGACCGAAGCCATGCTCGACGACCTCGACAGGGAGCCAGCGATGAACGGCGCCCCCGCTCCTGAACTCGACGGCCTGCTGCGGTCGTGCTGCCGGGCCACCGGCCTCGACGGTGCGGGCGTGTCCATCGTGGACCAGGACGGCACACGGGAGCCGCTGTATGCCTCCGACCAGGTCGCTACCGTGATCGAACGTCTGCAGCTGACTCTCGGCGAGGGTCCCTGCGTCGACTCGGCCTCGACGGGCACTCCGGTACTCGTGGCCGACCTGACCGATCCACGAGACGTTGTGGCCAGCCGATGGCCGGTCTTCCGGAATGAGGCGAACCGGACCGGCGCACGCGCGATCTTCGCCTTCCCGATCCGGATCGGTGCGATCTGGCTGGGTGCGGTCGACTTCTACCGTCAGTCGCCGGGTCCGTTGAGCCAAGATGAGCTGAGCACGGCCCTGTCCTCGGTCGACGAGGTGGGCCTGGCCGTGCTGGAGGCGCCCAATCGCTACGGCGACCCCGACGCCCCCACGACCACCAACATGATCGTCCACCAGGCCGCCGGGATGGCAATGGGCCAGCTCGACGGCAGCATCGAGGAGGCCATGATCCGGTTGCGGGCCACTGCCTACGCCGAAGGTGTCTCCATCAACGAGCTCGCCGCCGACGTGGTCAAGGGCCGCCGACGCTTCTCGAAGGAGAAACCATGAACAACCCGCGAGCTGCGCACCCGAGCACCGAGACCGGGCGAGACGCGCTGCTCGCTGAACGGTTCGCGATGCTCGCCGACACATTGGTCGACGACTACGACGTCGTCGACCTCCTGGACCACCTGGTGAACACCTGCGTGGAGCTGCTCGACGTGGCCGAGGCAGGGCTCCTGCTCGTCGACCAGCGCGGCAGCCTCCAGCTGATGGCGTCCTCGAATGAGGCTACGCGGCTGCTCGAGCTCTTCCAGCTGCAGAGCGACGAGGGCGGCCCGTGTGTCGAAGCCGTCCGAACCGGCAAGCCCGTCACTGTGGAGGATCTCGCCGGCACCACCCGGTGGCCCCGCTTCGCCGAGGCCGCGCGCAGCGTCGGCTTCACGTCGGTGCATGCGGTGCCGATGCGCCTGCGTGAGGAGACGATCGGCGCACTGAACCTGTTCAACAAGCCGGGGCCTCTTCTGGGCGTCGCGGACCAGCGGATCGCCCGCGCATTGACCGATGTGGCGACCATCGGGATCCTTCAGCAGCGCACCGTCCACCGCGGCTCGATCCTCGCCGAACAGCTCCAGAGCGCACTGAACAGCCGGATCGTGATCGAACAGGCCAAGGGGCTCCTCGCCGAGTCCGGGCAGGTCGACATGGACACCGCCTTCACCGCGCTACGCGCCTACTCCCGGAGCCACAACGAGAAGCTCAGCCTCGTCGCGCACTCCCTGGTCCGCAGGGCGCTGCCGACGAACGCCATCCTCGGTCTAGACCAGCGCTCTGCGGGTGAACCGACCTGACCGCAGCAGGAGGCGGCACCGACTTGCCCACGGTGCACGGGCGTCGACCGGGTTCATGCCAACTTTGGGGCCGGCCCGGGCCTGGTTCGGGTGGCGAAGGACGCCCATACCGACTTGGAGCCGGAACCGTCGGTGCTGGCACCCCACTCGTGGCTCAGCAGCTCCACGAGCACCAACCCGCGACCGCCCATGTCCATGACCTGCGGCGAGGTCCTGACCGGGACCGAGGTGGAGCCATCTCGGATGGCCAGCAGCACGACCCCATTCCTCTCTGACAGGGTCACGACGAACGGTGTGCGGGCATGCAGCATGGCGTTCGTCGCGAGCTCACTCGCGACCAGCCGAATATCCTCCACCAGGTAGAGGAGGTCGTGCGCGACGAGGTGCTGACAGATGAAGTCACGAGCCTTCGACGCACTCACGGGCTCGGCCGAGAGGACGGTCTCGTGGGACCAGCCAGGAATCTGATTCATTCTTGCCCCCAGGGCTCGACGCATCTTGGGCCGGGACAAGGGCGGGGACTGGACGAATGCCAAGGCGTTTGTCATCACCCTACGCCCACACCACACTCGGCGGCCTCCCGCCGACCAGCCGGTTGTCACCCACCTGATGGCAGAGTCCACCTAGCGCTCTGGTGGACGCACTGAACCGTTCCACTCAGGGGCTGCACCGGTTGCGCGTCATCTCCTTCTGGGTCGTCCCGTCGTGGTAGGCGAACCGGACTGTGCTGGCCCAGTAGCCTCGGGATGCGCAGTGTTCGGGAGTCGTGACATAGGCGCGGCGGTGTCCGTCTCGCGTCCGCACCAACTTCGGAAAGTCACCACGTACGACGTCGATCGCGGTCCCGTCCGGTGCAGCCCCCGGCAGCAGAGGCGCCTCGGTAACCACGCGATGCCCACGGACCCGGGCACGAACCACGGTTCGGGCACCGGTCGCCCGGTCCTTGGTGAGGTAGATCAACTGCTGAGCATTGTTGAGGAAGGTCACGTCTTCGTTCAGATAGCGTCCGGGCCCCGGCACGCCCGTGTCGAGCTTGATGAAGCCGGTTCCGACGATGCTCCCAGGGGGACAGGCGGATCGGCCGCGCAGCATGAGTTCAGCATCCGTCGCTGCGCAGCGATCTGGTGCGCCGGTATCGATGCGGGTTCCTCGCGGAAACACCTCGGCAACCTCACGGACCGACGGGGGCTTGGCCTCCGGGTCAGCAGGGTTCGAGTAGTCGATCCTTACCCGATACCCACTCGCGCGCCCGGGTGCGGACTCGATGAACCTCAGCGATGCGGTCTGGTAGTCCCCCTCATTCGAACCCGCCTGGATCCCGTCCGCCGAGGCGGCTCCATCCGCCGCTGAGGCCAGCCAGGGGAGAACGCCAGCAGCAGTGACCAAGCATGTCGCGAGGACACGCAAGGAGCGAGCAATGTGGACATGCGTCATGGTGCCTCCACGGATGCGAGCTCTTGGCCCGCTTGGGCTACCCCAGGTAGAACGAATGCCGGAAGGTCTTGTTACGGGGGCCGACCCGGGCTCCAACCTCGCACCGGCGCGTCGCAGAACGCGGTGATGCGACGGCGGGCATCTCGGGTGGCCTCGCCGTCCGTACCTCGAGGATGCCCGCAGCCAGCAGCGAGCCCGCCACTCCCCCCCGACTACTTTCGACCACCAGCTGGCGTGCACCCGGCGGAGCAGTGAGACCTGGTCAGCGATGAGGACGGGCATGCTTCGGGTCCCAGGGAAGCATGTAGGCACGGTAGGTGCCCACACCCTTGGGGTACCGGGCGTGGAAGAGCAGACGCCCGGCGCGGTCGAACTGGGAGATGTACGGCAGGGACCCCCATCCGACGAAGACACGCCCGCCGCGCGTCGTCTGCGCGTTCCCCTGCGACTCCGCACTGAGCCGGTCAGGCTGCTTGATCGACGCGACGAGCGTGGCGACCCGTCTCTCCTCGTCGACCCTGACCGTGACTACCCGGCTGTAGCCGAGTGGGTCCCGCCCGGTGCCTGACGACTCGTTGTCGAACCACGTGTAGAGACCGTTGCCGAGCGCCTCTGGGTCGTGCTGCCAGGCGAAGATCGTTCCGTCGCGGTTGAGCCGCTGTCCCGGGGCGGCGCGAAGCCTGAAGCTGCTGTTGTCCCCGCCGAGCGTCCAGATGATGTCCCCGCTGGCCCGGCCTACCTTGTAGGTAGCCCAGGTGTTGCGGGCGTCGATCAGCAGGTTGCCGTCGGTGTCGAGATGTGCCGCGTTGACGTGGAACCAGTCCCATGGGGTCTTGGCCGACGCGGGAAGCCGCTCCCGGCTCTCGCTGAAGGGAACGTGGTCCGCGCTGTTCCACTCGAAGAGCACCCTGCCCGTGGCGATGTCGATCTCCTGAACCACGCCGTTGACGACGGCCTGGTTGGGCCGGCCGCCGATCGACCTCAGGTCCGCCTCGGCGGTGGTGTAGATGGTGATGAGCGCGGTGTCCCACGGCGTGATGAGGAACTCGTGGCAGTCCGCGTCGAGGCCGTTGCCTGCCCTCACCGTGGCAACCAGTCGGTGATGCGCGTCGTAGATGTAATCGACCCCCCTGGAGAGCTCCCCCGCGCCGGTCCCCTGCCACCAGGTGAGGACTGGCTTGCCTCGGTAGGTCTGTGCTCGGAAGTCGAGAACCTGCTGACTCAGTGGAACGGGGTGGAACCAGACCAGGTTGCCTTCGCGATCGAGGATCTGTGGGCCCAAGGTGTATGTGGTGACTCCTGGTCCTCCAGGCGAGACGAAGATGTAGCCACTGCCGCGGGCAGCGTGCGAGGTGAGTACCTCGAGGGGCACGGGCGGTTTGGGCGCCGCTCCGACGGTCGAGCCGGGTTGGACCGGTAGGACCGACAGGAGTGCGACCGTCATCGCTGCAGCGGCGCAGGTCAGAGTGCGCCGGACCTGTCTTCGTATCTCGGGCGCTCGGTGATTCCTGTGCATCACTACCCCTCCTGAGTCGTGAAGGGGTCGAGCCGCCGGGCAGCGAGGACCGACCACTACGTGGCGGTACGACCACATGTCCCTGGCCTCAGCCTCACGCTGTACACGAGCAGTGTGCAGAGGCCAAGGACCCGAGGCGGACTGCACTCATGAGGCCATCAGGGCTAGGGCGTGGGTGAGGTCTGCCCCGCCGGGTCGAGGTCCGGTGGCGTGCCGAGTCGGTGCAGGCGCGTCAGTTCCGAGCCGCCACTGAACCCGGGACGGGACACCTTCAGATCCGCGCCTCAGCGTGCGTGCGAATAGCAAGCATCCGCTTGCTCTCGGCCGAATAGGGTCAGGCGCCGGGCTCGGCGGCGTCGCGCGGCTCGAGGACGACAACGGCGGTCTCGGTTGGCCGCCGGGCGGCGTATTCGTCGAGGTTCTTGTCGATCTCGGCCCAGCGGGACCATAGCCGCTCGCGCTCTTCGCCCTGCGCGCGGCGCGCACGGACCGGTCGTGCTCCGTCGCGGGTCTGGGCGATGGCGTCCGGATCATCCTTCAGGTTCAGCCACCACGCGGGTTCGGCCGGGCCCCATCCGTTCATCGCCATCGTGACCAGGTTGCGACCGTCCTCGAAGTAGCCGATGACGACCTGTCGTGGCATCCCACTGCGTCGGCCCGTCGTGGTGAGCCGCAACGTCCCCCACCCGCCCGGCTTGGGCCTCCACAAACCGAGCCGGCCGCCGGTCGCGCGCAACAGCGCGCGATGGCCACGCCAGAAGACCACCATGAACCAGCGCGGCGGAAGCCGTGCACGCCGACTACGCGCCACCCCTGTTCGCGCCTCACGGTCACTGGACATGACCACAGCGTGACCCTTCGGGACGGGCCCTGCTAGGGCCAGAGGTCCGAAGGTCGCGGACCGGTGCCGGGACATCCGCGCGCACTGACGGGGTCAGCTGGGTCACGGCGCTCGTTCCCGTCGCCGACCCCGGCAGCGGCCAAGGCGAGTCATCTCGCCGCGAGCACGCGTCTGCTAAACGAGTTGCTCGAAGGACGACGTGAAGTGCCGCAGTGCCTTCGGCTCCTTGACGATCCGGTAGCCCGGGAGTTCTTCCGCGCGTGCGGCCACCAGCTCACAGACCTCGATCACGTAGTCGATGTGGCTCTGGGTGTAGGTGCGCCGCGGGATCGCGAGCCGGACCAAGTCCATGGAGGCCGGCACCTCGAGACCGTCCGGCTGCCTGCCGAACATCACCGTGCCGATCTCGCAGGAACGGATTCCACCCATCTCGTAGAGCGCGACCGCCACGGACTGCCCCGGGTACTCCAACGGGTCGAGGTGGGCGGCCAGCGCCCGGGCGTCGATGTAGACGGCGTGCCCGCCGAACGGGCTGAGAACCGGGATGTTTCGCTTCTGCAGTGCCTCCCCCAGATACGCCGTCGACCGGATCCGGTACCTCAGGTAGTCGTGCTGCACGACCTCTTTCAGCCCCTGGGCCAACGCCTCCAGGTCCCGGCCTGCGAGACCGCCGTACGTCGGAAAGCCCTCGGTGAGGATCAGCGTGTTGCGACACTCCACGGCAAGGTCGTCGTCGTTCATGGCAAGCCAGCCACCGATGTTGCCCATCGGGTCCTTCTTGGCGCTCATCGTCATCCCGTCCGCCAGGGCGGCCATGTCACGAACGATATCGGCGACATCTCGGTCGCCCTGGCCCTCCTCGCGCTCACGGATGAACCAGGCGTTCTCGGCGAAGCGGCACGCGTCAAGGAACAACGGTTTTCCGTAGCGGTCACACAGCTCGCGGACGCCACCCAGGTTGGCGAGCGAGACGGGCTGCCCCCCGCCGCTGTTGTTCGTGACCGTGACGAAGACGCACGGTACGTCGTCGGCACGGCTCGCCAGCAGCTCCTCGAGCGCCGCCAGGTCCATGTTGCCCTTGAAGGGGTGCTGGGACGATGGGTCACGGCCCTCGGCGATGACGAGGTCGGTGGCCAGCGCACCGGTCGCCTCGACGTTCGCCCGCGTCGTGTCGAAGTGGGTGTTGTTCGGGACGACCTTGCCTGGGCCGCCGATCACCGAGAAGAGAATCTTCTCCGCCGCCCGACCCTGGTGGACAGGGATGACGTGCTCGAACGGGAACAGCTCCCGAACCGCGTCGGCGAACAGGTAGTACGAAGGCGACCCGGCGTACGACTCGTCGCCGTGCTGGATCGCCGCCCACTGGTCCCTGCTCATGGCACCGGTGCCCGAGTCGGTCAGCAGGTCGACGAGGACGTGCTCGGCGCGCACCTGGAAGAGGTTGAACGCGGCCTCCCGCAGGTGCTCGCGACGCTCGGCGCGGGTGCTCATCCTCAGCGGCTCTACCGAGTGGATCCGGAACGGCTCGATGATCGTTCGGAAGGCGGGCTCGTCCATGCACCAAGCGTCGCGCCGACCGACCCGGCGCGGAATGGCCGACGCGAACGGATCCAAGGCTCGTACGTTTCGTTCATACTGCATTTCGCAGCGTCTGACTTGTGAACGAAAGGTGCCTGCATGGACCGGGTTGACTGGCACATCCTCGAGGAGCTGCAGGCCGACGCACGGCTCTCCTTCAACGAGCTCTCGCGGCGCGTCAAGCTCTCCGCGCCAGCCGTCGCCGAACGCGTCCGGCGGCTCGAGACAGCCGGCGTCATCAGCGGGTACCACGCGCGCGTGGACCCCGCGCACGTCGGCAGACCGGTCCAGGCCGTCGTCGTGATGGACTGCTACGGCCCCACCTGCATTCTGCGCGACCCCGAGGTCGCCACCTGGCCGGAGATCCGCGAGTTCTACCGGGTGACCGGTCAGGGCTGCTCCGTCCTCGTCGCGGCCGTGCCCTCGATCCAGCACTTCGAGGAGCTCATCGACCGACTGGCCCGGTACGGCCGGCCGAGCAGCAGCATGGTGCTCGCGGACATGCTGCCCTGGGGTCCGGTGACCCCGGCCGAGACCTCCTGACCGGCGCGGGCATCGAGCCGTCCGCGTCAGTCGAGGTATGGGCTCGGCCGATGTTGGCGGGGCGCGACAGCCGGGTTCAGCCAGGGAGGACGTCCAGCCTCTTGTCCTCCCAGCGCATGAAGCCGGCGATCGCCCCGATGACTGGCCGGCTCAGCGGCCCGGGCGGCATCGGGGGAACGCGGCGGTTGACGAAGAACGTGTCGGTCAGGTCGGTGTCCCGCTCGAGGACGAGGTCCCGGATGGTCTGCCCGTTGAGGTGCGTGGTGGACACGCCGTGTCCGACGCAGCCCAACGAGTAGACCCAGTCCCGCCCGCCGACGTAGCC